>JBKAGO010000039.1:0-140690 GCA_046290435.1 Acidimicrobiales bacterium
TCCAGGGAGGCGAGCATGCGGCGGGCCCGGTCACGATCCAACGCCTCACCGCCCGAGTGGCGCCCCGAAT
The DNA here is from genome assembly GCA_046290435.1 of Acidimicrobiales bacterium. GTDB lineage: Bacteria > Actinomycetota > Acidimicrobiia > Acidimicrobiales > UBA8592 > CAVQUE01. The sequence continues at coordinate 71 of JBKAGO010000039.1, forward strand.
GACGCGCCAGGGTCTTGACGGACGCGAACCCGTCGCCACGGTGCAGGTTGCGGGCGTCGATGTTGGCCATCAACTCCAACTGCGCGGCGTGCACCCGCCGCGCCAGACGATCCAGCTCCACCATCGCAGCCGTCGCCTCCGGCGACGACACCGGTGACAACCGGGAGTCGAAGAGCGCGTCGATCGCGGCGTCGAGCCCGACCAGGGGCCCGACTGCGTCGGAAGCGTCGGCCGGCCGGTCCGGCTGCGTCAACAACTCCATGGATCGAACACTAGTTCGGGGGTGTGACAGTCTCGCCCGGCCGACGGCCACTGAGCGAAGAATTCTCGGAAATCTTCGACCCGGGCGACCATCGCGGGTGTCACGGCCGGCCGCTACTGCGTGGGGAGTCGACAGCAACGAGGAGATGTACGGGTGAGCGACACACAGCAGTCCGGCGATTGGTGGCAGGCGAGCGACGGGAAGTGGTACCCGCCGCAGTCCCATCCCGATCAGTGGCCGGCGCCGCCCACCGACGCACCGCCGCCCCCGATGGCGCCGCAGCCGACGGCTGCCGCTGCGGCCGAGCGCCCGACGACGACGGCGGCGTTCATCTGCGGCGTGTTCGGCGCGGTGATCGGGCTGATCCCGCTGCTCGGCATCCTGGCGATCCCGCTGGGGCTCATCGCGTTCGTGCTCGGCCTGATGGGCTGGCGACGCAAGCCCCAGCGCGCCAAGCTGGCTCGGGTGTCGACCGTGCTCGGCGTCGTCGCGGTCGCCCTGGGCATCATCGGCGTCGTGATCGTCAACGACGCGTTCGACGAACTCGAGGAGGTGTTCGACACGAATCTCGACGAGTCCCCGTCGTCACCTGCCGACTCGATCCCCGAGTACGGCAGCGACCCGGACCTCGATCGTCTGGCGGACGCATGCGCAGGAACCGGTGAGGCCGCCGCCGATGCCTGCGGCGACCTCTGGGCTGAAGCAGATCTCGGCTCGGGCTACGAGGAGTACGGCGGCAGTTGTGGGGAGCGGCCGGGCCGCGACTCGTTCACCTGCCTGTCGGGCAACGAGTAGACCACCGCAACCTCTCGTCGTGGTGGCCCCGCCCGGCCGCGCCGGTCGGCCGGCCGGGCGGGTTCCCGGCTCAGGCCGCGTCCATGCCGCCGATCCACGCCCAGGCAACGTCGCGCTCGTCGAAGCGTTTCAGCTCGACGCCCAGCAGTTCACCCATGGGCGTACCCACGAAATCCGACACCTTGGCGAGCAGCTGGTCGTCGGTGACGACGGCCATCTTGTCGATGGAGTCCTTGAACTCCTTGGTGAACATCAGGTCGTCCTTGATGGCCGACGGCTCGAGTCCGGAGATGTCGTTCAGTTCGACCAGCAGGTTGAAGTGGCCTTGTTCGGCGCGGAGCTCCAGTTCGGGTCGCAACTTGTCGTAGTCGTCGCTCGTGAGCTGACCGGAGACGACGACGGCGAGTGCGTCGTTTTCGGACTGGGACAGGATCTCGATCATGGCAGTTACCTCCTGGCGTTGTTCATGCCCCCGGCGACGGCCTGCCAACCCTCGTTCCCCGATTACCTGCCGCCTCGGCGGCTCCGGATGGCATCCCAGACACGCTTGGCGATTCCGACCTTGATCAATCCACTGATGAGTCCCATGGTGCACTCCCGTTGCTCGACAACGGAAGGGGACTACCCGGCCGGCGGCCTTGTAGTCCCCTGAGCCTCCCGGCACGCGTGCAGAGGTTCGAACGATGGCCGAAGCGTCATGGCCCGCAAGAGCGAGGCACTGGCCTGCTGGAGCGTCGAAAAGGCATGACGGCGACGGTCGATGTGACCTCGAGGGCGCGTGTGGGGCTCGGCTCAGGCTTCGACCCGGTCGACCGGCTCGTCGGTGTCCTCGGCGTCGCGAGCGCAGTGCGCGCAGCAGTAGAAGCGCCCGGTCACCTCGATGCCGTGACCGAGTATGCGACAGCCGCAGCGTTCACAGGTCGGCGCCAGCTTGTGGGCGGCGCACTCGAAACTGTCGAAGTCGTAGCGCTGCCCGCCCTTCACCACCTCGAAGGTCTTGTCGTAATCGTTGCCACACGTATCGCAGATGGCCATCGATCTCCCGCCTCCTCGCATCGCGATCATCCCGGCCGCCGTCACTGGGGCCGACATGGCTCCGGTACCCACGAGATCGACACGCAAACCCGTGGCACGAGCACTGCGGAGCCCTGAAGATCGAGAGCGCGAGCCATCGAACGTGAGGGCTTGCGGAACGTCGCAAATCGGCGAGGCGGTCGAGAAGCTGTCCGGCTCCCTCTGGGGCTCCGAGCCCGAAAGGCCGAACCAGCCGGCTGGCACGCGTTGCCCATGGGTCCCCGCCTCGGTGCGAGGACCCCCACTACGGTGGCCCCCACACGGCGGCAGCATGGGGAGCAGTGCGAATGGCCGAGATGCAGCGGGCGCGATTGATTCCGGTGAGCGGGATCGGTTCAGACCTCGAAGCTGAGCAGCGGGCAACATCGGCCCTGCTGGCGGTGATGTCGATCGTCCGTGACTTCTCGAATGCGCTGTTGGACCCCCTCGGCGCACCGCGGGGTAAGCGGGCGACGGTCGATACCTTCACCGAGATCGACATCAAACTCGCAAGCGGTGCGAAGGTGCGACCCGACGTTCTGATCCGGGTCACGTACGGACAGACGGAGTGGGTCGCTCTTGTTGAGGTGAAGACGGGCGATGCGCCGTTACGGGCCGAGCAGGTGAACAACTACATCCAGGCGGCACGCGAGATCGACGCGCAGGTGGTGCTCACGATCTCCAACGAGATCGGTGTCGCAGGCTCTCACCCAACCGCCGGGCTGAACGTTCGATCGAACTCGAGGGTGCAGGTTCACCAGCTGCCGTGGACCCGCATCCTCTCCAACGCCGTGCAGGCCAAGGTCCACCACCGGCGTGGCGGACCCAGAGCAGGCGTGGATACTCGGCGAACTCATCCGCTATCTCGAGCACCCGTCCGCCGGCGCCACCGCCATGACCGACATGGGCGCTGCATGGACCGCGATCCGCGACGAGGCCCGAAACGGGGCCATCAAGAAGGGCAGCGCCGAAGCGGGCGAGGTTGCAGCGCGCTGGGATCAGCTGATCCGGTACGCAGCGATGCGCCTGTCGGCTGAGACCGGCGCCAACGTCGAGCAGTTCCTGCCACGGTCCCAGCGGGACCCGCTGGCCCGGCTAACTCACCTGCGCCAGCAGTTGGCTGACGATTGTGTTCTCGAGGGTCGCCTGCGTGTGCCGGGATCGGTCGGCGACATCGTTGTCATCGCCGATCTGAAGGCAAAGCAGATCCGCTCCGAGGTCACCGTGCCAGCCCCCGAGGATAGGAAGGGCCGTGGGTCGGTCACCTGGCTAGCTCGCCAGATCGCCGACACCGCCCACCGTGCGGTGTTGATCGAGTCTTGCGCCAAGAACGCTCGCACTCCTGTGGCAGCGCCCCTGGCTGCGGTGATCGAGGAGCCGACCGTGCTGCTCGCCGACGGCCAACAAGACATCGCACGTTTCGTCGTGGCGCAGCGATTCGAGATGGGCGCCGCCCGCAAGGCCGGTGGCAAGACTGCAGGATTCATCGACTCGGTCCTCGGAGCGATCGACGCCCTCTACACCGGCGTCGTGCAGCACATCACCCCGTGGACGCCCCCAGCGCCACAGGTCGCGACCGTCTCACGTTCCGATGTAGCTCCGCAGCCCACCAGCAACGACGGCGAGATCACCGTCGCGACGCCGCCGACCGTCCCGACCCGAATGTGGGAACCACGGCCCGGACCACCTGTGATCGAGTGGTGAGCCGGGCACCAAGGCACACCGACTGAGCTCGAGATCCCTGACCGGGTCAGCGTGAACGGAACGGCCCGAACCCCGCTGGACCGTCGGAACAGCCATTTCCCCCTGTGGCGTGTGCTGCTGCCCCGATCATGTCTATGGGTTGCCTAGCCGGCCAACCGCACAAGCTCCTCTGGGCACTGGCTAATGGCAGCCACGAAAATCAGGTCCTGGAAATCGTTGATCAGGGTCTCAAGCGTCTCCACAGCAAGATCCGCCCATCGGCGACGGCAGCGAGGGAGTTGACCGCCGAGGCTCAGGGGAAGAATCGGCCGACGGGCGGATCGTCCTCGAGCACGCGAGGCGCTTCCGTCTCTGCGCCGTTCCCGAGGATGTACATGGCCGCGGCGATCACACCGACGAGGGCAACAACGCCACCCGCAGCCACCATGAAGCTGCCTTCGGAAGTGAGCTCCTCCACGCCACGGAATGACTCCTCAGTCTGCGTCGAGCCGAACGCTGCCAGGCTGGCGCCGATCACGGTGGTGAGCAGAAGCACGGCTACACCGTGCACGCGCCGGTAGATCAGAGCCAGGTAAGGCGGCTCGTTGTCTGTCGGCTCTGCTGGATCGGGCTGGCGCAGCGAGGCCTCGGTCATGTTGGGCGGATACCAGGCGCCATCGGACGCCTGCCACCAGTCCGCTCCTCGAGGTGTATCGCTCATCGTGTCCCCTTTCTGGTCCGCTAAGGCCCCCCGAGAGCACGGCTCCCGAAGGTGGTGCTAGTCGGCGGTGTGCTCTGTCCAGTTGGCGCCGTCGAAGTAGCGGAGTCGCTTCTCCCCGTTCGGGTCCGGATACCAGTCGGCCGGCTGCGCGGCGGCTTGTGTGGGCGCCGCCTCGAGGGCGGGGGCCGAGGGCACAGGCGTCGCCATGGCTGGCGAGGGCGCAGGGTCTTGTTCCTGTTGCGTAGCTGCAGCCGCCTGATGCATCCGGGTCTTCAGCTCTGTGTTCTTCACGATCTCTTTGCCGAACGGGAATAGCGCCAGGGGCACGAACTTGAACGCCTGAAGGCCGAACGGAATGCCGATGACGGTCACGCACAGCAGCACGCCACCGATGGCGTAGCCGATGGCAACGAACAGACCCGGAATGAACCAGATCACCGCCCCGACACCCCCGAGCGATCGAGCGTTGGCCGAGGGCACTGCGGTGCGGCCGAAGGGCCAGAGCGTGAACTGTGCCAGCTTCAGGCACTGGCGGGCGAACGGAAGCCCGATCACGGTAACGGCGAGAATCGCTGCGAGAACCAGCCAACCGAGCGCTGTCCAGAACCCGCACAACACCAGCCACAGAACATTGCCGATCGTCTTCACTGCATCCCCCGAGCCGCCAGCGATCCCTTCACCGCACCCTAGGTAGACAGGCGTCGGGAACCAAAGAACGAGCCAAGATGCCCACGCTCACGTGAATCTCCCCGGAGTTGCTCGTTGAAATTCCCCACCCTGTGGGTCCACCGAAACGGGGTGGGGCTCCTCTCTGCTGGACGTTGCGAGACGTTCCGGCTGGGAGAGGAGCCCGTCCCTGATGATCACACAGGGAGAAGACGTGGAGATCCACGCGTTGAAGAAGCAGGGGTGGTCGATTGCTGCGATCGCCCGTCATGTGGGCCGGGACCGTAAGACGGTTCGGGCGTATCTGAACGGCGACCGCGAGGTCGGCGTGCGGGCGAGGCCCGACGGCGAGGTCGATCCGTTTGATCTGATCGAGCCGTACGTGCGCCAGCGCCTTGCCGAGGATCGGCATCTGCGGGCCACGGTGTTGTTCCGGGAGGTGCAGGATCTGCCGTCGGGCTATGGGCGGGCGTATCAGACGTTCACCCGCCAGATCCGCGAGCGGGGACTGCGCCCGCATTGTGAGGCGTGCGCAGGGTCGAAGGGCCGGGCCCATGTCGACATCGGGCATCCGCCGGGTGAGGAGATCCAGTGGGACTGGCTCGAGTTGCCGGTGACGCCGTGGGGCGCCAAGGCGTACGTGTTGGTCGGGGCGTTGTCACACTCGGGGAAGTTCCGGTGCTGGTTCTCCGAGTCCGATGACTTGGCTCATCTCGTCGTCGGGATCCACGAGGTGCTCGGTCGTCTGGGCGGCACGGCGAAGCGTTGGCGGGTGGATCGGATGGCCACGGTCATCAAGCCCGGCACGAGTGACGTGCAGCGCAGCTTCGCGCCGGTCGCGAAGCACTACGGGGTCGGGGTCGATCCGTGTCCGGCGCGTCACGGGAACCGCAAGGGCGTGGTCGAGAACGCGATCGGGTATCTGACCCAGAGCTGGTGGCGGACAGCGAGGGTCGCGACCCTTGCTGATGCGCAGGCGTCGCTGGACCGCTGGTGTGTGAGCGTCGCTGATCAGCGCCTGCGCGACAGCCACGACGAGGGCCCAGCGGTGACCGTCGCCGAAGCAGCCGCAGCCGAACCGCTGATCGCGCTGCCAGCCGCTGGGTTCCCGGTCACGATCGAACTCGAACGGGTCGTCGCAGCGAACGCGTTGGTGTCGATCTGGGGGAATCGCTACTCGGTTCCGCCCGGCTTGGTCGGCGCGACCGTGCTCGTCAGGCACCGCCATGGCAGCGACAGCATCGACATCGCCGCATCGGGGCGGCCGATCACGACCCACCGGTTGGCGCCGCCGGGTGCGCACCGGGTTGTCCGGTTGCCTGAGCACACCGCAGCGCTCGAGAACGTCGTGCTCGGCGAGTTCACCACAGCGAAGCCCTGCGCCCGCAAGATCAACAGGCCACCGTCGCCGGTTGCGTTGGCGATCGCAGCTCAGCTCGGCGCCCAAGCAGCGGCTGACCCGGTGATCGATCTCGACGTTTACCGGCGCCTCGTCGAAGGCGACGCCTCATGAGCCGCGACAGCCTCTACCAACAACTCCGGAGCCATCTCGCTTACCTGAAACTCGGCGCCGCCGCCGAAGCGCTCCCCGCAGCGTTGGACCGGGCGATGAAGGAGAAGCAGAACCCGACCGAGTTTCTCGAAGCCCTGCTTGCGGTCGAGGTCGAAGCGACCGAAGCACGCCGCCTCGCCGGCCGGATGCGGTTCGCGAACTTCCCGGTCCCGTGGCGACTCGAAGACTTCGACTTCGCCGCGCAACCAAGCGTCGATGAAGCGCTGATGCGTGACCTCGCGTCCTGCCGGTTCGCCGAGGACGCCACCAACGTGTTGTTCATCGGCCCGCCCGGCGTCGGCAAAACCATGCTCGCCACCGCCCTCGGCCACGCCGCCGTCGACCAGGGTCTACGCGTCTACTACTGCACCGCAGCCGACCTCGCCGCCCGATGCCGCAAAGCCGCGATCGAAGGACGCTGGGCCACCACCATGCGGTTCTACGCCGGACCAGGCGTGCTGATCATCGACGAGCTCGGCTACCTCCCCATGCCCGCCGACGACGCCAACGCCCTCTTCCAGGTCATCGCCCAGCGCTACCTCAAAGGCTCCATCATCCTCACGACCAACCGAGGCGTCGGCTCCTGGGGCGACATCTTCGCCGACACCACCGTCGCCGCCGCCATGTTGGACCGGCTGCTACACCGCTCGGTCGTGTTCAACATCACCGGCGACAGCTACCGCCTACGCGAACACCAAGCCCGCAACCGACGACTCACCCAAGGAGGCACCCCGACCTAGAATCCACCCACCTCAGGGTGGGGAAGTTCGGCGAGCACAACTGGGGAATTTCAGCGAGCGGCGGCACAAGACGCGGCGCAGCGCCCGCCAGGATGACCCTGGCGGGCGCTGCGTGCTGTTCTGGTGCAGTTGGTCTACCCGCCGGCGCCAGCCATCCTGAGGGCGTTGCGGGCGTCGCGCTCAGCATCGGCGGCCGCGTAGTCGCCTCGCATCTCGGCGAGCGCCTGGGCGCTGCTGTAGCTGTCCTCGCACGGCGTGGCGTGCAGCTCCCAGTCCCAAGAGTCGCTGAGCCGGGACAGCAGGATGCTGATCGCGTTCAGTCGACCGGTGCCGTCCCAGCGCTCGGGGGACCGGTTCAGCTCAGGTACGTACGTGTGGCGTACTTCTCTGAGGAATCAGCGTTCCCCAGCTCGGAGGCCTAAATGATGGTGAGTCGGCCTGTAGGCGGGGTTCTGTCCCAGAGCCCGTCACCGGGGTCTCTGTGGGTGACCATCCATCTGTGCGGTCCACCTGGGGATTGCCCACCCGGAGGTGGGCGGGACGGTCGGCCCGTATCCCTCGCTTGACCTTGCTCCCGGAGGGGGTTGCCAGCTGCCGAGGTCGCCCCCGACACTGGTGCGCTCTTACCGCACCGTTTCACCCTCACCTGTGCCGGCACTCCGAGGAGCGCCGGCCATCGGCGGTCTGTTCTCTGTTGCCCTGTCCGACAGGTCGCCCCATCCTGGCTCTCGCCAGCTCCGTGACCGTTGGAGCCCCGACCTTCCTCGACGCCGTCGCCCGGGCGGACCCGGACCCGACGCCGCGGCCACCCGGCCGACTCACCATCGACTTCCGACGCTACCAGCGCTCCGGGCCGGCCCCGCTCGGCTCGTACCGCCGGCCCGCCGGCCCGAGCGCCCGCCGGCCCGAGAGGATCAACCCCAGGCGATGGGCAGCGACTTGACGCCCCACAGGAAGAACGCCGGTATGCGCTCGGGCTCGCCCGCAAGGCGCAGCCCCGGCAACCGCTCGACGAGGGCCTGCAGGCCGACGCGTGCCTCCATGCGGGCCAGCGACGCGCCGAGGCAGTAGTGCGGCCCGACGCCGAAGGCGAGGTGGCGGCGCAGCTGATCGAGCGGACGGTCGAGGCGGAACTCGTCGGGATCGTCCCACACGTCGGGATCGCGGTTGGCCGAGGCGTACAGCACCTGGGTCTTGTGGTCGGCCGGAATGGCGACATCGCCGACGATCTCATCGGCGTTCGGGGTGCGCCAGAGGCCCAGCACCGGGGAGTCGAAGCGGAGGCTCTCCTCGACGGCCACCTCGTAGAGCGACGGATCGGCCCGCAGCTGGTCGAGCAGGTGTGGCCGCTCGCAGAGGCGGAGCACCATGTTCTGCAGCAGCGACGTCGTGGTCTCGTTGCCGGCGGTCAGGAGCTGGCCGATCATCCCCAGGGCCTGGGCGTCGTCGAGGCGGGTGCCGCGTTCTTCGGCCTGCACGAGGCGGCTGACGAGGTCGTCGGGCACGGGTTCGCCGGCCTCGAGGCTGCTGCGCCGCCAGGCGATAGCCTCGGCGAAGAACTCCCGGAACTCCCGGGCCGACTCGGCGTAGCTCGACGGGTCGCCGCTGGCGAGGCGGAGCACCGAGTCGTCGGACCAGCGCTTGAAGTCCGCCATGCGATTCGAGGGAACGCCGAGCATCTCGGCGATGACGATGATCGGCAGGGGAGTGGCGAACACGTCGTGGAGATCCGCCGACCCTGCCTCGACGAACCCGTCGATCAGCTCGTGCGCGATCTCGTGCACCCGGTCCTGCATCTGGGCGACGCTGCGCGGCGTGAACGCCCGGTTGACCAGCCGACGCTGCTCGCCGTGCGCGGGATCGTCGCAGTACGCGAGCGTCAGTGCACCCGTGGAGATGCCCGGACCGTGCCCGAGGCGGCTCGACCACCGGTCGGGCGAACGCAGGATCGCGTCGACGTCGTCGTGACGGCTCACCACGTAGTGCGGCGGCGAGAAGTCGTCGACCAGGTGCACCGGGCACCGCTCGCGCAAGGCCGCGTATGCGGTCATCGGGTCGCGCATCACCGCGGGATCGAGCGGATGGTAGGGAGGGGCAGACGTCCCCCCGGACTCGTCGTGTGCCATGGGGCCAAGGTAGCTGCCGATGGACGCGAGGGCCTTGGTAGCTTTCGGCGTGTCCGCCACCGCCTCGACACAGGAGCCCTCATGGCACTCGCAGGAAGCAAGACCGAAGCGAATCTCCGGGAGGCCTTCGCGCGCGAGAGCCAGGCAAACCGTCGCTACCTCTACTTCGCCCAGAAGGCCGACATCGAGGGGTACCCCGACATCGCTGCGTTGTTCCGCTCGGTCGCCGAGGGCGAGACCGGGCACGCCTTCGGGCACCTCGAATGGCTCGCCGAAGTCGGGGACCCGGCAACCGGCGAACCCATCGGCGACACCGCCGACAACCTCAGGTCCGCCATCGCCGGCGAGACCTACGAGACCACCGAGATGTACCCCGACTTCGCCAAGACGGCCCGCGAGGAAGGCTTCGAAGAGATCGCCGAATGGCTCGAGACACTCGCACGTGCCGAGAGGAGCCATGCCGGCCGCTTCGGCGAGGGCCTCGACAGCCTCGGCTGAGCAACGCCTGCCCGGGGGTGTGTGACCGTCCCCGGAGACCTGCGGCTCCGAGCGCCCCGCCGACAGGCGAACCGCCGCGTGACGGCCGTCGCTGCGTGCGTCGGTCTCGTCCTCAACATCTGACCCTGCCCTGCCGATGGTTGCGCCGTCGTCGCCCTTTGCGACGCCGCAGCGGCCCCAGACGCTGTGTGATCGGTTCGGTGTCGGAGGACGGTTATGAAGTGGCTTGCGCAGCGGCAGCGGGAACGTCGGTGGTGGACGGCGAGCGCATCGGTGGCCATCTGCGGCCTGGTGCTCGGCGTCATCGGCATCGTGCCCGCGTTCGCAGACCTGCAGGCCGCGTCGTGTGAGGCCATCGAGTCCGACGGTTCGGTCACTGTTTCGTGGAGCGACGTCCCCGACGGCCTGGAGCTGACGGTTCTCGCGCAGGACGCCTATGGCGGTCTGTCCCCGGTCGCAAGTGACAGTTCGGTCGCAGGGTTCGGCCCGACCGGCAGCTGGACGGGCGATGCCCACCCCGGTGCGGTCGCCTATCTGATCCACGGCGATCCCGCCGACGGCGGCGGCACGCTGCGCTGCACGGACCCGGCGCCGGACGGCCCGGTCGAGGTGTCGGTCGCCAACGCGATCGGTGCCACCAATCCCGGCTTCACCGCCGGCACGTGCCCGAACTCGAGCACCGGCGAAGAGTACGGCTGGGCCTTCGTGGCTCCCGGGGCCGGCATGGTCATCGAGTCGATGCGCGTCGAGTTCGCATCCGCCGGCGCCGTCACGTTCTTCGTTCCCGGCTCGACCCCGGCGCAGGCCTACATGTTCACCCCCGGGCCCGACGAGATCGTCAGCGCGACGGCAACGGTGTCGGGGCCCGATACCGACCAGGTCGCGGTGGAACTGGTCTTCGTGTGCTCACCCGACGACGCTCCCGAGCCGGACCCCACCCCGACCGCGACCCCGGAGCCCGATGCGACCCCGGAGCCGGACCCGACCCCGGAGCCGGACCCGACCGCAGAGACGCCCGCTGCCGATGACGGTGCTGCCGATGACGGTGCTGCCGATGACGGTGCTGCCGATGACGGCGCCGGCGATGACGGCGCCGGCGATGACGGGGGCCAACCCCGCGACGGCAACCCGCCGTCGGTCGGCACGAGCCCGCGCGTCGAGGCCTCCCTGGGCGTCGACTGCACCAGCGATGCCGTGATCGTCGAGCTGAGCAACCTGGGTGATGTCACCGGCGTGGCCGAGATCGTCGCGGACGGCATCGTCGTCGAGGTCGCCACCGTCGAACCCGGCCAGACCCGCACGATCAGCGTCGCGATCCCGCTTGCCACGACGACCGTCGAGGTCTTCGTCGGCGGCGTCGTGGTGGCCGCATCCACCTTCACCGATCCGTGCACGAACGAGTACCCCGAGGTCGAGGCCTCCGTCACCGTCGACTGTGTGGCCGACACGATCACCGTCACGCTCAACAACACCGGCAACGGCCTGGGCATCGTCACCGTCGACATCGGTGGCGACAGCACCCGGGTCGAGATCCTGCCCGGCACGACCGAGACGGTCACCGCCGACCGCGACGGCCGCACCGAGGTGCCCGTCACCGTTCGCAGCGGCGTCGACACGATCCTGTCGACCACCGTCGATGCCTCGTGTGACGACCCGTCGCCCGAACTGTCGGCCAAGGCCGCCCTGATCTGTGAGGCAGGCACCTCGAGCGTTCGGATCGTGGTCACCAACACCGGTGACGCCCCCGGCTCGGTCGTCATCGACGTCGACGGGTCCGAGACCCGGATCGACGTGGCCGCAGGCGCCACGGAGTCGACCATGGTCGCCATCCCCGGCGATGGAGCCGTCACGGTCGTCGTCCGCGACGCCGACGGCGAGATCCTCGCCCAGCTCACCGACCAGGCCCCCTGTGAGAAGCCCGAGGCCGAGCTCGACGCCACGGCCGCGCTCGACTGTGTCGCCGGCGAGATCCGCGTGACCGTCACCAACAGCGGCGACGCCGACGGCGTTGCGACCATCCAGGTGGGCGACACGACCCAGACCGTCGTGGTCGCGGCCGCCGGCGAGAGCGTCGTCACCGTCGACGTCGTCGCCGGTACCACGGTTCGGGTGCGTGTCACCGACGGGCAGCGCTCGCTGCTCGACGAGACGTTCTCCGAGATCTGCGAGACCCCGGCACCGGCACTACGCGCCGAAGTCGCCCGCGACTGCGACACCACCACGGTCCGGGTCGTCGTGACGAACGACGGTGACGCCGCCGCCGAGGCGACGATCACCTACGGCGACCGCACCACCACGGTGCAGGTCGGTCCGGGCACCAGCATCACCGAGTCCTTCCCCATGGCCGACGTCACCCAGACCATCCGGGTGACCGGACCCGACGCCGACCAGACGATCGTCGTCGAAGAACAGATCGAGCCCTGTGACGAGGGCGCGCCGCAGCTTCGCGCCGAAGGCCAGGTCGACTGCCAGCTCGGCGAGATCGTCCTGTCGATCTTCAACGACGGCGACGCCGCCGGAACGGTCACCTGGACCATCAACGGCCGCAACGAGACCGCCGTCGTGGCCCCGGGTGATTCCCTGGTGGTCTCTCAGCCCGTGATCGTCGGGAGCACCAACGTCTGGTCGGTCACCGCCGACGGCCAGACCATCGCAGGCGACGAGGCGATAGACGCATGTCGCCCCGACACCCCGACCGTCGACGCCGAACTGGTCATCGACTGCGGCAACGACGAGATCGTCGTGCGTGTCTCCAACAGCGGCGCCATCGACGGCAACGCCCGGGTGGTGATCAACGGCGCGGTCTCCGACATCACCGTGCCCGCCGGTGACGTGGTCATCGTCCGTGGCGACCTGCCCGTCGACGGCAGCTACCTGGTCGACGTTTCCTCCGACGGGAACAGTGTGCTGACCGAGCAGGGGACGGCAACCGAGTGTCTCCTGCCCCCCGAGGAGGGTCTGGTGGCATCGGTGGCGTTCTCGTGCCGCTGGGACGAGGCCATCGTCCGGGTCGAGAACCCCTCCGACGAACGACGCGAGGTCACCATCACCGCCAACGGCGACAGCGAGACGATCGCCATCGCCGGCGGTGACGACATCGAGCTGGCCTACCCCCTGGAGGAGGACCAGCCCTATGAGATCTCCATCGTCGACGAGGACGGCCAGTCGCTGGCATTCGCTCGCGGCGTCCACGACTGCGTGGATGTCGGTGGCACGACCGTGACCAACCCCAATCCTCCGACGACGGTGTCGACCACGACGCCGATCCGCCTGCCCAACACCGGTGTCAACTCCGGGCTGCTGGCCGGCGCCGGGGTGGTCTTCATCGCCGCCGGGCTCGTCGCCGTCCGGGCGTCGCAGTTCCGCCGGGACCGAATCGCCACGGCCTGACCGTGGTCACGATCGGCAATGACGCCGAGCCCGACCCGCCGCCGGCGCGGGCCGGTCGCCTCGTCACCAGCGCTGCGGTCGCCGCAGCGCTGGTGACGGTGCTCGTCTACCTCTTCGTCCGGTTGCAGGGCGTCGTCGGCGGGGCGTTCCTGCCGCTCGGCATCCCGCTGTTGGCCGCCGAGTCGGTTCTGCTGGTCGCAGCGGTGGCGACACTGCTCCCCGCGCTGGCGCTGCGACGCGACGGCGCCGTCGTGCAGCCGCGGTCGGTGCCCTACGTCGACACGGTGATCGTCCTGCGAGACGAGCGGCTGCTGGATCTGCGCATGGCGTTGCGCTCGTGTCGGGAGTTGCGGGGCCTCGACGGCCTGGTCGTCGTCGGAGGCGACGGCCGACGCGGCGTCGACGCCGCCTGTCGGGCATTCGGCGTCCCCCACCTGCGCCAGGATCAACTCCACGGGTTCGGGATCGAGACGACCCGCCGTGCCCACTTCTTGCTGGTGGTGCCGGCCAATGCATGGGTGTCGCCCGATGCCGCGGTGATGCTCGCCGGCGCGCTGGGCGAAGACGGCGTGGCTGCCGCGACCGGTACCACGGCGGTGCACGGGGTCATCGATCTGCTGGGCAGCGAGGGTTACCTGTTCGACATCGACGCCCACACCGATCTCGCCCTGCGTCTCGATGCGGTCCGTTCGGCTCCACCACTCGACGGGCCGGTCCTGTTCTCGAAGGATGCCCTCCGGAGTGTCGGCGGTGTCGACTGGCAGGCGCCCCAACCGGCTCTCGCCTCCCATGTGGCGTTGACGGCTGCGGGTCGGGCCAGCCGCAGCCTCGACGCGCCGGTCGCCTACCGCATGGCCCCCGCCGACGAGGCCCATGCACTGGCCGGGCGGGTCCGCCGCTCGCTCGCATGGCGGGCAGCCCTGGCCGCCGTGGGCTCGGCCGCTCCCGCACTCGCGGGACCGGAGAGCGGGGCCACAGCGCCCGGTTCAGCCCCTCGTCCCGGGTCCCGGTGGCGCGCTTACGCTCGGCGCCTGGCAGCCCTCGAACCCTGGGCTGCTCCTGCTCGTCTGGTCGCGTTGTTGACGCCGCTGGCGGTGTCGGCGACCGGACGCAGCCCCGTGGGGACCGAAGCCCCGCTACCCCTCGTCGTTGCGGCACTTGCGATGCTCGGGGCCCTTGCACTGGCACGAAGGTGCACCGACACCTCGAGCGTTGCCCGGTTCGGGCGAATCCGCAGCGGCGTTCGCACCCTCGGCGCCGATCTGGCGGCGCTGCGCGGCACCCCGAGCATCGGCGATCAGGGCACCGCTGCTGTCGACCGGGCCCGCCGGCTGCAGTTCGCGGTCCTGGGCACCTTGTTGGTGTCGGTGATCGTGTCCACGCTGTTGCTGACGCGTGGCGCCGTCGCGGGCGACGATCTTCCCCTGGGCGTCCGGCTGGTGGTGGCGGCTGCGATCGTCGCCGTCGCTGCCCTCGTGCGCGACGCATCGACGGCCTACCGACAGCAACGCCTGCTGCCCCGGGTGCACTACCAGGCCCGGCACGACGGCGACCTCACCGATCTCTCGCCGACCGGCTACACCATTGCCTCGCCTGCCGTGCCGGGCGAGGAACGAGTGCTCGAGCTCGACCTGCCCTATCCCGGCGAGCGCATGCACACTGTGTGCCTACCCGGCGTCGTGCGGGCTTCTCGGACCCGAGGTAGCCGCTCCCAGGCCTATGTCGAGATCGACACCGACCACGACACGTTCGAACAGCTCATCTACTTCTGTGCGGTGACCGCTCCCACGATCGCCTGGCTCGGCGGGACCGCCCGCGCCGTGTGCCGCGACGCACCGGCACGCGCCCGGCTCGCCACGTCCGACGTCTGACCAGCTGCGGGCCCGACGAGCCCTCGCCGGTCCCTGGGCCCGATCGGCCCGGGCCCCTGCCGGTGTCGGCCTATCCTCGGCGTCCATGGAGATCGACGACCACGGAGGCTGGCCGGGGGTGCTCGGCCGGTTGAGCGCCGGCGAGGACATCGGTGCCGAAGCCGCCCATGCCGTGCTGGCGACGGTGTTGCGCGGCGAGGCCACCGATGCCCAGCTCGCTGCCTTCCTCGTGGCTCTGCGCCAGAAGGGCGAGAGCGTCGACGAGCTGTGTGGCCTGGTCCAGGCCATGCGCGAGGCCGCCGTGCCGCTGAAGGTGCCGCCCGGCACCATCGACCTGGTCGGTGCCGGCGGCTCCCGGCTGGGACGCGAGGCCGCGCTCAACGTGTCCACGATGGCATCCTTCGTCGCCGCGGGGGCGGGGGCCACGGTCTGCAAGCACGGCAACCGCCGGGCGTCGTCCACGTCGGGTTCGTTCGATGTCCTCGAGGCCCTCGGGGTCCACATCGACGCCGACGCCGCCCTGGTCGAGACGTCGGTGCGAGAGGTGGGCGTGGGTTTCGCCTTCGCCCGCACCTTCCATCCGGCGATGCGGTTCGCCGGCCCGGTCCGGGCGCAGCTGGGCATCGCCACGGTCTTCAACATCTTGGGCCCGCTGGCGCACCCCGGTCGCCTCACCCGTCAGGTCGTCGGCGTTCCCGACGCGGTGGTGGGGGAGCGCATGGCGGCGGTGCTGGCGGCCACCGGCTCGGAGCGGGCGCTGGTGGTCACCGGCGACGGTGGCCTCGACGAGCTGTCCACGACCGGACCCAACGTCGTCCACCGGGTGGACGACGGTTCGATCGACACCATCACCGTCGACCCGACCGATCTGGGCTTCGCGCCGGCCACGGCCGACCAGCTCCGCGGCGGGGACGCGGACGCCAACGCCCGTATCGCACGCGCCGTGTTCGCCGGCGAGCACGGGCCCCACCGCGACATCGTGGTGCTCAATGCCGCAGCCGGGCTCCTCACGGCAGGCGTCGCCGCCGATCTCGCCGACGGTGTCGCAGCCGCTGCCGGCGCCATCGACTCCGGCGCGGCGGCCGATCGCCTCGACCGGCTGGTGGAGCTCACCAACCGCTGAACCACCCACCAGCTGCTGAACCACCCGCAGGTAGCGGCACCACCCACCCAACGGCTCGACAGGGCCGCGACGGGTGCTGCGCTCGTCGGTCTCCCCGGTGGGATCAGCTCGGGCGCCAGGCGAGGTCGTCGACATAGCGGATGCTGTCGCGGTCGACGACGGTGGCGACGTAGCGGGACACGACGGTGTCCATCAGCGACACGGCCCGCTCGTTGGCGGCGTCGGCGGTGACGGCGTTGTTGCCCCAGTTGACCAGCCAGAACAGGTGCGCGGTGTCGGTCTGGCGGACCAGGTCGTCGAAGTTCGAGAAGCCGACGCCGGCCTCGGCCATGGTGTCGTGGTAGAGCCGCATCAGGTCCATCTCGTGGGCTCGGCGCAGATCGGTGTCGAGGTTGCAGCCGAGGAACGGCGCCAGGTCGCCGCTGCCGTCGCCACGCCCGACGACCTGGAAGTCCAAAACGACGACCTCGGGGTCGGCGTCGGCGCGGTCGTCGAAGAGCAGGTTGTCGAGCCGGAAGTCGTTGTGGGTGAGGGTGCGGCTGATCTCGGCCCACCCGACGAGGAACTCCGAGATGCGCGGGATGAAGCCCTCGAGCGCGGCGACGAGCTCGGCCGGGTACAGGTGGCCGTAGCGATCCATCACCAGCGGCCACGACGCCTCGTAGATGCCCTGCAGCGACATGTTGAGGGGGCTGTTCATCGGCGGCACCCACTCCATGGCGAGCAGGTCGGGTTCGTCCCACCAGCGGGCGTGCAGCTTCGCGGCGGCGCGCACGACAGCCCGGGCGTCGGCGAGGTCGGCGCCGTCGAGGTGATCGCCACGCCGGAAGTGGCCGACGTCTTCCATCAACAGGGCGTAGGTCTCCGTCGCCGGATCGGCGCCGTTGAACCACACAGCCGGGACCCGGACGTCCAGGCGGGGCGCGATCTCGTCGTAGAAGCGGGACTCGCGCTCGTAGACGCCGAGCATCGTCCCGAGCGGCTTGAGGCCGCCGTCGGTGGTGGGGATCTTGGCGATCGCCGTGGCCGGTCCCGCGCCGGGGGTGGCGTAGGAGAGGTGGAGGCGGGCGAGTTCGCCGAGGAATCCCTCGCCAACGGCGATGGGTTCGGCGTCGACCGAGGTCACCGGTGCCGTCGCGACGCCGGCGTGGTCGAGCGCATCGCTCAGCCAGGCGGCGTCGAAGTCGGCGATCGTCGTCGGAATGTGCAGGCTCATGGTGGCGAGATTGTGGCACAGCGGGCCGGCGGTGGCCGACGTCACAGGACGCCGGGCCGGTCGGGTCCGGCTTGCGGGCGCATGGCAGCGGTAGCCTCGGCCGCCATGATCGACAGCCCCCGGTACCGGTGCACGGCGTGCGGCAACCTCACCCGTTTCGACGTCGTCGAATCACGCCGGACGAAGGCGTTCCACCACTACTCGGTGGGCGGCGAGCTCACGGTCGAAGAGGAAACCATCCTCCATCACGAGGTCGAGTCCGTCACCTGCCGCTGGTGCGGCACCGGCACCGCCGTCGAAACGCTGTAGCGCCAGAAACACTGTCATACCCCTCGCGGATACTGCTCGGCATGCACTTCTCCGAGCACGAACCTGCCGATCCGGCGTCGATCGCCATCGATTGCGCCACCTGCGTCATGCGCTGCACCGACGCCTGCGACGACTGCCTCGTCACCTTCATCTGCGACCGAGAGCCCGACGAGGCGGTCGTGATAACCCTCGATGAGCTGCGGTCGATGCGGCTGCTCAGCGACGCGGGGTTGGTCCCGCAGCTGCAGCATCGGTCGCGGCCTGCCTGAGGAGCCGCCATAGTGGGGCCATGGACGGCGTGGCGCTGCTCGAGGAGGTGCGGGCGCTCGGCGCCGAGCTCGGCCTCGACGCGGTGGGTGTCTGCGCAGCCGAGGTCTTCGAGAGCACCCGCCGTGACCTGCACGAACGCAAGGCGGCAGGCCTGTCGGCCGACATGGCGTTCACGTACCGCAACCCCGACCGTTCCACCGATCCCACACGCATCCTGGCCGGGGCGCGCAGCATCGTCGTCGCCGCCAGGTCCTACCTGCGCGATGGCCCGGCCCGCCCCGGTGACCAGCCCCATGGCGCCGTCGCCCGCTATGTGTGGGAGGACCACTACGGCGAGCTGCGCGGCGCGCTCGCTGCCATCGGCGAGCTGCTGGCAGACCACGGTCATCGCTCCCGTGTGGTCGTCGACGACAACGCGTTGGTCGACCGAGAGGCCGCGCACCGGGCCGGCATCGGTTGGTACGGCAAGAACGCCAACCTGTTGTTGCCCCGCAAGGGGTCCTGGTTCGTGCTGGGGAGCCTGGTCACCGATGCCGTGCTGCCGGCCGACGAGCCACTGCCCGATGGCTGCGGCACCTGCGAGCGATGCCTCACCAGCTGTCCCACCGACGCCATCGTCGCGCCCGGCGTCATCGATGCCCGACGCTGCCTTGCCTGGCTGGTGCAGGCACGCGGCGTCTTTCCGGCCGAGCACCGGGTGGCACTCGGCGACCGCATCTACGGGTGCGACGACTGCCAGGAGGTCTGCCCGCCCAACCGGGTGCAGGCCCGTCGCCCGGTGGCGGTCACCGTCGCCGCCCGCCGGCCATGGGCGCCACTGCTCGAGATGCTCGCCGCCGACGACCAGACGCTGCTCGATCGTTACGGCCTGTGGTACATCGCCGAGCGCGACCCGGATCACCTCCGCCGCAACGCCCTGATCGCGCTGGCCAACACCGCTGATCCGGCCGACGTCGCGGTGCGCGACGCCATTGCGCGCCACGTGGGGCACGAGCGGCCGATGCTGGTGGCCCACGCCGTGTGGGCGGCGCAGCGGCTCGGGTATGTCGATCTCGTGGACGTCGTGCGTGCGGGTGGTCCCGACGCCCATCCCGATGTCGTCGCCGAGTTGGCCCGCATCGACGCCGGACAGGTCCCGCGCCGCTGAAGGGCGCCTCGTCGGGGTCGGCCACGAACCGCGGTTTCGGATGCGGCGATGTGACGCCGACGGCATCGACGGGCCACCATCTGGCTCACCATGCGGCATCTGCTGGTCACCAACGACTACCCGCCCAAGGTCGGCGGCATCCAGAACTACCTGTGGGAGCTCTACCGTCGGCTGCCTCCCGACGAGGTCGTGGTGCTCACCCGTCCCCATCCGGGGTGGCGCGCCTTCGACGAGGCACAGGAGCACCGGATCATCCGGGTACCGCAGCCGGTGCTGATCCCCGAGCCATGGTTGGCCCATCAGATCAACGAGGTCGTGACCGCCCACGACATCGACCTCGTCATGTTCGATCCCGCCTTCCCCCTCGGTGCGTTGGCCCCGCGCATGGATCATCGCTACGGCGTGATCCTCCACGGCGCCGAGCTGGCCTTTCCCGGCCGGGTGCAGGGGACCCGCCAGATCGTCGGCGAGGTCCTGCGCAAGGCGAGCCTGGTCGTCACCGCAGGCGACTACTCGACGATCGAGGCCGAGCGGGCAGCGGGAGCATCGCTGCCCATCGTCGAGGTGCCCCCCGGCGTCGACGTCGATTTCTACCGTCCACCATCTGCCGGCGAGCGGGCGACGGCCCGACGCTCGTTCGGTATCGACGACGGTCAGGTGGCGGTGCTGACGCTCAGCCGTCTGGTACCGCGCAAGGGCATGGACCGTCTCATCGAGGCCGCAGCGCTGCTGGCCCCGACCTGTCCCGAGCTGGTGGTACTGGTGGCCGGTTCGGGGCGTGATCGGCGTCGGCTCGAGCGTCTGGCCGTCCGGACGGGCGCGCCGGTGCGGTTCCTGGGCCGGGTACCCGAGGAGGCGAAGCCGTCGCTCTACGGCGCCTGCGACGTGTTCGCGATGCTGTGCCGGGTCCGCTGGGGCGGCCTCGAACAGGAGGGCTTCGGCATCGTCTTCCTCGAGGCCGCGGCATGCGCCGTCCCCCAGGTCGCCGGCCGTTCGGGCGGGTCGGCCGAGGCGGTGGCCCACGGCGAATCGGGCATCGTGGTCGACCGGCCAGACGATCCCGAGGCGGTGGCCGAGGCCATCGGTGCGCTGGTCGACGACGCCGCCGGCCGTGAAGCCATGGGAACGACTGCGCGGCATCGAGCGGTCGAGATGTTCTCCTATGACCTGCTCGCAGCCCGCTACCGCGACGCCGTCCGTGCCGCTGCCGACTGACCGTCGCGGGGCGTACCGGGCGCAGACGCCGACGCGGCCGGGTGCACCGCTCGCCACCGCATCGCCTGCCCTGGCATCATCGTGAGCGTGTTCGCCTCGCTCCCGACCGCCGGCCGCTCCCTCGTGTGGGCGTCATGGGCGGGCACCGTGGCGTTCGTGGTCGCCATCTCGCTCGCGGTGGCATCGTCGGACCTGCGGCCCGTTGGCGTGACGGTGTCGCTCGCACTGTTCGGCATCGGATGCGTGGCCTTCTTGTGGGCGTATGCCATCGCCATCGATCGAAGCCGTATCGATGCCATCGGGATCGGGGGGTTGTACTTCCTCGCCGGGTCGGCGCCCGCGTCGGTCAGGCGCCACATGATGAGCGCGTTGGCCATCCAGACCGTCGTATCGATCGTCGCGGCGTCGATGCGACCCTTCACACCGGTCGCTTTCGGTATCCTGGTACCCATGTACGGTCTGGGGCTCGCCGGACTGTGGGCAGCACGCCACGGGATCTTCGAGCGCCGCACGAAGGTCGTACCCAAGAAGAAGAAGCCGACCCAGGCCAAACCATGATCGATCACGCGACACAGCGCACCATCATCGATGCGACCCCGGAGCAGTGCTTCGCCGTCGTCATCGACTTCGAGCGGTATCCCGACTGGGCGACCGACGTCAAGCAGGTCACCGTCGAGCGGCGCGACGACGACGGGCGTGGCGGCGACGTCTTGTTCCGTGCTGCGGCCATTGGCCGCAGCCCCCCCTACACGTTGCGGTACTTCTACGGGAGCAACCCGCTGCGGGTGGCGTGGCGTCTCATCGAGGGCGACCTCACGCGCAAGCTCGACGGCGAGTACGAGTTCGTCGCCGCCGAGGGCGGCGGCACCGAGGTCACCTATCACCTCGAAGCCGATCTCGCGGTCCCGATGCCCGGTTTCGTGAAGCGCCGGGCCGAGTCGCGCATCATCCGCACCGCGCTCGAAGATCTCCGACGGCGGGTCGAGGCCACGGTCGTCCGGTGAACGCCGGGCCCTTCGTGGCCGGCTTCGACATCGGGGGTACCAACATCCGCGGGGTCGGTCTCGTCGGCGGCGTCGTCGCCGAGGACATCCTCCGTTCCGAGCGCCCCGCCGATCCCGACGCCATCGTCACCTGTGTGGTCGACATGGCCGAGCGCCTGGCGCAATGCCACGGCGGTGCCCCGCTCGTGGGGCTGGGCGTCGGTTGCGCCGGGGTGGTCGATGCCGACGGCGTCGTGCGGGTGTCGCCCAACATCGCCACCCTCGTCGAGTTCCCGCTGCGTGATCGCCTCATCGCTGCGCTGATGTCGCGGGGCTTCGAGATCGACGACGCCAAGGTGATCGTCGACAACGACGCCACCATGGCGACCCTGGCCGAGGTCCGCACCGGAGCGGCGCGAGGGGTCGGCGACGTCGTGTACGTCTCGCTCGGCACCGGCATCGGCGCCGGATTCGTGCTCGACGGCGCAATCCGCCGCGGCGCCCACGGCGCGGCAGGCGAGGTGGGCCACATGACGGTCGTCCACGACGGGCTGCTCTGCGTCTGCGGCCGCCGGGGCTGCTGGGAGCAGTACGCGTCGGGCACGGCCCTGAACCGTCTGGCGGTGGCGGCTGCCCGTGAGGGGCGCCTGCCCTGGGCGCTCGCACGGACCGACGGCGCTCCCGAGTCGGTCGACAGCGCCCTGGTGGTCGACGGGGTCGCCGCGGGCGACGCCGACAGCGTCGCGGTGCTCGAGACCTTGGCGCATTGGGTCGCCGTCGGCCTGGCCGATCTCGTCAACACCCTCGATCCGGCGATGATCGTCATCGGCGGTGGCCTCGCCGACATCGGCGCGCCGCTGCTCGACGCCATCCGGCGAGCCTACGGCGAGGTCATGGTCGACCTGGCGCACCGAGCCCCGGTGACCATGGCGTTGTCGCACCACGGCGACCGTTCCGGCACCATCGGCGCAGCACTCGCCGTGGCACCCTGACCGCCGACGGCACCAGTACGCTCGGTCGGATGGAATTCCGACGGATCACGAACCTGCCGCCGTACGTCTTCACGATCATCAACGACCTCAAGATCGCGGGACGTCAGGCCGGGGACGACATCATCGACTTCGGGTTCGGTAACCCCGACCTGCCGTCGCCGGATCTCGCCGTCGAGAAGCTCGCCGAGGCTGCGCACAACACGAAGAACCACCGCTACTCGGCGTCCAAGGGCATCCCCAAGCTGCGCCAGGCCATCTGCAACTACTACCAGCACCGTTTCGGCGTCGATCTCGACCCCGAGACCGAGGCCATCAACACCATCGGCGCCAAGGAAGGCCTGTCGCACCTGATGTGGGTGCTGGTCCAACCCGGTGACGCAGTGCTGGTCCCGTCGCCGTCGTATCCGATCCACCTCTACTCGCCGCTGTTCGCCGGCTCGGAGGTCCGCGAGATCCCGCTGTCGACCGGCAGCGACTTCTTCACCGCCATGCGCGAGCGCTGGGAGTACAGCTGGCCGCGGCCGCGGGTGATCCTGCTGTCGTTCCCGCACAACCCCACCACCACCTGCGTCGACCTCGACTTCATGGCCCAGGTCGTCGACTTCGCCAAGGAGAAGGACGTGCTGTTGGTGCACGACTTCGCCTACGCCGACATCGGTTTCGACGGCTACCGACCGCCGTCGATCCTCCAGGTCGACGGCGCGAAGGACGTCGCAGTCGAGCTGTACTCGATGACCAAGTCGTTCTCGATGGCCGGTTGGCGCGTGGCGTTCATGCTCGGCAACAAAGAGGTCATCGCGGCGCTCGCGAAGATGAAGTCGTACCTCGACTACGGCACCTTTCAGCCCATCCAGATCGCGGCGACCGTCACCCTCAACGAGGCCCCCGATCACCCGAAGCTGGTCAACGACATCTACCAGAGCCGTCGCGATGCGCTCTGCAGCGGCTTGGCCCGCATCGGCTGGGACATGACCCCGCCGCAGGGGACCATGTTCGCCTGGGCGCCCATCCCGGAGCCCTACCGGCACATGGGCTCCATCGAGTTCGCGTCGTGGCTGGTCAAGGAGGCCAAGGTGGCCACCTCGCCGGGTATCGGGTTCGGTCCCGGCGGCGAGGGCTACGTGCGGTTCGCGCTGATCGAGAACGAGCAGCGCACCCAGCAGGCGATGCGCAACCTCAAGGCCACCCTGACCGAGCTCACGCCAGCCTGAAGGTGGCGGACGAGGCTGGGTCCACGTGGTCGCCACAGTTCGGCTCTAGGGGTCAGACGGTGAGGAATGCCCGGGTACGTTCCGCGCAGAGGTCGAGCTCGTCGATCCAGGGGGCACCCGCCTGCGGGATGATCTCCAGGCGTAGGACTCGATCGCTCGGATGCCACGTACGGGTCCACCACCGATCGGATCGCTGAGTCCACAACCGGGACGATCGAGGGCAATGCAACGAAAGTCCGGGAGCTTGGCCATGAGCGACATCCAACTGGTACCGGCGTTGACGGCACCGTGAACGAGCAGCACCGGTGGACCGTCACCCGTTTCCTGCACGCGCACCATCCCACCCGCACGGAGTTGCACGTAGCGCTCCGACGGCTCCACGCCCACGGACTCCCAGAGTCGCCGCTCGGACTGCCGGAATCTCTCGGTACTCCCCATCGGCATGGTCTAGCCCAGTGCACGAAAGCCGGTAGCGATCCAGTCCGTCAGTCCATGGGTCCGTGGGTCCGATGTCGACGAATGCCCTGAATCGGCGACGCGAACTCGCCCACAGGTGACCCGCCCCGGAGAACCTCGACCTTCGACGCCTTGTCGATGACCCTGCTAACGGGCCCAGTCCCGGCTGCGGGCCACGGCTTCGCGCCAGCGGGCGTGGTGAGCGTCGGCGGCGGCGCGGTCGCCGGTGGGGGTGACCTCGACGTCGAGCTCCCAGTGGGTGGCGATCTCGTCGAGTGATCCCCACACACCACAGGCCAGGCCGGCAAGGTAGGCGGCGCCGAGCGCCGTGGTCTCGCCCATCTTCGGGCGACGGACCGGCACGCCGAGCTGGTCGGCCTGGAGTTGCAGGAGCAGGTCCATGACCGCTGCGCCGCCGTCGACGCGCAGGCTCTGCACGTGGGTGCCGGTGGCTTCGGCCATGGCGTCGACGACGTCGCGGGTCTGGTGCACCATCGCCTCGATGACGGCGCGGGCGATCTCGGGACGGCCCGTGCCTCGCGTCAATCCGACGAGGGTGCCGCGGGCGTAGGGGTCCCACCAGGGGCTGCCGAGGCCTGCGAAGGCCGGCACAAGGAACACGTCGCCGGTGTCGTCGCACTGGCGGGCCAGCGGCTCGAGGTCCGAGGCCTTGTCGATGATGCCCAGCCCGTCGCGCAGCCACTGGACAGCTGCGCCCGTGACGAAGATCGCGCCCTCGAGGGCATAGGTGGGCTGCACGCCGCCGGGCCCGTCGAGGGTCCACGCAATGGTGGTCAAGAGCCCCTCGACCGGCGCCGGGCACGTGTCGCCGACGTTCATCAGCACGAACGAGCCGGTGCCGTAGGTGTTCTTGGCATCGCCGGGAGCGAACGCGACCTGCCCGAACAGGGCGGCGTGTTGGTCGCCGGCGACTCCGGCGATGGGGATCCCGGCGCCGCACGCAGCGTCGGCGCTCGTCACGCCGTAGTCGCCGCTCGAGGTGCGCACCTCGGGGAGCACCGATACCGGCACCCCGAACACCGAGCAGAGCTCGTCGCTCCATTCCAGCCGGGTGATGTCGTAGAGCAGGGTGCGTGAGGCGTTGGTGGCGTCGGTGGCGTGGACGGCCCCGCCGGTGAGCTTCCAGACGATCCAGCTGTCGACGGTGCCCACGGCCACGTCGGGCCCGGCGGTGAGTCCGCCGGTGGAGAACAGCCACTCGAGCTTCGAGCCCGAGAAGTACGGATCGAGCACCAGGCCCGTGGTGGCGCGCACGGTCGGGAGCAGACCGTCGGCTTCGAGGGCGGCGCAGCGATCGGCGGTGCGCCGGTCCTGCCACACCAGCGCACGCTGCAGCGGCTCGGATGTCGATCGGCTCCAGGCGACGACGGTCTCGCGCTGGTTGGTGATGCCGATGGCGACCGGGGTCTCGTCCAGGGCGGCGGTGACCTCGGCCAGCGTGGCCTGCACCGCGACCCAGATCTCGTCCGCGTCGTGCTCGACCCAGCCGGGCTGGGGGAAGTACTGCGGGAACTCACGGTAGGACCAGCCGACCGAGCGGCCGTGCTGGTCGATGGCGACGGTACGGACACCGGTTGTACCGGCATCGATGGCGAGGACGACGGGCATGGCCCGAGAGGGTAGTGGCCGCGACGCCGGGTGTTCACGGAGTGGTCACGTCCGGGCGGGCGGGCGGTTCGTAGACTGGGTGCCGCGACAGCCCGAACGTCGCAGGAGCTCAGGCTCCAGGAGCGCAACGGCGCGACTCCGCCCCGGACCCACCCTCGATGAAGAAGGAAACGGCGATGCGAGTCGGAGTGCTCACCGGCGGGGGCGACTGCCCCGGTCTCAATGCGGTGCTGCGTGCCATCGTGCGCAAGGCCGAGCGGGCTCATGGCGACGAGGTCTTCGGGTTCCTCGACGGCTGGCGAGGGGTCATCGAGAACGACCACGAGATGCTTTCGATCGAGCGCCTCCGGGGCACCCTGCCCCGCGGCGGGACCATCCTCGGCACCTCGCGCATCACCCCGTACATGGTCGACGACGGCACCGACCGCGTGCGAGCCACCATCGAGGCCAACGGCATCGATGCCCTGATCGTCATCGGTGGCGAGGGCACCCTCTCGTGCGGACTGCAGGTCTGGAAGGACGGGCTGGTGCCGGTGGTGGGCGTCCCGAAGACCATCGACAACGACATCGGCGCCACGGAGATGACCTTCGGGTTCGACACCGCCGTCGAGGTCGCCACAGACGCCATCGACCGACTCCACACCACCGCCG
Source organism: Acidimicrobiales bacterium (assembly GCA_046290435.1). Classification (GTDB taxonomy): domain Bacteria; phylum Actinomycetota; class Acidimicrobiia; order Acidimicrobiales; family UBA8592; genus CAVQUE01. Next base: position 26,630 of record JBKAGO010000039.1, read on the forward strand.
AATCCCACGACCGGGTCATGGTGGTCGAGGTCATGGGCCGCCACGTCGGCCACATCGCCCTGTGGGCCGGCATCGCCGGTGGCGCCACGATGACCCTCATCCCGGAAGAGCCGTTCGACATCCAGGCCGTGGCCGAGGCAATCCAACGCCGCCACGCGAAGGGCAAGTACGCCTCGATCGTGGTGGTCGCCGAAGGCGCACGGCCCAAGCCCGGCACCCTCGACGTCGCCGAGCCGGTCATCGACGAATACGGCCACCAGCGACTCGGCGGCATCGCCAACGTCGTGGCCCAGGAGATCGAGGCCCGTACTGGGTACGACACCCGGGTCACCGTTCTCGGGCACGTACAGCGCGGCGGCACACCCACCGCATTCGATCGGGTGCTGTGCACCTGGTTCGGTATCGCCGCCATCGACGCCGTCCACGACGGTGCCTACGGATCGATGGTGGCGCTCCAGAACGGCGACGTGGTCCGGGTGCCGCTGGCCGATGCGGTCGCCAACCTCAAGACGGTCAACCCCAACCTGTACGAAGCGGCCACGAACTTCTTCGCCTGATCAGGGTCTCGGCGCGTCCTCGCAGCCGGGCAGGGGAGTGGGGGTCGGCTCGGTCAGCAGGTTCGCCCGTGGCGCGAACGATCGGTAGTCGTCGGGGCTGAGCGGCCGGTCGGATTCGCCCTCGTCGGTGGGCCAGGGCACCCGTTCGCCGTCGACGAGGATCCGGACCGCAGAGATCGATCCCGACTCGGTGAGTGTGTACACCAGCTGCGCCAGGGCTTCGGTGAGCAGGCCGGGGCCGAGGTCGAGGCTTCCCCCGGCGATGTCGATGGTGGCGATCTCGGTGTCGCGGTTGACCTCGGGGTTCGGGTTCAGCGTCGTCAACGCGGGTACGGCCGTCCCCAGGCCCTGAGCCCGTTCGGCCTCGGAGGGGTCGGCGACCAGCGCTGCGATCAGGTCGGGGATCCGCAGATCAGCCGGTACGTCGCGCCGGACGGGGACCAGGCGCTTGTCTGCGTCGAGCAGGAAGATGGTGAACGACTGGACGCACTCGGGCTCCGGGGTGGCCTCGGGCGTCGGCGTGGCCAGTACGGGCCCGATGGCACGAGGACCGTCGTCCTGGGGTATCCCGCACGATGACACCACCAGCACGACGGCGACGAGGCAGGCGACGGCGCGACACCGCGGACGGACCGCCGGGAGCGGCTTCATCGGGCCGACGGCCCTTCGCTACCGCCCGACACCGGGGTGGGGTCGATGTCCGCCTCGCCGTGGGTGTCCGACCGATCGATCGGCGCAGCGGTGACCGCGGCCGCTGCTTCCCCGGCCTCGGGTTCGGATGCGGGCGTGACCTGGTCGAGCCAATCGCTGTCGCCGTCGTCGAGATCTTCGTCGGCGAGCACGATGGGCAGCGAGACCACGAACCGGGCGCCGCTGCGGCCGTCGGGACGGTCATCGACGCGCACGCGGCCTCCGTGGAGGCGGACGTGCTCGGACACCAGGGCCAGGCCGAGTCCCGTGCCGGTACCGGCACCACGCCGACCACCCTCGGAGCCCCGTGCGAAGCGGGCGAAGATGACCGCTCGCTCCTCCTCGGGGACGCCGGGACCGGCGTCTTCGACCGCGACCTCGACGGTGTCGCCGAACGCCGTGACCTCGATGGCGGTCGCCCCGCCGGCGTAATAGCGGGCGTTGTCGAGCAGGTTGGCGATGACGCGCGCCAGTCGGCGTTTGTCGGCAGCGACGACGGTGGTCTCGAGTTCGGGGGCAGCGATCACCGGGATGGAGGTGTGCTCGGCCTCCGCGGCTACGCGGCGGACGAACTCGATGATGCCGAACTCGTCGAGGTCCAGCGCCTGGGCCCCGACGTCGTAGCGTGAGATCTCGAGCAGGTCGCCGACCAGCTGACGGAACCGTTCGAGGTCCGAGGTCAACAGGTCGAGTGCCATCTGCTGACGTTCCGGGAGGTCCTCGCGTCGTGAATTGAGGACCTCGACCGACGCCATGATGGTCATCAGTGGGGACCGCAGCTCGTGGCTGACATCGCTGGCGAACTGGGCGTCGCGTTCGATGCGCTCTTCGAGGTTGGCCGCCATCTCGTTGAACGACGCCGCCAGAGCGATGAGGTCACGGTCGTCGGCGACCTCGAGCCGGGCGCTCAGGTCGCCCGCCGCGATGCGTTCGGCCGTTCCGCTGACGTCCTCGAGAGGGCGCAGGACCCGCCTCGATGCCCACGTGCCGAAGGCGACGCCGGCCATCGTCGTGAGCGCGCTGGCGCCGAGCAGCGCGAGCCCCAGTGCCCGGAGCGTGTCTTCGATGTCGTCGAGCGGCACCGCCTCGAAGTAGATGGCGTCGCGTTGGCTGAGAGGTACGCCGAGCAACAGGAACGGCTGATCCCGCACCGTGTAGCGAATCTGTGCCGGCCGCGCCACGCCATCGGGGTCGGCGTCGCCGGACACGACGTCGAAGAGGCGCTGGTCGAGGTCGTCGGGAGCGCGGAACAACCGCGACTCGGCGCTGAACCACGGGCTGTCCCCGACGCCCTCGAGGCGGATGACCGGTGTGGCGTCGGCGACGGTGACGAGGTCACGCAGCAGCGCCGGGATGTCCTCGGCGGCGAGATCGTCGGTGATGCGGCGATCGGCCTGCTGTGCATTGCGCGAAACGACCTCGAGAGCGCTCTCCTCGCGGCGTTCGATCAGGTTCGATCGCGTGAGGCCGTAGGCCAGCGCCGACAACAGCACCGAGAGCATCAGCGCACCGAGCCCGAACGCCAGCGTGAGCCGGGCGCGCAGACGCAATCGGGACCGACGCGGGGGCCAGGCCACCGGTATCAGGCCTGGAGCTTGTAGCCCAGGCCCCGGACGGTCATGACATAACGCGGCTTCGCCGGGTCGGGCTCGATCTTGGTGCGGAGCCGCCGGATGTGGACGTCGACGAGGCGGCCGTCACCGAAGTAGCCATAGCCCCACACCCGCTCGAGCAGGACCTCTCGGGAGAAGACCCGCCCCGGGCTGCTGGCCAGCTCGACGAGGAGCCGGAACTCGGTCTTGGTGAGGTGCACCTCTTCGTCGCCGATCATCACGACGCCCTGGTCGGGCATGATCGACAAGTCCCCGAACTGCAGGTGGCTCGAGCCCGGAGCGCTGGAACGAACCCGTCGAAGCAGCGCCCGGATCCGGGCGCTGAGTTCCTTGGGGGCGAAAGGCTTGGTCAGGTAGTCGTCGGCGCCGGCCTCGAGCCCGGCGACGACGTCGTGGGTGTCGTCGCGTGCGGTGACCATGACCACCGGCACATCGCTGGTGCGCCGGATGGACCGGCAGACCTCGAAGCCGTCGATACCCGGCAACATGATGTCGATCAGCACGACGTCGGCGTTCGATTTCTTGAAGAGCTCGAGTGCCTCTTCGCCGCTGCGGGCCTCGGCGACCTCCCAGCCCTCGTCTTCGAGCGCGAGACGGACGGCGGTGCGGATGCGCTCGTCGTCCTCGACGGTCAGGATCTGGGTGCCCACGGTGGCCTCTCGGTGAACTCGATGCGGGTCAGCGTAATGCAGGGCGGCTCATCGGCGGTGCCGCTGCCGAAGACCCACCCGGTTGATGGCGACCGGGTGGACTTCAGCGCACGCCGGCCCGACGAAGCAACTCGTCGATCGCATCGGCGATGGGTGGGGTGCTGGCGACGATGAGCGGCACCAGCAGCGGCGGTCCATCCGGGTGCCTCGGGTCGACCTCGGTGATGGTGCGGCGCCGGACCGTCGCCCCTGCCTCGGAGGCGATCAACGCCCCCGCCGCGAGGTCCCATTCGTTCAGCCCGATCTCGTAGTACGCATCGACGCGTCCGACGCCGACGCTACAGAGGTCGAGTGCCGCCGAGCCCATCCGGCGGATGTCGGCGATCTCGGGGAGGACCGTGGTGAGCACCTGAGCCTGGTTGCGGCGCCGGTGTGCCAGATAGCTGAAGCCGGTCGCCACGATCGCGCGTTCCACCCGTTCCGTGGCCCGCACCCGCATGGGATGGCCATTGCATCTGGCGCCGTCGCCGAGCACGGCTTCGTAGAGATCGCCGTGGACCGGGTCGGCGACGGCGCCTGCGACGACCCGGTCACCGATCTCGGCTGCGATCGAGACCGAGTACCCGGGATGCCCCAACACGAAGTTGGTCGTTCCGTCGATCGGGTCGATGATCCAGCGCACCCCTGATGTGCCCGGCCGCGATGTGCCTTCCTCGCCGAGGAGGCCGTCGTCGGGTCGACGCCCGAGAATGGTCTCGACGATCAGGGCCTCGGCTGCCCGATCGACCGCGGTGACGAGATCCGATCCCGATGTCTTCGCTTCGGTGACCAGTTCGCCCTGGCGCTGATCGAGCACGAGGTCGGCTGCGCTTTGCGCGGCTTCGACACACAGATCGCGCAGCTCGTGAGCGTCGGGCCCGATGGTCGCTGCATTCAACGTTTGGTGCCCCGTGGCCGCGCCTTCTGCTCCTCGCGCGACTTCACGGTCTCCCACTCGTCCATGGCCCGCAGTACCAGCACCGCGACGATGGCCACTCCGGCAGCGCCGATGATGGCGCCGATGACGCCACTGATCCCGGCTGCGGCGGTGCATCCGTCGTCGCACTGCAGGTCGGTGAACGCATAGCCGATGAGTCCGCCGCAGAGGCCGGCGATGACGATCGACCCGAAGGCGAGGGCCCGGACCGGCGTCGATGGCGTGGCGGCGGGTACCGCGGCCACGGGGAGGCGTTCGGGGTCGATGCGTTCGGGCGTGGCGGCAGTGCTCGGTACGAGCTCGCCGTGGTCGTCGCCGTTGTGGGTGGGGCCGTCGTCGGTGGCGTCCATGACGTCTTCGAGCCTACGCCAAGACCTTCGCCGGTCCGCTGCGCTGGGAGGGGTCCGTCCGGCGTCGCCGGACGCGCCGGCTGTCGCCGCCACGACCCATACTTGGGGGATGCGGCATTGGACGGTCGGTGGTGGAGTGGTACGCAGCGGTGGCGACATCCTGCTCGTGCAGAATCGCCGTCGCGGCGGTGGCCTCGACTGGAGCACTCCCGGCGGGGTCATCGACGCCGGCGAATCCGTGCTGGACGGGCTGACGCGCGAGGTCGCCGAGGAGACGGGCCTCGCCGTGCGCGAATGGTCCGTGCCCGCGTACCGGGTCGAGGTCGAGTTCGCAGCCCAGGGCTGGTACCTCGAGGTCGCCAGCCACCTCGCACTCGACTGGACGGGAGAGCTCCACCTGGCCGACCCCGACGGCATCGTCGTCGACGCCCGTTTCGTCGCCCGGACCGAGGCCGTCACGTTGTTGGGCTCGGCGCCGCGGTGGGTGGGCGAACCGCTCCTCGAATGGCTCGCGTCGGAGCGCGACCCGGCTGCGGCTCCCATGACCTACCGCTACCAGGTCGATCACGAGGGCGATGGTCTGCGGGTCGAGCGACGTGACTGAACCACAGCGCGGCCCTGGCTCGGCGGCACTGCGCACCATCTTCCACGTCGACATGGATGCCTTCTATGCGTCGGTCGAGATCCGGCGCCGCCCCGAGCTCGCGGGCCGACCGGTCATCGTCGGCGGGGACGGCCGGCGGGGAGTGGTCGCCGCGGCGTCGTACCAGGCACGGGTCTACGGCATCCATTCGGCGATGTCGTCGGCCAGGGCCCGTCGGCTGTGCCCGCACGCAGTGTTCCTGCCGGGCGATCACGCCCACTACGCCGCGGTCAGCCGCGAGGTGATGGCGGTGTTCGCCTCCCTGACCCCGCTCGTGGAGCCGCTGTCGCTCGACGAGGCGTTCCTCGACGTCTCAGGGTCCGCCGCCGCCCGCGACGACCCGGTCGCGCACGCGAAGCAGCTGCGCCAGGCGGTCCGTGATGCAGTCCAGCTCGACTGTTCGGTGGGTGTCGCCTCCAACAAGTTCCTCGCCAAGCTCGCATCCGAGGCCGCCAAGCCCCGGATCGGCCCGGACGGACCGGTGGCGGGGCCCGGGGTCGTGGTGGTCCGACCACACGAGGCGCAGGCTTTCCTCGACCCGCTGCCCGTGCGTGCCATCTGGGGTGTCGGCCCGGCCGCCGGCGCGCGCCTCGAACGCATCGGTGTCGCCACCGTCGCCGAGCTGCGCCGTATCGGCGTCGACGCACTCGTCGCCACGCTCGGGACTGCCCACGGCCGCCACCTCCACGAACTCGCCCACGGACGCGACGACCGCCCGGTCGTCGCCGATGCCCAGCCGAAGTCGGTGAGCCACGAAGAGACGTTTCCCGTCGACGTCTACGACCCCGAACGGCTCCGGACCGAGGTGGTCCGCATGGCCGATGGTGTCGGGTCGCGCCTGCGTGCCGGGGACCGGCGCGGCCGGACGGTGCAGCTCAAGATCCGCTTCGGCGATTTCCGCACCATCACCCGCTCGGTCACGCTGCCTCGCGCCACCGACAGCGGCACCGTCATCGCCCGTGCCGCACGCGAGTTGCTCGCCGGGATCGACCCCGCACCGGGCGTGCGCCTCCTCGGCGTCGGGGTCAGCGGCTTCGCCTCGGACACCGACGGCGAGCAACTCAGCCTCGACGCCCTCCTCGAGGTCGACCCGACCCATCTCCGCGACGACCGGGACTGGCGCGAGGCCGAGGACGCGATCGACATCATCCGGTCCAGGTTCGGCGACGCTGCCATCGCCCCGGCCAGCGCCTTGAGCCGCAAGGGCCTCCGCCCGAAACGACGCGGCGATCAGCAGTGGGGCCCCGCAAGCCCGTGAGTCGCGACCGAACACAAAACTGCGGCATGCGCGTTGTTGCGCGCTCGCTGCTGTGAGATGATGTCGGGGTGCCACTTTCAGAGGACGAGCAGCGCATCCTCAGCCAGATCGAGCAGCAGCTCTACGAGAGTGATCCCGAACTGGCTCGAGAGGTCGGATCGACAACCGTCTACTCCCACGCGGCTCGCAACCTCAAATGGGCCGTATTCGGGTTCGTCGTGGGTCTTGCCGTCATGGTGACGACGCTGTCGATCACCTACTGGCTGGCGTTCCTCGGCTTCGTGATCATGTTGGCCGCAGCGCTCTACTTCGAGCAGAATGCCCGCCGACTTGGCCGTGCCGGCATGCAGCAGCTGTCCCAGACCATGCGGTCGGGCACCCTGCGCAACGTGATGGGTGGCGGTGAGTCCCCCGGACGCAGCCTGCGCGATCGCCTGCGCCGCGACGACGACGAATCGTCGAACTGACCGCAGCGCTCACCGACCTTCCCGGATCCGGGATCTGGTCGATCCTTCTCCCCTGATCGATTCGCCGACTCGGGCGCGCCCGCCTGTGCCGCCAGCCGGGCTGCGAAGACAGTAGCGTCCGCGTCCATCGTTCGTGCCGAGACCTCGCCCGGGGGCGGGTCAGAGTCGGCGCAGCAGGACCCGGGGGTCGAGCGTCGAGCGCAACCGCTGGCTTCGGGTGGTCGCTCTGGCCACGGCGTCGACCACGCGGGTGCGGATGGCATCCGCGCTCGACACGGCCTCGGCGTCGGGCTCGCCCGGCGCATAGGTTGCCGCCACGGCGAGCGCATCGAGCGAGCGGACCTCGGCGTTCACCTCCGCCGATGAGGTGGCCAGGCGTCGGGTGAACTCGGTCGTCGTCTCGGTCGGTTCGGGCGCCACGCCGAGCGGCCGGAGGGCCTCGACGCTCTCGGCCCACGCGAGCTGGACCAGGGCCCGATTGTCGACGGCCCGACGTCGGCGTCGGGAGCGCTTCCATGACGTGAGCGCGGTGATGATCGCCACGTAGCCGCCGGCCGCTGCGGCCAGTGCCGCGACGATGCCACCCATCCACACGAGTCCGCGTGGCACGCCGTCGCCGCCGGGGCTGGAGGTCGCGGTCTGGGTCGGCTGGGTGGGGATGGCGTCGGGTACCGCGGGAGCCGGCGCCACCGGAATGGGCTCGACGGTGGGCTCCGGTAACGCCTCCTCGGTATCGGGACCGGTGCCCTCCTGGGCCGGGCCGACGTTGGTCCATCCTTCGGCTCCGGGAGCGCCCCGGCCCGGTGTCGGCTCGAACGCGACCCAGCCGGCGCCGGGGATGAACACCTCGGGCCAGGCGTGGGCGTGTTCTCCGCGGACCCGCCACAGGTTCGGATCCTGGGGGTCACGATCTCCCCAGGTGAAGCCGACGGCGACCCGTGCCGGCATCCCGATGGCCCGGGCCATCGCCGCGAACGAACCCGCGAACTGTTCGCAGTAGCCACGTCGGTTCTCGAGGAAGGCGTCGATGCGGGCCGAGGAATGGCCGGGTCCCACATCGAGGTCGTAGACGAAGTTGTCCCGGAACCAGTCCTGCAGCGCGAGGGCCCGGTCGTAGTCGTTGTCGAGCCCGGCGGTGATCTCGGCCGCCAGGGCGCTCGCCGTGGGCGAGAAGTCGTCGGGCAGTTGCAGGTAGCGCTCGAGGATCTCGGGCGGGTACGCGTTGGGTGCTGCAGCCAGCGCTGCAGGGTCGAAGGTGGGAAGGGCCGAGGCGACCGTGTAGGACAGCCCGTCGGAGTCTTCGAGGCTGCGGTCGACGATCAGCGTGCCCGAGACGGGCTCGTAGGAAATGGCATCGGTCGAGGCGTCGATGATGGCGCGGGGTTCGAAGGCGGCAGGTATCCAGACCGCACCGAGGTTGGTGATGTCGAAGCGTTGATCGACCGGCGTGACGGTGGCGTCGCTGGGGAAGTCGTCCGGCAGCGGGCCCGACGCCGAGGAGTAGCGGGTGTCGGCGCCCCACACCGTTCCGTTGAATCGGTCGAGGCTGGCGAGGCGCCAGTACGACGCGACGGGCGACGCCACCGTGAAGACCTCGACGTCGGCCTGGTCGACCAGCCTGCCCCGGATGTCGACGATGGGGCTGACGACCACCCGTGTGCCGGGCCCGTCGGCGCGCTCTTCGAGATCGATGAGCGGCTCTTCGGTCGCGCCGGGCAGCAACGGGCCGAGGACGAGCCCGCCGATGACAGCGGTGACCACCAGGCCCGCGCCGGTGCGGGCCAGCGACCTCGTCCCGGACGCCGCATTGTCTGCCAGCCACCGGGCTCCGCGGGCATCTCGCCACAGACGATGGGCCAGGAAGAATGCGAACATGGCCACGAGGTATGCGGCGGTCGTGCGATAGCGGTTGCTCTCGGTGCCGAAGAATGCGATGAACACCACCACGGCGAACGACGGCAGCAGCGCCTCGAACGACGATGCCAGGCGGAAGGCCGCCCAGTCGGCCAGGAACGCGACCAGCCAGATGGCGATGGTTGCGAGCACCACGTAACCGACGACGGCTTCGGTGGGGGCCTTGACCTCGTCGAAGAGGTTCCATGCCGTGGTGAGGTCGGCGTCGAGGCCATCGCGGGTGGCGCGTGTCGGCAGGAATGCCGATGCGGTGTCGCGGTAGTGGGTGAGGGTGATCTGGATGGCGAGCACGGCAACGGATGCGAGCGTCGCCACGAGCAGGCCCCGGCCGAGGCGCCGGACGACGGTGACGGTGACGTGGGCCAGGATGGTCGTGACCACCAGTTGGCGGCTCCAGGGCCCGTCGAGGAACAGCCGCGTCGCCCCGAGCACGGCGGCGAAGGACACGACGGCCAGCAGGACCTCCGAGACCGCCAGCAGCGGAGCGGACCGTTCGGGGGGCGTCGAACTCACAGACCGAACCTGCCGGGCGTGTTCATCGCCTGTTGCCAGGCCTCGGCGAACGCGGCTCCGGACGGGACGGGGATCACGACCGTCGACCGTAGCGCCCCGTCGGTTGCGCTCGGGATCGCCCCGTCGTCGCGAAACATCACGAGGACACGGCGGCCGTAGACCCCCGCTGCCGAGCGGAACATGGCGTCGTCGAACTCGTCGTCGCCGGTGGTGACGCTGACGAGCGCACCGCCGCTGCCGGGGCCGATCATCCGTTCGAGCACGGTGGCGGGCGGATGATCGCTGCGCTCCACGACGGCCAGGTCGGCGAGGATGCGGCCCAGATGGTGTCGCCCGGCGCCGAAACCCGAATCGACTCCTCCGGTGCACAGCAGGCGGACCCGGTCGCCGCGCGCCAGACTGGCGGCGGCGACGCTGGCCGCGGCCGAGACCATGGCCTCGAAGGTCGTTGCGGGATCCCGGCCGACGGTGCCGTCGGGCAGGGGAACACCGTCGTCGGCGTCGACCGGGCGTGTGTCGAGCAGCACGGTGACACGGCCGTGCCACGGCAGTTCGTCCTGGCGGACCATGAGGTCGTCGTGGCGAGCCGATGACGGCCAGTGGATGCGGCGGAGGTCGTCGCCGACCTGGTACTCGCGCAGCGCATGGAACTCCTCGCCCAGCGGTGCCACACGCTGTTGTTGCACGGTCAGCCGCTCGATGTCGCTGCCAGAGGAGCGCCGCACCGCGCCGAGCTCGTCGACCCGCGGGTAGACCACCAGCGACATGTCCTGGTCGCCGACCGTGGTGATGCGCGCGAGGCCGAAGGGATCCATGACCGTGAGGCGCAGCGGGCCGACGCGCACGATGCCGCGACGGTCGGTGGGCAGGCGGTAGACGGCCTTGCTCCCGGCGCCGGTGGCCATGGGTGCCACCATGAGCTCGACGCCCCGGGTTCCGGACACGTCGTCGCGCAGTCGCAGGACGGGCGATCGCAGGCGCGAGCGGTTCCGCAGGGTGAGGTCCACGCGGCAGGGGTCTCCTGCGTGGACCCGGGGCGGGGTGAGGCGCCGTGAGACCTCGACCTGGAGCCGGCGGATGACGACGTAGGCGAACGCGCCGGCCAGCAGGGCGAGGCCGCCGGCACCCAGGACGAACAGCTCGGGCAGCCCGAATGCCCGAGCGCCGGCGAGGACGACGAGGCTCACGACCAACACGACGAAGCCGGCCCGGGTGAGCATCAGCGTTCCGGTCAGGTCCGCGGCACGGGGACCGACGCCAGGATGTCGTCGGTGACGTCGGCGGTGCTGATGCCCCGCAGCGACGCATCGGTGGTGAGCACCAGGCGGTGGTCGAGAACCGGATGCGCGAGGGCCTTGACGTCGTCGGGGGTGACGAACTCCCGGCCACGTGCCGCGGCGAGGGCCCGACAGACTCGCTGCAGGGCCAACGTGGCCCTCGGCGACATGCCGAGAGCGAGGTCGTGGTGGCGTCGCGAGGCTGCGGCGAGGTCGACGAGGTAGGCGCGCACGCCATCGGCGACGTGGACGGTCTGGGCCGCCGCGGCCATGCCCTGCACCTCGCTGCGGGTCACGACGGGGGCGAGATTGGCGACCACGTCGTCGCGGGTGTGGGTGTCGAGGACCCGGAGTTCGGCTTCGCGGCTGGGGTAGCCCATCGACACCTTCATCAGGAAGCGGTCGAGTTGGCTCTCGGGCAAGGGATAGGTGCCCTCGTGGTCGAGGGGGTTCTGGGTGGCGAGCACCATGAAGGGTCGCCGCAGGGGGTGGCTCTCGCCGTCGACGGTGACCTGGCGTTCGGCCATGGCCTCGAGCAGGGCCGACTGGGTCTTGGGTGATGCCCGGTTGATCTCGTCGGCGAGGACGATGCCTGCGAACACCGGGCCCTTGCGGAACTCGAAGCAGCTGTCGTTGCGGTTCCAGACGCTGAGGCCGACGACGTCGGTCGGCAGGAGGTCGGGGGTGAACTGGATTCGTCCGACCTCGGCGTCGATGGACTTGGCGAGCGACTTCGCCAGGCTGGTCTTGCCGGTGCCGGGGGCATCCTCGATGAGGATGTGGCCTTCGGCGACCAGGGTGAGCGTCACCAGCCGGATGACGTCGACCTTGCCCTGGATGGCGGTGCCGACGTTGGCGACGATGGCGTCGAAGAGGTCAGCGAAGGTCCGGGTGCGGTCCTGAGTCTGCTGGCTCACGTCGGCGGCTTCCTTTCGCTGACCCGGGACCGTCGCCGGGCTGCCGGCTCAGGGTATGCCACCGGCGCCGGAGCGACGCAGCAGAGGCCCACACCGCTCCCTCCACTATCCTCCCCGACGTGGACCGACGATGGGTGGCTCGCATGGCAGGGGCGATCGCGGTGCGCCCCGGGCTGTGGGCGACCGCGGTCCGAACCGTCTGGCGCCTCCGTCGGGATCGCTGGTGGTCGGCTGCGCCTTTCGTTCCGGTGCCGTCGCCCGACTACCTGCGGTTTCGGATGGTCACCGCCTACGGCGACGCCACGGCGAATCCGAGTGTCGACGACGTGGTCACGTACCTGCGTTGGTGTCGGGCCTGGCCGGCTGTGCGCGGTTGACGGGAGGCCCATGACACCGGCGCTGGTCCTGAACGCGACGTTCGAGCCGCTGAGTGTGGTGTCGACCCGCCGGGCGCTGGTGCTCGTGCTCACCGACAAGGCCGACGTGGTGCATGCGACCGATGCGTTGGTCCGGTCCGAGCGTCTCGAGCTCGCGGTGCCCAGCGTCGTGAAGCTCCGCAGCTACGTGCGGATGCCGTTCGGTCGGCGGTGTGCGCTGAGCCGGCGTGGTGTGTTCGCTCGCGACGGGCATCGGTGTCAGTACTGCGGTGGGCGGGCCGAGAGCATCGATCACGTGCATCCACGTAGCCGGGGTGGGGCCCACAGCTGGGACAACGTGGTGGCGGCGTGTCGGCGATGCAACGCCTCCAAGCGAGACCGGTTGTTGAGTGAGACCTCGTTCGACCTCGCCCGGGTCCCGATGGAGCCTCCGCAGGGTTCGTGGGTGGCGTTGTCGGTGTCGTCGGTGCCCCCCGAGTGGCAGCCCTACCTGCCGGCATGGTCGCCAGACCGGGGGATGGGGTCGCCAGACCGGGGGATGGGGTCGCCGGACCGGGGGATGGGGTCGCCGGACCGGGGGATGGGGTCGCCAGACCGGGGTTCGTCCGAGCTGCGCGTCGAGCCGAGCGCTGCGGTCGGTCGTTGAGCGGGGTTCGCCCCGCCGAGCCAGCCGAACCCGACGGCCCCGTGTGGTCGGCGTCGTTGCCGGCGGGTCGCTGGCAGGTCCGCCGGGTTGCGGGTTCGGTGGCGGAGCTGCACGGGATCGACCCGACGGGGCGGAGCCTCGAGGATCGGGAGCGCCCCGCGGCATGGGTCTGTGCGCCGAGTGGGGCTGCGGTCGTGTTGGGCTCGACGCAGCAGCGTGAGGTCGTGGATGCCGCGGTCGCCGACCGTCGGGGCCTCGATGTCGTCGTGCGTCGCAGCGGTGGAGGCGCGGTGCTCGTGGTCCCCGATGACGTCGTCTGGGTCGATCTGTGGGTCCCTCGTGACGATGTGTTGTGGGACGACGACGTCGCCGTCGCCACCCATTGGGTGGGGGAGTTGTGGGCCGATGTCGCAGTGCGCCTCGGCGTCGCTGCACGGGCCCACCGTGGGCCGATGCAGGCCGATGCGCTGGGCCGGTTGGTGTGTTTCGTGGGCGTCGGTCCGGGTGAGGTCATGGTCGGCGACTCGAAGCTGGTGGGAATCTCCCAGCGGCGAGTGCGTGCGGGTGCGAGGTTCCAGTGCCAGTGGGTGCGCCGTTGGGCGCCCGATGCGCTGCTCGACAGCCTGAGGATCGACGATGCCGACGTTCGCCGGCGGGTGGCCGCTGCCGGTGTCGGTGTCGATGTCGACCCCGATCGGCTCGTCGCGGTCTTGACCGAGGCCCTCGCCGAGCGCTGACCGCGCCGGTCGTTCGGTCGACCGTCTCCACCCGCCTCCACTGCGGCGCGTTCCGCTCCACGGCCCTCCACCGGGCTCCGGGGTACTGGCGCGCCCCGACGCGACCGCTGATCCGCCGGGTGCGAGGTCGCTGCGCCCTCCGTTTGCGGAACCTTCGGGGGCTCTGACCTGCGCAGATGGCCGTCAACGCAGTCCTGGTGGAGGAAATTCCCACCAAACCGTTGCTCAGTGGAGGGAAAGGGTTTAATGTGGAGCCCTGTGGGAGCCAGGGGAACGAAACGGAGCGCCGCGATGACGGCAGAGGCCAACCGGCCGGCACCGAACTCGGACACCCGCATCCAGACCACGACGGAGATGGGAACCAACGGTGTTCACGGGACGGTTCGAGCGGCTGCTCGACAACAAGGGGCGGATCGTCGTGCCCCCGCCGTTGCGCCGTCACCTGCCCGACCACTGCTTCGTCGGGGCACCTGCCAACGAACGCTGCGTCCAGATCTTCACGCCCGCCCAGGTCGAGGAGGTCACGGATCGGCTCGAAACGGCAGTCCGCGACGGGTCCCTGTCTCCGACGGCGCTGCGTGTCTGGTCGTCGTCGGTCGTGGAATCCCGCATCGACGCCCAGAGCCGGCTGCCCATACCGCAGGCGCTGCGCGATCAGGTCGGCCTCGATCGGGAGGTCGTGATGATCGGCGCCGTGAAGCGCATCGAGTTGTGGCCGCCCGACGCCTGGGCCGACGAGCAGAGGCGTGCCCATGAGGAACCGGTCGACATGGCGAGATGGATCTGACCCTCGGGAGGTCATGCACACGAACTGACGAGGTACGCGATGAGAACGAACACCCGCTCATGGGCAGTCTTCCGGTCGACGAGATGGAAGGCCCCTACTCCGCCCGCTTGCCATCTAGCTCGATCGGGGAGAAATCCCGACGTGCGCCTGTTGGCCGGGAGACTGCCGATGTGCGGGTGTGTCTCGTGACCGAGACCGCCGAGTTCTCACACACCCCCGTCATGCTCGAGGAGATCCTCGAGGTGTTCGCCCCCGTCACCGACGGTGTCGTCGTCGATGCCACCGTCGGCGGGGGAGGTCATGCCGGGGCCCTGCTCGACGCCCATCAGGCCATCGGCCTCGTGGGCCTCGACCAGGACCCGGCTGCACTCGCAGCGTCGGCTCGGAGCCTCGCCCGGCACCACGACCGGGTCACCCTGCGGCGAGCCCGCTTCGACGCACTCGCCGCAGAGCTCGACGCGCTGGGCATCACCACCATCGCCGGCGTCCTGTTCGACCTCGGCGTCTCCTCGCATCAGCTCGACGCAGGCGAGCGGGGATTCAGCTTCCGCGCCGACGGTCCACTCGACATGCGCATGGACCCCGACAGCGCGCCCAGTGCCGCCGAGTTGGTCAACGAACTCGACGAAGGCGCGTTGGCGCGCCTACTGGCCGATCTCGGCGACGAACGCCACGCCCGTCGCATCGCGCGGGCCATCATCGACAGCCGGCCGATCGAGACCACCGGCCGCCTCGCCGAGGTCGTGGCCACCGCCATGCCGGCGGCATCTCGCCGTAGTCCGGGCCACCCGGCGCGCCGGACGTTCCAGGCCCTGCGCATAGCGGTCAACAGCGAGCTCGACGTGCTCGAACCTGCCCTGCGCCAGGCCATCGCCCGCCTCGGGCCCGGCGGACGGGGCGCGGTGCTGTCGTACCACTCCGGCGAGGACAGGATCGTCAAGCGGGTGTTGCGCTCGGCGGCGGGTCTCGACCGCAGCGTGCCGCGGGGCCTCCCCGAACCGCTCGACAGCGAAGGTCCCGCCATCCGCCTGCTCCATCGCGGTGGGCGCACGCCCTCGGAAGCCGAGATCGCAGCGAACCCTCGCGCGAAAGCCGCGCGGCTCCGGTCCTTCGAGCGCCTCGGCGACGGAGAAGGCGGGCGTTGAGCACCGCGACGAGAGCGCGCCGCCATCCGGAGCCGAAGCGTGCGCCGCGCCCGGTCGTTGCGGCGCGACGCCCCGGTCGGCCGAGCCTCGCGGCGCGCATCGTCCGTATCTCCACCGTCGTGATCGTGTTCTTCGCCGTGCTCGTGCTGTTCGGCCTCGTGGCCTTCCACGCGCTGATCGTGCGCAACCAGACCCGCATCGACACCCTCAACGCCGAGATCGCCGAGGCGACGCGCGCCCGCCAGGAGCTCCACCTCGCCGTGGCTCAACTCGAGGCACCCGATCGCATCAGGGCCGAAGCGATCGGCCGCCTCGGCATGATCGAACCCGCCGAGGTCATCTACCTCGAGCCGCTGCCGGCGGAGGCGGTCGCCGACGTCGTGCCCGCCGACGCCGCGTCCGAAGCCGGTCTCTCCTCGCCGGCCTCGTCCGACGAAGGCGACGCCGACGCCGACGACTCGACGAGGGCTATCGACTGATGGCCTCGACGAGAGGCACGGGATCGCCTGCCGTTTCCTATGATCCGGGTCGTCGTATCGCGGTGATGGTGCTGATGCTGGTCGTCGTGGCCGGTGCTCTCGTCGTCCAGATGGTGCGCATCCAGGTCTTCGATCGCGAGCGCTATGTCGCCTGGGGACAGGACCAGTGGTCCCGGTCGGTCGTTCTCGCCGGCGAGCGCGGTGACCTCGTCGATCGACACGGCGAGACCCTGGCAGTGACGATGCCCAATCCGGTCATCTGGGTCGACCCGCGACTCGTCGTCGACCCCGTTGCCCAGGCCGAGGAGCTCGCCCCGGTACTCGGCCGAGAGCCGGCCGAGATCGCCGACATCCTCGACGACGACGGCGTCTTCCGGTATCTGGATCGTCCGAGCGACCCGGACACCGCGGCGGCCATCGAGGCCATGGCGGACATGCCCGGGGTGTTCGTGACGGAGGAACCGGCGCGGTTCCGGCCCAACGGCACCCTGGCGCGCTCGGTGCTCGGGCTCACCGATGTCGATCAGATCGGGATCAGCGGCATAGAGAAGCAGTACGACGAGACCCTCGCCGGCGAGGGCGGCCAGATGATGTCGGAACGCTCGATCGACGGCCGCACCATTCCCGCCAGTGAACGCATCATCGAGCCCGCCGAGCAGGGAGCCGACCTGCGGCTGACGATCGATCGGGCACTGCAGTTCGAGGTGGAGCGGAGCCTGATCGACACCGTCGAGGCCGAGAACGCCGAGGGCGGGGTGGTCGTCATCACCCAACCCGCGACCGGCGAGATCCTCGCCATGGCCTCGGTGGCCAGGAACGGCGACGGCCAGGTCGTCGCGACTCCCGACAACCGGGCTGTCACCTGGACCTATGAGCCCGCGTCGGTCATGAAGGCGCTCACCTTCTCGGCGGTCCTCGACAGCGGGCTCGCGTCGCCGTCGACGGTCGCAGTGATCCCCGACACGATCAACCTCTACGAGGAGTCCTTCACCGACGACCAGCTCTACGGGAGCCGTGCGATGACGCCGACCGAGATCCTGGTCTGGTCCTCGAACACCGGCACCGTGAAGTGGGCGCTCGACCTCGGGGCGACGGCGTTGCACGACTACCTCCGTGCGTTCGGCCTGGGCAGCGCGACGGGGTTGGGTTTCCCCGGCGAGTCCGCCGGGCTGTTCGACGACGTCGAGGACTGGTCCGGCACCTCGATCGCATCCATCTCGCTGGGGCAGGGCATCTCCGTCACCCCGTTGCAGATGTTGGCGGCCTACAACACCATCGCCAACGGTGGCCTCTACGTCGCTCCCCGGCTCGTGGCCGAGGTCTTCTCCGAAGACGGGTCCCGACGGCCCGAGTCGACGCCGGCCCGTCGGGTCATCGGTGCCGAGACGGCAGCGTCGGTCCGTGACATGCTGACCCGCGTGGTCGTCGACGGCACCGCCCGGCGGGCCCTGGTGCCGGGATACGACATCGCGGCCAAGACGGGCACGGCCCAGAAGCCCCAGGAGGGCGGGGGCTACACCGATGAGTTCGGCGAGTACCACTATGTTGCGACCTTGGCCGGCTTCTTCCCGTCCGAACACCCGGAGTTCTCGATGATCGTCGTCATCGACGAGCCCTCCCCGGAGATCTACGCCAGTCGTGTCAGCGCCCCGCTGTTCGGCGAGCTCGCGGCATGGACGCTGCGTCACTACCAGGTCTCACCCGACACCGATCTCGTCTTCGAGGAGACAGCCGCCGGCCCCGCCGAAGGTGAGGTCGGGCCGTGAGGCTCAGTCGGATCGTGACGCTCGCGGCGCGTCGATCGCCCCAGATGGGGTGGGCGACGGTGGCCCCGACCGGCGCCGGCCACGGCCACGAAGACCCCGAGATCAACGCGATCCGGTTCGACTCGCGGGCGGTCGAGCCGGGCGATCTGTTCGTGGCCCTCGTCGGCGAACGCGAGGACGGTCACGGCCACGCGACCGCAGCCGTCGAGGCGGGCGCAGCCGCGCTTCTCGTGCAGCGTCGTCTCGGATCGGTCGAGGATCCCGCCGCGTTCTCGGTTCCCCAGATCATCGTGGACGCCACACGCCCCGCCATGGCGATGCTCGCCTGCGCGCTCGAGCGCGACCCGACCGCCGAACTCTTCGCGGTCGGCATCACCGGCACGAACGGCAAGACCACGACCACCCACCTCGCCGCATCGATCCTCGATCACGCAGGTGTCGCTTGCGGGCAGATCGGCACGCTCACGGGCGAACGTACGACTCCGGAGTCACCGGACCTCCAGCGCCGCCTGCGGGCAATGGTCGACTCGGGATTCCAGGCGGTGGCCCTGGAGGTCTCGTCGCATTCGCTCGTGCAGGACCGGGTGCTCGGCGCACGCTTCGACGTCGGCGTGTTCACGAACCTGAGCCCGGACCACCTGGACTACCACGGCACGATGGAGTCCTACTTCGCCGCCAAGGCGTCGATGTTCCGCACGGGAATGATCTCGTCCGCGGTGGTCAACGGCGACGACCCTTGGGGCCGCCGTCTGGCCGACGAACTGGGGGAACGGCCGGCGCTGACCGTCCGGGTCGTCACCGCTGCCGATGCCGAGGACCTGACCTGCAGCATCGACGGGTCGACCTTCCGATGGCGTGGGCAGCAGGTCCGCTTGTCCATCCCGGGCCGGTTCAACGTCGACAACGCCGTCGCCGCAGCGGAGGCGGCTCGTTTCGGCGGCGTCTCCGACGCTGCGATCGCGGCCGGTCTCTCGGCTGCCGGTCAGGTGCCGGGTCGCTTCGAGATCGTCGCCCGCGCCGACGTGGCGACCGACCGACCGACCGTGGTCGTGGACTATGCCCACACCCCCGACGGGCTCACCAAGGTGCTCGAGGCGGTTCGGGAGCTCGCACCGGCGGCGGGCATCGCGGTGGTGTTCGGCTGCGGCGGGGATCGGGACCGCGAGAAGCGCCCGTTGATGGGAGCCGCCGCAGCGGCCGGTGCCGATCACGTGATCGTGACCTCGGACAATCCCCGGAGCGAGGATCCCGACGAGATCATCGCTGCGATCGTCGCAGGACTGGGCCCAGGGGCCGGCCATGAGGTCCAGCCCGACCGTGCCGAGGCGATCGGCGCCGCGATCGCCGGCCACGGTGCCGGCGATGTCGTCGTCGTGGCCGGCAAGGGCCACGAGGTGACCCAGACGATCGGCGAGTCGGTGCTCCCGTTCGATGATCGCGAGGTCGCTCGCCGCGCGATCGCCGCCGGCGGGGCCGGAGGAGACGCATGATCCGCCTACTCATCGCCGTATCCATCTCGGGCGCGGTCTCGCTGGTCGGCACGAAGTACCTGATCGAATGGCTGACCCGCCATCGCATCGGCCAGCCCATCCGCGCCGACGGTCCCGGCGGCCACATGACCAAGGCCGGTACCCCCACCATGGGCGGCGCGGCCATCGTCGGCGGCGCCGTCGTCGCGTACGTACTGAGCGACTTCGCTGCCGGTGTCTTCACCCGAACCGGCATCTTCGTGATGCTCGCGATCCTCGGTGCCGGCATCGTCGGCCTGCTCGACGACGGTCTGAAGGTCACCCGCGAGCGCAACCTCGGGCTCAACAAGAAGGCGAAGATCATCGGGCTGCTGGTCGTGGCCTTCGGCTTCGCGATCCTGATGGTCACCTTCACCGAGGTCCAGACCGAGATCGGATTCACCCGCGTCGACACGCTCAGCATCGACCTGGGGCCGGTCCTGTGGGTCTTCTGGGCGGTGCTGTTGATCCTCGGTACGGCGAACGCCGTCAACCTGACCGATGGGCTCGACGGGCTGGCCGCCGGATCGGCCACGATGTCGTACTTCGCGTTCACGGTGATCGCGTTCTGGGCGTTCCGGAACGAGTCCATCTACCAGCTCGACCATGCGCTCGACCTCGCGGTGGTGGCCGTTGCGATGCTCGGCGCGTGCGTCGGGTTCCTGTGGTGGAACGCGGCGCCGGCGCAGATCTTCATGGGTGACACGGGGTCGCTGGCGATCGGCACCGGTCTGGCGTGCCTGGCGCTGGCGACCAACACCGAACTCCTGCTGCCCATCCTCGGCGGCCTCTTCGTCGCCGAGACCCTGTCGGTCATCGTGCAGGTCGCCTCGTTCCGGCTGTTCGGACGGCGGGTGTTCCGCATGGCGCCGTTCCACCATCACTTCGAGTTGCTCGGCTGGCCCGAGACCACCGTCATCATCCGGTTCTGGCTGATCGCCGGCTTCTTGACGGCGGTGGGGTTGGGCATCTTCTATGCCGACTTCCTCGAGGTGTCCGGTCTCGGCGGGGTGGTCACCCCGTGAGTGACGAGCGTGCGAGGAGCGGGGCCCGCCGGCCCGGCCCGCAGGGCCAAGAGGCAGGATCGTGAGTGACGAGCGTGCGAGGAGCGGGGCCCGCCGGCCCGGCCCGCAGGGCCAAGAGGCAGGATCGTGAGCAGGGAGGTTCCCGTCGCAGGAGAGCGGGCGTTGGTCGTGGGCTTCGGTCTCCACGGCAGAGCCGTCGCGGCTGCCTTGTCAGCCCGTGGGATCGGCGCCGTCGTCGTGGACGATGCGCCCAACGACGCGGCGCGTGCGGCGGCGGAGGCAGCCGGCGTCGAACTGCTCGTGCCGTCGGCCGTCGAACTCGATGCCCTCGTCGCGGATGCCGCAGCGGTCGTCCCGACACCCGGCCTGCCCGACGCCCACATCGTGTTCGGATTCGCCGCCGCCCACGGCGTGCCGGTCGTCAGCGAGTTCGATCTCGCGGGGGCGTGGGATGATCGCCCCATCGTCGCCATCACCGGCACCAACGGCAAGACGACCGTCACCACGATGGTCACCGAGATGCTCGTGCGCAGTGGGCTGGAAGCCGTCATGGCCGGCAACACCGATGTGCCGTTGGTGACCGCCATCGATGACGTGGCCGCCGATGTGTTCGTGGTCGAGGCATCGTCGTTCCGCCTCGGTCACTCTCGATCGTTCCGCCCGAAGGTGGCCACGTGGCTCAACTTCGACCCCGACCACCTCGACGTGCATGCTTCGCTGGCTGCCTACGAGCGCGCCAAGGCCCGCATCTGGGATGACCAGGAGGCCGACGACATCGCCGTCGCGAACGCTGAGGACCCCATCGTGATGCGCAACCTCGTGGGCCGGGCCCGCCGGGTCACGTTCGGTCTCTCCAGCGGCGACGCGCGTGTCGTCGATGACGTCTTGGTCGTCGATGGCGAACCGCTCATCGCGGCGTCGGAGCTGGCCCGGTCCCTGCCACACGACCGGGCCAATGCCCTGGCCGCAGCGATCACCGCTCTGGCGGCGGGCGCCGATCGGGACGCGGTGCGCGACACTCTCGCCCATTTCTCCGGTCTGGCGCATCGCGTCGCTTTGGTGGGGGAGTCGCAGGGTGTGCGCTGGTTCGACGATTCGAAGGCGACCACCCCCCATGCGGTGCTCGCCGGCGTCGGCGGCTTCGACTCGGTCGTGTTGATCGCAGGGGGGCGGAACAAGGGCGTGGACCTGTCACCGCTCGGCACGCTGGCCGAGCGGGTGCGGGCCGTCGTCGCCATCGGTGAGGCGACACCGGAGGTCGCTGCGGCGTTCGCCGGCGGACCACCGGTGCGCCCTGCGGGCACGATGGCCGATGCGGTGCGGTTGGCCGCAGGGCTCGCCAGGCCCGGCGATGCCGTGGTCCTGTCGCCCGGCTGCACGTCCTATGACTGGTATTCGAGTTACGCGGAGCGAGGCGACGACTTCGCCGCGCTGGTGCGCCATCTGGTGATCGACGGGGAGCAGGCTGGTGACTGACGCCTCCGTGGCCCGACCGTCGTACCGGTCGTCGGTCAAGCGCATGATCCACGACACCCTCGGGGTCGTCGAACGACGCGATCCGGGGGGCTGGGGCACCGCCCAGGTCGTGGTGATCATCCTCGTGGCCCTGTTGAACATCATCGGTCTGGCGATGGTGCTGTCGGTGTCGTCGGTGACGGCGACGATCGAGGGCAACGACACCTGGTACTACTTCGTCCGCCAGAGCCTGTGGATCTCGATGGGCACCGTGGCCCTGGTCGTGCTGCGCAGCATCGACTACCACATCTGGCGCCGATTCGTGCCGCTCGCTCTGGTGATCACCTTTGCCATGCTGATGGCGGTGCTGGTGCCGGGCATCGGCCTCACGGTCAACGGTGCCCGCCGCTGGCTGGGTGTGGGGCCGCTGACCGTGCAACCGACCGAGCTGTTCAAGCTGACGATGCTCGTCTACACGGCGGACCTCATGGCCCGACGGAGCCATGTGCTCGACTCCCCACGCAAGACCCTCGTTCCGGTGCTGGTGGTATTCGGTGCCGGTGGAGCACTGATCATGTTGCAGCCGGATCTCGGCAGCGTCATCGTCGCCGGGGGCATCACCACAGCGGTGCTCTTCGCCGGCGGCGTCCGGTTGGCTCCGCTCGCGGGTGGCGCTTCGGCCGGTTTGGCTCTGGCTGCGATCCTGGCGATCGCCGCTCCCTACCGACGCGCCCGCGTGATGGCGTTCATCGACCCCTGGGAGTCACCCGACAGCATCGGCTACCAGAACATCCAATCGCTGGTGGGTATCGCCAGCGGTGGCGTGACGGGTGTGGGCATCGGTGAGGGGCGCGTCAAATGGGGATACCTACCCGAGGCACACACCGACTTCATCTTCGCTGTGGTGGCCGAGGAGATGGGCCTGGTCGGATCGTTGCTCGTGCTCTCGCTGTTCGTGCTGATCGCCGTGATGGGGATCCGCATCGCACTCCGGGCGCCCGACCGGTTCGGCACGTTGGTGGCCATCGGGATCGTGGTGTGGCTCGTCACCCAGGCGATCGTCAACATCGGCGCCGTCGTCGGGGTGTTGCCGATCACCGGGATCCCGTTGCCGTTCGTCTCCTTCGGTGGGACGTCGCTCGTCGTCGGCATGGCTGCGGTGGGCCTGTTGCTCCAGATCGGCCGGCAGGGGCGAGCATGACCGAGTTCCTCATCGCCGGCGGGGGCACGGCCGGCCATGTCCACCCGGGCCTGTCCGTTGCCCGGGCCCTGGTGGCGCGTGGTCACGACGTCGAGTCGGTGCTCTACGTCGGGAGCGCCCGAGGGATCGAAGCCGAGCTCGTTCCGGCTGCGGGCTTCGAGCTCGTCGCCCTGCCGGGCCGCGGCATACCTCGGCGGGTCGGTCTCGACGCCGTTCGGGCGGCGGCGAGCCTGGCCCGGGGAGTCTTCGCCGGTATCGCCGTCGTCTGGCGGACCCGACCCGCGGTCGTGTTGTCGCTCGGCGGCTACGCGGCCGTGCCCTGTGCGGTCGGCGCGCTGGTCCGGCGGGTGCCGGTGGTGATCCACGAGCAGAACGCGGTGCCCGGCGCGGCCAATCGTCTGATCGCCCGCTGGGCCGTCGCCTGTGCGGTCTCGTATCCCGACACCCCGCTGCCACGAGCCACGGTGACGGGCAACCCGGTCCGCGCCGAGATGCTCGAGATCGATCGCGCACACAGCCGCGAGGAGATCCGCGCCCGGCTCGGCATCGATGACGATCAGGTGCTGGTGGTGGCGACCGGGGGGTCCCTGGGTGCACTCAACATCAACCGGGCCGTCCTCGCGGCCGCACGGCAATGGCGCGACCGCAGCGATCTCGTCGTCCACCACGTGATCGGGGCACGCGACTGGGATCTCCTGGCCGACGAGCGCGCGAACGCAGCGTCGCACGCCCTCGACTACCGGGCCGTGCGCTACGAGCACGACATGCCCTCGATGTTCGCAGCGGCCGATCTGGTGGTCTCGCGCGCAGGTGCGTCCACGATCGCCGAACTCGCGGTCGTCGGTGTGGCCTCGATCCTGGTTCCTCTGCCGTCGGCGCCCGGCGATCACCAGCGGGCGAACGCGGGTGCCCTCGTCGCCGCCGGGGCCGCCCGTCTCGTCGACGACGACCGACTCGATGGCCCGAGATTGTGTGCCGTGCTCGAGGAACTCCTCGCCGTGCCTGGCACGCTCGATGCCATGGCCGGCGATGCCGCACGGGTCGGTCGTTCCGACGCCGCCGACCGCGTCGCCCAGATGCTGGAGGACCACTCCCGATGACCGTTGCCCCGAACACCGCTTCCGGAGCGCCCGACCGATCGAGCGCGGCCGTCGCACCTGCCTCCGGAGCAGACCTCGACCTCGACCTGACGGTGAGATCTCGCATCCACATCATTGGTGTCGGCGGCGCCGGCATGCGCGCCATCGCGTCGGTGCTGGCTGCCATGGGCCACACCGTGTCGGGGAGCGATCTCAAGGAGTCCGGCGGCCTCGACCGTCTCCGCGCCGAAGGTGTCGACGTCGCCATCGGCCACGACGCCACCCACGTGGCCGATGTGGACCTGGTGACGAGGTCCACGGCAGTGCCCGACAGCAACGACGAGGTCGTGGCCGCCCGGGCGGCGGGCACGCCTGTTCTCAGCCGGGCGGAGATCCTCGCCGCCATCGCCCGGATCCGGCCGACCCTCGCGGTGGCCGGAACCCATGGGAAGACCACGACATCGTCGATGCTCGCGCTCGCGCTGGTCGAGGCCGACATGGACCCCTCGTTCATCATCGGGGGTGAGGTCAACGAGATCGGCAGCGGAGCGGTCTGGAGCGACGATGGCGGCTGGTTCGTCGTCGAGGCCGACGAGAGCGACGGCACGTTCCTGGAACTGGAACGTTCGGCCGCGATCGTCACGAGCCTCGAACCCGATCACCTCGCCCACTACGGCAGCCAGGAGGCACTCGAGGCCGCCTTTGCGACCTTCGTCGCCGGCGTCGACGGACCCGTCATCGTGTGCGTGGACGACCCGGGATGTCGCCGCCTCGTCGAGGCGGTGCCCGATGCCCGCGTCGTCTCCTACGGGACGGCCGAGGATGCCGACTGGGTGGTCTCGCAGTACGTGCCGGCACGTGCGGGTGCATCGTTCGTGTTGCACGGGCCCGACCTCGAACCTGCAGCGCTGCGCCTCGCCACGCCGGGCATCCACAACGTCCGCAACGCCACCGCCGCGATCGCGGCCGCCGTCGCCATCGGCGCGCCGGTCGATGCGGCGATCTCGGCCCTCGAGCGTTTCGGTGGGGTGGCGCGTCGCTTCCAGTTCCGCGGCGTCGCGGGTGGGGTCACCTACGTCGACGACTACGCGCATCTTCCGAGCGAGGTCGAGGCCGCGCTCGAGGCCGCTGCCGGGGGTGATTGGGAGCGAATCGTGTGTGTTTTCCAGCCGCACCGCTACTCGCGTACGGCCGATCTCTGGCAGGACTTCGCCGGGTGCTTCCGGCGCGCGGACCTCGTGGTGCTCACCGATGTCTATTCCTCCGGCGAGGCGCCGCTGCCAGGGGTGACGGGCAAGCTCGTGGCCGATGCCGTGCTCGATGCCGATCCGCGCTGCGACGTCGCCTACCTGCCCCATCGCGAGGATCTGCGCCTCTATCTCTCGGCCCGACTGCGATCGGGCGACCTGTGCCTGACCCTCGGGGCAGGCGACCTCACGACGTTGCCCGACGAGTTGCTGGGCGCGCATCCGTGAACCGATCGGTCACCGCCGAGACCCTCGCCGGCACCATCGAGGAACGCGTCGTGGCGAGCACCGTGCGCCGGGCGCACCCGGTGGGCGAGCTGACCACCTACCGCGTCGGAGGGTCGGCCGACGTGTTCGTCGAGGTGGCGTCGATCGAGGACCTCGTGGCGGTGGCATCGGTGGTCGCGGCCCTGGACCCTCCGGTCGTGGTGCTCGGGCGGGGGTCGAACCTCCTCGTCGCAGACGCCGGGATCGCCGGGCTGGTCGTGCACCTCGATGAGTCGTTCGCGTCGGTGGCCACCCGGGGGACCGAGGTGCAGATGGGAGCAGCGGCGAGCCTCCCTGCTGCGGCGCGGCGTCTCGCCGCGCTGGGTCTGACCGGCTTCGAATGGGCAGTCGGGGTTCCGGGATCGGCCGGGGGAGCGGTGCGCATGAACGCCGGTGGCCACGGCTCCGACATGGCTGCGTCGGTCCGCTGCGCCAGGGTGGTGGATCTGCGCCTCGGCGAGGACGCCCCGGTGGCCGCGAGCGACCTCGCCTTCGGCTATCGCACATCGGCCATCGAGGGCCACCAGGTCGTGACCGAGGTGACCATCGATCTCGAGCCGGGCGATCCCGGCTGCAGCGAGGACGAGCTGCGCGAGATCGTCAAGTGGCGGCGAGCCCATCAACCCGGCGGACAGAACGCCGGATCGGTGTTCACCAATCCGAGCGGGGACTCGGCCGGCCGTCTCATCGACGAGGCCGGTCTGCGCGGGCATCGTCACCGCAGCGCCCACGTGTCGACCAAGCATGCGAACTTCATCCAGGCCGATCCCGGGGGTTCGGCCGACGACATCGTCGCGCTCATGGGCGAGATCGTGCGGCGCGTCCATGATCATGCGGGTATCTGGCTGCATCCCGAGACGGCGCTCGTCGGCTTCGGTGCCGAGGCCCTCGCGCCGCTCCATGCGCCGCCCGCCACCGAGCAGTCGGACACCGAGCAGTCGGACACCTTCACCGAGGAGGACGCACCGTGACCTCGATCCCGATGGACCCGCGCCTGCGCGCCCGGCGCATCGAAGTGATGCGGCTCCAGGGGCGGCGACGGCTGCGCCTCGTCGTGACCCTGGTCGTCGCCACCGTCGCCCTGGTGGTCGGATGGTGGCTGGTGACCGCCAGTCCGTTGCTCGACGTCGACGAGATCGAGGTGCGGGGCCTCGAGCGCACCCCCGTGGACGCCGTGATCGCGCAGGCCGACATCGCCAGGGGTGAAGCTCTGGTCGAGGTCGACCTTCCGGCGGCCGAGCAGGCGGTTGCCGCGCTGCCGTGGGTCGACGAGGTCCACAGCCGCCGGAGTGTGTTCGGGACCGTGACCATCGAGGTGACCGAGCGCGAGCCGGTGGCGGCCGTCCCGGGTGCCACCGGCTGGCTCCTCGTGGACCGCGACGGGCGTGTTCTGGAAGCCGTCGACTCCTTCGATGCGGGCCTCGCGGTCGTCGACGGCGTGCGCTGGAACGTCGCGCCGGGCGGCTGGATCGGCGAGGGAGCGCTCGGCGCCATCGACATCGCGAGCTCGTTGCCGACGAGACTCCGATCGCAGGTCGCGTCGATCCACGACCCCGGAGCAGCCGGCACCGGCAGTGCCGGGAGCGATGGCGCAGCGGGCGCCGAGGCCGGTCTCGAGCTGGTGCTCTTCGGTGGCGGCCGGGTCCAGATCGGCAGCCCCACCGAGCTTTCGGAGAAGTACGTCGCCACGATGAGTGTTCTGGCCCAGGTGTCGACACGCTGTCTCGACCGCCTCGACGTCCGGGCGCCGTCGGTCCCCGTATTGACCCGCGTTCCCGACTGCTCGTAGTGTTTTACTCCAACAACATTCTCCACATCTACAACACCTTCACGGTTCGGCGTCTCACGGTCGAGTCGAGGTATGGATTCCGGGGAAGGCTCACCGGGAGGACCCCCCAGCATGGTCAACAATCCGCATAACTACCTCGCGGTCATCAAGGTCGTCGGCGTGGGCGGTGGCGGTGTGAACGCCGTGAACCGGATGATCGATGCCGGCCTCCGGGGAGTCGAGTTCATCGCGGTGAACACCGACGCGCAGGCGTTGCTGCTCTCCGACGCCGAAGTCAAGATCGACATCGGTCGTGATCTCACGCGTGGACTCGGCGCCGGCAGCGATCCCGAGGTCGGCCGCCAGGCCGCAGAGGACCACCGGCGCGAGATCGAAGAGGCCCTGACGGGCGCCGACATGGTGTTCATCACCGCCGGCGAGGGCGGGGGCACCGGAACCGGCGCCGCGCCCATCGTCGCCGAGGTCGCCAAGACCGCCGGCGCGTTGACCATCGGCGTCGTCACCCGGCCCTTCAGCTTCGAGGGACGCCGCCGCGCCGTGCAGGCCGACCAGGGCATCCAACGCCTGCGCGAGAAGGTCGACACCCAGATCGTCATCCCCAACGACCGTCTCCTGTCGATCGCCGACGAGAAGACGTCAGTGGTCAACGCGTTCAAGATGGCCGACGAGGTCCTGTTGCAGGGCGTCCAGGGCATCACCGAGTTGATCACCACGCCGGGTCTGATCAACACCGACTTCGCCGACGTCAAGATGATCATGTCCGACGCCGGCTCGGCCCTGATGGGCATCGGCACCGGCAGCGGCGAGGACCGCGCCACCAGCGCTGCCCGCAAGGCGATCTCGAGCCCGCTCCTCGAATCCTCCATCGATGGGGCCCGCGGGATCCTGCTGTCGATCTCGGGCTCGAGCGAACTCGGTCTGCTCGAGGTCAACGACGCAGCCGAACTCGTCCAGTCCGTGGCCCATCCCGATGCCAACATCATCTTCGGCACCGTCGTCGACGAGTCGATGGGCGACCTGGTCCGGGTCACCGTCATCGCCGCCGGTTTCGATCGTTGGGAAGCCGAGGAGCCCCGTCCGTCGACCCGCCCGGTCGTCAGCGACATCCCCGATGTGTTCGCCGAGCGAGAAGCGGATTCGGGTGCTCCCGACGACGAGGACGAGTTCGACGTGCCGTCGTTCCTCAAGTGATCGGGAACGCCTCGCAGACACCCCGCAGCCGGCCGATGCGGCGCTGCGTCCGTTGATACGGCACGCGCCGCCCGACTGGACGCTGTCCGCCGGCGGCGGCGCCCGGGCCATCCATGTGGTGGCCACCGAGCGCCGCCACGGCGACCTCGACGTGAACGTCGCCGCCGATCTTCTCGACACCCGTCGTCGGGCCATCGTCGATGCCCCGTGGAGCTGGTGCCACCAGGTCCACGGGGCTGCTGTGCACGTCGTCGAGGCGCCGGGGGCCGTTGCCGGCCTCGACGGCGACGGCCTGTGTACGGCGGTCTCTGCAGCTCCGATCTCGGTGCGCGTGGCCGACTGTGCGCCGGTCGTGTTGGCCGACCCCGCCGGTCTCGTCGCTGTCCTCCACGCAGGCTGGCGCGGCCTGATGGCCGGGATCATCGCCGAAGGCGCGGCCGCGATGGGCCGGCTCGGCGCCACCGAGATGGTGGCGGTTCTCGGCCCGTGTATCCGTCCCGATCGCTACGAGTTCGGCGCTGACGATCTCGGCCGGATCATCGACCGCTTCGGTCCCGCCGTTGCAGGGACCACCAGCGAGGGTCGCCCGGCCCTGGACCTGCCGACCGCAGTCCGCGCCGCGCTGGACGAACACGGCATCGACATCGCGGCGATCCTCGGCGGCTGCACCGCAGCGGAGGACGACCGCCGGTGGTCGCACCGCGCGCGGGGCGAGCGAGAGCGTCAGGCAGTCGTCGCGTGGATCGACGGGGTCGCACCGTGACCGGCTTCGACGATGCCGTCGTCGCCGAGCGGGTCGAGGCGATCCGCTCCCTCGTGGACGCTCACGCCGACCGGCCCGTGCGGATCGTGGCGGTGACGAAGCGTTTCGGCCCCCCGGCAGTGCTGGCCGCAGCTGCTGCCGGGATCGTCGACGTCGGCGAGAACTACGCACAGGAGTTGGTCGCCACCGCCGCCGGCGTCGAAGACATCGACCCCACGGCCGCAGCCACGTTGCGTTGGCACTTCATCGGGCACCTCCAGCGCAACAAGGTCAAGGCCGTCGCACCGCTGGTGGCATGTTGGCAGACCCTGGACTCGGTCCGGCTCGGTGCGGAGATCGCCAAGCGGGCGCCTGGCGCCGAGGTGCTCGTGCAGGTCAACGCCACCGGTGCTGCGGGGCAGAGCGGCGTCGACGCCGCCGAGGCGCCTGCGGTGGTCGAGGGCCTCCGGGCGCTCGACCTGTCCGTACGCGGCCTGATGTGCATGGGCGCCCACGGCGACCGCCAGGCGACCACCGCCGCATTCGTCGCCCTGCGCCGGCTCGCCGACGAGCTCGAACTGGTCGAATGCTCGATGGGGATGAGCGCCGACCTCGTCGAGGCCCTCGAGGCCGGCTCGACCATGATCCGTGTCGGCAGTGCGCTGTTCGGTCCGCGTCCGTGAAACGCGGGGTCCGGTGTCGTCGGTGCTGCGGTAACGTCGGGTGCGGGTGTCGCGGGTGACCGTCGGCGGGCAATTAAGCTGACAGGACGCACAGGGCCATCGGGGCCCGGGAGACGAGTCGATGCCATCGATGTTCAAGAAGGCCATGTTGTACCTCGGCCTCGGCAGTGACGAGGACTTCGAAGCCCTCGACAACCACCAGGCCCGCGAGCCCGAGCACGTCGATGAGCGCGTGCGTCCGCTCGCTCCGGCCGGTCCCGCCGACCACGACGAGGCCTCGGGCCGTCGCGGTGCCGGCGGCGATGGGCCCCACATCCGCCCAGCGATGACCGCCCCGCGCCCCGAACGGCGCACTGCTGCCAGCGCGGTCCGTCCGCTGCCGGCCGACGATCCGCCTGCGCAGGCCACGCCGTCGCTGGTGCGCCCCGTGCGTGCGCCCCGGGCGGTGAAGCCCCATGTGGTGTCGCCGGTGTCGTTCAACGACGCCCAGGAGGTCGCCGACCATTTCAAGCGCAAGCAGCCGGTCATCATCAACCTCCAACAGGCCGAGCACGACCTGATGCGGCGCCTGATCGATTTCTCCGCAGGCCTCTGCTACGGCGTCGGCGGATCCATGAAGAAGGCCGCCGATTCGGTGTATCTGCTGACCCCCGCGGACGTCGAGCTGTCCCCCCAGGAACGCGAACGTCTCCAGGAAGCGGGTCTCTACGACCGATGACGCTGCTGCCGGCCCCCGCCGGTCCGTGCGCTGAACCGGAGGTGAACATCACGGTCACGGGATCGGGACGCTTCGCCCACTACGCTGAGCGGCCATGAACGCTGGCACTCCCGAC
Source organism: Acidimicrobiales bacterium (assembly GCA_046290435.1). Classification (GTDB taxonomy): domain Bacteria; phylum Actinomycetota; class Acidimicrobiia; order Acidimicrobiales; family UBA8592; genus CAVQUE01. The sequence continues at coordinate 57,412 of JBKAGO010000039.1, forward strand.
GAGGCCGTCACGGCTCACGATGTCCGCACCGCGCAGTTCACGCTGGTCAAGCGGGGCGGGTACGACACCCAAGAGGTCGACGCCTTCCTGGACCAGGTGGCCGAGACCCTCGACATCATCGCCGAGACGCACTACCGCGCTCCGGCCCGGCCGCCCATCGACGCCGTCGAGACACCTGCACCCGCGCCCGCGCCTGCGCCCGCTCCGGTCGCGCCCGTCGAGGCGGCCCCGCAACTGCACGATCCCGACGGCGCCGCCCAGCGGCTGCTCGCAGCGGCCCAACGGACGTCGGATGCGCTCACCGCCGAGGCGAAGAGCTATGCCGAGGCCCAGCGCGCCGAGGCCGACGCCTATGCCGCGTCGACCCGTTCGGACGCCGATGCCCACGCAGCGCGCGTGACCTCGACGGCCGAAGCCCAGGCTGCGACCATTCGCGAGACCGCGGCAGAAGAGGCCCGACGCGTCGCCGAGGCCACCCGCTCCTCGCTCATCAACGAGATCGAGCGGCTCGAAACCGACCGCGAACGCCTGATGGGCGACACCGAGCGGATCCGTCGGACCTTCGAGGCCGACCGGATGCGTCTGCTCGACATCGTCGATGGCCTGCGTCGTGACATCAGCGATGCCGGTACCGATCTCCCCACGCTCGAAACCGCATCAGCTGAGTCCGCACCCGCTGCGGCTGCGACCCCCGCCGCAGCGGCGTCGACCGGGCCGGAGCAGCCCGCCGTCGCCGAACCGTCGTCGGATACCGCGTTCGAGGCCGCCGTCGCCGGTGGCGCCGATGTCGAGGCCGCAGCGGCACCCGAGACCGCACCGCACGATGCCATCGACGAGGACGATCTCGCCGAGGCGGCGGTCGAGGCTGCTCCGTCCGAGCCGGACCGGCCGATCGACGGGGCCGAACCCGAGCCCGCCGCAGCGGAACCCGCCGAGAGCGCGGCCCGTGCCGGCACCATCTTCGACATCGAATCCGATCCCACCTGGAGCGACGACGACGGCCCGCCGACCGAGGCAATGCCCATCATCGAAGATCGCGGCGGAGACCGGTTCTTCGACGAGCTGCGGTCCTCCGATGACAGCGGGCTCGGCCCCCTCGACGAGGACACCGACGCGGCGCTCACCGCGTTCTTCGAATCCGACGATGACGACGACGAGAGTTGGCGTCGTCGCTTCGGCGGACGCGGCTGACGGCCGGACCCCCCGGCGCCCCTCTGCGGGGCGCAGCGGCCGGGCGGATCAGGGTCCGGGAACGACCTCGAGAGTCACGGCGATTGCCGGGCCCTCGGTGGTGTCGATCCGGTCGGCGAGGACCTGGTCGGCCACGTAGCGCTCGTGGATGGCGACGGCGGCGACCACGTCGGCCGGTGCTGTAACCGTGACCTCGATGCGGTCCGTGACCACGAGGTCGTCGGCCTTGCGTTGTTCCTGGATGGCACGCACGACGTCGCGGGCGAGCCCCTCGGCCTCGAGTTCGGGGGTGGTCTCGGTCTCGAGGACCACGACGGCATCGTTGCCCGGCAGCGCAGCGGCGCTGACGCCGTCGGGCGCCTGGAGTGCGAGGGTGAACTCGCCGGGCTCGAGGCGATGACCCGAGACGACGACCGATCCGTCGGGATCGGCAGTCCAGTCGCCGGAGCGGGCACCGGCGAAGACCTCCTGGACGGCGCCCCCGAGACGGGGCCCCAGGACCTTGCCATCGGGACGCAACACGAAGTCGGCGTGCGCGGCCAGGTCGTCGCTGAGGCCGACGGCCTTGACGTTGACCTCGTCGGCGATCAGGTCGGTGAAGCCGGCGAGGTTGCGTGCATCGGCCCCGGCGACGGTGAGCGACGGCAGGGGCAGCCGCACGCGCAGGGCTGCATCCTCGCGTAGGCGCAATGCCGCCGAGACCACGTCGCGGACGCGGTCCATCGACGCGACCAACTCGGGATCGTCGGGGAAGTCGGCGGGATCGGGCCACTGCATCAGGTGGACGCTGTCCTCACCGGTGAGGCCGGTGTGGATCTCCTCGACGATCATCGGCAGGAACGGCGCACTCACCCGGCACAGGGTGACCAGCACCGTGTAGAGCGTGTCGTAGGCGTCGCGCTTGTCGGCGGCGAGCTCGCCGCCGGTGGTCTCGGTGGCCGGGGCCCAGAACCGGTCGCGGCTGCGGCGGATGTACCAGTTGTTGAGGGCGTCGATGAAAGCGTGGATCTCGGCGGTGGCCCCGGGCAGGTCGTAGGCGTCCATCGCCGTGGTGACGTCGACGACCAGTTCTCGGGTCTTGGCGAGGATGTAGCGGTCGAGTACCCCGGTGGCATCGGATCGCAGGGTGGCCTGCACGCCGTCGACGTTCGCGTAGAGCGTGAAGAACGAGTAGGCGTTCCAGATGGGGGTGATGACCTGGCGGACGACGTCGTCGATGGCCTGGTCGCTGATGCGGGCGTCGCCGCCGCGGACGATGTTGCTGGCCATGAAGTACCAGCGCAGCGCATCGGCGCCCTGGCGTTCGAAGATCTCCGATGGCTCGGTGTAGTTGCGCAGCTTCTTCGACAGCTTCGCTCCGTCGTCGGCGAGCAGGATGCCGTGACAGATGACGTTCTCGAAGGCGGGCTTGTCGAACAGCGCACCGGCGAGCACGTGCAGCGTGTAGAACCAGCCGCGGGTCTGGTTGATGTACTCGACGATGAAGTCGGCCGGGAAATGGCTCTCGAACCAGTCCTTGTTCTCGAACGGGTAGTGCACCTGGGCGAAGGGCATCGAGCCGGACTCGAACCAGCAATCGAGGACCTCGGGTACCCGGCGCATCATCGAACGGCCGGTCGGGTCGTCGGGGTTGGGACGCACCAGCTCGTCGATGGCGGGGCGATGGAGGTCGGTGGGGCGGACACCGAAGTCGCGTTCGAGCTCGTCGAGACTCCCGTAGACGTCGACGCGGGGGTAGGCCGGGTCGTCGCTCTTCCAGACCGGGATGGGCGAACCCCAGAAGCGGTTCCGTGAGATCGACCAGTCGCGGGCGCCTTCGAGCCACATGCCGAAGCGGCCGTCGCGCACGTGGTCGGGGACCCAGTTGATCTGCTGGTTGAGCTCGACGAGACGGTCGCGGATGGCGGTGACCTCGACGTACCAGGAGCCCAGCGCCCGGTAGATGATCGGGGTGTCGGTGCGCCAGCAGTGGGGATAGTTGTGCGTGTAGGTGTCGTGGCGGAGCAGTTGGCCGGTGCCCTTGAGATGGCGGATGATCGACGGGTTGGCCTCGAGGACGTTCTCGCCCGCCCACTCGGTGACGTCGTCGGTGAAGCGCCCCTGGTCGTCGACGGGCACGACGATGCCGATGCCGTTGGCCTCGGCGACGCGTTGGTCGTCCTCGCCGAAGCCCGGCGCGATGTGCACCACACCGGTGCCGTCGCTGGTGTCGACGAAATCGCCCGCGATGACCCGGAAGCCATCGAGGTCGGCGTCGGCGAAGTAGGGGAACAGCGGGGTGTAGCTGCGCCCGACCAGGTCGGTGCCGGCGAGAGTGGCGACGACGGTGGCGTCGCCGAGCTCGCGCTCGTAGGTCCCGACGGTGGCGGCACCCAGCACGTAGTGGCTGTCGCTGCCCTCGACGGCGACCACCGCGTAGTCGACGTCGGGTCCGACGGCCAGCGCCAGGTTGGACGGCAACGTCCACGGCGTCGTGGTCCAAGCGAGCAGGCGCAGCGGGCCGGGATCGCCTGCGACGGGGTCGAGGTCGAACGCGACGGTGATGGCGGGATCCTGGCGGGGCCGGGTGGCGTCGTCGAGGCGGATCTCGAAGTTCGACAACGGGGTCTCGGCCGCCCAGCTGTAGGGCATGACGCGGTTGGCCTCGTAGACGAGGCCGCGCTCCCACAGCTGCTTGAACGCCCACATGACCGACTCCATGTAGTCGAGGTCCATGGTCTTGTAGTCGTTGTCGAAGTCGACCCAGCGGCCCTGGCGGGTGACGGTCTTCTCCCACTCCGCGGTGTACCGCAGCACCGAGGTGCGGCAGTAGTCGTTGAAGCGGTCGATGCCGTAGTCGATGATGCTGGCCCGTCCCGAGACCGGGAGCTCCTTCTCGGCCTCCATCTCGGCGGGGAGCCCGTGGCAGTCCCAGCCGAAGCGGCGATCGACCCGGCGGTTGCGCATCGTCTGGTAGCGCGGCACCACGTCCTTGACGAACCCCGTCAGGAGGTGCCCGTGGTGGGGGAGCCCGTTGGCGAACGGCGGACCGTCGTAGAACACGTACTCGTCGTCGGCGGGGCGGGTCTCGACGCTGCGCTCGAAGACCCGTTGGGCCTCCCAGCGCGCGAGGATGCCCGCCTCGATGGCCGGGAGATCCGGTTTCGGGTCGATGCTCGGGTAGTACGGCGGATTTCGGTGGTTACCCATGGCGCCACAGAGGGTAGTGGCGAGGGCCGGGAATGAACGCCGCTTATCGGCTGTTCCCCTGCCACTGTCCGGAGGCGCTCAGCGGCTACACTCCGGCGACCCAGCAGCGGGATACGGGCGCAGAGCCCGCTGCGACCACCTTCTCACGAGAGCGAGGGACATGGCCAAGACGACGAAGAAGTCGGATCCGGACCCGTCCGACAGCACCGCCAAGCCTGCCAAGAAGGCCGCCGCCAAGAAGGCGCCGGCGAAGAAGACGACGGCCAAGCCGGCACCTTCGGTGTCGAGCGAGTCCTTCGACCAGAAGTTCCTGGACGAGCAGCGCGCCGCACTGCTCGAGGAGCGCTCCCGCTACGTCCGGTCCGCCGAAACCCTCAAGGCAGAGGCCGACGCGCTCGTCGAGGGCCGCGAGCCCGGTGACGTCCAGTTCGACGAGGAGTCCGGCGAAGGCGACACCTTGGCTGTCGAACGCGAGCGCGACCTCGCGCTCAGCGCCCACGCACGAGCCGCTGTCGAAGAGATCGACGCCGCGCTGGCGCGTCTCGACGCCGGCACCTACGGCATCTGCGCTGCGTCGGGCAAACCGATTCCGAAGGAACGTCTCCGTGCCATCCCCTGGGCCGCCGAACGCGTCGAATACAAGGCCGGTGCCTTCGGACTCTCACGCTCACGCTGAGCCCGACGCCAGGCGTCTCCTCCCACTCCAACTCGCGATCGGCGCCGTTGTCGTCGTCCTCGACCAACTGGTGAAGTGGTGGGCTGTCGAACGTCTCGGTGACGGCGAGGTGATCGAGCTCTTCTGGACCGCGCAGTTCCGTCTCGTGCGCAACGATGGCGCCGCCTTCGGGCTCGGCACCAGCATCACCCCGCTCATCACCATCGCCGCGACGACGATCTCGATCGCGGTGGTCGTGTACGGGCGTTCGGTGCGGCGTCTGCCGGTCGCCGTGGCCCTGGGTGCAGTGCTCGGCGGCGCAGTCGGCAATGTCATCGATCGGTTCCTGCGTCCCGGCGATGGGTTCCTACGCGGCGCGGTGATCGACTACATCGACTTCCAGTGGTGGCCGGTGTTCAACATCGCGGACATCGCCATCGTGTGTGGTGGCTTCGCGCTGGTGTTCCTGCTGCGGGACGAGGACCTCACCCGCAAGCGTCCCGCGCATGCCGCTGGTGCTGCCGCAGATTGCGACTCCGACGCCGCAGGTGGCGACGCGCCCACCGGCGCCTCCGACGGTGGCTCCGCCGAGGCTGTCGCCGATCCGGGTCTCGACGCCGCCGCCGACGACGAAGCGCCGCCGTCGTGACCGCCGAGGGCGGTGACGGCTCCGACGGCACCGGCATCGAGGTACCCGCCGCCCTGGTGGGCCAGCGCGTCGACCGTGCGGTGTCGTTGCTGACGGGCTGCACCCGCAGCGACGCCACCCGCCTCATAGAGTCCGGTGCCGTGCTCGTCGACGACCGGCCCGTCCGCCGTGGGGCCGATCGTCTCGACGAGAGAAGCCGTCTGCGTATCGACACCGCCTCGCTCGCCACCGGCCCGGGCCTCGAACCCGATCCCGATGTCGAACTCGCGATCGTGTTCGAGGACGCCGATGTCATCGTCGTCGACAAGCCGGCCGATCTCGTCGTGCATCCCGGGGCCGGCGCGCCCATACCGACCCTGGTGGCGGGCCTGCTCGCGCACGATCCGGCCATCGCCGACATCGGCGACCCCGAACGGCCCGGCATCGTCCACCGGCTCGACAAGGGCACCAGCGGTCTGTTGGTGGTGGCCCGTTCCGCCCGGGCGTACGAGGACCTCGTCGCCCAGCTCGCCGACCGGACCGTCGGTCGCGAATACCTCGCGGTCGTCGAAGGGCACCTCGGGAACGACCGAGGCGTCGTCGAAGCCCCGATCGGGCGGAGCCGGCGACGACCCACGATGCAGGCCGTCACAGCCGACGGGCGCCCCGCCCGCACGCATTACACCGTCGAACGACGCACCGAGGACCCCATCGCCGCCAGTGTCCTGCAGTGCAGGCTCGACACGGGGCGCACCCATCAGATCCGGGTGCATCTGTCGGCCATCGGCCATCCGGTCGTCGGCGACGACCGCTATGGAGCAGAGCATGATGGCCTGATCGCCCGACCCGCCCTGCACGCTCGGCGTCTGTCCTTCGAGCACCCGGCGACCGGTGAGACGATGTCGTTCGAGTCGCCGGTGCCGGCCGATCTCAGCGCGCTGCTCGAACGCCTCCGCTGAGCCCAGCCGGGTCAGCGGCGTCTCGCGGAACGAGTCCGATCTCAGCCCGGCCAGGCCTGTTCGCCCTGAGCCATTGCCGCGATGTCCGACAGCCGGTAGGAGTCGAGCAGGGTGCGCATCGCGCCGCCGACGTGGGACCACACCGCGAGCAGCACGCACTGGCCCTCGTGGTCGCAGGCGCCGTCGGTGTGAGGCTCGCCGAAGTCGCCGGCCACGATGGGCCCGTCGACGGCGCTGACGATCTGACTGAGGCGGATCTCGTCGGGAGGACGGGCCAGCAGGTATCCACCGGAGACGCCACGCTTGGAACGCACGAGTCCCGCCCCCTTGAGCGCGAGCAGGATCTGTTCGAGATAGGGCTGGGGCAGGCCCGTCCTTTCGGCGATGTCGCGAACCGACATCGGGGTCCCGGTGTCGTGCAACGCGAGGCACAGCAGCGCACGGCTCGCGTAGTCGCCACGGGTCGAGACCTTCATGGGCGCCGAGTGTAGGTGCCCGATGCCGCCGGACCCGGATCGGTGCGTCATGACGAGCCCGGTCGGCGCCGTCACCGACGGCGCTACCGTCGATGAAATGCAGACCCGACCAGTGGTGCCCGACTATGGCGGCGCCTGTGTCTCGAACCTGGTGCCGGCGTTGCTCGCGCACCGCGACGCCGGTCGCGGCTGGGTCCCCGACGAGGTCCTCGACGCCCGCCAGGTGGTCGTGTTCGTCATCGACGGCCTGGGTGCCCGGCAACTCGCCCAGCGCGCCGCGGTCGCGCCGACCCTCGCCGCGCTCACCGTGCGGTCGATCGACAGCGTCGCCCCCACCACCACGGCGACGGCGCTGACCTCGATCACCACCGGCACCGCACCCGGCGAGCACGGCGTGATCGGCTACAAGATCCGCGTCGGCGGCGAGATCCTCAACACGCTGCGCTGGTCGAGCGAGCAGGGCGACGCCCGTACCCGCATCGACCCCACCGAACTCCAGCCCATCGGCCCGTTCGCGGGTACTCGCCCTCCGGTCATCTCCCAGGCGCAGTTCGCCGATTCGGGCTTCACCGCAGCCCATCTGCGTGACGGCATCTATCGGCCCTACTGGCTGGCATCGTCGATACCGGTCGATGTGCGCCAGGCCCTCGACGAGGGCAGCCGTTTCGTCTACGCCTACTACGACGGCATCGACAAGGTCGCTCACATCTGCGGCTTCGGACCGCACTACGACGCCGAACTCGCCTTCGTCGACCGGCTCGTCGCCGACATCGCCGCTGCGCTGCCCACTGGTGCTGCGCTGGTCGTCACCGCAGACCACGGCCAGGTCCAGGTGGGCGATGCCATGGTGGCGCTCGGTGAACACACGTGTGCACTCACCGCAGCCGTGTCCGGCGAGGCCCGGTTCGTGTGGCTGCACGCCAGCAGCGGGCGCACCGACGCTCTCGAAGAGGCGGCCGCAGCCGAGCACGGCGACGTCGCCTGGGTGGTTCCGGTCGAACAGGTCCTCGACGAGGGCTGGTTCGGTCGCGTCGTGTCGAGCGACGCAGCCGGCCGTCTCGGTGACGTCGCGCTCGTGGCGCGAGAAGACGTCGCGCTCGTCCATCCGGGCCGCCCCGGACCCAAGCTCCAGACCCGCCACGGTTCGCTGACCCCCGACGAGATCGAGGTACCGCTGATGGTGGCGCTGGGCTGAGCCCTTCATGGCCGTTAGCCTCGGATCATGACCGATGGTGAAGAGCAGACGGCGGCCGAGAAACCAGAGATCGTCACCCCCGAGGGCGAGTTGCCCGGTGACGGCCCGGAGCAGGAGGGCCCCCAGGAGTTCATCGAGCAACCCGCGAAGGTCATGCGGGTGGGTTCGATGTTGCGCCAGCTGCTCGATGAGCTCCACCAGGCCGACTTCGACGAGAACTCCCGCGATCGCCTCCGTGACATCTACGAGACGTCGGTGGTCGAGCTCGGCTCGGCGCTGTCGCCCGATCTGCGCAACGAGCTCGATCGCATCACGTTGCCCTTCAGCGACGACGAGATCCCCTCCGAGGCGGAGCTGCGGGTCGCGAAGGCCCAGCTGGTGGGCTGGCTCGAGGGCCTGATCCAGGGCATCCAGGCCACCCTGTTCGCCCAGCAGATGGCAGCCCAGCAACAGCTCGCGAACATGCGGGGCCAGATCGGCCCGGGCGGGCCTCCGGGCCGTCCCGGCCCCCAGGGTCCGGGAGCGCCCGGCCCCGACAACCCCGAGCTGCGGCCCGGTACCTATCTCTGATCGTTCTCCGACCGTGCGCCCGTCGCCCGTCCGGCACCCGCGGGCCAGGTGGGGTCCGACGGTGACGAAAACCCCGCGTCGCCCCCTGTCGGTGGCTCGGCGCGGCTGCTAGAACTGGTAGCCCCGTCGAATCACACGCGAGTGATTTGGGTGGGCCGGGCCGTCGAGTGAGAGAGGTTGCGTCGACCGTGTCGTCGTCGTTCACGCATCTGCATGTCCACACCGAGTATTCGATGCTCGACGGGGCGTCGCGCCTCGACGAGCTCGTCGCCGCGGCCGCCGCCGACGGCCAACCGGCGCTCGGCATGACCGACCACGGCAACATGTACGGCACGCTCGACTTCTACCGGGCGTGCCGGGCCCAGGGCGTCAAGCCCATCATCGGCACCGAGGCCTACATGGCCCACGAATCGCGCCACGAGCGGCCGCCGCGACGCGGTCGGGTGGACGACTCCGGCGGCGAGGTCGACGGGGGAGCGAAGCTCTACTACCACCTCATCCTGCTGGCAGAGAACAATGTCGGCTACAAGAACCTCATCCAGATCGCCTCCCGCGCCTACATGGAGGGCTACTACTACAAGCCTCGCTGTCTGCGGGCCGGCCAGGAGATCGTCACCCCCGACGGGATGAAGCGCATCGAGGACCTCGAGGTCGGCGACCTCGTCCTCACGCACAAGGGCCGCTTCCGGCCGGTGCTCCAGACCATGCGACGCCACCACCGGGGCGAGATCCACGGCGTGGTGCTGAACAACCGGTACTCACGGATCACGTGGATGACGGGCGAGCATCCCGTGCTCGTCCGTGACGGCGCAGGCAACCGTCGATGGGTCGAGGCCCGCGATCTCGAAGCGGGGCGCCCCGGGCGCAGCGACGGCGTGCACAACTGGCGATCCTGGGCATGCCTGCCCAAGGTGGCCACCGACGAGTCGGTCACCGAGATCGACGTGGCACCGCACCTCACCTGGACGCGAGCCGAGGGTCGCCCCGACACCTGGCAGCGCGTCACCGAGCGGCGCACGATCGGCCCCACCCGCCACTTCGCGCAGCTCGCCGAGACCATCAAGCTCGACGAGGACTTCGGGTGGTTCCTCGGCCTGTACATCGCCGAGGGGTACGCCACCGCCAACGAGGTTCGATGGGCGACGCATCTCGACGAGCGCGACGCAGCCGAGCGCTGCGCCGAGATGGTTCGCCGCTTGACCGGCACGCCGGCAACCGTCTCGACCCGTGCCGACCGTGAGGACTACCGAGGGCTCGACGTCAGGGCGTCGTCCACGCTGTTGGCCCAACTGCTGAAGAGCCTGTGTGGCACTGGCGCCGGCGCCAAGGTCATCCCGTCGTTCGTGTGGAACGCTCCCGAGTCGTTCCAGCGGGCGGTGCTCGAGGGCATCTTCGACGGCGACGGTGCCTACCACGACGACTGCACCATATTCACCCAGACCTCCGAGCGTCTGGCGTGGCAGGTGCGCATGCTGCGGGCATCACTCCACGATGACTTCGCCTCGGTCGAGCGCTGCGAGCTCACCGACCCGAACCATGCCGATCAGTACCGTTCGAACTACTCGCCGCGAACCGCGCTGTCGTACCGGCGCACCCTCGCAGACGACGATCACGTCTACCGGCCGATCGCCGAGGTGGTCACCGAGCACTACGACGGGTTCGTCTACAACATCGAGGTCGCCGAGGATCACTCCTACGTATCCGACTTCACCATCCACAACTGCGACTGGGAAGTGCTCGAGGATCACAGCGAAGGCGTGATCGCCACCACCGGGTGTCTCGGTGGGCACGTGCTGCAGTCGCTGATGCGGGGCGACGAACGCGACGCCATCGAGAAGGCGGCGCGGCTGCAGGACATCTTCGGGCGCGACAACCTGTTCGTCGAGATCCAGGATCACGGCATCCCCGAGCAGCGCCGCACCAATCCCCAGCTGATGGAGATCGCCCGGCGCATCGGGGCGCCGCTGCTCGCCACCAACGACAGCCACTACACCCACCAGCACGACCATCAGGCCCACGACGCGTTGTTGTGCGTGCAGACGGGGTCGCTGATGAGCGACCCCGACCGCTTCAAGTTCGAGGGCGACCAGCACTACCTCAAGTCGGCCCGTGAGATGCGTTCGCTGTTCCGCGACATCGAGGTCGCCTGCGACAACTCGCTGTGGATCGCCGAACGATGCGACGTCGAGATCGAGTTCGGCAAGCCGCTGCTGCCGGACTTCCCGCTGCCCGAGGGTTTCGCCGACGACGACGCCTACCTCGAACACCTCACGTTCGAGGGTGCCCGCAAGCGGTGGGGCGATCAGCTGCCCGACGAGGTGGTCGAGCGGCTGGCGTACGAGCTCAAGGTCATCAGCGACATGGGCTTCTCGTCGTACTTCCTGATCACCTGGGACCTCATCAAGTTCGCCCGCGACCGCGGCATCCGCGTGGGCCCGGGGCGTGGCAGCGCCGCCGGGTGCGCCGTGGCGTACACGCTGTGGATCACCGATCTCGATCCCATCAAGTACGACCTGCTGTTCGAGCGGTTCCTCAACCCGTCACGTGTGTCGATGCCCGACATCGACATGGACTTCGACTCCCGCTACCGCGACGAGATGATCCGCTACGCCGCCGAGCGCTACGGGCGCGACCACGTCGCGCAGATCGTGACGTTCTCCCAGATCAAGGCCCGGGCCGCAGTGCGCGACGCGGCACGGGTGCTCGGCTATCCGTACGCGGTGGGTGATCGTGTCGCAAAGGCCATGCCGCCGCTCGTCATGGGCCGCGACACGCCGCTGTACGCCTGCCTCGAGGAGCACCCGAAGTTCGCCGACGGCTACAAGATGGCGGCGGATCTGCGGGCCATGGTCGAGTCCGATTCCGATGTCGCGAAGGTCGTCGAGGTGGCCAAGGGCCTCGAAGGTCTGCGCCGCCAGGACGGCATCCACGCCGCTGCGGTGGTGATCACCAAGGATCCGCTCACCGAGTACCTGCCGATCCAGCGCAAGCCCGAGGCCGGCAAGCCCATCGAAGAAGCCCCGGTGGTCACCCAGTACGAGATGCACGGCGTCGAGGACCTGGGCCTGTTGAAGATGGACTTCCTGGGGTTGCGCAACCTCGACATCATCGACGACGCACTCGAACTCATCGAGGCCACCACCGGCGACGTGATCGACATCGACAACGTCGATCTCGCCGACGTCGCCACCTACGAGCTGTTGTCGGCGGGCAACTCGATCGGCGTGTTCCAGCTGGAGTCGGCACCCATGCGCAACCTGATGCGCAGTCTGGCGCCGGACAACTTCGAAGACGTCGCCGCGCTCGTCGCGCTGTATCGGCCCGGGCCGATGGCGGCCAACATGCACAACGATTACGCCGATCGCAAGAACGGCCGCAAGCCCGTCGAGTACATCCATCCCGACGCCGAGGAGCTCCTCGGCGACACGTACGGCCTGATGATCTATCAGGAGAGCGTCATGCGGATGGCGCAGAAGTTCGCCGGCTACTCCCTCGCCGAAGCCGACTCGCTGCGCAAGGCGATGGGCAAGAAGATCCGCGAGGCCATGGAGAAGGAGCGGGCCAAGTTCGTCGACGGTGTCGTCGCCAACGGCTACGAACGCGATCTGGCCGTCTCGCTGTTCGACATCATCGCCCAGTTCGCCGACTACGCCTTCAACAAGAGCCACAGCTACGGCTACGGGTTCATCGCCTACCAGATCGCGTATCTCAAGGCGCACTACCCGGTGCAGTACCTGGCGGCGCTGCTGACCAGCGTCAAGTCGAACCTGGAGAAGGCGGCGGTCTACCTCAACGAGTGCCGGGTGATGGGCATCGAGGTCGTCGTGCCCGACGTAAACCGGGCCCGGATGGACTTCCACCCCGAACCCTCCGATGCCGCGACCGAGGGCTTGGGCACGATCGTGTTCGGCCTGTCGGCCATCCGCAACGTCGGCGAGGGCCTCGTCGAGCTTTTGTTGGCCGAACGCGACGCCAACGGTCCCTTCGTCGACTTCTTCGACTTCTGCGAACGCGTCGACACCCAGGTGCTGAACAAGCGCACCATCGAGGCGATGATCAAGGCCGGCACCTTCGACTCGCTGGGGCATCCCCGTCAGGGCCTGCTGATGGTGTTCGAGCAGATCATCGACCAGGTCGTGGCCCGCCGACGCGAACGCGACATGGGCATCATGACGCTGTTCGGCGATGCCGAGGGCGGCGCCGTGTTCGACGAGCGCATCGCCATCCCCGCTGCCGAGTTCGACAAGTCGCGGCGCCTCGCGAACGAGAAGGAGATGCTCGGTCTCTACATCTCGGACCATCCGCTGCTGGGCGTCGAGGCGGCGCTGCGGCGGCGCTGCGATGCCACCATCGCCGACGCCGAGACGCTCGAGGACGGCGCGGTGCGCAACATCGGCGGGGTGGTCACGGGCCTGCAGAAGAAGTGGACGAAGAAGGGCGAGCTGATGGCCGTCTTCGTGCTGGAGGACCTCGTCGGTTCGATGGAGGTCATGGTCTTCCCGCGCACGATGCAGGAGATCGGCTACAAGCTCGAAGACGACAAGGTCGTGATGATCCGCGGTCGTCTCGACAAGCGAGACGACGCACCGAAGCTCATCTGCATGGAGGTCGAGCTCTTCGACGCCGACCAGGCCAGCGACGCCCCGCCGCTGCGGGTCCGGGTGCCGTCGTCGGGTCTGCGCCCGCAGCTGGTGGCAGCGCTCAAGTCGCTGCTGGCCGAGCATCCCGGCGATTCCGAGGTGTTCATCCACCTGGGCGCCGAGAAGGTCATCCGCCTCCCCGACGACTTCAGCGTCGACCCCCAACGCGGCCTGGTGGCCGAGCTCCGGGTCCTGCTCGGAGCCGACGCAGTCCTGGTCTGAGAACTCTCATCCGAAACCACTCGCTGCGTTCCGGAAACCTTCATTCCGGCGCGAAGAGTGGCGGTTTCTCTCAGTCGGTTCGGTACGCGTCGGCTCGTGCGAACACACCGACGACGGAGACGCTGCGAAGCTGCGGGTCGATCCTGTAGATCACCCGGTACGTCCCTCGCCGGGCGCTGTATCGGTCGTCCAATGGGGGACGGAGTCGCTTCCCCACGCGATGAGGGTTGTCGAGCAGTGGTCCGATGATGAACTCGAACGCCGCGACGGCAACCGCCTCGGGCAAGTGCTCGGAGAGCTGCCGTCGTGCCGATGGCGCAACGATCAGTTCCCAGCGGGTGTCGGTCACCGCTGTCGCGCGCGCATCGCAGCTCGTAGCGTCTCTTCGCTCTCGCCTCTGCCGGCGGCGAGTTCGGCATCGGCCTCGGTGAGCGCACGAACCATGTCACTGTCGGCAAGGAGGGCGATCGTCTCCTCGAGGCTCTCGAGGTCGTCGACGGCAACCAGTACTGCGGTGGGTCGGCCGTGCACGGTGACGGTCACCCGTTCGTGTTGGGTTCCCACCTGAGCGACGAGCTCGGAGAGGTGGGCCTTGACATCAGCGAGGGAACGCGTCTCCGACATGGTCATAAGTATGACCATGTCTTGTCGGAAGGTCAACCTGGGGTCATCCTGCTGCGCTGGGGCAGTCTCCCAGGAGGACCATGGGGACGGAGAGCCTTGCGACTCGGCGATGATCGTGTCGCAGATCGGGGTCCCGTCATCGGTCGTCGCTCCGTCGCCGCGGACATGGAAGATCACCTCGGTGTCGACGCGTCCGGTGCCCTCGTCGAGGATCTCGGCGATCGCGTCGGCGTACTGGGCAGCGGTCGACGGGTAGCTGCCGTCTGCTTCGCGGCGGGCCTTGGCGCCCGCGGACGCGTCCGACGCCCCAGCTCGACACCGCAAAGCTCCAGCTGAGCGACGCGCCCGCCGATCACCCCCGAAACCGCAAAGGCCCTGGTCAGCGGCGCGTCCGCTGACGCGTCCGGCGCTTCGAGGGAGGCGCATATCGCCGGATACCGAGTGGCGGGATGTGGGTCTGTGGCCGTAGACATGCGGCGGCCCGTATATGATGGATTGTCACTCTCATACAATGCGAATCCAGAGGTGCGACGTGTCGACGAGCTACGTGATGAAGGTCTCCCGGAACGGCCAGGTTTCGATTCCCGCGGAGACGCGGTCGCGCTGGGGTAGCGAGCGGGTGGTGATCGTGGATCTTGGAGATCGAATCGTGGTCCGACCGTTACCTGATGATCCAGTGGGCGCGCTGCGCGGGAAGTACCGGGGTATCGGCCCCGACAGTGACACGTCTCGTCAGATCGAGCGCGAGGCTGCAGCCGCTCGTGAGCGTGGCGGATGATTCTCGACGCGTACGCGGTGGTGGCTTTCTTGCGTGGCGAACCCGCTGCCGAAGAGGTCGAAACCCTGCTGGTCGGCAATCCGGGAGCGTCGTTGACCGTAGTGGGTGTCGCCGAAGTCCTCGACAGGCTGGTTCGCCTCGGGAATGCCGATGAGGAAATCGCGGTGTTGGATCTGGCTCAGCTTTCCCTGACTGAACCAGAGCCGCTCGAGGCGTCGGTCGCGGTAGCGGCGGGCCTGTTGCGAGCCCGGCACTACCACCGGACTCAATGCGCAGTGAGCCTCGCTGACTGCATCGCCGCCGAAGTCGCTCGCGCAACGGCGGCACCGGTAGCAACAAGTGATCCGCATCTCCTCGACGTGTGCACCACCGAGGGGATTGCGGTCGAGGTGCTCCCCGATAGTCAGGGGCGTCGCTGGACGCCTGGCGAATGAGCAGTATCGATCGCCACACCAGGCCACTTCGCCGGGAGTGCAGTGCTGGCGCGCCCGTCCGAGGTCGGGACTATCGAGTGCCCTTGATATGCCCTCGGCCCCGCCCTCGCCCGATCGATACGTGCCGTTCCTGAGCGGGTCATCCGGGCTGGACGTGAGCTGATCTGGGTGTCCGCGATCGGCACTTCGGGGATGTTCGCTCCAGGTCGTTGGGTTATGGGACAAACTCCACACGCACCGCATCAGTGGCGACAGGTTGCTCAAGCCTGAGAGTGAGTGTGCTCTCATGGTCGACAGCGGCACATTCGTCGGTCGCCGCCTGCTCGACTTTGATCGTCAGACGTTCGGCGGTCCCCTCGAGCTCGATGTCGATATCAGCGGGACAACCGCGTGGGAACCACATGACCGTCAGTGTCGACTCGTCCGGTGAAGCGATCCGGGCCTTCTCGAAACCATCGAAGCGCTCCGGGTTCGGGGCTTCGTACACGATGTCGTAGTCCCAGCTCGCGACCACACCCGGGAGCGAAGCCGAAGACCCACACGCGGCGATGGCCAGAGTCGTGAACAGTCCACCGGCGAAGAGCCTCATTCCACCGGCGGTAGCTCCCGCTCGCCGACCCCGAACGCCGGGTCGGGGACGCTCTTGAATCACGGGGACGCACCGACGCTACGCCCACGAGAGCACAGATCCGGCAATCGCGCGCACGGTCGACAGCTCCGATGCCGCACATATCGCGAGCGCCGTAACGCCGGCCAGGACGTCATCGAGGCGCACCAGTTCGGCCCCTATGTGCGGGTCCCATCCAGCGCCGACGACCCTCGAACGGTCACGGAGCGCGAGCGCAAGGGCGGGAGCGCGCCGCTGCCGACCGCCGATCCACGGTGGAGGGCTCCGAAGGCTGGTGGGAATGATTCTCAGCTTGCGCGTTTGCGTCGTCGCGGCTGGACTGTTTTCCGCTGTTCGGAGAGATCGGGGGCCTGCCAGGCATGGCGATCGAGGTGGAGACAAAGGACTGCACGGCTGTGACCGATGCAGAGCTCGACGAGTTGGCCGCGCTGTGCGCGGAGTGTCGACACAACTGCACGGTCGGGCTGTTGTCGAAACAGACCGAGGAGTGGGTGCTGCTCACGACCGCCCGCGAACGAGGGAAGCTGCGAGGCTTCGTCTTCAGCACCCTCGAGCGCATCGGCGGGACGCCCAGCGTGATCATGGGGGTCGGAGCCGTCGGACGCACGGCCCGCCGTTCCACGGTCATCCGGGCGCTCATGGCCGAGATGTACCACCGGGCCCTGATGGCGTTCCCCGACGAAGACGTCATCATCGGCACCCGTATCGACGACATCGCGGGGTTCGAGATCTTCGACGGCCTCGACGAGGTCGTGCCCCGACCGGGCTACCGGCCCTCGGGCGAGGAGCGGGCCTGGGCCCGGCGCTTCGCGAAGCGCTTCGGCCTCGATGCCGCTGCACTCGATGACCGGTCCTTCGTCGTCACCGGCGATGCCAGCCCTCCGTGTGTGTTCGATCACGAGTCGGCCAAGCCCGAGAAGCTCCCGGTCGAGCTCGCCTGCTGCCTCGACGGGATCGACACCGACCACGGCGATCACCTCGTCACGTTCGCGTGGGTCAGCGCCGAACGACTCGTGAAGCTCGGCAGCTGACGCCCTCCGACGACCCGGCGGCCTGGTTCGGCGCCCTCGTTCGGGGGCGTCGCATGACCCGAGCCTTCCTCCACCAGCCCCTCGAGGACGGCCAGGTCGACGCGCTGATCGACCTGGCCCGGCGGAGCCCCGCCGCGGGCAACACCGCGGGCGTCGAATATCTGGTGCTCACCGGCAACAACACCACCCGCTACTGGGACACCACGCTGGCGCCCGAGCGGAGGGCCGATTTCCCGTGGCCACGCCTGCTGGCGGCCCCGGCCATAATCGTCCCCTGGGTCGACCCGGCGGCGTACGTCGCCCGTTATGGCGAGGCCGACAAGGCCCGCACGGGCCTGGGAGCCGACGTAGCCGCCTGGCAGGTGCCGTACTGGTGGGTCGACGGGGGCATGGCCGCAATGTCGATCCTGCTGGCAGCGGAGGCCGCCGGCCTGGGCGCGCTGTTCTTCGGGCTCTTCGAACACGAAGACGCCGTGCGCACCGCCTTCGGTGTGCCCGACGGTCGCCGAGCGGTGGGGGCCATCGCCATCGGTCATCGCGCCCCCGAGCAACGCCGGTCGGCATCGGCGGCACGGGGCCGCCCCGCGCTCGACACCGTCATCCACCGGGGCCGCTGGTAGTGGCCCCGCCGTCCAACGGCGCGCCATGGCCCCAACCGCTACGATCGCGGATCGTTCGCACCCCCGCTCCGGAGGACCAATGGCGCAGACCGCCGAGACCGACACGCCCGCAGGGCAGATCCCGTTCGTCGACTACCTGGTGCTCGGCGACGAGCCCTACCTCCAGGCTCACGAGTGCACCAGCTGCGGCGCCCGCTACTTCGACCGTCGCAACGCATGCGCCAGCTGCTTCGGCACCGAATTCGTGCCCGCTCGGGTCGACGACCACGGCGAGGTCACCAGCTTCACCATCGTGTCGATGGGCCCGCAGCCGTATGTGTCGGCCATCGTCGACTGCGGTGGCACCAGCGTCCGGTGCACACTGGTGGGCGTCGAGCCCGACCCCGAGCACGTGACGCTGGGGATGAAAGTGAAGCTCGTGACGTATTCGATGGGCACCGACGCCGAGGGTGTCGAGGCCATCGCATTCGGGTTCGGTCCGGCCTGACCCCAGCGGTCGGCATCACCAGACAGGTTCGTGGCGGGTCCTCCCGCCGACATTCGATGGCGGGTCCGCCCGCCGGGCAAGGAAGGCAGAACGATGGCAGCAGGTGACATCTGGATCCTCGGATCCAACATGACGAAGTTCGGCAAGCACCCCGACGAGGACATCGTCGACCTCGCCTCGGAGGCCACCATGGCCGCGCTGGCCGACGGTGGCGTGACGATGGCCGACGTGGGTGTCATGGGCGTCGGCAACCTGATGGCGGCCGGCGCGGGCATCGGTCAGCAGCTCCAGAAGCAGGTCGGCCAGACCGGTATCCCGGTCTACAACGTCTCGAACGCATGCGCCACGGGCGCGACGGCGTTGCGTGTTGCGATCATGGCCATCAAGGCCGGCGAGACCGACGTGGGGCTGGCCGTCGGCGTCGAGAAGCTCGCCGGCGCGGGCCTGCTGGGTCAGGGACCGGCGAAGCCGGCATCGGACACCTGGGAGCCATCGGGCCGCTACGGCGCCCTGGGCAGCACCGAGGGCCGGATCGGCACCGGGATCATGCCCGGCGTCTTCGCGCAGGTCGGTATGGAGTACGGCCACAAGTACGGCGGAGCGAGCTTCGAACTGTTCGCCCGGATCTCCGAGAAGAACCACGCCCACTCCACGCTCAACCCTCTTGCGGCGTACCAGAAGCGCTTCACCCTCGACGAGATCATGAACGACGTCATGATCGCCTACCCCAACACCCGGCCGATGTGTTCGGGCAACTGCGACGGCGCCGCCGCCATGGTCGTCGTGTCCGACGAGTACCTCAAGAGCCTCCCCGGCGAGCAGCAGAAGCGTGCGGTCAAGATCGCGGCGTCGGTGCTCACCACCGACCCGTGGCAGGAGGCCTGCCAGGTCCTGCCCGACGTCAACACCCTCACCCGCAACGCCGCCACCCAGGCCTACGAGATGGCCGGCGTCGGCCCCGAGGACCTCGACCTCGTCGAGCTCCACGACTGCTTCGCCACCGCCGAGCTGGTGCACTACGACAACCTGATGCTGTGCCCCGAGGGCGGCGCGGTGGACTTCTTCGAGTCCGGCGCTCCGTGGCGCGACGGCGACAAGCCCGTCAACGTGTCGGGCGGCCTGCAGTCCAAGGGCCACCCCATCGCCGCCACAGGCATCGCCAACATCCACGAGATCGTCATGCACCTGCGTGGCGAGGCCGGCGATCGCCAGATCGAGGGCGCCAAGGTGGGCCTGGCCCACGTCATCGGCCTCGGCTCGGCCTGCGGCGTCCACATCCTCGAAAAGGCCGCCTGATCGCGCGGCCCCGGCCCAACCGGCCGGGGCCTCGGTCAGGTGCCCTGTTCGGAGAGCTGCCGGTCGAGGACCGCCGGGTCGTCGGTGGGCAGCAAGCAGGTGTAGTCGGCGCAGACGTGGGCCTTGCCGACCTCGCGACCCTGCCACAGCGGTGACTCGTAGGGTTCGCCCCAGGCAACGACGGTGTTGGGGCGGTACCGGCTGCGCACGACGTCGAGCAGGTCGCCGATGTCGCCCGGAACGACCACCTCGGTCAGTCCGGTGGCCTCCATGTCGATGGCGGCCACCGCATGGGCGAATGCGGCCGGGTGCGCCGTCACCAGCGGGTCGACGAGCGCCAGGATCCGGTTGGCCCGCTCGACGAGATCACGGCGTCCTGCCAGCGCGCCCAGCCGGACGAACGCCACCGCTGCCGCGCTGTTGGCCGACGGAACCGCGTTGTCGGTGAGGTCCTTGGTGCGCACGACCAGAGGGTCGGCGTCGGCGCCGGTGGTGAACACCCCGCCGTTGTCGTCGTCCCAGAACAACTCCAGCAGCTGATCGGCGGCCTCGTTCGCATGGCCGATCCAGCGAGCCTGGCCCGACGCCTCGCCCAGGCGGGTGAAGGCATCGACGACGGCCGCCAGGTCGTTGGCCACGCCGAGATGGCGGCGGGGGGTTTCGCGGGCGATGTCGTCGGCGTGCCAGGACCGCAGCCAGCGGCCATCGTGGCGGCGAAGGTTGGCCAGGAGGAACTCGCCGGCTCGGGTGGCGGCGGCCAACCACTGGTGGTTCGCCGTTGCGAGCGCCGCCTCGGCGAGCGCGGCGATGGCCAGCCCGTTCCACTCGGTCAGCACCTTGTCGTCGAGGCCGGGGCGGATTCGCATCTCACGTGCGGCCAGGAGGCGTTGGCGGCTGAGCTCGACCCCGACGGGGCGCAGCAGATCGCCACGCACGGGCCGCCACAGGATGCTGCGCCCCTCGAAGTTGGGGCCCTCGGCGACGCCGAACCAGTTGCAGAACTCGGCAGCGTCGTCGCCCAGGACCGAGGCGATCTGGGTATCGGTCCAGATGTAGTACTTGCCCTCCTCGCCCTCGGAGTCGGCGTCCTCGGCACTGAAGAAGCCACCGTCGTCGTTGCGCAGATCGCGCAGCATGTAGCCGATGGTCTCGTCGACGACCTGCAGGTAGCGCTCCTTGCCGGTCACCTGCCATGCGTGCAGGTACAACCGCACGAACAGCGCGTTGTCGTACAGCATCTTCTCGAAATGCGGCACCAGCCACTGCTGGTCGGTGGAGTACCGGGCGAAGCCTCCGCCGAGATGGTCGTAGATACCGCCCGAGGCCATCGCGTCGAGCGAGTTGGTCACCATAGTCAGGATGTCGTCGTCGCCGCTGCGGTGGTGCACCCGCAGGAGCGCCTCGTGGCACATGGTCTGGGGGAACTTCGGGGCCCGCCCGAAGCCGCCCCACGCGGCGTCGTACTGCTGGCGCAGGACCGTGGCGATGGCGTCGGTGACCGACCGTGACGGTCCGTTCGCGGTCGGGACCAGCGACGCGGCGCGTCCGATGGCGGCCGTCAGCCGCTCGGCTTGGCCCTCGACCTCGTCGCGTTCGCTCTCCCAGGCTTCGGCGACGCGCTCGAGCACGTCGACGAAGCTCGGGGCGTTGCCGCGCCGTTCGGGCGGGAAGTACGTGCCGCCGAAGAACGGGCGGCCGTCGGGGGTGCAGAACACCGTCATCGGCCACCCGCCACGGCCGGTCGTGGCCTGTACGGCGTCCATGTAGACGGCGTCGACGTCGGGCTGCTCTTCGCGGTCGACCTTGATGTTGACGAAGTGGCGGTTCATGACCGCTGCCGTCGCGGGGTCCTCGAAGGACTCATGGGCCATCACGTGGCACCAATGGCACGACGAATAGCCCACCGACAACAGGATCGGGCGGGCCGTGGCCGCAGCCTGCTCGAAGGCCTCGGGGCCCCAGGGGAACCAGTCGACCGGGTTGTCGGCGTGCTGGCGCAGATAGGGGCTGGTCTCGTCGCCGAGGCGGTTCATGGTGTCGAGCGTATTCGACGGCCCGCCGATGCCTCGCCGTCGACCCGTGGCGGTCCGCGTCGAGGGCATGGGGTGGCCATCTCGGACCCGGGGTTCTCGCGCAGTAGCGTGGATGCATGGACGCTCACGAGCCGGGGCGACCCGAAGGGCAGCCGCCGATGGACGAGGCCGGCAGCGACGCGTGGCCCACCGTCGAACTGGACCTCACCGGTCGGGTTTCGTCACCGTCCGCCGACGATGGCGGTGTCGGCTCTCTCGGCAGCGGGCCGCGTCGTCATCGCCGGTGGTCGGGCCGGAGCGCCATGCTCGCCATCCCGGTGTTCGCCGCAACGCTCGGCATCGTGGTCGCGTCGATCGCGTCCGAGGAGCCGGGCCCCGACGCCGCCGATGTCGTGCCGACGCCGGTGGCCGTCGAGCGGGATCTCCCCACGCCGGGACCTGCAGGGGTGGGTGAGGAGACGACGGCAGGCGCCGCCGGGCCCATCGAGGCTCGCGAGGTCGCGACGCTCGCCATCGGCGATCAGGTCTCGGGATCGAGCCGGGCGCTCGCCCTGGTCGACTCCGACGGACTGCGCATAGCGGACCTCGACGCCGGCACCGTCACCGACTCCACCGCGCTCGGGCCGGTGGGCGTCCCGATCCTGGTGGGCCCCGGACAGCGGGCCTTCGTGTTCGTCTCCCGCGACGAGCTGAAGGAGGTCGACGCCCGGGGTCGACAGCGCGTCATCGGTGCTGCCCACGGTGCGGCGGTCGGCCTCGACCGGGAACTCGTCTGGATGCTGGCCCGCAATGGCGACCGCAACGTGCTGACGGCGGTTCGGCGCTCGTCGGGTGCCGTCGCCGAGCAGATCCCCCTCGGCGGCTCCGACGTGCTGGTGGGGTTCCAAGCCGGACGCCCACTGGTGGCCACCGGCGATGTCGTCGTGCGACACGACCCGGACGCGACCGTCGTCGTCACCACGGGCAAGGTGGTCGCCACCGGCGGCGACCATCTGCTGGTGCGTCGCTGCCCCGAAGGCGATTGCGACGAAGCCGTGGTGGTCGATCTCGAGAACCGCAGCGAGCGCACCGTCGCTCTCGCCGCGGAGGTGCGGGCATTCGGCCTGGGCGAGGCCCTGAGCCCGGACGGTCGTTGGCTCGTGGGCCTGGTCTTCGGGGATCGTTCGCGGCCCGAGGTCGCGATCCATCCCCTGGTCGAGCCCGGCGCAGTCCCGCCCGAGCCGCTGGTCGTGTCGGTCGGCGTCTTGGGCTTCGGAGGTCGAGCCGCAGGGGTGACATGGAGCCCCGACGGCGCGTTGTTGGCCGCGCCGGGCAGCAGCCGCGTCGCGCTCGTCGACGTCGAGCGCCGGTCCACGGTGACCATCCCGATCCGGCTGTCGGGTTCGGGCCCGACCGTGCGATGGTTGGCGTCGTGACCCGAGCCCGTCCCGAACCCGACTCCCGTCCGCACGGCCCGCTGCTCTGGCTGGCCGGCGCCCGGCCGAAGACCCTCCCTGCAGCCGTAGTGCCCGTCATCGTCGGCACGGCCGCCGCTGCCGACGCCGCCGCCGGTGGGGGACAGGGGATCTCCTGGGTGCGGGCCCTGCTCGCCCTCGTGGTCTCCCTGGCCCTGCAGGTGGGCGTCAACTACGCGAACGACTACTCCGACGGGGTGCGCGGCACCGACGACGACCGGGTCGGGCCGCTCCGTCTCGTCGGGTCGGGTCTCGTCCCGGCACGTCAGGTGAAACTCGCCGCATTCGCCGCCTTCGGCGTGGCCGCAGTCGCGGGGCTCGCCCTGGCTGCGATGACCACCTGGTGGCTTCTGGTGGTCGGCGTCGCCGCCATCGCCGCGGCATGGGGTTACACCGGGGGTCCGAACCCGTACGGCTACCTGGGCCTCGGCGAGGTGTTCGTGTTCGTCTTCTTCGGCCTCGTCGCCACCGCCGGCAGCAGCTTCGTGCAGCGCGAGGCCATCGAGGGCTGGGACGTGTTGGTGTCGATCCCGGTCGGCTTGTTCGCCACTGCGCTGCTGGTGACGAACAACCTGCGTGACATCCCGACCGACGCTGCGTCGGGCAAACGGACGCTGGCCGTCCGCCTCGGAGACCGTGCGACCCGCGTGCTCTTCGTCGCGATGATCGTGGCGGCGTTCGCCTGCGTGGCGCTGACCGCGGCATGGCGTCCGTGGGCGCTGGTGGGCCTGATCGCGGCGCCGCTCGCGGTGGCGCCGGTGCGGATCGTCCTGGGTGGCGCCACGGGTCGTGCCCTGATCGCGGTGCTCGAGGGCACCGGCAGGGTGCAGCTGGTGTTCGGCATCGCGTTCGCCGCCGGCCTGTGGCTCGGCGCCTGACGTTCAGACGGAGCTGTCCGGCGGCGGTGCCGGCAGGTCCTCGTTGATCTCGAGGCGGTTGCCGTCGGGGTCGAACAGGAACGCCTGACGGCGAGGACCGATCACCACGGGGCCCTTGACCGTGAGGCCGGCTGCGGTGAGCTCGGCGACGGTGGTGTCGAGGTCGTCGACGACGAACGCCACGTGCTGGCCGACGTCGTCGGGCACGGTGCCGCCGACCAGGTGGATCTGGCGTCCGGAGCCGACGTCGAGCCAGGCGCCCGGCACGGCGATGCCCTCGCGTGGCAACAAGGCGAAGCCCAGCACGTCGGTGTAGAAGGCGATCGACCGCTCGAGATCGGTGACGTTGATGGCGACGTGATGAAGATCGACGATGCCCACGCCGTGACGCTAGTCGGTGCCCCTACTGCCGGGTGGCGCAGATGAGCTGCGCAGCCCCGAGGGGAAGGAGCTCTCGCTCGACGTCGACGAACCCGGCCGCGGCGACCATGGCGGTCAGCTCGTCGGGTTCGGGCAGGTACGCCACCGAGCGGGGCAGGTACCGGTACGCCTCGGCGTCGGAGAACAGCGCACCGACGCGAGGGACGATCTTGCCGAAGTAGAGGCCGTGGCCCCACCGCAGCACGGGGTTGTCGGGTTCGGCGACGTCGAGCAGCGCGATGCGGCCGCCCGGGCGGGTGACACGAGCGAGCTCGGCGAAGAACGCCGGCAGCTCCATCAGGTTCCGTAGCGCGAACCCGCAGGTGGCGCCGTCGAGACCGGCGTCGGGCACCGGCAGGCGCAGGATGTCGGCATGCACGAGCGGTGCCTCGGTGCGTGCCGCGTGGAGCATGCCGGCCGACAGGTCGAATCCGATGGGCCTCAGGCCAGAGCGCTCGAGGTCGATGCAGAAGTCGCCGGTGCCGCAGGCCAGGTCGGCGACGAGCGATCCCGGTGCGAGTGCGAGACGCTCGACGGTGTGGCGCCGCCAGCGGACGTCGAGCCGGAAGGTCATGATCCGATTGACCAGGTCGTAGCGCGGCGCAATGGCATCGAACATCGTCCGCACGGCAGCCACCTTGGCCTCGCCGCTGGGGAGCTCGTCGCCCATGGGCACACGTGCGGGCAGGCTGTGCCCGCCTCTGGTCTCGGTACGGATCGCTGGATCGTCCACGAACGTCGAGGCTACCGGTGGTCGGTGGCACCGGCCGGATCGAGGAACGCCTCGCCCGCCGGGGCCGATACTCTGCCCGGCGATGATCGTCGATCTCGCCGGCATCGCGCTCGCTGCGGGCGAGGCGCGGCGGCTGCTCCCCCTCAGTGCGGTCCTTCCCAAACCGCTGTGCCCGGTGGGCAACGTGGCGCTCGTGCACCAGGCGCTCGACCGCCTCGTCGACGCCGGCGCCGAGCCCGCCGTCAACGTGCACCACCACGCCGAGCTGATCGCCGCGTCGGTGCAGGGCCGGGCCCATGTGTCGCACGAGGTCGACGAGGCCCTCGGCACCGCCGGGGGAGTCGGCAACCTGGCCGGATGGATCGACGGTCGGCCCGTCCTCGTGGTCAACGCCGACACATGGACACGCGGGTCGGCGGCGCCGTTGCTCGAGGACTGGGACGGCGAACGGATCCGTGTCCTCGTCCCCGGTGGCGGCCCGTTCACGCCCCGCAGTGCCGTGACCGGCACGCTGTTGCCGTGGTCGGTGGTCTCCACGTTGCCCACGACACCGTCGGGGCTCTACGAGACGGTGTGGCGCGATGCTGCAGCGACGGGGCGTCTCGAGGTCGTGGCCGACCCGAGCGAGCACCGCGACTGCGGCACGGTCGCACGTCTCCTCGACGCCAACATGGCTGCCATCGCGGCCGAGGACGTCGAGTCGATCGTCGATCCCGGCGCCGAGGTCGCCGGGTCGGTGCGGTCGAGCGTCGTCGCTGCAGGGGCCGTCGTGGAGGGCAGCGTCGAGAACTGCGTGCTGGGACCGGGTACCAGCGTCGCCCCCGGCGAAGCACTTCGTGACGCCATCCGCATCCAGGGTCGGTGGCGCCAGCGGACATTCCTGGTGCGCTGAGCACCGGCGCTCACGTCAGCGGCGGCGGGTGGGCACCTTCATCGTGATCTCGTGATTGGCCCGCAGCTGCCCGCAGGCCGCGTCGATGTCGGTGCCCCGATTGGCACGGATGGTGGCGTTGACCCCGAGCGACCGCAGCGTGTCGCGGAACTCGCGGACCCGTTCGGGCCTGCTGCCGACGACCGGATACCCCGGTGTCGGGTTGAGCGGGATGAGGTTGACGTGGGCCCGCAGGGCTCTGGCCAGCTCGGCGAGCTGCGTGGCGTCGCGCTCGCGATCGTTGGTGTCGGCGATCATCGCCCACTCGAACGACAGCCGTCGGTTCTTCACCGCGAGGTACTGGGCGCAGGCGTCCATCAGCGCACCCAGCGGATAGCGACGGTTGATGGGGACCAGCTCGTCGCGCAGGGTGTCGTTGGCGGCGTGCAACGACACCGCGAGATTGACCGGCAGGGACTCGCCGGCCAGACGCACGATGCCGGGAACCAGCCCGACGGTGGAGATGGTGAGATGCCGGGCGGAGATCCCGATGTCGCCGTGGAGACGCTCGACGGCGCCCCAGACCTCGTCGTAGTTGGCCATGGGCTCGCCCATGCCCATGAACACGATGTTGGAGACCCGTCGAGGCGCCGCTTCGCGGATGGCCCGCACGACCTGTTCGACGATCTCGCCCCGGCTGAGATGCCGTTCGAAACCGGCCTGACCCGTGGCACAGAAGCCGCAGGCCATGGCGCAACCGGCCTGGCTGCTGATGCAGACCGTGCTGCGGTCGTCGTAGTGCATCAGGACCGTCTCGACCGAGGCGCCGCCCTGCAGGGACCACAGCCACTTGACGGTGTCGCCGTCGTCGCTGACAGATCGTGTCGTCTCGGTGAGGGCAACGGGTAGCTCGTCGGTCAGCCGCTGACGCAACGCGATGGGGAGGTTCGTCATGTCCTCCGGGTCGACGTGCTGGTCGTAGAGCCCTTGCCAGACCTGGTCGAGTCGGTACCGGGGCTGGTCGGCGAGCAGCGCTGCGAGTTCATCGCTGCTGATGCCATAGCGGGTGACCGGATGGCGGGAACCCGATTCGGTGGTCATCGGTCGCACCGGTAGGCACGGTTGGTGGCGTGGCGGAAGAACCCGATGCGTTCGTAGGTGCGGACAGCGGCGTCGTTGTCGGCCTCGACGTAGAGCATTGCCGTCGTGATGCCACGGTCGGCCAGCCAGTCGAGACCGGCGCGGGTCATCGGACCGCCCAGGCGCTGGCCGTGGAAGTCGGGATCGACGGCGATCACATAGATCTCGCCCAGTTCCGGTTCACCCTGGCTGGGCCGGGCGGGGTGGATCTTCGTCCAGCAGAAGCCCGCCAGGCGATCGTCGATCTCGTGGAGCCGGAAACCATCGGCGTCGAACCACGGCTCGGCCATCGTCGCGGCGAGGCGTTCCGGCGTGAGGCCGGCCTGTTCGGGGTGCCAGGCGAAGGCCCGGTTGTTGACCTCGATGAATGCCTGGACGTCGGTGTCGGGGTCGAACGGCCTGGTCTCGATTCCGGCCGGCTCGACCGGGAGCTCGCAGCGCAGCTGGAGCAGATCCCGATACGGGACCAGGCCATGGGCTGCGAGGGCCTCGTCGTCACCGTCTCGTACATCGATGATCCACACCTGCGCTCCGCCGTCGCCCGACCCGGCGGTCGCGAGCGCGTCGGCGACGTCGTCGCCGAGACGCCCGCGGGGATGGTCCTTCGAAACCTCCACGCTGACGGCGAAGGGCGCAGGGCCGGGGGTGGTCACCGAGATACTCACCCTTCGAGGCTACTGGCGTGGCCGCTGGGGCGATCGCGACCCGCAGTAGCCTGCCCGCCATGACCTCGTCCCGGCCGTTCGGCAAACCGCGCTCGCCGAAGGGGCGCGCCCGCGCAGCGCATCTGCTGCTCGCCGAGGAATACCCCGACGCCATCTGCGAACTCGACCACACCAACGCGTTCGAGTTGCTGGCGGCCACGATCATGTCCGCGCAGGCCACCGATGTCGGGGTGAACAAGGTCACCCCTGCACTGTTCGCCGCCTATCCGACGCCCGAAGCGCTGGCCGCTGCCGATCAGGCCGACGTCGAGGCCATCATCGGCTCGCTCGGACTGTTCCGCTCGAAGGCCAAGAACCTGATCGGGATGGCCCAGCGCCTCGTCGCCGATTTCGACGGAGAGGTGCCGACAGCGATGGCCGACCTGGTCAGCCTCCCCGGCGTCGGCCGAAAGACCGCAAACGTTGTGCGCAGCGTCGCCCTTGGCCTACCCGGCCTGCCCGTCGACACCCATGTCGGGCGGCTCGTTGGTCGCCTGGGCATCACCGACGAGACCGACCCCGTCAAGGTCGAGCGGATCCTGAACCCGATGATCCCGGCGGCCGAACGCGGCGAGTTCAGCCTGCGGCTCATCCTGCACGGCCGCCGTGTCTGCGGGGCCCGGAACCCCGATTGTGGGGCGTGCACGCTGGCCTGGTTCTGCCCGTCTGCACGCTGAAGTATCGGACGTCCACGTCCGGCGGGCTCATCTTCTGGCAGTACCGGCGACAGATTTTCTTCGATGGTCGGTTTCGGTCGTTCGAACGAGCTATGGTCAGACCACCAGGTTCCGCCACCTGGTACGGCGACACTCATCGGGATCCGCCGCCCGATGTCGCCTAGACCGGCACTCCTTTCCCCAAGGAGTGCCGGTCGCCTTTTTGGGGCTCTATCTCTGCGCCGGCTCGTCTCCGGCGGGCTCGCGCCGGGATCCCCTGCTCGGTCGCTCGGTTCGGGACGCACGCGCCGGCTGGTCGGCGGGCTGCGCAGCAGCGGCGTGGGGCCGAGACGGCACGGGTGCCAAGGGACCCGCCGGGGTGCCCAGCCGTCTCGGGGGAGGCGCAGAGCGCCGACGGGTGGGGCTCGGTCTGGTCTGCCTTGTGAGGTGCCGCTCTCTGCTTGGCCGGCTCGTCTCCGGCGGGGCTCGCGGTGTTTCTGCGCCGGCTCGTCTCCGGCGGGCTCGCGCCGGGATCCCTCGCGCTCGGTCGTCTCGCGTTCGGTTCGGGACGCACGTCGCCGGCTGGTGTCGGCGGGCTCCGCAGCAGCGGCGTGGGGCCGAGACGGCACGGGGGTGCCCAAGGGACCCGCCGGGGTGCCCAGCCGTCTCGGGGGAGGCGCAGAGCGCCGACGTGTCCAGGACCGTCCCGGCCCGGTAGGAGCATCCCGACGCCCACGCAAGCCCGGGGCCGCCAACTGTGGGTGCCTGAGCGACGGGCTCCGCAGGGTCGCCCTGCGCCGGCGCTCGCTGGTCAGGAACGGGCGGCTCGGGCGGCGCGCTCGAGGCGTCGGGCCGCGGCCCGGAGGGACCGTTCGACTTCGAAGAGCTCGTGCGCGACGTCGTCGCGGCCGCCGTTCTTGAAGACACCGGCGGTCTCGACGATGCGGCGGGTCAGGTCGGAGATCTGGGTCTCGACCGACGACAGCTCTGCGGTTTCGCGTTCCATCGGCACAGTCTGTCCCCACCCGGGCGGGACCGCGGCATCGGTCACCGGCCCCGGCAATTCCTGGGCCACCGGCGAGGCGAGCCAGTAGCGTGTCCGGGTGCTGCAACGACTTGACCTGCGCGGCGTCGCCACATCCGACGTCGCCGCCCTTCTGCCCCGGCCCGTCGTCGACGGTGACGATCCCGTCGATTCGGTCCGGGCCATCATCGACGCCGTCCGCGCCGACGGCGATGCGGCGCTGCGGGCCTTCGCCGAGCGCTTCGATCCGGCCGTGCCTCCGTCGCTGCGGGTCGATCCCGACGAGATCGCCGCCGCCTGGGACGCCACATCGCCCGAGCTGCGCGACGCGTTGCAGACCGCCCACGACGGCATCGCGGCGTTCCACGCCACCCAACGCCACGCCCACACCACGAGCACCTACCTGGGCATCGAGATCGAGGCTCGCCAGCAGCCGGTCGATCGGGCCGGTTGCTACGTGCCCGGTGGGCGGGCGGCCTACCCGTCGACGCTGCTGATGACCGTCGTCCCGGCCCTCACCGCAGGGGTCGAGTCCGTCTGCGTCTGTGTGCCGCCCGGCGCCGACGGCCACATCGCCTCCATCACCCTGGCGGCGGCCCACGTCGCCGGTGTCGACGAGGTCTACGCCGTCGGGGGAGCACAGGCCATCGCCGCCATGGCCTACGGCACCGAGACCATCGCCCCGGTCGACGTCATCGCCGGCCCGGGCAACGCCTATGTGGCCATCGCCAAGCGCGAGGTCGCCGGCGACGTCGGGATCGCCGCCGCGTTCGCCGGGCCGTCGGAGATCGTCGTCATCGCCGACGACACTGCCCCGGTCGGTTTCGCCGCCATCGACGTCATCGTCCAGGCCGAGCACGGCCCGGGCGGCCTGGCGTGGCTGATCACCTGGGACGAGGCCGTCGCCGACGCCGTCACCGACGAGGTCGCCCGACGCACGGCGTCCTCGCCCCGGCGCGCCGAGATCGAATCCACCCTTGCCGAGGGCGGCTACGCAGTCGTCGTCGACGGACCCGAGGCGGCTGTCGACGTCGCCAACCTCATCGCCCCCGAGCACCTGCAGCTGATGGTGGCCGACCCCGACGCCCTGCTGGAGCGGGTCCGCCATGCCGGGGCGGTGTTCCGTGGGGCGCTGTCGCCGGCGTCGGTGGGTGACTACGTGGCGGGGCCGTCGCACGTGCTGCCCACCAACGGAACGGCAAGGTTCGCCGGGGCGCTGACCGTGGCCGACTTCTGCAAGGACATCCACGTCATCACCTGCGACCAGACAGCGATCGACGCCGTGGCCGCTGCGGTCGCGACGCTCGCCGACGCCGAGGGTCTTGCCGCCCACGCCGAGTCGGTCCGGATGCGGACCTCGGCCGCCGCCGGCGGGAACGCGGCATCGTGAGTACCCGGCCGCAGGTCCGTGACGATCTGGCGCTGATGGCGGGGTACCACTCGCCCCAGGTCGAGGTCGAGGTCCGTCTCAACACCAACGAGAGCCCCGAGCCGCCGCCTGCTGCGTGGCGCGACGCGCTCGCCGCCGAGCTCAGCCGCATCGAGTGGCACCGCTATCCCGACCGTGCCGCCATCGAGCTGCGCCGGGCGTTGGCCGATCATCACGGTGTCGACCCGGCCATGGTGTTCGTGGCCAACGGTTCCAACGAGGTCCTCCAGACGCTGCTGTTGGCCTATGGCGGCCCGGGGCGCACCGCGGCCACGTTCGAACCCACCTATGCCCTGCACTCCCACATTGCCCGTCTCACCGGCACCGGGGTGCTGGTCGGCGAGCGCGACGACTCGCTGGCCCTCGACGGCGCCGAGGTCGCCCGTGTTCTCGACATCGGTCCCGACGTCGTGTTCCTGTGCTCGCCGAACAACCCCACCGGCATGGCCGAACCCGAGGACCTGGTGCAGGCCGTCATCGAACGCGGCGCCGCCGATGGCACGGTCGTGGTCGTCGACGAGGCCTACGGCCAGTTCGCCGACTGGTCCGCGGTCGACCTCGTGGACGACGAGCTGCCGCTGGTGGTCACCCGGACGTTCTCCAAGACGTGGTCGATGGCGGCGGCCCGGCTCGGCTATGCCATCGCCCCCACCTGGATGGTCGAAGCGCTCGATCAGATCGTCCTGCCGTACCACCTCGACGTCGCGAAGCAGATCGCCGGGCGCCTGGCCCTCGACCACGTCGACGAGATGAACGACCGCGTCGGCCGCCTCGTATCCGAGCGCGAGCGCCTCGTGGCCACCCTCGACGCGCTCCCGGTCCGGGTCTGGCCGTCGGCTGCCAACTTCGTCCTGTTCCGGCCCGAGACCCTCGACGGCGACGCCGTCTGGCAGGGCCTGCTCGACCGGTCGGTCCTGGTGCGCAACTGCGCCTCGTGGCCGCGCCTCGACGGGTGCCTGCGGGTCACCATCGGCACACCGGACGAGAACGATCGCTTCCTCGCCGCCCTCACGGAGGTCCTCGCCCCATGACACGCACCGCCACCCGCTCGCGGGCCACGAAGGAGACCTCGATCGAGATCTCGCTCGACATCGACGGATCCGGCCGCAGCGACTGCTCGACGGGTCTGCCATTCTTCGATCACATGCTCGACCAGTTGGGCAAGCACGGCGGCTTCGACCTCACCGTCAAGGCGGTCGGCGACCTCGAGATCGACAGCCACCACACCGTCGAGGACGTCGGCATCGCGCTGGGCGCCTGCTTCGCCGAGGCGATGGGCGACAAGGCCGGCGTGCGCCGCTTCGCCACCGCGGCCTGCCCGCTCGACGAGGCCCTCGTCGAGGTCGCGCTCGACCTGTCCGGCCGGCCGTTCCTGGTGTACGAGATCGATCCTCCCGGCGAGAAGATCCTGGGCACCCCGCCGTTCGACCCGCAGCTGGTCGAGGAGTTCTGGCGGGCCTTCGTGACCTCGGGCGGTATCACGCTGCACCAGGTCCTGGTGCGCGGCAAGAACACCCACCACATCATCGAGTCGTGCTTCAAGAGCACGGCGAGGGCACTGCGCGACGCCGTGCGCATCGAAGGCGGCGACGTCCCCTCCACCAAGGGCGTCCTGTGACCCGGGAGGCGATCGGCCGCCCACGCATCGCCGTGCTCGACTACGGCATCGGGAACCTGCGATCGGCCCAGAAGGCGCTCGAGCGCGCCGGCGCCGACGCGCATCTGACCGCCGATCCCGACGAGGTCGACGCGGCCGACGGTGTGGTGCTGCCCGGGGTGGGTAACTTCGGCCGCTGTGTCGATGCCCTGATCGGCGCCGGGGTCGACACCATCGCCCACGCCGCCGTCCGCTCCGGTCGGCCCTTCCTCGGCATCTGCGTCGGCATGCAGCTGCTCTACGAGGGCAGCGACGAGTCGCCCGACCGGGTCGGCCTCGGCATCCTGCCCGGCCGTGTCCGGTTGCTGCCCGGCGACGTCAAACGCCCCCAGATGCAGTGGAACGCCATCCGGGTGACCCGGCCGTCGCCGTTGCTCGAGGGCCTCGACGGCCAGTGGCTCTACTTCGTGCACTCCTACGCCGCCGACGACACCGGCGCCGATTGCGTGATCGCCACATGCGACTACGGCGGCCCCGTGGCCGCGGCAGTGCAGCGCGACAACGTGTTCGCCACCCAGTTCCACCCCGAGAAGTCCAGCGACGCCGGCCGGCACCTGCTCACCAACTTCGTGGCGCTGTGCCGGCCGGGCACGCAAGGCCAGGGAGCCGACCGATGAGCTTCGACCTGTATCCAGCCATCGACCTGCGGGGCGGGCGCTGCGTGCGGCTCATGCAGGGCGACTACGACCGCGAGACCGTCTACGGCGACGACCCGGTCGCGCAGGCCCAGGCCTTCGCGGCGGCGGGCGCGCCGTGGATCCACGTCGTCGACCTCGACGCGGCCCGCTCGGGCGATCCCGTCAACCGCCCCGTGGTCGCTGCCATCGCCGCGGCCGTCGACGTGCCGGTGCAGACCGGCGGCGGGGTGCGCAGCATCGAGGCCGCCGAGGCCCTGTTCGATGCCGGCGTCACCAGGGTGGTCATCGGCACGGCAGCGGTGGAGAACCCGTCGCTCGCCGAGAACCTGACCGCTGCCGGGCACCGGGTCGCGATCGGCCTGGACGGCCGCAACGGCCGCATCGCCACCCACGGCTGGGAGACCGAGACCGACCTCGAGGTCGTGGAGATGGCCCGCCGTTTCGGCGATCTGGGCGTCGACGCCGTGGTCGTCACCGAGATCGCCCGGGACGGCACCCTCGAGGGTCCCGACATCGCCGGGCTGTCCGCCGTGTTGGCGGGCTCGGGTGTCGATGTCATCGCCTCGGGCGGCGTGGGCGACATCGACCACGTTCGTGATCTGGTTGCCGTCGACGTCGACGGCCGTCACCTCGCCGGTGTCATCGTCGGCCGTGCCATCTACGAGGGCACCATCGATCTCGCCGCCGCCATAGCGGTCACTGCCGGCGGGTCCGGGCGCAACGACGGGGGAGTGTCGTGACCAACATCCGGGTCATCCCGTGCCTCGACGTCGACGCGGGACGCGTGGTCAAGGGCACCAACTTCGTCGACCTCGTCGACGCGGGCGACCCCGTCGAGCTCGCCGCGCGCTACGACGCCGAGGGCGCCGACGAGCTGGTTTTCCTCGACATCACCGCATCCTCCGACGCCCGCGACACCATCTACGACCTGGTGCGACGCACGGCTGAGGAGGTGTTCATCCCCTTCACCGTCGGCGGCGGCATCCGCACCGTCGAGCACGCCCGGCGCCTGCTGCGCGAGGGCGCCGAGAAGGTGTCGGTCAACTCGGCTGCGGTCGACCGGCCCGAGCTGATCGGCGAGATCTCCGCCGAGTTCGGTGCCCAGTGCACGGTGGTGGCCATCGACGCCCGCCGCCACGACGGCGGCCCATCACCCGAGCTGCCCAGCGGCTTCGAGGTGTTCGTCCATGGCGGCCGCACCGCGACCGGCATCGACGCCGTCGCGTGGGCGGCGCGTGCCGAGAGTCTCGGCGCAGGCGAGATCCTGCTGACGTCGATGGATCGCGACGGCACCCGCGACGGCTTCGACACCGAGCTCACCCGGGCCATCGCCGACGCGACGAACGTCCCGGTCATCGCCAGCGGCGGCGTCGGCAACCTCGACCACCTCGTCGAAGGCGTCACCGAGGGCGGCGCCGATGCGGTGCTGGCCGCCAGCATCTTCCACTTCGGCGAACACACCATCCGCGAGGCGAAGGCCCACCTGGCCCGAGCAGGCATAGCCGTCAGACCCTGAGCGGCCTGGTCGTGTTCGGCGGTGATCTGCAGCGCCAATTCGAGCCGCACGGGCGAGCTGGATTTCGTCGGTCCGCGCCATGGCCAGAGATGCAGCGAATGCCAGACAGTCCAGGTTGTCGCCATGGGCTGCGAGAATCATGACGATGTCGATGAGCGACTTGGCCGACAGCACGGAAATCCTTGACGCCGAGTAGGCACGAAGTTACTGTGACCCATGGCACTGTATTGGCGGGGTGCTCTCATCCCGAACAATAGAGGAGTCGAACTTTGAACGATGGGAAGCGGTCACGTCTGACCCAGGTCGGTGTGGTGTTGTGCCTGGCGCTGGGGGGGGACTGGTCGCCGCAAGCCCCGCGGCTGGGTTCCAGAGTGAGGCAGGACATCCTCAAGTCGTAGGTGCACCGAACGAAGAGCCTTCGATAGAAGATACGGCCTCGGTGGGCTATTCAGGAAACGAGCGCTTGGCCTTTGATCACCTGCCTGCCTTTCCGTTCGACCCAGTCGGTCCTCTCGTTGGCCCTGGTGGACCGGAAGTCGAGTTCGAGGATCCAGCGATCGCCGCGCTGGCGATGGGAACCAGTGTCTTGGAGAGTGTTGTTGCGAGCCCGCCCAGGGTAAATGGTTCTAGTGCGGCGGTTGGTGCAATGCAGTTCGATTTCGGAGACCACACCTTGCGGCCATCCGACTCGGTCGATGGTCTTCTCGAGGCCATCCCTCGATCGGACGGTGTGCGCTGGTTCGTTCACCGGTTGGCCGGGGGTGGCCTGAGTTCGCTCGCCGTTTTCGAAGACCCCGATGGCCCGAACTCGGCGACTCTGGAGTACCACCTCGAGGCAAACCACCAAGTCGTTGCGTTCGATGATGGTTCGGCGCTCATGGTCGACGGGGAAACGGTGATCGGCATGGTATCGGCGCCGTGGGGGGTCGATGGCGCCGGGAATCCGGTGGAGGTAGTCCAGAGCTTCGGTGAAGGAACGATCACTGTCGGCTTCGACCCAGCGCAGGTAGATGTGTGGCCGGTAGTCCTCGACCCTACCTGGCACCCCATCAGATGCACTCGGATCAATCGGACGAGCACCGCAGGTCAGTATCTCGCCAGAAGGCACTGTCCGATTCGATCCGATATCACGGCCCGTGGATACTACCCTGAAAGAATGGAGCACTTCGGTCGATATCGTAACGTGAAGCGCTCTGGAGGGTGTGGTGATCCGTACCCGATACCCGATCGCCTCAGCATCTTCGGGGTGGGCGTGGTCTATGACTTCAGGCAGGCATGCAAAGCTCATGATTACTGCTACGACCTTGGTCATTCAGAACGGCTGAACTACGCGAACGTGACCAAAGGGGCCTGTGACGCCTACTTGCTTGCGGACATGTACTTCGATTGCGGCCATCGGTCAAGAATTCACCGCTCGCGCTGCTACCGCACGGCAGATCTATTTTACGGATTCGTTGTTGCTGTGGGCAGGTTCTGATTGGTTTCGAATAGGCTAATTATAGATCTCACGGCTCGGGACTTGATGTATGATTAAGCCATGGTCTTGGGGGGTCTGGTTGGTTCAATCTGTTTTGATGACGCTGCTGGTTGTTGCCGCCGTTGGCCTAGCGCAGTTGGAGATAAATCGGGTTGGAAATTGGTCGGGCGGCTGGGACGACGTGGCGCGACTCTCGTTGCTCGGTCCGGTACCGGCGGCCCTCGCGCTCTCCTTCGCTGACCTTCGCACGCCTCTGGGCATCCTTGCAGCAGCAACACTCGTGGGTTTCACGCTGGTCACCGGTGTGCTCTGGGCCCACGCGGAGTCAGCAACGGCGGCGATCTTGTACTTTCCCCAATTCGTGCTGTTCGTGCCCTGGGCCGTTGCCTTTGCGATCTGGAGCCGGTTCTACGCTCGGGACAGAATGGACACGTGAGACCTTCGTCACAAGCGTTATCCAGCGACGTCGCCAGGCGTTCCGGTCGTGACGAATCGCTCGAACGCGTGGGCCACCCGGTCGAGCGACCCGGCGAGGAAGTGGTCGACCCCGGTGACGACGTCGATGTCCGTCGCCTGCCAGTCGGCGGTGACCTCGGCGGCGGCGGTGGGGGAGCGGAACTGGTCGTGTTCGGGGACGACCAGCACGGTCTGCGCCTCCGAGGCGGGTGCTGCCATCTCGTCGACCGGCACGATGGCCAGGGGTGCGGCGACCGCGAACCAGCCGGCGACGTCGTCGTCGACGGCCAGGATCACGTCGGCGCCGAAGGACCAGCCCGCCAACAGCACGGGGACGTCGGGCGAGCCCTGCTCGGCGAGCCGTTCACGCAGCCAGGCCATCACCGCTCGGACGTCGTCGCGTTCGCCGCGGCCCTCGTCGTGAGTGCCGGTGGATTCGCCGACGCCACGGAAGTCGAAGCGCACAGCGGCCAGGCCCAGCTCGCCGGCCCGGCGAAACAACGCCGTCGGCACCGGGGTGTGCATCGACCCGCCGTGGAGCGGATGGGGGTGGGTGATCACCACAGCCGCGGTCGGCGCCTCGGGGAGGATGACCTCGGCGCTCAACACCGGTCCGGCCTCGGTGGTCACGAGGTGGCGTTCGTGGCTCATCGCACCGACACGGTAGCCTCCACCACCGTGGCCCCATCCGACGACTCCTCCACCGCAGGTTCCTCCAAGGCGAAGCCGGCCAAGGGCTCGCACAGCCTCGGTCCCACCGAGAAGCTCCCGGTGAAGATGCTCAACGACCGCGTCCTGGTCGAGGTCCCCACCGAGGACGGCGAGCGCCGCAGCACCGGCGGCATCCTCATCCCGGCCACCGCCCAGGTGTCGCGCCGCCTGTCGTGGGCCGAGGTCAAAGCGGTCGGGCCCAACGTGCGCAGCATGGAGATCGGCGACCGGGTGTTGTTCAACCCCGAGGACCGCTACGAGGTCGAGGTCCGCGGCAGGGACTACATCATCCTGCGCGAGCGCGACGTCCACGCCGTGGCCGCCGAGCGTCTCGACGGGCACAGCACCGGCCTCTACCTCTGACCGCCGACACACCGTCTCGCCATCGTGAGCCCCGCCACCACCACATCCGCCGACGGATCGACGCGCTCGTCGCTCGAGGACTTCCGCCGCCTCGCCGCCGGACACACCGTCGTGCCTGTGTGGCGCGAGCTCGTCGCCGACCTGACCACACCGGTGGCCGCGTTCGCCAGGGTCTGCGGCGACGGCCCCGGTTTCCTGCTCGAATCCGTCGAGCACGGCGAACGGTGGAGCCGCTGGTCGTTCATCGGGCGCAACCCCTTGCTCACCATCACCAAGCGCAACGGCACCATCGAGGTCGACGGCGATCTGCCCGAGTCGGTCGCGGTGGGCGACGGGGTTCTCGATCTGCTCGATCAGCTCCTGGCCACGCTGCGCGCCCCCGACATCGAGGGCCTCCCGCCGATGCACAGCGGCCTGATGGGCTACCTCGGCTACGACATCGTCCGGGAGGTCGAGCGCCTGCCCGACGTGCCCGCCGACGACCAGGGCCTACCCGACGCGATGGTGTCGGTCATCGGCGAGCTCGCCGTGTTCGACCACTGGCGTCAGCGCGTCACCCTCATCGCCAACGTCATCGTCGCACCCGACGCCGACGAGGCGACCATCGACGCGGCCTACGCCGACGCCGTGAGCCGCCTCGACGGCATCGCCGCCGACGGTGCCCGCCCGCTGGCCGAACCGTTCCTCGAACCGCCCGGCGACGCCATCGAC
Source organism: Acidimicrobiales bacterium (assembly GCA_046290435.1). GTDB lineage: Bacteria > Actinomycetota > Acidimicrobiia > Acidimicrobiales > UBA8592 > CAVQUE01. Next base: position 95,906 of record JBKAGO010000039.1, read on the forward strand.
GTGCCCGAGGTGCGCTCCTCGATGAGCCGGGACCAATGGGCCCTGGCCGTCGACACCGCCAAGGAGCACATCCTCGCCGGCGACATCTTCCAGGTGGTGCTCAGCCAGCGCTTCGACTTCGACCTCGACGCCGACGCGTTCGACGTCTACCGGGTGCTGCGCCAGATCAACCCCAGCCCCTACATGTACTTCGTCCGCCAGCCCGAGGTCACCCTCGTCGGCTGCTCGCCCGAACCGCTGGTGCAGCTCCTCGGCGAGACGGTCATCTCGCGACCCATCGCCGGCACCCGCCGGCGCGGCAGCACCGAGGAAGAGGACCGCCGCCTCGGAGCCGAGCTGCGCGAGCACCCCAAGGAGGTCGCCGAACACGTCATGCTCGTCGACCTCGCCCGCAACGACGTCGGCCGCGTCGTCGCCTACGGCAGCCTCCACCTCGACGAGATGATGACCCTCGAGCGATACAGCCACGTCATGCACCTGACCTCCCAGGTCAGCGGCACCCTGGCAGACGGCAAGGGCCCCATCGACGTCCTACGGGCCACCCTGCCCGCGGGCACGGTGTCCGGTGCTCCCAAGGTGCGGGCCATGGAGATCATCGACGCCCTCGAACCCACCAAGCGCGGCCCCTACGCCGGCGTCGTCGGCTACCTCGACTTCTCGGGCAACATCGACACCGCCATCGCCATCCGTACCATGGTCATCACGCCGCACGGCGCGTCGGTGCAGGCCGGCGCCGGGATCGTCGCAGACAGCGTCGCCGAACACGAGTACCTCGAGTGCGAGAACAAGGCCCGGGCCCTGCTGGCAGCCGTGCGTCCCGCCGAAGCCATGACCGCATCCCGCAGGAGCCCATCGTGAGCACCGAGACCCGTATCGTCCCCGAAGCCTTCGCCGCCAGTCCCGCCGCCGTCGTGACCACCCGCGATGTCGTCACCGCCACCGGACCGGACACCGAGAAGTTCCTCCAGGGCCAGCTCTCCCAGGACATCTCGCCGCTGGCGCCCGGCGAATCGGCGTGGTCGCTGCTCCTGCAGCCCCAGGGCAAGGTCGACGCCTGGCTGCGGGTCACCCGTATCGACGCCGACACCTTCCTGCTCGACGTCGACCCCGGCTACGGCGACGCCGTCGCGGCCCGGCTGCAACGGTTCCTGCTGCGCACGAAGTGCGAGCTCACCGTCGCGACGTGGCCGATGGTGGCGATTCGCGGCGCGGGCACCCACGGCCTCGACATCGCCGTCGAGTCCGGTGCCCTGGTCGTGGTGCCGGCGCAGTGGCCCGGCATCGAGGGCGTCGACCTGCTCGGCGAGGCCGTGCAGGTCCCCGACGGTGTCCCCACAGCCGGCGAGGCCGACCTCGAGTTGTTGCGCATCCTGTGCGGCGTGCCGGCCATGGGTGCCGAACTCGACGAGCGGACCATCCCCGCCGAGGCCGGCATCGTCGACCGCAGCGCCAGCTTCACCAAGGGCTGCTACACCGGCCAGGAACTCGTCGCCCGTATCGACAGCCGCGGCGGCAACGTGCCCCGGCACCTGCGGCGCCTGACCGCATCGTCTGCGCTCGCCCCCGGCGACAGCTTGACCGTAGACGGCGCCGACGTCGGACGTGTGACGTCGGCTGTGGCCGTCGGCGACGCCTGGGTGGGGTTGGGTTACGTCCGGCGGGCGGTCGAGGCGCCGGGCGAGGTCGCCGGGCCGCACGGTCCCGTGGCGATCTCCGCACTGCCCTGAACGACCCGACATCGCCGGCCGCTCCGGGGGATCGAACGCTCCGGCCAAGCGACTCAGAACCGAGCCCGAACGGCCGATAGGTCATCCACGGGTCGTCCCGGCGACCCGGCGCGACAGTAGTCTCGGTCGAGGCGACGGAAACGATGACGGTGGCAACCAGCTCCTTCTACGAGATACTCGGCGTCGCCCCCGACGCCGATGCGGCGACCATCCGGCGCGCCTATCTCGCAGCAGCGCGTGCCCATCACCCCGACCGCCACGCCGGCGACCCCGCCTCGGCGGCACATGCCGAGAGCCGCATGCGTGAGATCAACGAGGCCTGGGCGGTGCTCGGCGACGCCCAACGTCGTGCGGTCCACGACCGCGAGATCGCCCGCCGCCCAACAGGTGCGTCCAAAGCTCCTCGGACGGGGCGCACGGCCCGTACCCGCCCGGCTCCCGAGCCGGCGACCTCGGGCATCGCTGCATCACGCAAGCTCACGATGCTGCCGCCGGCATTGCTGTTCGCCGCCGTGGTCTGCTTCGTCGCAGGAGCAGTTCTGCGACTGGTTCCCGTGCTGGCCTTCGGTCTCGGCATGGCGATCCTCGGAGGCATCTCCTTCGTTGCGGTGCCCATCGTGACGATGCACCGGTCGCGGCGGTAGCGTCCGGGCGGTCCGCCGCTCCACGCCCGCACCGAGGTCTCCCGTGGCCACCTATCTCGACGCCATCCTCGACCATCACCGCCGCAGAGCCGCCGGCGACTCGCGCGTGCTCGATCGCCTCGTCGAGCAGGCCGGCTCGTGCCCGCCGCCCAGAGGATTCCGTGCCGCGCTCATGGCGAGCGAGACCCTGGCGGTCATCGCCGAGGTGAAGCGTCGGTCGCCCTCGAAGGGCGCGCTGGCGGCCGATCTGGATCCCGCCGACGTGGCCCGCTCCTACGTCGCAGGTGGAGCTTCATGCCTGTCGGTGCTGACCGACGGCCCGCACTTCGGCGGCTCCGCCGCCGATCTGGCCGCCGCACGCGATGCCGTCGACGTCCCGGTCATCCGCAAGGACTTCACCGTCGACGCCCGCGACGTCTGCGACGCCCGCCTCATGGGGGCCGACGCGGTGCTGCTGATCGTGGCCGCGCTCGACGACGCGGAACTCGTCGACCTCTGCGCGCTGGCCGGCGAACTCGGGCTCGACGCGCTGGTCGAGACCCACGACGAGGCCGAGGTCGGGCGGGCGCTCGGCGCGGGTGCCACCATGGTCGGGGTCAACCAACGCGACCTCGTGACGTTCGAGGTCGACCAGGCACGCGCGGTGCGCGTCGCAGCGGCACTGCCCCGAGACGTCGTGCGCATCGCCGAGAGCGGCGTCCGTGGTCCCGCCGACGCCCGGGCGTTGGCCGACGCAGGTTATGACGCCGTGCTCGTGGGCGAGTCCGTCGTCACCGCCGGCGATCGGGCCGCCTCGGTGGCGGCCCTACGGGTCCCGACGCAGCCGTGACGGTCGATCGGGCTCGGGACTCGCGTCCCGAGCCGGCAAAGTTGGCCGGACGAATCCGCCCCGTCCGGTAACGTCGGTTCCGATGTTCGTGAAGATCTGCGGGATCACCAGGGAAGAGGACGCGCTGTTGGCTGTCGCGGTGGGCGCCGACGCGCTGGGGTTCATCTTCGCGCCCTCGGCCCGTCAGGTCCCGCCCGGGCGCGTCGCAGACATCGTTCGACGGCTCCCGCCCGATGTGGCCACCGTCGGCGTCTTCCGCAACGAACTCCCCGAACGGGTCATCGCTGTTGCGCATCAGGCCGGCCTGAGTGCCGTGCAGCTCCACGGCAACGAGACCCCCGAGGTGGTCGCCGCGGTCCGGGCCGAGGTGCGCATGGTCATCAAGGCCGTGGCCGCCGGATCGCCGGGCTTCGACAACGCCGCCGCCTACGGCGCCGACGCCATCCTGGTCGACGCGCCCACACCGGGCGCCGGCAAGGTCTTCGATTGGGGCCTCGCCGAGGACGCCCCCTCGGGTGTGCGCCTCATCATGGCCGGCGGGCTCGATCCCGACAACGTCGCGGCGGCGATCACGAAGGTCCGCCCGTGGGGCGTCGACGTCGCCACCGGCGTCGAACGGCTTCCGGGAGTCAAGGATCCGGTCCTGGTCCGGTCCTTCATCCGCAACGCCCGCAACGCCGCGGCTGCGCTCGAGCGAGCAGGTGCGAACGGTCACTTCGACCTCGATCGCCCACTCGACGAGGCGCAGCGCGGCCCGGTGTGGTCCGATCATCGCTCGGCCCTCGTCACGGGTCCCGACAGGGGCGCGGGCGCCGAACCCTACGATTGGCAGGAGGACGCCACATGGCGATGACCGAACCCACCCCCGAGGGCAGATTCGGCAGGTTTGGCGGCCGTTTCGTTCCCGAAACGCTCGTCCCGGCATGCGAGGAGCTCGATCGCTCCTTCCGTGACGCATGGGGCGACCCGGCGTTCCGGGCCGAGCTCGACGGGCTCCTGGCCGACTATGCCGGGCGACCGTCCCCGCTGACCGAGTGCCACCGTCTCTCCGACGAGCTCGGCCATCGGGTGCTGCTCAAGCGCGAGGATCTCAACCACACCGGATCCCACAAGATCAACAACGTGCTGGGCCAGGCCTTGCTGGCACGCCGTATGGGCAAGCGTCGTCTGGTGGCCGAGACCGGCGCCGGCCAGCACGGCGTGGCCACCGCAACGGCCGCCGCGCTGTTCGGCATGGAGTGCGTGGTCTACATGGGCGAGGTGGACATCGAGCGGCAGGCGCTCAACGTGTTCCGCATGAAGCTCCTCGGCGCCGAGGTCCGGCCCGCGATGAGCGGCAGCCGCACCCTCAAAGACGCCGTCAACGAGGCGATGCGGTCCTGGGTCGCCACCGTGACCGACACCCACTACTGCCTCGGTTCGGTCATGGGTCCCCATCCGTATCCGTGGATGGTGCGCGAGTTCCACCGGGTCATCGGCGACGAGTCGCGGGCCCAGTGCCGGGCGTTGCTCGGCACCGACCCCGATGTGGTCACCGCCTGCGTCGGCGGCGGTTCCAACGCCGCGGGCATCTTCGCCGGATTCGCCGACACCGACGCCGAGCTCGTGGGGGTCGAACCCGCCGGCGGCGCCGCCGTCGACCGGGGGGTCCCCGGCGTGGTTCACGGCAGCGTTTCCTATCTGATGCAGGACGAGCAGGGACAGGTCCTCGAGGCCCACTCGATCTCGGCGGGTCTCGACTATCCCGGTATCGGCCCCGAACACGCCCACCTCGCCGACACCGGCCGCGCCCGGTACGAAAAGGTCACCGACGCCGAGGTCATCGACGCCTTCCAGCTCCTGGCTCGCACCGAGGGCATCATCCCGGCGCTCGAACCCGCCCACGCGCTGGCCTGGATGTCTCGCGCCCGCGACGAGCTGGCCGGCAAGACCGTGCTGTTGAACATGTCGGGACGTGGCGACAAGGACGTGGCCCAGATGATGGACATCCTCGGGTGAGCGTCTCCCGTGGCCTGGTCGAGCCGGCGCTGCGCGCCCGGATCGACGCGGGCGGCAAGTGCCTCGTGCCCTACATCACCGGCGGGTTCGAGGGCTATCTCGAGGCCATCTCGGCCGCCGCCGAGGCAGGCGCGGACGCCATCGAGATCGGCGTGCCCTTCTCGGATCCCGTCATGGACGGACCGATCATCCAGGAGGCCAACGAGATCGTGCTCGCGAAGGGCGTGACGCCCGCGCAGATCCTCGACGAGGTCGCGGCGCTCGATGTCGAGGTCCCCATGGCGGTGATGACGTACTACAACATCGCCTTCCGGTTCGGTCTGGAGCGCTTCGCCACCACGTTGATCTCGAGCGGGATCAGCGGGGTCATCCTGCCGGACATGCCCCTCGACGAAGCCGGGTCCTGGCGTGAGGTCGCCGATGTGGCCGGGGTCGAGACGATCATGCTCGCTGCGCCCACCACACCCGACGAGCGCCTGGTGCGCATCTGCGACGCCACCAAGGGTTTCGTCTATGCGGTCGGGCTGTTGGGGGTCACCGGCGTGCGCGACGAGTTGGCTGCCTCGGCCATCGAGATCGCCGGCCGTTGCAAGGCCGTCACCACCAAACCCGTGCTCGTCGGCGTCGGCGTCGGTACCCCCGAGCAGGCCGCAGAAGTGGCTGCGGTTGCCGACGGCTGCGTGGTCGGTTCGGCCGTGGTTCGGCGACTCCTCGACGGCGAGGGCCCCGAGGGAGTGGGAGCATTCGTCGGCGAGCTGCGCCGGGCGCTCGACGGCGCCGCCTGACCTCTGTGGTGGAGTCCCGTCAGTCGGGGCCGGCGAGTTCGGTGCCGAACCTTCGAAGCCTCTCGAGCACCTCGGGGTCGATGTCGTCTGCGGGGCGAGCCAGCGCAGCCCTGAGGCGCTGGTAGGTCGCCGCTTCGAGCTCGCAGTCGGGACATGCCTCGAGGTGGGCTGCGACCTCCTCGGCGCCGCCGACGAGTTCGCCGTCGAGGTACCGCTGGATGACAGCCGCCACCGCGTCACAGTCGACCGGGTGCGCGACGTGGTCGGGCTCTGCGCCTCGGCGGGTGAGCCGATGCCACCAGCTGGGGCTCATCGGGTCCCCCTCGTCGGTGTGTTGGTCACGACGACCCCTCCTCCTCGGCGATGGTGGAGAGTCCGACTCCCGCCGCTTCGAGTGCGCTGCGCATACGACGCCGTGCCCGGTGCAGGCGGCTCATGACGGTTCCGGTGGGCACACCGAGGATGTCCGCCGCCTCCTGATAGCTGCGGCCCTCGAGGTCGACGAGGTCGACGACTCGTCGGAACTTCTCGGGCAGATCTCCGTACGCAGCTTCGACACGGGAGTCGAAACCCTCGTCGACGACGAGTTCTTCCGGATTGCGTCCACCGTCGCCGGTGTCGGCGACCCGCGCCATGGTGACGTCGGGGTCGCGCAGCAGTTCGGGGCGACGGCGCCGCACCCGGTTGATCTGTGCGTTGCGCACGATGGTGAGCAGCCAGGCCCGTGGATAGCGGCCGTCGAATCGGTCGATGGCCCGATAGGCCCGCAACAGCGCCTCCTGGACGACGTCCTCGGCATCGGCGTGGTTGCGCGTCAGCGAGAGCGCCACCCGGTACATGACGTCGAGCTCGGGCAGGACGACTTCGTCGAATCGCTGCTTGCGGGCCCGGCCGTCGAGCGGCGATCCGACGTCCATGGCGGCGCAGACTAGTTGGTCCGGTTGTCGGGTTGGGGTCGCCTCCGGCGCCACCGGCGGTGTAGTGAGCACTACGCGAGTTCGGCTGATTGCCGAGGGGTTCGCACGACAGGGGTGTAATTTGGTGCATCCCCGTGGACCGGTCTGTCAGGACCGTCCTCGGCCCACCGGGTGGGCACCGAGCCCACGGGCGAACCAGGAGGAACACCATGAACAAGTCCGAACTCGTCGATGCACTGGCCGACAAGGCCGGCGTTTCCAAGACCGATGCCGACGCCGTGTTGAAGGCCCTCGAAGAGGTCATCACCAGCGAGGTCGCCGGCAAGGGCGACAAGATCGCCCTGACCGGCTTCGTCACGTTCGAGCGTACGTATCGCAAGCCCCGCAGCGGCCGCAACCCCCAGACCGGCGAGACCATCGAGGTCCCCGGCGGCAACGCCATGAAGATCAGCGCCGGTTCGAAGCTCAAGGCCGCCGCCAAGGCCTCGTCCTAGGCCATCGCGCATGACGAAGCACGCCTCCTCGTCCGAACTCCCGGCCCCCGCCGACGTCTTGCCCCACCGCGACCCGTTCCTCTTTCTCACCGAGGTGACCGGGCTCGAGCGTGGGGCGTGGGCCGAGGGCTACTGGCAGCTGACGGGCGAGGAGGCGTTCTTCGCCGGTCACTTCCCGGGACGGCCCACGCTGCCGGGCGTCCTGCAATGCGAGGCCATCGCGCAGTTGGGTGCCTATGTGGTGCTCCTCGGCGACGGGCTCGAGAACAAGCTGCCGCTGTTTGGCGGGCTCGACAAAGCCCGTTTCCGGCGCCAGGTCGTCCCCGGCGACCGCCTCGACCTGCGCCTCGACGTGCAGCGTATGTCGGCACGCGCCGGCAAGGCCACCGGTACGGCGACCGTCGACGGCGAGGTCGCCTGCGCCGCCGAGTTGATGTTCGTCATCGTCGACGCCTAGGCGGCGACGGAGCGCTCGCAGGGCCCCCAGGCACAGGCCTGGTCGCGCTTCGGCGGTGTGGCCTCAGACCGGGGCGATCACGATCGTCCCGTTGTGGCCGCCGAAGCCGAACGAGTTCGACAGCGTCGGACCGGGCGTCCAGGCCCGGGGCTCGTCCACCACCAGGTCGATGGCCGGCATCTCAGGGTCCGGTGTGGTGTGGCCATGGGTGGGCGGGATGAGTCCGTGGCCGATGCTCAGCACGACCGCTGCTGCCTCGATCGCTCCCGCTGCGCCCAATGCGTGGCCGGTTGCGCCCTTGGTCGAGGTCACCGCAGGCCCCGCGCTCCCGAACACCTTTGCGATCGCCTCTGCCTCGGCCCGATCGTTGAGCGGCGTCGAGGTCCCATGGGCATTGATGTGACGGACATCGGCTGCAGTGATGCCGGCGTCCTCGAGTGCCAACTCCATGCACCGGACCGCGCCGGCGCCGTCGGGGGCGGGCGCGGTGATGTGGTGGGCGTCGGCGGTGCTGGCCGAACCGAGCAGCTCCGCGAGGATCGTGGCCCCGCGGGCCTCGGCCATCTCGAATTCCTCGAGCACCAGCACCGCAGCGGCCTCGGCGTGCATGAAGCCATCGCGGTCGGCGTCGAAGGGTCGGGAAACGCCGGCGTTGGAGGTCGCCGTCATGTTGATGAAGCCCTGCATGGCGACCGGACTGAGCGTCGCCTCGGACCCGCCGGTGATCACCGCGTCGCAGCGTCCGTGGCGGATGAGATCCGCGGCACGGCCGATGGCGTGGGTGGCTGCGGCACAGGCCGTCACGGTGGTCTCGCATGGCCCGGCGAATCCGTAGCGCATCGATATCGATGCGCCGGCCGCGTTGCCCATCATCATCGGCACCAGGAACGGCGAGACCCGACGAGGCCCTTTGGTGATGAAGACCTCGATCTGTTCCTCGAGCGTCGCGATGCCACCGATACCGGTCCCGAAGAACACACCGGTGCGCGCCGGGTCGGCCCCGAGCGGTCCGCTCTGTTCGAGCGCCTCGGCACAGGCGGCCAGGGCGAACTGCGTGAACCGGTCGGCGCGGCGAGCCTCCTTCGGGTTGTCGAAGAACGGCAGAGGATCGAAGCCCTCGACGGAGAACCCGTGCGCGGGCGGGCCCGACAGGAGCCCGTCCCAATAGGCGTCGCGTCCGATCCCGCAGTTCGCGATGACGCCGAGCCCGGTGATGGCGACCCGGCGTGACATCAGAGCTTGGCGGTGATCAGGTCGAAGGCCTGCCCGATGGTGTCGATACCCTCGAGCTCTTCCTCTTCGACGGTGACGTCGAACTCTTCCTCGAGCGCCATGACGAGCTCGACGAGGTCGAGGCTGTCGGCGTCGAGGTCCTCTGCGAAGGATGCTTCGCGGGTGATCTTGGATTCCTCGACCGAGAGCACCTCGACGGCACACTTGGTGAATCGTTGGAACTGCTCGTCACTCACGTCATTGACTCCTGTCGCAGGTATTGGGTTTGGCTTCGAGAGAGGGGATTGCGGCTTCGACGAGTGGGGCGATGAGGGACGATCATGATCCCATCCCGAGGCCCCCGTCGACGGGGATGACCGCACCGGTGATGTAGCCGGCGTCGTCGCCGACGACGAAACCGATCGTCGCGGCGATCTCTTCGGTGGAGGCGAATCTCCCCAGGGGCACGGTTTGGGTGATGGCCGCCTTCTGGTCGTCGGTGAGGGCGTCGATCATATCGGTCTGGACCGGACCGGGGGCCACCACGTTGACGGTGATCCCCCGGGACGCGAACTCCCGGGCGAGCGAGCGGGCGAGGCCCACCAGTCCCGCCTTCGATGCGGCGTAGTTCGCCTGACCGGCCTGCCCGGCCAGGCCCACCACCGAGGACACGAAGACGATGCGGCCCCACCGGGCACGCATCATCGACTTCACAGCGCGCTTCGCGACACGGAACCCCGCGGTGAGGTTGGCGTCGACGACCGAGGTGAAGTCGTCGTCGCTCATGCGCAGCACCAGGCCGTCGCGGGTGATGCCCGCATTGGACACGAGGATCTCGACGGGACCGAGTTCGCCCTCGATGGCGGAGAAGGCGGCCTCGACTGCATCGGGATCGGTGACGTCGCAGCGCACCGCGAACAGGCGTGGGTCGTCGGGCGGATCGCTCCGGTAGGTCACGGCGACGCGGTGGCCTGCATCGGCGAGACGGCGGGCGGTGGCGAGGCCGATGCCCCGGTTGGCGCCGGTGACCAGCACCACGCGTCCCTCGGTTGTCACTGTGTCGCTCATCAGCCGCCCCAACGCAGCACGGCCGAAGCCGAGGTCATCCCTGCGCCGAAGCCGACCAGGAGCACGAGGTCGCCGGCGGCGATGCGGTCGTTGTCGAGGGCGTCGGCGAGCGCAAGGGGGATCGTTGCAGACGACGTGTTGCCGGTGTGCTGCAGGACCATGACAGCTCGCTCGGTGGGTATGCCCAGGCGGTTCATGGAGGCGTCGATGATGCGGGCGTTGGCCTGGTGGGGGATGACGAGGGAGATGTCGTCGGCGGTCACGCCCGCCTGGTCCATCGAGGCATTGGCCGACGCTGCCATGGCCTTGACGGCCTGGCGGAAGACCTCTTTGCCCTCCATCTCCAAGGTGCCCCCCACGTCGGCGAACAGGATGTGGCGGAACTCGCCCTGGCTCCCGAGGTTCCACCCGAGCAGCTCGCCCGGCCCGTCGCACGCCTCGAGGACGACCGCGCCGGCGCCATCGGCGAACAGGATGCAGGTGGTGCGGTCGGTCCAGTCGACGATGCGCGAGAGCGTCTCGGAACCGACGACCAGAATGCGCTCGGTGCCCAGGCCGATCATCGCGTGTGCCGTGACGAGGCCGTACATGAAGCCGGAGCACGCCGCGTTGAGGTCCATGGCACCGCAGCTGAGGCCGAGGCCGTGCTGTACAGCCGACGCCGTGGCGGGAACCTGATCGTCGGGTGTGGTGGTCGCCAGGATGACCAGATCGATCTGGTCGGCGGTGACACCGGCCCGGGCCAACGCCTCGGCGCCGGCCTCGATCGCGAGGCCGGCGGTGGTGCCACCGATACGACGCTCGGCGATACCGGTGCGGTCACGGATCCACTCGTCGCTGGTGTCGACCATGGTGGCCAGGTCGTCGTTGGTGACGATCTTGGGGGGCAGCGCCGTACCCCAACCGGTGATGACGGCGCCTCTGCGCCCGGTGGCGGTGGTCATGGCGTGCGCAGCCAGGCGATGGGCTGGCTGGCCGTGACTCGCTCGCCGTCCATGGCCAACAGGCCCTGCATCTCGCCGGCGAACGGGCTGCGGACTTCGCAGTCGTTGACGTGGCCGAGCAGGTGGCCGATGGCGACGACCGCACCGGCGACCTCGGCGTCGACGGGGGTGAACACGCCGGCGCAGGGACTCACCACCAGGCGTTCGGTGGCGAAGAGTGACTCGCCTTCGAGCCCGCCACCGCCGGAGGTCGGCTTGCCCGAGATCGTCTCGAGGAGCTGGTCGACATCGGCCGGGGTGTTGACCTTGGCCGTCGCCGCGGCGCTGGCGATACGACGGGCCATGCCCGTCAGCACCGTGCCGGGGCCGAGTTCGACGAAGGTCGATCCGCCGGCCTCTTCGAGAGCGTGCACCGTGTGCCGCCAGCGCACCGGGCTGGTCAGCTGCGACGACAACAGTCCCGGCCAGTCGGCAGCGGAGGTGTGTCCCATCGCGTCGACGTTGGCATAGACCGGGCGATCGGGATCGCGGAACTCGACCTGGTCGATCGCCTTGCGGAGGCGATCCCGCGCCGGCTCCATGAACGGCGTGTGGAACGCACCCGAGACGGCCAGGGGCATGGACTTCTTGGCGCCGAGCTCGCGGGCGACCGCCGACGCAGCCTCGACGCCGGCGGGCGAACCGGCGATGACGACCTGGCCCGGGGCGTTGAAGTTGGCGACCCAGACGTCGCCGTCGACGCGATGACAGGCGGACTCCACGAGGGCGTCGTCGAGGCCGAGGACCGCGGCCATCGTGCCCTCGCTGGTCTCCGCGCACAGCTGCATCGCCTCGCCACGTTCGCCGACCAGGCGCACGGCGTCTTCGAAGTCGAGCGCGCCCGAGGCGGTCAGCGCCGTGTACTCGCCCAGGCTGTGCCCGGCATGGGCGGCCGCATCGATGCCCACGCGGGCGACGGCATCGAAGATCACCATCGACAGCAGGAACGTGGAGAGTTGCGCGTTGCGGGTCTGGCGGAGCTCGTCGTCGTCGGCCTCGAGTAGCAGCGCCTCGAGATCGCGACCGGCGACCTCGGAGGCCTCGGCGACGAGCTCCCACGAGGGATGGGCGAGCCAGGGTCGGCCCATGCCGGACTTCTGCGACCCCTGACCGGGGTAGGTGAACACGATCATCGAAGTGGACTCCATCGACGCCCCGGGGTCCGGGGGCGCATAGTGAGGAACGGGCGGAGGGGCCACACTGCCCCTGACGTATGGCGGTTGCTCTGACCCGCCGGGCCGACGGGGGGTTTCATGCGGGGCTCGCCGATGAAGCCGACTCGAGGGGTGGTGGGCCGTAGCGATCTCTGTTGCGGGCGATGAGCCGATCGCGCACGGCGACGAAGACACCTATCGCCGCAGCGACGGCGAACAGGCGCCCGACCAGAGCGCGGGATCGATGCCGAGACCGCATGCGGCGAGGCTACGCTGCTCGGGCGCCACGTGCGAACGCCCGGTTGTCGAGCCGGCGTCGACGTCCATGCCCGGGTGGCGGAATAGGCAGACGCGGGGGACTCAAAATCCCTTTCCCTTCGGGGAGTGCGGGTTCGATTCCCGCCCCGGGCACGATCGAATCGTCTTTCTCTTGGGTGTCGCTCGATGCTTTGCGGTGGCAGACCGATGCGCTAGGTTCTGCCGGAACACACATCGACCGAAAGAGCTGTATCCATGTTGTCCCGCTTCGCCAAGCTTGCGCTCGTCGCCAGCCTCCTCGCCGCATTCGCCGGCGTGACCGCCGGTCCGGCAGGGGCCCAGGACGAAGAACCCATCGCCGCCGTCGCCGCAGCCGACGGACGGTTCACGACGTTGCTCGCCGCATTGGATGCCGCTGGTCTCGCCGAGACCTTCAGCTCGTGCGACGAGGGCCCGTTCACGGTCCTCGCCCCGACCGACGATGCCTTCGCCGCAGCGCTCGGCGATCTCGAGCTCGATCCCGCCGCTCTGCTGGCCGACACCGAGCTGCTGACCACCATCTTGACCTACCACGTGGTCGAGGGTGCCGTGGACTCCGCCACGGTCTCCTCCCTCGACGGTGCGTCGGCCCCGACGCTGCAGGGTGAAGAGGTGACCGTCGCCGTCGAAGGCGAGTCGATCAGCATTCTGAGCGGCGCCCCGACGCCCGCCAACGTGGTCGTCGCAGACGTCGCCGCATGCAACGGCATCATCCACGCCATCGACTACGTGCTGCTGCCGCCGTCGGTCGCCGATGCCCTGGGCCTCGGTGCCGCAGAGGAAGAGGCCGCCGGCGACGAAGAGGAAGCCGCTGCTGACGAAGAGGGTGCGGGCGAGGAAGAGGAGCTCGCCGAGACCGGTGTCTCGAGCGATCTGCTCGCCGTCATCGCTCTGGCGATGCTCGCCGGCGGTGCGATGGTCTTCCTGACCTCGCGTCGCACCGTCCTCGACTGAGCGACATCGCTCTGAAGTGAAGTAACCGAGATCCGGGGCCGGCCACCATGGCCGGCCCCGGTTTCGCGTCCGTATGCGGTCGGCCCGAGTCGGCCCGGTCGGGGCTACCGCTCGAGGTGGCGACCTTCGACTGCCGCGGGACGCAGTCTCCTTCAGGAAGTCGAGGCGGTCGGTGCGCCGAACAGCCACCGCTCGAGTGCCACGTACTTCAGAACCCACAGGGAACCGAACGCTCCGACGTAGGCGGCGTTGACGGCGACGGCTCCTCCGAACCATCGCTCTGCGAGCGCCACTGCGACCGTCGACAGGAGCAGGCCGATGAATGCCATCGCCCAGAAGGGCAGGATTTCGCGGCGGAGATCACTCGGCGACCGTTTTGCCCAGACCACGTGGCGATACAGCACGTACGCCGGGATGGCGCTGACCGTGACGGCGATGGTGTTCGCCGCCCAGGCGTCGAGGCCGGCACCGGAGTGCAGGCCGAGCAGAAGCAGCTGCCCGATGCCGAGGCTCACGATGCTCACGCCGGAGTACTGGACGAACTGGCCGGCATGGTTCCGGATCGTCGTGCGAACGCCCGGGGTCGGGGTGGGCGAATCCAGGCGGTGCCCCTCGAGTGTCATCGGACGGCCACGACGTTGCCGATCAGGTGCTCGTTGGTGCCCTCGCCCGTGGCTGCCGTGAACGCGACGAGCGCACTCGGCGGGAGAGGAGCACTGCCGGTGAGCACGACCTCGCCGTCGATGCTGACCGTCAGCGTGCCGCCCGACGACGTCACCTGCACTGCGAAGGTCGTCTCCTCGAGACCGCCCGCCGTCGTGCTGTCCGCGGCGTAGGAGAGGCCTCCGGAGGCGTCGAGGCCCGTGGCGATGCCCACGAAATCGCCGATGGCGTCGTCGCCGCTCGAGAACGTGTCGAATGCCACGGCGACACCGGTCAGCCCCCCGAAGCCGAGGGAGGAGCCGAGACCACCGATGGCGCCGGGCCCGTGCTCGGTCGCATCGAGGAATGCCAGTGTCATGCCGTCGGCTCCGGTTCCCCCCGAGATCGTCGCGTCGAAGCAGATCTCGAACGGAACCGTCGTGTCGATCGGCGTGTCGTTGACCACAGAACCGGCGAGGAATGGCGAGGCAGGTGTCAGAAGGACGCCGGTCGGGCTGTTCGCCGCAGCCCCGTTCAGAGCCCAGCCAGGTTCGTCGAACGCCGTCAACAGCGGTGTCCCCTGGCAGGCGACCTCCGGTGGCGGTGGTGGTGGGTTCTGACCGGTGCCTTCGAGGGTGATGGTGAGGGTTTGGGTGGCGGTTTCGATGCTGATGGTGTCGGTGCTGGCTTCGGTGGTGGTGGGTTGGTAGGTGACGTCGATGGTGATGGTCTCGCCGGCGGTGATGGTGGCGCCGGGTTCGGGGAGGGGGCCGGCGTCGAAGGGCGCGCTGGGGCCGGTGACGGCGGTGAGGGTGACGTCGGTGGTGGCGTTGTTGGTGATGGTGATGGTGTCGGTGGCGGTGGCGCCGATGTCGGTGGGTCCGAAGGCGAGGTCACCGCTGGCGGTCAGCTCCTCGACCGGTGTCGGTGCCGGTGATGTTGGCGTTGGCGACGGCGACGGCGACGGCGTTGGCGTCGGTGTCGGTGTCGGTGTCGGCGGTGGTGGTGTCGGTGTCGGCGGTGGTGGTGTCGGTGTTGGCGACGGCGGTGGAGTCGGGGTCGGTGTCGGTGCCGGTGATGTTGGCGTTGGCGACGGCGACGGCGACGGCGTTGGCGTCGGGGTTGGTGTTGGTGTTGGTGTCGGGGTTGGGGTCGGGGTTGGTGTCGGTGTCGGTGACGGTGGCGTTCCGGTGAGCACGACCGCATCGCCGACCACGTGCTGGTTGTCGAGGAAGCCCGTTGCGGCGGTGAAGCCGACGAGGACGTTCTCGGGAAGCGAGATGGGTTCGCTGAGAATCGGCGTCCCGTCGACGGAAACGGTGAGGGTGCCCGCAAGGCTCGCGACCTCGATGGTCCTGGTCTGGCCGTCGAGGCCACCGGGGACGGGAGCCGTCGCCAGGTACTCGATTGCGCCGCCGGCGCCGCTCGCCAATCCGACGAAGTCCTCGGCCGGCTCGCCGGGGCCTGCGAAGGTGTCGAGGGCGACGACGACACCCGTCAGCCCGGCGAACCCGAGGCCGGCGCCCAGGAAACCGCGAGCGCTGTCGTCGTGCAGGCCGGCATCGAGGAATGCCAGCGTCATGCCATCGGCTCCGGTCCCTCCTCCGATGGTGGCGCTGAAGCAGACGGTGATGTCGTCGTTGCTGGTGATCGGGGTGGAGTTGACGACGGACCCGCTCGCGAACGAACTCGCAGGTGTCAGCTCGACCCCGGCCGGAACCTTCGAGGCGGCACCGTTCGCCGACCAGGAGGAATCCTCGAGTGGCGGCAGCGAGGAGTCCCCGCTGCACGCATCGACCGTCGAGGCCACCGCAGTGCCGGAGAGGTCGATGGCCAGTGTCTCCTCGCCGGTCTCGATCACGTAGGTCGAAACGTCGGTGCCGATCGAGTTCGGTGCGTAGACGATCTCGACCGTTGTGGAGGACCCCGCAGCGAGCTCATCGCCCACGGTCACTCCGCCTGCGCCGACGAGGAACGGTGTTCCCGGTGCGGTCACTGCCGCGACGGTGACTGCGCTGGACCCGGTGTTCGTGATGAGGACCTCGCGGCTCGCCGACGTCCCGACCTCGACGGTTCCCCAGTCGATGTTCTCGGCCGAGAGGGTCGGGGCTGGATCGACAGCGGAGGCGGTGATCGGCACGATCAGGACCTGACCGGCGGTCTCGACGACGTACTGGGTGTCGTCGGTGCCCGGCGACGTCGGCGCATACTCGAGCCCGACGACCACGGAACCACCGGCGGCGAGGACCGTGCCTGTTTCGAGCGGTGTCGCTTCGGCGAACGGCGAAGCAGGCGCCTCGACGTTCGTGATCGTGACGTCCGACGACCCGGTGTTGGTGATGGTGAGATCGGCCGATGCCGTTGCGCCGACCTCGACCTCGCCGAACCCGACGGGTTCGGCGACGAGGACGCCGGGATCGGGCGCTGCCTCGACGAGCGCACGCAGACCGATCACCAGATCCTGGGTCTCGGTCTCGAGCCGCAGCGTGCCGTCGACCGCTCCGACCTCGGTCGGTTGGATCAGGACGTCGATGGTGAGCGACGACCCGGGGTCGATCACATCACCCGCGGCCGGGACGGGGCCGTCGACGGCGAAGGGTGGTTCTGGTGACACCGCAGCCGACACGAGCGTCACCGGTTCGGTGCCCGCGTTGGTGACCACGACCGACTGCGAGGTCGTGGACCCCGAGGTCACCGTGGCGAAGTCGATCGTGCTCGGTGCGGCGACGAGAACGCCCGGTAGCGGTGGGTCCTCGCCGGTACCGGTCAGGTCGATGACGATCGTCTGCGTACCGGTCGTGATCGAGTAGGTGCCGGTGTCGGTTCCTGCAACGGTCGGTGTGTAGGAGACGGTCCGGGTCAGCGATCCGCCGGCGGGGATCACGTCACCGGCGACGAGCGGAGCAGCATCTGCGAAGGGTGCCGCCGGCGGCTCGACTCCGATGAGTTCGACGTCGGAGTCGCCGAGGTTGGAGATGGTGAACGACTGCTCCGCGGTCTGACCGGTCACGATCGAACCGAAGTCGAGCGACCCGGGGGTGACGGCGAGCGGTTCATCGGCGGATTCGGCCGTGCCGTCCATGGCGATGACGATGCGTTGGCCATCGGTGGTCTCGAACTCGTAGGTCGACGTGTGCGTCGCAGCGTCGGCAGGGTCGTAGCTCACGGTGGTCGTGATGGTGCCGCCGGCGGGGACGACCGTGCCGGGGGTGATGGGCACGGGGTCGGTGAACGGCGCCGTCGGTGGTTGCACCGAAGCGATGACGGCGTCGGTGCCGCCGCTGTTGGACAGTGTGACCGTCGCCTGGCTGGACGATCCCGTTGCGACGGTGCCGAAGGAGATCTGCGTCGGCGATGCCGATACATCGGGTTGGTTCGCGACCGGCGCGGCGCTGAGGCTTCCGCCGACGACGGCGTGGCGGTCGTTCGCCCCGCCCGTGGCCGCCGAGAATCCGACGTAGACGGTCGGGGGCAGGGTGATGCTCTCGGTGATCACGAGTTCGTCGTCGATCAGCACCCGAAGCGTGCCGTCGGTGACCGTCGCCCGAACCTGGGTGTCGCGTCCACGGAAGTCCCGGCCGATCGGAACGATGGTCGTGTAGTCGACGATCGCGCCGGGTGCAGCGACGGCTACATCGTTGCCGGACTGGCCGGTCTCGCCACCGAAGGTGTCGAGCGCGACGGCGGTTGCGTCGAGGCCGCCGAAACCGAGACCGCTTCCCATGTATCCGAGGCCGGTAGTGGCCGCCGAGCCGTCGAGGAGGACCAGGGCCATACCGTCGGCGCCGGTTCCGCCGTCGATCCGGGCGGTGAAGCAGACGTCCACGGAGTCCGAGGCCACCGGCTCGTCGAAGAAGGCGCTCCCGAGCTGGAAGCTGGTCGCGGACGTGAGCTGGAGCGCCGAGCCATCGACGATCGCGCCGCCGTTGCGTTGCCATGCTCCATCGCCGAAGTCGGCGAACGTCGAGATCGAACCTGTCGGACACCCGCTGACGGTGGCCTCCGCGGTCAACGAGATCTCGATCGGTCCCTGGCCGGTGTCGGGCTCGAACGTGTACGTCCCGGTCACCGAACCCACCGACGTCGGTGTCACTTCCACGGTCTGGGTGATCGAGGATCCGGCCGGGATGACGAGACCGGCCGTCGCCGGTGTCGGATCGCTGAAGGGGCCCGTCGGCGGCGTCACCGCCACCAGGGTGACGTCGGTGGCCCCGGGATTGTCGATGACGAGGTCCAGCGACTGTGTGCTCCCGACCGCGACGGTGCCGAAGTCCAGACCTGCGGGCGAGACGACGATTGCGGCTCCGGCCGGCGCGAAGGATGCGACGACACGCTCCGGGGCGTCGGGTACCCGGTAGTTGTGGGCGGCGATGCCGCCGTCGGACCACGACGACCAGGTCCACGTCGAACCGCTGAAGCTCTGTGGCGACGGGGCGACGATGGGCACGAGCGAACCCTCGATGAGGTCTGCGGTGAAGGGGGTGGGGCCACCGCCTGCCGAGCCGACGAGGACGTTCAGCCCGCTCGGTTCGGTGGCGAACTCGATCGAATGGACGACCGGCTGGATGTCGATCGCCGTGGTGCCGGTTCCGACGGCGTCGGTGGCCTCGAGCGAGATCTCCAGATACGAGGGATACTCGTGGTCCGGAGCGGCGAACGTCGCCTCGGCCTGGCCCGGGATGTCGGTTACCGGATGGATGTGGCAACCCGCGCCGGGTACGCAGTGGTGGAGGCGGATGGACCAGTTCAGGTCTTCCTCCGGGATCGGCGCTCCGGTGTGGTCGGTGGCTGATCCCGCGAGTTCGATCACGTCGCCGACCGCCCAGTTGTCGACTGCGGTCGGGCTCGTGATGATCGGGACCGGGACCAGATCGGGTTCGACCGTGGCGTTGAGCTCGATCACCTGCGGTCCCGAGCCGTCGTCCGCGGTGATGGTGAGCGTCTCGCTGACGACCCCCTCGGCGGTGGGTGAGAACTCGAGTCGTTCGGAGATCGAGGCGCCGGGGGGCACCACGGTTCCGACGGGCATCTGGGGGTCGGGGATGGAGAAGTCGCCCGTCGGGCCGTCGATGGCCGTGATGGTCAGCGATGACCCGCCCGTGTTGGACACTTGCACGGAGGCTTCGGTCGTCGTCCCCGCGACGACGGTTGCCAGATTGACGGTTGTCGGTTCGACCTCGAGCGTGGCGGGCGACAGAGGTGGCGCGCTGATCCGTATGTCGTCGACCTCGTGGATGTTGTCGGCGCCGCCGGTGGCGGCGGTGAATCCGAGGAACACCGTCGGGGGGAGCTCGACGAACGCCTGCAGGATCTCGTCGGTGTCGAGGAAGACGCGCATGAGCCCGTCGGTGATGATCACGTCGACCTGCACGGGTCCGGCCTGGAGGTCGGCGATGCTGGTGGCTGTGGCGATGTACGCGGGCAAGCCACCGGAGTCGCCGGTGGCGATGCCGACGAAGTTGGCGCCGGGCTCGCCGGGTCCCTGGGCGGTGTCGAGGGTTATCGCCAGGCCACCGAGACCCGCGTAGCCCAGACCGCCGCCGAGGCCGCCGACAGCGGCCGAAGAGCCGGCCCCATCGATCAGCGCGAGGGTCATCCCGTCGCCTCCGGTGCCGCCGCCTATCGTCGCGTCGAACGAGATGGTCAGCGACTCGCTGTCGACCGGTGCCGGGCTGAACGACGACCCGGCCTGGAAGCCGACCGCCTCGGTCAGCCGGAGGGTGTCGCCGATCATCGATGCGGAGCCGTTCAGGGTCCAGCCCGTCTCGGTCGGGCCCTGAACCGCTGGGCCACCGATGCTCAGGATCGTGCTGGCGACATCGGTGGCGCCGAACGAATCGGTGACGCGCACGGCGGGGATCACGATGCCCTCGGTCGTGTACGTCGTCGTCGCGACTGGTCCGAGCGCATCGAGGAAATCGCCATCGCCGTCGAGGTCCCACTCGAACAGCAGCGTGTCGTCGGGGTCGGGGTCAGTCGTGGCCGATGCGTCGAGCGTGACGTCCAGTGGGCTCGGCCCCGATTGTGGCGTCGCCACGATGTCGGCTGCGGGCGGACGGTTGCCTGCGGTGAATTCGATGCGGTGGACGGCGCCATCGATGATGTCGACGTAGAACAGGTCACCCCCCGGTCCGATCGTCAGGTCCACCGCTGCTGCCTGGGTGACGAAGACGTCGGTGGTCGAGGGGTCCGGTCTGCCATCGGGGCCGGCACGCACGACCCAGATGCAGCGGCGCGAGAAGTCCGCGAAGAACATCGCGTCGTCGTAGGACTCGGGGTAGGCGCCGCCCTCGTAGAAGGCCACACCCGTGGGGCTCGAGCCCCCGAGGTCGCAGTCCTCGCCGGGCACGATGAGGTTGGCGTGGTTGTACTCGATCAGCGGGGGAGTGTGCGCACCGCTCTCGGCGTAGAGGCCCGAACATATGGGTAGGTTCAGCGCCGCGTAGGTCGGCTGGATGCCTCCGCCCTCGTAGCACGGCCAGCCGAGGTTCTCGATCGGTGCGCCGACCGGGTCCAGGATTGCGTTGATCTCCTCCCAGGAGCCCCAACCGACATCGCCGGCGTAGATCTCGTTCGTTCCGGGGCGGATGGCGAACCGGAACGGGTTGCGCATGCCGGTCGCGACGATGCGGGCCTCGTTCGGATCGACGGAGCCGCCTGCGGGGTTGCCTGCGGCGGCAACGCCGGTGATGGGGTCGAGCCGCACGATCGTCCCGTGCAGCCCCAGCGGGTCGCCGGTGGTGCGGAGGTCCTGGCTGCGGAGTGCGCCACCCTCGTCGACCGGATCGCCACACGGATTCGGTGGCGATCCCAGGTCCCCCGTATCGATGGTTCCGAAGTTCGCGCCGTCGCCGGAGCTCGCGTACAGGGCGCCGTCTGCGCCGAATTCGAGGTCGCCGAGGGAATGGCTCGGGAACTGCTGGCACCAGTCCTCGACGAGAACCACCTCACTGCTCATCGTGTTGCCGCTCGCGACGAGTCGGCTGATGCGCCCGGTCACGACGCAGCCGTCGTCGTTGGCGCCCGGCGGTGTCGGGCACGGGTCGTTGTCGGTGTCCGGGGCTCCCCAGCGCGGAAACTGTCCCGGGAGTGCCGGATCGAAGTCGTAGGTGTAGGCGACGTAGACGTAGGGCTGGGAAGGGAAGTTCGGATGCAGGGTGAGCCCCATCAGCCCCCGATCCCAGTGGTTGTAGACCTGGGTCCGGAGGTCGGCGAAGACCGTCGGGGAGGCGTCGAACAGGTCGTCGAAGACGAGGACGGTGCCGCGCTTCTCGGCGACGAACACGCGCCCATCCGGCGAAAAGGCGACGGCGGTGGGAAGCGTCAGCCCCGTCAGCGGAGTGGAGTCGGTGAAGTCCTCGGGTGGGACGCCCGCCCGTGCCGTCTCCTGGTTGTGCACGAGCGCGACGACGCTCGCCACGAGCGCCAGCGACACGAGAACTGCGCTGAGTCGCCACCACGAGGCGCCGCCCGACGAAACCGACCTGCTGCCACTGCGCCCGTGTGTCACCGCGACACCTCCCAAATGGTCACCTTCTGAATGCCTTCGCCGAAGGTGGCGACGGGGGTTCCCCGCTCGATCATCTCGCCGACGATGGGGAGGGGATCGGCCGCCACGTAGTCGTGCAGGCTCACGTAGTCGACGGTTCGCCACGTCTCGTCCACAGCGGGATCGAGGTCGACCTTGAAGTACCAGATGACGTTCTCCCGCGGGAATCCGGCACGCACGAGATCGACCCATATCGAGTCCTCGATGACGATCACAGCGTCGCGAGGGACGTTGTCCTCGATCCATGCCTGCGCACCGCTGACCCCGGCGTCGGCATCGTCGGTGCGGAACTCGTCGCCGGTGTGCGCAGCCACCCATGTCGGGCCCAACCCGCCCAGCAGTGTCACGGCGATCGCTCCGGCGCCGATTCCCGCGGCGACTCTACGACGGCGCCCGTGCTCGGTGTGTCGGCCGGCATCGGCCCGAACCCAGGTGGGGTCGGAGATGGTGCCTTCCTCGACGAGCCCTCTGCGCAAGAAGATCTTCGTCCACTGCAGCACCCGGTGCCCGCGCAGGGCGAGCAACACGAGCCACGCGGAAGCGACAGCAACGAAGACGAACAGTGCCTGCATCAGCAGGTGGTACGCAGCGCCGGGTCGGGGCAAGGCACCGAACCACAGTGTCGTCGCGACGACGATCGCAGTGAGCGCCACGATGCCAGCAGCGATGGCGAGAGGGCTGCGGATGACGCGGGCTGGAACGACCGCATCGAGCAATGCCCGGGCGTGGATTCTCCCGGGGGCGGTGAAGCCCTGCTCGTCGGGAAGTGGCGCGGCCCTCCTGCCGGTCGCAGCTCGGTGCAGCGTGTCGCCGACTCCGCCGATGCAGAGGGCGACGAGCGGGATAACCACGATCAGGTACGGAACGGGGAGATACCCACCACGCAGAGGCATCAGAGCGTGGAGCAGCAGGCACAGGCCGATCGGTCGAAGACGTCGAATGGCCAGCGCCGGCACGATGGATGCGAGCCCCAGCGTGAGGAAGAGCCCATCGGAGCCCAGCCACGAGTCGAGCATGTTCGCTGCATCGGTGCCCGAGGCGAACAGGCTTCCGCTGGATTCACGATCGAACAGCTGCCAGTGCGCGGCCGAGATCAGGCTCACACGGCTGTCGCTCGGAATCAGCTCGCCGCGCAGAAGTGCCATGAGTGGGAACATCGAGACGAGCAGTCCCGCAATGGCCCCCGACACCGCCATGGTCATCGTCCTCAGCCTCGGTGGCGTCGACTGCCACAGGACATAGAAGACGAACGGCGCGACGAGGAGCAGCGTCGCTTTCGTCAGCACCGCGATGGCCAGGCACACGGATGCGAGCGCCTTGGTGTCCATCCGCCCCCGTCGGTCCGCAGCCAGGGCGAAGGCGATCAACGCCCACATCACGCCGATGTTGTCGAGCCACACGCCGCGCTGCAGCGGTAGGGCGAGGGGGCCGAGCGCGAAGAGCGCGACCGTCGTCGCCGACCATCCGATGGCGAGGCCCAGACGTCGCCCGAGCACGTAGAGCGCGACGACGGACACGAGCTTCACGAGCAGCATCGCGTGCCGCCCCGCAGCCACGCTGGACGCCGAATCGTCGAGCGCTCCGGTGATGGCCTCGAACCCTGCGAGCTGTACCCAGCCGAGCGGGGGGTGGTCGTACCAGTAGGTGTAGTGGGCCAATTCGCCCTGCTGCAACGCCCAGGCCTGTGCCATGTAGGTGCCCTCGTCGTCGCCGCGCTCGGGGTTGTTCGTCATCCCGATGCCGTGGAGGATGCCGGTCACCACCAACAGCAGACCGAGGACCGCGATGTCCACGCGGTGGGCATGGAGCCAGAGGAACAGGCGCGGTGCCAGACGATCGGCAACCGGCGACTTCGATCCGGCGTGATCCCGATGCGATTCGAGGGTCGCAGTGCTCATACCGTGGCCTCCTGCAGGCGCGGTGAACGATGCGCATCGACGTGGACGGTCTTCTCCCAGCCCCGCTCGCCTCGGGCTTCGCGGAGCATCGCCCGCATCGCCGCATACGTGAGCACGATTCCGTACGGGATCATGCCCAGGAGCATCCCGATCTGTGTTCGAACGGTGAGCGGACGGTCGTACGCACGAGCGAACTCCCTGAGCCCGATCAGCTGGACGATGCCTGTCGTGACGAGGATCGTCAGCGGGAGGAACGTGGCGAGCGCGACGACCAGCGGGAACCCGTGCAGCACGCCGAGCAGGACGGTGCTCGGGATCAGGACGAAGGTCATCGCCTGGATCAGGGGCATCGTCAGGATGAGCCGTGCGAGAAGCCGTTGTCGCAACGGCAACGAACGCCAGAGGCCCTTGCGATAGGTCTGGATGAAGCCCTGGTTCCACCGGCTTCGCTGGCGGACGAACTCCCTCAGGGTGATGGGGGCCTCCTCGACCGTTGCGAGATCGGGTCGGTAGATCACCCGCACCTGCTCTCCCGACGACGAGAGGCGGACGCCGAGTTCGCAGTCCTCGGTCAGATTCTCGGCGTCCCAGCCGCCGTACGCCTCGGCGATGCGGCGACGGATGAACACCGTGTTGCCGCCGAGTGGGATGAATCCGGCCCTGGCGTGATGGTGCAGGCGGCTGCCGAAGTAGAAGAAGTACTCCAGGACGTTGTGCACCGTGAACCACGTGGAGTCGTGGTTGATGAGCTGCACCGGACCCTGCACGACACTGACCGATGCGTCGTCGAATGCGGCGACCACATGCTGCAGGAGTGCCGGGTGCACGTGGTCTTCTGCGTCGAAGACGCCGACGATGTCGCCTGTGCATGCTGCCAAGCCGGCGTTGAGAGCTCGCGGCTTGTTCTTCGTGGGGCTCGTGTCGACCACCACTTCGAAACGCTCACCGAGCCGTTCGGCGGTGTCTTGCGCAACCTTGGCGGTTTCGGGGTCGTCGTGGCCGACGACGACGATCACCTCGAGGTTGTGGTAGGCCTGCTCGGCGAGCTGTTCGAGTGTCGACTCGAGCACGTCGACTTCGTGACGGGCCGGAACGATCAGGCTCACGAGCCGTCCGTGGTCGACATCGACCGCGTCGGATCGCCGCATCTCGTGGTTCTCGGGTGTCCACCAGGCGTCGATCATCCAGCGGAGGTTCAGGCATCCCAGGAGGAACAACAGCCCGCAGGCGGTCATCAGGACGATCGCCAGGGCGGCGTCGGTTCCGAGCGACCACATCAACAGCGCCACTGCCGCGCCGGTCATGGCCATCGCGGCCGGGATCTGCCCACCGACACCGGCTTCGTCCGGCTGGAACTGTCGCCGCTCTGAGCCCTTCGAGCGATCCGGGCGGCGGGGGCGGACCGAGCGGCTGGCTACCGCCATCCCCATGATCGCCAGTGCAACGGTCACCGGCACGAGGACGACCATCTCCGTCATCGTGCGCAACCGTCGGGGTCGGGTCGTCTTCGTGGCCATCGTGTTCTCCGTCATCGTCGGTTGCCTGATTCGTCGTGTCCGGGTCTCACGCCACAGCAACGGTGGGCGCCGGCTGGTAGCGCACGACCCGTGCCGGGGCGGGTTCGAGCCGCCGGCGTGCGAGCAGTGCGAGATAGGCCAACGCTTCCTTCCGGTCCGCCTTCGACTCTCCGGCTCTGCGCCCCTCGAAGCGGAATGCCACCTCGGCGGGGCGGATGCGCGGCGTCTGCAGAAGGATCTCCATCAGCACCTTGAAGCCGTCCGGTTCCAGCAGGTCGGTGTCGACCGACGCCAGGCGCACGGCGAAGAGTCCGCTCAGGGGATCGGAGATCGCCCCCAGCCTGACCGGGAACATCGCCTTGGCCAGCAGGTGTGCGCCCCTCGATGCGACGAGGCGCGTCTTCGAGAGGCCGTCTGCGGCTCCGCCGGGTTCGTAGCGGGACCCGATGACCAGATCCACCTGTTCGGTCAACGCACAGGTGGCCACGGCCGCAGCAGCCTCGGGTGGGTGCTGGAGATCGCCGTCCATGACGAGCGCCCACGGCGCTCGGGCCCTCGAGAAGCCGAGCTTGACGGCGGTACCGAGTCCGCCGGCTCGTTCTCCGAGCCTGCGGTGGACCACCCGGACGGGCAGCAACGTCGAGGCCGTCCGTTCGCGGACTTCGTCCGCCGTGCCGTCGTCGCTGTCGTCGACGAAGAGCACCTCGGCATCGACGTGGCGGAACGCATGGTCGAGGCCCTCGAGGAGCCGGCCGATGTTGGCGCGTTCGTTTCGGGTGGGAATGACGATCGAGACCCGGGGAAGGTCTGCAGCCGTCGCTTGTGTGGTCGAGGCAGCGATCGCCTGCGACTCGGGCGCGGAGCGACTACGCTCCAACCCAATGGATGGATTACTCACCAGTGTCCTCCAATGGGATTCGGAGGACTCGGCCTAGCGCACCAACGGTCGGCCGGGTTCCTCTGAATCTCCGCTCTGTGTTTCGTCGTGACACCGGGCGAGAGGCCCTCGCGGCGCCTGCTGTCGTCGGTGTCTCGACGGTGGGTTTCCCGCTCACCTCCCTGCGGTCCTGGTCGTGTCTCAGGTCGCCGAGGTCGAGGTGAGGCCGGTCTCTGCCTGTGCAGAGAGGCCAGCTCGCATCGCCCTTGCCGCCCGCACAAGGCTTAGTGCAGCGCCTTTCGTCGGGTCAACGGGTGCGCCGTTCCGAATGGAGCGCCACGCCGAGATGCCGGCTGTGGTGCTGACGGAGCGTGGCTACCGTGGCCTCGTCGCATGGTCGACCGGCACGGTGGTCCTCGCGATCGTCTGGCGGTGGCGATGCCTGTCGTCACGGGCGTTCCTCGCTCGGAGTAGTCGTCGGGCCAGGCGGTCGTTCGGGCACGAACGGTCTCGTCGTCCCCACGAAGAGTGACTGCTGGCAGGGCGTGCGCCAGAACATCAACGCTGTGTCAAGGTCTCCACCGAGGCCGCGATAGCGCAGCCCGACGCCCGGCCGGTCTCCTCGCCATGCACCGCTCGAAGCGCTCGCGATGTCGGCCGGCCCCGGTGGCCCAGAGGTCTCAGAACGGGTTGTGGCCGAGACGGTTGCGGATGCCGACCAACTCGCCGGTGTGGGTGACGACGTGGCCGATCGCGGACCATGACAGGAACCAACGCCGGGGCTTGTCGCTCCACATGCGGTAGAGCCAGTCGAAGTCGTCCTCGGGCGTGCCCAGCGCCCGGAGTGCCCTCGCGCTGTCCGGGACGTCGTCGAGATCCTCGAGCGACGCCTCGGTGGCGACCCAGGCGATCGTGTCGTCGAGGGTGGCCAGTGCGTAGGCGGCGACGGCATCGGGATCGAGGACTGCCACGAGGTCGGTGTCGGCGCCCTCTGCGAGGCCCCGGTACAGCCGGTCGTGCACGCCCAGGGCACCGAGATGGTCCAGGACGACCTCGTCCCGACCACGCAGCACCGCGTTGACGGCCACATCGTGGTGCCGGGCAAGGTGCCACAACGCGTAACCGCCCGGAACGCCACCGTTGTCGGCGAGCACGGTCATCTCGTCGCTCGGGATCATGTCGATCACACCGCCGGCGAGGCGGGCCCGGGCCGAGGTCAACTCGTCGACGATCCAGCGGCGGAGGGGATCGCTGCTCATCGCTGGGATCCCGTGCCCGAGTGGCTGCGGAGCGCAGCGCACCAGAGCGGGAGACGGCAGCTCTGGATCCGTCGGATCGTACGTATCGCCATCAGCGCTGCTGCTTGGTCTGGAAGGCGCCGGGGAGGTCGGTCTCGGCGAACCTGCCCGGGACCTCGCCCGTGGTGACGTAGTGGTAGAGCGCCGTCTGGAAGACCGCGGTGAGGCTGGTGGACACCACGGCGACCACGGCGATCCACGGCACGGCGACGATGACACCCAGGATCGGGCTGACGGCGGCACCGATGAGCCCGGCGACGATCAGCCCGGGAAGCAACGCGACGAATGTCACGATGCCCAGACCCGCCTGGGCGACGAGGTTCTCGCCCCATGTCTGGCGGAACAGGGTGCCGGACCGCTTGAGGGTGGCGATCGGTCCGATGCGTTCGACCACGAGCACCGGTACGGCCAGGAACGTGACCACACGGAACGCCATGCCGATGAGACCCACCACGAACCGCCCGACGGCGCCGGCGTTCTCCTCGATGGCCCGCAACACGGCGCCGACGGTCCAGCTGAACAGCGCCCACGGCACGATGACGTTCAGCCTGCTCGTCGCCGAGGCGAGCGCCGAGGACACGGTGGGATCGCCCCCGGTGAGGCGCTCCCGTGCGCCGCTGACCATCGCCGCCTGGAAGTAGGTGGCCACGACGGCGAGCGCCATGCCGGCCAGGATCAACACGATGACCCCGCCGGGACTCAGCTCGAACTCTTCCAGCCCGCGGGCAGCGTCGTAGTCGATGATCACGACCAGACCGAGACACGCCGCCGCCACGACCAGCGAAGCGGCAAAGGAGAGAACCGGGAGCGCGAGCAGTTCACGGTCGGCTCGAAGCGTGCTCCACGAAGCCTTGGCGAGCTCGAGCGATCGTTGCCAACGGCCCACGGGGGCCTCCTTCTGAAAGGTCGAACCGAACGGACTCCGGACAGCGCCACAGGGTAGTTCGCCTGCCCCGACTACGATGCGGCGCCATGTCGGACCCTCGCCACCGAGCCTCCATCGAGCGTCGCCTGATCGAGACCGGCCAGCGCCTCAAGACCTTGCGAGACGACCTCCGCGTCGCCGACGAGCAACTCGCGCACTTCGCCGACGAGGCCGACGACGCCCGTTTGCGGTCGCTCGTGTCGGAGACCCCGCTGGCGGACCGTGAACACCGCAGCGCCGCCCGTCATGCCGATGCCATGCGTCGCCACCGAGACGAGATCGTCACCGAGATCGCCGAGCTCGAGCGCCGCCAGGACGAGCTGCTCGACGAGATGAGCGGAGGCGGGCGATGACTGCGTCGCCCCCGGTTCGCATCGTGATCGCCGAGGACGAGGCCATCATCCGCCTCGACCTGCGTGAGAGCCTCGAGGACGAGGGCTACGAGGTCGTCGGCGAGACCGGACATGGCGACGAGGTCGTACCGCTGGTGACCCGGCTGGCCCCCGACGTGGTCATCGTCGACATCAAGATGCCCGGCATGGACGGCATCGCCTGCGCACGCGAGATCAGCGCCGACCGCCTCGCCGCGGTGTTGTTGCTGACCGCGTTCAGCCAACGCGACCTCATCCAGCAGGCGTCGGAGGCCGGTGCGCTGGCCTATCTGGTCAAGCCGTTCCAACGCAGCGAGCTGGTGCCCGCCATCGAGCTGGCGCTGGCGAGGTTCCGCGAGCTGCGGGCCATCGAGGGCGAAGCCGCCGCGTTGGCGGAGCGCCTGGCGTCACGCAAGGCCGTCGACCGAGCGAAGGGTCGGCTCATGGACGAACAGGCCATGACCGAACAGCAGGCGTACCGCCACATCCAGACCGAAGCCATGGCCCAGCGCACAACCATGCGCAGCGTCGCGGAGGCCATCGTGGCCGCCGAGTCGCTGCCCCTCCCGACCGTCGAGGGCCCCGACGGCCCCCGTCCCGACCCCCCAGCGGAGACTCCCTCATGACAACGGCGATGCTGATAGACGGCAACTCGCTGACCTATCGCGCCTTCTACGCGCTGCCGACCGACATGGCGACGGCGAGTGGCCAGGTCACCAACGCCGTGTTCGGCTTCACGTCGATGCTGATCAACCTGTTCCGTGATCATCGGCCCGACCGCATCGTGGTGTCGTTCGATCTGCCGACGCCGACGTTCCGTCACGAACGCCTGCCCGACTACAAGGCCGGCCGCAAGGAGACTCCCGACATCCTGCGCCAGCAGATGGGCCTGGTACGTCAGGTGATCGAGACCCTCGCCATTCCCATCGTGTCGGTCGAGGGCTTCGAGGCCGACGACGTGCTGGCCACCCTCGCCACCGCGGCACGCGACGCCGGCGACGACGTCATCGTGGTCACCGGCGATCGCGACGTCTACCAGCTGGTGGAGGATCCCCACGTCAAGGTGCTCTACAACAAGCGCGGGGTCTCGGACTACGCGTTCTACGACGAGGCCGGCATCGTCGAGCGCACCGGGGTGAAGCCCGTCGACTACGTCACCTACGCGGCGCTGCGTGGCGACACCTCGGACAATCTGCCCGGCGTGTCGGGGGTGGGGGAGAAGACCGCGGCGAAGCTCGTCAACGCCTACGGCACCATCGACGGCATCTACGCGCACCTCGACGAGCAGACGCCGAAGCTGCGCGAGAACCTCGCGGCGGCCGAGGACCAGGTGCGCTCGAATGCAGAGGTCATGGTGCTGGTCCGCGACGTGCCCCTCCCGGTGGACCTCGACGAGCTCACGATGGGCGAGATCGACATCGAGGCGGTGCGGAACCTGTTCGACTTCCTCGAGTTCCGCACGCTCTACGACCGTCTCGCCGAGGCGCTCGACCGCCCTCTCGCCGGCGCCGGCGAGGACGTCGAGGTGCTCGAGGCCGAACGCCGCGACATCGAGACCGCCGCAGAGGCGGTCGCGCTGCTCGGCGGACTCGCCGCCGGCGATGCGTTGCTGGCGGTGGCTCCCGGCTGGCACGGCGACGACGAACGAGGACGCCTCGACGGCATCGCGCTCGTCACCGACCCCGACGCCGCCGAGGTGGCGTGGATCCCGGCCGAGCTCCTCGACGATCCGGAAGTCTTCGCCGCGCTGGATGCGCTCGTCGCGGGTGGCCGCCCCCTTGCCGGTCACGGCATCAAGCCTCTCGTGCGCTGGTTCTTCGCCCGGGGGCTCGCCGTCACCGATCTCGCCCTCGACACCCGGCTGGCCGCGTACCTTCTCGACCCGGCCGAGAACCGCTACCTGCTCGGCGAGCTGCTCGCTCGCTACGCCCACCGCGAGCTGCCTGTCGACAGTCCGTCGGCTGCCGGTCAGCTCGATCTCGACGGCGACGCCATCCCGCCATCGCAGCACGCGGCGCGAGCCGCGCTGGCGGTGCAGTTCCTGGCCGAACCGATGCTCGCAGCGCTCGACGCGCAGGGCCTGCGCCGGCTCAACGACGAGATCGAGGTGCCGCTGGTGCTGGTCCTCGCCAAGATGGAACACGTCGGCGTGGGCGTCGATGTCGCCCGTCTGCAGGCGCTGCGCGACGAGCTCTCCGACGAGGCCGAACGCCTGCGGGCGCTGGTGATCGCCGACGCCGGCCGCGATTTCAACGTCAACTCCACCAAGCAGCTGCGTGAGGTGCTCTTCGACGAGTTGGGTCTGACCCCGCAGAAGAAGACCAAGACCGGCTACTCCACCGACGCCCAGACCCTCGAGAAGATGCGCGACGCCCATCCGGTCGTCGAGCACCTCCTGGCCTACCGCGAGGTCGAGAAGCTGCGATCGACCTATGGAGAGGGCCTGCTCGCCGAGGTCGGACCCGGCGACCGGATCAGGGCCACGTTCAACCAGACGGTCGCTCGCACGGGCCGGCTCAGCTCCGATCAGCCCAACCTGCACAACATCCCGGTCCGCAGCGACACCGGGCGTGTCTTCCGTGAGGCGTTCGTCGCCGCGCCCGGCCATCGGCTGCTGGTCGCCGACTACAACCAGATCGAGCTGCGGTGCATCGCGCACCTGGCCGAGGACCCCGGGCTGATCGCAGCGTTCGAGGCCGGCGACGACATCCACACCGCGACGGCGGCCCGGGTCTTCGGCGTCGACCCCGACGCGGTCACGACCGAGTTCCGTTCGAAGGCCAAGATGGTCAGCTACGGGCTCGCCTACGGGATGGAGGCCTACGGTCTGGGTCAGCGCCTGGGCATCCCCACCGGCGAGGCCCAACAGATCCTCGATGCGTACTTCGTGGCCTTCCCTGCGGTGAAGCAGTACATGGAGGACACCGTGGCCGAGGCCCGGGAGCGGGGCTACACCGAGACCCTGTTCGGACGCCGGCGCCAGATCCCGGAGCTGTCATCGGGCAACTTCCGGGTTCGTCAGGCCGGCGAGCGCCAGGCGATGAACGCCGGGATCCAGGGGCTGGCCGCCGACATCTTCAAGGTCGCGCTCGTGCGCCTGGACCAGGCGTTGACCGACCGGCATCTCGAGGCCAAGGTGGTGCTACAGGTCCACGACGAGGTCATCCTCGAGGTCCCCGACGGCGAGGTCGACGTAGCCACCGCCCTCACCGTCGATGTCATGGCGCATGCCTTCGACCTGCGGGTGCCGCTGGAGGTCAACATCTCGACCGGCCACTCCTGGGCCGCAGCCAAGTAGCGCTCGAGGCCCGGATCCCTCTGCCGGGTCGGCCGGGTCCCGGTGGTCAGCGGCGGGCGCCGATCACGACCCGGTTGCTGCGGGCCAGCTCGCTTCCATCGGCGTCGCGTGCGATGACCACGATCACGGCCGGTCCGTCGGTGGGTCGGGCAATGGTGACCGAGCGGGCGGTCGCATCGAGATCGGCGAACTGGCGTCCTCCCGGCGCAGCAGCAGCGACGATGAGTTCGGCGATGCCGTCGGGATCGTCGATGGACCAGGCCAGGGTGACCACACGGGGCCGGCGGTCGCCGATCGACAAGACGATCTGTGGGCTGGGTGCCGGGAGGGGCGTCGGCGTCGTGGTGGTCGTGGGGGCCGGGGTCGCCGTCGGAGCCGGCGAAGGAGTCGGTGCAGGGCGGCTCGTCGGCGATGGTTCGGGGCGTGACGGCGAGGTCGGCTCGGCGGGCGGCGCCGCCGGGGCCTCGTTCGGCGGCGGCTCCGGTCCGGCCTGCGGGGCAGGCTCGGCAGATTCGGGACCGGAGGCGACCGGAGGGAGCTGCGCGGCCGGCGTGGGTTCGGTCTGAACCGGGGTGGCGCCAGGGGCGTCCACTTCCCCGGTGGCCGTCGCGGTCGGGGTCGGGGCGGCGGTCGGCGATGCCGTGGGCGAGGGCGTCGGTTCGGTCGTGGGGCTGGGCCGTGCGACGACGTTCTGGTCGGCCTGGCCGATCGGATCCGGTCCGGTGTCTCGAACCGCGAGCGTCGCGACGCCGGCGACGGCGAGGACCGCAGCGAACAGTACCGCGGCGGGCCGGACCAGGTACCGCCGGTGGATGGGGCGAGGCTCGGCATGCATCGCCCGTATGGACGACTCGAGGCGGTCGGCGAAGCGGGGGTCGACGGGTTCGGGCCGGGCGCGGCCGAGGTCGGTCAGCCGGCGCTCGAGGGCATCGGCGCCCAAGCTGTCGGTGCCGTTGCTGTCGGCGTCGGTCCGGTCCGGGTCTCGGGGGTCGTCGATCATGGGGCCTCTCCGCGGGTGGTTCCATTGCGCAGCTCACGCCGCAGTGCCTTCAGGGCTCGCGATGCCACTACTGCCGTCGACGCCTTCGAGCCGCCCATCGCCCGGGCCGTCTCGTCGGGGTCGAGTCCCGCCAGGTACTTGAGGGCGAGGACGCGCTGGTAGCGCGGCGGCAGCCGGTCGAGAGCGGATCGCAGCGCGTCGGCGTCGCCGTCGTCGCCCCGCTCGTCCGGGTGGAACTCGGCGGTCGGCTCGTAGAGCCGGGCCATGGCCGCCTGCCCTCGTGCCGTCCGTGGCCTTCCCTCACGGCGGTGGTGGGCCACCGTCTGGTTCGCCGCGATACGGAACAGCCACGGCGCGAATCCGCCCCTGCGCCAGCGGAACCCTTCGAGGCCGCGGTAGACGGCCTCGAAGGTCGCCGAGCAGATGTCCTCTGCGGCCTCGCGGCTGCCGGTCCGGCGCCAGGCGAACGCATGCACCTGGGGGAGGTACCGGCGGTACAGCTCGGCGAAGGCGTCGGCGTCCACCCGGGCGCGTTCGACGAGCGCACGCTCGTCGAACGCGTCGTCGCATGACCTCGCCGGGTCGCTCACCACCACCGCAAGCGTTGCCGGTGGTGGCACGGGCCGGGTGGACGCCCCATGCACGGTGCCGCTCAGCCCAGGCGCTCGGCCCGGGACCTGGCCACGATGACGCCGTCGGCGTTCCTCGCCACCACGGCGTAGCGGGCACGAGTGACGCCTGGGGGCAGTTCGTCGGTCGCGGTGGTCTCGTCCGGAGCGACGGTGGCCACCAGCGCACGTGGTGAGCCGGGCAGGACCCGCCACAGCTGAACGGATTCGGCACCGGCAGCGGTGGGGGCATCCCAGATGCAGGTGACCTCGACGGGGTCGGTCTCGGTGCCGTCGCATTCGAGCCCGAGGATCTCGGGCCGTTGTGACCGCACGATGGCCGGGTTGATCCGGCTGCGGCCGATGCGGTCGCCGTCGGCATCGACGAGGATCAGGCGGTAGCGGTAGCGGGTGTCGAACTCGACGTCGGTGTCGGTGAAGGTGCGGACGCCGAGATCGTCGCTGCGGTACACGACCGAGCGGCCGTCGCCGTCGGCGCGGACCAGGACGAACCCGGCCGCGCCCGCGGTGCGCGCACGCCACCTGCAGGTGACCTCGGGCGCGCCGGCGTCGACGCCGCCGCGGCAGCGCAGCACCGCACGGAGGCGTCGCACCGGCGCGTCGCCGCGATCGGCGTCGGCGACAGCCACGGTCGGCCCGGTGGTGACGGCCGGAGCGCCGGTGGCGGCCGCAGGACTCGCGACGAGCATCGGGGTGAGGAGGGCGAGGCAGAGAGCCGACGCGGCGACTCTCCATCGGCGGCGGGCCGTCGTGGAGCCGTGATGCGATGGCGGATGCGGATGCAGTTTCATGGGGTGATCCCTTCGAGGAGTCGGGTGGGTCACCTGTTCCATCGCGCAACGTCGCCCGCGATTGCACCTCCGATCCGCGATGGGCCGTGAGGCCCACGGTGGGTGCAGCCACCCGGACCGAAACCGATGGCCGGACGACTCCCGGCGGCATCCGCCGCCGGGAGTCGCCGGAACTGCTATCGGATCGGGGATCCGGGTCGGGTCACTGCCCCTGACCCAGGGAGAACCCGGGCTCGCCGTCGAAGGTGAACAGGCCCTCGGTCTTGATGAACGGGAACCCTGCCTCGGCCAGGCGGCCGAGCAGCGCCACGATCTGGGCATGGGTGACGGGAGCGCCCTCGGTGGCCGACTGGAAGCGGCAGCGCCAGTGGTCGGTGCAGAACGTCTCCGGTGCGCCGTTGGGCCACACCTTCTGGCCGCGGTTGGTGATCATCGCGAGCCGCAGGTCCGGTCCGGCATGGGTTTCGAGCTCCTTGCCGAGATCGTCGGGGGTGCCCTCGGCCCAGTGGAGGAACACGTCCATGCCGACGGTCTCCTTGACCGCTGCCGGGCGACGGATCGGCTGGACGTCGATGGGTGCCGTTGCGCTCTCGTACTGCACGGCCTTGAGCGTCTCGGGCTCCTGGCCGATGCGTTCGATGATGGCGTCGGCGAAGCCGCGGGTGCCGACCTTCTGGGTGCTGACGGCCTCGTTGTAGACGTCGTAGGTGTGGATGCCGTCCTCGATGGTCTTCAGCCAGGCGTTGTGGACCTTGGTGGCCACGTCGCCCTGCCCGATGTGGACGAGCATCTGCACCGCGCCCAGAAACAGGCCGGTGGGGTTGGCCATGTCCTGGCCGGCACGACGGGGGGCCGAGCCGTGGATGGCCTCGAACATCGAGACGTCCGAGCCGATGTTCGCGCTGCCGGCGAGACCGACGGATCCGGCGATCTGGGCGGCCACGTCGGACAGGATGTCGCCGTAGAGGTTGGGCAGCACGACGACGTCGAAGGCTTCGGGGGTGTCGGCCAGCTTGGCGGCGCCGATGTCGACGATCCAGTGCTCGGCCTCGATCTCGGGGTACTCCGGGGCGATCTCCTCGAACACCTTGTGGAAGAGACCGTCGGTCATCTTCATGATGTTGTCCTTGGTGAAGCAGGTCACCTTGGAGCGGTTGTAGCGCCGGGCGTACTCGAACGCGTAGCGCACGATGCGCTCGCTGCCGGGACGGCTGATCAGTTTCAGGGTCTGGTAGACCTCGTCGGTCTGGCGGTGCTCGATCCCCGCGTAGAGGTCCTCTTCGTTCTCGCGGATGATGACCACGTCCATACCGGCGTGCTTGGTGGCCACGAACGGGCTGTACGACGGGCAGGGCCGGACGTTGGCGAACATGCCGAAGGTCTTGCGTACGGTCACGTTGAGGCTCTTGAAGCCGCCGCCCTGGGGGGTGGTGATGGGGGCCTTGAGGAACACCTTGGTGCGCCGGAGGGAATCCCAGGCCTCGGGGTCGATGCCCGCGCTCACGCCGCGGTTGTAGACGGCCTCACCGATCTCGATCGTCTCGATGTCGAGGCGGGCGCCGCCGGCCTCGAGGATGCGCAGCGTGGCGTCCATGATCTCGGGACCGATGCCGTCGCCGTGCGCGACCGTGATCGGGGTGGGTTGTTCGGGCATGAGGACCTCCCTGAAAGGTAATTTGCAATAGATATATTCGGGATGGGCTTAAAACGCAACCCGGCCGACGGCCGAGGTTGCGTGAACTCTGTGACGGGTTGGTGCCGAAGGTGCCAACCCGTTCACAGAGTCCGCCGGTGGGAGGCAGTGCGCGAGGCTCGGTGAGCGAGGGCGGTGCGGCGGTGCGCCGGCGGCGGAGCGGTTGTGCGGCGGCGCGGCGGGCGGTGGGGGCTGTCGGCGCCCGCCATACTGGCCCGATGTCCACCGAGGCCGACCACTGGTTCGAGTCCGCTGCCGAGCACCTCGGGGCGGCCTACCTGCGGTACTCGTTCACCCGGGGCACCGACCAGGAGATCGACTTCCTCGCCGATGTCCTCGGGCTCGAGCCCGGCATGCGGGTCCTCGACGTCGGCTGCGGGCCCGGGCGCCACGCCCATGCGTTGGCCCGTCGGGGGATCGCGGTCCACGGCGTCGACATCAGCCGCCGATTCGTCGATCTCGCACGAACAGACGCCCCGGCCGGTGCCACCTTCGAGCGTCTCGATGCGCGGGCGATGGCCTTCGACGCCGACTTCGACGCCGCGATCTCGCTGTGTCAGGGCGCATTCGGTCTGGCCGCCATGCCCGGTCCTGCGGTGCCCGCGATCGATCCCGACGGTGAGATCCTCGACGGCATGGCCCGCGCCGTGCGCGGTGGGGGAGCGGTTGCGCTCAGCGCGTTCTCGTCGTACTACCAGGTCCGGGCGCTCGATGAGCCGGCCGATTTCGACGCCGACCACGGCGTCAACCACGAGGTCACCGAACTGCGCAGCGAGACGGGGACGGTCATCGATCACGATCTGTGGACCAGCTGCTTCACGCCCCGCGAACTGCGCCTCATGGCCCGCCTGGCCGGTCTCGACGTCGAAGCCCTGTGGTCGGTGACGCCGGGCCGGTACGCGCCGCGGCCGCCGTCGCTGCTCGAACCGGAGTTCCTCCTGGTGGCCCGCCGGCCGGGAGGGCGCGACGGAGGCGATGGATCCGGCTGAAAATCGCGCGTGGAGCGCGCAAACGGCCGCTGCTAGCCTCACAGAACCGCGCGACTGTCGCGCGGCGGCGGCCGCGCCGTCTCAGCCCATTCCCGAACCGAAGAAGTCATCCGTGTCCGACACCGCTACCGACCCCATCACCGAGCTCGAGGGCTATGTGCCCCGCCAGATCGCCTTCGACGATCTCGACGGACAATCGCTCGACGACGCCTACGCCGCCACCATGGTGTCGGTCGAAGACGGCCAGCTCGTCGAGGGCAAGGTGGTCAAGGTCGACCGCGACGAAGTCCTGCTCGACATCGGCTACAAGGCCGAAGGCGTCATCCCCAGCCGTGAGCTGTCGATCCGCAACGACGTCGATCCCTCCGAGGTCGTCAGCCTCGGCGAGAAGCTCGAGGCCCTCGTCCTCACCAAAGAGGACAAGGATGGTCGCCTCATCCTGTCCAAGAAGCGCGCCCAGTACGAGCGCGCCTGGGGCAACATCGAGAAGATCAAGGAAGAAGAGGGTGTCGTCAAGGGCCCCGTGATCGAGGTCGTCAAGGGCGGCCTCATCGTCGACATCGGACTGCGCGGCTTCCTGCCCGCCTCCCTCGTCGAGCTGCGCCG
Organism: Acidimicrobiales bacterium; assembly: GCA_046290435.1. Lineage (GTDB taxonomy): Bacteria > Actinomycetota > Acidimicrobiia > Acidimicrobiales > UBA8592 > CAVQUE01. Next base: position 133,508 of record JBKAGO010000039.1, read on the forward strand.
GGTCCGCGATCTCCAGCCCTACGTCGGCCAGGAGCTCGAGGCCAAGATCATCGAGCTCGACAAGAACCGCAACAACGTGGTGTTGTCGCGCCGGGCTTGGCTGGAGGAGACCCAGAAGGAACAGCGCGAGGAGTTCCTCGACAACCTCAAGCCGGGCGAGCGCCGCCGTGGCGTTGTTTCGTCGGTGGTCAACTTCGGTGCCTTCGTCGATCTCGGCGGCATGGACGGACTCGTGCACGTCTCCGAGCTGTCCTGGAAGCACGTCGACCATCCCTCGTCGGTCGTCTCGGTCGGCGACGAGATCGACATCGAGGTCCTCGAGGTCGATCTCGACCGCGAGCGCATCAGCCTGTCGCTCAAGGCCACCCAGCAGGACCCCTGGCAGGAGTTCGCCGGCGGTCACCGCGTGGGCGAGCTCGTCTACGGCCGGGTCACCAAGCTCGTGCCGTTCGGCGCGTTCGTGCAGGTCGGCGAGAGCATCGAGGGCCTGGTGCACATCTCGGAGATGTCGGCACACCACGTCGAGCTGCCCGAGCAGGTCGTCACCCCCGGCGAAGAGCTGTGGGTCAAGATCATCGACATCGACCTCCAGCGCCGTCGGATCAGCCTGTCGATCAAGCAGGCCGCCGAAGGTGGCGTGGTCGCCGCCGAGTACCAGGAGCACTTCGGCGAGCAGAACTACGACGACGAGGGCAACTACATCGGCACCGCCGTCGATCTCGATCCCGAGACCGCAGCGCAGGCCGAAGAAGCCTGGGCCGCCTACTACGAAGAAGACGGCACTCCCAGCGAGACGCCGGTCGAGTAGCGCACGTATCGCAACCCCGGTCGGTCGGTGACGACCCCCGGGGTTCGGTCAGCGACCGAAAGCGACGAACGAAAACGGCAAAGGAGCCGGGTCCGATGGGCCCGGCTCCTTCGTGTTGATCTGCGTGCGCCCAGGGGGAGGGTGTGGTCCCCGCGGGCCGAGGCGTCAGTTCAGGCTGACGATGCCCAGGCGGACGGCGGTCAGCACGGCCTGGGTGCGATCTCGTGCGTCGAGCTTCTGGTAGATCGAGGCGAGGTGGTTCTTGACGGTCTTCTGGCTGATGTAGAGCTCGCTCGCCACTTCGGGGGTCGAGCATCCGTCTGCGATGAGCTGGAGGACTTCTTCTTCACGCTTGGTGATGAGGCCACGGGCCTTGGTGGCCGTCGCATGGCTTCCGACCGGGGCCGCCGCCCGTTCCCGGTTGCGCTGGGCCTCGCCCAACATGACCGACTTCATCTGCGGAGCGATCACCGTCTCGCCCGCAGCGCACAGGCGCAGCGCCGTTGCGAGCTCCGACAGCGCATTCGCCTTGACCAGGTAGCCGTTGGCGCCCGCCTGCATCGCATGGCTGAACGACTCGACGTCGGCGTGGGGAGCGAGCAACACCACCCTCGTCCGAGGCACCGCCGACTGGATCTGTCGGCAGGCGTCGATGCCGCTCTGACCAGGCAGATTGGTCGATACGAGTGCGATGTCGGGCATCAGCTCCTTGGCCATACGGACGACCTCGTCGCCGTCGACCGATTCGCCGACGACATCGAAACCATGGTCCAGCAGGCCTCGTTTGATGCCCTCGCGGACCATGCGGTGGTCATCAGCCAGCAGCAATCGAATTCCCATCGAAGTGTCCTGTGCTCGTCGTCGATGACCGAGGCGTCCTGGGGCGGCAGAAAGCTCGATCGGGTGGTACCCGGTCAGGGTGTGCCTGTCCATCGGCGCGCGCTGGGGTGACATGAGGTTTCCCAGGGCGAACGACCTATGCGCATCTGAGGAATGTGACCTGGCCGCAGAGGTCGGGCTGGGTGCGAAGTGCCTGGTCCGGAGCGCCTAACGTGTTCGGGTGCGTGAATTCGGACTGACCGGTGGGATCGGGAGCGGCAAGTCGACGGTGGCGGCGGGCCTGGTGGCACGAGGGGCGCATCTCATCGATGCCGACCAGGTCGTGCGAGAGCTGCAGGAGCCCGGCGGTGCGGTGTTCGACGCGATGGTGGAGCATTTCGGGGCCGACATCGTCGCAGGTGACGGCACCCTCGACCGCCAGGCGGTGGCCGATCGCGTGTTCGCCGATCCCGACGCCCTGGCTGCGCTCAACGCCATCGTGCACCCGGCGGTCGGTGCGGAGATGAAGGCCCGACGGGCTGCACTGGCCGACTCCGAGGCGCCCGTCGTGCTCGACATCCCGCTGCTGGTGCGACCCGATGGGTCGCTGGGCCAGAAGGAGTGGGCCGACCTCGCCGGCATCATCGTCGTCGACTGCGAGCCCGATGTCGCCGTGGCCCGCCTGGTCGAGCACCGTGGTTTCGATCCGGCCGATGCCCATGCCCGCATCGCCGCCCAGGCCACACGCGAGCAGCGCGCTGCGGTCGCGGACCTGGTGATCGACAACAGCGGCGACCTCGCGGCGCTCGAGTCCCAGCTCGATGACTGCTGGCAGTGGATGTGCGATCGGGTCGGCCCCGATGGCACTGTCACCGCGTCGGAGTAGCGTCGTCGCGATGGTGGAGCGATCCGATGGTGTGCCCTTCGAGATGAAGGCCGAGTTCGAGCCCGCGGGCGATCAGCCGGCCGCCATCGCGGCACTGTCCGCCGGCATCGAGCGCGGCAACCGGTTCCAGACCCTGCTCGGCATCACCGGTTCGGGCAAGAGCGCCACCATCGCCTGGACCATCGAACAGGTGCAGCGCCCGACGCTCGTGATCGCCCCGAACAAGTCGCTGGCAGCACAGCTCGCCAACGAGCTGCGGGAGTTCTTCCCGAACAACCGTGTCGAGTACTTCGTGAGCTACTACGACTACTACCAGCCCGAGGCCTACATGCCCTCGAGCGACACCTACATCGAGAAGGACTCGTCGGTCAACGACGAGATCGACCGCCTCCGTCATGCGTCGACGTCTGCGCTGCTGACCCGGCGCGACACCATCATCGTCGCCTCGGTCAGCTGCATCTACGGCCTGGGTTCGCCCGAGGAGTACGAGACGCAGCTGCTGGTCGTGCGTACCGGTGAGGAGCACGATCAACGCCAGATCCTGCGGCGACTCGTCGACATGCAGTACGACCGCAACGACATGAACCTCGTGCGGGGCAACTTCCGCGTGCGCGGCGACAGCATCGAGCTGCATCCCGCGTACGAGGAGAACGTCGTGCGCATCGAGTTGTTCGGCGACGAGATCGAGGCCATCACCGTCATCGACCCTCTCACCGGCGAACGGATCGACAGCCTCGACGAGCTGGTGGTCTTCCCGGCCACGCACTACGCGACGGGCGAACAGCGGATGCAGCGGGCCATCACCGGCATCGAGGCCGAACTCCAGGAGCGGCTCGCCACCTTCCAGGCCGAGGGCAAGCTGCTGGAAGCGCAGCGTCTGCGGATGCGCACCGAGTACGACCTGGAGATGATGGCCGAGGTCGGTTTCTGCAACGGCATCGAGAACTACTCCATGCACATCGACGGCCGCACCTACGGCGAGGCGCCCTTCACGCTGATCGACTACTTCCCTCGGGACTTCCTCTGCGTCATCGACGAATCCCACGTTGCAGTTCCGCAGCTCCACGGCCAGTACGAGGGCGACCGCAGCCGCAAGGCCACGCTGGTCGAGCACGGTTTCCGCCTGCCGTCGGCGGCCGACAATCGACCATTGCGTTTCGAGGAGATCATGGAACGCCTCAACCAGGTCGTGTTCTTGTCGGCGACGCCGGGCAAGTACGAGCTCGAGGTCTCCGACCAGGTGGTCGAGCAGATCATCCGCCCCACCGGGCTCGTGGACCCCCAGGTCATCGTCAAGCCCACCAAGGGCCAGATCGACGACATCCTCGAACTCATCCGGGAGCGGGCCGAGCGCGACGAGCGGGTCCTGGTCACCACCCTGACCAAGAAGATGTCCGAGGACCTGACCGACTACCTCCTCGAGCTCGGCATCCGGGTCCGGTACCTCCACAGCGAGGTCGACACCATCCAACGGATCGAGATCCTGCGCGATCTGCGCCTCGGGGAGTTCGACGTCTTGGTGGGCATCAACCTGTTGCGGGAGGGTCTCGACCTCCCCGAGGTCTCGTTGGTGTGCATCCTCGATGCCGACAAGGAGGGTTTCCTGCGCAGCGAGACATCGCTCATCCAGACCATCGGCCGTGCGGCGCGCAACGTGGCCGGCCAGGTGGTCATGTATGCCGATCAGGTGACCGACTCGATGCAGCGGGCGATCTCGGAGACCAACCGCCGTCGGCAGCTGCAGCTTGCCTACAACGAAGAGCACGGGATCGACCCCCAGACCATCCGCAAGGCGGTCACCGACATCCTGGCCATGATCCGCCCGGCTGCGGACCGGGCACCGGTGCCGGGAGCGGGTACCCGCTCGCGCAGCCACGATGCGCAGCGCCGTCTGGTCGAGAACCTGGCAGAGCTGCCTGGTGACGAGTTGGCCCGGTTGATCTCGACCCTCGAAGAGGAGATGGCCGAGGCGTCGGCCGATCTGAAGTTCGAGTACGCCGCCCGCCTGCGCGACGAGATCAAGGATCTCAAGCGAGAGCTGCGGGAGGTCGGCTGATCTCTCCCGCACGCATGAGTCGAAGGCCGCGCCCGGCCCTGGTCGCGGCGGGCCTGACATCGGTTGCCGTAGCGGTGGCGTTGTGGCGTCGCGTGGTGCGACGTGACCTCCCCGTGCGTCACCTGGGCACCGTGGAACGCACGCGCAAGTTGGCGCAATTCGGAGGGCGGGCGGGCGCCGGGTACGCGGTGCATCGGGCCCGGAAGGTGTTCGCGTCTGCCGAACGGCGCGAGCATCTCGATCGCCGCTATCAGATCGAGACGACCGAGCAGGCGGTTGCGCTGCTGGGCGACATGAAGGGCGCGCTGATGAAGGTGGGCCAGATGGCCAGCTACCTCGATCAGGGCATGCCCGAGAACGTGCGGGCGTCGTTGGCGCAGCTCCAACAGGACGCCCCGCCCATGTCGCGTGCGCTCGTCGAATCGGTCCTCACGGCCGAGCTCGGGGCACCGCCTGGTCAGCTCTTCCTCGAATGGGATCCGGACCCCATCGCTGCGGCGTCCATCGGTCAGGTCCATCGGGCGATCACCCCCGACGGGCGAGCGGTCGCGGTGAAGGTGCAGTACCCCGGCGTCGACCGCGCCATCGGCAGCGATCTGGCCACCGCCGATGTCGTGTTCCGGGGCCTCGCCGTGTTGTTCCCGGGTCTGGAGCCCGAGCCGGTCGTGGCCGAGCTGAAGGAGCGTCTCACCGAGGAGCTCGACTACGAACACGAGGCCCGCAACCAGCAGCGCTTCGCCGCCTACTTCGCCGGTCACCCGTTCATCCACATCCCCGATGTCGTGCCCGAGCTCTCCACACGTCGGGTGCTCACCACCGAGCTCGCGGTCGGTGCCCGTTTCGACGATGTGATCACCTGGTCCCAGGACGAGCGCAACCTCGCTGCCGAGACCATCTATCGGTTCGCGTTCGGCAGCATCTACCGGCTGGGTGCGTTCAACGGTGACCCTCACCCGGGCAACTACCTGTTCCGCCCGGGTGGGCAGGTGACGTTTCTCGACTTCGGCCTGGTCAAGTCGTTCAGCCCCGAGAGCCTCGCCGGCTTCCAGCGGATGCTCAACAGCATCGTCCTGCATCCCGACAAGGCGGAGTTCCGACAGACCATCGAGGACCTGGGTCTGCTCAAGCGCGACGCGCCATTCGACGACGATCTGGTCGTCGAGTACTTCAGCCACTTCTACGAGTTCGTGCGCGAGCCGGGCCCGTACACGATCACCTCGGAGTACGCCTCGGCGACGGTCCGGCACATGTTCGAGCCCACCGGCCCTTACGCCGAGATCCGCAAGGCCGCCAATGTGCCCAGCGACTTCGTGATCATCCAGCGCATCAACCTGGGGCTCTATGCGATCTTCGGGCAGCTCAACGCGACCGGCGACTGGCGGCGCATAGCCGAGGAGATCTGGCCGTGGGTCGATGGACCGCCCTCGACGCCGATGGCTTCCGAGGTGGCGTCGTGGACGCCGGGGGCAGTGGGCGAACCTCCGGTGCGCTGACCTCCGGCGTGCTGAGGGCCCGGGTCACCGCCGGTGGGCGGTGTTCAGGTCGTGGCCAGCTCGATCAGCAGGTCGGTCACCAGCTCCGGGCGGGTCATGAACGGCGAGTGGTCGGTGGGCCACTCGACCACGTGTGCGGCCGATCGGGCCATGTACCGCTGGTGGTCGGGATGGATGGCACGGTCCTGGGTGCAGACCACATAGGTGCTGGACACCTCACGCCAGGGCTCGCCGGTGACGGTGCCGAGCGAGGTGATCGGGAACGGCCGGAGCCGGGCTTCGGCCGCCGCTGCGGCATCGGGATCTGCGTCGCCGTAGAAGGCGGCGGTCGCAGCGCCGGGTGCGATGGTCGACAGGAGGTCCTCGGCGACCTCGATGTTGCCGGCCAGCGCGGTGTCGAGCCCCTCGCCGCCCTCGGCGGTGGTCTGCCCGGCCCGCAGCATGAGGGCGCAGAGGTACACCAGATGGTCCACGTCGGTCCGCCCGGCGGTGGCTTCGGAGATCACCATCCCGCCATAGGAGTGCCCCATCAGCACCGCAGGCGGTGAGCCGGCCCGTGTGAGCAGGTCGAGCTCGCCGGCGAGTGTGGCCGCGTCGTCGGCGAGGCCCGTGAAGGGCAGGTGGACTGCAATGGACTCGATGCCTCGATCCCGGAGGCCGGTCTGCACCGACTCCCAGCACCAGGCCCCGTGCCATGCACCGTGGACGAGCACGATGGGCTTCATGGGCGGCGAGGCTACACGTCGTGCGCCGACGGCATCGAAGCCCGCCGATCGGCCCTGATTCGTGGCCTGGTCGGGCGAGTCCTCGTCGTCGGTTCGGGCCCGGCCTCAGCCGATGGTCACGGGGGCGAACTCGACGCGGGCGGTGCGGTTGCCGATGGTGTCGAAGGCTCGGAGTGAGTAGGTGTAGGTGCCGTTGGGGAGGCCGGTGTCGGTGTAGGTGGGGGTGGAGGCCCAGCCGATGTAGGCGCCGTTGCGGAAGACGGCGTAGCCGTTGATGCCGCTGGGGTCGGTGGAGGGGTTCCAGGTGAGGGTGACGTCGGATCCGTTGACGGCGGCTTGCAGGTTGGTGGGCAGGGTGGGGGGTTGCGTGTCGGGGGTGCCGACGGTGACGGGGGC
>JBKAGO010000040.1:0-139337 GCA_046290435.1 Acidimicrobiales bacterium
TGACCCATCGGGTGGCCAACCAGCAGCGCTGGTCGGTCGTTCCGGCATCGACGAGGCGCACGATGTTCCGATGCCGGACCTCGGCCAGGCGTGCGGCTTCGAGCGTTGCGCCGTCGGGGCGATCGTGGACCTTGACCGCCACGACCGACCCATCCGACGCGACCGCACGGAAGACGTCGCCCGAGCGCCCTCTGGCCACGAAGTCGTCCACTGTGTAGACGTCGTTCTCGCCGGTGAACAGCGTCACGGATCCATTATCCCATGGCGCGTCCCCGGCGGGCCCGGTGGCCGCGCTCGCGATGCCCGGTCGATGCCCGGTCAGCGCCCGGTTGACGCCCGGTACGGCCCCGACACGGTTCGTACCGTCGGCGTATGCACTCCGTTACGTCTGCCCCAACCCGTTCCACCGGGCGCCATCGACCGGCGGCCCGAGTCCGACTCGTTCTGGCGGTTTGCCTCGCCGGAGCGTTCCTCGTCGCGATGGCGGCGACGCCGACCGCCCATGCCCAGCTCGACGAGGTGGTCCTGTACGACGATGCCCTCGGCGATGGCTTCGCCGACTGGTCCTGGTCACCGACCGACCTGGCCTCGACCCAGATCGTGGCTCAGGGCACGACCTCGATCCGCGCCGACCTGACGCCCTGGGGCGCGCTGTCGCTCGGTACCGACGCTCCTGTGGTGGTGCCGTCGGGAGGCACGCTGCGGTTCTCGGTCCACGGTGGCGAGAACACGTCGGCGACGCTGCGCATCGTCGCGATGAACGAGACGTTCCAGCCGGCAGGACCGGCTGTCACCATGACGGCTCCCGGGGGTCAGTGGACGACTGCAGCGATCCCGCTCGCCGATCTCGGGGACCCGACCACGCTCGGCGGCATCTGGTGGCAGGACGCCAGTGGCACGAACCCTGCTGCGATCCACGTCGATGACATTCGCATCACCTTCGACGCGGGCCCCGCACCCGAACCGACACCCGAACCAGAACCCGAGCCGAGCCCCGAGCCCGAGCCGAGCCCCCAGCCCGAACCGACGCCCGAGCCCGAACCGAGCCCCGAGCCCGAGCCCGGCGGCGTGTGGGCCTTCGAGGAGACTTTCGACGGCCATCCCAGCGCTCCGTCCCAGGACCTCCTCCCCCGGACCTTCGACTACGTCGCCACCCACCGCAGCCACCCCCAGGACCACTTCACCAAGGCCTACACGCCGTTCCTGGCCGACCACGCCGAGGACTGCACGGGTCCCGATCCTGCGATCTCGCCGTTGCCGCAGCGCCTGATCCAGACCACCCAGGATTCGAACGGCTCGAATCCGGACCCCAGCTTCTTCATCTGCCACGGCCACATGATGTCGTCGATGGGCGACGTCGAGGGATATTCGGTGACGTCGTTCTGGCCGCGTCAGGAGTTCGACTTCGCCGACGGCGGCACGCTCGAGTTCGACGTGAACATCAACGACGACCACGGCAACCGGAGCTGGTGGGAAGTCATGATCGTGCCTCGCGACGAGCTCAGGGTCGCAGCAGGTCCCGACGACGCACCGATCAGCGAGCGGTACCCCCACGACCGCATCGTGCTGGACTTCCGTCGCAACGTCCGGACCATCAAGGTCGGGACGGGCGCGACCGCCCCCGGCGGCTGGCTGGCCGACGAGACCGAGTGGGGTCAGTGGGACTTCGCCTGGTGGCGGGACCTCCACCCCGACGACCCGGGCCTCGACGACCGACGGGTCCGCCGCACGATGCGGGTCCGCCTCGAGGACGACCGCGTCGTGTGGGGCATCGAGACCCCCGACGGTTCCTTCGACGAGTGGGCCGTCGACGTACCCGGTGGGCTCCCCTTCGACCGAGGACTCGTCTTGTTCAAGACCCACGCCTACAACCCGACCAAGGACGGCAACCTCGACACCTACACGTTCCACTGGGACGACATCCGCTTCGATGGCCCGGTCGTCGGGCGCTACGACGTCCACGAAGCCGACGACTTCGTGTACCTCCAGCGCAACGGCCATCGTCCGATCGGCGACAGCCAGACGGTGACGATCGACCTCGACGACATCGGTCCCGACCCCGTGTTGTTCGGCCAGATCCACCAGCCCAAACGCGGCCAGGTGCTGTTGAGCATCAACGGTGGTCCCGAGGTAGAGGTCGCTCCCTATGAGTACGACCTCGAGGACTGCCTGAGCACCGACTGGAAGAGCTTTCGCTACGAGCTCGACCCTGCCCAGCTGCGGACCGGCCCGAACACCTTCACATGGACGGTCGGCCCCCGCCCGGACTGCACGTACCTGCGGGATCTGCACTGGGACGGCTTCTCGGTGAAGTTCCTCCAGATCCAGACCGCCTCCGGCTGACGGCCAACGGCGATGGGTGGCCGGCCTCCGGCCGCCCATCGCCATGAGGGCCCAGGAGGCTGCCGGGCACGGAGCCGAGCAGATGGGTGCGGTTCGCCGGATCCGGAACTGCCATGGAGCGTTCGGCGGTCCACCGGGCGAAGACTCGGTGAACCCTTGTCGACGACGCCCGGCGACCCGGCGCCGATGATGTACAACCGGCTCCATGCCGTTCCGTGTCACCCAGATCTCCGACAACCACCTCTCGGCGCGCCACGGGTTCGCCCGAACCAATTGGGAGGCGACGTGTCGACACATCGCCGACAACGGCAGCGATCTGATCATCAGCACCGGTGACATCGTCGTCGACGATCCCGATGAAGCCGACACCCGTGCCTTCGCCCGTTCCTGCTTCGACGAACTCCCCGCCCCCTGGCTGGTCGTGCCCGGCAACCACGACATCGGCGACGGCCCGCCGGATCCCTGGCAGGACCAGCCCGTCACCGCCGATCGCGTTGCGGCCTTCGTATCCACCTGGGGCCACGACCGCTTCGTCACCGACGTCGAGGGCTGGCGGCTCATCGGGTACAACAGCATCGTCATGGGCAGCGGCCTGGTGGCCATCGAGGCAGAGCACGATGCCTGGCTCGTCGAACAGCTCGCCGGTGCCGGCGGCCGCCGTATCGCGATGTTCGGTCACAAGCCCGTCTTCATCGACGGGCTCGATGATCCGCCGACGTCGATGGCCATGCCGGCTCGCGGCCGCGACCGAATGCTCGAGCTGGTCGCGGCCCACGACGTCGCCCTCGTCTCGACGGGGCATCTGCACGACTTCCGGGCCCGCATCGAGGGGTCGACCACCTATCTCTGGTGCCCGACCTCGGCGTTCATCGCCCCGGGCGGACCCGTCGATCCCTACGGCGGAGTCCGCCAGATCGGTCTCGTCGAGCTCGACTTCGACGACCGCGCTCTCACCTGGCGACTCGTGCGCCCCGAGGGCGCAACCGACACCTCCGTCCGCGAGATCAGCGCCGCGCACGGCAGCATCCGCTACTCGCCCCCCGCCCCATGGGAGGGCGCCTGAGGAACGGGCGAGCCAAGCGACGGGCGCCGAAACACGTCGCCCTGGCAACAGTTTTCGGCGCCAGAACCATCTGGCCAAGCGACCGGCGCCGAAACTCGTCGCTCTGGCAACCATTTTCGGCGCCAGAACCAATGGCCAACCCAACCGGCGCCGAAACTCGTCGCTCTGGCAACCATTTTCGGCGCCAGAACCGTTGGCCCTGGCTGGTTGGCTGGCCCGACGGATCAGCAGGAGACGGGCTGGCTACGTGAGGCGAACAGCCGGCGCATCTCGTCGAGTACGGCTGCTACCGCCGGTCGATCACGGCTCGACGTCCGCCAGACCATCGACACGCGGCGCGTCACCGCCTCGACGGGCTCGATCACCCGGATGCCGGGAGGGCACGTGGTCCCGATGGCGAGATCCGGCACCAACGCGACGCCGACGCCTGCGGCCACCAGCTGCAGTGTCGTGGGGTAGAGATCCACATGGTGGTCGACCCGGGGCTCGAAGCCGGCGCGTCGGCAGGCCTCGGCCGCCAGGCGGCCGCACAACAGCGTCGACGAGCTCGACACGAACCCCACGTCGGCGAGCTCCGCGAGATCGACTCGGGGGCCGGCGATCGCCGAATCGGCGGGCACGACCAGGCGCATGTGCTCGATGAGCACGGGCTCGATCCGCAACGAATCCGATTCGACGATCGGGGTCGTGCCGTCGTCGATCAGCACTGCGACGTCGAGCCGACCCGCGTGCACCTCGACGGGGCCGACGTCGGGGCCCTGCTCGAAGGTCTGCAGCGCCAGTTCGGGATGGCGCTCAGCCAGCGCGCAGACGAGCGGCACGATGATCGAGGCGGTCATCGATTCGACGTAGCCGATCCGCACCAGCCCGGCGACGTCGGATCGCAACTGCTCGACGGCGCTCTGGGCGGCCTCGAGCTCGGCCAGGATCGCGCCCGCCCGTTCGACGAGGGTGCGACCCACATCGGTGATCCGTACGTTGCGCCCGACACGCTCGAGCACCGGTGAGCCGACCACCTGCGACAGACCGGTCATCTGTTGGGAGACAGCCGAGGGCGTGTAGCCCAGTGCCGCTGCAGCAGCGGCGATGGTGCCGTTGTCGGCGACCGCCATGAGCATCCGCAGCTGGGGGATGGTGACGTCCACCCCGATACCTAAGCATCACTACATGGTTTACACAAGAACAATTCGCTTGTCCTGATGGTCGCTGATGAGGACCATGGGCTCATGTTCCTCGTCGAGTGTCCCCGTTGTCAGCGCCGCTCCATCGTCGGGTACGGCCGGCTCGTGGCCCTCGCCAGCTCCTCCACGGGCCCGGTCGCGCTCGTCCGCTGCGCCTGCGGCGAGCCGGCCGCGGTGGAGTACGGCGCCGCCCGTCGCCCGGGCGTCCGAGCTCCCGCTGGCTCGGACGCCCGGACGTCCTGACGCTCTGATCGCCGGACGCAGCCCAACCGGCCGGCCGACGTCAGCTCGGATGCACGCAGCTCAGATGAAGATCGAGCGGTCGAGTATGGCGTGGGCGCCGATCACCGTGTCGACCACCTGGGTGACGCCGAAGTCCACGGCCACCGAGCACAGCGAGTACGCATCGTCGACGTCGAGACCCATGCGGTCGGTGAGCAGCCACAGCATCTGCTCGGCGGCCATGCGCATCGCCGCGTCGAGGTCGTCACCGAAGCCGTGGGTGATCCACTGGTCGCCGTGCTGCATCACCGGCGCGCTGACCGTGAGGTCCTTCACCACCGACACCTGGATGCGCGCATTCAGCGAGGCCTCGATGGCCGTGCCACAGATCTCGCCGTCGCCCTGCGCGAAGTGGGGATCGCCCACATAGAGGCCGGCGCCCTCGGCGAACACCGGGTAACACATCACCGCACCCGGCCCGAGGCGCCAGTTGTCGACGTTGCCGCCCCACACACCGGGCGGGATGCTGTTGAGGCGCCCGGCCTCGGGAGGTGCCACACCCATCACGCCGAAGTGCGGGCGCACCGGCACCTGCACCGGAACCGAGAAGGGCTTGCGTGCCTCGGCATCGGGAGGGGTGACGACACCGGGAAGGTCGTAGAGCGGACGCGCGGTGAAGTCGAAGCCGAAGCGGGGCTCGGCTGTCGCGGTGAAGCCGGCCGACGCATCGCCGGCGAGCTCGTAGATGGTGATGCGCTCCTTGCCGAAGGTGTCGTACAGCAGCCCCCAGTTGGCTGCGCAGTTCGAGCCGTGCGGCAGGCGGGGCGCCATGTCGAGGATCCGCACGACGAGGGTGTCGCCGGGCTCGGCACCGGCGACCGCGACGGGTCCGGTCATGATGTGCACGCCGGGGTTGCGGGTCTCCTCGGCGATCCCGTCCCAGATGGCCCGGATGCCGTCGTCCATCAACAGGTCCGGGGCGTCGCCTGCGTGGTGGGTCACCGCCTCGATCTCGACGATGTCGCCCGAGGCGATCTCGAGGACCGGCGGTTGGTCGCGGTCGAAGTAGCCCCAGAAGCAGGTGTCGGGGCTCGCAGGGAGCTGGTGGATGGGGGCATCGTCGCCTGCGGCCGCAGCTGCGGCGACCTCGACGGAGAGTTGTGGTCTGACCATCGGGCCAACCTACGAATCGTCCGTTTCGGCAGTGTTTCCCGCTCGTGACCGCACGGTGACCCGAGGCAGAGACCGCCGAACAACCTCGGTGCAGGGTCGGGCCGAACAGGGCTCGGGCGCCGGCGGCGGATTCGACCACCGGACACGATGGCGCAAGCGGATCACCGACGATCGCTGCGGACCCAGAGTTGGGGGTCGACCTCGTCGGTCGCGGCGGTGGGGTCGATCTCGTGCACGACCCGCCACGCCTCCTCGGCACGGGTCCGCGCATCGAGGTAGATGCGCTGGGCCCTGTGGGCAGCCTCCTCGGCTTCGGCCACCAGGCGCGCCGACCCGTTGCCCGCATTGGCATGCTCGAGGCGGGCGATCTCGGCCCGCACGAGCAGCTTTCCCGCCCGGTCGCTGAGCTCTTCGGCACGCGCCGACAATTCGGTTGCCCGGTCGTGGGCGGCGGCCAGCGCGGCTGCATCGGCATCGTCGGGCTGCACGTCGAGCGCGACCGACGATGCGGCATGGGCGAACACGGCCACACCATCGATGGCCGACACCAGCTCGTCGATCCCGACCTGGTCGGGTCCCAGCACATCGCCATGACGCAACCGCAACGGAGCGATCACGAGGTGCGCTCCGGCGACGGTGGCGGCGAACTCCGACGGCGCTGCAGCACCGGCGACGACGGCGGGGATCCTGGCGTCGTCGATCAGCGCCGCGACACGATCCCGCATGGCGTCGGCCTCCTCCGGCGACGAGCAGCCCTCGCAGGACACCCAGATCTCGATCGTCGCGTTCCACGCCCGGGTGCGGGTGCACATCCATGCGAGCAACGTCAGCAGCTGACCGGTCCGGTCGTCGGGCCACCACACCGCGATGCGTCCGCCGCCGGCACTGGGGAGGCGCTCCCACGCCCCGTCGGGCGTGTGCGCGATGCCCACACTGCACCCGAAACGGATGGCCGTCTGCACCATCGCCGCGGTCGTGGCCGCGTTGGGACGGGCCGGGTCGTCGGCGTGGTACCAGCTGAACAGCGCGAGGTTGGGCCGCAGTGCCCCGATCCCGTGCGCCTGGAGCATCGCGGCGACGCCATCTTCGCGGGTCTCGCCGACGATGACCCGCCCGTAGGCGGTGGCCGGACGGGCGGCGAGTTCCCGCTGGAGCTCGAGCTCGACTCGCGCCGCTCTCTTGCGCACCATCGGCCCGCGACCCGCCACGATGCGGGCCACGGTGGTGAACCCGGCGTTGCCCTCGAACCAGGTGGCGACGGTGGCCAGCCGGGCCCGCCGGTCGGGATCCCGGGGGGCGAAGGCAACGGTGCAGGGCCGCCAGTCGCGGCCCGGGTCGCCGTGGGGGCCCATCTGCGCCAGGTGGCTGCGCACCTCCGAGGCGTGGAAACCGCGGGTGCTGTCGGCCCATCGCACCTGATGGACGGTGCGGTTCAGATACCGGACGAGCGTGAAGAGAGCCAGGCCGGCCAGCGCGCCGGCGAGGGGGTCGATGGCAAGGATCGCCCCCAGACAGCTCAGCGTGCCGAGCAGGGAGAGGCGCCAGTCGAAGAAGCGGAAGCGCGGCCGGAACGAGGTGCTTCCCGCGCGTGCCTCGCTGTAGGTGGCGTAGTTGATCATCCCGTAGCTGGCGAGGAAGAACATGGAGATGACCGGCGCCACGACGTCGAGGTCACCCATGGCCACGGTGCCCAGTGCGATGGCGGCGCTGAGTGCGGCGCCCCGTCGCGGGTTGGAGGCGGGTCCGGCGCCGACGGCGAACGGCTCCAGCGGACGCACCAGGCGATCGGCGGCCAGGCGCTGGAGAGTGCGAGGGGCGCCCATCATCGACGCGACCGCCGAGGAGAGGGTGGCGGCGATGACCCCGATGTCGATCAGCCAGGGGGCCGGTGCCAGCGAACGCATGATGGACGTGTCGTCGCGGAGTTCGTCGAGGGGTACGGCCATGGCGAAGGTGACGATGACCAGCAGATAGACGACCGTCGAGACGCCGATGGCGGCGAAGGTGCCCCGGCTGATGCTCTTCGACGGGGTGGCGAGATCCCCCGACATCGCGACTCCCTGCGTGAAGCCGGTGACCGCCGGGAAGAACAGCGCGAACGCGACCCAGAACGTGTCGCCGCCCTCGGGAGCGGAGAAGCTCTCGGAGAGACGGCCGAATCGGAGGTCGTCGGCGACCCCGAAGAAGTAGGCGACGAGCGCGACGACCAGGGCGACCATCACGACGTACTGGAACCGGGTGGCGATGTCGGCACCGAGCCAGGCGAGCCCGAGGAGCAGCACGATCGTGATCGCGGCGATGACTCGCGGTGCCGAGGGGTCCTCGAGCCCGAGGGCTGCCGCGAGGGCCTCCCCGAGACCGATGGTGTAGAACGCGACGGACACCGACATCGCCAGGTACAGCACGAGGCCGATGGCGCCGCCGAATGCGGGGCCGAGCGTACGGGAGATGAGGAAGTACACGCCACCGCCACCGACCCGCAGGTTGGTGGCGATGGCAGCGAGGGAGATGGTCGTCAGGACCGTCACCGAGGTCGCCAGCGCGAGGATCGCCAGCATCTGACCCAGACCGACGTTGCCGGTCACGTAGCCGAGCCGGAGGAACAGAACCAGCCCGAGGATGGTCAACACGCTGGGGGTGAAAACTCCGCCGAAG
The DNA here is from genome assembly GCA_046290435.1 of Acidimicrobiales bacterium. Classification (GTDB taxonomy): domain Bacteria; phylum Actinomycetota; class Acidimicrobiia; order Acidimicrobiales; family UBA8592; genus CAVQUE01. The sequence continues at coordinate 8,638 of JBKAGO010000040.1, forward strand.
GTGCCGAGCCGACCGGGCGCCGCGGCAGGTCGATCGCGTCGGGGGGTGGTCATCGCGTCGCGGGTCGATCGGTCTCGCGCATGAGGATCAATCGGATCGGTCCGGGGGGAGCTGAGCGGGTCGGCGGTGGGTCGGTACGCAGCCACGGTGACCCTACCGCTGCTCCGGTCATCGACCGGAATCGCCGCCCTCGTGCTCACCCCGCCACTGGTGGTGCCGATGAAGAAGGTGTGTATCTGGCTACCCGCAGCGCCGGGCCCATCACCGACGGAGAGCGGGATGCTCCACCATCCGCCGAGAAGGGCGGCACGGATCGCTCTGCTGTGGCGGCGCTGGGTCTGACCAGTTTCTTCACCGACATCTCGACGGAGATGGTCACCGCGGTCCTGCCGCTCTATCTGGTGCTGCACATCGGGTTCGACGTCGCCGACTTCGGGTTCTTCGACGGGGCTCTGGCCGCGGCCACCCTGGTGCTCTTGCTGGCCGGCGGTGCGCTGGCGGACCGTTGGCGGCGGCCGAAGCCGGTGGCCTTCGCCGGCTATGCCATGTCGGCGGGAGCCCGTCTCGGGCTCGTGGTGACGTCGGCGCCGATCCTGTGGTTGTTCGGCGACCGCATCGGCAAGGGCCTGCGGGTGGCGCCGCGCGATGCGCTGATCGCGCACAGCGCCGACCGGGCCTCGATGGCCTCGGCCTTCGCCGTACACCGGATCCTGGACACGGCGGGGGCGATGCTCGGCCCGCTGCTCGCATTCGTCGTGCTGTGGGCGGTGCCGGGCGACTTCACCCTGGTCTTCACGATCAGCCTCATCGCAGCGGTCGTCGGGCTGGTGGTTTTCTGGGTCGGTGTCCCCGATGCCCGCGCCGAGGGAGCCGGCTCGGGCCCGCGTCTGCGTCTGCGGGATCTCGAGGCCCGCGGCGCGGTCGGGCGCCTGAGCGCGGCCGGGGCACTGCTCGGTGGCGCCACCGTGAGCGACGGCATCTTGTACCTGGTGATCTGGCGCACCGGCGACCTCGATCCGTCGATGTTCCCGCTGCTGTTCGTCGGCTCTGCCCTGGCGTACCTCGTGGTGGCGATGCCGGTGGGTCGTCTCGCCGACCGAGTCGGTCGGGTGCGGCTGCTGGTGCCGGCTCACATTCCCCTGCTCGGTGCCTACCTCGTACTCGCGCTGGCCGATTCGTTGACGACGCCGCTGATCCTGGTGGTGTTGATGCTGCACGGCTGGTACTTCGCGATGACCGATGGGATCTACGCGGCAGCCGCTGCTGCGATCACCCCCGCCGCGGCACGCGGCACGGGCATCGCGAGCGTCACCTTCGGCGTGGCGGTCGGCCGGTTCTGCGCCAGTGCGGCGTTCGGGTTCGTCTGGTTGCGCTGGGGTCTGGATACGGCGTTGGCCGTGGCAATCGTCGGCCTGGTCACCGCCATGATCGCGGCGCGTCCGCTGCTGCGCGCGGCCATGGACCGGGACGCTCGATGAAGCATCGTTGGGCCATCATCGGCGCCACCATCGTGCTGGCACTGCTCGTTGGGACCGGCGCCGTGTTCCTGGCGATGGAGCGCCGCAGCGCCGAGCTCGCGTCACGCGAGGTGGCGGCGCTCGAGGAACTGGCGATGGTCGCCGAACTGCCGATGGTCGCCGAACCGCCCGCCGACGCCGCAGCGCCGGCCACGGAGACGGGCCTCCAGGGGCGGCTCACCGCGCCACCCAGTTCCGGCGGCGCCCCGGGCGACGGGTCGACGACACCGACGACCACCACACCGGCGAGAGCCGCATCGACGGCGACGCCGAACGGAGTCTCACCCGCGCCCGTCGGCGGCGGCGTGTTCGACGTAGGCGAGCTCGTCTTCGTGTCGCGCATCCCGGGCGACGACTACGGCACGCTCGGCGCGATCGGCTCCGACGGCACACGCCGGTCCTACGACCTCGAATGCGCACGGGCCTACGCCGCCGCGGGCGTGTTGTTGTGCCTCGAGTCGGCCGGCATGTTCGTGCCTGCCGGGACGGCAACGGTCCGGTCGGTGAACGACGAGACGTTCCCCGAGATCTGGCAGCGCCCCAGCGGTCTGCCGAGCCGGGCCCGGGTGACGCCCGACGGGTCGCAGCTCGCCTTCACCGGCTTCGTCGCCGGCCACAGCTATCTCGACATCGGCGAGTTCTCGACCGAGACCATCGTCGCGACACCGACAACGCGCGGCATGCGTGCGGAGCACTTCTCGGTGGCATCGGACGAACCACGCTTCGGGGCCATCGACGGCAACTGGTGGGGCGTCAGCTTCGAGCCCGGAGCCACCTCTGCGCTGTTGACCTACGGCACCGGTCCCTCGATCGAGATCGTGCGAGCCGACCTGCGCGACGCGACGATTGCCCCACTCGGCATCGAGGGCGGGTGTCCGTCGGTGTCGCCCAGCGGGCGCTACGTCGTCGTCAAGCGGCCCGACCCCCGGATCGATGCGCCGCTCGCCCTGATCCTGCACGACCTCGAGACGGGCGAGGAGCAGCTGTTGAACGAGCCCCGGTTCGTGGACGATCAGGTCGAGTGGCTCGACGACGACACGATCCTGTACGCGCTGCCGCGCGACAACGAGTTGATCCAGCCGGTGTTCGACATCTGGGCCCTCGACATCGGCGCCGATGCCACCGCGACGATGGTGGTCCCGTACGCCGACTCACCGGCGGTCTACCGCGACAGCCGCTGACCCCGAGCTGGCGTCCGAACGAGAGGTTCGAGTCGTTCGCGGACTCCGGTGCGGTAGGCCCTTCGTCGTCTCGGCACGACCGAGAACCGCGGGACGATAGCGCCGCTTCTCACCCACGCGCCTGCGTCAGATACACGACAGGAATCGGCAACACCGCCTTCATCGCCAAGACTTGCGTCGGGAACAGGACCCCGATGGACTGACCGGCCATGACCAGAACACCGACCCCCAAGCGAACGCGACCCTTCTGGTCGCTGCTCGCCATCATCTTGTCCTTCGCGCTGATCGCCGCCGCGTGCGGTGGCGACGACGACGAAGCCACCGACGATCCACCGGCCGAGGAGACCGACACCGACGCAGCCGAAGAGCCGGCCGAGGAGGCCACCGAAGACGCCGCCTCCGACGAAGAGGCCGCACCGGCCGCTGATGGCGATGCCCCCAAGATGGCCGTCATCTACAGCGATGTCTGGTTCGACGGATCCTGGGGCGAAGCTGCCTACGACGGTGCCAACGAGCTGCTCGAAGCAGGCGTGATCTCCGATCTCGCCCTCCAGGAGAGCGTGCCGCCCGGCGCCGAGGCCGAGCGCGCGCTGCGTGCCTATGCCGAGGACGGCTACAACCCGATCATCGCCCACTCGTTCAACTACGGCGACGACGTGAAGAAGGTTGCTGCCGACTACCCGGACACGATCTTCGTGTACGCCGGCGGCTTCGGTGACGTTGCCGGCAACGTCGGCGACTACAGCCAGCCGTTCCACGAGACCTCGTACCTGTCGGGCATCCTCGCCGCCGGTGTGCAGGGTTCGGGCAGCGTCGGCGGATCGGCCGGCTTCGAGATCCCTGTCTGCTACGCCATGTACGAGGCGTTCCTGCTGGGCGTCCAGGAAGTCCTGCCGGATGCGACCGGCAGCTTCGTTGCCGTCGGCGACTGGATCGACGTGCAGCTCGCCAAGGAGGCCGCACTCGGCCAGGCCGCCGATGGAGCCACGATGTTCATCGGCTGCGGCCAGGGACCGACCTTCGGCCAGATCGAGGCCGCCATCGACGAAGGTGGCGTCGCCACCGGCTACGTCGGCGACATGAGCGACGTCGGAGACTCCGTGTTGTCGTCGTTCGTGTGGGAGCTCGACCAGGTCTTCGGCCTCATGGTCGAAGACGCCGCAAACGGTGTCACCGAGGCCCAGTACTACGAGGTCCTGCTGAAGGACGGCGGCCTCTCCATGGCCATCAGCCCCAACTGGGAGATCCCGGCCGAGACGATGGCCCTCTACGAAGAGCGCCTCGCCGCCATCATCGACGGCAGCTTCGAGGTTCCCTTCATCGGCGAAGCGGCCTGAGCCGGGTCGACAGGCCAAGATGACCACCGTGACCCGGACCGTCGAACCCGATGACCCCACCGCGACCGAGCCTCCCCGTGGGGAAGAGCTGGCCGTGTTGTCGGGCATCACACGACGGTTCGGGTCGACGGTTGCGCTCGGGGGCGTGGATCTGACACTTCGGGCGGGTGAGATCCACGCCCTCCTCGGCGCCAACGGCGCCGGAAAGACGACCCTCGTGCGCATCCTGGCCGGCCTCGACCGTCCCGACGAGGGCACGGTCGAGGTCTGCGGATCGCAGGTCGACACCTTCGACCCGCGGGCGCTGCGCAATCGTGGCGTCGGCCTGGTGCAGCAGCACTTCACGCTGGTCCCGACGCTGAGCGCGTCGGAGAACCTGGTGCTCGCCCGGCCCGAAGGGCGGCTGCTGCCCGGGCGCAACGCCGCCGGCCGGCGCCTCGCCTCGCTCATCGACCGCTATGGGCTCCCGGTGCGCGACGACGTGCCGGCAGGCCAGTTGTCGGTCGGCGAACAACAGCGTCTCGAACTGCTCCGGGCGCTCGACGGCGAGGCACGCGTGCTGCTGCTCGACGAGCCGACGGCGGTGCTCACCGATGCCGAGGCCGACGTACTCCTCGAGACGTGCAGGGGCCTGGCCGCCGAGGGGCGGGCGCTGGCCTTCATCACGCACCGCCTCGCCGAGGTCTTCGGCGGCGCCACCCGGGTCACGGTGCTGCGCGAAGGCACCGAAGTCATCACCGACGCCCCCGTGGCGGACAACACCCGAGCCGACCTGGCAACCGCGATGATCGGCTCGGAGAGCACCGGACGCTTCACCCAGCGCAGCCGTCCCGACATCGCCGTGTCCGGTCGGCTGAACCTGAGCGGCCTCACCATCGGACGCCTGAGAGCGGCCGACATCGACGTCGCCGCCGGCGAGATCGTCGGCATCGCCGGTGTCGACGGCAACGGCCAGTCCGAACTCGAAGCCGCAGTGTCGGGGCGCGTCGCCCCGGACGCAGGCCAGGTCAGCGTCGACGGTCGACCGGTCCCGACGGCCGATCCGCGTGCGCGGCGGACGATGGGGCTGGCCTACATCCCGAGCGACCGGTACCGCTGGGGACTGGTCCGGGCCATGGATCTCGCCGACAACCTCGAGCTCGGGCGGGTCGCGTTCTGGCGGAAGCGTCGTCGCGTGCGCCGCGACGGCGCCGTCGCCGACATCGAGAACTGGGACGTCAGGACGAGCGGCCCCCAACAGCTCGCGGGGAGCCTCTCGGGCGGCAACGCCCAGAAACTGGTCCTGGCCCGCGAGCTCGACGGTGCCCCCCGCGCCGTGCTCGCCTGCTACCCCACCCGCGGCCTCGACCCCGGCGCCGCCGATGCGGTGTCGGAGCGGTTGTCGGCCTGCGCCGCCGACGGCGCCGCAGTCCTCTGGGTCGGCGCAGAGCTCGACGAGCTGCTCGCGGTCGCCGACCGCATCGTGGTGCTCGCCGACGGCGAGACCCGCGGTCCGTTCCTCCCGCCGTTCGACCGCCATGCCATCGGACTCGCCATGACCGACGCCCACTTCGGCGACGACCGCACCGCGACACACCCGGACCACGATCCCGCAGTGCGGGCCGGCACGCCGACATGACCACCATCGGCGTCGAGGTCCCGCCCAGCGGTGGCAGCGCCTTCTCCATCGCACGGGTGCTCGAGCGCACCTCACGTGCGAGCGGGTTCCTCATCCCCCTGGCCGCAGTGTTGGCCGCCCTCGCCGTCGGCAGCCTCGTGATCGCCTTCGAGGGCGCCAACCCGCTCTCGGTCTACCGGGCAGTGGTCGAGGGGGTCGTGTCGGAACCGCGGGGCTTCAGCAACACCGCCGTCGCGGCCACCCCACTGGTGATCATCGGGTTGGGCTACGCCATCGCCTACCGGGCGCGGGTGTTCACCATCGGCGGCGAGGGCCAGTATCTGGTCGGTGCCGTGACGGCGATGGCGATCGTCACCGCCGATGGGATACGGGATCTCCCTGCCGGGCTGTTGATCCCGATCGGTGTCCTCGCCGGCATCGTCGGCGGTGGAGCGTGGGGGATCCTGTCGGGCGTGCTGGCGGTGCGCTTCGGCGCCAGCGTCGTGATCTCCAGCCTGATGCTCACCTACATCGGCGACGCGGTCCTGCAGTGGGCTGTCCGCGACGGGATCCGCGACAGCGACTCGTTCATTCCCGCCAGCCGTGAGGTGGGCAACGCATCGTTGCCGATCCTCGGTTCGCTCAACGTGCACGCCGGTTTCCTGTTCGCACTGGCGCTCCCGGCCCTGGCCGCCGTCCTGGTCGCCAGGCACCGGTCGGGCTATCGCATCACCGCGCTCGGCCACAACGGCGAGGCGCTCGACGCCAACGAGGTACCCGCCCGTCGCATGATCTTGTGGGTGACGCTGATCGCCGGGGCGTTGGCCGGTCTGGCCGGCTACATCGAGACCGCCGGCGTCACCAACCGCCTGAACGGCGACTCCTCGGTGGGCTTCGGCTGGGAGGCGATCATCGTGGCCCTGCTCGGCAGGCTGCACCCGATCGGCGTGCTGGTCGCCGGGCTCGGGCTCGCCGCCATGACGATCGGCTTCGAGTCCAGCCAGCGCATCTACGACCTCCCGGCATCGATCGTCGGCGTCATCACAGCACTGATCGTGGTGTTCGTGGTCGTCGGTGATGCGCTGGCCGAACGCTACGCGGCGAGGCGGTAGGTCGACGATGGACGTGCTGCTGCAACTCTCGACGCTCGAGGCCGCCATCCGCCTCGCCATACCGGTTGCGCTCGTCGCGTTGGGTGCGCTGGTGACCGAGCGTGCAGGTGTGCTCAACCTGGGGCTCGAGGGGATGATGTTGTCGGGCGCGCTCGCCGGCTATGTCGCCGCGGAGACGTCCGGGTCGCCGTGGGTGGGCCTCCTCGCAGGCATCTTCGTCGGCCTCGGATGCGGGGCCGTGATGGCGGGACTGCTGGTCGGGTTGCGTGCGAATCAGGTGGTGACCGGCATCGCCTTCACCCTGCTCGCGTCGAGCGCCACGGGCTATCTGTTCCAGATCAACTACTCGATCGGTGGCAATACGCCTCGGATCAACCGGATCGACATGTGGTGGCTGGTCGTGCTGGTCGCGCTCTGTGTCGCCGTGGTGTGGTTCGTGTTCCGTCGGACCTCGTGGGGTCTCGCCATCGCAGCGGTGGGTGAGTCGCCCGTCGCCGTCGACGCCCTGGGCTACCGGGTCGATCGCCTGCGCTGGTCGGCGACCATCGTCGGGGGCGGCCTCGCCGGCCTCGGTGGCGCCGCCCTGGTCTGTGGACCGCTGGGGTTGTTCATCGAGAACGTCACCGGAGGCCGGGGCTGGGTCGCGCTGGCGATCGTCGTCTTCGCCGGCTGGCGACCGATCCCCACCGTGGCCGGGGCCCTGCTGTTCGGGCTCTGCGACGCTGCCCAGTTGCGCCTGCAGGGGACCACCACCACGATCCCCTACGAGGTGTTCCTGGCGCTCCCCTATCTGGTGACGCTCGTCGCGCTCGTCCTGCGCGCCCGGGCATCACGAATGCCTGCGGCGCTGGGCCGCCCCTACGTCCGAGGAGCCATCACATGAACGATCCGAGTCCCGGGGTCGTCCCGGTCGATCTCACGCCCTGGTTCGCCGGCGACGAAGCCGATCGCGACCGGGTCGCAGCGCTGGTCGATCACGCCTGCTCGACCAGCGGGTTCCTGGCCATCACAGGCCATGGCGTCGAGCCTGCGCTGACCAACCGCATGCTCGACGTCACTGCGGCGTACTTCGACCTCCCGACCGAGGTGAAGCTACGCCACCGCCCCGACGATCTGGTCGGCAATCGCGGCTACGCCCCACTGGGTGCGGAGGCCCTCAGCTACAGCATCGGCATCGAATCGCCGCCAGACCTGTTCGAGGCGTTCAACATCGGCCGGGAGATCCCGCCGCCCGGCACCGGCGCCGAGGACCGTGCCCGCTACTTCGCGCCCAACGTCTGGCCGAACGAGCCGGCCGACATGCGCAGCGTCTGGCTCGAGTACTGGGATGCCTGCGAGGACCTGGGATTCACGCTCGTCGACGTCTTCGCCCGCGCTCTCGGCCTGCCCGACGGGTGGTTCCGACGGTTCGTCGATCGCAGCATCAGCGTGATGCGTGCCAACAACTACCAGCGACGAGCCGGTGCGCCGCCCGCGTCGCCCGACCAGCTCCGGATGGGCGCCCACAGCGACTACGGATCCCTGACCATCTTGCTGGCCGACCCGGTGCCGGGCCTGCAGATCCGCGACGTCGACGGTTCCTGGCACGACGTCTCGCCGCCCGACGGCGCGTTCCTGGTCAACCTCGGCGATCTGTTGGCCGAGTGGACCAACGATCGGTGGCGGTCCACGGTGCATCGCGTCGTGCCGCCGCCGGCCGAGGTCGACGGCGAGTTCCGGCGCCGTTCGGTGGCCTGGTTCCAACAGCCGAACCACGACGCCCGTATCGAGGTCCTCGACGTGTGCTGCGATGCCGACAATCCGCCGAAGTACCCGCCGACGACCTCGGGCGAGCACCTCCTGGCGAAGCTGATGGGCCCACGCGAGCTCCGCCACTCCACTGCGGCCCCGGAGTTCATGTCATGACCACGACGGATCCCGCACCGGCCGCTCCGATGTGGTTCGACAACGAGCACCCCGCGCTGGCGTCGTGCTGGCATCCCGTCGCCGAGGTCGACGCCCTCGACGGCCCGGGTCCTCACGCCGTCCGTCTCCTGGGTCGGGACCTCGCGTTGTTCCGCAACAGCGACGGGTGGGCTGCGCTCCCGGATCTGTGCCCGCACCGTCTCGCGCCGCTCACCGCCGGCACCGTCGAAGACGGGACGATCCGCTGCGCCTACCACGGGTGGTGTTTCGACGGTGCCGGGCGCTGCGTCGAGATCCCCGCCATCGGCCCCGACGCACACGTGCCGCCCACGGCACATCTGGATGCCGCTGCCGGCGTCGTCGAACGGTACGGCCTGGTGTGGGTCGCCCTCGACGAGCCCGTGACGCCGCTGCCCGAGGTGCCCGAGTGGGGTGACGAGACCCTGGGTATCGCACGGATCCCGGTGCACGACTGGCGGGCATCGGCGGCCCAGATGGCCGACAACTTCCTCGACGTCGCCCACTTCCCGTTCACCCACACCGCCACGATCGGCGATCCCGACGACCGCATCGTCGGCGACTACGAGCTCCGTCGCGACGGCTGGAGCTTCTCGGCCCATCACCGTCACAGCTCGCAACTGCTCGACGGCACGGGCCGGATCAGCGAACGCACGATGGACTTCGTGTGCGTCGCACCGCATCACGTCCGGCTGCGGCTCGAGTACGACCATCAAGTGCTGGTGCTGCTGTTCTTCCACCAGCCCATCGACGTCGGGACCACCCGGCTGTACTGCATCGCCCTCGACAGCACCATCGCCGAGGACCCGAGCGCAGCCGACGCGACCATCGGCCTCCAGGTCGCGGTCGGGACCGAGGACCGGGACCTCCTGGAGCGACTCGTCCGCAAGGCGGTACCGCTGACGGCGGGGGCCGAGACCCACACCCGCGCCGATCGCATCACCGTGGAGCTGCGACGGGTCCTGGCGGACCTGGTGAAGGCGACGGCGCCGACCCCATGACGCGCTCACCGCTGCGCCGGTTCCGGTGTCAGGATCGGTTCAGTGCATCGAAACGCCGCTTTCATAGGGCCGATACGGCGGTGGAACAGCAGCGAACGATGATGCAGTTCATGCCCATCCGAGCGCGCTGACGAGAGAGCACCCCATGGTCGAGTCGCCCCTGCCCGTGATCGACATCGATGTCTTCCGACGCGGAGGACACGACATCGACGAACGTGTGCGCGGACTCGACGACGCCTGCCGCGAGGTGGGCTTCTTCGCCATCACCGGCCATGGCATCGACCGCCCCCTCACCGACTACCTGCTCGAGCAGTGCCGCCGCTTCTTCGATCAGCCCGTCGTGGCGAAGGAGGCCATCGCCATCGGGCGTTCGTGCAACCACACGGGCTATGTCGGTTTCGCAGCCGAGCGCCTCCAGGCCGACATCGAACCCGACGCGAAGGAGGCCCTCGATCTCGCGCTCGAGCCCGCGGCGCTGCTGCCGACCGGCGAGTGCCAGAGCGCACCGATCAGCCAGATGCCGGCTCTCGAGCACTTCGACACGACGGTGATCGCCTATCAGCGGGCCGCGATGGAAGCCGCCACGATCGTGTTGCGCGGCCTGGCCATCGCGTTGGACCTGCGTGCCGGGTTCTTCGAACGCCGGATGCGCCAACCGTCCTGCAACCTACGGATGGTGCACTACCCGCCCATCGACGCCGAGGCGCATCGCGAGGACGTGCTCGGTTGCGGGGCGCACACCGATTACGGGCTCGTCACGTTGTTGTTGACCGACGGGGTCGAAGGGCTCGAGGTGCGCCGACGCGACGGCACCTGGGTGCGCCCCGAGGTGCCCGAGGGCGCGCTCGTCGTGAACCTCGGCGACATGTTGGCCCGCTGGACCAACGACCGTTATGTCTCCACGCCGCACCGGGTGACGAACCCGACCGACCGGCACCGGTACTCGGTGCCGTTCTTCGTCAACCCCGATGCCGACGCCGTCGTCGAGGTGATGCCCTCGTGCGTCAGCGGCGACGAGCCGGCGCGCTACGAACCGGTTCGGGCGGCCGACTACCTGGCGTCGCGATTCGACGAGACCCACGCCTACCGCGTCGCCTGACGCAACGCAGCCTGGGCGGTCGAGCGGTTGTTGCGCCCGGTCAGGCGCGGCGGGGACCGCCGCGGTCGCCGGGCCAGCGGCTGCCGCCGATGACGTCGGCGTGGGGCCAGAACGCGTCGGGGTCGAGTGGGCCGGCGTTGGTGATGCTGCGGGCCTTCATGGCGTTGGTGACCAGCCGGGCCGAGAGCAGCTCTTCGACGGGCAGGTAGCGGGCGACGGGGTCCCAGGGGCTGTCGAGCAGGCGGAGCTCGCCGTCGAGCTCCTCGACGTGGACCTCTTCTATGGTGGTGGCGACGTCGACCACGTGCGGTGGGTAGTCGTACTGCTTCTCGGCGCCGCCGACGGCGCGGGAGTACTTGGTCCACCACTCGTGCTCGGTGGTCTCGCCCGGGGTGGGCTCGACCTCGCCGGTGACGTCGCCGGCGAACTCGACGAAGGTGTAGCCCTGGTGGATGGTGCGGGCCTCGACGCGGTCGCCGAGGCGGAAGTAGCGGATGTCGCACAGGAACTTCGGCTGGCCGTTGAGCTCGGCGCTGATGAACACCGCGGCTTCCTGGTCGATGCCCATGCCCAGGTTGTAGACGCCGTCGACACCACCGAAGGCTGCGGGCACCTTGATGCTGACGCCGAACTCGGGTTCGCCGAGGATCGGCACGCAGTAGATGCCGATCTGCACGGTGGGGTCGAGCGGGGTGAGCCCCGGCGGCAGCAGCGGCGCGATGTTCGCCTCGATGGTGCGGTACTTGATGACGAGCTTGGGCCAGCCGGCCACCTCGCCCGGTCGACTCATGGGTGTGTCGGTCATGGATTTCCCCCGGCGCTGATGGTGCCGCCCCGGTCGGCGGCCCTCGTTTCCCCGACTCTAGTACGGCGTTCAAGAGCCGTCGACCGGCGTCTCCCGGCGACGAGCCGCGCGCACGTCGAGCGGCTCGCTCGCCGAGCTACCCGCCCGCGGCCGCCGCCGCGCCGACATGGGCGCGCCAACCACCGAGGTGGGTGATGTCGTGGGCGCCGTCGATGGCGCGGGGTTCGCAGACGAAACCGGTGGCCCACGAGCCGTCGCCGAGCTCGACCTTGCCCAGCGCCAGCGGCGCCGGCACGAGACCGAGGAAGCGGCCGAGGCCGTCGGGTGCAATCGTCCAGACGTCGACCTCGATGGTGGCGCCGGTCGGGTCGTACACGAGCCCGGGCTTGGGCGGCGAATGACCGTCGAGGGCATAGAGCCGGTAGTTGGCTGCGGTGGCGGTGGTCTCGACGAACTCGGCGCCGAGATCGAGCAGTTGGTGCTCGAGGGGCTGTCCCCGCAGATGGGCACCCGCGACGACCAGCCGCACCTGCTCGCCCGGTTCGGGTTCCGTGGATGCCGAACCGCCGGCCGGCACGGACGTGGGCGCCGCAACGGCCATGGCTTCGCCGATCAGGTCGGCGGCGGCGCTCGCGATGGCATCGTCGGCCCAGGCCGGACCGTAGAGCGTCATGCCGAGCGGCACGGCCGAACCCGTCCGGCTTCCCCACGGGAACGACATCCCCGAGAGATCCGCCAGGTTCACGAACGAGGTGAACACCCCGAGAGCGCTGTTCGTGCCGATCGGGTCCGCAGCGACCTCGGCCAAGGTGGCGCCGTGGGGCACCGTCGGCAGCGCGAGCGCATCGAACCCGGCGAAGGCCGCCTCGACCTCGCGGCGAAGCGTGCGCAGTCGGTACTCCGCCGCGTAGGCGTCGACTGCCGAGTACGCCCGCCCGCCTGCGATGATCGCCGCGACGGTGGGGTCGGCATCGTCTGGGTGTTCGTCGATGAAGTTGCCGACGGCATGGGTCCGCTCGGCCACCCAGGGCCCGCCATAGAGCAGCCGACCGATCTCGAGGAACGGATCGAGGTCGACCGGGACCAGAACGAGGCCGTGCGCCGCTGCTGCGTCACACAGCCCGCCATAGGCGTCGATGGTCTCGTCGTCGGCACCTGCGGCGCGCAGGGCCTCGTCGGCGACGATGCCGATGCGCTCGACGGTGCCTACCCGTGGCGCGGAGGACGGTCGGCGGGCGAAGGGATCGGTCGGGTCGAAGGCCGCCGCTGCGGTGTGCGCAGCCACGGCGGTGGCGACGTCGCGGGCGAAGAACGACACGCAGTCGATGCTCTTGACCGCAGGGACGACACCCGTGCACGACACCGATCCGACGGTGGGCTTCAGCCCGACGATGCCGCAGAACGCAGCAGGCACACGACCCGAGCCCGCGGTGTCGGTGCCGAGCGCGAAGTCGACGAGCCCGAGAGCGACGGCTACCGCCGATCCCGAGCTGGACCCACCCGGAACGTGGTCGGGGTCGTGGGGATTACGGGGCGTCCCGTGCGGCGAACGCGTCCCGACCAGGCCGGTCGCGAACTGATCGAGGTTGGTCTTGGCCACCGGAACGGCGCCCGCTGCGACCAGACGTTCGACCACCGCGGCCGACATCGCAGGCCGGTAGGCGAAGGCCGGGCAGCCGGCGGTGGTGTCGAACCCGGCGACGTCGATGTTGTCCTTGACCGCGAACACCATGCCACGCAGCGGCACGTCGGATTCGGGACGCCCGTCGATGCCGGCGGCGATCTCCTGGAGCGCAGCGCGTTCGCCGACCGACACGAAGACGGCCGGATCGTCGTGGGATGCCAGCGTCTCGAGGAACCGATCGACCGCCGCTGCGGCGGTCATCGCCGCGTTGCCACGATCGGGAACCGATGGATGCTCAGCCACGTCGGCCTCCGATCATGCGGCTGAGCGCCAGCGCAGCCCGCTGTTCGACGACCCGCTCGGAGATCTCGAGGTGCGAGTCGAGCCGTTGCTCGGCGGCGTCGGGGCCTTCATCGAGGAGTGTCTCGACGATGCCGAGGTGCTCGCTGATGGTCTGCTCGACACGGTCGGCGGTGAGGAAGTCGTGCATGCGGACGAAGCGGATGCGTTCGTTGACGTGCAACAACATGTCGACGAGGGCGAGGTTGCCGGCGGCGGTGGCCAGCCCGAGGTGGAACTCCTCGTCCTGCAGCACGAACTCGGGGCCGCAGTCGCCGTCTTCGGTGGGGGCGTCGAGGCCGGCCCATTCGTCGCGCAGGTCGGCCAGGCGGCTGCGGTCGTGTCCACCGCGGCGCAACGCCGTGAACTCGAGGCCCCGGCGGACTTCGTAGAGCTCCGAGACGGTGTGGAGGTCGGGGGCGGAGGGCGAGTAGCCGCCTTCGGGCAGCCGGAGCAGGAGGCCTTCGGCGTGCAGCCGGGACAGGGCTTCGCGGATGGGGGTCCGTGACACCTGGAGGAGCTCGGCCAGGGAGACCTCGGCGAGGCGCCGCCCGAGCGGGAAGTCACCGACCAGCAGGCGGCGCTTGAGTTCGTCGTAGCAGTACGAGGCGAGCGACCTGCCCGAGAGCCGGTCGGGCCCCGGGGGATCGTCGGACCCCTCTGTGTCCCGCTCTGTATACATGGCTGTGCACCCTAGGAACCGGCTGGGTCCGCACGATTGCCACGGCGTGACGGTTCGGGGTCCAGTTGCTTTCGCCGCAGGAGCAGGCAGCGTTCAGCTCCGCTTCATGCGGAAGCGGAGCGGGCCATGGCACTTGCGGCTGCGTCGGTGCGCCAAACCACCGGCCGGCGGTCGTCACCGCCATCGGCCGGGTGCGGCAGACTCGGTGGAGCCGGGGCCAGCCGTCTCGGGCAGGCTGGCAGGCAACCCGCTCGCGTTCGGGTAGAGCCGGGCGAAAACGATCGGCTGGGTCTTGGCCAGCCCGGGGTCAGCCGGGTTCAGCCGGGTCGGCGCGCCATCTGCGACAGGGCGTGTCCTGCGGCGACGCAGTCGGCGGCGGTGACCACGGCCACTGAGGCGTCGGCGGCGAGAGCGAACACGCCGGCGCGCGCCGGCGTCGCTTCGTCGCTGCCCGGGGCGGGCGCGACGACACGGGTCATGTGATCGCCCGGCCCGACCGAGATCTCGGTGACGACGGCGCGGGCGCCGGCCAGGCCGGCGGGGCCCTCCCAGCCGGGGGCGTCGGCGCCGATGCGCAACTCGGTGTGGTGCAAGACGGTGCCGGCGCGTTCGACGCGCAGGACCGAGGTCAACGACCCGGGCTCCTCGCCGCTGCGGCCGAGCACCAGCGCCTCGGACCAGCGCAGCGTCGCCGTCGGCGCCAGCCGAATGCGGGTGCGCTGGACATGACGGCTGGCCATGACGCTGATCACGGGTTGCGGGTCCCAGTCGAGATGGGCGCCGTCGGCCACATCGACGGCGATGTCGAGCACCGATTCGCCGGCTCCGGGGAGCACCATCGACGCGGCCACGCTGCGCACGGTCAGGGTCGCCCCGGCGCCGACCGTCACCTCGTACGCCAGGCAATCGCCACCCAGAGGCCCGGCCGCGCCGCCCACCAACTGCAGGGCGTGCGGCGTGGGCCGCAGCAGCAGCGGCGGATCCGACCGCAGCGTGCGGTAGCGCGTCGCGCCACCGACGGCGATGGCCTCGATGACGGCGGTCGCCCTCATCGTCGCATCGGCGTCGTCACCGGCGGGTGGCCTGGTCGATCATGCGGACACCGGCCGCCACGCGTGGACGAGCGCACGGACCCAGTCGGCGACCTCGTCGACGCCACCGGGCGCGGTGACCGAAGTGGCGATCACCGGGAGCTCGCCTCGGCGTTCGGTCGCGTCGGCGACCATGCGGTCGACGTCGGAGCCGACATAGGGGGCGAGGTCGGTCTTGTTGATGACCAGCAGGTCGGCGGTGGCGATGCCGGGGCCGCCCTTGCGGGGGATGTCGTCGCCGCCGGCGGTGTCGATCACGAAGATCTGCCGGTCGACGAGAGCTCGGCTGAAGATGGCGGTGAGGTTGTCGCCGCCGCTCTCCACGAGGGTCACCGCCACGTCGCCGAGGCGGACCTCGAGACCCTCGACGGCGTCGAGGTTGGCCGAGATGTCGTCGCGGATCGCGGTGTGGGGACAGCAGCCCGTCTCGACGGCGACGATGCGTTCGACCGGCAGCACCTCGGCCCGGCGCAGGGCCTCGGCGTCCTCGCTGGTGAAGATGTCGTTGGTGATCACCGCGATGGACAGCTCGTCGCGCAGCGTCGTGCACAGGGCGGCGACGAGCGACGTCTTGCCCGAGCCGACCGGCCCGCCGATGCCGATGCGCAGCGGACGGTCGCCGGGTCCGCCGGGCGCGGGGTGTTCGTGGGTGTGATCGTGGCTGTGGTCGTGTCCGGCACCCATGGGTTGGTCCTCTCGGTCGGCGGGCTGGCTCAGGGCTCGTGTCGTTCGTGGCAGTGCGGGCGGCGTCGCCTCGGCATCACCGTCGTGGGTTTCAGGACTGGAACAGGCGCATGTCCCAGCGGGCGTGTTCCTCGGCCAGCAGGTCGCTGACCGGTCCGGTGGTGGCGGGGAGCTCCCACAGCGGCCGGTCGGCGCCGGCGACCGCCTCGGCGGTGAGGGCCGCGACGGCCGGGGCCAGGGCGACCTGGCAGCGCTGGACCTCGTAGGGGTCGAGGCCGTGGAGCCGCACCGCGGCGGTGGCGGACCCGGCGATCAGATGGTGGAGGTGCACCGTGACGGCGTCGTCGACCGAGAGCCCGGCCGTGGCGGCGACGACGGCGTACGCCGCGACCTGGTGGGGCCCGTCGGCGCAGACGGCCACCAGCGCGTCGAGGGTGTGCGACGGCCAGATGCGACGCCCGGCCCGCACCCACTGCCGCCCGAGCGACCGCGACACCGAGCGCAAGGCGGGCGAGACGATGCGCGCCTCGATCTCCGCGTCGATGTCGACCCAGTCGATCTCACCCCGGTCGGCGTTGCCGTCGTGGTGGCCGGCAGCGTCGCTGCCCGAGCTGCCATCGACGCTGTCCAACGAGCCGAGCCGCCGCAGGACCCCGGCGACGAGACACGCCTCGGTCCGCCCCACCGTGGCCAGTCGCCCCTCGAGGAACGACACCAGCCCAGGGGAATCTGCGAGAGGAAACGAGCGAGAAGCAGCCTCGTACCCACCCGAATGCGCATGCCCCCCGGAGGGAAACCGCCCATCGGCCAACAGAGCGAACACCACCGCTGATGAGGAAGTCACGCTGTTCGACCCCCTTGCGCCCGCGGCAAGTGGAAGGCCACCAGCGAGGGGGGTCTGGTGGGACGGCCTCCGGCGGTCCCCCCGGCGTCTGCCGAGCTACTTGCTCGGTCGGCAGACAGAAGACAGCGCGGCGTCAGCCGCTCCGGTGTAACTCGCCCGAACGGAGCGAGGGAGCGAGCGGAGCGAGCGACCGAAGCGAGTGAGGGCGAAATCAAAACAACATGTAGCGCTGGGCCATGGGGAGCTCGGCGGCGGGCGCTTCGGTCATGACCTCGCCGTCGACGGTGACGGTGAAGGTGTCGGGGTCGACGGCGATGTCGGGGGTGGCGGTGTTGTTGACCATGTCCGCCTTGCCCACCGACCGGGTGTTCTCGATGGGCACGAACCGGCGAGCGACGCGCAGGCCGTCGAGCTCGCCGGACTCGAGCGCCACGGGCGCCACCCAGGCGAGGCTGATGCCGGGGGCGACGCCGGGCGACGCACCGAACATGGGGCGGGCGTACACGGGCTGGGGCGTGGGGATCGACGCGTTGGCGTCGCCCATCTGGGCCCACGCCACCATGCCGCCCTTGATGACGGCATGGGGCCGGACCCCGAAGAAGGCCGGGTCCCACAGCACCAGGTCGGCGAGCTTGCCGACCTCGACCGAGCCGACCTCGGCGGCGAGGCCGTGGGCCACCGCCGGGCAGATCGTGTACTTGGCCACGTAGCGGCGGGCCCGGTTGTTGTCGGCCGGGCCGTCGCCGGCGAGGGCACCGCGCCGGACCTTCATGACGTGCGCGGTCTGCCAGGTGCGGATGACGACCTCGCCGATGCGTCCCATGGCCTGGGAGTCCGAGCCGATCATCGAGATGGCGCCGAGGTCGTGCAGGACGTCCTCGGCGGCGATGGTCGACGGACGGATGCGGCTCTCGGCGAACGCCAGGTCCTCGGGCACCGTCGGGTTGAGGTGGTGGCACACCATCAACATGTCGAGGTGCTCGGCAACGGTGTTGACCGTGTGCGGCCGGGTGGGGTTGGTGGAGCTCGGCACCACGTTGGGGTGCGACGCCACGGTGATGATGTCGGGTGCGTGGCCGCCACCCGCGCCCTCGGTGTGGAACGTGTGGATCGAGCGCCCACCGATGGCGGCCAGGGTGGTCTCGACGAACCCGGCCTCGTTGAGGGTGTCGGTGTGGATCGCCGCCTGCACCCCCGATTCGTCGCACACCCGCAGGCACGCGTCGATGGCGGCGGGCGTGGTGCCCCAGTCCTCGTGGAGCTTGAAGCCGGCGGCGCCGGCGCGCAGCTGCTCCCATAGGGCCTCGGTGGAGACGGTGTTTCCCTTGGCGAGCAGGGCGACGTTGACGGGCCAGTGGTCGAGGGCCTCGAGCATCCGGCCGATGTTCCACGCGCCGGGGGTGACGGTGGTGGCCTTGGTGCCCTCGGCCGGCCCGGTGCCGCCGCCGACGATGGTGGTGATGCCCGACGCCAGCGCCTCGGACAACAGCTCGGGGCAGATGAGGTGCACGTGGCAGTCGATGGCCCCGGCGGTGAGGATGCGGCCGTTGCCGGCCATGATCTCGGTGGCGGGCCCGATGACCAGCGCCGGGTGCACCCCGTCGGTGGTGTCGGGGTTGCCGGCCCGGCCGATGCCGACGATGCGCCCGTCGCGCACCCCGATGTCGGCCTTGACGATGCCCCAGTGGTCGAGGATGACGGCCCCGGTGATGACCAGATCGGGCGTGCCCTCGGCCCGGGTGGCACCGGACTGGCCCATCGATTCGCGGATGACCTTGCCGCCGCCGAAGACGGCTTCGTCGCCGCCGACGCAGTCGTCGCGCTCGACCTCGATGAACAGGTCGGTGTCGGCCAGACGGATGCGGTCGCCGGTGGTGGGCCCGTAGAGCGCCCGGTAGCGGTCGCGGGAGATCTCAGCCATCGAGCGCTCCTTCGTCGTCGTCGGGCCCGCCGTCGTCGAGCGGCCCGGCGATCAGGCCCCGCAGGCCGGGCACGATCCGGTTGCCGACCAGCGCCACCAGCGGGACCTCTGCAGCGACGCCCGGCTCGAACCGCATGGCCGTGCCTGCCGGGACGTCGAGGCGGAAGCCGCGGGCTGCGTCGCGGTCGAACGCGAGCGCCTCGTTGGCCTCGAAGAAGTGGAAGTGCGACCCCACCTGGACGGGGCGGTCGCCGGTGTTCTCGACGCGCAGCGTGATGGCGGGCCGCCCGGCGTTGAGGACGATGGTGTCGTCGGGCCCGACGATCTCTCCGGGGATCACGGCGATGCCTCCGATCGGGTCGCCGACGGGGCCACCGGTTCGGCCACCGAGTCCGGGGCGGTCACGGGATGGGCTGGTGGAGCGTCACCAGCTTCGTGCCGTCGGGGAACGTCGCCTCGACCTGGACCTCGTCGATCATCTCGGGCACGCCCTCCATGACGTCGTCGCGGGTGAGCACCGAGCGCCCGGCGTCCATGAGGTCCACCACGGTCCTGCCGTCGCGAGCGGCCTCCCACACCCACGACGTGAGCACGGCGACCGCTTCGGGATAGTTGAGACGCAGGCCCCGGGCGCGCCGCTTGTGGGCGAGCTCGGCCGCCACGTGCACCAGGAGCCGCTCCTGTTCATGCGGAGATATCTGCACGTTCCGCAACCTAACGCGCCGGCCCCGACGCATCCGAAGCCCCGATGTGAACGCCCGATGAACCACCGCCCCGGCACGATCGGCGGCCCGTAGGAACGAGCGGTGGGCGCATCGAGAGGGCCTGCCACACTCGGCGGTCGCGTCTGGGTCATGATGACCGGGCCCTGCGCGGCGGACGGGCGGGGCGGAACCGACCACGGCGGAAATGTCACTGAGCGCATCGACTCAGCGCCAGGACGCGTCGTGACCTCTAGCATCGAGAACGCACTCGAGTGCCCACGGGCGCGTCAAGGAGATCCGAATGCACGAAGCAACGACCACCGACGGTCCCACCATCAGACGCTCCCGGGGGGTGATCGCGGCCATGGTGGCCGTGGCCATCGGTCTGGTGCTGACGCTCGGCACCGGCACCGCGTCGGCGCAGACCATCGAGCCGGCCGGCACCCTGGGCGGCGAGGTCGGCAACAGGTTCTGCTACAACATCCAGGTCAGCGGCGCCACGGGAGAGCTCAGCTACGCCGTGACCGGCGGCGCGCTCCCACCGGGCGTGTTCCTCCTGCCGCACACCTTCGGCGCCACAGATCCCTCGCTGCCCGATCCCGAGGTCCGCTGGGGATTCGCCGGCACGCCGACCGGCACCGGACCCTTCAGCGCCACGGTCACCGTGACCGACGATCAGGGAACCCCGGCCACCGGTGACGACACGACCGACGTACTGGCCTTCGACTTCGACATCGTCGCCCAGGGCGGCGCCGACGTCGTCGTGCACGCTGGGCGTCTGGGCATCGGGTACACCATCGACTGCGAGTCCGTGGGCCGTGAGGCCCAGAGCCTGCTGCGCGACCTCGACAACTTCGGCACGGGCGGCCTCGTCGCCGAACGGCTCGAGATCCGCAACCACACGCCGTTCGACTCCGACACCAACACCGGCGAGCCCATCACCGCAGCCCTGCTCTCGACGGTCGACATCCTGCTCGACGGCTGGGTGTGGGACGGCACCTGGACACCCGAGGAGATCCGCGACATCGGCACCTGGGTCAACGGCGGCGGCGTGTTGATCGCCGCCGAGGACCGCAGCGTGGCCGACACGCTGGGCCGGATGTTCGGTGCGCCCACCCAGACGAACATCCTGTGCGATCACACGCCCCAGGAGATCGGCGACCCGACCGCGACGTGCCCCGCAATGGCTGCCGCCGCACCGGCCGACCCAATGGTCGTCGGAGCCTTCGGTGACTGGAGTGCCGACACCCTCAACACCAGCGGCAGCGTCGGCCACTTCGGGGCGACACCGCCGGCCCCCTGGGTCGAGGTCGTCGACTGGGCCGGCAACGGCAATGCGGCGGTCATCACCCGTTCCGCCGGGCTCGGTCAGGTCATCCTGCTCAACGACGAGGCGCTCTGGCGTACCCAGTCGTTCGACCCGGCGTTCGCCAACCGGACCTTCGTCGGCAACATGATGGAGTTCGCGATCAGCGAAATCGACGGCGGCATCAATCCCCAGCCGGCGCTCGCCGACGACAGCTACACCGTGGAGAGCGGCGAGGCGTTCAGCGAGAACCTCTGCACCAACGATCCCGACAACGCCACGGCCGGAAACGCGAGCGTCTTCGTCGACACGCCGCTGCCCGCCGGAGTGACGTTCACCTCCGGCACCTGCACCCTCGCCGGTACCGCGGCCGAGGACTTCTCGTTCGCCCTACCAGCGCACCGACGGCGGCGTCACCGCCTGGGCGGTCGTCGACGTCACGGTGACCGAGCCCGACCTCGTGCCCGACCTGCGCAGCGACACCTTCAGCGGCACCGTCGGCGAGGCCTTCGACGAGGGCATCTGCGCCAACGACGTCGAGCTCGGCAATGCACCGCGGACCGTCACCTTCATCGGTGGCTCGTTGCCACCGGGCCTGGCCCAGAGCACCACGGCGCAGTGCCGGATCACCGGCACACCCACCACGGCAGGCTCGTTCTCGGCCACCTACCGGGTGACCGACGCCGACGGCGACACCGACACCGCCCAGGTGGCCATCACCATCGCGGACGATGTGAGCCCGCCGCCCACCCCGACGTTCCGCTGCGGAGGCCAGGTCGCCACGATCGTCGGTGGGCCCGACCAGGACGTGATCAGCGGCACGTCCAACGACGACGTCATCGTCACCCGCAACCCCGACGGCGTCACCATCCGCGGTGGGGGCGGCAACGACCTGATCTGCGGTGGGTCGGGTGACGACGTCATCTTCGGCGGCGCCGGCAACGACCGCATCTTCGGCGGCGCCGGTGACGACCGCATCCTCGGCCAGGGCGGCAACGACGTGCTGCGCGGCGGAGCGGGCGCAGACGATATTCGTGGCAACCGGGGCAACGACCGCATCTTCGGCCAGGGCGGCAACGACGTGCTGCGTGGCGGGCCGGGCGCAGACCGCCTGTTCGGCAACCGGGGCAATGACCGCCTCGCCGGCCAGGGCGGCGCTCCGGACCGCTGCATCGGCGGACCCGGCGCCGACCGGTTCCTCCGGGGCTGCGAGATCCGCAGGCAATGATCCGTCGCCCCCGGCCTGTCTGCGACAGGACACGGGGGCCGGAGCAAACGCCGCATGACAGGAGTGCCGCCTCGCCGGCCACTCCCGGTGCGCCCTCGTCTCGCCGCCGTTGCGTCGGGCTCCTCGCCGGGTCGGGCCGATGGACCATGATCTGCCACCCAGCGGGGTCGATTCGACGCGATGCGTGCTTTTCGAGAGCGGTCGCGCCACACTGTTCGGACCTGGGAGGGGCTGTTGCGCATCGCACGATGCGTCCAGCTCCCGCTCCGGGTGTACGCAACCGTCGGAGTCGGTCCGATGCGTCGCGCACGGGTCGACGAAGGAGACCCGTCATGGCACATCGCATCCGCACTCTCGCCCGATGGCGAGCGCTCGCCCTGTTGGCCCTGGCCGCATCGACCCTGGCGGTCGGCCTCAGCATCGGCACCGCCAACGCCCAGACGCTGACCGTCGACGAGCCGGGCACCTTGACCGCCGAGGTCGGCAACCAGTTCTGCTACAACTTCGACGTCGACGGCGCGTCGGACCCGGCCAACCTCGACTTCGCCATCACGGGCGGTGCCTTGCCCGCCGGTCTGTCGCTCACGACCTACCCCTTCGGCAGCGTCGACCCCGAGACCCGCGACGCGATCAGCGGCACGCCGGGCGGCGCCGGGTCGGCATCGTTCGAGGTGACGGTCACCGACGACCAGGGTGATGGACCAGGCGCCAACGACACCACGGCCACCGCCAACATGACCATCGAGGTCCTCGCCGACAACACCGGGGCCGACGCTGTCATCGCAGCCGGGCGCGACCCCCGTGGCTACACCATCGACTGCGACTCCCAGGCCCGCGAAGTGCAGGGCCTGCTGCGCGACACCGCCAACTTCGGTTCCGGCGGCACCGTCGACCAGCGCGTCGCCATCGAGGACATGGTCGCCACCATCGACAGCGCCTACCTCGCCGATGTCGACGTCCTTGTCGACGGCTGGGTGTTCGACGCTCCGGACGGCGGCGCATTCGCACCGGCCGAGATCGCTGCGATCGAGACCTGGGTCGAAGCCGGCGGCGTCCTGATCGCCACCGAGGACTGGCTGGCAGCCGATGCCCTCGGCACCCTGTTCGGCGCCCCGACGACCAACGACTCCGACACGTGCGTGCACACCCCGTCGGAGCCGAGTGACGGAACGCGTGGCCCGTGTCAGACCTTCACTGCGGCCGCGCCCAACCACCCCGTCGTCAACGGCCCGTTCGGCGACTGGGCCGGCACGGCCCTGAACACCAGCGGCACCGTCGGCCACTTCGGCGCCGCCCCGGCCGGCTTCACCGTCATCGCAGAGAACGGCGACGGCAACGCCACCGTCATCAGCCGCCAGGTCGAGGCCGGTCGTGTGATCCTGCTGAGCGACGAGGGCCTGCTGCGCACCGAGTCCTACGGCGGCTCCAACGAGATCTTCGTCGCCAACCTGTTCGCTTATGCGCTGAACCCCTTCGTGGCACCGGAGCTGGTCGGCGACACCGTGGCCGGCACCACCGGTGAGGCACTCAGCGTCGACCTCTGCGCCAACGACACCTCGACCGGCGACGGGGTCATCGAGGTGACCATCAGCGCCGGCACGCTGCCCATCGGGCTCGAGCTCGACGGTTGCACGGTCACCGGCCGGCCCACCACCCCGGGCGACTCGAGCGCCACGTACCAGGTGACCGACGGCGACGGCGACGTCGACACCGCCGTCGTCAACTTCTCCATCGCACAGGGCGCCCCGCTGCCGACCTGCCGCGGTCAGGAGGCCACCATCGTCGGCACCTTCGGTCCCGACGAGCTCGTGGGCACCCCGACGATGACGTCATCGTCGCCTGGCGGCGACGACATCATCAAGGGCCGAGGCGGCAACGACCTGATCTGTGGTGGTGGCGGCGACGACATCATCCGCGGCGGTCTCGGCAACGACCGGATCTTCGGCAACGCCGGTGACGACGAGTTGTGGGGCCAGCGCGGCGCCGACATCCTCGCCGGCAACCGGGGCAACGACGTGGTCCGCGGCGGGGCCGGCACCGACGTGGTCCGCGGCAACTTGGGCGACGACACCCTCGCCGGCAATCTCGGCCCCCGAGACCGCTGCCTCGGCGGCCCCGGCACCGACGTCTTCCTGCGGGGCTGCGAGGTCGAGCGCCAGGGCCGCGACGCGTCCTGATCCCCTCGCCGGGCGTGAGTCGCCTGCGAACACAGACGTGAACGGCGCCGGGCCGTCGCAACCCTCTGCGGTTGCGGCGGCCCGGTCCGCGTTCGGGGCCCGGGCCGACCGAACGATGCGGCCTCTGCCGCGCGTGCATACGTCACCCAGAGCGGGCACACTGTTGCCCTGCGTCGCACGGCGGATCGTGAGGGACGGCCACGAAACGTCGTCCATCAGCGCGCAGGAACCGAACCCCAAGCTGTCGGCGGACCCCTGTCGGCACGAGGAGCACCGATGCACCATCGTTCCCGACCCCGCACGCTCTGGACTGTGACTGCCGCGTTCGCCATGTTCGCGGCGATCTTCACCGCTGTCGGCTCGTCACCCGCTGCGGCGCAGAGCGGCCCCGTCATCACGAACCCCGGGCCCCAGGCGCACGACGTCGGCCACCGCGCCTGCACCAGCATCCAGGTGAGCGCCACCGTCGACAGCCTGAGCGTCCGCGGCAATTTCCCCCCCGGCGCCGCCCTCGATGTCGATCCGGGTAACCCCACCCGGCTCCGTCTCGGCGGCACCCCCAGCGAGGTGGGCAACTACAGCTTCGAGGTCCGCGCCAGCAGCGATGCCCTGGGTGACGGCCCGTGGGAGAGGATCGACTACCGGGTCTTCACCCCCGACCCCTCCGTCCCCGTCATCAAAGCCGGGCGACTCGACCAGGCCTTCACGATCGACTGCTTCTCCCAGGGAGCCGCGGCCAACGAGTTCCTGAGCGACCCGGCCAACTTCGGCCCCTCGGGCCAGGTTCGCCTGCCGAGCGGCCTGTCGATCCACGAACAGACCGGCGGCGACGGGCCCATTCGCATCACCCGCGCCTACCTGGCTGATGCCGACATCCTCTTCGACGGTTTCGTCGGCGAGGCCAGCTACTCCAACAAAGAAATCCGGCTCATCCGGCGCTGGGTCAACAACGGTGGTGTTCTCATCGCCGCCGAGGACAACCAACTCTCTGACCGCCTCGGGGATCTGTTCGGTGCCCCGACCGTCGGCTTCGAGATCCCCGCCAATGACACCAACGACGGCAACCCGTGGCTCCACTGCGGCGACCCGAACGACGTACCCAACTCCGACGACATCCCCGGCCAGCCGAGGTGCCCGCTGTTCACGCCCGCCGGAGGCGCCCGCACCCACCCGATCGTCAACGGCCCGTTCGGCCGGTGGACGAGCATCGAGACCGACGGCACCGTCGGCTACATGGCCCGTCAGACACCCAACGGTTGGAAGCGGATCGCCAACCACCCCAACGGCGGAGCGGCCATCGTCGAACGCAAGGTCGGCAGCGGCCACGTCATCATCATCACCGACGAGGGAACGGTGCGCACCAATCTCGACGGCCAGAACGGCAGGTACCTGGGCAACCTCTTCGCCTACGCGATCCGGCGGGCCAACATTCCCGAGGCCAACAACGACGTGTTCAGCGGCACGGTGTTCCGGCGCTTCCAGGCCAACATCTGCCGCAACGACGAGCCCGGCGACGGTGCCAACCGCGTCCGCATCACCGGTGGTTCCCTGCCCCCGGACCTGAACCTGAACCGGCGCACCTGCGTCATCAGCGGCACGCCCCGACTCGACAGCTTCGGCACCTTCGGGGCCACCTACGAGATCCGTGATGCCGACGGCGACACCAGCACCGGCCGCATCCAGATCACGATCAACAGCTCCTTCGACGGCTCCGGCGCCGACGGCAACCCGCGCTGTCAGGGCCAACGTGCCACCATCGTCGGCACACCCGGCGACGACGTCATCCGCGGCACACGCGGCGTCGACGTGATCGTCGCCGGCAACGGCAACGACGTCATCCGCGGCCTGCGCGGCAACGACATCATCTGTGCCGGCAGAGGCCGCGACACCATCGTCGGCGGACCCGGTCGCGACTTCTGCGACGGCGGCCCCGGCCGCGACCGCATCCGCGGCTGCGAAGCCCGACGCCGCTGATCCGGCCGGTTGCGTCGCCCGCCCGCGGTGGGCGACCCAACCGCAGGTCACATCGCCGGCGAGGCGGCCGGTTCGGCGGTTTCGATCTCGGCGATGTGCACCATGGCGTCGCCGCGGTTGACCAGCGGATGACGCGTCATACCGATGACGAGGCCGTCGAACGGTGCCCGCAGCACGGCCAGGCGATTGCCGAACGTGTCGTCGATGGTCCCGAGCTCCTGACGGCGACGCACCAGGGCGCCGGGTTCGATGTCGAGGTGCACGATCCCGCTGCGCCGGGCCCGCATCCACGACGTCCGACGCGACACCAGGGGCTGCGGAGCGGGTTCGACCACTGCGTCGATCAGCCCGATGGCCGCGAAGACTCGCAGCACACCGGTGACGCCGACGCGGATGGCCTCCTCGTCGAAGCGTGAGGCCTCGCCGGCCTCGTAGAGCAGCACCGTGGCGCCGGCTTTCGTGGCGGCATGACGCAGCGAACCATCGCGGGTGCGGGCATGGATGACGACCGGCGTGCCGAACTCCTCGGCCAGGTGCCGGGTGGCGGCATCGTCGAGGTCGGCGCGGATCTGGGGAAGGTTGGTGCGGTGATCGCTGCCGGTGTGCAGGTCGATGCCGATGCCGCAGCGGGCCACGATCTCGTTCATGAACAGATTGGCCACCTGCGCCCCGAGCGAGCCCGACGCCGAGCCCGGGAACGACCGGTTGAGATCCCGACGGTCGGGCAGATACCGGTCGCTGGTGACGAAGCCGTGCACGTTGACCACCGGCACCGCCAACACGGTGCCCGCCATGGTGGTGGGATCGAGCGTGCGCAACACCCGGGTGATGATCTCGACCCCACCGATCTCGTCGCCGTGGATGGCGCCGTTGATCCACACCGTCGGGCCCGGCCGGGCACCGTTGAGGACCATGACCGGCAGCGACATGCGTTCGCCGGTGACGAGCCGTCCGATGGGAATGCTGATCTCGGCCCGCTCGCCTGCCGCGACGGCGGCGCCGCCGACCATGATCGCCGGCGGGACGGACGCGGTGTCGTCGCTCATGGACACATCCTCGCTGCGCCGCAGGTTCCGATGCCGGCCGTGCCGGCGGAGCCAGGTGAGCGGTAGGCCCGGCTCACTGTTCGTCCTCGGGGGCGAGGTTGGCGACGCGCATGGCCTTGGGAGGGCGTCCGCCCAGGTACGACCGCCCCGGATCGACGAGGTAGCGGCCCCGCAACGCCTGACGACCCAGCAACATGCGGAACCCCATCGTGTCGCGGCGGGTGAGCGTGAGCTCCACCGAGCGCACCCGGTCGCCGATACGAACCGGCATCTTCACCACCGGCCGTAGTTGGGGTTCGCCCGTCGAGGGCCGCACCAGGCGCTCGTCGACGACCGGTACCTCGACGGCGACCGAGTCGGCCGTCGAGCGTTGCCACGGGTGGATCTCGAAGCGAACCCACGGCTCGCCGTCGACGTCGAAGCGGTGCAGTCCGAATGCGTGCAACGACGAGGTCCGGGCCCCGGTGTCGACCTTGGCCTTGACCCACTCGACGCCGTGATCGGGGAAGCCGACCCATTCGCGCCACCCGAGGGTCCGCGCCGGCCTCTTCGATTCGGTCAATGAACTGCACCTCGTCTTGTCTCGCCGTGTTGTGAGTGCCCGCAACCGCCACCATCATGGGGCGTCCGCCGATGCGACCCACCAGGAGAGCGTGTGAAGCTCGCCATCCTTTCGAGGGAACCGAGAACCTACTCCACGATGCGCCTCAAGTCGGCCGCCATCGAACGGGGCCACACGGTTCGTGTCCTCAACACCTTGCGGTTCGCCATCGATCTGTCCTCCGACGAACCCGATCTGCAGTACCGGGGCAAGCAGCTGTCGGACTACGACGCGGTGCTACCCAGGATCGGCACGTCGATCACCTATTTCGGTACGGCGGTGGTGCGCCAGTTCGAACAGATGGACGTCTACACGCCCAACACGGCCAATGGCATCGCGAACTCCCGCGACAAGCTCCGCGCCATCCAGATCATGTCGCGCCACGAGATCGGCATGCCGGCGACGACGTTCGTGCGCGACCGCGCCGACGTGCTCCCGGCGATCGAACGGGTGGGCGGCTCGCCGGTGGTCATCAAGCTGCTCGAGGGCACCCAGGGAATCGGTGTCATCCTGGCGCCCGACACCAAGGTGGCCGAGGCCATCATCGAGACGCTCCAGAGCACCAAGCAGAACGTCTTGATCCAGCAGTTCATCGCCGAGAGCCGCGGCAAGGACATCCGGGCTCTCGTCGTCGGCGACCGGGTGGTGGCGGCCATGCGGCGCAGCGCCTCGGGCGACGAGTTCCGATCCAACGTGCACCGTGGCGGCACCGCCGAGGGCATCACCATCGCCCCCGACTACGAGGCCACCGCCGTCCGGGCGGCACAGATCATGGGGCTGCGGGTGGCCGGCGTCGACATGCTGGAGGGCAACGCCGGGCCGATGGTGATGGAGGTCAACTCCTCACCGGGACTGCGCGGCATCGAGCAGGCGACCGAACTCGACGTCGCCGGGGCCATCGTCGACTACATCGCCAACCAGGTCGCGTTCCCCGAACTCGACGTGCGCCAGCGGCTGACGGTCAGCACCGGCTACGGCGTCGCCGAGCTGCTGGTGCGCGAGGACGCACACTTCGTCGGCCAGACCATCTCCGAGTCCGGCCTGCGCGACCGCGACATGACCATCCTCACGCTGCATCGGGGCACCCACGTCGTGCCCAACCCGCGCGGCAACCGGATCCTCGAGGCCAACGACCGCCTGTTGTGCTTCGGCAAGCTCGAAGAGATGCGCGACATGATCCCGAAGCGTCGCCGCCGGCGGGCCAAGGTGCAGCCCCTGCCCGACGAACCGATCCTCGACGAGGCCAACCCCGACGCCTGACTCATCGGGGCGCGCTCGGCGGCTCCTCGAGCGGCGTCGCTGCGCCGAGCGCAGTCAGGGTTCCCGGGTCTGCTCCGCCTGCGCCGGCTCCGGCCCGGTGGAAGCACCGGCCGGCTTGGCCGGTGCAGGCCGGCGCGACAGCAGGCTCGCCGCGATCGCGGTGGCTCGTGCCGGGAAGGCCACGTAGTCGCGCTGACGGCTCATGGGCAGCGCGTCACGCACCACCGCCCGGTAGCCCATGAACACGGCGATCATCGCATTGGCGACACAGATCACGACGAAGTACGCGGCGGGATCGAAGGCCGCCATCAGGGCTGCGGTGACGAGCGGGCCCACGAGCGCACCGATGCCGTTGATGCGAACCAGCGCGGCGCTCGCACCCATCATCTGTTCGGGCGGTAGCCAGTCGTTGCTGTACGCGATGGTCAGCGAATACAGCGGGTAGCCCGCAGCGCCGACGACGAACATGGCGGCGATGGCGGCATCGCTGCCGTCGGGCACGACCAGCAACGCCGCTGCGGCCACCGTCGCCACAGCCGCCACGACGATCATCACCGCCCGGCGCGGGAAGCGGTCGGCGAGCAGCCCGATGGGCCACTGTGAGAGCACCGATGCTGCCATCGGTGCGGCCAGGAAGAGCGATATCCGCGCCGGCGACATCCCGACAGCCGACCCGTACACCGCGCCCAACGCGAGCAGGGTGCCCATCGCCGCGCCCACACAGAACGACGAGAACACCCCGGAGGGCACGACGCGGACGAGCGCCCGCACGTTCATCGGTTCGGGCACCACCAGCGGCGGCGCGCTCGACGCCGACAGCGTGACCGGCACGAGTGCCATGGACACCAGCACCGACGCCAGCACGAACAGCGAGAACCCCGATGGGTCCGCCACGTTCAACAAGAGCTGACCGACGGAGAGCGACCCCATGCTGACGACCATGTAGATGGCCAGGATGCGCCCGCGCGTCGCATTGGTGGCCAGGTCGTTCAGCCACGATTCGACGACGACGTAGAGCCCGGCCATGCATGCACCGAAGACGAAGCGCATGACCGACCAGACGATCGGATCGACGACCACGGTGTGGACGAGCACGGCGCTCGACGCCGTCGACGCCAGCGCGGCGAACACACGGATGTGGCCGACCGCTCGCAGTGCCTTCTCGGCGAACGACGTACCGACCAGGAACCCGGCGAAGTAGGCGGCCATGACCAGGCCGGACACGCCCAGGCCGAATCCCTCGGCTTCGGACCGCAGCCCGAGCACTGCGCCGTTCAGGCCGTTGCCGACCATGATCAACGCCAGACCACAGAACAGGGCCCAACTGGCCGCCGCGACGTTGTGCGACGCGATGGCCGGTCCCCCCTCGATCGGGGTCGACTGATCGACGTCGCTCATCACCACGGATGCGCAGGGTAACGGCGAGGACCTACGCGTCGTGGGCCCGGCCGCATCCCGGGCCGACTCGGCGGTGCCGGTTTCAGACCCCCGGGATCTCGCACGCCTGGCCGATGTCGACGGCCACGGTCACCGCCCGGTTGGCCGACGGGCCTGCGCACCACGACGGGAAAGCCGTGGAGTACAGCCCTCCCCCACCGGCGACGAAGACCAGCAGGTCCTCGGGCGACCGGAAGCAGCGGTAGCTGCGCTCGGGCAGCAGCCGGCCCATGGCGGCGGTGCGGGCGAGGTCGGCGCCGGACATCACCGCACGCTCTGCGATGGCCTCGGCGACGCCGACGGCGTCGAACCCGGCGTCGGCGAGCGCCTGGGCGTGGTCCGGATTGAGCGCCAGGGCGGCCTGGCCGTTGCGCAGCACCATGTTGTTGGTGGCAGCGTTGGCGAAGGCCGCAGCGAGCGACGTCAGCAGACGATCGGCCGAGGTGGGATCGTCGCCGTCGGTGACGCCGATGACCGAGTGGGGGCCGTCGGTACCGATGACGGTGACGGTCGACTCCTCGGCGGCGAACCCGCGGCGGGCGTGCAGCGGCGCGAACGGGCTGGCTCCCTCGTCCTCGGCGACACAGCAGGTGAACTTGGCGGGCGTGCCGAGCAGCGCCATGTCGGAGACGCCGGCGCGGCCGCCGCCGATGTTGATCATGGCCAGGCGCAGCGCACGTCCGATCGAGGCGTTGGCCCGGAAGCCCGGACCCAGCGCGCCGTAGCCCGACGCGATGCCGCACCACTGCGCAGCCGGGCCGTTGACGATGATCAGCGGGGTGGTCGAGTGCGTCGTGGCCTGCATCTCGGTGAGGTCGAACGCCGGATCCATGATCGCCCGGGCCGCGGCGACGACGATGGGTGCGTGATCGGGCAGACAGCCGGCCATCACCGCAGCGGCGGCGAGGGCGTCGACGCGGCACGCACCGAGGTTGGGGCCCATGGAGCCCAGGACGAGGTCGCCGTCGAGGCCGGTTGCGAGCACCATGCGCTCGACGCGTTCGGCGGTGGGAACGATGACGGGGAGTCCGTCGGTGCAGCCGAGCTCGTGCAACAGCTCGACCGCGGCCGCCTCGTCGGCGGCGGTGAGCAGCGCCGGGGCGGTGACCGTGTTGGTCGCGGTGGTGGTCATGCCGGATCCGCCAGGGCGTCGACGATGGCCGAGGCGACGTCGTCGGCGACGCGCGCCATGGCCGCGGCGCCGGTGCCGGCCACCGGATGCGGCAGCCGCACCCGCGGCAGGTCCGGGAGGCCCACCGAACGGGCAACGAAGTCGCCCTGGGGCCAGAAGTCGTCGGTCACGAGGGCCACGGCCGGGATGCCCCGCCGGGCGATGAGAACGCCGTCACGCACGGTGCCGGTGGTGCAGCTCCCTCAATGGCCGTAGGCGGCGACGACCGCCCGGCATTCGGCGACGATCTCGCCGAGCATCTGGTCTGACACGACTGCCGAGGCGTTGCCCTTGTCGTAGCGCTCGAATCGGGCGCCGGGCACCAGGGAGGTCAGCGACTTCTCGACATGGTCGAGGAACGCCACCGAATCGGGGAAGCCATTGGCGAGCAGGCCGATGGTGACGGGCTCGTCGCCGAGCGCGATGCCGAGCTCGTAGGGGTCGACGGGTGTGCCCGGCGCAGCGCGCGGGTCGAAGAACTCGATCATGCAGAGCAGTCTTGCAGCGCCACCGCGATCGTGCCGGAGCTGCGGCCGCATGCGCCTAGTCCGGCCAGGTACCGTTGCCGTCGAACGGGTTTCCCGAGCGAGGACGACGATCGGCGCGCCCTGCTCGGGATGGCTCCGGGGTGATCGATCTCGTCGGCAGTGGGTGACCATGCTCGGCACCAGCGGTCGGGGCGGGGCCCTTCAGGTGACGGTGCTCACGAGTTGCTCCGGCTGCGGCCGGTGACGGCCGTGACCGGGCGGCCTGCGATGTGGGTCAGGCCGGGGTCGACGTCGACCAGGCCGGCCGAGCGAAGGCGTTCGGCCATGGATTCCGCGGTGACCATCGTGAACGGGTGGGCGTGACCGTTGGAGGCGAACCGCTCGTGGTCGGGGTGCTCGGGATCGTCGAAGGCCTCGTCGACCAATAGCACGCGCCCGGACGGGGCCAGGGCGCGGGCTATCTCGGCGATGCCACGGTCGACGTCGACCCAGTGGTGCATGGTGTTCACGGCGTAGATGGCGTCGGCGCCCCTGTCGTCGACCGGCAGGTCCTCGGCGGCACCGTCGGCGATCTCGATGCGCTTGCGGCCACGCTGGGCCAGGCGCCGCAGGGCCAAGGTGCGGCGCATGAACGGTGTCGGCTCGACGGCGATCACGTGTGCCCCGGCGGCAGCCGCCCGCACGACCCCGGCGCCCATGCCCGCACCGACGTCGACGACGACCTCGCCGCGCTGGGGCGCGACCAGCGCGACGACGGCGTCGTTGACCGGCGACCGCCACATGCGCGGCGCGTTGCGCAGGTACCGCACGATGCCGGCCCAACCACGGTCGTGATGGTGGCCATGACCGTGATGGCCGTGATCGTGGTGGCCGTGGCCGTGGTGCTCATGGCCGTTCGAGTGCGCGTGGTCGTGGTCGGGCGCTGGTCCTCGGTCGGTGCCGCCATTCGCGGGGCCGGCTGCGCCGTCGCTGCCGTGGTCGTCGCGAGCGTGGGAGTCGGTGCCGGTCATCGAACCAGACAAGCGCACCGGCGCAACGCGGCGCAACCGGCCAGACTCGAAGGCATGGATATCGACACCGCCTCGGTCGACGAGGCCCTCGCCACCACCCGATCGGTCCGCCGTCGGCTCGATCTCACCCGTCCCGTCGACGACTCGATCATCGTCGACTGCATCGACATCGCCGAGCAGGCCCCCACCGGCGGCAACCGGTCGGCACGGCGGTGGCTGGTCGTGCGCGACCCTGTGGTCAAGGAGACGCTGGCCGAGCTGTACCGCGACGTCGCCGGCAACTGGATGATCGAGACCCGCGATCGTCTGGCCGGGTCGGGCCACCCCGACGAGGCGATGATGACTTCGGCGGCGTACCTCGCCGAGCACCTGGCCGAGGTCCCGGCGATCGTGATCCCGGCCATCGTCGGGGTGCACGACGGCAGCGGCCGGCCCGGGCTGTTCGACTCGGTGCTGCAGTCCGCGTGGAGCTTCTGTGTGGCGCTCCGGGCTCGGGGCCTGGGAACGGCATGGACCACGGCCGTCCTGTCCGATCGCGAGCGGCTCGGTGAGCTGCTGGCCATTCCCGACGACGTGACACCCGTCGCGATGCTGCCGGTGGCGTGGACCATCGGGACGGACTTCCGTCGGGTCCCGCGCACGCCGGCACGCGAGATCATGTACGTCGATCGCTGGGGTCGCACGACGGACCGGTCGGCAGGCGCCACGACGGGCGCTCCAGCAGGCGGCACGGCGGGCGGCCCGGCTACTGGTCAGAAGGCCGGCGCTCCGGCAGGCGGCCCGACGGGCGCACCGGCTATCGGTCCAGATGCCGGCGGTCAGACGGTTGGTCCGGTGCGCCTGGCAGACGGGCCCGGCGTGGTCGTCGAGCGCGACATCGGCGCTCACCCGCGGGTGGTGTGGGAGGTGATCAGCGACATCGCCATGCCGGTGGGTTTCAGCGACGAGTTGGTGGCGGTGCGCTGGGACGACGACGACCCCGATCCGACCGCCCGGCTGGGCCGCCGGTTCGTCGGTGCGAACCATCACCGGAGGCGGGGCGACTGGGAGGTGCCGTGCTGGGTGGACGTGTACGAGCCGAAGCGGGCGTTCGGCTGGTGCACCAGCGATGTCGACGATCCAGGGGCACGCTGGCGTTTCGAGCTCGAGCCACGCGACGGCGGGACACGGCTGCGGTTCCGCATGGCGCTGGGTCCGGGCCCGTCGGGGTTGACCGAGGTGGTGGCGTCGATGCCCGACGACGAGGCCCGCCTGGTGGCGCGTCGCCTCGACGAACACGAGCAGAACATGCGCCGGGTGCTCGACGGCGTCGCCGCCCTGGCCACCGGGTAGCCCCCCGGGGGTCATGGGCCATCCGACTGGCGCCGAAACGCGTCGCTCTGGCAACAAGTTTCGGCGCCAGAACCATGACGCCATCCGACTGGCGCCGAAACGCGTCGCTCTGGCAACGAGTTTCGGCGCCAGAATGATGACCTCGGCTGGCTCAGGTCCGGTCCCACACCGGGTGACGCCACCGGAAGGCCACGACGTCGTCGAGCGTCGCCGGGATGCCCTCGAGCAGCGTCGAGAACCGCGGCTCGATCCCCAGCCCCCGCCAGCCGGCGCCCGGGTCGATGCGGATGTCCTGGTTCCAACTGCGAATGGTGTCGGGGCTGATCATCGTCGGGCCGAGGCTCCCGAGCGGGCGTCCCACGACGCGGGCGCCCAGTTGCGACAGCGCCCGGGGAAGACGCAGGACCCGCACCCCCGGCGCATAGCTGCCCAGTATCTCGAAGAACTCGTTCCAGGTGAACGAGCCGTGGTCGGCGACCGGGATCGGCGTATTCGGTGGCCGTTCCACGGCGGCGATCAATGCGTCGGCTGCGTCGGCGACATGCATGTGCGCGAAGTGATTGGTGCCGCTGCCCGGAAACGGCACCACCCGGTTGCGGATCATGCCGAACAGGAGACTGTGGGGACCGTAGACATGGGGCAGGCGGAGGCTGCCGACCGAGACGCCGGCGGCAGCGCCCAGTTCGGCGAGCACCTCCTCTGCGTCGACCTTGGCCCGGCCATAGTCGATATGGGGATCGACCCTTGTCGACTCGTCGATGATCTCGCCGTCACCGCGATACACCAGGGCGCTCGACCCGAAGGCCACGTTGCTCACCCCGGCATGAATGGCCTCTTCCATGAGGGTGCGGGTTCCGTCGACCAGGGTCGGCGCCAGCTTGGCGTAGGGCTCGAACGTGGCCCGGCCGGCGAGATGGATGACGGCATCGATGCCGGCAAGCGCCCGCCGCAGGGAGGGTCGCGACCGGAGATCCCCGTGGACGACCTCGGCGTCGAGCGAGGCGACCAGGGGTGCCCGGCTGACCCGGCGGACCATCAGCCGAGGAAGACGACCGGCGTCGGCGAGTCGGCGCGCGACCTCCAGCCCGATGAACCCGGTCGCGCCGGTGACGAGAACACGCACGACGGCGGGCCTACCCCGCGGGGCCTCCGGCGAATCCATCGTTCCGGCGCCGAAACACGTCGCCCTGGCAACAAGTTTCGGCGCCAGAACCATGACCCCATCCGACCGGCGCCGAAACACGTCGCCCTGGCAACAAGTTTCGGCGCCAGAACCATGACGCCATCCAACCGGCGCCGAAACGCGTCGCCCTGGCAACAAGTTTCGGCGCCAGAACCATGACGCCATCCAACCGGCGCCGAAACGCGTCGCCCTGGCAACAAGTTTCGGCGCCAGAACCATGACGCCATCCGACTGGCGCCGAAATCTGTCGCTCTGGCAACGATTTTCGGCGCCAGAACGATGACGCCGCGGCTCACGCCCCCATGGGGCTCAGTCGCCGGTCAGTCGGTGATGGGCTCGGTCTCGGGGAGGCGGACCAGCGGGATCGTGCGGTCGGTCTTTTCCTGATAGCCGGCGTACCAGGCCCGGTCCGCCACCAACAGGTCCCACAGCTCGTCGCGCTCGGGGCCCATCAGGATCTGCTGCTCGGACCAGAAGTGTCCACGCTGCACCCGGCATCGCACCCGGGGGTTAGCGTCGCGATCGCGCAGGTTGACGAACCACGACGGGTTGCCCGGCGCACCCGCGAACGACGCCACGATGATCCGATCGCCGCCCGGGTCGGTCCAGGTCGGCAACGCCACCTTGTGTTCGTTGCCCGACTTGCGGCCGATCGTGTGCAACAGCACGTGCGGCATTCCCGCCTGCACCCACACCAGATCGTCGTCGGTGGTCTCCATGGCTGCGACGTGCATCTTCGTCAACTCGATGATCTCGTCGTGGCTGGGCGTCTCCCAGACCTGATCCACCTTCTGGTCGCTGCCTGCGGCGTCGCTCATCACTGCCCCCTCGTTCGGTGTCGTCGACCGGACGACGATTCCTCGTGTGCCCGAAAGGGTGCCACGAACCCCGGTGCCCCGCCGAACCACGTCTGTGACGGGTTTGCACGGACGGTCCACCGGCGCTGACGGCCACCGACGGCGTGCAAACCCGTCACAGACGTCGCAGGTGGAGCCGGGGTGTGTCGCGGAGGCGGGATCAGCCGGCGTCGCCGGCCTGGACTGCGACCGGCGTCTCGCCTGCCGCAGGGGCGTCGGACGCCTGCGCGGCCGCCAGCTCGTCGGCGGGAATGACACAGCGGATGCTGTGGCCGGGACGGATCTCGACCAGCGGTGGCTCCGCGACATCGCAGGTCCCGGGGATGAACCGGTGACAGCGCGTGTGGAACACACACCCCGACGGAGGGTTCTTCGGGCTCGGGATCTCGCCGACGAGCGGGATCCGGTCCCCGACGCTGCCGTCGACGCTGGGCACGGCCGACAACAACGCCTCGGTGTACGGGTGATTGGGCCCGTCGAACATGGCATCGGTGGGGCCGAGCTCCATGATCCGACCCAGGTACATCACCGCGATGCGGTCGGCCAGGAAGCGAACCACCCCGATGTCGTGGGTGATGAACAGATAGCTCGTGCGTTCGCGGACCTGCAGGTCGGCCAGCAGATTCAAGATGGCCGCCTGCACCGACACGTCGAGCGCGCTGGTGGGTTCGTCGCAGACCACGATGCGTGGGTCGCCGGCGAACGCCCGGGCGATGGCGACGCGCTGTTTGAGGCCGCCGGACAGCTGGCGGGGCTTCATGTCGAGGTGGCGTGGAGACAGGCGCATCGCCTCGGCGAGCTCCTCCACCCGCTTGTCGGCCGCATCGCCCTTGACACCGGTGAGCTTCACCACGGTCCGCTTGAGAATGCGCCGAACCGACCACACCCGGTTGAGAGCCGAGTCGGGATTCTGGAACACCATCTGCATGGCGCGCACGGCCTCGGCTCGGCGATCGGTCGCCCTACTCTTCATGCGCCGGCCGTCGAGGCTGATCTCGCCGCCCTCGTCGTGCTCGTGTACCCCGACGAGGGTCTTGGCCAGGGTGCTCTTGCCCGAGCCCGACTCGCCCACCAGACCGAGGGTCTCTCCCTCTGCGAAACCCAGATCGATACCGACGAGAGCCGGGATGTCCTCGCCGCGTTGGCGGAACGTCTTCGACACACTGTCCAGCACGACGATCGAGTCATCGCCGACGTCGACCGCGAGGCTGTCGTCAGGCGGCTCGGGCATGTCGTCGAGCCGGGCCACGTGGTGGCATCGGCTGTAGTGCGAGGCGGTGACGTCGGCGACCGGTGGCTCCACCGTGCGGCAGGTGTCGTCTGCGATGGGGCACCGGTCCACGTACACACAGGTCGGCAGGTCGGCCCCGATGCCCGGCAGATTTCCGGGGATGGTGAACAACGCGCGGTCGGTCTTGCGCAGGCCCTTGCGGGGAATCGCGTTCAACAAGCCGATCGTGTACGGATGCTTGGGGTCGTCGAAGACTTCCTGGGCGTCGCCCTGCTCCACGACCTTGCCGGCATACATGACACCGACCCGGTCGCACATCGTGCGGATGACGCCGAGATTGTGGGCGATCAGCAGCACCGCAGCGCCGGTCTCCGCCCGCAGGACTCGGATCAGGTCCAGGACTTCGGCCTCGACGGTGGCGTCGAGGCCGGTCGTGGGTTCGTCGAGCACCAGCAGTTGCGGGTCGCCGACGAGGGCCATCGCGATGACGACACGCTGCAACATCCCACCCGAGAGTTGGTGGGGGTAGCGGTCCATGACGCTGTCGGGGTCGGCGATACGGACCCGTTCGAGCGACGCTCGCGCCTGGATCAGTGCGTCGCTCTTGGAGTGGCCGAGGATCCGGTAGGACTCGGCCACCTGATGACCGATACGTAGCGCCGGGTTCATCGCCTGCACCGGGTCCTGGTACACCATCGAGATCTTCGTCGAACGGAGACGGCGCAGATCCGCCCCGGACATGGCCGTGACGTCCTCTCCGTCGACGAGGACCCTGCCGCCCTGGATGACGGCGTTGTCGGGCATGTAGCGCATGGCCGCATAGGCCGTCGTCGACTTCCCGCAACCCGATTCGCCGACGAGGCCGAATGCCTCACCGGGCTGGACCTCGAACGAGACGCCACGCAGGACCTCGCGGGGGACGCCGCGCACCTTGTAGGCGAGGCGGAGATCGTCGACGGCGAGCGCCGGGGTGGCGCCGTCGACAGATGCTGTCTCCGGAGAATCGGATGTGACGGTCATGGCACGACCTCAGGCCTTGAGGACTCGGTCGACCGAGTCGGCGATCAGATTGACGGCGATGACGAGCGAAGCGATGGCCAGCGCGGGGAAGATCGCGGGCCACCACTGCCCGGCCTGGATGAGGTTGTAGGTCTTGGAGACATCGCTCCCCCAGTCGGCCCGAGTCGATTCGAAGGCCGAGAAGCCGAGGAACGACAGGGTGGCGACGGTGAAGATGGCGTAGCCGACGCGCACGGTGAACTCGACCACCACGACGGTGGTGATGTTGGGCAAGATCTCGCGCGTCATGATGAAGAGGCTCGACTCTCCTCGTAGCCGTGCCGACGTGACGTAGTCGAGCTGCGCTTCGGCGATCACCGCGGCGCGCACCGTGCGGGCGACGATGGGGGTGAACAGTACGGCGATGGTGATGACGAGAAGCGGCACGGTGGTCTCGAAGACGACCGAGGTCATGATCGCCAACAGGATCACCGGGATGGAGAGGAAGGCTTCGAGGATCCGGCTGAGGACCTCGTCGACCCAGCCCTTCAGGTAGCCCATGACGAGACCGAGCATCGTGCCGGCGATGGCAGCGAGCAGCGCTGCGATCGGCGCGACGATCAACACGGGCCGGGCACCGTGGATGACGCGGGTGTAGACGTCGTTGCCGATCGTGTCGGTGCCGAACCAGGCGTCGCCGCTGGGGGCCGCCCGGGCGATGACCTCGAGGACCACATCACCGTCATCGTCGACGACAACTTCGCCGGTCTCGTCGAGCACTGGGACACGCACGACTTCACTCGGGCCATAGGTCGTCAACAGACCCGGAAAGAGCGCGCAGAAGATCCAGAACGACAGGATCACGGCCCCGACGACGAACGCCGGGCTCTTGAGCAGCAGCGCCCGCCGCTCGGCGCGGATCCGGCGTCGCTCGGCCTCGGCGTCGTAGGTGGGCTCGGGTGCGGCATCGACGATGTCGGCGCGGCGAGCCGTGTCTTCGGCGGCCACGACTGCGGTGGGTTCGGGTTCGGGCTCGGGTTGATCGTCCGCATTGGAACGATCGGTGATCTGGTCACTCATGGTCGGGCTCAGCCTCCCCGGATCGAGGATCGGGCCCGGGGGTTCATCCAGGCGATCAGCAGGTCTGCACCGAACGAACACACCATGAAGATGATGGCCACCATCAACACCGAGGCTTGCAGCACCGGAAAGTCCGGTAGTTGGGCGGAGCTCAGGATCAAGCGGCCGAGACCCGGGTAGTTGAAGACCCGCTCGAGCCCGATGAGACCACCGAAGAGGTAGGCGATCTGGGTGCCCGTCACTGCGACGGTCGGCTGGAGGCCGTTGCGCATCACATGGCGCCGGATGACCGTGCCCGAGCCGAGGCCCTTCATGTACGCCGTACGGGTGTAGTCGGCGTCGAGCGCCGTCATCATGCCGGCCCTCGCGACACGGGCGATGTAGCCGAAGTAGACGGCGACGATCGCCAGCGCCGGGAGCAGGAGGTATTCGAACTGACCTATCGGCCCGGCGTCGTCGGGGGGCTGGGCTATCGCCGGCAGCCAGCCGAGGCGGACACCGATGATGTATTGCAGGATCACGCCCGACACGAAGTCGGGAATCGACGCACTGGCGAGGCCGACGTTGACGATCGACCGGTCGATCACGGTGTCGCGGCGACGGGCGGCGAGGATGCCGGCAGCGATGCTGATCGGCAGCGTCAATAGGAGAGCGAACAGCACGAGCTTCGTGGAGTTCCACAGTGCCGGCCCCACGAAGTCCATCACGGCGACGTTCTGGTCGCGGAACGAGTTGCCGAAGTCGAGGGTGACGACCGACTGCAACAGGTTGCCGAACTGCACGATGGCGGGCTCGTCGAGGCCGAGCTGTTCGTTCAGGGCATCGACGCGCTCTTGGGGGGCGAAGGGTCCGGCGAGGCGGCGTGCCGTGTCGCCCGGCGTGGCATAGGTGAGCAGGAAGACCACGAGGATGAGGATCAGCAGCGTGACCAGCGACAACGCCAGACGCCGAACGGCGAATCTCAGCATGGGGGACTCCCGGGAACGCCGGCTGCAACCGGGGGCTCGATGACATCGTGAGGGTTCGAGCCCCCGGCCGCGGCCGCCACGATCAGGCGGACTTCGTGGCGCTGCTGACGATGGTGTGTCCGAGAGCCGTCGACTGTACGCCACTGACCTCGTTCGAGTGGCCCGACAGGTAATCGAAGAAGTACGGCAGCATGATCGGCACGTCCTCCCAGAGAATGCTCTGGATCTGGCCGATGGCCTGCTGCTGTCCTTCGACGTCGGTGGCCTGACGGTAGGCCGACAGCTGTGCGTCGAAGTCGGGGTTCGAGTAGTTCGACGAGTTCCACACACCGCCGGTGGCCAGCGCCGAACCGAGGAACACGTCGGGTGTGGGCCGGTGGCCATAATCGACGATGCCGAAGCTCGCAGCGGTCTCACACGGCAGAGCGACCGGGTCGGAGGTCTCGACGCCGTAGAGCTGGGGACACCAGTTGGCTTCGTAGAACGTGGAGTTGGACTGGGTGTTCACCCGGACATCGATGCCGATCTCGGCGGCGTTCTGCTGGATGATTCCTGCAAGGCTCGGAATGTCCTGCAGGTCGCCGGTCTCGAGCTCGATGGCGAATCCCTCGACACCTGCATCGGCCAGCAACTGACGGGCCTGCTCGACGTCACGGGCCCGTTGGGGCACCGCGTCGGGGTCGAAGAACGGCAGGGTCGACAGCACCGGGTGGTCGTTGGCGATCGCGGCGCGCCCCGAGAAGAGGGTGTCGACCATCTGCTGACGGTCGAGCGCCCAAGCCAGGGCCTGGCGGACTGCCTTCTCCTGGAACGGCGTTTCCGCGGCGAGATTGAACCAGACCTCGCGGTGTGCCGACGACGGCGGAGACAACACCGTGAAGCTGTCATCGTCGAGGAGGCCTTCGCCGCCGATGACCGAGAACTGCTGGATGACGTCGATGTCGCGTGACTGCATCGCGGTGACCGCGGTGCCGAAGTCGGCGAAACCGCGCAGCTCGATGGTGTCGAGTGGGATATCGCCACCCCACCAGTCGGGGTTCTTGCGGAAGCGGGCCTCGAAGGTCGATGCGTCGAAGTCGTCGAGGATCCACGCCCCGGTACCAGTGGGGCGTTCATCGAGGGTTGTGCCGTCGCTGAAGTCGGCCGGCGTGATGGCCGACTGGGTGTTGAACAGCGATACCAGCACCGGGAAGTTGCCGTTGGGCTCTTCGAGGGTGATCACGGCCACGGCGGGGTCGGAGGCATCGACGGAACCTTCGCCGATGACACCGGAGAGCCCGGCGTTGCCGACCGCGACGAGGCGGTCCATCGTCGCGGCGACGTCGGCGGAGGTGAGCTCGCCACCGTCCTGCCACATGACGCCGGGCCGGAGATCGAAGGTCCAGACGTCGCCGGTCTCGTTGGGGGTCCAGCCGGTGGCGAGACCCGTGGCCGCGATGTTGCCGTCGTCGCCGAGGCCGACGAGGTACTCGAAGCTCTGGGCGATGACGTTGTAGGTGCCGAGATCCAACATGTTGACCGGATCGAGGCCGGTGCTGGAGTCGCCCTGCTGGATGGCGATGATGAGGTTGCCGCCTGCGGCGGCGGAACCGCCGTTGCCGTCGCCTGCGGCGGCGGTGTCGCCGCCACCGTCGCCGGCGCCCTCGTCGTCGCCGCCGCAGGCGGCGATGACCATGCCCATCATCGGAACGCTGAGGCCGATGATGGTGCCTCGGCGAACGAAGTCGCGGCGGCTGACCTTACCGGCGGCGTAATGCTCGATCAGGTCGAGCTCGAGCGGGTTTGCATTGCGGCGCGCACTGTCCAGTCGCAACCAGTTCATGGGTATCTTCCCCTCTGCAGCGGCCCGCGATGACAGACGAAATCAGCGGGTGACGACGCAACCTTAGGCAGGCGAAAAGCGGGTCACAACCCTATTCGTGGTACGGGCGTACTCTGAATCGGTATCGGAGGACCGTATTTCAGCCAGTTGCCGGGCGGTCAGATCGTCGAATTTCCCTGTAGCTGTAGGGGAATCGCCACATCGACCGCTGGGGTCCGGGGCGGCACGAGCGCAGCGTCTCGCAGGGCGGGAAATGTGGAAGTTTCCACCGACCAGCTCCACCATCGCGGAGGGCAGCGCAGGACCGTGACCACCCGAGAACCGCCGGAGCGCGGTTCAGTTGCCGTGCAGGTCGGTCGTGTGGGCTCAGACGTAGGACCAGCCGAAGCGGCCCTTGATGCAGAGGTTGCCGCGCGTCACGTCGTGGTCGTCGGGCGACGTGCACTTGACGATGCGGTTGTCCTGCACGTGCAGTTCGAGGTTGCAGCCCACGCCGCAGTACGAGCACACCGTGGTGGTGACGGTCTGGTCCTCGGGTCGCCAGTCGTCGGCCTGGCGAAGCTGGTACTCAGTGTGGAACTGCAGCGCGTTGGTGGGGCACACCGCCACGCAGTTGCCGCAGTACACGCACGCCGAATCCGGTAGCGCCACGTCGAACTCGGTCGAGACCCGTGCCCCGTAGCCCCGCCCGGCGATGGAGATGGCGTAGGTGTGCTGGGCGTCGTCGCCGCAGGCCTCGACGCACTTGTAGCAGAGGACGCACTTGTCGTAGTCACGGATGTAGAGCTCGTCCTGGATGCGGATGGGCTCGTCCATCTTCT
The DNA here is from genome assembly GCA_046290435.1 of Acidimicrobiales bacterium. Classification (GTDB taxonomy): domain Bacteria; phylum Actinomycetota; class Acidimicrobiia; order Acidimicrobiales; family UBA8592; genus CAVQUE01. The sequence goes on from JBKAGO010000040.1 coordinate 52,090, forward strand.
TCACCGACGGCCCGTAGCGGTCGGGGTCGGCTCCGTAGTGCGCCACCCACGGCGCCAGCTCGTCGGCCTCGGAGAGGTCGACGCCGGTGGCCAGGAACTCGAGCACCATCTTGCGGCTGTGGCGGACGCGCTCGGTGTCGGTGTGCACGACCATGTCGTCCTCGACCGGGCGCGAGCAGGCGGGCACCAGGGTGCGGCTGCCCTCGAGTTCGACCACGCACACCCGACAGGCGTTGACCGGGGTGAGCGTGTCGGCATAGCAGATGGTGGGCGTGTCGATGTCGAGGCTGCGGCAGGCATCGAGGATGGTGGCGCCGGCAGCCACGGTGACCGCCATGTCGTCGACCCGGATGGTGACGGCGGTCTCGGTGGCCGGCGTCTCCGGGGTCTGACCCCGCTTTCCCGTCTTTTCGTCGCTGCGCTGGTTCTCGTCGCGGCGCTGGGCGTTCATGTCGTCTCCGGAGAAAGCGGGAAAGCGGGGTCAGACCCCACGAGACCGAGGTCGAGGGCCGAGCGGACCGCGCCGGCGGCGGTGTGGCCGAGGCCGCATATGGATGCGTCGGCCATGGCCCGTGCCATGTCGTCGATGAGCTCGCGCCGGGCGGCGCTGAGCGACCCGGTGGCCGCGAGGTCGACGAGGACCTCGTGCTGGCGTTGGGTACCGATGCGGCACGGCACGCACTGACCGCACGACTCGTTGCGGAAGAACTCGGCGATGCGGACCACGACGTCGGTGAGGTCGACCGTGTCGTCGAAGGCCATCACCACGCCCGAACCGAGCGAGAGGCCGGCGGCACGGGTGTGCTCCAGGGCGAGAGCCAGGTCGAAAAGGCCCGGGGTGACGAAGTGGCCGGCAGCGCCGCCGAGCAGCACCGCGGCCGGTGTGCCCGTGAAGCCGCCGGCGAGATCGACGACGTCGCGCAGCGTGATGCCGAACGGCGCCTCGTACACGCCGGGGCGGGCGACGTGGCCGGACAGGCAGAACAGACGGGTGCCCGGCGACGCCTCGGTTCCGACCGAGCGGTACGCGTCGGGCCCGTCGACCACGATGGGCAACACGTTGGCAAGCGTCTCGGGATTGTTGACCGCGGTGGGCCGGCCGAACAGCCCATTGGTGGTGGGGAAGGGCGGCTTGTTCCGGGGTTCGCCCCGGAAGCCCTCGATCGAGTTGAACAGCGCCGTCTCCTCGCCGCAGATGTAGGCGCCCGCGCCCCGACGGAGCTCGATGTCGAAGCGCCGACCGCTGCCGGCGACGTCGTCGCCCAGCAGCCCCGCGTCCCGTGCTGCGGCGATGGCGTGACGCAGCCGTGCGGTGGCCCGGGGGTACTCGCCGCGAATGTAGATCCAGCCCTGCTCGGCGCCGGTGGTGAGCCCCGCGATGGTCAGCGACTCGACGAGCGCGAACGGGTCGTGCTCCATGAGCGTGCGGTCCTTGAAAGTGCCGGGCTCGCTCTCGTCGCAGTTGGCGACGACGTGTTTGGGACCCGCCTCGGCGGCGACCGCCCGCCACTTGACCGCGGTGGGGAACGCCGCGCCGCCCCGGCCCGACAGGCCCGCGGCGGCGATGGCCTCGAGCACACCGTCGGGCCCCATCTCGAGCGCCTTGGTCAGCGCCTCGTAGCCGCCGTGGACCCGGTACGAATCGAGCGACGTCGGGTCGGCCACACCGACCCGGCGCAGCAGGCGCAACGAGGGGTCGCCCGCTTGGGGGAGCACGAACCGCTCGTCGGCGTCGCCGGGCACGTGGTCGTCGCTGTCGCAGCCCTGGACGTACTCGCCCGGGGCGCGATCGCACAGGCCCAGGCACGGGCTCTCGTGCACATGGACCCCGGCGTCACGCAGCTCGGCGAGGCGCTCCGGCGAACCCTGGAAGCGGCACGGCGAATCGACACAGACATGGACGACCGGCTCGGCGTGGCCGGGGTCGGTGGTGCGGAACAGCTCGTAGAAGGTGGCCACCCCGTACGCCTCGGCCGGCGGGACCTGGAGCCGATCGGCCACGTGGTTGAGGCCTCCCGGGCTGATCCAGCCGACCCGATGCTGCAGCTCGTGCAGCGCCGGCAGCAGCAGGTGGCGGCTGCTGCGGCGACGGACGTTGCCGCCGCGCACGAAACGCTCCGTCTCGGCCACCACGGCTGCGTCGGGGCCGACGACTGCGTCGACCGCGGCTCGCTCGGCATCGGTCGGCGCGTCGGGCCCGATGAAGAGGTCAGCCACCCACCGGCTCCGCCGTCTGGAGCTTCGCCTCGCCGTTCGGCGCGTCGACGGCGCGGATCGCCTCGACCCGGATGGCGGCGGCCTTGAACTCGGCCGTGCCCGACTTCGGGTCCCAGGCGTCGTTGGTCAACAGGTTGATGTCGACGAGGTCGGGGAAATGGAACGTGGTGAACGTCAGGCCCCGGGGAAGATCGGGCTGGTGGCGGACCACCATGTCGACGGTGCCGCGCGGTGACGTGACCCGTGCCAGGTCGCCGTCGGCGACACCGACGTCGGCCGCGTCGAGAGGATGCATCTCCAGTGCCGGACCCGACCGGATGGGCGCGTCGTAGCCACCGGACTGCACGCCGGTGTTGTAGCTGTCGAGCGTGCGACCAGTGGTGAGACGCAGCGGGAACGCCGCCGAAAGCTCCTCGAGCGGCCCGGCGTGGGCCACCACGCTGAACGGGGCCGGCTCGCGCCCGTCGAGGTCGTGGGCCCACAGCCATCCGTGCAGGAACGGACTGCCGGGGTGATCCTCGTCGGGGCAGGGCCACTGCAGGCCACCCTCGGACTCGAGGCGATCCCAGGTCATCCCCGCATGCAGCGGCGACAGCGAGCGCAGCTCGTCCCACACGTCCTGTGGGTTGCGGGGGCCGAGGGCCGTGCCCATGCGCTCGGCGAGATCGCACAGGATGTCGATGTCGTGGCGTGCCTCACCCGGCGGCGACACCGCGGCCCGCACCCGCTGTACCCGGCGTTCGCTCGAGGTGACGGTGCCGTCGGATTCGGCCCATGCCACCGACGCGGGGAACACGACGTCGGCCATCTCGGCGGTGCGGGTGAGGAAGATGTCCTGCACCACCAACATTTCGAGGCCCTCGAGCAGCGCCCGGGCATGAGCGATGTCGGCCTCGGAATCGGCCGGGTTCTCGCCGATGACGTACACGGCCCGCAGATCGCCACGCTCCATGGCCTCGAACATGAGCGTCAGGTGCAGGCCCGGTTCGGGGTTGATCGGCGCGCCCCACACGGCCTCGTAGCGGGCGCGAGCGTCGGGGTCGGTGACATCGGCGAACCCGGGCAGCTTGTCGGGCAGCGCACCCATGTCGCCGCCGCCCTGCACGTTGTTCTGCCCCCGCAACGGCACCAGGCCCGAGCCCCAGCGACCGACATGACCGGTGAGCAGCGCCAGGTTGCACAGCGCCAGCACGTTGTCGACGCCGTTGTGGTGCTCGGTGATGCCGAGCGTCCACAGGATCTGCGCCTTGTCGGCGGTGGCGTAGGCGTGGGCGAGCTCGCGGATGGCCTCGGCGGGGACACCGGTGAGGCGGGCCCCGACCTCGAGGGTGTAGGGCTCGACCGACGCCGCGAAGGCCTCGTAGCCCTGGGTGGCATGCGCGATGAAGTCGGTGTGGGCCAGGCCGGCGTGGATGATCTCGCGGGCCAGCGTGTTGGCGAGCGCAACGTCGGAGCCGACCTCGATGCCCAGCCACGCATCGGCGAACTTCGCCGACGCCGACCGGCGCGGATCGATGCAGTACAGGGCGGCGCCGTTGTCGACGCCGCGCAGCAGGTGATGGAAGAAGATCGGGTGCGCCTCACGGGCGTTGGAGCCCCACAACACGATGACGTCGGCCTCTTCGACCTCCGCATACGAACACGTGCCGCCACCGGCTCCGAACACTGTCGCCAGACCGACGACCGAGGGAGCGTGTCACGTTCGGTTGCAGGAGTCGATGTTGTTCGACCCCAGGACCGTGCGAGCGAACTTCTGGGCCATGTAGTTCATCTCGTTGGTGGCCTTCGAGCAGCTGAACATCCCGAACGATTCGGGCCCACCGGCGTCGACGGCCGCGGCGAAACCCGCCGCAGCCCGACCGAGCGCCTCGTCCCAGGTGGCCTCGCGCAGCACGCCGCCGTCTCGGACCAACGGCGTGGTGAGACGCGGCTTCGGGCGGTGCTCGTGGCGTCGGTTGCGGCGTTCGTTGCGCATGGAACCGATGGTACGACTCGAAAGGTGATCCGGCACGACCCCCTGCGTTGTACCGTGCTGATCCATGCGCTGGTCGACCCTCTTCACCCCCACGTTGCGCGACGCTCCCGGCGATGCCGAGGCCGCCAGCCACAAGCTGCTTGTGCGCGGTGGCTTCATCCGCCAGCTCCACGCCGGCCACTACACCCTGTTGCCACTGGGCTTCCGGGTGAAGCAGAAGGTCACCGAGATCGTGCGCCAGGAGATGGACGCCATCGGCGGCCAGGAGGTGCAGATGCCCACGATGCACCCGGCGTCGCTGTGGCAGCAGTCGGGTCGCTGGGACTCCATGGGCGACGTCATGTTCCGGGTGCGTGACCGCCACGACGCCGAGAACGCCCTGGGCGTGACCGCCGAGGAGATCTTCGCCACGGTCGGCGCCGAGATCGGCTCGTACAAGCAGCTCCCCCAGCTCTGGTATCAGATCCACACCAAGCACCGTGACGAGGCCCGGCCCAAGTCGGGCCTGTTGCGGGTGCGCGAGTTCACGATGAAGGACTCCTACAGCTTCGACCTCGACGAGGCCGGCCTCGACGCCCAGTTCGACGCCCACCACGGCGCATACCTGCGCATCTTCGGCCGCATGGGTCTGGCGGCCATCCCGGTCGAGGCGTCGTCGGGCAACATGGGCGGCTCCGACAGCATCGAGTTCATGGTCCCGGCCGAGGCCGGCGAGGACGACGTCGTCGTGTGCCCCGGCTGCGGCTACGCGGCCAACGTCGAGAAGGCCGTGGCCCAGGTCCCCGAGGTCGCCGACGAGGCCGGACCCGACGCCCCCGAGCGCGTCGACACCCCCGACGTGCGCACCATCGCCGACCTCGCCGAACAGTTCGGCGCCGGCGCCGAGCGGCAGGTCAAGACCATGGTGTACGTCGTCGACGACCAGGTCACCCTGGCGTTGGTGCGCGGCGACCATCAGCTCAACGAGCAGAAGCTGTCCGACGCCACCGGCGCCAACCGGCTGCGGCCGGCCACACCCGACGAGACCTTCGAGCACCTCGGTGCCCGCCCCGGCAGCCTCGGCGCCGTCGGCGTCACCGGCCTGCGCATCCTGGCCGACCCGGCCCTGCAGGGACGGTCGAACCTGTGGACGGGCGCCAACGCCGACGACGTGCACCTGCGCGGCGTCGACATCGAGCGCGACATCGCCGTCGACGCGTGGGTCGATCTCCGCCAGGTCACCGCCGGCGAGCCCTGCGCCCGCTGCGGCACGGCGCTGGACGTCGTCGCCACCATCGAGGCGGGCCACATCTTCAAGCTGGGCCGTAAGTACGCCGAGACGTTCGGCGTGCAGGTCCTCGACGCGGACTCGAAGCTCCAGACGGTCATCATGGGCAGCTACGGCATCGGCATCGACCGCGCCATCGCCACCATCGTCGAGACCCACCACGACGATCGGGGCATCGTGTGGCCGGTGGCCGTCGCGCCCTACGAGGTGGTCATCACCATCGTGCAGGTCAAGAACGACGAGAGCGTCGCAGCAGCCGAGGAGCTGTATGGGGCCCTGCGGGCCGCCGGCATCGACGTGTTGCTCGACGACCGCGATGCCCGCGCCGGCGTGAAGTTCGCCGACGCCGAGCTCATCGGCATCCCCTACCGCATCACCATCGGACCGAAGGCCCTGGCCGACGGCATGGTCGAGCTGACGCCACGCGCCACTGGCGAGACCGAGCTGGTGCCCATCACCGACATCGCCGATCGGGTGGTGGCGGCGGTGGTGCCGGAGCGCTGAACGACCCGTGGCCCACGACGACACCGAGACCGACCGCAGCGGCTGTCGTGCTCGCCGAGGCGGCTGTCGTCCTGACCGCAGAGGGGGCCACAACGGCGCAGCCCGCCACCGACATGACGAAGCCGTCCGGGATCACGACTGCGGCGGGGATCATGACGGCGAGAGCCGCGACCGGAGCGCCCGTGCTCGTCTCGACGTCGACCGAGCGCGTAAGGCCCGGTACCCGGGCGGCGACCGCAGGACCCGATGAGCCGACCGCCCGATCTGGCCCGACGTCAACAGCTGCTAGACGCCGCGTTGGTGCACCTCGCACGGAGAGGGCTGGCCGATGCGTCGCTGCGCGAGCTCGCCGGCGATCTCGGGATCGGACTCAACAGCCTGGTGCACCATTTCGGCAGTCGTGACGACCTGATCGTGGCGTGCCTCGAGCGCTCCGAGGCCATCCAGCTCGAGGTACTGCGGCGCTGGACCACCAGGAACCCGCTGCTGTCGACGACGGCGATCACGCGCCGGTGGTGGCGGTGGATCACGGCGTCGCCGGAGAACCTGGCGATGGCTCGGCTGCATCTCGAGATGGCGACGTTGCGAGCCGAGGACCATCCGTGGATGGAGCGGGTCGACATCGACCGACTGGCGCTGTGGCGTCAGGGCATCGCCGACCGGTTGGTGCGCGACGGGCTTCCCCGACGCCGGGCCACCACCGAGGCCACGGCGCTGCGGGCGCTGTTGTCGGGCCTGATCGTCGAGTTGGCCGCGGGCGGCGATCGACGTCGCCTGGCCCGAGGGCTGGAGCTCGGCCTGGCACGTCTGGACCAGGCCGCCTGGAGCGCAGCCGCGCCACCGATGACGTTCCGCCCCCCGTCGCCGACCCCCTGACCCGCCGGGAGCGTCGGGCAGCGCCGGGAGCGAGGGGTAGCGCCGGGAGCGGCGCCGTCGACCGCTCGGCACGAGAGGCCGCCGAGTTCCGGCGCCGAAAACCGTCGCCCTGGCAACCAGTTTCGGCGCCAGAACCCACGGCCAACCGAACCGGCGCCGAAAACCGTCGCCCTGGCAGCACGTTTCGGCGCCAGAACCGATGGCCCGGTGGCGGCCCCGCTCGGGCGGCTGCGCAGCGAACTCAGCTGAGGCCGACGATCTGTCCGTCGGCGTCGATGTCGATGTTCATCGCTGCGGGATGCGCACCAAGGCCCGGCATGGTCCGCATGTCGCCGCAGATCGGGTACACGAACCCCGCCCCGACCGACGCCCGCACCTCGCGCACCGGCAACGTCCACCCCGTCGGCGCGCCTTTCAGCTTCGGGTCCGACGAGATCGACAGGTGGGTCTTCGCGATGCACACCGGCAGGTGCCCGAAGCCGGCGGCTTCGTAGGTGTCGAGCTCGGCCGCAGCCCGCTCGGAGTACTCGACGCCGTCGGCGCCGTACACCTTGGTGGCCACGGCGTGGATCTTGTCGCGCAGCGGCGCCTCGTCGGGATACAGCACGGCGAACGTCGACTCCTCCGACGCCGCCTCGGCGATGGCCTCGGCCAGGGTCGCCGCACCACGGCCGCCATCGGCGAAGTGGGTGGTCACCGCCCATCGGGCGCCGAGTTCGTCTGCGATCTCGCCCACCGCGGCGATGTCGCCGGCGTGGTCCTCGGGGAACACGTTGACCGCCACCACCGGCGTCACGCCGTGCATCGCCATGTTCTCGATCTGCTTGCGCAGGTTCGCTCCCCCGGCGTGGACCTCGTCGGGGTTCTCGGCCAGGATCTCCGGCGGCAGCGCCTTGCCGGCGACGATGCGGTGATTGCCCGAGTGCGCCTTCAGCCCGCGCACCGTCGCCACCAGCACCGCGGCATCCGGAGCGATACCCGACGCACGGCACTTGATGTTGAAGAAGCGCTCGGCGCCCATGTCGGCGCCGAAACCGGCCTCGGTCAGCAGGAAGTCGCCGGTGTGGATGCCGATGCGGTCGGCGACGATCGACGAGTTGCCCGTCGCGATGTTTCCGAACGGCCCGGTGTGCACCAGCGCCGGGGTGCCCTCGAGGGTCTGCATCAGGTTGGGCTTGATGGCGTCCATCAAGATGACCGCCATCGACCCGGCCACCTTCAGGTCCTCGGCGGTCACGGGCGTCCCGGCGGTCGTGTAGCCGACGACGATCCGACCGAGCTTTGCCCGCAGGTCCGCCAACGACGTCGCCAGCGCGAGCGCCGCCATCACCTCGGACGCCGCGGTGATGTCGAAGCCGCTGTCGCGGACGACGCCGTCCTGGTCGCCACCCTGGCCGATCGTGATGTTGCGCAGCGACCGATCGTTGACGTCGAGCACCCGTCGCCAGGTGATGCGGTCGAGGTCGAGGCCCAGCTCGTTGCCGTGGAACAGATGCGCGTCGAGCATCGCCGCGCACATGTTGTGCGCGGCCGTGACGGCGTGCATGTCGCCGGTCAGGTGCAGGTTGAACAGCTCCATCGGGACGACCTGGCTGTAGCCGCCGCCCGCGGCGCCGCCCTTGATGCCGAACGTCGGCCCCATCGAGGGCTGACGGATCGCGATGGTCGCCGTGCGCCCGGTGTGCTGGAACGCCTGGCCGAGACCGACGGTGGTAGTGGTCTTGCCCTCGCCGAGCGGCGTGGGCGTGATGGCCGACACCACCACGTACTTCGCCCGGGGCCGGTCGGCCATGGCACCGATCGCGTCGAGTGAGATCTTCGCCGCGCCGCGTCCGTAGGGCTCCAGCAACTCGCCGGGGATGCCGGCGTCGGAAGCGACGTCGGCCAGCGGACGCAGGTCGGCCTTGCGGGCGATCTCGAGATCGGTGGGGAACGACACGGTGTCTCCTCGTGCGACGGGTCGGCACAGTGCAGCACAAGCTCCGGGCTCGAGTCGTGCTTTCGGCCGACTCCGGCCCTGCGGCCCACCCGGGCGGGGGTCGTTCAGGGGTCAAGTCGTACTTTCAACCAACTCCGGCCCGTCGAGCCTGGAGGCCGCTGCGTGCCGAGTTGGTTGAAAGTACGACTTGACCCCAGCGTTGGACCCCAGCGGTTGGAGCCCAGCGGTTTGCGGCCGGCTCCGGGGTGTGATCGGCTTCGCCGGTGCTGCCGACGTCTCCCCCCGCCGGTGCCGATGCCATCGAGGCCTTCCTCGTCGACGAGCTGCCTTCGGCGGCGCCGCCGCCCCGAGGGGCCGAGGGTCTGGCACGCGCCCGCCGCTTCTTCGCCCGGTTGGGCTCGCCCCAGGACGCCTGCCTGCAGGTGCACGTCGTCGGGACCGCCGGCAAGGGCACCGCCGTTGCGGCCATCACCTCGCGCCTCTGCGGTGCCGGGTTGTCGGTCGGCGCACATCTGTCGCCCCACGTGTACGACATCCGCGAGCGGATGCTGCTCGACGGGCAGCTGCCCACATGGGAACAGCTGGGCGACGCGCTCGCCGAGGCCTGGCCCGTCATGGTCGAGGTCAAACACGAGCTCGGTCACCCCCCGAGCTTCTTCGAGACCACCATCGCGCTGTCGTGGTTGATCGGCCGGGCGGGGGGCGTCGACGTGCACGTCACCGAGGCCGGCATCGGCGGCGCGCTCGACCCCACCAACAGCATCGGCCGTAGCGACACCATCGTCGTCGTGATGCCCATCGGCTGGGACCACGTCGATGTGCTCGGCCCGGGGCTGACCGAGATCGCGCAGAACAAGGCGGCGGTCATCGTGGCGGGCAGCGATGTCGTCGTGGCGCCGCAGCCCTCCGCCGAAGCCGCCGCAGTCGTGGCCGGGGTCGCCGCCGAGCGCGCCGCCCGGGTGCACGCCGTCGATGGGGCCGGCCCCGGCGCTTGGCTCGCCACCGCCGAGCGCGTCGCCGATGTCGTCGCCGACCTCGTCGAGCAGCGGCTCGGGCGATCGCTCCCCGCGGGCCGCGCTCCGGTGGTGTTGCCCGGTCGCCTCGAACGACTCGACGCGGCCGGGCGGCAGTGGATCCTCGACGGTGCCCACAACCCGTTGAAGCTCCGCGCCCTCGCAGCAGCGCTGGCAGGCCTCGACGGCCCCGACCCTGCGTTCGTGGTGGCGGGACTCAGCCGCGAGAAGGCCCTCGACGACTGTGCCGCCGAACTCGCGGCGATGGGTAACCGGTTCGTCACCACCGAATTCGCCGTCCTGGCCGGCGACCGGGTGCTGCGGAGCTCGTGGCCGGCGGGCGAGCTGGCCGACGCCATCAGCCGCCACCGCCCCGACGCCGAGATCGTGGCCGCCGGCAACGTAGAGGCTGCGGTCCACCAGGCCGTGTGCCACACCGAACCGGGCGACACCATCGTCGCCACCGGATCGTTCCTGCTGCTCGACGACATCCGCCAGGCCGCGGTCGCCCTCGACCACTGAGCGCCATCGGCCCGCCGGGCGCCGGGCGGCTCGATCGACGTCAGCCGAATAAGGGAACCGAGCGGCGCCACGGATCGCGCTGGCGCCGACCTGCGACCGTCAGCGGCGGGTTGCTGCCATGACGACGAACTTGGCGTTCGAGGCGATCACGTCGCTCGATCCGAACAGGCGGCGCATCGTCACGTGGTGGCCGAGGTGGCGGTTGGCGACGACGATCAGGCGCCCACCCGGAGCCAGCATGCGATGCGCCGCAGCGATCAGCGATCGGCCCGCAGCCACGGCCACCGCCTGCTGGTCGTGGAACGGTGGGTTGAGCACCACGACGTCCACCGAGCCGTCCTCGATGCCGTCGACCGGTCCGGCGCCGGCGTCGGCGCGCACGAACCGGGCGGGCGGGTGCGCTGCCTCGGCGACTGCGGCGTTCCAGGTCAGCTCGGCCGATGCGATGGCGGCCGCCGATTCGTCGACGAAGGCGACGGTGGCCTCGGGGTCACGGCGAGCGACGACGGCGCCGACCACGCCGTTGCCGCACCCCAGATCGACCACCTGCAGCGGGCCGTCGAGAGGTGGGAGCGACTCGAGGAGGAACCGGGTGCCGATGTCCAGGCGGCGCTGCGAGAACACCCCGGCGTGGTTCCACACCACCAGACCCTCGCCGGTGCCATCGGCCACCGTGTCGGCATCCACGACGAACGACGAGGGGTACGGCGACGCCGTCGGCTCGAGGTCGGCGGCCACGTCGGTGAGGATCAGTCGCGCTTTGCGTCGGGCGAGGGTGGTGCGGCTGGGGCCGAGGATGCGCTCGAACAGTTCGATGGTGGAGGTGTGGATGTGGCGGGTCATGCCGGCGCCGACGACGGTCGTGCCGGAGTCGACCACCGCCGACAGCTCGCAGAGCTGGTGTTCGAGCAGGGCGAGGGACTTCGGGATCTTTACGATCACCAGGTCGATGCCGAGCGCCGCCTCGGTGCCGGCGAGTCCGGCGATCGGCACGACCGCCATTGCGTCGATGTCGTTGGCCGCTGCGTTGGCGGCGAGCGCATCGTGCGCGACAGCCGAGTCAGACCACGACCAGATCCGCCGATCGTCGGCTGCGGCCGGACCTGCGGTCTCGCCGGCCCGGGCAAGGGCCAGGGCCACAGCGCCGAAGGCGTCGTTGACCACCAGGCATCGCAACCAGTCCCCGTCCTGCGCCGAAGCGGCAACGCCGCCCGCGCCGTCGCCGTCGGCGATGCCGGCGTCGGAGCCCGCAGCCAGGTGATCGAGCGCATAGCTGTCGGCCGCATCCCACGCCTGCAGCGGCGAGCGCTCGTCCTGGCCGGGCCGGCGCAACGTCAGAACCCCCGTCGGCGTCTCGAATCGGTCGTCGGGCATCTGCCCGACGCTACTGCCGTGACCACCAACGTTCGCTCGGGCGATCGGATCCGCCGCAGCCGGCAGGCCTATGGGCGGCGACGACGTTCGCTCTCGGCGCGGCGCCGGGCCGCCCGGGTGTCGGGAGAAACGGTCAGATCCGGGATGAGGTGGCGATGACAGGCGCAGAACATCCCCGACGGAGCGAAGACCTGCACGAACAGCCCGGGTTCGGGCAGGTGCCCGTAGTAGTTGGACCACGTTCCGAACCAGTCGCCGCTGTCGACATGGCTCTGGTGCACGACGCCGTGGCGCCCGCCGAGCACGGCGGCCATGTCGTCGAGCGTGTAGCCGTCGAGGAGGCATTCGGCCGCCGCGTTCACCAGCCGCACCCCGACCGAGTACTCGGGGCCGATGACCGCCAGCTCGGGCAGCCCGTAGTTCTCGGCCAGACCGATACTGAAGCACCACTCCGGCCCCCGTTCGTCGGGTCCGTTGACCACCCCCTGCACATACCAGCCGTGGGTGGCGATGGTGAGTTCGATGTTCCGCAGAACATCCTCTTCGCTGTATCCGTCACATCTGAGGCACATGCACCAAGGATGGCGAGGGGGTATGACACGCAACCGGAAGCAGCGGGCAACGGCCCGCAACCGGCGATGCGATGGTCAGCCCGGGGTGCCCGGCACGGTGCCGCCGGCCTGGATCCAGCGGCCGATGACCTCCTCGGCCTCCTTCGGGTTGTAGACGTCCTCCTCGTAGGACCACTGGCCATTGCCTGCGTAGTGGAGGATGACGTGCACCTCGAAACGGTACTCGGTGTCGCCGCCGGTGGGGTCGGGCAGGCAGTTGGGGATCTGGGCGATGACCCGGTTGCCGTCGATGATGTAGTGGTCGACGGGGAAGGTCATCTCGGGGAACGCCACCATCGTCGAGGTGATCCACTCGCGGATCTCGTCGCGGCCGTCGAAGGTGCCGTAGTGGTGCTCGCGGTAGCGGGCGTCGGGCGTGAACTGCGCCGCCCACTGCTCCCAGTCGCCGGTGGCCACGGCATGCGAGCCGCGCTCGCGGTAGGCGAGGAACTCGCGCTCGACCTCGTCGCGGGGGAAGGCCGGGGTGGGAACCGGCGGCGCCCAGCCGTCGATGCCCTCGAGGGTGTGGTCGGCCGGGGTGTCGAGTCGGCCGCCGTCGGTGAACCACTCGATCCAGACCTTCTCGGCATCGGCGGGGTTGTAGAAGTCCTCCTCGAGGTCCCACTTGCCGTCGCCGGCGTAGTGCAGGACGGTCGTGTTGGGGAACCCGTAGCGCTTGCCGGTGCCGGCCGGGTCGGGGAGGTTGTTCCAGATGTAGAGCGCGACCCGGTCGTCGCCGATCGCCCACCAGTCCATCCACAGACCCATCGAGGGGTACTGCGCCATGCAGTCGACGATGAACGTCTCGATCGCCTGTTGGCCCTCGAAGCGTCCGAGGTGGTGCTCGATGTAGAGGGCGTCGTCGGTGAAGAGCCGGGCCCAGCCGGGCCAGTCGAACTCGCCGACGCCACGCCGCCGGTATTCGGCGAATGCCTCGGCCACTTCCTCGTCGCTGAACTTGCCCATCGTTACTGCCCCCTGGTGTCGTCGCTGCATTCTGGCTCATCGGCGGCGTCTGCGCCCGGGCCGCGGGCCGCAGGCCGCAGGCCGACGATGGGAATCGGCCGCTGCCTCGCGCTCGATGAGCAGCCATCGTGCGGTGGGGGAGGTGCAAAACGACGAACGCCCGGCCGCTTGGGCCAGGCGAATCAACAAAGGGAACGATAGCACACCCTGGGTTTCGTTGCCGGCAGGATCGTGGCCCTTGCCGAAATGGCACTGATTTTCTGCGACGGGCGATCGGCGATGGCGATGAGGCCGGCCTCGCACATCGCCCGAACAGCAGGAACCATCGCCCAACCGGATCGCACTGCGCACTTTGGATCGCCATACGCGATTGGGCCACAGGGTGTGCGGCGCGGGCGGACATCGAGCCCGAGCCCCTCCACGGTTGCGACCGGTGCCGCACCGGGCTGCCCGGCGCCGGTGGGGGGCAACGCCGCCGCGTGGCTGGCCAGCCGGGGCGCATCGGTGACGACCGTCGACCACCGCGACGTCGCGATCGACAAGGGGCCACCGCCGACGACCGGCACCGACGTCGGGGGACGTTCGTCGCCGCCGATCAGATGCAACCGCCCGCCTCCGTCGTCGTCTCGTGCGGCCATGGAGACCGCGATCGACACCCCCGACTTCGCCAACGGCGACCGAGACCGCTCGGTGAGTCGACATGCCCTGCGCCGGCGCTCCCGACGGCGAGTCCTCGTCGGCCTCGCCGCCGCGACGATGGCCTTGCTCGCCGCGTGCGGCGGTGACGAGCCGGCGCCCGCCGCCGACACCGAACCCGAGGCTCCGGTCGACGCCGCCAACGAGTCCGCCGACGACGATGGCGATGAGGCCGCCGCAGCCGGAACCGACGCCCCCTCGGCAGCCGACGGCGGATCCCTGCCCGGCTACCAGGTGGAGGTGCTGGGGTGGATGCCCTGGCCGTTCGCCGACTGGCCCGGAGAGGCGGCCTCCCAGGGCATCGACGCCGCAGCACCGCCGTGGGCGCTGCGAGTGGGCGTCTGCGCCGACGCCGACGCTGCGGCCGACCCCGGCGCCGAGATCCTCTTCGCCTTCGCCGACGAGTCGGGCGACTTCGGCACCGAGTTCCGTTCCCACACCACCGGGCCCATCGTGTCGCCGGTCCTGATGACCTGGACGGGCCCTGCCGGCGTGGCCTCTGGTACGCCCCGGTCGAGCCCGACGCGACGATCACCGCAGTGACGTCGACCTTCGGCAGCGGCCCATGGTGGAGCGCCACCAGCACCCCCGGGTAGCAGGGGCCTGGAGTCGCAACGAGCAGGCGGTCGAAGAGATCGCCGAGGTCACCGAACTGGCGCCGAAACACGTCGCCCTGGCAGCGAATCTCGGCGCCAGAACCATGGCCATGGGCAACCGGCGCCGAAACCTGTCGCTCTGGCAACGGTTTTCGGCGCCGGAACGGATGGCTCAGCGGATGCGGCGCTCGATCTCGGCCACCACCAGCGCGACGCACTCGTCGATCGAGCCCTGGGTGGTGTCGATGCGCAGCTCGGGGGACTCGGGCGACTCGTACGGCGCGCTGATCCCGCTGAAGTCGGGAATCTCGCCCGCGCGGGCCTTGGCATAGAGGCCCTTGACGTCACGGGCTTCGCACACCTCGATCGGGGTGTCGACGAAGACCTCGACGAACCGGCCCTCGGGATGCAGCGCCCGCACCTGGTCACGATCACGCACGTAGGGCGAGATGAACGACGACAGCACCACCACACCGGCGTCGGTCATCAACCGGCACACCTCGCCGATGCGGCGGATGTTCTCCTCACGATCCTCGGGGGAGAAGCCGAGGTCGCGGTTGAGGCCGAACCGGACGTTGTCGCCGTCGAGCACATAGGCCAGCACGCCGTCGGCCACGAGGGCATCCTCGACGGCGAACGCCAGCGTCGACTTGCCCGAACCCGACAGTCCGGTGAACCACACCGTCAACGCCTCGTGCCCCAACAGCTCGGCCCGGGCACCGGCACCGAGGCGCCCCTCGGCCCGGACGATGTTGGTGCTGACCGGCTCCGAGCCGGCAGACACCGAGCCGGCAGCGGCCACCTCGTCCCCGCCGCTCACCAACCCATCTCCCCGCCCGCCACGCCGAAATCTGGGACTTTGCGCGCACATGCTGCGCGCAAAGTCCCAGATTTCGCAGGATCCGACGGATCCGCGGGAGCGGCGAGGCCGGGGAAGAGGGTCACGAGGGGTCCGGCAGCGCGGGTAGCGGGGCCGCCGACAGGTAGCCGCGCTGGTCGAGCAGCGTGACGATGCGGGCCACGCACGTCTCGACGTCGTCGACGCTGGTGTCGAGCACCAGGTCGGCGTCGACGGGCTTTTCGTAGGTGGCGCTCACGCCGGGGAACTGCGGGATCTCGCCCCGGTCGGCGGCCTCGTAGATGCCTTCGGCGTCACGCTCACGACACACCTCGATGGGCGTGTCCAGGAACACCTCGACGAAACGATCTGCGCCGATCAGGTCCCGCGCCCGACGACGAACGTCGGCCTTGGGGGCCACCAGCGCGGCCACAGCGATGATGCCCTGGTTGTTGACCAGCGAGGCGACCTCGGCGGTGCGGCGCACGTTCTCCGAGCGCTCCTGGGCGCTGAAACCCAGATCGCGCGAGATGCCCAGGCGCATGTTCTCGCCGTCGAGGCGCACCGTCGCCCGCCCCCGGTCGAACATGGCCCGCTCCAGGGCCTTGCCGATGGTGGACTTGCCGGCGTTGGTGAGCCCGGTGAGGAACACCGTGACGGGCCGCTGGCCGTAGCGGATCGAGCGCTCGGCGGCGCTGACCTCCGACACCTGGCGGACCACCCGAGCGTCTGCGGGACGGTCCCAGACTCCGGTGGCGCTGCTGATCATCCCGGCGCCGACGGTGGCGTTGGACAGCCGGTCGATGAGGATGAACGAGCCGGTCGCCCGATTGACCTGATACGGGTCGAACAGCATCTCGGCGTCGGCGGTGAGCACGACCCGGGCGATGTCGTTGAGCTCCATCGTGTCGGCGGGAGCGGTCTCGAAGGTGTTGATGTCGACGCGCTCCTGAACGGCAGTGACACGGGCGTTCATGCGGCGGTTGCCCTGCTGGACGATGTAGTCCTTGCCCGGCGACAGCGCCGCCTCGTTCATCCACACGAGCATCGCGTCGACCTGGTGCGAGCGCTGCAGGGGATGGTCGACGCTGACCAGCACGTCGCCGCGGGAGATGTCGACCTCTTCGGTGGTGGTGATGGTGACGGCCCGGCCCGGGCCGGCGACGTCGAGATCGCCGTCGAAGGTGACGATGCGCTCGATGGTGGTGGTGATGCCCGACGGCTGCACCCGCACCGCGTCGCCGGGGCGCACGATGCCGGACTCGACGGTGCCGGCGAAACCCCGGAAGTCGAGGTCGGGGCGCACCACCAGCTGCACCGGGAACCGGAAGCGCTCGAGGTCGATGCCGGCTTCGACGTCGACCGTTTCGAGGTGCTCCATCATGGTCGGCCCGTCGTACCAGTCCATGTGCTCGCTGCGGTCGACGACGTTGTCGCCGAGGAGCGCTGACATGGGCATGAACAGCGGTGCGTCGAGATCGAGGTGACCGGCGATGGCTTCGTAGTCGGTGACGATCTCGTCGAAGCGGTCCTTCGACCACTCGACGAGGTCCATCTTGTTGATGGCCACGACGACGTTGCGGATGCCGAGCAGCGACGCGATGAAGCTGTGGCGGCGGGTCTGGGCCAGCACGCCGTAGCGGGCGTCGATCAAGATGATCGCCAGCTGGCACGTCGAGGCGCCGGTGACCATGTTGCGGGTGTACTGCTCGTGGCCGGGCGTGTCGGCGATGATGAACTTGCGCCGGGCCGTGGAGAAGTAGCGGTAGGCGACATCGATGGTGATGCCCTGCTCGCGTTCGGCCTTGAGACCGTCGGTCAGTAGCGCCAGGTCGAGGTGTTCGCCGGCGTGGCCGACGCTGGCCGAGTCCTTCTGCAGGGCGGCCAGGTGGTCCTCGTAGACCATCTTCGAGTCGTGCAGCAGCCGCCCGATGAGGGTGGACTTGCCGTCGTCGACGCTGCCGCACGTCAGGAACCGCAGCAGGTCCTTTCGCTCGTGCTCGGCGAGATAGGCATCGATGTCGGTGGCGATGAGGTCGCTCTGATGGCTCATTAGAAATAGCCTTCCCGCTTCTTCTCTTCCATGGACCCGGACTGGTCGTAGTCGATGACCCGGCCCTCACGCTCGGAGCGTGTGGCCAACAGCATCTCCTGGATGATCTCCGGGAGGGTGTCCGCGGTGGATTCGACCGCGCCCGACAACGGATAGCAGCCGAGGGTACGGAACCGGATCGATCGCATCTCGGGTTCCTCGCCGGGTTCGAACCGGAACCGGTCGTCGTCGACCATGATGATGACGCCGTCGCGGACCACCACCGGCCGCTCGGCGGAGTAGTACAGCGGCACGATCTCGATGTTCTCCAGCAGGATGTACTGCCAGATGTCGAGCTCGGTCCAGTTGCTCAGCGGGAACACCCGGATGCTCTCGCCCTTGCCGACCCGGCCGTTGAACTGGTCCCACAGCTCGGGCCGCTGGTTCTTGGGGTCCCAGCGATGGAACTTGTCCCGGAACGAGAACACGCGCTCTTTGGCCCGGCTCTTCTCCTCGTCGCGGCGGGCCCCACCGAAAGCGGCGTCGTAGCCGCCGGCGTCGAGGGCCTGCTTGAGGGCCTGGGTCTTCATGATGTCGGTGTAGTTCTTCGACCCGTGATCGAACGGGTTGATGCCGGCGTCGAGGCCCTCCTGGTTGGTCCAGCTGATGAGCTCGACGCCCAGCTCGGCGGCGATCCGATCACGGAAGGTGATCATGTCGCGGAACTTCCATGTCGTGTTGACGTGCAGCAGCGGGAACGGCAGCGGCCCCGGATGGAACGCCTTGAGGGCCAGGTGCAGCATGACCGAGCTGTCCTTGCCGATGCTGTACATCATCACCGGGTTCTCGAACTGGGCCACCACCTCACGCATGATGTGGATGCTCTCGGCCTCGAGCTGCTTGAGGTGGGTGAGGCGCAGCTCGTCGTCGAGTGCGCGTTCCGCCGTCTGGATCTGGGTCACGGGTCTTCCTGAGTTCGCGAACGGACCATTGTGGCGCATCGGCCACCGAGTGCGACATGGGCATCGGTGACCATGGGGCGCGCCCTCAGGTGCTCATCGGCAGCGGGAGCGGCCGGATCAGTAGTAGCCGGCCCGCTTCTTCTCCTCCATCGACCCGGCCTCGTCGTAGTCGATGACGCGGCCCTCACGCTCCGAGCGCGTCGCCAGCAGCATCTCCTGGATGATCTCGGGCAGGGTGTCGGCGGTGGATTCCACCGCTCCCGACAGCGGGTAGCAGCCCAGAGTGCGGAACCGGACCGAACGGATCTCGGCCTCCTCGCCGGGTTCGAACCGGAAGCGGTCGTCGTCGACCATGATCAGCGTGCCGTCGCGATCGACGACGGGGCGCGGCGCCGAGTAGTACAGCGGCACGATGTCGATCTGCTCGAGCATGATGTACTGCCACACGTCGAGCTCGGTCCAGTTGCTCAACGGGAACACCCGGATGCTCTCGCCCTTGGCGTGGCGGCCGTTGTACTGGTTCCACAGCTCGGGCCGCTGGTTCTTCGGGTCCCAGCGGTGGAACTTGTCCCGGAACGAGAACACGCGCTCTTTGGCCCGGCTCTTCTCCTCGTCGCGGCGACCCCCACCGAAGGCGGCGTCGTAACCGCCGGCGTCGAGGGCCTGCTTGAGGGCCTGCAGGTTCATGATCTCGGTGTAGTTCTTCGACCCGTGATCGAACGGGTTGATGCCGGCCTCGATGCCCTCGGCGTTGATCCACACCACCAGATCCAGGTCGAGTTCGGCGACGATCTTCTCCCGGAACGTGATCATGTCCTTGGGGTTCCAGGTGGTGTCGACGTGCAGCATCGGGAACGGGATGCGACCCGGGAAGAACGCCTTGCGGGCCAGGTGCAGCATCGTGGAGCTGTCCTTGCCGACGCTGTAGAGCATCACCGGGTTGTCGAACTGGGCCACCACCTCACGCATGATGTGGATGGCTTCGGACTCGAGCTGACGCAGGTGCGTGAGATGGATCTCGTCGAGCACCGACGGGTCGGCGCCCGGGGTCGTCGGGGGGATCGTGGCCACGGAGCCTCCTGTACGGGGGGACACGTCATTGTCGCCGGATCGGCTCCGATCCCAACCTCGAGCGCCGGAACCCGCCGTCGGGCCCGGGATGGGCATCGAGGCTCACCAGGAGCCGCCGCCACCTCCCCCGCCGCCGCCACCCACGCCACCGCCACCTCCACCGCCGCTGCTGCTGCTCGACGGTGCGGTGAAGGTGGACGTCGTGGCGCTGCTGAGCGACGGGGCCATGGCGACGAATGCGAGATCGCTTCGATGGCCTGCGGCCTCGGACCCGGGAACAGCTGCTGCCGCGTCGACCGCAGCGTTCCAGTGTGTGAGTTCGTCGAGCGCGACGGCCCACGCCGTGTACTGGCGCAGCAGACCCATGCGCGCGGCCGCCTCGGCGTGGCGGACCTCGGAGTTGGCGATGAACCGCCGAAACGATTCGACCTGGAGCCAGCGCGACGACCCCTCGGCAGATCGGATCGGTAGCTCCCAAGAGCGCACCATCGCGGCCAAGCCGCCGCCGGCGAACGCAGACCCGATCAGGACGAGGCCGAGCCAGGCGTCCTCGCCTCGTACCGCCATCACCGAGCCGAGCGCCAGCAGCGCTGCACCGACGAGCGCCGCGAGGAGCCCGAAGCCGATGGCCTTCTTGCGACGACGGTGCCCCTCGGGCTGCCACAGGCCGCTCGCCTTCCACCAGTCGTCGAGTTCCCCGCCCAGCCTCTTCCAGGCCTTGCCGAAGGTCTCGTCGTACTTGCCGAGCTCGATCTCGTCGCGTCCGCCGAACATGGCGTCGAGCGTGCCCTCGACGGTGGGATGCGGCGGTGCGCTGCCGCGCCGGATGCGCATGTCCTTGCCTTCGCCCTCGATCTCGATCTCTTCTCGGATGGCGCACTCGATGAGCCAGGCCATCTGGTGCCGGTCCTCCACGCGTTCTTGCAGGATGATCCCGCCGGCGGTGGCGCTGAGGTCTCGCGGCGCTTCGAACTCGATGGTCGCGAGTTGGGCGAGCTCGTCGGCGTCCATGATCACGACCGGCCACGTCTCGCCGGGAGGTGGCCCGAACGCGGCGTCGGCGGCGCCGCCGGCATAGACCTCTTCGCGTCCGGCCTGGCGGACGATGCGGGAGATGCCGGCCATGGGAAGCACGGCGGCGCCGAGAGCGACGATGCCGGGGAGCCACCAACCCGACCCGGGGTCGTCGGGGCCCCCGGTGGGCGCCTCGGGCAGCGTGGGCGGTGTGGTCAGCGGATCCAGCCGGCGAGCGACGATCGTGACACCCTCGCCGCTGTCGAGCCCCGACGTCGACACCACGAGGTGTCCGGGTTCGACCTGGCTGACGGTGCAACCGCCCTCCTCGCCGAACGACCCCTGGCTGCATTCGAGGTCGGTGAGCTCGAAGCGGTCGACGAGATGGATCTCGACCTCTTCGATGGGGATCTCCCAGTCGGCGCCGACGGCGTCCCATGCCACATAGGGCGGCGGTTCGGTTGGGGCGTCGGCCTCCTCGCCGTTGTCGTCCGCTGACCCTAAGAACTCGTCGAAGTCGTTCGCGTCGTCTGGATGCTGGCCGAGCAGGAGGGTGTCGAGGCCGTATCGGATCGTGTAGCGGTGCCGGTCGGTGACGGTGATATCGGGGTCGCCGATGCGGATGCGGGTCTCGACGCGTCGACTCGATCCCCGGTCCAGCAGGGTGACGTCATCGGGCGCGTCGACGACGGTCACCTCCACAGGCGATGTCGGGGGCAGTCCGGGGACGTCGCGGAAGATGCCCCGGCGCTGGCGTGGCCCGAAGTCGTAGTCGATGACCTCGACGATGTCGGCGGTGCCGTCCGGGCCGATCTCGGCTGCGGTCCAGTAGGAGGCGATGCGCTCGGTGTCGCCGAGGAGCGCAGCGACGGTGCCGCCGATGCCGAGGAGCACGGCGAGCAACCCCAGCCAGAACAGATCCCACCGTCGGCGCGTCTGGTGTCTCATCGTTTCCTTCGGGTCGCGGTCGGGTCCTCGTTGCCGGACGATACGCCCGTGCGTCGGTTACGAGTCGTCGCTGCCGGGGCCTTCCGACACCGCGTGGAGAGGTCGAGCGCAACCCGACCTCGCGGCCTACCGCTACCATCTGACGCACCGTCAGATCCTGACCCAGCGGGGTAGGACACAGTGCCGGAGGACCCCCGATGCCAACTCGCCGCCCTCGGCTCACTCATCTCTTGTCCACGGGGCGCATCGGACCCATGGTCACCCGCAACCGCGTCGCCATGCCGGCAATGGACCAGAACCTCTGCGACGACGACGGCCTGCTGACCGAGGCCAACATCGGTCACTACGTCCAGCGCGCCCGCGGCGGGGTGGGCCTGTTGATCGTCGAGACCGGCGCTGTCGCCTACCCCGTCGGGGCGACGTCGCGCCATCAGCCGAACCTGGCCACCGACGACGCCATCACCGGCTTCGCCCAGCTGGCCGAGCGGGTCCACGTCCACGGCGCCAAGGTCATCGCACAGCTCTGCCACCACGGCAAGACGGCGGGCACCGACATCGTCGAGGAGCGACCGCTGCTGGTGCCCAGCCTGCCGCTGCCGCCGATGAACCCGATGGGCATGGTCGAGGGCCTCACCATCGACGAGATGATGCGCATGGGTGCCCGCATGCAGGGCAAGCGCCCCACCCACGCCGAGGCCACCACCGACGAACTCGCAGCGGTCGTCGACGCCTTCGCCGCCGCGGCGGCTCGTCTCGAGCGCGCCGGCTGCGACGGCGTCGAGGTGCATGCCGCCCACGGCTACCTGCTGTCGACGTTCCTGTCGCCGTTCTGGAACCATCGCGACGACGAGTACGGCGGCGACGTGGCCGGCCGGTCCCGGCTGCTACGCGAGACGGTCGAGGCCATCAGGGCCGCGACCTCGGATCGCTTCGCGGTGGTCGTGCGCATCGACGGCTGCGAGTTCGACGTCGAGGGCGGCATCACTCCCCTGCTGGCGGCGCGCCATGCGGCGATCGCCGAGGCGGCCGGCGCCCATGCCATCCACGTCTCGGCAATGGGCCGGCCCGATTCGGGCGTGTCGTTCACCGAGGGGCCACTCCCATGGCGTCCCGAGCAGTACGTCGGACTGGTCGACGCCGTGAAGGCGGCGGTGTCGGTGCCGGTGATCGCGGTGGGCCGGATCGACGCCGATCACGGCGACGCCCTGATCGCGTCGGGTCGTGCCGACTTCGTGTCGATGGGCCGCCAGCTCCTGGCCGACCCCGACACCATCGCCCGCCTGGAGGCCGGGCGACCGGATCTGGTCCGGCCCTGCATCAACTGCAACACGTGCGTCGCCGAGAACTTCTGGGACGCCACGCCGGTGTGCGCCGTCAACGCCCGCCTGGGCCGCCACCACGAGCTCGACCTTCCGGCAGCGGAGCGGGCCCGGACCGTGGTCGTGGTGGGCGGCGGGCCCGCCGGCATGGAAGCCGCCCGGGTCGCCGCGCTGCGCGGGCACCGGGTGACCCTGCTCGAGGCATCGCCCCGCCTGGGCGGCACGGCGCGGTTCTCGGCGCTCACCACCCCGGTCAACGGTCGCCTGGTCGAGCACCTCGACGCTGCCGTGCGAGAGGCCGGCGTCGAGGTCCGGCTGGGCACGCCAGCCACCCCCGAGTTGTTGGCGACGCTGGCACCCGATGTCGTCGTCGTCGCCACCGGCGCCCGCCGCGAGCGACCCCACGTACCTGGCGCCGACCTGCCCCACGTCCTGTCGGGCGACGACCTGCGGGCCATGCTGACCGGCGACGGGGGCGCCGCTGCGACAGGGGAGGCCGGTGGCGATACGGACGGAGCGGAACCCGCCACGGGACGGGCCAGCCTGCCGCTCCCCGCCCGGCTGGCGTTGGCCGTCGGGGCCCGGACGGGGCTCACCGGCCGCACCGGCCTGGTGCGGTCCGCGTCACAGGTGTGGATGCCGATCGGCGAGCGGGTCGTGGTCGTCGGCGGAAGCCTGGTGGGCGTGGAGCTCGCCGAGTTCCTGGCCGAACGGGGCCGCACCGTCACGGTGCTCGAGCCCGGACGGGTCGCCGGCGTCGGCATGGCCCATCCCCGCCGCTGGCGGGCGCTGCACGAGGCCCGCAGCCACGGTGTCACCTTCGTGACCGACGCCGAGCTCGTCGAGATCACCCCGACCGACGTCGCGTACCGGCTACCGACCGACGAGGGCGGCATGGCAGGCATGGCCGGCATGGCCGGGAAGGCCGACGACACCGGCGGGAGCGGCGAGGCCGGTGCCGCCGACGCGTCGGGCCAGGCTTCCGACCAGACCGTGCGCGTGGCCGCCGACACGGTCATCGTCGCCAGCGGTGTGCACCCCGACCCGGCGCTGGCCGAGCTGCTCCGCGCCGACGCGTCGGTGCACGCCGCCGAGGTCCATGTCGTCGGCGACGCCGCCGACGTCGACTACATCGTCGGCGCCACCCGCACCGCCCACGATCTCGCCCTCACCCTGTAAACCCTCGCCGACCCTGCGAAATCTGGGACTTTGCGCGCAGTACGTGCGCGCAAAGTCCCAGATTTCGGCGGACACGGGTGGTGTCAGTCGAACTTGTTGATGCGGAAGACGTTGCCGGCCGGGTCGGTCAGCACCGACTGGTAGGCGCCGTAGTAGGTCTCGTAGATGTCGTGCACCACCACGGCCCCCAGCTCGACGGCCTTGGCGGTGCGTTCCTCCACCTCGGTGCGCGACCCCACCTCGAAGGTCAGGTACTGCGACGTCCCCGTCGGACCGGCCCGGTCGGCTATCCCGAGCATCTCGTACACCACCGGTGTCGAGAACCCGATGGTCACTCCGTCGGCGTCGAGCCCACGGAAGATGTCGGACCGCAGGTCCATCACCTCGTCGAGGTCGAACACCGCGGCGTAGAAGTCCGACAACCCGACGATGTCGTCGCAGATGTAGCTCGCGATGGAGATCGACACACCCGTCATGTCGTGACCCCCATCGAGGTCTGCTTGGTGAACTTGTCGTACAGGTGCTGACCCGACGTCACCGGCGCGTACTTCGGCTCCTCCCCGGGCTCGAGCACCGTGGGAAGGCACTCGACCATGGCGTCGTAGTTGGGCTGGTGGAAGAACACCAGCGAGATGCGCTGGGAGTCGCCGGCCACCTCGCGGGGCGGGTTGACGACCCGGTGCATCGTCGACACCCACCGGTCGTTGGTCCACTCGGCCATGAGATCGCCGATGTTGACCACGAAGGCACCCTCGACGGCGGGGACATCGGTCCAGGTGCCGTCCTTGGCGAGCACCTGGAGCCCGCCGGGACGGTCCTCCTGGCGCACGATGGTGAGGCTGCCGTAGTCCGAGTGTGCGCCGGCCCGGAGCTGACCGGGCAGGGGTTCGTCGGGCTGGTCGGGGTAGTTGAGCGACCGCAGCATCGAGATGTGGCGGTCGATCTTGTCCTCGAAATAGTCGATGGGGAGCTCCAGCGCCACCGCGAACATCGCCATCAGCTGGCGCGACAGCTCGCTCATCGTGGCGAAGTACTCCTCCCAGGTCTCCTGCATGCCCGCAGGCTGCGACGGCCAGACGTTGGGGGCGAAGTGGGGTCCGGCCGCTTCGTTGGTGAAGTACGGGTCGTCGTAGTCGACGCCCGCCACCGGCCCCATGTCCATCTTCTCCTTGAGGTCGCCGGGGGCCTCCTCGCCGAGGGAGTACGACAGCCCCTCGGCGCCGACGGTGGTCCAGCCTCGCACCTGATCGGGTGCGGGCTGGGCCGCCTCGGCCTTGATCTCGTCGGGGAGGGCGAAGAACGCCTTGGCCATGTCGTAGACGGCCTGCACCTGCTCGGGCGGGACGCCGTGGCCGACGATCTGGAAGAAGCCGATCTCCGAGCAGACCCGCCCGATCTGCTCGGCGACCTCACGGATGCCTTCCTCGGTGCCCTCCAGGAAGGGGGCGATGTCGATGATCGGGATCTCTGCCTGCATCAGATGTCCTGCACCAGGTCCTTGTAGTCGAAGAACATGTAGGGGTTCTCGGCGACGATGGCTTCGATGTTGTCGGCGGTGGCGATGAGCTGATCGATCGGGGTGCCGAACACCGGCGTGCCACCGGTCAGCGCCGCGACCACGGCGTTGGTGGCGATCAGGCCGGTCTGGGCGGACGAGTAGTAGCGGGTGGCCTGCAGGTACGGGCTGCCGAACCACGACACCATCTCCTCGTCGGCGTCGCTCGTGACGTGCACGACGTCGGTGATGCCCTCGTCCTCCAGCCACTGGCAGATGCCGTTGCTCATGGCCGCGGCGTAGTCGACGACGGCGACGAGGTCGGGGTGAGCCTGGAACGCGGTCTGGACGACCTCGACGGCGGCGACTCGGTCGAAGAAGCCCTGCTCGCGCACGACGACCTCGAGACCCGAACCCGACAAGACCTCGTCGAGGCCCTCGTCGATGCGCTCGGAGAAGCCCTGGCCGACCACACCCTGCACGACGCAGATCTTGCCGCCGCCGGGGAGCACCTCGAGCAGGTAGTTGCCCAGCAGGCGGCCACCCTCGACGGAGTCGAGCTGAGCCACGCCGGTGAAGAACTCGTCGGCGTCGCTCGGGCCTGGCCAGATGCAGTTGCCGACGGGTACGCCCTGGGCGGCGGCCGCCTGCGCGCCGGCGCCGGCGGACTCGGCGGTGTTGGGCTGGATGACGATGCCCACTGCGCCCTGCGCCAGGAAGTTCTCGATGTTGGCGAGCTCCTCGCCCGGGTCGTAGTTGCCCTGGATCACCTGGAGCTCGAAGTCGGTGCCCTCGAGCGCCGCGTAGGCACCGGTGGCCACGCCGCGGGTGTAGTCGTTGAGACCGTTGAGCGTCAGCCCGATCAGCCCCGAGGTGATGATCTCGGCCGCAGGTGCGTCGGCGACCGCAGTCGGCGCCTCGCCGCCGGTCTCGGCTGTTCCGGTGGACTCCTCGTCGTCACCGCCGCAGGCGGCGAGGAGGCCGCCGCCCAGGACGATGCCGCCGCCGGCGATGCCCATACGTTGGATGAACCGTCGGCGGGATGGGTCGTAGCTGTTCATTTGGTTCCTTGGGGTTGGGTTTCTGGGGTCGAGGGTCCGGATCGCCGCAGACGGCCGAGGAGCCGCCGGGCCGACCCGTCGTTGCGATCACCGAGCGCCGTCATCACGACGGCGAAGATCAAGACACCGCCGAAGACCATGTCCTCATAGGACGAGTCGACATCGAGGAAGGTCAGCGAGGCGCCGACGACGCCCAGGAGCACCACCCCGACGAAGGTGCCCAGCGCCGAGCCGCGCCCGCCGGCGAGCGTGGCGCCACCCAGCACCACGGCGGCGATGGCCTTGAGCTCGAGGCCCGTTCCGGCGCGGGGGTCGCCGGCGCCGATGCGTGCCATGAGGATCATCCCGGCGATGGCCACGAAGGTGCTGTTGACGACGAACGCGAGGATCTTGGTGCGGTCGGTGGGCAGGCCCGCCAGGTACGACGCTTCCTCGGACGAGCCGACGGCGAACAGCTGGCGACCGAAACGGGTGTAGCGCATCACGAACGCCGACAGCAGCGCCAGGACGATGAACGCCAGGATCGGGGTGCGCAGGCCGAACAGCCCGCCGGTGTTCAGCCAGCCGAGCTGGCCCCGGGCCGGGACGGGAACGTCGCCGGCGCGCACCAGGGCCATGGACTGCAGTACCGACAGGCCACCGAGCGTCAGGATGAACGGCGGGACGCGCAGCTTGGTCACCACCAGGCCCCAGACCAGACCGACGAGGGCGCCGGCGACGAGGCACGTGATGAACATGACGGCCTCGGAGCTCCCGTCGGCCAACATCGTGGCGCCCAGCACCCCGATGAACGACGCGAGGCTGCCGACCGACAGATCGAGCTGGCCGGCGGCGATCAGGTACGTCTGCCCGAGCGCCACGATGCCGAGCACGCTCGACTGCAGCATGACGTTCTCGGCGTTGCGCCAGCTGAGGAATGCATCGTTCTCGGTGCCCGTGTAGACCGACAGCACCACGATGGCAAGCACCAGCGGGAACAGCACCTTGGCGTCGCCGCCGAGCATGCGCCGCAGCGACGGCCGCTGCGGTGCGTCGACGACGACGGGTGCGTCGGGCGCGGTCGGGGCGTCTCCTGCGATCGCGGTCATGCCGCCGCCTCCAGCTCGATCAGGTGATGTTCGCTGGCCTCGGCCCCTGCGACTTCCGAGACGATGGCGCCGTCGCGCAGCACGATGACGCGATCAGCCACCTGGCCGACCTCCTGGAAGTCGGTCGTGCAGACGAGGACGGCAGCACCGCCGTGGGCGAGTTGGCGCAGCTGTTCGTAGATCTCGAACTTCGACGCGATGTCGATGCCCGCAGTCGGTTCGTCGATGACCACGACCTTGCGGGGGTGATCGAGCCAACGGCCGATCATCACCTTCTGCTGGTTCCCGCCCGACAGGGTCCGCACCCGGACGTCGACGCCGGCGGTCTTGACCCTGGCGGCGGCCGCCAGGCGGACTGCGAGTTCGCGGGTGCGGCGGGGGTCGATGACCGGTGCACCGCGGCGCGCCAGCGATCCGAGTGTGATGTTCGCCGCAACGGGCTCGTCCAGGAGCAGGCCCCGACGCTTGCGGTCCGAGGGCAACAGGGCGACGTGATCGGAGGTGCTACGCCGGTTGGTGATCATCCCGACGTCGGCCAACTCGACGGTGCCGGCCGTCGGTCGCGTCGCTCCGGCGACCACCTCGGCGAGCACCGACGTCCCGCTGCCGAGGCCGCCGGTGGCCACCAGCACCTCGCCCGAGCGCAGGTCGAGATCGATGTCTGCGAGACCGCCGGGCACGACCACGCCACGCAGCCGCACCGCAACGGGACCCTCGACGGGCATCCGGTCCGACATCACCTCTTCGACCCGACGACCGAACATCATCTCGACGAGATCGGACGGGCCGATACCGGCGACGTCGACGGTGTCGACGACCTCGCCGTCGCGCAGCACGGTGACCCGGTCGGCCAGCTCGAAGATCTCGTCGAGGTGATGCGAGATGTAGAGCACGGCGACGCCGCTGTCACGCAGCGCCCGCACGACCTCGAAGAGCCGTTGCACCTCCGAGCGGTGCAGCGCGGCCGTCGGCTCGTCCATGACGACGAGGCGGGCGTCGTCGCTGAGCGCACGGGCGATCTCGATCAGCTGGAGCTGGGCAACCGACAGACCCCGCACCCGCCGGTCGAGGTCGAGCTCGATACCGAGGCGGCGCAGGCGTTCCGCAGCGGTGGCGCGCATCGTGCGCCAGTCGACCAGGCCGCGCCTGGTCGGCAGATCGTCGAGCATCACGTTCTCGGCGACCGACAGATCCGGAACCACCTGGCGTTCCTGGTAGATGCAGCGCAGGCCCCGGGCGTGCATCTCGGCCCGGTCGACGACGGCGATCGGCTCGCCTTGCATCGAGACGGTGCCGGCGTCGGGTTGCTGGGCGCCGGTCGCGATCTTGATGAGCGTCGACTTGCCCGCGCCGTTCTCGCCGACGAGCGCATGGACCTCGCCGGCTGCGACCGAGAGCGACACGCCCCGCAGCGCACGCACGCCGGGGAACGACTTCTCGATACCGATCAGCTCCAGAACATGCCCTCGCACGGCCCTCCCTTTCACAGGTTGGAGAGCATTGCGAGCGCCTGTTTCCGGGCAGGGTCAGCGCCGAGTCTGTTCGGAGTCCATCTGCTGTCGTGCAGCTGTTGCCTCGGACCGATCGCGCCCCGTGCACGGGCGCGTCAGGGCGCGACGCAGATCACGAGGTCACGGTGAGGCTGACCCGGCCTTGTCGGGCACCTGTCGACCCGTTGTCGCGCCATCTGCCCTGCCCGCCTACCTATCCGCCGAAATCTGGGACTTCGCGCGCATGTCCTGCGCGCAAAGTCCCCGATTTCGCAGGAGGAGGAGGGTCAGGAGAGGGCGGGGATGATGCGCTGGCCGTACGCGTTGAGCGTCTCGTCCTTCTGGTCGTGCATCAGGTAGATGGCGAACTGGTCGACGCCGAGATCGCGCAGCTCCTCGAGCCGGGCGATGTGGGCGGCCTCGTCGCCGAGGATGCAGAACCGGTCGATGATCTCGTCGGGCACGAAGTCGGTGTGGTCGTGGCCGGCCTTGCCGTGGCCGCTGTAGTCGTAGCCCTCGCGGCCCTTGATGTAATCGGTCAGCGCCTGGGGCACCGCACCGCTGTCGTCGCCGTAGCGCTCGACCAGGTCGGCCACGTGATTGCCGACCATGCCGCCGAACCAGCGGCACTGATCGCGCTGGTGAGCCAGGTCGTCGCCGACATAGGCCGGCGCCGCCACACAGATGTGCAGCGAGTCGGGGTCGCGGCCCGCCTCCTCTGCGGCCTGGCGCACCGCCGCGATGGTCCATGCGGCGATCTGGGGGTCCGCCAGCTGGAGGATGAAGCCGTCGGTCTCGGCGCCGCACAGCGCCAGCGCCTTGGGGCCGTAGGCGGCCATAAGCACCGGCAGCTCGGATTCGCCGGCCCACGGGATCTGCTGCTGGGTGCCGTTGTAGGTGACCTCGCGCCCTTCGGCCAGGCCCTTGATGACCTTCATCGAATCGCTCAACGTCGACAGCTTCGCCGGGGTGTGCCCGAGCACCCGCATGGCGGAGTCGCCCCGGCCGATACCGCAGATGGTGCGGTTGCCGAACATGTCGTTGAGCGTCGCGAACAGCGATCCGGTGACCGTCCAGTTGCGGGTGCCGGGGTTGGTGACCATCGGCCCGACGATCATCCGCTTGGTCGCCGACAGCATCTGGCTGTAGATGACGTAGGGCTCCTGCCACAGGATGTGGCTGTCGAAGGTCCATCCGTAGCGGAACCCGAGCGTCTCGGCCCGTTGCGCGAGATCGACGACACGCCACGCGGGCGGATCGGTCTGGAGGACGACGCCGAATTCCATGGGTGGCTGCTTTCGGTTCGCTGGTCGGGGGAGAGCGGTCAGGAGTTCGTGGGAAAGCCGAGGTTGACGCGGCTGCCGGCGGGGTCGGGCCAGCGCGACGTGACGACCTTGGGCCGGGTGTAGAAGTGGATGCCCTCGGGGCCATAGATGGTGGTGTCGCCGAAGGCGCTGTCCTTCCAGCCGCCGAAGGAGTGGTAGCCCACCGGCACCGGGATGGGCACGTTGATGCCCAGCATGCCGGCGTCGGCGTCCTCCTGGAACCGGCGCGCCGCGCCGCCGTCGCGGGTGAAGATGGCGGCGCCGTTGCCCCACTGGTTGGTGCGGATCAGCTCGACGGCCTCGTGGTAGGTGTCGGCGCGCACGACGCACAGCACCGGGCCGAAGATCTCGTCGGTGTAGACGCTCATGTCGGTGGTGACGTGGTCGAGGAGGGTGACGCCGAGGAAGAACCCGTCGCCGTCGAACTGCGCGTCGCGACCGTCGACCACGACGGTGGCGCCCGCGTCGGCGCCCTCGCCGATGTAGCCGGCAACCTTGTCGCGGTGCACCGCGGTGACGAGCGGGCCCATCTCGGAGTCGGGGTCGGTGCCCGGGCCGATGGTGAGCTTCTCCATGCGCATGCGGATTGCGTCGACGAGCGGGTCGGCGACCTCGCCCACCGCGACCACCACCGAGATCGCCATGCAGCGCTCGCCGGCCGAGCCGTAGGCGGCGGACACGGCCGAGTCGGCGGCGAGGTCGATGTCGGCGTCGGGCAGGACCACCATGTGGTTCTTCGCGCCGCCGAGGGCCTGGATGCGCTTGCCGTGCGACGTGCCGGTCTCGTACACGTACTTGGCGATCGGGGTGGAGCCCACGAAGCTCAGCGCCTTGACGTCGGGGTGCTCGAGGAGGCGGTCGACGGCCACCTTGTCGCCCTGGACGACGTTGAGCACACCCGGCGGGAACCCGGCCTCGTGGAAGAGTTCGGCGATGAACAGCGGCGCCGACGGGTCACGCTCGGACGGCTTGAGCACGAAGGTGTTGCCGCACGCCACGGCATTGGGGAGCATCCACATGGGCACCATCGCCGGGAAGTTGAACGGCGTGATGCCGGCCACGACACCGAGCGGGCGCCGCACCGAGTACACGTCGACGCCGGTGGAGGCCTGCTCGCTGTGGCGGCCCTCGAGGTGGGTGGCGAGACCGCAGGCGAACTCGATGTTCTCGATGGCACGGGCGACCTCGCCGCCGGCATCGCCGAGGACCTTGCCGTGCTCGGCGGTGAGGCGCGCCGCGATCTCGTCGGCGTTGGCGACGACGAGGCTGCGGAACTCGTACATGAGCTTGGTCCGCTTGGCGATGCTGACCTCACGCCAGGACTCGAACGCGGCCTTCGCCGAGGCGACCGCAGCATCGACCTCGTCGACCGACGCCAGCCCGACCTCACCGGTCTGGGCCCCCGTGGCCGGATCGAACACCGGAGACGTCCTCCCCGAAGAAGAGGCCACAGCCTCCCCGGAGATCAGATGATGAATGGTCTTCATGGGAACACCTCGAGAGACGAGCAAGCGAGACACGGAGGCCGGGAGACCGCCAGCGAGGGGGGTCTGGGGGGACGGCCTCCGGCGGTCCCCCCAGCGTCTGCCGAGCTACTTGCTCGGTCGGCAGACAAGAGACAGCGCGGCGTCAGCCGCTCCGATTCAACTCGGGTGAACGGAGCGACCGAGCGCAGCGAGGGAACGAGTGAACCCGACATCAGATCAAGTATTGGGAAAGGCCACGCCGCAGGTACTGGCCGTGGCCGGCGTTGCCGAGGTAGGTCTCGTTCTCGATGATGACCCGGCCGCGGGACATGACGGTGTGCACGTGGCCGTCGATGGTGACGCCCTCGTAGGCGGAGTGGTCCATGTTCATGTGGTGGTTGTCGACGCTGATCGTCCACGTCGCGTTGGGGTCGTACAGCACGATGTCGGCGTCGGAGCCCGGCTGGATGGTGCCCTTCTTCGGGTAGAGCCCGAACATGCGGGCCGGGGTGGTGGCGCACAGCTCGACCCAGCGAGGGAGGGTGATCTCGCCGTCGACCACACCCTGGTAGATGAGGTCCATGCGGTGTTCGACGCCGCCGATGCCGTTGGGGATGGCGCGGAAGTCGTCCTTGCCGAGGTCCTTCTGGCCCTTCATGCAGAACGGGCAGTGGTCGGTGGCGACGACGCTGAGGTCGTTGGTGCGCAGGCCCTTCCAGAGATCGGCCTGGTGGTGTTCGTGCTTGGTGCGCAGCGGCGTGGAGCACACGTAGGCGGCGCCGTCGAAGCCGGCCTTGCCGAGGTGGTCCTCGAGGTTGAGGTACAGGTACTGCGGGCAGGTCTCGGCGAAGACGTTGGCGCCGTTGTTGCGGGCGATGGCGACCTGTTCGAGGGCTCCCGACGCCGACAGGTGCACGATGTAGAGCGGTGCGGCACCGACCTTGGCGAGCTGGATTGCACGATGCGTCGCCTCGCTCTCGAACTCGGCGCGGCGCACATAGCCGTGGTTGATGGGATCGGTCTCGCCCCGCTCGATCGCCTGTTCTGCCAGCACGTCGATGGCGAGGCCGTTCTCGGCGTGCATCATCACCAGCGAGCCGTTTCCGGATGCCTGCTGCATGGCCCGCAGGATCTGGCCGTCGTCGGAGAGGAACACACCCGGGTAGGCCATGAAGAACTTGAAGCTGGTGATGCCCTCGGTGACCAGCGCGTCCATGTCCTTGAGGGACTGTTCGTCGACGCCGCCGATGATCTGGTGGAAGCCGTAGTCGATGGCGCACTTGCCCTCGGCCTTGGCGAACCAGGTGTCGAGGCAGTCGCGGACGCTCTCGCCGTAGCGCTGGACGGCGAAGTCGATGATGGTCGTCGTGCCGCCCCATGCCGCGGCCCGGGTGCCGGTCTCGAAGTCGTCCGAGGCCACGGTGCCACCGAAGGGCAGTTCCATGTGGGTGTGGCCGTCGACGCCGCCGGGGATGACGTAGAGCCCCGTTGCATCGATGACCCGTTCGGCGCCGTTCTCCGCCGACACGGCGAGATCGCACCCGGGTTGGAGCACCGCGACGATGATCTCGCCGTCGATGAGCACCTCGGCCGCATCCGCGCCCGTCGAGGTGATCACGGTGCCGTTCTTGATGAGGGTGGTCATGGGTGCTCTCCTCGGGTACTGCGGTGGCGGAGGTGCCGTATTGCCGGTCGTTGTCGGGTCAGTCGATGGATCGGATGGCGTCGATGAGCGCGGTCATCCCCTCGTCGATCTCTTCCTCGTTGACGTTCAGCATCGGGGTGATGCGGATGACGTTGCCGTAGAGCCCGCCCTTGCCGACGAGCAGGCCGCGCTCCTTGGTGGCCTCGAGGAGTTGTGCGGCGCGCCCGGTGTCGGGCTCGATGCCGCCGGGATGGACGATCTCGATGGCCTGCATGAGGCCCTTGCCGCGAAGTTCGGCGATCCATTCGGTCTCGGCGACGACGGGCGCCAGCGCCTCACGCATGCGGGCGCCCATGCGGTGGGCGTTGCCCTGGAGGTCGTGGGCGAGCACGTGGCGGAGCGTCGCGAGGCCGGCCGATGCCGACAGGGGGTTGCCGCCGAAGGTCGAGAACGACAGCACGTCGATGGTGTCCATGATCTCGGCGCGGGCGACGATGCCGGCCAGGGTGATGCCGTTGCCGACGCCCTTGGCGAAGGTCAGCATGTCGGGGACGATGCCGTGGGCCTGGTACCCCCAGAAGTGCTCGCCCGTGCGGCCCCAGCCGGTCTGGACCTCGTCGCTGACGAAGAGGATCCCGTGGTTGGACAGCACCTTGCCCATGGCCCCGAAGAACCCGTCGGGTGGGGTGGCGAACCCGCCGACGCCCTGGATGGGCTCGGCGATGAGGCAGGCGATGTCGCCGGCGCTGGTCATGTCGATGAGCTGTTCGAGGTCGGCGACGCAGGCTTTGGTGTAGGTCTCGTCGTCGAGGTCGCGGAACGGGCTGCGCAGGCGGTAGCCGCCCTGGACGAAGTTGACCGACAGCCCCGAGATGCTGGTCGACGACCACGACGAGTGCGACGTGATGGCCTGGGTGGTGAAGCTGCGCCCGTGGTAGCTGTTGCGCATCGCGAGCACCTGGTTGGACTTGCGGTACGAGGTGGCCAGCAAGATGGCGGTGTCGTTGGCCTCGCTGCCCGAGGTGGTGAAGAACACCCGGGCGTCGGGGATGCCCGACTGTGCGGCGATCTCCTCGGCGAGCGCGATCATCGGCTCGGACAGGTACAGCGTGGAGGTGTGCATCACCTTGGCGGCCTGGGACTGCACGGCAGCGACCACGTCGGGGTTGGAGTGCCCGATCATGGTGGTGAGCACGCCCCCGAAGTAGTCGAGGTAGCGGTTGCCCTCGACGTCGTAGACGTAGCTGCCCTCACCGCGATCGATCGAGATCGGCTCGGCGTAGAGCGGGCTGACGAACGATGGCAGCGCGGCCCGGTAGCGGGCCAGCAGTTCGGCGTTGGTGGTCATGTCGATGGTGTTCCTGGTGTCTGCGGTCGGAGGCCCGATCAGGCCTGGGTGAGTGGTCCGTACATGTCGGGGCGACGGTCGCGGTAGAAGGCCCACTGGGCCCGGACCTCGTCGACGAGGTCCATGTCGAGATCGCGCACGACGAGTTCCTCGTCGGTGTCCGATGCCGTGCCGTCGACGAACTGGCCGCGGGGGTTGGCGAAGTAGGACGTGCCGTAGAAGTCGTTGTCGCCGAGGGGCTCGATGCCCACGCGGTTGATGGCGCCCACGTAGTACATGTTCGCGGCGGCCGATGCGGTCTGCTCGAGCTGCCACAGGTAGGCGGACAGGCCGCGGCTGGTGGCCGACGGGTTGAACACGATCTGGGCGCCGTTGAGGCCCAGCGCCCGCCAGCCCTCGGGGAAGTGGCGGTCGTAGCAGATGTAGACGCCGACCTTGCCGACGGCGGTGTCGAACACCGGGTACCCGAGGTTGCCGGGCCGGAAGTAGAACTTCTCCCAGAAGCCCTTGACCTGGGGGATGTGGGTCTTGCGGTACTTGCCCAGGTACGTGCCGTCGGCGTCGATGACCGCCGCGGTGTTGTAGAGGATCCCGGGCTGCTCCTCTTCGTACATGGGAAGCACCAGCACCATGCCGTGCTTCGCGGCGAGTTCCTGGAAGCGCTTGGTGGTGGGACCGTCGGGAATGGCCTCGGTGTAGCTGTAGTACTCGGCGTCTTGTACCTGGCAGAAGTACGGGCCGTAGAACAGCTCCTGGAAGCACATCACCAGCGTGCCCTGCGCAGCGGCCTCTGCGACATAGCGCTCGTGGAGCTCGATCATCGACTCCTTGTCGCCGGTCCACGCGGTCTGCACGATCGCAGCCTTGACGACATCGGACATGGGGGCCTCCCGGAGCTGAGATGTCGCCGACCGGCGCCTCCGGGGTCGGTGGGGCCTGGCACGACGACGTGTTCGCTGACACTATGAGCCGTTCTGTGATCGGTACAAGAGCCCTTTTGTTCCATACAAAGTATTTTCCGTCCGGAAACCTTCGTCGATGATCCGTCCCGACGACGTCGTGGT
Source organism: Acidimicrobiales bacterium (assembly GCA_046290435.1). GTDB lineage: Bacteria > Actinomycetota > Acidimicrobiia > Acidimicrobiales > UBA8592 > CAVQUE01. The sequence continues at coordinate 87,991 of JBKAGO010000040.1, forward strand.
CCCGGAGGCCATCGCGCGACGACTGGCCGATGGCGAGTCCACCCCGACCCCTCAGGCCATCGCGGGCGCCATCGGCGCGCTCGTCACCGACGGCGGGCTCGGTCCCGGCGACCGCCTGCCCACGGTTCGGGCGTTGGCCGGGCATCTCGGCGTCAGCCCGACCACCGTGTCGGAGGCCTGGCGGATCCTGGCCCGCCACGGCGCCATCACCACCGACCGCCGCCGCGGCACCACCATCCGCTCGACCCGGGTGGGGGCTGCGGGCCGCTACTGGCAGGTGCCCGTCGAACCCGGCACGCTCGCCCTGGACCTCAGCACCGGCACCCCGGATCCGGCGCTGCTGCCGCCGCTCGGGCCGGTGCTGGCGTCGCTGCACGCCGAGGTGATGGTGACCTCCTACAACGACCGCCCGGTCCTGCCCGACCTCGAAGAGGTCCTGCGCGCCCGGTGGCCGTGCGCTGCTGAGGCCCTCACCGTCGTCGATGGCGCCCAGGACGCGCTCGACCGCATCGTCACCGCGCACATCCGCCTCGGCGACACCGTCGTGGTCGAGGACCCGGGGTTCCCGCCGTTGCTCGACATGTTGGAGCTGGCGGGCGCTCGCATCGTCGGCGTGCCGGTCGACCATCACGGCATGGACACCGCCGCTCTCGCCGACGCCCTCCGAGAGGAGCCGTCCGCGGTGTTCGTCCAGCCCCGCGCCCACAACCCCACCGGCGCGTCCTTCGACGCCGAGCGCGCCCGTACCGTCGCCACGTTGCTCGAGCCGACGAACGCGTTGATCATCGAGGACGACCACTCCGGCGAGGTGTCCGGCGCCGACCTCCACAGCATCGCCACCCACCTGCCCGACCGGGTCCTGCACGTGCGTAGCTTTTCGAAGACCCACGGCCCCGACCTGCGGGTGGCCGCCATCGGCGGCCCCGCGGCGGTCCTCGATCCCATCGTCAGCCGGCGCCGGCTCGGACCGTCGTGGACCAGCCGCCTCACCCAACGCATCCTGTTGGCGATGCTCACCGATGCCTCCATCGAGGCGTCGATCGCGACGGCGGCGCAGATCTACACGCAGCGTCGTAACGCATTGGCCGCGGGGCTGGCCTCGGCCGGGATCGCGCCGGCGCCGGGCGCCGGGCTCAACCTGTGGCTCGACGTCGCCGACGAACAGCGCGCCGTGGTCGCGCTGGCGGCCAACGGCATCGGTGTGGCGCCTGGCGCGCCGTTCCGGGTCGCAGGGGCGACGGACAACATCCGCATCAGCCTCGGCGCCGCCGGCGAGGACCTCGATCGCATCGCCGCCGCGGTCGCCGGCGCGGCCGGCCTCGCAGTCAATCGCTGACGGGTCCGCTCACCACTCCAGAGCCGTGGTCGCCGACACGGTGCGGAGGGCGAAGCTGGTGCGCAGACGTGACACACCCGGGAGCACCGCGATGTGTTGGCGGTGGATGCGCTCGTAGTCGGCGACGTCGGCGCAGCGCACCTTGACGAGGTAGTCGGCCTCGCCGGCCATCAGATGGCACTCGGTCACGTCGGGCACCTCGGCGATGGCGGCCTCGAAGGCGTCGAGGAGCTCCTCGTGCTGGGCCGACAGCGAGATCTCGACGAACACGGTGGTGGGCTTGCCGACGGTTGCCGGGTCGACGAGGGCGACGTACCCGGCGATGATTCCGGCCTCCTCGAGCGCCCGGACCCGCCGCAGGCACGCCGATGCCGACAGCGCGACGCGGTCGGCGAGCTCGGTGTTGGTCACGCGCGCCTCACCCTGGAGGATGTCGAGGATCGCACGATCGGTCGCATCGATGTCCATCGGCGCAAGATTATCGACGAATATGCCTCGATGATGCGCAACAATTTCGTTTCGACCTCGTGAACCGGCGAACTTTGCAATCCCGTACCCCTCTGACTCCTCTACCTTGAGCGAGTCGGCTCGAAGGTGGCCGCGACACAGGGGAACACAGACGTGATCATCGGAGTACCCACCGAAGTCAAGAACGCCGAACGCCGCGTCGGGCTCACCCCGACCAGCGTGCGCGAGGTGGTCGCAGCCGGCCACCAGGTCATCGTCCAGGCCGGCGCCGGCACGGGCATCGACAAGTCCGACGACGACTACGAGCGCGCCGGCGCCAAGGTCGCACCCACCGCCGCCGACGTCTGGGCCGACGCCGACATGGTCGTCAAGGTCAAGGAACCCCAGGCCGACGAGCGCGCCATGCTGCGTCCTGGTCAGGTCCTGTTCACCTACCTGCACCTGGCGCCGGATCCCGATCAGGCCCTCGACCTGGTGGCCAGTGGCGCCACCTGCGTCGCGTACGAGACCGTCACCGACGACCAGGGGCGCCTCCCGCTGCTGGCACCGATGTCGCAGGTCGCGGGGCGCATGTCCATCCAAGCCGGTGCGTTCGCGCTGGAGTCGGCCCACGGCGGATCGGGCAAGCTGCTCGGCGGTGTCCCCGGTGTGGCCCCGGCCCAGGTGGTCATCATCGGCGGCGGCGTCGTCGGCAAGCACGCCACCGAGATGGCAGTCGGCATGGGTGCCGACGTCACGGTCCTCGACCGCGATCTCGACGTCCTCAACGCCCTCGACGCCCGCTTCGACGCCCGCATCACCACGCTGTACTCCACCGCCGATGCCCTCGAGGAGCGCGTGCTCGGCGCCGACCTCGTCATCGGCGCCGTGCTGGTCAAGGGCGCTCGGGCCCCGAAGCTCGTCACGGCGTCGATGGTGCGCCACATGCCCGCCGGTTCGGTGCTTGTCGACGTCGCGATCGACCAGGGCGGCTGCTTCGAGACCTCCCGGGCGACCACCCACGACGACCCGACCTACATCGTCGACGACGTCGTGCACTACTGCGTCGCCAACATGCCCGGCGGCGTGCCCCGGACCTCGGCGTATGCCCTCAACAACGCCACGCTGCCGTTCGTGCTGCGCCTCGCGTCCGGGCCCCTCGACATGCTGCGTAGCGATCCGCACCTGCGCAACGGGCTCAACATCCACGCCGGCATGGTCACCGAGGCCGCCGTCGCCGACGCGCTCGACTACGACTACGTCGAACCGTTGGCCGCCCTCGCCTGACCGATATGGGGTCAGACCCCGCTTTCCCGCTTTCTGCTCACGGAGCCCACGCCCGGCAGAATGCCGGCGAGAAAGCGGGAAAGCGGGGTCTGACCCCAGAGCGTCACCCCCGGGGCCAGTCGGGCGGGCGTTTCTCGACGAACGCCCGCATGCCCTCGGCCATCTCCGGCGAGCGGATGGCCCGACGGAACAGCTCGACATCGCCCGCCGGTAGCCGGCGGTTGAGCTCACCCTTGATGGCGGCGCGGGCCTCGGGCCCGGTGGCCGAGATCTGCTCGAGCACCCACGCGACATGGGTGTCGAGCTCGTCGTGGGGCACGACGGCACCCACGAGGCCCATGGCTGCGGCGTCGGTGGCGGTCAGCTCGGCGGCGGTGAAGAACAGGTAGCGGGCCCGCATCAGGCCCACCGCCTCGACCAGGCGTTCGGCCATGAACGGGTCGGGGATGCCGCGCAGCAGTTCCGGGACCCGGAACCGGGCCCGATCCGATGCCACCACGACGTCGCAGTGCAGGGCCAGCACCGTGCCCCCGGCGTGGGACAGCCCGTTGATCCGGGCCACCCAGATCTTGCGGCTGCGCTCGATGTGGCGGAACGGGAACTGCTCGGTCGGGTCCCACTCGGTCGCCAACCCCTCGGCGTCCTCGGCACGCCCCGCCATGTCGCCCCCGGCGGCGAACCACTCGTCGGTGCCGGTGAGGCACACGGCGTCGAGCTCGGGTTCTGCGTCGGACCAGATCGCGGCCCGCTTGAGGGCGCGGTACATGTCCTGGGTGAAGGCGTTGCGCCGTTCGGTGCGGTCGATCCGCAGGTGCAGCACTCGACCCCGGACCTCGGCGACGATGTGACGGGACCCGAAGTCGGGCGGCTCGATCGATGCGGTGGGTGCGTCGGTCATGCCAGCCCGTAGACCCGGGCGGCATTTCCCGACAGGACCTTTGCCGCGACCTCGTCCGACAGCTGACCCAACACCCGATCGGCGTAGTCTCGGGGCCGCTGCGCGGGGGTCTGCGGGCCCGGGTGCTGGCACGTCGGATGGGGGTAGTCGGTCTCGAACATGATGTTGTCGGGATACTGCTCGATGGCATCGAGTGCCGCGCGCTCCTCGAACCAGAAGCAGCCGAGGATCTGGCGGCGGAAGTACTCGCTGGGCAACAGGTCGTACTCGGGGTGTTCGATGCGGATACCGCCGTTGCGCCACTGCCAGTCGAAGGTCTCCAGCGCGGCCGGCAACCACCCGGCCCCGCTCTCGACCGACACGAACGCCACGTCGGGGAAGCGGTGGCACACGCCGCCGAAGACGAGGTCGGCGATGCAGCGCATGTTGTCCATGAAGATCAGCGACGACGTCTTCGCGAAGTTCGTCATCCAACCCATCTCGGCGGTGTCGGTGAACTGGGTGCCCATCGAACCGCCGCCGACGTGGAAGTTGACGGCGATGCCGGCGTCTCGGGCTGCGGCCCAGATGGGGTCCCAGTGCCGGTGTGCCAGGGGCGGCATCCCGTAGTCCTGGGGCTGATTGCAGAAGTTGATCGCCCGGTGCCCGGCGGCGACGTTGCGTTCGATCTCGGCGAGCGACAGCTCGATGTCCCAGAACGGCAGAGCCGTGATGGCGATGAGACGGTCCGGGTCGGCCGAGGTCCACTCGGTGAGGAAGTCGTTGTATGCCCGCACGCATCCGGCGACGAGGTCGCGGTCGCCCAGGCGGAGGAAGTAGCCGTTCCCGAAGCCGCCGACGTTGGGGTACAGCACCTGGGCGTCGATGCCTTCTCGATCGAGGAACGCCAGGCGGGCGTGGGGATCGAGCATCGCCGGGTCGATGTCGTCGAAGGTCTCGGGGATGCTCATCGGCATGATGCCGTCGAAGCCGGCCATCGAGTAGTAACCGGGCGCGCCGAGGCGTTCGCCGCCGGCCACCCACGTGTCGCGCCCGTCGATGCGTTCGACGTGGGGCACCACGTCGTGCATCGAGGCCGGGAACGCCCGGGTCCAGGTGTCGGGTGGCTCGGTCAGATGCGTGTCGACATCGATGACACGATGGCGGTCGAACAGGTCGGTCATGGGTGCTCCTGGTTCCGGTCGGGGGCGTCGGCAGCTCAGATGCCGTGGGGTCGGGTGCCGATGACGCCGGCGGCCTCGAGGGCGTCGAGCTCGTCATCGCTGCGCCCGAGCAGGCCGCCGATGATCTCGCGGCCGTGTTGGCCGAGGGTCGGTGCGGGCGTGCGGATCCAGCGATCCACCGACGCGTACCGGAAGGGAGCGCCAGGCGTCGGGTGGGTGCCGACCACGGGGTGCTCGACGGTCTCGAAGAAGCCCCGCGCCGCCATCTGGGGATGATCGGCGCCGCGGCGGGTGTCGGTGGTGGCCCCGGCCGGGACACCGGCGGCGAGCAGTTCGGCGACGGCGTCGTCGAGGCGGCGCGTGCGGCTCCACGCCTCGATGGCCTCGTCGAGCCGGTCGTGGTGGCGGCGACGCCCGGCGAGGTCGTGCAGCGCAGCGTCGGCGGCGAGGTCCGCTCGACCGAGCACGCCGGTGAGCGCCTGCCACTGGGCATCGGTGGCGCACGACAGCGCGAGCCACTGCTCGGTCTCGGCGGTCCGGTACAGGTTCTGGGGGGCGGCCACGGGGCTGCGGTTGCCCATACGTTCGACGGCGACCCCGTGGGCGGACCACTCGAGCACGGGTTCGGCGGCGACCGAGAGGGCGGCCTCGAACATCGGGGCCTCGACGAGGCAGCCGACGCCGGTGCGGGAACGGCGCTCGAGCGCCACCAGGGTGGCGAAGGCAGCGTGCAGGCCGCCGTTGGGGTCGCAGGGGCCGCGCTGGATGCGCGGCTGGTCCTCGGGGTGGCCGGTCATCCAGGCCAGGCCCGTGACCTGCTCCATGGTCTGGGCGAAGCCCGGGCGGTCACGCCACGGGCCGTCGAGCCCGAAGGCCGGCATACGGACCATGATCGCCGCCGGGTTCGTAGCGTGGATGACCGGCCAGTCGAGATCGAACGACTCGAGCACCCGCGGCGTGAAGTTCTCGATCACCACGTCGGCGTGGCCCACGAGCTCGAGGGCCAACGCCCGCCCGTCGGGATGTTCGAGGTCCAAGGTGATGGCGCGCTTGTTCGTGTTGATCTGCAGGAAGAACGCGCTGTACTCCCACCAGTCGCCCCGGGAGGCGAAGGCCCCGCCGGCGGTGCGCATCCCGTCGATCCGCCGGGTGGACTCGACGTGGATGACGTCGGCACCCAGTGCGGCCAGCAGCCCGGCAGCCGATGGCCCGGCCCACCATGCCGTCAGGTCGACCACGGTGAGGCCTGCGAGCGGCAGCGGCACAGGCGCCGACGGAGACGGGACGGGCCGGTCGCGCCGCTGCGGCACCGGCGCCGCGGTGTGCTCGCCGACGGCGGGCGCGGGCCGGGGCACCGGCGCAGGCTCGGCGTCGATGGTCCACGGCCGCCGCGGCATGCGGAACGAACCGGTGGGATCATCGACGAAGACGCCACGTGCGATGGCGTGGTCGAGGCCCAACACACCGGGCCCGTCGGCGACCGGTGCGACGGGGATCCGCAGCGCTGCCGCCTGTTCGACGATGTCGGCCGTCCGGTGGCGGGTGGTCCAGGAGCGCACCAGGGCGTTCCATTCGTCGGCGCGGGCGAGGCGCTCCGACAGCGAGGCGAACTCGCCGTCGGCGATGAGGTCGGGCTGCTCGATGAGGAGGCAGAACGCCTCCCACTGGGCGCGGGTGTTGGTGTTGAAGCCCACCCAGCCGTCGAGGGTGGGTTCGATCGAGGGGATCTCCATCGATCGCCACGCCACCCCAGGGGCCACGGGTGGCCTGCCGGCGAGCGAGTGGAACAGGTCGGTGAACAGCGTCCCCGTGAGGTTCGCGACCTCGGCCAGCGACACGTCGATCAGCTCGCCGTGACCGGTCGATCGTGCCCGGCGGACCGCCGCCAGCGACGCCACCGCGGCGTAGGCGCCGCCCACCCATTCGACGATGGAGCCGCCCATCTGGAACGGCGGGAACGCGGCGATGCCGCGCAGCGCGACGGCACCGCTCTCTGCCTGCACGGTGAGCTCGGTGGCCGGACGGTCGGCGTAGGGACCCGTGGTGCCCCACGCCGAGATGGCACACACGACCGTGCCCGGGCATCGACCGGCCAGGCCGTGGGCGGAACCGGCGAGGCCTGTGGCGTCGGTGAGCACGAGGTCGGCGACGGCGCAGCGCTCGATCAGTGCGGCGTCGTCGGCCTCAGCGGTCGCCGAGCGCTGCCCGTGGCGGAGGTAGCCGAAGAGAGGCCCGTCCTCGGTGGGCGAGACAGGCGGGACGGGAGCGCCGGAACCGGTGTCCCATCGTCGCCGCCGCATCGGGTCGCCGCCCGCGGGTTCGACGCGGGTGACATCGGCGCCGGCATCGGCGAACAGCTTGGCGGCGTACGCGCCGGCAAGACTCGTGCTGGTGTCGACGACGACGCCGTCGAGGTCCCCCAGGGATTCCATCGGCCGAGACGCTACTCCCGGTCGAGCGACGGGACATGGTTCGCACGGCGTGGGCCGAAAGGCTCATGGTCGCCGTCGGAGCGCCGATGGAACGGCCATCCCCCAGCGAGAAAGCCGCAGGATGCCATGACCCTCATCGAGCTCGACTCCACGCCAACCCTCACCCGGTGCCGCGTCGACGCGACGACTGCATCGGCGTATCTCGCCTTCGGACACGTTCCGGCGACCGATCTGCGCGCCCACGCGCCGAAGCATACGGTCGAGGCACCGACGCCGGTCGCCGACGCCGAGGGCCTCATCGATGCGATGGTCGAACGTCTGCCCCGCTCGGGCGAGGTCGGCGTGCTCCTGGGCGGCGACCCCGCCTCGGCGATCCTCGCTGCGCTCCTGCCGCCCGACACCCCCTGCTACTCGGTGTGCTTCGATGCGCCCGGAGCGATCGACACCTCTCGCGTCGCCGCGGAACATGCCGTGCACTGGGGCCATCCGCATCTGTCGATCCGGGTGTCGTGGAGCGATTACCTCGCACATGCCCCCACCCTGATGCTCCGCAAGGACGCCCCGCTGCATCCGATGGAGATCGCCCTGTACCTGGTGGCCCAGGTCGCCGCCGCCGACGGGGTCACCGACCTCGTGACCGGCACCGGTGCCGACGCCATCTTCGGTGGCGCCACCGAGCTGCTCGGCCAGGACTGGACCTTCGACCAGTTCGTCTCCCGCTACCCCCTGCTCGACCCGGCCGACTTCCTGACCGATCCCGTCGACGTCAGCTCGTCCTTCGAGCGCTACCGCGTGGGCGACGAGATCGACGTCGCCCGCTTCCTGCGCGAGATCCACGCCGTGGGTACCGGCGGCGCCCACCGCAACGCACTGACGGCAGCGGGCATCCGGATGCACGCACCCTGCCTCGACCTCGCCCCGGCGGGTCCCCTCGATCTGCGCCGGATCCGAGCCGGCGAACCCGCACCGGTCCTCGCCGACGCCTACCGGCTGATCTTCGATGACGACCAGGTGCCGATGCGCCCCAACGGCCCCGACCACATGGACGTCTGGCTCGACGGCTGGGCCGGACCCGCACCCCGCCCCGGCCTGCGCGACGACATCCTCGGCACCCTCGCCGCCACGAAGGGCGCTGCGAAGTGGCGCCTGTGGAGCCTGGCCGCCCACCTCGACCTGGTCGACCGCTCGCCGTCGCTGCCCCTGCTGACCGCCGACGACTGAGTTCGCCGGGCCTGGCCTCGCCGGACCCACGACGGCCGCGGCGAACAACTGCGCCCACCAACTGCGACCGCCCGGCGCGAGCCGATCAGAGCAGCAGGCCGAGCTGGCGCGCGCGGGCGACCAGACGCCCGTCGGCATCCCACAGCGCGCCGTCTTCGATCATGCGGCCGCCGTCGAGGTCGTCGCAGCGGAACCTGCCCATCACCCACCCCGGCGCCGGGCGACGGCGCACGTGGACCGTGAGCTCGATGGTCGGCACCCAGCCGACCCGGCCCAGACGGCCGAACAACGACGGCGGGAACGCATCGGCGAACAGCACCAGACCCCTGGCATCGGGCGGCCGGCCGTCGGCGAAGCGGATCCATCCGCTCATCTCCGCGTCGCCGCCGACGCCGGGCTCGGCCTGATCGGGGTGCAGGCGCACCTCGACACGTGACCGCAGGGCCAGGGCTACCCCCTGCGCGTCGCCGGTGCGGGCCACGCACCGGTCGGGCGGCGGCAGGTCGGGCGGTTCGACATCGGCCCAGCCACCTGGACCGGCACCGGTCGGTTCGTCGCCGGCGGTCCCGCCGCCCGCTGCGGCTTCGGTCCCGGCGAGGTCGCCCATCGCGGCCATGACCACCAGACGCTCCTTGCCGTCCTGGCGCAGGCGCCCACACACGGTGGACACGGTGCGGCCCGAGCGCACGACGTCGGTCGTGACGATCGCAGGGCGGCCGGGCCCGACGGGTCGCAGGAAGTGGCACGTGACCGACAGCGGATCGACGTGCCCGGCGTCGCGGGCGATCGCGCCCAGCACGATGGCCAGGCTGTACCCACCGTTGGGGACCTCGCCGATGTTCCACGCGGACGAGATGGCGGCCGACCACTCACCCGGTCCGGCCCGCTCGACCGCCGTCTCGTCGTCGAACACACCCACCACACTCAGCCCCCCGTCCGCCCGGTGCCCGTCGGCGCGGCGTCGGGCGAGCGGTACCAGGCAGCGAGGCGGTCGAAGCCCTCGTCGAGCGAGACGGCCGGTTCCCAACCGAGCGCCTCGCGGGTGTGGCGCTGGTCGAACCAGTGGGCGGTGCTGAGCTGTTCCGCGAGGAAGCTGGTCATGGGGGGATCGTCGAGGCGTCCCGTTCGGTCCCACACGGTCTCGGCGAGGAGCCCCACCGCGAATGCCAGGCGACGCGGCACCGCCAGGCGGGGAGGGCCGACGCCGGCGGCGATGGTGATTCGCTCGAGGATCTCCCGCACGGTCAGCGGTTCGCCGTTGGAGACCACCAGCGCCTCGCCTGCCACCTCGGGTGCCCGGTCGAGGGCTGCAACGAGGGCGTCGGCGGCGTTGTCGATGTAGGTGGTGTCGATGAGCGCCGTGCCCGAACCCACCAGGGCGAGGCGTCCCGAGCGGGCCCGGTCGACGATGCGTCCGACCAGCTGGGTGTCGCCGGGCCCCCACACGAGGTGCGGCCGAATGGCGGTGACCGCGAATCCGTCGGCGGTGGCGTCGAGCGCGATCAGCTCGGCCTCGGCCTTGGTGGTGGCGTAGTGGCCCCGCGTGGCGCCCGGGTCGGCCGGTTCGGCTTCGGCGCCGACGAGGGCCTCGCCGCCGTGGGCGACCGACGGGGACGACACGTGCACGAATCGGGTGACGCCGGCGGCGCGGGCCGCGGCGAGCATCGTCTTGGTGCCGGTGACGTTGGCCCGGACGTACTCGTCGAAGGTGCCGGTGACACCGACCTTGGCGGCCAGGTGGATGACGGCGTCGTGGCCCTCGACGGCAGCGGCGACGGCGTCGGGGTCGGCGACGTCGCCCAGCACGGTCGCGGAGGGCGTCGTGTCGGCCGCGGTGGGGAGACCAACGGACCGTTCGGTGTGCCCGCGCTGAAAGGCGGTGAGCTCGTCGCCGCGGGCACAGAGCCGGGCCACAACGTGGGCGCCGATGAGGCTGGTCGCCCCGGTGACGAGCACCTTCATGCGAGCTTCGCGATCCGGCCGCCCGCGAGCGCGGCCGCGGCCCAGTCGGCGACGGCCGCCCGGTCGATCTTGGAGTTGTGGCGACGGTCGACCGGCAGGGCAGGCACCACGAACACCGCAGCCACGTGGGTGTCGGTGACCGCCGAGACCGCGGCACGCACCGCCGCGGCCGAAGCCGCATCGGCGAGCGCGGGGCGGCGGGGCGCATCGTCGCGCTCGAGCACCAGCGCGACCGTCTGCACCCCCCGGGGACCCACACCGACGGCGGCGGCGCGCACGACGCCGGGCACCGACTCGGCTGCGAGCTCGAGCGACACCGGCATGACGGGCCCGTCGGCGGCGGTGATGACGTGGGCCAGACGCCCGCCGATCCAGAGTCCCCCGTCGTCGTCGAGCAGGCCGACGTCGCCGGTGCGATGCCAGCCCTGGGGGTGCGACGACGCGTGCTCGGTGTACCAGAGCCGGTCGTAGAAGGCCTTGCGATGCGGCGATGACACCAGCACCTCGCCCACGGTGCCGGGCGCATCGGACGGCTCGCCGACGGCGACGCCGAGATGGTCGATGGCGCTGATGGCCACCGTCACGCCCGGCGCTGGGCGACCGACCCGCACCCCGGCATCGCGTCGATGCACCGCAGCGGGCATCGACACCAGCTCGGCGAGGGAGATGTCGGCGACCGGGAGCATCTCGGTCATGCCGTAGGGGGTGTGCGCTTCGGCTGCGGGCATGACCGTCAGCGCCTGCTCGAGCAGCGTCGGGTTGACCGGAGCCCCCGCGGACAACAGCAGCCGCACATCGGCGAGCGCCCGTCGGTGCCCGGCGGTGAGGCCGTCGGCGGTGGCGACGATGTTGACCAGCGCCGCGGGCGACGCGAACACGAGCGTGGGTTCGATGGCCGCTGCGGCGTCGCCGAGCGCGGCGGCGGTCAGCGTGCCGGGCCGGGTGACGTCCATGTCGGGCACCGCCGAGGCGATGCCGAGGGCCGGTCCGAACAACGCGAACGGTGCGAAGGCGGCGACGAGGCGGTCGTCGGGGCCGATGGCGTAGAGCTCGGCGATGAGGTCGCGCTGAGCCTGGAGCTGGTGGTGCCGATAGGCGACGCCCTTGGACGGACCGGTGGAGCCGGACGTGAACACGACGGCGGCGAGGTCGTCGTCGCCGGGCGGGGCCGCTGCGGCGGAGCTGCTGCCGAGCTCCTCGAGCTCCGCCACCGTGGTGACCACATCGAGCAGACGCCGTCGTGCAGGGGCGAGGTCGTCGACGGCGATGCGCCGTCCCGGCCACCGCAGCGCCTGCGCAGCGAGCAACCCCTTGGTGATGGCGATCAGATGATCGGGCGCCGCCGAGGCCAACGCCCGACTCATGTTGCGCGGCCCCAGACCCGAGTCGACCAGCACCATGACCGCCCCCATGCGCCAGCAGGCGTAGAGGACGACCGTGAGATCGATGCCCGGCGGCACCAGGAGGGCGACACGATCGCCGGGCTCCACCCCGGCCTCGACCAGCCCGGCGGCGAGGTGTTCCACCCGGCGGTGCAGTTCGGCGAACGTGATGGTCGCGGCCTCGCCGTCGGCCAGTTCGACGACGGCCGTGCGATCGCCGTCGTCGCCGCGGTCGAGCGCCGCCCACAGCGGCGGGCGTGGCCGCCGGTCCGGCGCCGGCGGAGCCGCAGCAGCGCGGCCATCGAGGCCGTCGACCCACGCCCACACCGCTCCGGCGACGTCGGCGTCCTCGGGGACCATGTGGGCTGCCCCGACGAAACGGTGCACGTCTGCGTGCGGGAGCCGCGCCTCGAGATCGTGCAGGTACAGGTCGGAGAACACCTTGTCCTCGGGGCCCCACGCCAGCAGCACCGGCACCGACGCCAACGCTGCGAGCCCGTCGGCGATGGCGTCCAGCGCCGTCGCAGACGGGTGCTCGGGGTCGAGCGGGATGTCCTCGACGAACCCGGCGATGGCCTCGCGTCGATCCCGCGAGCAGTAGGGAGCGAGGTAGGCGTCGGCCACATCCGCTGCGGGACGCGGCCGCGACATCGCCAACGCCCCCCGGATGAACGTGGTGGTGTCGACGGTGACCCTGCGCAGCACCCCGGGAAGGCGGGCGGTGCGGATCAGCCCCGGCGCCGGCGAGCCCGGCGGCTGATGCACCGCGGTGTTGGTGAGCACCACGCCGGCGAGCTGGTCACGGTGGGCCAGCGCCCACCCCAACGACACCGGCCCACCCCAGTCGTGGGCGACGGTGACGACCGGTCCGTCGAGGCCCAGCGCGTCGGTGAGCCCGCCGAGGTCCTCGATGCGGTCGGCGAGGCGGCGCCGGATGCCGGTGCGTTCGGAGAACCCCATGTCGAGCTGATCGACGGCCACGACCCGCACCCCCTCGGGGGCCCGGGCCACCAGGTCGCGCCACAGGTAGGACCAGGTGGGATTGCCGTGGACCGCGAGCAGCGTCAGCTCGGAGCCGCCGGGTTCGTCGGCGCCGGCCGCAGAGTCGAGCACGTGCCAGGTGCACTGGTCGCCGCGGTGGTCGACGGCGGTGACCAGCCGAGACCACGACGGGTCGAGCCCGGCGAGCCCGGGCGGCGGCAGCTCTGCTGGGGCGACGGGCCGGCGTGTCACCAGAGCAGTTCGATGATCGAGGCGTTGAGCCCCGACCCGATACCCATGCACAGCACCCGGTCGCCGGCGACGAAGGTGTCCTGCACCGACGCCATCGTGAACGGGATGGCCGCCGGACCGATGTTGCCGAACGTCGGAAACGTCATCGTCACCTTGTCGGCATCGAGACCCAGCACGTCGATCATCGCCTGGGTGTGGACCCGCGACACCTGATGGAGGATGTAGTGGTCGCAGTCGAGCCAGTCGTCTTTCTCGGCGTCGTCCCATGCGATCTTGGCCAGGTCGGTACCCGCGTCGAGCAGGGCCTTGGTGTCGGTGCGCATCTGCTCGAGCGACCCGACGCAGAGCTGGTGATGGACGGTGTCGGCCCGGAAGAACCCGCGCACGACCTTGTGGCTGCCGGGGTTCTCGGAGTGCCGTCCGATGACCGTCGCGGCCGAGCCCGAGCCGAGCGTCAGCGACGCGAAGTTCTCGAAGAGGTCCTCGATGGTGGCCTCGGGATCGTCGAGGCGCGCGACGGTGTTGTCGAGGATCTCGCGGATGCCCTCACCGTCGACCACCAGCGCGTAGTCGATCTGGCCCGCGGTGATGATCGCGCCGGCCAGATGGATGCCGTTGAGGAACCCCAGGCAGGCGTTGCTGATGTCGAAGTTGATGCACGTGGACGGCAGACCCAACAGGTCGTGCACGGTGACGGCGCTCGACGGCTCGAGCCGCTCGCGGCACACCGACGTGTCGATCAGCATCCCGATGCGGTCGCGGTCCACGCCGGCGGCGGTCAGCGCCTTCTCGGCGGCGGCGGCAGCCGCGTCCATGAACGAGAACCCTTCGGGCCAGCGACGGCGCTCGTCGATGCCGGCGAGGGTCTGCAGCAGACCCGGCTTGGCGCCGACCCGTTCGTAGAAGCCCGCCAGGCGACGATCGATGTCGTCGGAGGTGACGACCTCCGGGGCCTCGCACGAGGCGAGGGAGACGACGGCGACGTCGTCGAAGGAGAAGTTGAAGTTCCCGGTCATCGGGCCCCTATCCAGTCGAGCGATCCCAGAGTCTCGCGCAGAACGGGCCGGATTCCTCTCCTCCAACGGCGCCGAGACGGTTCAGGCCGTGATCTCGGCGAGCGTGGCGAGGAAGCGGTCGTTCTCGGCAGGGCTGCCGATGGTCACCCGGATGCCCTCGCCGGTGAAGGGTCGGGTCACCACGCCACGTCGTTCGAGCGCCAGGTAGACGTCGTCGGTCGAGGCCCCGAACGGCAGGTACACGAAGTTGGCCTGTGCGTCGGGGAGCTCCCACCCCGACGACTGCAGCGCCGCGACCACCCGGGCGCGCTCGCCGAGCACCGCGCCCACACGGGCGGCGATCTCGGCGCCGGCCTCGAGGGTCGCGAGCGCCGCGGCCTGGGCGACGGCGTTGACGGCGAAGGGCGCCAGCGTCTTGTCGACGTCGGCGATGAGCTCGGGATGGCCGATGGCGTAGCCGAAGCGGAGCCCGGCCAGGCCCTGAGCTTTCGACAGGGTCCGGGTGACCACCACGTTCGGATACGCCGGGACGAGGTCGAGGACCGGGTCGCCGAAGGCCGGATCGACGAACTCGCGGTAGGCCTCGTCGACGACGACCACGACGTCGTCGCCGACGGCCTCGACGAGCGCGCCGATGGCCTTGGTGGAGACCGCCGTGCCCGTGGGGTTGTTCGGCGTGGCGAGCAGGACGAGCTTGGTGGCGTCGGTGACGGCCGCGGCCACCGCATCGAGATCGAAGGCGTGATCGACGAGGTCGACGGTGACCGCCGTCGCTCCCATGAGCTGGGTGTAGACGGGGTACGCCTCGAACGAGCGCCACGGGTAGACCACGTGGTCGCCAGGGTCGACATAGGTGAGGAAGAGCTGCTGGAGCAGCCCGACCGATCCACAACCCACGGTGACGGATTCGGCGGCGACACCGAGCGTGTCGGCGAGGCGCTCGCGCACGGCGGTGGCCCGATGATCGGCGTAGCGGTTGGAACCGGCGATCGCCGCCGCGGCGGCCTCGACGATCGATGGCAGCGGCGGCCAGGGATTCTCGTTGGACGCCAACTTGATGGCGTCGACGATGCCGTGTTCGGCCTCGGCCTGCGCTGCGCCCTTGCCGGGTCGATACGCCGGCAGGTTCTGCACCGCCGGGCGGGGACGGCCGATGCTCATGGCCGGTCGAGGTGCGCCAGCAGCGCGTCGACCGCGAGGCGATAGCCGACGGGGCCGAAGCCGCCGATGGTGCCGAGGCAGACGGCGCTGACGAGCGATCGGTGCCGGAAGCGCTCGCGGGCGTGGACATTGGAGAGGTGCACCTCGACCACCGGCACGTCGACCGCGGCGATGGCATCGCGCAACGCGACGCTGGTGTGGGTGTAGCCCCCGGGGTTGAGGACGATCCCGTCGGCCCAGGTGCGGGCGTCGTGGATGGCGTCGATGAGGCCGCCCTCGGCGTTGGACTGGGCGTCGCGGATCTCGACCCGGTGGGCGTCGAGGGCGTTGCGGAGCTCGCCGATGATGTCGGCGAGGCTGGCGGCGCCGTAGACCGACGGCTCGCGTTCGCCCAGCAGGTTGAGGTTCGGTCCGTTGAGGATCAGGATCGATCGCGTCACAGGCCGCAGGCTAACGGCGATCGACCGACCGGAGCCGGACCGCCGGGGTGAGCGGCGGCAGCGCGGTCGCGAGCGGCCTCGGCGGCGGGGCCTCGGCGGTGGGGGGCACGGGCTGGGTACGATCGGCGACGGTGGTCGTCCCCGAGGCATACCGGTCCCGTGTGGCCGTGGTCTACATCCTGAGTCTGTTCATCCAGATCATGGACACGACGATCGTCAACATCGCCGTCCCCACCCTGGCCGACGAGTTCGGTGTCGACTCCACCGACGTCGAGTGGGCGATCATCGGGTTCGCGCTGGCGCTCGCCGCGGTCATCCCGATCGCCGGCTGGTTGGGTGACCGGTTCGGGACCCGTCGTGTCTTCCTCTTCGCCGTAGCGGGCTTCGTGGCTTCCTCGATGCTGTGTGGCGCCGCGCAGACCCTCGACCAGCTGATCGCGGCCCGGGTGTTCCAGGGACTGTTCGCCGGGCTGATCACCCCGATCGGCTCGGCGATGCTGTTCCGTGCCTACCCCCTGGAGGAGCGGGCCAAGGCCTCGGCCGCCGTGGTCGGCGTGGCGGTGATCGCCCCGGCGATCGGACCGGTCCTGGGCGGGGTCATCATCGAGACGCTGTCGTGGCGGTGGATCTTCTTCGTCAACATCCCCGTCGGTGGCGCGGCGCTGGCGCTGGGCATCTCCTGGTTGCGCGAGGAGGTCGTCGGCGTCACCGGCGGCGTGGACTGGGTCGGGCTCGTGCTGTCGTCGGCGGGCCTCGGCCTGCTGCTGGTCGGGGTCTCCGAAGGCCCGTCGCAGGGGTGGGACTCGCCGTGGGTGGTCGGCGCCCTGGTGGTGGGCGCACTGTCGCTGGTGGCGCTCGTGGTGGTCGAGACCCGCATCGAACATCCCGTGCTGGCGCTGCGCCTGTTCGGCGACCGGCTGTTCCGCGCCATCAACCTGACGTCGTTCCCGGCATACATGGGCTTCTTCAGCCTCATCTTCCTGCTGCCCATCTTCTTGCAGCAGGTGGGCGAGCACTCGGCGCTCGTCACCGGGCTCACCCTGCTGGGCCAGCCGATCGGCATCATCATCAGCTCCCAGGTCGCCGGCAAGTGGTTGTACGGACGGTTCGGGCCGCGGCCGCTGCTGCTGGCGGGGCTGGCCGCGTCGCTGGTGGTGGGCCTGTGGTTCGTCACCGTCGACGAGACGACCCACCTGGGTGCGATCGCGGCGGTCATGTTCCTGCGGGGCCTGGCCATGGGCATGGTGTTCATCCCGATCCAGACCGCCACCTACGCCACCATCTCGTTGCCGGACATGGGGCGGGCGACGTCGCTGTTCAACACCCAGCGCCAGGCCGCAGTGGGCGCCGGCGTGGCCGTGGTGGCCACGGTGCTGTCGGCGCTGGTGACCTCGGTCGACCCGCCGGCCGAGGGGGGCGCCCCCACCGCCGACCGGGTGGCGGCATTCCACGCCGCGTTCGGTGTCAGCGCCGGGCTGTTCGCCCTCGCGGCGGTGGCGGCGTGGTTCATCGTCAACGAGGACGCCCGACCGACCATGAACCGGATCGCGGCCCCCACAGGGGCGCATGACCGGTGAGCGTCGGCCGGTACCCTCCCGCGCCATGACGACACGTCATGTCCTCACCCTGACCTGCCCCGACCGGCCCGGCATCGTCCACGGCGTCTGCAGCGCGCTGCTCGACGTCGACGCCAACATCGTCGACAACCACCAGTTCGGCGACGCCGACTCGGGCACGTTCTGCATGCGCACCGTGTTCGACGCCGCAGCCCCCGAAGCGGCCGTCGCCGACGTCGTCGGCGCGGCGCTCACCGGGTTCGGGGGCCACCACACCCTGCGCCGCCTCGACGACCGCCCCCGGGTGATGGTGATGGTCTCGAAGTACGACCACTGCCTGGTGGACCTCATCTACCGCTGGGAGACCGGCGCGCTGCCGGTCGAGTTGTCCGTCGTCGTGTCGAACCATCCCGACCTCGGCGACCTCGTGCGCGGCCACGGCATCGAGTTCGTGCACCTCCCGGTCACCGCCGCCACGAAGGCCACCCAGGAGGCGGCGGTGCTCGACCTGGTGCGCGAACGATCCATCGACCTGGTGGTCCTGGCCCGCTACATGCAGATCCTCTCCGACGATCTCTGCCGTCACCTCGAGGGGCGGGCCATCAACATCCACCACTCGTTCCTGCCGGGGTTCAAGGGAGCGAAGCCCTACCACCAGGCCCACGAACGGGGCGTGAAGCTGGTCGGGGCCACGGCCCACTTCGTCACCGCGGACCTCGACGAGGGCCCGATCATCGAACAGGACGTCGCCCGGGTGACCCACGCCCACCGTGCCGACGAGCTCGTCCGGCTGGGTCAGGACATCGAGCGCATGGTGTTGTCGCGGGCGGTGCGTTGGTGGGCCGAGGACCGGGTGCTGCGCGTCGGCGACCGCACCGTGGTGTTCGGCTGAGCCCGGATCGGGATCAGTTCGCCTGCGACGCCGCTGCCGCGGGACGGGCCCGCAACAAGGTGTACGCGAGCAACCCCCCGGGGATGGGCAGCCAGTAGTGCACCATCCGGTAGGCCGCGATGCCGAGGAAGACCGGCGAGGTCGCAGCACCGAAGCCGATCAGCACGATGGCAAGGGTGGTCTCGGTGATGCCCAGCGAGCCCGGGGTGATGGGCACCATGGCCACGACGTTGGCGACGCCGAACGCCACCAGCACCCACAGCGGCGAGACGTCGGCGCCGAAGGCCACGAGGAACACCCACAGCGACGCGGCGTCGGTCAACCAGTTGGCCATGGCCCAGCCGGTTGTCCGCACGACGGTACGCGGGTCCGAGCGCAGCTGATCGAGGCGGCCACAGGCCGATGCGATGCCCTCGGCGGCACGGTCACGGCCGATGCGCAGCTTGTTGGCCACGGCGACGAGGATGCGGGTGGTGGCGTCGCGACGGCCGTAGAGGCCCCACAGCACGAAGGCGACGATGGCGAGGAACACCAGCCCGAAGCCGCCGGCCAGGTACAAACCGGACCGCAGCGCCGGTGAGATGCCGCTCAGCGGCGCCGCGATCAGCATCGCCGGCCACAGGATGACCTGCAGGACCAGCGCCGAGCCGACGGCCTGCACGCCCATGGCGAACGCGATGTCGCCGCGGCCGAGGCCCTCGCGGACCAACAACTTGTAGGCGACCGCCGCACCGGCGGCCATGCCGAGGGGCGCCACCCGGTTGACGCCGACGGAGCTGACGACGACGCCGAACTGCCGGGCGAGCCGCGGCCGCCCCGTGCGGGGCAGCAGGTTGCGGGTGACCTGCGCGTAGGCGAGTAGCGCCGCCACGCCCAACGCGGTGCCGAGCAGCACCAGCGGCGGCGAGACGTCGTCGATGCGATGGAGGACCCTGCCGGTGTCGCCGAGGCGGGGGACGACCAGCCAGTACACCGCAGCTGCGAGCGCGGCGATCTGCACGAGGAGAACGCTGCGTCGACGTCGGCGACGCGCCACGGGTTGCTCGGCCGTCTCTGTCAGCTCGGCTGTATCCATGATTGCTCCAACCGCCGACCGGCCGTACACCCCCGGGTGATGCCTCTGGCGGCACATCCCCATCGGCGGTCAGCCTCCCGACGTTACCAGTGGACCGACCAGACGTCGATGGCACCGATCGGTGACACCGATCCCGTCGGCCTCGATGTGCCACCATGCGGGTCGGTCGAAACACATCGAGGGGGATTCGCCGTGAAGTTCGGACTGGCGTTCGCGAGCAGTGTGGGGGGTGACCCGGCATCGGCCATCGAGCTCTGCCGGCGAGCCGAGGATCTCGGCTTCGAATCGGTGTGGGGCGGCGAACACGTCATCCTGCCCAGCTCGATCGAGTCGCGCTATCCCTACACCGCCGACGGCAAGATCCCCGCGACACCCGACACGCCCATCCCGGATCCGCTGATCTGGCTCGCGTACGTCGCCGCAGCGGCACCGACGCTCCGGTTGGGCACGTGCATCCTGATCCTGCCCCAACGCAACCCGGTGGTCCTCGCGAAGGAGCTCGCCACGCTCGACCACCTCAGCGGCGGGCGGGTCGAGCTCGGCATCGGCGTCGGTTGGCTCCGCGAGGAGTTCGACGCGTTGGGTGTGCCGTGGGAGCGACGCGGGGCCCGCACCGACGAATATGTCGCCGCGCTGCGGACCCTGTGGTCGGGGCCCGAGGTCGAGTTCCACGGCGAGTTCGTCGACTTCGACCCCGTCACGTGCAGCCCCCGGCCGCCAGGGGGGACCATCCCGATCATGGTCGGCGGCGACACCTCGGCCGCCATACGCCGCGCCGCACGTCTCGGCGACTCCTACTATCCGGGCACCGGCGACCTCGACGAGCTCGCCCGCCTGATCGCCGAGCTTCGTGACGCCACCGAGGCTGCCGGCCGCGACCGTGACGCCGTGGCGGTCAACGCCATGTTCAGCACGCACATGGACGATCCCGCCCGAGGCGTCGAAGCGCTGGCCGAGCGCGGTGTGGACCGGGCCATGGTGCCGGCCTTCTTCTTCGCCGGACCCGACGGGCTCGATCGCCTCGAAGCCTTCGCCGGCGCGGCAGGCATCGGCTGAACAGGGTCGATACCCGCCCAGAACGGGCCCTTTCCAGGTGGGAATGTCACAAAAGCCAGTAGAAGTGGGGGGTATCCACCCATCCGGTCGCGAGTTCTGGTTCTCTTTGGGCCGTCCGGACATCGCCGGAGACATCACAAGGAGCCAACAGTGGCAACCAAGGCAGAGACCATCAGCGCCGTCGCGGATCGCGCCGGAACCGACAAGAAGACCGCCGAAGCCGTGCTGGGCGCCTTCTTCGACCACACCGCCGAGCGTGTCAAGGCAGGCGAGAAGGTGGCGTGGCCGGGCTTCGGCACGTTCTCGATGACCGAGCGTGCCCCCCGCACCGGTCGCAACCCCCAGACGGGCGAGAAGCTGAAGATCAAGAAGAGCCGTTCGCTGAAGCTGGCGACCTCGGCTCCGATGAAGACCTGGCTGCTCGGCCGCAGCGGCAAGCGCACCTGACGCGTTCGCACGTCGACTGCTCGGCCCCGGGTTCGACCCGGGGCCGTTGCGCGTCCGGGCTTCGCCACGCTGGGCTCGCACGGACGGCGAGGTCATCGCATTCACGTGCAGCCGACATGAGGTCGGTCCGGCCGCCATGCGATGGCGGAGCGAGACCGCCGCCGTCACAGGAGGCTCCACACCGATCGATTGCTGTAGATTCGCCCGCGGTCGGCGAACGGAGGCTACGGGGTGCTGCTGGCAGCCATACGTGATCTGCAGTACCGCCGTCGTCGGGTTCTGGTCGCCATCGCCGGCGCATCGCTCGTCCTGGGCCTGGGGCTCGTGATGAGCGGCCTGGCGGCCAGCTTCGGCAACGAGGCCGACCGTACGTTCTCGGTGCTCGCCGCCGACCGCTGGGCCGTACCGCCGAGCGTGTCGGGGCCCTTCGCCGGCTTCACGCCGATGGCATCTGACGAGGCATTCGCCGCCGTCCGTGGCGGCGAGGCCGGCGGCGTCCTGGTGTCACGCATCAACACCGGCACGTCGCAGGACCCCCGCGACGGCGTCCTCGTCGGCGTCGAGCCCGGTCGACCGGGTGCGCCGACGACGACCCGGGCCGGCACGATCCTCTCCGGCGAGGGCCAGGTGGTGGTGAGCACACGGTTCGGTTTCGAGCTCGGCCAGGAACTGGTGCTCGACGGCTCCTCCTTCGCGGTGGTCGGCCTCGTCGACGCGTCGTTACTGGCCGGGTCGCCGCTGGTCATCGTCACCCTCGGCGATGCCCAGCGGCTGGCGGCCAACGGCCTGCCCGTCGTGACATCGCTCGCGCTCGATGCCGACGCCGAGGTGGTCGGCGACCTCCACGTCCTCGACGCCGCTGCCGCACGCGACGACGCCGTCCGTCCACTCGCCAATGCCGAGCAGACCATCGGCTTCGTCCGGACGCTGCTGTGGCTGGTGGCGGCGATGATCGTGGGATCGGTGCTGTACCTCAACGCCCTCGAACGCACCGGCGACATCGCCGTGTTCAAGGCCATCGGCGTGTCCGGCCGTTCGGTGGTGGCGGGCATGTTCCTGCAGGCCCTGATCGTTGCGCTCGCCGCGTCGGCCGCGGCGGCGGTCATCGGGCTCGCGCTGGCACCGGTTTTCCCGCTGCGGGTGGAGATCCCCGCCGGCGCGCTCGCGGCCCTGCCGGCGGTGGCCCTGGTCGTGTCGTTCCTCGGCGCCCTCGCGGGTGTCCGCCGGGCGGTGCGGATCTCGCCGGCACTCGCGTTCGGTGGGCCCTGAGATGGCCACACCCGAGACGGATCGGCCCGACACGACCGCCGCCGGCCCGACGACCGCCGGGCCCGCCGCGGTGGAGCTCCACGACGTGGTCGTCCAGTACGCGTCGGGCGACTACATGGTCCGCCCCATCGATGGTCTGAGCGTGGCAGTCCCGGCCGGGTCGATCGTGTTGCTGCTCGGCCCGTCGGGCTGTGGCAAGACCACGCTGTTGTCGTGCCTCGGCGGCATCTTGTCCCCGACCTCGGGCCGGATCCGTGTCGCGGACGCCGAGGTGTCGAGCCTGTCCGGTCGGGCACTCGACCGCTATCGACTGCACTCGGTCGGGTTCGTGTTCCAGTCGTTCAACCTGATCGCCAGCCTCGACATCGTCGAGAACGTCATGGTTCCGCTGCGGGCCGCGGGTCGCAGCCGGGCGAAGAGCCGCGCTCGGGCGGTGGAGTTGCTCGAGCAGCTGGGCCTCGGCGACCGGCTCCGCCACCGACCGAACAACCTGTCAGGCGGCCAGCAGCAGCGCGTGGCCATCGCCCGGGCGCTTGCGCTCGACCCCCCGCTCGTGTTGGCCGACGAACCCACTGCACATCTCGACTACATACAGGTCGAGGGGGTGCTGCGGGTGCTGCGGGGCCTCGCCGACGACGGCCGGGTGGTGGTGGTCTCCACCCACGACGACCGGATGCTGCCGCTCGCCGATGCCATCGTCGAGATGCAACCACGGTTCCTCGACCAGCGCGAACGGGCGCCCGAGACCATCGACCTGGCACCCGGCGCCACGCTGTTCCGCCAGGGCGACGCCGCCGATCTCGTCTATGTGATCGACGAGGGAGAGCTGATCGTCGAGCGCAAGCAACCCGACGGTGCGGTCGTCGTAATGGCCCGCCGCGGTCCGGGCGATCACATCGGCGAGATGGGCCCGCTGTTCGGCCTACCGCGATCGGCGACGGTCCGCACCGACAGCGGTGCCCGCCTCACCGCGTACACCGCAGCTGCGTTCCGCGAGCTCGTCGGCGAGGAGAACCTCGCCACCGTCATCGCCGGGCGCGACTGACGAGCGCAGGGCCCACCGCGCGGACCGGTTGCCTACCAGTTGGTGGCGATGTACTGGGTCTCGCAGAACTCGTAGATGCCCTCGCCGGCGCCTTCGCGACCGAGGCCGGACTGCTTCATGCCGCCGAAGGGCGCTGCCGGATCGGACAGGCCGCCGCGGTTGAGCCCGACCATGCCGGCCTGGATGCGTTCGCTGGTGCGCAGGCCCTTGGCGAGGTCCTGGGTGTAGACGTAGGCGGCCAGGCCCATCTCGGTGTCGTTGGCCCAGTCGATGAGCTGGTCGTGGTCGGTGAAGGGCACCACGGGGGCGACGGGGCCGAAGATCTCGGTGTGCGCGATGGACGACGCCTGGTCGACGTTGCCGAGCACGGTGGGCTCGTAGAAGAAGCCGGGGCCGTCGACCGCCGACCCGCCCAGTGCGGTGGTGGCGCCGGCGCCGACGGCGGAGGTGACGAGCTCGTCGATCGTCTCGATGGCGGCGGCGTTGATCATCGGACCGCACGTGACGCCGTCGTCGAAGCCGTTGCCGATGCGGATGGCGCCCATGGCCTCGGCGAGCCTGGCCGTGAACTCCTCGGCGATGCCGGCCTCGGCGTAGAAGCGGTTGGCGGCGGTGCAGGTCTCGGCCGAGTGCCGCATCTTCGCGATCATGGCCCCTTCGACCGCGGCGTCGAGGTCGGCGTCGTCGAACACGATGAAGGGCGCGTTGCCGCCGAGCTCCATGACGGTCTTGAGGACCCGGTCGGCGCAGCGGCGCAGCAGCACCCGGCCGACCTCGGTCGAGCCGGTGAACGACACCATGCGGGTGGCCCGGTGCTCGGTGGCGGCGTCGAACCAGTCGCCGGAGCTCTTGGCGGTGACCATGTTGACGAGGCCATCGGGGAAGCCGACCTCGCCGAGCATCTCGCCGAGGCGCAGCGCGGTGAGCGGCGTCTCCTTCGGAGGCTTGATGACCACGCCGTTGCCGGCGCCGAGCGCAGGCGCGAGCTTGCGGGTGATCATCGCCGCCGGGAAGTTCCAGGGCGTGACCATGACCACGACCCCCATCGGCGGGTGGTGGACGAGCATGCGCTTGTCGCCGGCGGGCGCGACGCTCATCGAGCCGTGGATGCGGACGGTCTCCTCTGCGTTCCAGCGGAAGAAGTCGGCGGCGTAGGCGACCTCGGCGCGCGAGTCGGCCAGGGGCTTGCCGTGTTCGCGGGTGATGAGCTCGGCGAGCTCGTCGGTCTGGTCGGTCATCTTCTGCCACATGGCGCGCAGGAGCTCGCTGCGGTGGCGGGGCGCGGTGGTGGCCCATTCCTTCTGGGCTGCTGCGGCGGCGTCGCAGGCCCGGGTGGCGTCGGCGGGCGAGCCGAGCGCGACATCGCAGATGGCCTCGCCGGTGGCGGGATCGATCACGTCGATGCGGTCGCCGTCGGACCCCTGCACCCATTCGCCACCGATCAGCAACTCGGTCTTCATGTCCCTGGACCTCCCGGTCGTCGTGCCGGGCCCAGTCTTACCGGTCGACGACGCAAGTGCACTCGACGGTGAGATATATCTGCTGCTGGTGCTGTATATACTCGGGCCCATGACGAAACGGCTTGTCGACATCGACGATGACACGCTCGAGGCCGCCCGTTCGCGGCTCGGCACACCCACCATCAAGGCGACGGTCAACGAGGCGCTCCGACTCGCCGGCACACAGCGACAAGCCGAGCTCGCCGCGGCCCTGGACGTGTTGGCGGCGGCCGACCTCGCCGACCGCGAGGACGCCTGGCGCTGATGTTCCTGGTCGACACGAGCGTGACGACGAGGCTGGCCAGCCCTGCGGTCCGCCACGCGATCGAAGAGCTCGACACCTTCGGACTGGCTCGGTCGACCATGACCGACCTCGAGGTGGGCTTCTCGGCACGGAGCGCCGCCGAATGGGATGCCCTCCGCAGCGCGCTCGTGACGTTTCGCAGCGTCGAGATCGAGGCGCAACACTTTCTTCGTGCCGGAGAGATGCAACGCGAGCTGGCAGATCAGGGCCTGCGGGGACGCAAGGTCCCCGACCTGCTCATCGCCGCCGCCGCCGAGGAGCACGAGCTGACGGTGCTGCACTACGACATCGACTTCGATCACATCGCATCGGTCACCGGTCAGCCGACCCGGTGGGTCGTGCCGCGCGGGTCGATCGACTGACCTGCCGGGGTCGACGGGCTCGCCGTCGGCCACCGCCCACACCCGCTGTGACCGATGACCCGGGCCGCCGCCATGGAGGACCGACCGGCAAGGCCGACACTGGACCGGTGAACACACGTATCCCGGCCAGAGGAGCGCGGGTCGGCAACCGAGGCCTACGCCTCGACGACCATTCATCACCGGTCGCGGCGTTCTCGGATCCTCCATTCCGGGGCGAGGAGTGCACGGATCCTGCGGCCTTGCGACACGGTGCGCCTACCCGCCGAATCGCAAGCCGTTACCGACCCACGCCCCTCCGGATCGTCCGTGACGCCGCCGCTGGTGCC
This sequence comes from Acidimicrobiales bacterium, assembly GCA_046290435.1. Lineage (GTDB taxonomy): Bacteria > Actinomycetota > Acidimicrobiia > Acidimicrobiales > UBA8592 > CAVQUE01. The sequence goes on from JBKAGO010000040.1 coordinate 113,800, forward strand.
GCGTCACGCACGAGAGCAGGGTCGTCCCTCATCTTGCGCGGCATGAGCCGCCACGGCATCGTCGCCTCGGCGCTCGTCAACGCTCCCCCGGTCGCCCGCCGGACCGCCCACCAGGCGGCGGTCCTCGCCGCCGGGGCCGTCATGATCGGACTCGGTGTCGCCCTGTTCTCCCATGCCGGTCTCGGCCTGCCGCCCTACGACGTGTTGCTGTCGGTGCTGCGCGACCGGTTGGGCATCACCCTCGGCCAGGCCGGCTGGATCCTCGCCGCGCTGCTGCTGTCCATCGCGGCGATGCTGCGCCAGTTCCCATCACTGGTCACGGCGGCCTACATCCTGCTCAACGGCCTCGCCGTCGACACCGCCATCGGGCTGTTGATCGACCCCGAGGTCCTCGTGGTGCGCATCATCTTCGTCATCGTCGGCATCACCGCGCTGGCCGGCGGCATCGCCCTCGTCGTGCACTCCGGCCTCGGCGGCGGCGCGTTCGAGTTGTTGATGCGCGCCGGCGCCGTGCGGGGTCGTGACCCGATGCGCATCCGCACCGGACTCGAGGTCGGCCTGCTGAGCCTGGGCATCGCCCTCGGTGGCGACTTCGGTCCCGCCACGGTGGTGTTCGCCCTGACGATCGGCCCGATGCTGCGCCTCGGCGCCCAGGCCCTCGCCGACCACCGGACCGGGCGAGAGCACCGTCTCGCCGGACACCTGCACCACATTTCGGAGCACGCGGTCACCCACTGAGCCCCGGCGCGACGTCGTAGCGGCCTCATCTGGCGCCGCCGGGCGAACGCCGGATCGTCGTGGCACGATCGGGGGATCGACGACCGACCGGAGGGCCGAACGATGTGTCGCAACATCACCACGCTGCGGGGGCTCGAGCCCGCCGCCACCGACACCGAGATCGAGGCCGCAGCCCGCCAGTTCGTCCGCAAGATCAGTGGCGTGGCCAAGACCTCGGCGGCGACCGAGGACGCCGTCGAGGCCGCCGTCGCGAAGGTCGCCGCCGCGGCGCACGAACTGCTGGCCGATCTCCCGCCCCGCAAGGTCCCACCCAAGACGCTCCCGCCACTGCGGCGGATCGCCGGGGCCCGCTGACGCTCGGAGAGGCCGAGGAGCTCGCCGGGTCAGCCGCTTGATGCGAGCAGCCAGTGGCTGACCTGGGCGACGAACGCGTCGAAGTCGGCCAGCTGGTGGAGCGCGTCGACGACCAACGCATCATCGACGTCGATGTAGCGGCGGACCAGCACGTTGCGGAACCCCACCGCCGAGGCGATCGCCGCGGCCGCTTACGGCGTGACGACGTCGTGTTCGGCGAGCAGACGAATGGCGTCGCCGTTCGAATCGGGAGCACGCCATCGTTCCGACGCCGCCACATGCTGCGCGACGTCGACACACCCCTCGATGGCGGTGACGAAGAGATACTTCACCGCGTCGAGCCACAGGTCGCCCCGCTCTTCTGCGTCGGCGCTCGCCGCAGCACGAAGCCGCTCGGTCCGTTCCGTGATGTCGCGCAGCAGACGCGACACGCGTCCTTCATCGACCACGAGCTGCGGCCTCCAGGAACTCGCGGTGGGCGCGCTCGAAGCGGGGGCGCTCGTCGAGCCAGATCTTGCGGGTGTTCGCCACCCACCGGACGCGGGCGGGTGGGTCGTCGTCGAACAGGATCTGACCGTCGAGGGCGATCCGCCCGGCGAGTTCGAGTGGCAGGCGGCCGAGGACCACGAGGTCGACGCCGTCGGGAAGAGCGACCGTCCACGGCGCCGGCGACGACCCAGACGGGCGCGAGATGGCCCGGCGGTGTCGTGATGATCGAGTACCAGCACACGAGCCCTCGTACGGATCCGTCGGCAACCGGCAGGGCGGTCAGACGACCTTCGTCGAAGCGCAGATGCGGGTGCGCCGAGCGCGCGGCCTCGATCATCGCCGCCGAGATGTCGACGCCGCGCGCGTCGAGGCCGCGTTCTGCAAGGTAGGCGGCGACCCGGCCAGGACCACAACCGGCATCGAGCACTGCGCGCGACCCGCTCTCACACGGGCGGACCCGTGATTTCCGTCGCCCGGACGAGAATGTCACACCCCCGAACTAGTGTTCGATGCATGGGATTGTTGACGCAGCCGGACCGGCCGGCCGACGCTTCCGACGCAGTCGGGCCCCTCGTCGGTCTCGACGCTGCCATCGACGCGCTCTTCGACTCCCGACTCGCACCGGTCACCTCACCGGAAGCGACCGCGGCGATGGTCGAGCTCGACCGCCTGGCCCGGCGGGTGCACGCAGCGCAGTTGGAGTTGATGGCCAACATCGACGCCCGCAACCTGCACCGTGGCGACGGGTTCGCGTCCGTCAAGACCCTGGCGCGTCATTCGGGGCGGCACTCGGGTGGTGAGGCGTTGGATCGTGACCGGGCCCGCCGCATGCTCAGCGCTCTTGACCTGATCGCTGCCGCGTTCCGGGTCGGCGGCATCGGGATCGACCAGGTCCATTTGTTGGGTCGGGTGCATGCGAACCCGCGTGTGGCCGGCGCGATGGTGTTGCGCCAGGAATGGTTCCTCGACCAGGCCCGACTGTTGGACTACCGGACGTTCGAGATCCGGGTCCGCGAATGGGAACGCCTGATCGACGAAGACGGGCCCGAACCCGCCAACGAACGCACCCACCGCCACCGCGACGCCCGCATCGTGCAGAACCCCATCGACCTCTCCTGGGACCTCGATGGGGGCTTCGCCGCGATGCAAGGCGCGCAGATCGACGAGATCTGGCGCCACTACATCGCCGCCGAATACCTCGCCGACTGGGAAGCCGCACGATTGGTGCACGGCGACGACACCTGCGAAGCCCACCTCGCCCGCACCCCCGCCCAGCGCCGAGCCGACGCGTTGGTGCGGGTGTTCGAAGACGGCGCCAACTCCGCCACCCCCACCGTGCCCGCGAGTTTCACCCACAGCGTCATCTGGTCCGCTGAGACCTTCGAGACCATGGTCCGGCGCCTCGCCGGCGACACCACCGCCGAACTCGGTCCCGACACCTACCGGTGCGAAACCATCGACGGCGTCCCCCTCGACCCTTCTGAAGCCATCGCCTGCGCCATGGTGCACGCCATACGGCGCATGATCGTCGACGCCAAAGGCACCGTCATCGACCTGGGCGAACGCCGCTTCTTCACCGGCGCCGCCAGAGACGCCGCCAGAGCGGCATCGCACCAATGCATCTTCATCGGCTGCTGCGTCCCCGCCTCAGCCTGCGAAATCGACCACCTCACCGAACACTCCAGAGGCGGAAGAACCAACCCCGGCAACGGGGGGCCCGACTGCGGCATGCACAACCGATTCCGCCAACGAGGCTTCACCGTCTACCGAGACGGCCAAGGCCACTGGCACACCCTGCGCCCCGACGGCACCGAAATCCCATGACCCTGCCCGCCACCGCATGTCCCCACACCGAACCGACGCGCCCGACGGAGCCAGGATGTGCAGATATCGCCGCACAGCTATACTCGGGTTCGTGTCCGTTGCGCCCGCATACCCGGTCTGGTCGCTGCTGATCGAGGCTCGACGTCGAGCGGGCATCACCCAGGCCGAGTTGGCGGCACGGGCCGGGACCACGCAGTCCGCGATCTCGGCGTATGAGCACGCTCGCAAGCTCCCCTCGATCCCCGTGCTCACTCGGCTCGTCGAAGCCTGCGGATTCGAGCTGTCTCTCGATCTCGTGGACACGGCCGACGACACAGCGCCCGGCCACGCCATCGCAGAGCAGTCGGTCGAGGCACGGATGCAGAGTGTCGCGAACGCGACGGCGTTCGTCGCCGAGCTGCGCAGAGGCCTCAAGACCGGTGGGTGATCCCGGCGCCCCTCCTCTCGACCCGGAGCACCTGCTCCGAGTGCTCGCCTCGCACGGAGTCGACTACGTCATCGTCGGCGGTTTCGCAGCGGCGGCCCACGGCGCAGACCGACTGACCTTCGGTGTCGACATCGTGCCCGAGGCCAGCCGAGACAACATGACGAGACTTTCCGCTGCGTTGGTCGAGCTGGGCGCAGTCCTGCGCATACCAGGAGGCGACACCGTCGAGTTCCCGATCGACGCGAGCTCGCTCGCGACGATGGAGTTGTCGACGTGGCGGACGAAGGCCGGGGACCTCGATGTCATCCGGGGGATCCCCCGGACCTCGATGACCGACCTGGCCACCTACCGCGACCTGCACGACCGGGCATCAGTCGTGTCTGCATTCGGTCTTCACGTCGAGCTTGCAGCGCTCGACGACATCATCGTGTCCAAGACGACGACGAACCGGGAGACCGACCGTCAGGCACTTCCCGAACTCCGGCGACTCGCCCGGCGCTCGTCCGAAAGCGACGGCCGGTAGCCCCGGAGCCGGCGGAGAACCCTCGAGCCGCAACGGTGACGGTGGCGACGCAGGTCAGTCTGCGAGGTACCGGCCGGCCACGGGCTTGAGGGGGCGGGCGAACCACAGGGGACGGCGCAGGCCGTCGGGGCCCGGGGCGGGGCGGGTCTTGGCCAGCCAGTCGAGGTAGGCCTCGCGCGACTTGGCGGTGTCGACCACCACGTCGCCGTACTCGTCGCCGGCCTCGGCCGGCGTCACGTGCACCCGCTGGTGCCAGCACTGCATCCCCGAGATCGGGTCGGGCTGCACCGCGAACGTCAGGTTCTGGTGCACGCCGGCGTCGTTCCACCACACCCGGCCGGTGTCGGGATCGTCGCTCTCCCAGCTCTCCATGGCCTTGGTGCGGCGCAGCTTCCAGGTGCTGCCGCCGTCCGCGCTCGGTGTCGACGAGATGTCGGCCACGCCGCCGCTCCACGAGCGGGCCTTGTCGTCGTCGAGACGCCAGCGGCCCATGTGGTGGCTCGCGGCCACGACGCCGGGACGGATGCCCTCGGTCCGCCAGGCCACGATCACGAAGTGCCCGATGCGGGTGGTGATGCGCACCAGGCCGGACTCCTCGATGCCGAGCTTCTCGGCGTCGCTCGGGTGGATCCACAGCGGGTGGCGGTGGCTGATCTCGTTGAGCCACTTGCTGTTGGCGCTGCGGGTGTGGATGAGGGTCGGGATCCGGAACGTCGGGAGCAGGATGCGCTCGGTGCCGGCCATGTCGAGGTCTTCCCAGTGCACGTGCGACGGGATCCATTTAGGCGTCGCGTACTCGGGCCAGCCCCAGTCGGCCAGGGTGTCGGAGTACAGCTCGAGCTTCTTCGACGGCGTGGGAAAGCCCTCCTTGGCCTCGCCGTCGACCTCGACGGCGGGCGAGCCCTCGCCCAGGTCGGCCAGATGCACATCGGCCAACGTCGTCGGATCGCCGTCCCAGGTGGCCGCGGTGCCGGGCTTGCGGTAAACGCCGTCGTCGCCCTTGATGCACCCGTCGAGGCCGGCCGCGTCGACCAGGCGCTCGTACGGGGTGATCATGTCGCCGGGCACCGCGAAGGCGCTGCGCTCGCGCATGAACTCGAGCGGAGTCTGGCCCGCCTCGGCAGCGGCCTCGGCCAGGCCCGGCACCGACTCCGCGAAGATCGTGCCGTAGTACTCATCGACCGAGATCGGCCGGCCCGGCTCGTCGTCGGACTCGAACCACTTGCGGATGCCCATCGAACCGTCGGGATCGATGTGCCACGACAGGTCGATCCAGAACTCGTTCTCCTCCCACACCTCGCCGGTGTTGAACTCGTGGCTGCGGCGCTCGGGGCCTACCTCTTCGCCCTTGATCTGTGCGTAGCGGCGCATCACCGGCTGACGGAACCCGATCCAGCGACCGGCATGGGTCTCGAAGCTGGCCAGGTCGTGGCGTTCGGTCCCGACGCCCATCGGCAGCACGTAGTCGGCGAACCAGGCGGTCTCGGACCACGTCGGAGTGAGGGCCACGTGGCACTTCACCTTGTCGGGATCCTTCAGCGCCTCGAGCCAGCTGAAGCCGTCGGGGTTGGTCCAGATCGGGTTGTAGACCCGACTGAAGTAGACGTCGAGGTGGCCGCGGCCCTCGTTGAGGAAGTGCGGCAGCAGGATCGACATCTCGTGGTAGGCGAGCGGGTACTCCTTCGGCCAGCTGAGCTCGTTCCACTGGTCGAGCGGCGGCGCACCCTTGGTCTGGGCGGGCTTGAACTTGTTCCACCCGTTGCCCGACGTGCCGCCCACCGTGGCGACCGAACCGGTCAACACGTTGAGGAAGAACAGGCACCGCGCCGTCTGCCAGCCACCGAGGTTCCCGGCACCGGCGGCGCGCCAGTTGTGCGACGCGAACTTCGTGGGGTGGCGCCCGATGATCTCGGCGATGCGGATCAGCTCGTCGGCCGACACCCCGCAGATGTGCTCGGCACGCTCGGGGGTGTATTCGGCGTACTCGTCGAGCAGCGCCTGCTCCATCGACTCGAAGGTCTGGGGCAGGTCGGGGCGCTGCTTGGCCAGGTAGGTCTCCCAGTTGGTCCAGCGGCGGACGAAGTCGCGCTCCCAGGTGCCGTTGAGCAGCAACAGCCGGGCGAGGGTCAACAAAAGGAACGGCTCGGTGCCCGGCCACGCCGGCAGCCAGTGATCGGCCTTCGAGCCGGTGTTCGACAGGCGCGGATCGACGCAGATGATGGTGGCGCCGTTGGCCTTGCCCTCCATGATCCGCTGCGCGTGCGGGTTGAAGTAGTGCCCCGACTCGAGGTGCGACGAGATCAGGAAGATGACCTTCGCGTTCGCGAAGTCCGACGACGGGCGGTCGTGGCCCATCCAGCTCTGGTAGCCGATGCGGGCGTTCGAGGAGCAGATGTTGGTGTGGCTGTTGTGGCCGTCGACGCCCCAGCTCTTGAGCACCCGGTCTGCGTAGCCGTCCTCGCCCGGGCGGCCGACGTGGTACATCACGCCGTCGTGGTGACCTGCTTCGATGGCGCCGCGGATACGGCCGCCGATGTCGTCGAGCGCCTCGTCCCAGCTGACACGTTCCCACTGGCCGCTGCCGCGCTCGCCGACGCGGCGCATCGGGTAGAGGATGCGCTCGGTGTCGGTGACCTGGTTGAGCGTGGCCGGACCCTTGGCGCAGTTGCGGCCCCGGCTGGCCGGATGGTGCGGGTTGCCCTCGATCTTGGCGATCTCGTCGGTGTTCTTGTCGATGTAGGCCACCAGCCCGCACGCCGCCTCGCAGTTGAAGCAGGTGGTGGGCACGAGGGTGTAGTTCTTCTCGACCTTCTTCGGCCAGGCCTTGGCGTCGAGCTCGGTCCAGTCGTGCCAGCGGTCGTGGGGCGGGTAGTTGGTGAGTTCGGTCATCGTGATCTCCCGACGCGGGTCAAGACAGCGGCACGGACTGGCCGGCACGGACGAAGGCGTCCTCGTAGGCGAACAGCCCGACGAGGGCCGACACGGCGGCGACGGCGGGCAGGGCGGGGCCGGTGTCGGCGGCCAGGGCGACGATGACGAGCACCGCCGGGACGACGACGCCGAGGCCGACACCGCCGATCCAGAACCGCTGGGCGTACGCGCCGCGGGTCATCTCCCAGACGGCCAGCTCGACGGTCCGGCTGGACTTCGCAGTCAGCTCGATGGCCATGAGCGCCGCGATCGCGGCGACGCCACCGAGCAGCACCCATCGGATCGCCGTGGGCTCGGGCACGTCCATGAACAGGTCCATCAGCGCATAGGTGGCACCACCGGCAGCCGCGGCCTGGGCCAGCAGCATCGGCAGCAGGAGCGGGGTCTGCCACAGGTCGCGGCCCTCGCACTGGCCGAACAGGAACGCCGTGTACCCGGCGGTTCCCGCAGCGCCGAGCACGGCGGGGACGGCCAGCACCTTCAGCAGACCGTCGGCGTCGAGCAGCCCGCCGATCCACCACAGGGCGCACACGATCGAGAACGCCATCAGGACGTACGCGCCCTTGACCAGCCAGGACTCGGTGTTGCCCCTGGTCAGCAGATAGTGGAAGCGCGTGGGCTGCTTGAGGTCTGCGACCAGCAGGACGCCGGTGAGACCGAGGAACACGCCCGCGATCATCGGCGGGACGACCCCGACGGCGGCCTGCACGTCGGCGTGGCCGAGCAGGACGAGCAGCGCCGCGACGGCCATGACCCCGGCGGCGATCGCCTTGGTGACCAGGTAGCCCGACACCTTCTCCTTCCAGGTCATGGAGTGCGCCGTGGTGTAGGTGGTGCGGGCGATGACGCCGTGGTCGACGTGGGGCACGGTCGGATGCGACGGGGTGGTGTCGGCCCAGATCATCCCGTCGGCGGCGATGGCGGTGCGGGTCGGGTCGAGCGACGCCTGGTCGGCGCCGCGGTAGTACACCTTGGGCTTGGTGTTCTGCTCGGGAGCGCGCACGGCGACGTCGTCGCGGGCGATGATCCGGTTGACCGGGTCGGCCGGGTCGTCGAGGTCCACCACCTTGATCGCCTGGGTGGGGCACACCACCACGCACGACGGCTCGAGGCCCACCTCGACGCGGTGGTTGCAGAAGTTGCACTTGTGCGCGGTGGAGGTCTCGGGGTTGATGTAGATCGCGTCGTAGGGGCAGGCGTTCATGCACGCCTTGCAGCCGATGCAGTTGTCGTCCTCGAAGTCGACGACGCCGTTGTCGGCCCGGAACAGCGCCGAGGTCGGGCAGATCTTCATGCACGGGGCGTCGTCGCAGTGGTTGCAGCGCATGACGTTGAACTTGCGGGCCACATCGGGGAAGTTGCCGGTCTCGATGTACTTGACCCAGGTGCGGTTCACCCCGATGGGCACGTCGTGTTCGCTCTTGCACGCGACGGTGCAGGCGTGACATCCGATGCACGAGTCGCTGTCGAGGAGGAAGCCGAGACGTGTCATCCCGCCAGTGTGATGGAGGTCACTACCTGCCGATAGGGGCCAACTGCCGATATCGCCATAGACGCCCTCTATGGCCAGGTGCGTTTCGTGGCACGATGGAGCCATGCCGCTGCCGCCCGCGTTCCCGGATCTACGGGCACTCGACCTGTTCGCGTCGGTCGTCGAGCTCGGCTCGCTCTCCAAGGCCGCCGCAGCCCACGGCATCGCCCAGCCCTCGGCCAGCAGCCGCATCCGCAACCTCGAACGCCAGCTCGGCATCGCCCTGCTGGAACGCAGCCCCGCCGGGTCGACGCCCACCGACGCCGGCATCGTCGTGGCCGGTTGGGTCGACGCCATCCTGCGGGCCGCCGACGAACTCGACGCCGGACTCTCGGCGTTCCGGGCCGCGAAGTCGGGCCGGCTGCGGATCTCGGCCAGCTTCACGATCGCCGAGCACCTGCTGCCCGCATGGCTCGACCGCTTCAGCCGGGAGCATCCCCGCGATTCGGTGGCGCTGCACGTGGCGAACTCCTCGACGGTGATCGAACGCCTCCACCACGGCGACGCCGATCTGGGCTTCGTCGAGACCCCGCTCGACACCCCCGAGCTGGCGTCGCAGGTCGTGGCCACCGACCGGCTGGTCACGGTCGTCGCGCCCGGTCACCCCTGGGTGCGTCGTGGCGAGGTACCCGTGGAGGCGTTGGCGGCGACGCCGCTGGTCACCCGCGAGGCCGGGTCGGGCACCCGCGCGGCGCTCGAGGTGGCGATGGCCGAGCTGCACCTGGGCGAACCGACAGCGGTGCTCGAGTTGGGTTCGACCGCTGCGGTGCGCGCCGCAGTGCTGCACGGCAACGCCCCGACCGTCATCAGCCATCTGGCCGTCGCCGAGGACCTCGCGGCGGGGACGCTGGTGGAGATCGACGTCCCCGGCCTCGACATCACCCGCCGCCTGCGAGCCGTCTGGCGACCGAACGCCCCACCCAACGAGTTGGCCACGGCCCTGCTCGACGACATCGCAGCACACCCCTGAGGGCCCCACGTGGGAGCTGGAGCTGGATGAATAGGGCTATCATAGGGCTATGGCTCGAACGCAGACCATGGTCCAGTTGAGTGACGAGCTGATCGATGCGCTCGATCGCGAGGCCGCCCGGTCCGGCCAGTCCCGATCCGCGCTCATCCGCCGCGCCGTTCAGGCGTTCCTGAGCGAGCAGTCCCGGGAGGCTCAGATCGAGCGCTACATCGCCGGCTACACGGCACAACCTCCGGGACTCGTCGACGAATGGGGCGACCCTGCGCACGACGCCGCGATCGCCGGCCACGAACTCGATCGTCGCCTCGACGATGAGGAACGCAGCCGGGGTACATCGTGGTAGCCCGCGGCGAGGTCTGGTGGTTCGAGCCGCCCGACGCCAAGCGCCGCCCGTATCTGGTGCTGACCCGCAACGAGGCCATCGGAGTTCTGCGGGAGGTGATCGCCGTGCCCGCGACCACCGTCGTCCGCGACATCCCGACCGAGGTAGCGCTCGGCCCCAGCGAGGCGATGCCCACGGACTGCGTCCTGACCCTGGACAACGTCCGGTCGGTACCCAAGGCACTGCTCGTCGAGCACATCACGACACTCGACGAGGCCACCATGAGCCGGGTGTGCGCTGCGCTCGCCTTCGCCACCGCCTGCGACTGAGCTGCGCGCGCCGGTCGAGTGCGGCCTGTTCAGCTGGGTTCGAGCTGCATGCCGCTGCCGCCGGGGCGGCCGGTCGACCAGTTCGACACGAACCTGTACCGATCGCCACGGATGGTGGTGGTGCGCCACTCGACCGGTTCGGCGCCGGCTAGGCCCAACCGTTCGAGGAAGAAGGCGGCGTCGCTGCGGCGCATGCCGAGGCGCTCGCGGTCGGCAGGTGTCGGCACGACCGGCGTGAGGCGTTCCCACCCTTGATCGGGTCGGGGGCGCCCGGCCTTCTCGAGTTCGACGTAGAGCGCCGTGTGGGTGAAGTCGACCTCGAGCAGCGGCTCGCCGATGGCAAGCGGCAGCCAGGCCCGGTCGATGGCCAGCGGCGCGTCGGCGGCGAACCGCAGGCGGGCCACGTGCACGAGGTCGGCGTCGTCGTCGAGCCCGAGCTGGTTCGCCGCGATGACGTCGCGGACGACGCCGAGCTCGAGGACCTCGCTGGTCTGCTCGACGCCGGTGGCCTCGACCGACTGGAACAGGCTGTAGACCGTGCCGAGCGGTTGTTCGAACTCGCTGCGGTTGACCACCGTGCCCCGGCCGCGTTCGCGCCGCAACAGCCCGGTGCGGTTGAGGTGGCGGACCGCCTCACGTGCGGTGTGGCGGCTGACCTCGTAGTCGGCGACGAGCTCGCCGTCGGTGGGGAACCGCTCGTCGAACTCGCCGTCGTCGAGGCGACGACGCAGATCGGCCTCGAGCTGCGCCCACAGCGGCAGCGGGCTGGATCGGTCCAGGCGCGTCACGCCCATGATGGCTCCTCGGGGGTCAGGACAACCGTATGACCAGACGATAGGACACCATTGTCCGCATCGCCGAACCGATGCCTCGCCCGGGGTCAGATCCCGCTTTCCCGCTTTCTCGCCATCTCGAGTGCACTCGGCCGCCGCGATTGGAGAAAGCGGGAAAGCGGGGTCTGACCCCATGGGAACTACGCCAGCGCGAAGGCTCCGTAGCCGCCCAGGATGTCGCTGACGTCGTCGAAGCCGTTGGCCCGCAACAGGCTCGCAGCCACCGAGGAGCGGTAGCCGCCGGCGCAGTAGACAACGGTGGGTTTGGTCGAGTCGAGCTCGTCGAGGCGGTTCGGGAGCTGGCCCACGGGGATGGACATCGCACCGTCGATGGCACCGAGGGCGAACTCGCCGGGGTTGCGGACGTCGACGACCTGGAGGTCGCCGACCTCGTTGCGGCGCTCGTCGAAGACCCGGGCGGTGAGCCGAGACGCCATCTGCACCTCGTCGGGGTTGTCGAGCATGACCTGCGTCGGCTCGGCGACGACGCCGAGCACACGGTCGAAGCCGATCCGGGCGAGGCGGTTCTTGGCCTCGAGTTCGAAGCCGGGCTCGACGAACAACACGATGTCGTCGTCGCTGCGCACGACCGATCCGGCGAACTCGGCGTAGCGGCCCTCGAGACCGATGTTGACTGCACCCCGCAGATGACCCCGGGCGAAGGTCTCGGGATCGCGGCCGTCGACGAGCACGGCGCCGCCGTCGAGCGCAGCCTGCACGGCCGGCCAGTCGAGACGGGCGGGCTCGGCCGTCTCGTCGAGGAGCTCGCGGTCGCGCTTGTTGAGCGTCGCGTTGAAGACGAAGTACTCGGGAGCGGGCGGCTGACCTTCGGTGACGAGGTCGATGAAGGTGTCCTTGTCGGGAGCCAGCAGGGCGTAGTTGTTGGCGCGCTGGTCGCCGATGGTCGACCAGGTGTCGGTCGAGAGGTTCTTCCCGCAGGCCGACCCTGCGCCGTGGGCCGGGTACACCTTGGTGTCGTCGGGCAGCGTCATCAGCTGACTGTGCAGGCTGTCGTAGAGCTTCTCGGCGAGTTCCTCGCGGGTGAAGCCGACGCTTGCCAGCAGGTCGGGCCGGCCGACGTCGCCGACGAACAGGGTGTCGCCGGTGAGCACCGCGGTGGGCTCAGCGTCATCGGCGTGTTCGTAGACCACGATGCTCATCGATTCGGGCGTGTGGCCGGGGGTGTGACGGAACTCGAGGGTGACCTCGCCGAGGGAGATGCGTTCGCCGTCGGCCACCGAGCGGTGGTCGAACTCGGGCGAGGCGACCGAGGAGTAGACGATGTCGGCTCCGGTGGCTTCTGCCAGTTCGAGGTGGCCCGACAGGAAGTCCGCATGGAAGTGGGTCTCGATGACGAGCTCGATGGTGAGGCCCTGGGCTTCGGCGTCGGCGAGGTATTCGCCGACGTCACGCCGGGGGTCGACCACCACGGCACGGCCGGTGGTCTCGTCGCCGACGAGGTAGGAGGCGTGGGAGAGACATTCGAGGTAGTACTGGGTGAAGATCATCGGGTGCTCCGGTTCTCGGGATCGTGGTTGAGGGTTCTGGTCTCGGTCGATTCGTCGGATCCCATCGGCCCATCAGCCGTTGATCCGAATGTACGTACATTATACCCCATGGGGTACCGGATGGCACCCTCCCTCGGGTGGTCAGGCCGCGAGGGTGACGCCCTCCATCTGCGACAGCACGGCGTCGATGTCGCAACCGCCACCGCGGTTGTACGGCAGCTTGCCGAGCATCTGCGCCATGGCACAGGTGTTGGTGACCGCGCTGAACGTCAGGCCGGCGCCGATCGCTCCGGCGAGGAACTTGGCCTTGGGAACCACCAGGCTCGCTGCGATGCCCGTCAGGACGAGCGAGCCGGCGACCAGGCGCACCTGGCGATCCATGGCCCAGCGCTCGGCACCGCGCACGACGTCGCCCCCGATGCGCTCCCACGCTCCGATGCCGCCCTCGAGGACGGTCAACTCGGCCTTGCCCTCGCCCGAGAGACGGGCGTGTGCCTGGGTGGCACGGGCGCCGGACTGACACACCAGGACCACCGGGTGGCTGACGCCGGCGAGGTCGCGAGCGTGCTCGGCCAGGGTGTCGAGGGGCACGTTGTACGAGCCGGGGATGTGAGCGGACTCGAACTCGGACCCGGATCGCACATCGAGGATGCGGATGTCGGGATCGGCCTCGAGCATCTGGTGGAGGTCGGCGGCAGAAACTGCTGCGGTCATCGGGTTGTCTCCTTCTCTGGGACGGTTACTAACGGTAGTTGGTGGTGACAGTCGTCACCGGCCGGGCGATCGCGGCATTCGTCGACACCGGCGGCGCGCTGGTCGATGGGGCCGATCAGGCCGGACCCGATCGCCTCGACGGCCTCGTGGACCCCGGGATGGATCCGCTGGCCCAGCCGCTCCCAGATGCCGGCACGGCGCAGGACGTCACGGACGGGACCCTTGACCTCGGCGAGGTGGAGTGCGACACCGGTCTCGTCGATGATCGCCACGACCTCGGCGAGCATGTCTGCGCCGGTGGCATCGAGGTCGTTGATGCCGGAGGCATCGAGGATGAGCGCCCTCGGCGCCTGGTCGACCGTGGCTGCCTGCTCGATGAGCAGGCGCTTGACGTTGGCGCTGTTGACGAACGAGATGGCGGCGTCGATACGCACGATCTGGATGCCCGCAACCCGTTCGACGTCGTCGAAGCGCTCGACGTTGCGGTAGGTGGTGGTCCCTTCGACCCGACCGAGCACTGCGGTGTGCGGCGACGACATGCGTGCGAAGACCACGAGCATCGAGGCGACGACGGCCACAGCGATCCCGATCTCGATGCCGAGCACCAGGGTGGCCACGAACGCCACGGCCATCGAGGTGATGTCGGACCGCTTCACGCCGGCGATGTGGCGCATCTCGGCGACATCGACCAGCCCCACGACCGCCATGATGATGATCGCCCCCAGCGCTGCCTGCGGCAACGACGAGAACAGCGGCGTCAGGAAGGCCAGCGTGGCCACGACGATGACGGCGGTGACGATCGATGCCAGCGGGGTGCGGGCCCCGGCGGTGTCGTTGACAGCGGTGCGGCTGAACCCACCGGTCACGGGGTACCCACCGACGAGACCCGATGCCACGTTTGCCGCGCCGAGACCGATGAGCTCCTGGTCGGGGTCGAGGTCGTAGCGGTGTCGGCGGGCGTAGACCTTGGCGACGGCGATGCTCTCCATGAACCCGACGAGGGTGATGATGACGGCGGTGCCCGCGAGGCTGCCGAGCAGCGAACCGTCGAACGCCGGCAGGGCGAACCCGGGCAGTGCGTCGGGGATCTCGCCGACGGTTTTGACCCCGCGGTCTTCGAGATCGAACAACTCGACGGCGAGGATCGAGCCGACGACGACCACCAGCGCTGCCGGGACGCGTGGCGCCAGGCGCTTGAGGGTGAACAGCGTGGCCAGCGCGAGGGCGGCGATGACGAACGTGGCGCCGTTGGTGTCGCCGAGTGCCGCCACCGTGTCGGCGATGGTGTCGTGGAAGTGCTCGCTGCGGTCGATGCTGACGCCGAACAGATGCTTCAGCTGACTGGCCCCGATGATGAGGGCCGCGGCGGCGGTGAAGCCGACAAGCACCGCATGGGAAAGGAAGTTGACGAGGAAGCCGAGGCGACCGAAACCCATGACGAGGTGGACCGCGCCGACCATGAGCGCGAGGACCGCAGCGGCGGCGAGGTACTCGGCGGTGCCCTCCTCTGCGAGGGGGGCGAGGGCGGTGGCCGTCAGGAGCGAGACGATCGCCACCGGCCCCACGGCCAGCTGGCGCGACGTCCCGAAGACGGCGTACACGAGCACCGGGACGGTGGCGGCGTAGAGGCCGACCTCGGGGGGCAGGCCGGCGAGGAGGGCGTAGGCCATCGCCTGGGGGACGAGCATCGCGGCGATGGTCAGGCCGGCGCCGAGATCGCTGCGCAGGTCGCCACGCCGATAGGCGGGGCCCCAGGAGAGGATCGGGAGGAAGCGGGTCAATTTCGACATCGCCACCTAATGTACGGACATTTGGATCTTTTGTCAAGATACCCCAGGAGGTACCCCCGGAATGGATACGCTCGACCCATGCAGTTTCCCGACGACGTGTCCACAGACGTGCATCGCCGGCTCCGCCGGATCGAAGGGCAGATACGTGGCATCCAGCGCCTCATCGACGAGGGAGCGGAGTGCGGCGACGTGGTCACCCAGCTCTCGGCATGCCGGGCCGCACTCGACCGGGTGGGCTACAAGCTCATCGCCGCAGGCATGCGCCAATGCGCCACCGACCCCGACGGCGAGATCGATGCGGACCAGCTCGAGGCCCTGTTCCTGAAGTTGAGCTGACGATCAGCCGACGCCGGCGTGGGGCCGGTCCGCCGAGCCCAACGGCAACAGTAGCTTCCGGAGGGCATACCGCCACCGCGCCCGGACCTGGTCGGAGGTGGCGCCGGCGTCGAGCTGCAGCCGGAACGACTCGTAGGAAACCACGAGGTCGATCATGTGGAGGGCGTGACTGCGCTCGTCGGCGGACAGCTGATCGAGGACGTCGGCCAGATGCCGTTCGCTCTGCTCGCGCATCTTGCGGCGGCTTTCGGTCAGCGTCTCCTGCAGCAGCGGCAGGGTCGCAGCTCGAGCTCGCACGAGCGCTGCCGCCGCGTCGGACCGGACCCACAACAGCAGCCGGGCCTCGATCAACGCATCGATGCGGTCCTCGACCGTGCCATGCCCCTCGTGGGCGATCCGGGCGCAGGGTCCGTAGCGCTTCATCGCCGCATCGATCGCAGCTGCCAGCAACTCGTCGAGATCGCCGAAGTACCGGAAGATCGACCGCTCGGACACACCGGCCAACTCGGCGACCCGACGGATCGTCGGGATGGCCGCGCCGCCTTCGATCGCATCGAGCACCGCGTCGACGACGGTCTCTCGATTGCGCTCACGCCGAGCACTTCGCCCGTCGTGGGAGAATTGGTCTGTGGTCATTACCGGAGGTCCCCATCCTCCCGCCGCCGCACAGTGTGTCACGAGTAGCGCACGGTTGTGCAACATCGGCGTCCCGAACATCAAATCGGACCTGCCCGGCGAGCCGCCGGGTCGGCTGCGGCTCCGACCAGCTCAGTGGTAGCTCTGGCCGCCGTCCACGAAGTACGTGTGACCGGTCATGAAGCTGCCGGCGTCCGATGCCAACAGCAGCGCCATCCCGATGAGCTCGTCGGGATGTGCGGCCCGTCCGAGCAACGATGCCGAGGCCGCCGATCGCTGGAACTCCTCGGGCATCGCCCGCACCATGTCGGTGTCGATCGTGCCCGGGACCAGGGCGTTGACCCGCACGCCGCGGTCGACGACCGTCGCCGCCATCGACCGGGTCGCCGCCGCCAATCCCGCCTTGGCCACGGGGTAGAGCAGGTGGTGGGCGGTGTACATGAAGGCGGCGTTGCTCAAGACGTTGATGACCGAACCCCCGCGCTCGGGCACGTGGGCCAGCGCGGCCTGCACGAGGAACACCGGGCCGCGCAGGTTGGTGTCGAGCGCCGAACTCCACGCCTCGGGGGTCACGTGATCGACCCCCAGCATCAGGGGATTCGCGGCGTTGTTGACCACGATGTCGATCTGACCGAACCGGGCGACGGTGGCATCGACGAGCGCCGTGATGTCGTCGAGGCGTCCCATGTGGGCCGCCACGGCCTCCGCCGATCCGCCGGCGTCGCGGATCTCGGCGGCGGTCTGCTCGCAGGCGTCGGCCTTGCGGCTCGACACCACGACGTTTGCCCCGGCGGCCGCGAACCCCCGGGCGATGGAACGGCCGATGCCCCTGCTGCCGCCGGTGACGATGGCAGTGCGGCCCGCCAGGGAGAACATCGCCGCCACGTCGGGCAGCGCCACCGGGTCTGGATCGGTGTTCATGACGCCACCGAGACCACGGTGCGGATGCCCTGGGCGTCGCGCACGAGCCCGAAGCCCTCGTTGATGTCGTCGAGGCCCAGGCGGTGGGTGATCATCGACTCGAGATCGAGGCGTCCGGACCGCCACAGCTCGACCAGCATCGGGATGTCGCGCCGGGGATGACAGTCGCCGAGCAGCGTGCCGATGAGCCGCTTGCCGTGGGTGGCCATGAGCACCGGCATGACCTCGACGGTGGCGAGGGTGATGTCGGCACCCACCACCACCGCGGTGCCACCGAGCCGGATGGCCCCGAGGCAGGTGGTCACGAGCGCAGCGACGCCCGCGGCCTCGAAGGCGTAGTCGACACCGATACCGCCGGTGTCGGCCATGACCTTGGCGACGACGTCGTCGGTGGTCGGGTCGACGACCTCGGTGGCGCCGAAGTGGCGGGCCGCGTCGCGGCGTTCGGCGACCGGGTCCGACGCGATGATGCGCCCGGCCCCTGCGAGGCGGGCACCCTGCACGACGGCGATGCCGATGCCGCCGAGGCCGGTGACCAGCACGGTCGCTCCCGGCTCGACGCGGGCGGTGTTGACGACGGCCCCGACACCGGTCTGCATCGCACAGCCGATGACGCAGGCGATCTCGAGCGGCGTGTCGTCGCTGAGCGGTGCGACGCTGCGGGCCGAGACGACCGTGTACTCGCCGAACCCGCCGACGCCGAGGCCCCGGTGCACGCACGTGTCGCCCGACGACAGCGGCGACGTACCGTCGGGGCGGAGACCGCTCGTGAAGGCCTGGGCTTCGGGACACAACGTCGGCTGATCGCGGACACACCAGTAACAGGTCCCGCACGGCGCGAGGGGACTGATCAGGACCTTCTGGCCCACGTGGAGATCGCCGACGCCGGAGCCGACCGCCTCGATCACCCCGGCGGCCTCGTGGCCGAGGACCAACGGAGTGCGCCCGCCGCCGCCGACCTGGAGCATCGAGAGGTCCGAGTGGCAGATGCCGCACTGGTGGACCCGGACCATGATCTCGTCGGGTCGTGGGTCTTCGATGGCGATGTCGTCGCGGAGCACGAGCTCCGTCGCTCCGGTTTCGAGTACCGCAGCACGCATTGATGGTCCTCCGTCGAGCCTGGGTGCGAGCCTGGTGTGGCTGGTCGACGCAGCCTGGCACACCGCCATCGTCGGCGCCCGCGACCTGCGCTGCCACCATCGCGGGCGGACCGTCGGCACCGCCCGGCGTTCACTACGCTCGGCCCCGTGCTCCCCTCCCCTGCGAACCCCATCGCCCGCGCCACCCTCTGGCAGATGCACGACGTCGAGATCGTGCTCGTCCGCCACGGCCAACAGATCCCGCTCGACCAGCGGTCCGACGACCAGGTCACCGATCCGCCACTCACCGAGATCGGCGAACGCCAGATCGAGGCGGTCGCCGACCACCTGGCGGGCGAGGAGATCACCGCCGTCTACGCCAGCACGCTGGAGCGGGCCCACCGCACCGGCGAGGCCATCGCGGCGCGCCACGGCCTCGACGTCACCAGGGTGCACGAGATCCGCGAGGTCGAGGTGCTGGGTCGTCCCGGACCGGTCAGCGATGCCGCCGACATCGACCCGATCGTGTGGAGCGGCGGCGGCGAGCGCTTCGTCCACACCGGGCGTTGGGATTCGTTCCCCCTCGCCGAGTCGAGCGACGACTTCCGCCGCCGGGTGGGTCGCGGCATCGAGGGCATCGTGGCCCGTCATCCCGAGGGCAAGATCGTCATCGCCTGCCACGGCGGGGTGATCAACGCGTACGTGGCCGAGATCCTCGGCATCGATCGCGACTACTTCTTCCGGGCGATGCACTGTTCGGTGCATCGGGTGGTCGCCCGGCACGAACGCCGGGTTGTGTGGAACCTCAACGAGACCCACCACCTGACCGGCGACCTCCGCACCGCATGAGCGAAGCGGGGGCCCGCCGGCCCGGCCCGCAGGGCCAAGAGGCAGAGTCATGAGCGAAGCGGGGGCCCGCCGGCCCGGCCCGCAGGGCCAAGAGGCAGAGTCATGAGCGAAGCGGGGGCCCGCCGGCCCGGCCCGACTCTCTTCCATCTCGTCTCGGCCGCCGACTGGGAGGCAATGGTGGTCGACGGCGCCTACCGACCGCCATCGCTGGCCACCGAGGGATTCGTCCACCTGTCGGCGCCCGATCAGGTCGCGGCCACCCATGCCCGCTTCTATGCCGAGGTCCCCGAACTGCTGATCGTGTCGATCGACGAAACGGCGTTGGGTGATGCGCTGGTGTGGGAGGACCTGGTGGGTCACGGCGAGTTCCCCCACTGCTACGGCCCGGTGCCGCTGTCGGCGGTCACCGAGGTGCAGGCCTACCAGGGGTGAACCCGGCCGACCCGGGCCGGCTGGGTCTCAGCGGGCGCGGAGCGCCTCGACGCCGTCGCCGGTCAGCTCGCGGCACATCGGCTTGCGCCCGGCGAGCGCCAACAGCATCGAACGCGACGGGCCGCGGACGTGATCGCCGCAGCCGGCGCGCCAGTCGATGTCGGTGGTGTCGCAGTGCAGACCCTCGGCTCGCTGCCGGCCGCGGAAGGGACCGCTGAGGTTCACGAGCGTCGACAACGCGAGGCGGATGCGTTCGACGGGCAGCTCGAGATCCCAGCCGTTGGGCGTCATGATGTCGAGGCTGTGGATGACGACGTCGGTGAGGAACTGCTGGGGCGGCACCCCCGGCGGCAGGGTTCGGGCCTCGAGGTTGCGGCGGTGGTGTTCGCGGATCTCGTCGACGGGTCGGGCACCGCCCTCGCGGGCCATCCGGTCCAACATCACGTCGACCCGACCGCGCGCTGCGATGATCTTGGGGAAGACGCGGCTGAGGCGAGCGTCGGGCGCTGACGCCACATGCGAGACGACCTCGCGCACCCGCCAGCCCTCGCAGAGCGTCGGCGCGTCCCAGTCGGCATCGTCGAGCCGGTCGAGAACGTCTTGGAGGTCGCGTCGTGCGGCGTCGACCTCGACGAAGGCCTCGGCCCGCGTCAGCTTCGTTTCCATCGGCCTCGGTTCCCTCCCGGCCACTGGGTTCGTGCGACCGTGAATGGTAGGCAGATCGGCCGCCGAAGCGTGAATTCGAGGCAGCTGTCACGCCGGAGCCCGTACACGCGGAGCTCCAGCGGTCAGGCCGCTGCCGATACGGGGCTCTTTCGGTACGAGTCGATCGTGGCGCGCAGCGTGTCGTCCAGCGGCGTCGGTTCGATGTCGAACTCGGCGGTCGTCTCGGCTGCGTCGATGACGAACGGCTGCTCGAACTGGTAGGCGACCTTGCGGATCTCACGCATGTCGGCCGAGAAGAGACCGGCTGCAGCCAGTGCGATCCGGGGAACCGACCGGACCTTCACCGGTTCGACGCCGGCGAGTTCGGCCATGCGGTCGATCATCTCCCGTGCCGACTGCGGCGGCGCCGTCGGTACGTGCCACGCCCGGCCCCAGGCCCGCTCGTCGGCACCGAGGGCGACGAGGGTGCGGGCGACGTCGTGGATGGCGGTCCAACTGTGCGGGGCGTCGGGGTCGCCGAGGACAGAGACGCTCTTGCCTGCGAGCACCTTGGGGACGACGCGGTCGCCGAGGTGTCCGTTCTTGCCGACGCCGGGGCCGATGAAGTCCGACGCGCGGGCCTCGGTGGCGCGGATGTGCCCGGCTTCGTGCGCGGCCAGGGCGTCGCGCCACATGGCGGCGCGGATCTCGCCCTTGTCGTTGGGCGGGTCGAGGGGATCGGTCGCCCGCATCGGGCGGGTCGGGGGCGCATACGCGTAGAGGTTGCTCAGGGTCACCAGGACGGCGCCGCTCGATTCGGCTGCCGCGAGGAGCGACGCGGCCAACGGCGGCCATGCGGTGTGCCACTCGGTGTAGGCCGGGTTGGCGCAGTTGGTGATGGTGGCGGCGCCCCGGGCCAGTTCCGACAGCCGGGCCGCATCGTTGGCGTCGGCGGCGATGCGTTCGATGCTGGCGTGGACGGGGCCGCCTCCGGAGCGGCTGACCAGGCGGACGTGGTCGCCCTGGTCGGCCAGGACGCGGGCCGTGGCTGCACCGGTCGCACCGGCGCCGACCACGAGGTGGGTGGTTTGGGGTCCGTTCATCGCGGGAATCGCCTTTCGAGTCGGCCCGAGGCGGGCCAGGTGTCTGCTGGGATGAATCGGAGCGGAGATCCGTTCCGAGAGCACTGCTCACAGTTTGCACGCGAGGTCACTGGGAAGTCAAGAGCACTGCTCTCGATTCGTATCTCCGATCTTGCAAACCGGGCCCGCCGCCGCCATGCTGCGGGCCATGGCCGACGCCCAGCCACCGAACACCGCGCACGACGAGACCCCGCCCGACGAAACTCCGCCCGACGAGACCGCACCCACGAAGACCCAGCGCGGCATCCGCGCCCGCGTGCGCGACGAGCTGACCCGTGAGATCAAGCGGTCGGCGCGCGACCAGCTGGCCACCGCAGGCGCCGATGCGTTGTCGTTGCGGGCCATCGCCCGTGATCTCGACATGGCGTCATCGGCCATCTACCGGTACTTCGCCAGCCGCGACGACCTGCTGACCGCGCTGATCATCGACGCGTACGACACGGTCGGCGCCCTGGTGGAGACCGCCGAGGCCGCGGTCGCCCGCGACGACCACCTGGGCCGCTGGCGCACCATCGGCACCACCCTGCGGACCTGGGCCAAGGAGAACCCCCACGAGTACGCCCTGATCTACGGCAGCCCCGTGCCGGGCTACGTCGCGCCGGCCGACACCATCGGGCCGGCCACGCGCATCCCGGCGGTCATGCTCGGCCTGCTCGCGGACGTGCATGCGGCGGGCACCGAGCCGGCGACCGGCGGCGGCGATCCGGAGCCCGGCGACGCCGACGGCGACCTCGGGTTCGACGAGGCCACGCTCGCCGAGCTCCGGGCCATCGGGGCGTTCGCCGAGGCCGACCTACCACCGTTGGTCGTCCTCGACGGTCTCCGGGCCTGGGGCGAGGTGTTCGGGCTGCTCAGCCTCGAACTGTTCGGCCACTTCGCCAACGTCATCACCGACATGGACGCCTTCTTCGACAACGCGCTCGAGCGGTCGGGGCGCGCCATCGGCGCACGCTGAATCGCCTGAGCGGCCGCCCAGACCTCAGCGCGCCGTCCAGCCCCCGTCGACCATGAGGGTGTGACCGGTGATGTAGGAGCCGGCGTCGGATGCCAACAGCAGCGTCGCGCCGTCGAGCTCGTCCAGGCGCCCCGGACGGCGCATCGGCGTGTTGCGCTCGATCCACTTGGCGCCGCTCTCGTCGGCGATCATGCCTTCGGTCAGCTCGGTCTCGAAGTAGCCCGGCGCGATGGCGTTGACCCGGATGCCGTGGCGGGCCCACTGCAGGGCCAGCTCCCGGGTGAGGTTGACCAGGCCCGCCTTCGACGCGGCGTAGGCGGCCTGGTTGTTGGGGGCGCTGCCGACGAACCCGTGGACCGACGCGATGCCGATGATCGAGCCCGAGCCCTGGTCGCGCATCGGGTGCGCCACCAGCTGCGACAGCAGGAAGCAGGCGTTGAGGTTGAGCTCGATCGTGGCCCGGAAGTCCTCCATCGGCTCGTCGATAGCGAGCTGGGCGTCGCTGCGGCCGGCGTTGTTGATCAACACGTCGACGCGGCCGTGGGTGGCGACGACGTCGGCGATCAGGGCCCGGCAGGCGTCGTCGTCGGTGACGTCGCAGGCGGCGGGGTGGATGCTCGGGACCTCGGCGGCCAACTGCTCGAGGCGGTCGGTGCGGCGGGCCACGGCGACCACCGTCGCTCCGGCGCCGGCCAGGGTCTGGGCCATGTGCCGTCCGATGCCGCTCGAGGCGCCGGTCACGACGGCGACGCGGCCGGTCAGGTCGAAGATGTCGGGGGTAGCCATGGGGTGATCCTCTCGGGAAAGACGCAGCGGGCGGCGCCGGCGGTGCTGTTGGTCGCGGTGGTTGGTGGCGGCGGTCGTGACGGGAGACCGCGGGAGGCGGCGGCCGGGGACCTCGTCAGCGGCAGAAGACGAGCGGTACCCAGTCGAGCACGTCGGCCACGTCATCGCCGCGGTGGGCCCGCACGATCGTGCGGAAGGCCCGCAGCCGACCGCCGGCGACGGGCTGCTCGGCGATCAGGGTGTGGGTCGACGACAGCAGGTCGCCCTCGAACACCGGGCCCGTGTGGTCGCAGCTGTGCCAGCCGATGACGGTGGCGATGTCGGGGAGCAGGCGGCTGAGCGACGCCTGCGCCAGAGCGACGGTGTGGCCGCCGTACACGAGGCGCTGCGGGTACGGCGACGCCTCGGCGTCGCGGTGGATGGCGGCGACGTTGTGGGTGAGGCGCACCAGCGCGGTGGCGCCGTCGACGACGTCGCGCAGCTGGTCGATGCGGGTCTCGTCGATGTCCCAGTCGGTCGGCGAGCCGAGCGGTGCGAGGTCCCAGCCGGTGGGCACGAAGGCCGCTGCGGCGTCGAGGTCCACGTCGCCGCCGGCCGAACCGATCTCGTCGGCGTGGCCGGGCAGGGTGTCGCCGCGCAGGCGGATGAGCGGGCAGCGCTGGTAGTCGAGGACTGGTTCGGCGTCGTCGAGGGTGGTGCCGGCGGTCGTGACGATGCCGAGCAGCGCCTTGCCTCGGGGCGCCTGACCCTCGCGACGCGACCCGTCGGCCATGGCCAGCACCCGAGTCGTCGTCGAGAGCGTCTCGCCCTCGAAGACGGGGCGGCGCAACAGCACCCCGCGGTAGAAGAGGTTGGCGATGACCCGCTTGGTGGCCACCGTGCTGGCGCCGACCGACAGGTGCAGCACCAACCCCGGGCTCGCGAGCCGACGTGGTTGGCCGGTGACCGCCTGGGCCAGGCGGGCGTCGAGGACGAGCGGGAGCGCCTCGCCGGCGATGGCCTGGTACGCGGCGCCGATACCGGAGTCGAGCGTGACCGCCGGCGGCGACGCGAAGACGTGGCCGGGCGCGAGGTCGTCGTAGTAGGGCCCGTCGGGTGGGCAGGGCCAGGGCTGGTCGTCGCCGTGCATGGCCGAGAGCCTCGCGCACCCGCACGGCCCGAGCCCAACAACACGTACGGGAAGACTCGGGGTTGCGCCGATGGCGACGACTTGCCGGATCCCGGCGTGCCGCTCCCGCTCTGGTTCGCCGAGCGCACGGGCCGCTCGGGCCCGGGCCGAACGGCCGGAGGAGCCAGGTCCGGTAGCATCACCCGACGGTCCCGGCGACGTGCGAGCGTGGGACCGAAAGGCTCCGACGTGACCCGACCCGCCAGTGCTCTCGACCGCATCCGGACAGGCCTGACCTTCGACGACGTCCTGTTGGTGCCCCGTCGATCCTCCATCCGCAGCCGTGGCGACGTGTCTCTGCGTACCCGGCTGAGCCGCAACGTCGAGATCGACCTGCCGATCATCGCCGCCAACATGGACACCGTGTGCGAGCAGGAGATGGCGCTGGCGATGGCGCGCCTCGGCGGCGTGGGCATCATCCACCGGTTCCTGCCCATCACCGCGCAGGCGGCGATGATCGAACACGTCAAGAACTCCTCCGCCGACCACGTGGTCGGCGCCGCCGTCGGCACCGACCACGACGCTCTGGTCCGCTCCAAGGCGCTCGTCGCCGCGGGTGTGGACGTGCTGGTGCTCGACATCGCCCACGGTCACGCCGAGCACGCCATCGACGCGCTGAAGGCCCTCAAGGACGCCCATCCCGACACCGACGTCATCGCCGGCAACGTCGCCACCCAGGGCGGCGCCGAGGATCTCTACGAGGCCGGAGCCGACGCCATCAAGGTGGGCGTCGGACCGGGTGGCGTGTGCACGACCCGTCTGGTCGCCGGCGTAGGGGTGCCGCAGTTGAGCGCCATTGCCGCCGCCCACGGCGTGCCGGTACCGATCATCGCCGACGGCGGCATCCGCAACTCCGGCGACATCGCCAAGGCCATCGCCGCCGGCGCCGACACCGTCATGATCGGTTCGATGTTCGCCGGCACCAAGGAGAGCCCCGGCGAGGTCGAGTCGACCACTCGCGGCCTCATCAAGCGGGTGCGGGGTATGGCCAGCTTCGAGGCGCTCGAGGCCCGGGCCGAACGCCACGGCGAAGAGATCGACCACGAGTACTTCGAACAGCGCGCCCCCGAGGGCGTCGAGGGCGTGGTGCCCTACAAGGGCGAGGTCGGCAAGCTCGTGGGCACCCTGATGGCCGGCCTCAAGAGCGGCATGAGCTACAGCAACGCCCGCACCATCCCCGAGTTCTGGGAGAAGGCAGAGTTCGTCCGCGTCACCGCCGTCGGCCTCCGCGAGAACCTCCCCCACGCCACGCTCGGCGACTGAGGGCTGGGGTCCAACCACTGGGGTCAAGTCGTACTTTCAACCA
>JBKAGO010000041.1:0-136571 GCA_046290435.1 Acidimicrobiales bacterium
CTCCGTGACTTCAGACATCACGATCGTCCCAGCTCAGGAGGCCTTTTTGGTGGACGCGCCCCCGTCACCCCATCAACGCAGCGGTGGATTCAGGCTGAGGGGCTGCTGCGCGCCGGCGTCGCCGCATTCGAGGGGGCGGCACCGAAGTCAGCGTTGGGGTCTGACCCGGGTCCCGGCGCCGACGTGGGATCAAGCCCTGTCGGTCCAGCGGGCGAGCTGGGTGCGGAGCCAGCCGTTCTCCCAGAAGCTGACGTCGCCGCCGTGGTCGAGCAGGTGCCGGTGGGCGCCGGCCATCACCGTCCACAGGCGCGGGTCGTCCGGGGCGATGGCCTCGACGGCCTCACCCAGGCGAATGGCCACCACCGCGTCGCCGCGGGCGAGCGCGGCCTCGGCCCGCTCCAGGGTGGCGTCGACCCCTGCGACATCGACGAGCTCGGCCAGCGCGGCCGGTGCCGGATCGGGGTAGAGCTCGGTGGTCGACGCCAGCCTGAACCAGCCGATGTAGGACTCCCACAACGTCCGCACCGCCCAGGCGACCTTGCCGTAGCCCTCGCCCACCCGTAGTTCCGGCGGCAGTCGGATCTCGCGCATCAACGTCCACACGTCGGTGCCCGCGTTGAACCCGTCGAGGGCGCGGTCGTGCACATAGGTGACGGCGTTGTGCAGCCGCTCGAGCGACGCCTCGATCAGGTCGGCGCCGACGATGGCGTCGTGACGGCCCGTGATCAGCACCTCGGGGCGGAGCTCACGCACCATGCGGTTGGTGGCGAGCTGCGGCTCGACGAAACGGTACCTGTCGCCCCGGATCGTGTTGAGGTTCGGGAAGTGCGGGAACAGCGGTCCGAACAGGTTGCTGACCAGGGCCACCCGATGCTCGGGAAGCCACACGACGCAGCAGTCGGTGGTCTCGCCCACCGCCGCCAGCAGCTCGATGCGCAGACCGTCGACGGTGACCCCCAGGCGTCGGTCGAACACGACGTCGGGCATCGGCTCCGACTGTTGCATCGACACCCCAGGGTTCTCCCGATGGATCCGCCGAGCATCGATGCCCAACATGTCGAACCAGACGCCCGCAGTGCGCATGCGCAACCCCTGGATCCGCTTGTCGTCGGCCTGGCACGCCGGGTTGTTCGCCTGGGCGATGTAGGTGGTGCCGGGCTCGCGGAACAGGTCCACCCCGCCGACGTGATCGACGTGGGCCTGGGTGGTGATGACGTGGTGCGTCGGCCCGGGACGGATGGCATCGAACACCCGCTTGTGGTGCGGCGCCTCGTACCCCATGCCCGTGTTGACGATGACCCGGCCGGTGTCGGTCAACACGAGGTACGCGGCAGTGGTGCCGCCCGAGCGGTACACCAGACCCTCGACAACAGGGTGCGCCGGGTCGTCGTACACCGGCGTCAGCAGCTCCCTGCCCGGACGGGTGTCGATGAGATGGTCGACCTGCTCGGAGATGTTCACCGGACCTCGATCCGGACACCGAAGTGCTCCATGTACGCGCCGAACCGCGACCGGACCTCCTCGGGAGTGACGCCGAAGTCGCAGCGCAGGTCGTACACGACCCGACCCCCCTTGCTCCGGGGATGCGCCGCCCGATGCGCGTCGATCGCTCCCCGGGCGGCATCGGTCAGCTCGATACCTGCCGCCTCGTACACCCGCCCGAGGGTGCCCATCTCGTCTGCCATGTACTCGTCGAAGAAAACGTCGACCGTGCGATCGGCGGGCAGGAGATGCCGATCCCGCAACGAACGGTCGAGCAGGCGACCGATCCGTTCGGTCCAGTAGTCGCGGTACCACTCGGGTCGGGTGGACCGGTAGGCGGTGCGGGCGCCGTAGCAGACCATCGTGGCCGTGGACTGCACGACTGCCACCGGGTCGCGGTGGGTGACGATGATCGTGGCATCCGGGAACGTCGCCATCAGGGGTCCGAGCTGCTCGAGATGCTGCGGCGACTTCAGCACCCACCGCTCGCGGGGCCGATACCACTGCAGGATCTGGAGCACCTGCTTCATGAACGCGTAGTGCGGGGTCTGGTCGTGGGCGAAGTAGTGGTCGCGCCACTGCGGCGCCCGGGCCACCCACTCGTGGGTGTAGCTCGCGAAGTCCGGGCCCATGAGCTCGATCTCCTCGTGCACGTGATCGGGCTCCATCGGGTGCATCGCCGCGACAAGCGGCGCCCCCGTCTGCATCGCCTCCCACGCCTTCTGACTGCGAAGCCACCGCGGGTCGACACCGTCGACCTCCGCCGGCTCGGTCGGGTTCGGAACCGGTTCGTAGGACTCCCACAACGGCATCGACCGGAAGCGCGTGTCCGCCGCCAGCAGGTTGACCAGGTTGGTGGTGCCCGACCGCGGCAACCCGACCACGATCACCGGCGCCTCGATCGCGACGTCTCGGATCTCGGGGTGGCGGCCCAGCAGGTCGTGGATCAGCAGACGATTTGCCGTGTTGCGAACGCAGTCGCCGAAGAACAGCATCCGGCCGAGCCCCGTGCGCTCGGCGTCGGCGTCCATCTCCGCGAGCTGCAACCCGAGGCGGTCACGGAAGTCCTCCGGGCCGAAGTCGTCGAGACCGGTGCGCTCGACCGCGGCCGCGCACACAGCGTCGATCGACAGCTCGGTGTGCTTCGACTCGCCCCAGTCGAGGCCCATCTGCTGGATGTCGGTGAGCACCGGCGCCGCCAGGTCGTCGATGCGGATCTCGTCGGTCATGAGGTCTCCATCATTGCGCCAGGTAGCCGCCGTCGACGGCGAGCACCGATCCCGTGGTGAACGACGAGGCCTCGGTGCACAGGAACAGCACCGCGGCGGCCACCTCGACAGGCGTCCCCATACGGCCCAGCACGCCCTTGCCGACCTCGGCCGCCAACAGCTCCGGCATGGACTTCATCGGCGCGGTCATCGGGGTGTCGACGAGGCCCGGCGCCACCGCGTTGACGCGGATGCCCCGGTCGGCCCAGTGCACGGCGAGGTTGCGGGTGAGCGCCACCAGCGCCGCCTTCGAGGCCGAGTAGCCGGGCACGATCGTTGTCGACCGGTACGCCGTCATCGACACCAGGTTCACCACGCTCGCCCCGCCCGTCATCGAGCTCCTCGCGAGGGCCTTGCGGGCCCCGATGGTCAGCCGCTGCGCTCCCTCGACGTTCATCGCCAACGACGCCGCGAACCCGGCCGGGCTCCACTCGTCGAGCCCATCGGGGAAGTTGGCGCCGGCGTTGTTGACCAGCACGTCCAAGACGTCGAGCTCCGCGGCCAGTGCATCCACCGCCGCTGTGTCGCGCATCTCGAGCTGCCGGAACCCGAACGCTGCCAGGTCGGTGTCGTAGTCGGCCGCCGACGCCCGGGTGCCGGTGACGGTGACCGACGCACCCGCAGCGGCGAACGCCGTGGCGACGGCGTGGCCGATGCCGCTCGTGCCGCCGGTGATCAGCACCGACGTGGCGCCGAAGTCGAAGGACACCCCGTTGCTCATCGATCGACCCCCATCGTGATCATGACTTTCCCACAGTCCTTCGAACCCTCGAGCACGGCGAGCCCCTCACCGAAGTCCTCGAGCGGCAGCGTGTGGGTGATCAGGAACGACAGATCCCGGCGCGCCAGGAGCTCGACGGCATCCTCGAACCGCTCCGGGTACTCCATCGACCCGCGGACGGTGAACTGCTTCATCAACAGGTTCACGAAGTTCGTCGGCACCGGCCGGTAGTGCAGCGCGACGACCACCAGGCGGCCGCCCTCGCGTCCGTGCTGGAGCACGTCGCCGATGACCGCGTCGGCCCCCGACGCCTCGACGAACACGTCGGTGGCCGGCGTCGGTCCGAACATGAACGGCGCTGTTCCGTGGATGCGGGCCAGCTCTGCCCACACGTCGACCCTGGTCGGGTCGAGCACGTGCGCCGCCCCGACGCGCTTCGCCAGATCCAGACGGGCCGGGCTGAGGTCGACGGCCACGATGTCGTCGATGCCGCGGTCGGCGAGCGTCGCCAACACCATCAGCCCGATCGGCCCACAGCCGAACACCGCCACCTTGTCGCCCGGCGCGGCCTCGGACTGGTTGACCGCCTGCATGCCGACCGCCAGCGGCTCGGCCAACGCAGCGGTGGCCAGATCGATGCCATCGGGAACCGCGAACAGTCGCCGACCATCGGCGGCATCGGGCACATGCAGCACTGGGGTGAGGCCACCCTGACCGCCGCCTGTCCCCATACGGGGACCGTGCCCCCCATCGGACGGGCACACCACCACCCGGTCGCCCACCGCGACCCCGGCAACCTCGTCGCCGACCCACTCGACGACTCCTGCCATCTCGTGACCCAGCGGGATCGGATGCCCGGGAACGAGGCCCATGTGCACATAGGACACGTCGGTCCCGCAGATCCCGCAGGCAGCGATCCGAACCAGCGCATCACGAGGCCCGGGCTCGGGATCCGGGATCTCGTCGAGGCGCCAATCGTCGGCACCGTGCAACATGATCTGTCTCATCGTCGGGTGACCTCTCGGAGCGCTACAGGTGGGGACGTGGGTGCGTCGACCGACGACGGCGGTCGCAGCGCCGAGCGCCTGATGTCGCGCCCGACGCGGACCACCTTGCTAGCCGATGCCGTCGACGCCTGCTGGCCGGTCGCAGACCAGGAGGGCGCGGCGGATCGGCGCACTCGCCCGGCTCCTGACCCGTCGCCTCCCGCTCTTGTTCGCTGCGCTCACGGGCCGCTCGGGCGACCTCCTAAGCTCGCCGCCATGGGGCGCACATCCATCGACGCAGACCGGATCGAGAGGTTCGCGACCGACGGCGTCGCCTGCCTGCGGGGCGCCCTCGACCCCGACGAGGTGGCAGCGATGGCCGAACCCGTCGAGCGGGCCCTGCGCGGCCCCGACACCGTCGACCTCGGCACGCTGACCGGTCGCGTCGGCGCGCCCGCGTTCTCCGCCGGCGTCGACCACTGGCGCAGCGACGACGCATTCGACCGACTCGCCCGCCGGTCGAGGCTGCCCGAGATCGCCGCGACCCTGCTCGAGAGCGAGAAGGTCTGGTTGTACGAGGACAGCGTCCTGGTGAAGGAACCCGGCGCACCGTTCCGCACTGAATTCCACACCGATGCCGGCTACTTCCACGTGGCCGGCACCCAGGCCTGCACGTTCTGGGTGCCGCTCGACCCCGCCGGTCCCGACACCGGCGCGGTGCAGTACGTGCGCGGGTCACACCGCTGGGACGAGGACTTCCGCCCCAACCTGTTCTCCATCCCCGATCCCATCCCCGGCACCGACGGGTCCGTCGTCCCCGATGTGCTCGCCGACCCCGAGCTCGCCGCACTGCTCGTCGGCTTCGAGGTCGAGCCCGGCGACGTGGTGGTGCACCACTACCGCACCGTCCACGGTGCCCCGGCCAACACCTCCGCGACCCGCCGGCGCCGAGCGATCTCCGTGCGCTACTGCGGTGACGACATCCGGTACCGGCTGCGTCCCGGCGTGCCCCGCAAACCCCACCACGATCTCGTCCACGACGGCGACGAACTCGGCGGCGCCGACTGCCCCCAGGTCTGGCCCGTGCCGTTCGCCTGAGGTCGATCGCCACCGCGGAACCCGCGCTCGCTGTGCGGCTGCCCGACGTCGCACTACCGTCGCGTCCATGAGACGGGGGAGTACCGAGGTCATCATCGGGGTCGACGGGGGCAAGTACCCGCACGGCAACACGGTCGTCGTCCATGGCGGCGACCAGCGGGTGGTGATGGATCCGGGGCTGTCGCTGTGGTCGCCCGACGTGCTCGATCCGGCGCCGCCGGTCGAGGCCGACCGGGTCGTGCTCACCCACGTCCACGAGGACCACGTGGCCGGGCTCTCCCGCTACCCCGGCGTGCCCGTCGCCGTCCGGGCGCCCGACGCCGTGCACCTGCACTCCCTCGACGACCTGATGGCCATGTACGGCGTGCCCGACGACGCCGCACCCGCGTTCGCCGAATCGCTGGTGCGCGACTTCCACTTCCAACCCCGGCCCGACGTCGAGGCCCTGGCCGACGACACCGTGCTCGACCTCGGCGGCGGGGTGACCATGACCGCCATCCCGACACCCGGCCACACCCGCGGTCACACCGCCTGGCTCGTCGAACCCGACGGCGTGCTGGTCATCGGCGACATCGACCTGTCGAGCTTCGGGCCCTACTACGCCGACGCCGTGTCGAACCTCGAGGACTTCGTGGCATCGATGGCCACCATCCGCGACGTCGAAGCAGCCTGGTACGTGACGTTCCACCACAAGGGTGTCGTCGAGGGCCACGACGCCTTCGTGGCGGCGCTGGACGCGTTCGCCGCCGTGGTCGACCGCCGAGACGACGCCATCGTCGAGTACTGCACCGAACCCCGCACCATCGCCGACATGGCCGAACACCGGTTCCTGTACCGGCCCCACGTCGAACTCCCCTGGGTGGCCAGCGCCGAACGCCGCACCGCCGAACAACACGTCGAGCGGCTGTTGCGTGCGGGGCGCCTCGTCGCCGACGGCGACGCGTATCTGCGGGCCTGAACTGCTGGGGTCAGACCCCGCTTTCCCGCTTTCTCCACATCGTGCCGACGGGTTCGCCCCACCCGCCCAGAAAAGCGGGAAAGCGGGGTCTGACCCCATTTCGGTCAGTGTCATAGCAGGCTCGTACCTTTGCGTGCATGGCACGACCACCACGAATCGACCACCCCGGGGCCTGGCACCACGTTGGACACCGCGGGATCGACGGGCGTCCGATCTTCATCGACGACCTCGACCGACGGCACTTCTGCACCCTGCTCGGCGAACTGCTCGAGCGCTTTGGGCTCGAGATCCACGCCTGGTGTCTCATGGGCAACCATCACCACCTCTTGGTGCGCAGCGCGCAGGGGCTGCTGTCTCGCTCGATGCAATACCTCAACGGCTCCTACACCCAACGGTTCAACTGGCGCCACGAACGCTCCGGCGAACTCCTCCACGGGCGATTCCACTCGACTCGGATCGATACCGACAGCTACCTCGCAGCGGCAGGTCGCTACATCCACCGCAACCCCGTCGAGGCCGGAATCACCATGTCACCCGAGCAATACCGCTGGTCCAGCTACCCCGGCTACCTCAACGCCGCGGACGCCGATCCGTGGCTCCAACGCCATGAGTTGCTCGGTCGATTCGGCGGCAACCGCATGCGCCACCACCGCTTCGTCACCAACGCCGAGACATGTCCCATCGCAAGACAACTCGATCGGAGCCATGCGCCGGCCGTGCTCTGCGACCTCCCGCCGACCATCGCTTCGGAGTCGCCGATCTCAGCTCCCCATCCCTGCGACGTCGAGCTGCAGGAGCTTCCGGGCCCCCGCCGCGAGATCGACCTGTGC
This sequence comes from Acidimicrobiales bacterium, assembly GCA_046290435.1. Classification (GTDB taxonomy): domain Bacteria; phylum Actinomycetota; class Acidimicrobiia; order Acidimicrobiales; family UBA8592; genus CAVQUE01. The sequence goes on from JBKAGO010000041.1 coordinate 7,344, forward strand.
GCCGTGGACAGAGCTGTTGCGGACGCGTTCGGGGTCGAACCTACAAGCCTGCGAAACGGTGGCAAGGGTAGGAGCAACACGCCCCGGCTGGCTGCGATCGCCCTGGCGCGACGGCTCGGGTCGTCCACCCAGAGCGAGATCGCCACCCACTACGGCTTCAACGCGGTTCGCGCCGCCGAGGCCGCAATGCGCCGTGCCACCTCCCGGAGACACGACGACACCGATTTCGCCGCGGCGCTCGCTCGGGTCGAGGCACAGCTGCGATCCGATCGGGCCGAGTAGAGAACCGCTGGGGTCAGACCCCGCTTTCCCGCTTTCTCGAGCGGTGCGGCGTCCTTGGCGAGTGCACTAGGAGAAAGCGGGAAAGCGGGATCTGACCCCGGTTCTACGCGGCGTCGTCGAGGTTTGCGAGGTGGTCGCGGAGTTTGCGGACGTGGGCGAGGCCGAGTTCTCGCTGTTCCTTCGACGGGAGGACGCGGCGGCGGTCGGGACGTGACGGTGGGCGGCGCCCGTCGAACGCGGGGCGGCGCGGCTCGAACAGGCGGCCCTGCTCCGTGTCGGTTCCGTCCCTCTGCACCATGTCCTCTGGTCTTTCCTCCGGGCGCAGCGGCCAAACTGCTGCCCAAACTGCTGCGCATCGCCCAACCGGCTGCGCATCGCCCACATTGCGCATCGCCCGAACGGCCGGGCATCTGCTGCGCACTGCCGAACGGTCGGTCCTGTCCGACTGCACGCTCCCGCATCCAACCGGACGGGCGGCGGCGATCTTCCCGGACCCGCCCCGCGGCGACGCACTAGCGTGCGCGCATGACCGCCCTACCCGACGCCGTCGAACAGGCCCGCCTCGTCGCCGACGGGCACGCATCGCCCCGCGAGCTCGTCGACGACGCCATCGCCCGCTGCGAGGCACTGAACCCGCAGCTCAATGCCGTCATCCACGCCCGGTTCGAATCGGCGCGCTCGGAGGCCGACGCCCTCACCCGCGCCCTGGCCGACGGGCCCGGCCACACCGCCGACGGCATCGCCACCGACGCCCCGCTCTACGGCGTGCCCATGGTGGTCAAGGACCTCGGCTGCCCCATGGCCGGCGAGCCCCACCACCAGGGCAACGCCGCCCTCGCCGCCGTCGGCTTCCGCGAAGACCACGACGCCTACCTCTACCGGCGGTTCCGGCAGCTCGGCATGGTGGCCATCGGACGCACGAACGTGCCCGAGTTCGGCTCGACCATCACCACCGAACCCGCCGTGTACGGCCCCACCCGCAACCCCTGGAACCTCGACCACTCCACCGGCGGATCCAGCGGCGGTTCGGCCGCAGCCGTCGCCGCGGGCATCGTCGCCGTCGGTCACGCCAACGACGGCGGCGGCTCAATCCGCATCCCCGCCTCCGAATGCGGTCTCGTCGGCCTCAAACCCAGCCGGGGCCGGGTCTCCCAGGGCCCCGCCATCGGCGAGGGCTGGAACGGCGCCACCGCCGACGGCGTCGTCACCCGCTCGGTGCGCGACACCGCCGTCACCCTCGACGCCATCGCCGGCTACGAACCCGGCGACCCCACCACCCCGCCCCCGCCGGCGCGGCCCTACGCCGACGAGGTCGGCGCCGACCCGGGCACCCTGCGCATCGGCCTGGCCCCCACCGTCGCCCACGGCGAGATCGACCCGCAGTGCGCGGCCGCGGTCGAAGCCGCCGGCGCGCTGTGCGAATCCCTCGGCCACCACGTCGAGCTCGCCGTCCCCGACGCCCTCTCCGACCCCGACTTCGGCTTCCACTTCGGCGCCACCGTTGCGGTGGCTACCGCCGCCGACCTCGACGCCTGGGCCACCCGCATCGGCCGCCCAATCGCCGACGACGAACTCGAGGGCGACAACCGGGCCATGGCCCACCTCGGCCGCCAGATCTCGGGCCCCGACTACGTCTCGACCGTCGCCTGGCTGCACCGCTGGCAGCGCCGCATGCTCGCCTGGTGGGCCGATGGCTTCGACGTCCTCGTCACCCCCACCCTCGCCTCGCCGCCGCCGCGCATCGGCTGGCTGCGCGACCCCGACCACGGCAGCGAACGCCTGCGCTCCATCTTGTTGACCACCGCACAGTTCAACGTCAGCGGCCAACCCGCGGTGTCGTTGCCGCTGGGAACCAGCGACACGGGCCTGCCCATCGGGGTGCAGTTCGTCGGGCCCGCCCACGGCGAATCGCTGCTGATCCGCCTCGCCGCCCAACTCGAAGCCGCCGCACCCTGGGCCGATCGACGGCCGCCCGTGTCCGCCTGACGGAGCGTCAGTTCTCGGGTACGGTTCGCCCACGAATCCGAGCCGCTGCGATCGCGCCGGCCCGGCCTCTGGGGGGAGGACCCATGCACGCACCGGCCCGACGTGGCAGCCCTGCTGTTCTCTTGGTTGCGATCCTGGCGATAGTCGCGCTGATCGCCGCAGGCTGCGGCGGTGACAGCGACGACGGCACCACCGGCGCCGATGGCGAGGGCGACACCATCGAACCCGCCGAGCCCACCGAGCCCGAGACCGACGAGGCCGATGGTGAGGCCGGCGACGGCGAGGCAGAGGGTGAGGCCGCCGAGGAAGAGGCCACCGCCGAGCCCGAAGGCCCGGTCTTCACCGACCCCGAACTCGACGCCCGCCTCCAGGAGGCCACCGACGCCATCATCGAGACGATGTTCGAGTGCACGACCGAACCCGCCGAGGGCCTCACCGCCACCGAACGCGGCGTCACCGCCGACACCATCTCCATCGCGTTCCTCGAGAACGACTGGACCACGCTGGTGGCGCTCAACACCGCCGTCGACCTCGGCCCCGAAGGCGACCACTTCCGGGCCTTCATGGACCAGATCAACGAATGCGGCGGCATCCACGGCCGCCAGATCGAGGTCAACGTCTACCGCTTCGACCCCATCAACTTCCCCCAGCAGGACGCCACCTGCATCGAAGCCACCGCCGAAGACGAGAACCTGCTGGTCGTCGCCCGCATCCTCACCCGCGAATCGCCACTGTGCATCGTGGAGCAGAACGAGACGCCGCTCATCACCTCGAGCCAGTTCCCCCGCGAGTTCTACGACCGCGCCGACGGGCGGCTCTTCGGTGTCGACCCCACCGGCGACGAGCTCCTCGACCTCATCGCCCGCGACCTCGTCGCCACCGAGGTCCTCGGCCCCGACAGCGTCCTGGGCATCCTCAGCCCCGACACCCCGGCGGAGACCTTCGCCGTGCGTGACGGCCTCATCCCCACCCTCGAGGAGCTCGGCATCGAATACGTCGACGTCGTCATCCCCTCGACCGGGCTGGCCTGCGACGGCTACAACACCGCCGTCAGCCGCTTCCAGGAAGCAGGCGTCACCCACGTGATGCCCACCCTCGGGCCCACCTGCTACCCGCCGTTCGTGCTCGAAGCCACCGCACTCGGCTGGTTCCCGCAGTACATCGCCACGCCGTTCGGGGGCATGACCTCGAACACCTCCACCCAACGTCTGGTCGACGCAGGCGACGCCTTCGACGGCGCCGTGGGCGTGCACACCCTGCCCGGTGAGGCGTTCTACGGCGGGCCCGCCGCCCCGTTCGAGCAGGCCTGCAACGACATCACCAACGAGACGCTCGGCTACGACTACGTCTACGGCGACACCATCTTCGGAGCCATCACCGTGTGGTGCACCATCGCCCTGGCGCTCCAGCAGGGCCTCGAGGCCGCCGGACCCGACCTCACGCGCGAGTCGTTCCTCGCAGGCATGGAGACGGTGACCGACATCCCGCTGCGTCGCGGCGGGCTGGGGTCGTTCGGGCCCGACAAGCGCACCCTCGTCGAGAACGTGGTGTGGGGTCAGACCTGGCGCAGCGAGTGTGGCTGCTGGCGCGAGCCCAACGGGCCCCGCGAGGTCAACTGACCCTCGGCTGACGAGCAGCCGGTGAGATCAGACGGCGACGATCAGGCCGTGACGATCAGGTCTTTTCGGCCGGCTCGTCGTCGGAGCCTTCCTTCAGGCCTTCTTTGAATTCCTTCTGCGCGCTGCCGAGCGAACGGGCGAGCTGGGGCAGCTTGGCGCCGCCGAACAACAACAACAGCACGACCAAGATGATGATCAGCTCTGACGAACCGAGGCTTCCCATGGCGGTCTCCTTCGTGGTCGAAACGACCGATTGCTTCCCAACGGTACCGGGGTGGTCGTTCGACCGTCGACCAGCCTGCCATCGGCAACCGTCGCCGAGATTTCAGGCCGATGAACTCCCGATGATGCGCCGGTGCGGCGCAACCGGTGGTCAGTCCTCGATGGTGATGGCGAACTCGGGGCAGTTGTCCACCGTCAGCTGCGCCTTCTCGGCGAGTTCGGCGGGCACCTCGCCCTCGACGAGCAGGATGGCATAGCCCTCGTCGTCGACGTCGAACAGCTCGGGCGCCAGCATGTAACAGCGGTTGTGACCCTGGCAGGCATCGCGGTCGAAGTTGATCTTCATGGCACCCTCCCCAGGGCAGTGGTACGGCGGATCGGGCCGCAGGTGTGGGTCATCGGTCGAGGATGCGGACCGGCAGCTCGCGCGGCCCCCGGATCTGGCCCCCCGACCACCGCACGGTAGCCGGATCGGCGAGCTCGAACCCGGCGAAGCGCTCCAGCCAGACCTCGACCGCGACGGTCAGCTCCATGCGGGCCAGGTTGGACCCGAGACAGCGGTGGATGCCCAGGCCGAAGGCGCCGTGGCGGTTCTTCTTGCGGTCGAGCACCACCTCGTCGGGGTTCTCGAACATCTCGGGATCGCGGTTGGCCGCCGGGAACGGCAGCAGCATCCAGTCGCCCTCCTTCAGGGGGCAACCGGCGAGCTCGTGATCCTCTGCGACGAGGCGGGCCATGGTGACCGGGGCGTAGGCTCGCAGGAACTCCTCGATGGCGAAGACCATGATCTCGGGCTCGTCGCGGAGGCGCTGGGCATCGTCGGGGTGCTGGGCGAGATGCCACAACGTGGCCCCGATGGCCGACCAGGTGGTGTCGATGCCGGCGATCAACAACAGGCCGATGGTGCCGCCGATGTGATCGCCGTCGAGGGGCTCGCCGTCGACGCGGATGTCGAGCAGATAGTCGATGAGGTCGCCGTCCTCGCCGGTGCGTCCGTTGTCGCGGTGGGCCTCGATCTGGGTGTCGAGATAGTGATCGAGCGTGTCCTCGGGATCGACCTCCTCGCCGGTGCCCGGATCCTCGATGATGCGGTGGATGAACGTGCGGAACTTGTCACCGTCGGACTCGGGGATCCCCAGCATGTGGGCGATGATCCGCACCGGGATGTTCTGCGCGTAGCCCACCGCGGCGTCGACGACACCGTCGCCGGCCGCGGCCGCAGCCTCGATGCCGTCGGCCAGCTGGTGGCAGTACTCCCGGGTGAACGGCTCGAGGTCCTTCACCGGCTTGGGCGCGAACGGCGGCAACAGCAGCCGCCGCGCCATCTGGTGGAACGGCGGATCCGACGTGATCGGCGGGGCATATCCGACCGGGCGCGACCGCGGCGGACGGTGCTCGGTGACGATGACACCCTCGCTGGTGTAGCGCTCGGTGTCGTGGGCGATGGCCGACACCTCGGCGTGACGCACGGGCAGCCACGTGCCACCGAATCGCTCGGTGTGGGCCACCGGGCAGGTCTCGCGCAGCTCGGCCCAGATCTCGGGCGCGTGCGCGGCGTACTCGGGATCGGTGTGATCGAAGTCGGTGGCCCAGTCCGAGACCGGAGGTCGGCGGCGCGTGGTCATGGAGGCATCCCCTGTCGTCGAGCCCTGCATCAGCGAGACTTACACCGTATACCCGAGGACTGGGGTCAGACCCCGCTTTCCCGCTTTCTCAGGCTCAGGTCAATCGGCTCGCTCGCTTCTCGGGAAAGAGGAAAGCGGGAAAGCGGGGTCTGACCCCATTGCTGCGGCGCCGATTCAGTCCAGGACCTGGGCGGCGTCGATGTCGACGACGTGGTTGAAGCATCGCGTCGTGTACGCCTCGGCCATCGCGGCGCCGCGTTCGTTGCCGGTGTCGAACGATCCGATCAACGACATCGCCCCGCACAGGTAGTAGAGCGCGCTCTCGCGGTAGCCGCGGAGCGCCTCCTCCCACGGGTAGTCCGTGATGCCGTGGGCCACGAGCCCGTCGTGCCACTTGCGCAGGATGCGCTCCCAGTGCAGGCGGGCGTCGTCGGTGTTCATCGACGTCGCGATCATGTACGCGATGTCGGCCACACCACGGGCCCGCAGCGACAGCTGGAAATCGATCAGCGCCGGCCGGCCACCGTCGTGTGCGAAGAACACGTTGTCGAGCCGCGTGTCGCCGTGGGTGAACGTCCACGGCGGCGCGGCCGTGGCCACCAGGACGTCTTCGAAGATCGGCTCGATGCGTCGGGCGATCTCGATCGCCTCGGCCGGCAGCCGGTCGGCCCACTCGGCCTCGAGCACCGGCATCCCGGCCCGGTAGATGCCCGGCACGGCCGCGAGGTACTGCGGCGCATCGGCCACCGGCAGCCAGTCGTGGGCCTCGAGATCGGGGTGCATCCACCACGTGGCATGCAGCGCCGCGAGCTCCTCGACCACCAGGTCTGCTTCGTCGGGGGTGATCCCCACCACCTGGTCGCCGACGTCGTAACTCGACGAGAGGTCCTCCATCACGATGACGAACCGGCCGTCGTCGCCCATGTGGGCGAAGTGACAGACCGGCGTGCGCATGGGGCTGTGCGGCCCGATGTGCTCGAAGAAGGCGACCTCCCGCCGGTAGATGCCCAACGCAAAGGCCACCTCGAGGTTGGCCGGCTCGGTGCAGGCCAGCTTGACCACCACCCGCTCCGGGCCCGACCCGGCGCCGTAGCCGAGATCGAGGCGGGCGATCTGGCCGAAGATGCCGGTGCCCTCGCCGATGTCGGTCACCGTCACCGAATCGATCACCGTGTCGGCGTCGACGGTGCCCGTCGACGTCAGTACCGCGGTGACCCATTGCGCGGTCACGTCGGCGGGCGTGGTGGGGATGTCGATGGTCATGATGTCTCCTCCAAGATGACGCCGGCGCTGCGCAGCGCGGCGATGCGGTCGGCGTCGTAGCCGTGGGCCGCCAGCACCTCTTCGGTGCTCTGACCCAACGAATCGATACGCCAGTCGGTTTCGGGCACGGTGTCGCTCCAGCGCACCGGCGGCTTGGCCATGCGGACGGGCCCGGCCTGGGGGTCCTCCCACGAACGGATGGCCTCGTTGTGCACCACCTGGGGATCGGTGAACACCTCGTCGATGGTGTTGACCTGCGCGGCGGGGACCTCGAAGCGCTTCAGGCGCTCCATGGCCTCGTCGGTGGGGATCGACAGGAACGCAGCGTGCAGCAGCTGGCCCAGCGCCTGGAAGTTCTCGAGGTTCTGGCGCGCCGTCGGCGACGAGAACCGCTCGTCCTCCATCCACTCCGGATGATCGAGTGCCTGGAACAGGCCCATCATCTCCTTGTCGGACGCGGCGAAGTACACGAGGTGGCCGTCGGCGGTCTGTTGCAACCGGTAGATCTGGTAGACGAGCGCACCCGGCACGACGTCGTCACCGGTGAGCGTGTGGCCCATGAACACGTCGGGCCACAGCCAGTACAGCGCCGTGTCGAGCATCGGCACCTCGAGGTGCTGACCCCGGGCGGTGCCCATGGCCCGGGCATAGAGCGCCGAGGACACCGACGCCGCCACCAGCAGCGACGTCGACTTGTCGCACACCAGCGTGCGCACCAGATCCGGGATCGGGATCTCCGGGCTCTGCTGGATGGACACCACACCCGAGATCGACTGGATGATCGGGTCGTACACCCGCCCGTCGAAGTACGGCCCGCTGGGCCCGAACCCCGAGATCGACACGTAGACGAGGTCCGGGTTGCGGGCATGGACGACCGACGGGCCGATACCCATGCGGTCGACCGCGCCGGGCCGGAAGTTCTGGATGAGGACATCGGCGTCGTCGCACAACGTGAGGAACGCCTCGATGCCCTCGGCCTTGGACAGGTCGAGCGCCACCGACCGCTTGCCCCGGTTGGCCGAGGCATACATGGCCGAGATGTCGCCGACGCGGAACCCGCCGATGCGGGTGATGTCGCCCATCGCGATGGGTTCGACCTTGATGACCTCCGCGCCCTGATCGCCCAGGATCTGGCACGCCATCGGCCCCGAGATGACCGCAGAGCAGTCGATGACCTTGATTCCTGCCAGTGGCCCGGCCATCTGCATCCCCCGGAGTAGCGGTGCGGCGTCGGCGTCGCGGGCGAGAGGGTAGTTCCTTCGAGCCCACCGCTGCGGCGCTCGAGCGCTGTAACCGGCGAGGAGCGGCGCCGTCCCGGCAGCAGCCGAATCGACGACCAGTCGATTCGAATTCGAAAGGTGATCCTCATGTCCGACGAAACCGTGACCGCGAAAGAAGCAATCGAAACCGTGCTCGCCCACCGGGTGAAGACCGAGCCCGGCTTCCTCGAACGACTCGTGCTCGACCCCAACACGACAGCCAAGCCGGTGATCGAGGACGTCTTGGTCGACGACGGTGCCATCGACATGGGAGGGATGAACGTCGTCGTGCACATCGAGACCGACGACACCATCCATCTCGTCGTCCCGATCCGCAAGGACGATCCCGACCTGGCGGAGGTGAGCGGGTTCGGTCAGCGTCGATTCGATCTCCGCCAGGCACGAACGATCGGCCCGGGCCCCGTCCTCTCCGCATCCGACGTGAAGTACACCGAGACCTACCTGTGCACCTCCAGCGGCATCTGCGTCTGCACCGGACCCGACGAATGCAGCGATGGTCTGAAGGCGTCGTTCTGAGAACCAGAACGATGCAACCACGACTGCAGGGTCGATGAGATCAGCCGAGACGACCGATCTCATCGACCGGGTGCGCACCCGACGCACTCGTCGCATCGATCTCGACGCCACACTCGGCTTCGGCTCGGCCTACGGGCCGTGGCTCGAGGTGGCCGTCGAGTCGGTGACCGCCGGTCTGGGTCGCCCCCTCCAGCCCCTGGCCCGACTGGCCGAACACCAACTCCAACAGCGCCTCGCCGCCATCGCAGGCCCCGTCCTCCTCGACGCGTTCCGGTCGACCGCTGTGGGCTACGAGCGATTCGTCGAGGGCATCGTCGAATCCGGCTGGGACGCCGTCCGCGACGAGGCGCCCGTTCTCGATCGTCTCCTGCAGTCGGTGACGCTGCAGTGGATCTCGGCGACCATCGAGTTGGGCCGGCGCCTCGAGCGCGATCGTCCGGTCCTCGCCGCGGGTTTCGGTTTCGATGTCGACCGGATCGTCGCCGTGTCGGGCAATCTCGGTGATCCCCACCACGGGGGCCGGACCGTGATCGGTGTCCGCGACGCGGGCGGTCGGCGCATCGCCTACAAGCCTCGCTCCCTGGCGCCAGAGGCCGCGTTCGTCGAGGCGCTCGCGATCGTCGCGCCTGCAATCCCCGATGTCGCCACCAACCAGCCCGTCGTCGCCGTTCGCCTCGACCCTGACGGCGACATCGCACCAGCGGGCCACAACCGCGCCCACGCCGGAGCCTATGGATGGATGTCCTGGGTCGACAGCGAGCTCGACTGCCCACCCGGGGACGTCGAGCGGTTCTACACCGCAGCCGGGGCGCTCATCTGCGTCGGTCAGATCCTCGGGCTCTCCGATGTCCATCTCGAGAACCTGATCGCGTCGGGACGAACGCCGGTGGTCGTCGACCTCGAGTGCCTCCTCACCCCCCAGTTCGACTCGAGTCGACTCGACGGAGACGAAGGAGCACGGCGGTTCTTCCGGGATTCGGTCCTACCCCTCGGGATCCTCCCCGGCTCGATCCTGGGGTTCGGTCCGGTGGGCGTCGACCGAACCGGCCTGAGCGGCCGTGGTGGTGCCCCGACCGGCAACTGGGGGCGACGCTGGGTCGGCCTCGGCACCGACGACATCGATGTGGCCCGCCAGCCCATGACCGTGGCCAGAGCCATCAACCTCCCGGTGCCTCTCCGCAACCAACGTCGGCTCCCGCCGATACCCACCGCCGGCGTGGTCGACGGCTACCTGCGAGCAGCCGAGGCGCTCACGAGCGGACGAGTCGACCTCCCCGCGCTCGCCGGCGTGCGTCCCCGGGTGTTGTTCCGCATGACCAGCCGCTACACCGAGGTGATCGGACGGCTCCTGTCGCCGGCCTGCCTGACCGACGAGGCGGCCTTCGCCGATGCACTCGAAGGGGGCCCCGACTGGGCCGGCGCATTCGACGACATCGGATCGACCGGCTCGGGAGGTGTCCGCTGGCAGGAGGCGCTGATCGAAGACGAGCGGGCGTCGATGGCCGACCTCGACGTGCCCGCCTTCTGGTTCGATCCGGCGGCAGGCACAGTCCGCCTCGGTGGCGTCGACCACGGCGGCATGTTCCGGTGCCCGCCGCTCGAGGACGTGGAACGGCGCCTGGGTGCGCTCGCCGACCGCCGAGACCTCGAGGCCGACGTCATCCGCATCGCGCTGCAAGGACACCGGGTCGGAGCCGCGGAATCCAATCGGGCCTCGGCGAACGATCGCCCCCCCACCCCGCAGGGAGAGCACGACTCCGAGCGCCTCGCCCTCGTGACTGCCAGGGACACGGCCACCGAGATCATCGCCCGGTTGATCCAGAGCAGCATCGAGGTGGACGGCAGGGTCAGATGGCTCCACGCCGCATCGGCTGCCGGTGCCGACCTGCGATCTCCGGCGCTGACCACGGGCGGGTTCTACGACGGAACCTCCGGGATCGGACTCGTCCTGGCGTTGGCTGCCGGCCGGTTCGACGACGGCGGTGACACGACCGCTGCCTTTGCCCGCCGGTGCCTCGCCGATGCGTGGGCGCTGCTGGCTCCTGCCTCGACACCGCTCGCCGGCGCAGCGCTGGCATCGGGAACGAGCGGGTGGGCGTACGCTGCAGCAGTCGCCGGGAGCCACCTGGGCGATACAGAGCTGTGCAACCAGGCCCGCCTCCGTGCACTGCCCGACGAACTGACGATCGGCTCGGGCGATTCGCTCGACCTCATCGGAGGCTGGGCTGGTGTCGTTCTCGCTGCGCAGGCAGTCGCGGCCACGACCGGCGACGAGGACCTGGCCGCACAGGTGGCGGCGTGCGCCGACGCCGTGGCGGCCGAGATCCAACGCCGCGACGAGATCGGCATGGCGCCTGCACATCACCGGCTGAGCATGGCGCATGGCAGCTTCGGGATCTCGCTGGCGCTCCTCCGGGCGGCCGCTCCCGGCTCGCTCGCCGAACAAACGGCGCGGCACCTGTTCGACGTCCAGCGCAGCCGTATCGCCGAGCGCGACTGCATTCCCGGACGAGTCCATCGAGAGCACGGCCGGATGCTCCCCGATCTCAGCTGGTGCTGGGGCACTGCCGGCTACCTGATCGCGGCCAACGGCCATGGTGGCATCGGGCTCGAGAGCTCGGGGATCGACGACCGAGCGGCGGCGAATGCCGTTGCGTCTTCCAACTCGTGGGGTCCGGTCGACCGGCTCTGTTGTGGAACAGCAGGACGCCTCGTCGCGCTCGCGGACCACGGGGCCCGTGCGATGGCCGCCGAGGCGACACACCATCTCGTCGCTGGTTGGAAGACCGGGCGTCTCGTCACCGATGCCGGTATCGACGTAGCCAGTCCAACGTTGTTCAGAGGCCTGGCCGGCATCGCCTACGCCCTCATGTCGATCGTCGAGCCGGTACCGAACGTCCTGCGCCTCGACGCAGCACGAGCGACGCCGGCGATCGCCGCTGGGAACGCCGCAACGCCCTGAGAGCCGGATCGACCCGACGCGCGACCCGAGCCCGATGTGCCAGGCTCGTCGGCCTATGGCGACCAACCCCACCATCTACCCGGCCCGTGCGGTGCACACCCTCGAACACACCCGGCCCACCGCCGAGGCGGTCGCCGTCGCCGACGGGCGCATCCTCGGCGTCGGCACCATCGACGAGCTGTCGGTGTGGGGCACGCCCACCATCGACGACCGCTTCGCCGACGACGTCATCCTTCCCGGCTTCGTCGAGGCCCACGCCCACAGCTTCGAGGGCGCGCTCTGGCAGTTCACCTACTGCGGGTGGTTCGACCGCACCGACCCCGACGGCCGGCTCTGGCCCGGATGTCGCAGCATCGACGACGTCCTCGACCGCCTCCGCGAGGCCGACGCCGCGCTCGCCGATCCCGACGAACCCCTGTGCGCCTGGGGCCTCGACCCCATCTACTTCGCCGGCGAGCGCCTCGTCGCCACCCACCTCGACCGGGTGTCGACGCGGCGGCCGGTCTTCGTGCTCCACGCCAGCATCCACCTGGCCACCGTCAACACCGCCTGCATGGACATCGCCGGCATCGACGCCGACACCCCCGTCGAGGGCGTGCCCAAGGGCGGCGACGGCCGACCCATCGGCGAGCTCCAGGAACCCGCCGCGATGTCACTGGCCGGCGACGCCTTCCGGCGGCTGTTCGCCGGGCTGCGCACCGACCAGGCCGTCGAGAACTTCGGTCGCCTCGCCCGCAACGCCGGCATCACCACCATCACCGACCTCGGCAGCACGTCCATCGTCGCCGACGAGGTGGTCGACCGGTGGCTGCGCATCGTCGACGGCGACGACTTCCCCACCCGGGTGTCGATGTTCCACAACCCCGGCTTCGGTGGCTCCGGCGACCTCGCCGCCGATGCCGGCACCGTCGTCGCCCGCCGGGCTCAGAGCACCGACAAGATGCGCTTCGGCCACGTCAAGTTCGTCCTCGACGGCTCCATCCAGGGCTTCACCGCCCGGCTCAAGGCCCCCGGCTACCTCGGCGACCGACCCAACGGGCTGTGGCTCTTCCCGCCCGAACAGGTCGAACCCCGGCTCCAGGCGTTCCACGACGCCGGGCTCACCGTGCACTGCCACTGCAACGGCGACGAGACCGTCGACGTCTTCCTCGACGCCGTCGAAGCCGTGCTCGCCCGGTCTCCTCGACTCGATCACCGCCACACGGTGCAGCACTGTCAGCTCACCTCCGACGCCCAGTACCGGCGCATGGCCACCCTCGGCGTCGCCGCCAACCTGTTCTCCAACCACCTCTGGTACTGGGGCGATCAGCACCGCGACATCACCGTCGGACCCGATCGCGCCGCCCGCATGAACGCCGCGGCCACCGCCCTGCGCCACGGTGTGGCCCTGTCGATGCACTCCGACGCAGCCGTCACCCCGCTGGGCCCGCTCCACGTCGCGTGGTGCGCCGTCAATCGCATCACCGCGACCGGCGACGTCCTCGGACCCGACGAACGCATCGGCGTCCTCGACGCGTTGCGTGCCGTCACCGTCGGCGCCGCCTACCAGCTGAAGATGGACCACGAGATCGGCACGATCGCCCCCGGGAAACGGGCCGACCTCGTCGTGCTCGGCGGCGACCCCCTGGCCGTCGAGCCGACCGAACTACGCGACGTCCCCGTACGCGGCACGATGCTGGGCGGCCGCTGGTCGCCGGCCGACGGCTGAGGACGCCGACCATGGGCTTCCTCCGCCGATCCCCGCCGGCTGCGCCGCCGCGTCGCGACTCCGGGGCGCCGATCCCGCTCACCGTGCTGGGCGGCTACCTCGGCGCCGGCAAGACCACCCTGCTCAACCGGCTGCTCGCCGACCCGAAGGGCCGCCGGCTGGGGGTCATCGTCAACGACGTCGGCGAGATCAGCGTCGACATCGCCCTCGTCGCCGAGACCGACGGTGACACCATCGGCCTCACCAACGGCTGCGTGTGCTGTTCGCTGGCCGACGGGTTCCTCGGTGCGCTCGACCGCCTACGCGAACCCGGGCGTGGCATCGACCACGTCGTCGTCGAGGTCAGCGGCGTCGGCGACCCCTGGAAGGTGGCCCAGTGGGGCCGCACGCCCGGGTTCGTGCTCGACACCGTCGTCGTGCTCGCCGACGCCGAGACGGTGGTCAGCAGGGCCGACGACCAGTGGGTCGGCGAGACCGTCCGGGCCCAACTCGCCGGAGCCGATGTCGTCCTGCTGACCCGGCTCGACCTCGCCGAGGACCCCGACCGTGTCATCGCCGACCTCACCGGCTGGATGGGCGACGTCACCGTCGCCCCCGTCGTGACCGACGCGGCGGTCATCGTCGACGGCATCACCACACCCGACCCGGCCCGCCTGGCGGCCCTGGGCGACGCCCGCCGCGCCGACGGCACCGTTGCGGGGGACGGAGCCGCCGGGCATGCCCACCACCGCGTCGCCACCGTCGAGATGACGACACCGCGTCTCCGCTCGGAGTGGAAGACGTGGCTCGGCGAAGCCCCCGAGGCCGTGGTGCGGGTGAAGGGCTTCGTTCCCGTCGCCGACGACGAGGGCTCGACGGTGGTCGAACTCGTCCAGCTCGCCGGCCGCCGCATCGAGGTCATGGCCTGGCGTGGCGCCGTCCCCGACACCACGCAGCTGGTGGTCATCGCGACCCAGGCCATCGACGGTCTCGACGACTGGATCGACCGAGCGCGCTGAAACGCTGGGATCTGAACCGCTGGGGTCAAGTCGTACTTTCAACCAACTCTGGCTCTCTGGCCTCCCCTGCCCGCCCGCTCGGAGTTGGTCGAAAGTACGACTTGACCCCTTGTGCTGAGCTCTTGTGCGGTCCAATGCCTCTCGGGCTCTCGGCTTTCGAGGGGTACGGTCGGACGGATGGGAGCGCATGACGACGGCGCCCGCGGTCAGGGTGCCCACACCCACGACGGTGACACCTCCGTCACGCGCCTCGGTGTCGCATCGGGCATCAACGTGGGCTTCGCCGTCGTACAGGTCGTCGTGGGCCTCGCACTCGGATCCGTCGCTGTGCTCGCCGACGCCGCCCATCAGGTCGTCGACGCTCTCGGCCTCGTCACCGCGCTGATCGCGCTGACGCTGGCCCTCCGCCCCTCCGACGACCAGATGTCCTTCGGCTGGGGCAAGGCCGACGCTCTCGGCGGTCTGCTCAGCGCCGTCCTGCTGCTCGTGTCGGTCGGCTGGATCGTCCTCGAGGCCGTCGAACGCCTCCGCGAACCCGCCGAGGTCTCCGGCGCCGGCGTCATCGCCATCGGCCTGGCCGGTATCGCCGTCAACGGCGGCAGCGTGCTCCTTGTCGGCCACGGCCACCAGCTGTCGGTCGAGGCCGCCCGCCTGCACCTGCTCACCGACCTGGCCGGCTCGGTCATCGTCGTCGCAACCGGCCTCGTCCTCACCGCCGGCGGTTGGGATGGCATCGACCCGCTCGCCTCGCTGCTGCTCTCGGCGCTGGTCCTCCACGCCACTTGGCGCCTCGCCCGCAACGCCGTCGACGAACTCCTCGACCGTGCACCGGCCACCGTCACCCCCGACGCCATCCGCGACGCCCTCGCGGATCTCGGTGGTGTCACCGATGTCCACCACGTCCACAGCCGGCCCCTGGGCGGCGGGAAGGTCAGCGTCACGGCCCACGTCGTCGTGGACGGCGCCCAGTCGCTGCACGAAGCCCAGGCCACCATCGATCAGGTGTCCGCCCGCCTCGCCGACCGGTTGGGCGTCGCCCACACCACCCTCCAGCTCGAGTGCCACGACTGCGACGCCCCCGAGCACTAGATCTCTTGGCCGGCTCGTCTCCGGCGGGCTGGCGCCGGGATCCCTGGGTTGGGGTCATCTCACGGTCGGTTCCCCAAGTACGTCGCCGGCTGGTGTCGGCGGGCTGCGCAGCTGCGGCGTCGCGCCGAGGCGGCCGAGGGGGTGCCCAAGTGACCCACCGGGGTGCGTCGCCGTCTCGGGGGCGGCGCGGAGCGCCGACGGGTGCCGCCCCGGTTGGTCTGCCCTGCTGGGTTTCTTGGCCGGCTGCTCCACCGGGCCGAACGGGGCGTGGCTCAGGTGGGGTCGAAGGTGCGGTCGACCAGGTCGCTCCACAAGGGGAAACGGCGGTCGGTGTCGGGCTGCCACATGGGCAGGGGGATGCCGAACCGGTTCTGCATCCAGGCGGCGAGGTCGACGCCCGCGACGGCGACGTCGGCACCATGCACCGACAGGACCGGGTTGCCGTCGTTGGACTCCTTGCCGAGCGCGATCGTCAGCGGCACCGCACACCTGCCCCATAGCGGGAACAGCGGCGACGCCTCCACCGCTTCGGCCACAACCGCCCGCCGCTTCGCAGCGGCGTCGGGTCCACCAGGAGTGGCCCCCCACGCGGGAAGCCACAGACCGTCCTCGACGGCGTCGACGATCCCGTCGACCAGCGATCCGCACCAGGCGGCCCACGTCCCGGCGGGATCCTTGTCCCACTGCACCCACGGCGGGGTCTCGGGCTGGCCCATCACCAACAGCATCCCCACTTCCAACGGCAGCTGATGGCCGACGATGCGTTCGACCTCGGCCAGCGCCGCGTTGGTGATGCCATCGGACCGGTCCTCGCCGAGGCGGTCCAGAGCGAGAACGATGAACGCTTCCCAGGCGTCCTCGTCCGGCGACGGCTCGATGAACGGTGCCCCGTCGAAGTCCACTTCGTTTGTCCCCTCTCGGTTCCGCCTCGTTCGATGCGGACTTCCACCAAGGAGCGAGAGTTTATCTATTGTTGATCTCGGGCGGACCAACAGAGGGCTCGATGATCCGACCGGCCGTTTCCGGTACGAGCAGGTTGCAGAAAAGCCCAACCGACTCAGCACAGCAGTTCTTCAGCACACCGCTATCCGCCGTCGGGTGTCAGAAATGCGCGGATGGTCGCGGCCACTGGTTCGGGCGCCTTGCGATGGACCGAGTGACCGGCAGCGGGAACGACGACACTCGAGCGCACGTCGAGGTTCTTCTCGAAAACAGCGGCCGATGCTGCGAACCGCTTGTCGTGTTCGCCCACGATGACCAGCGTCGGCGCCGTGATGTCGTTCAGGTGATCGATCACCCAGCTGTCGACGTGTTTGGAGATGACCTCGCTGCCCTCGGGCAGTTCGAGCTTCGCCGCCGACGCATCCACCGAGGCGTTCCACTGCTCGCGGGCTTCGTCCTTGCGGAAACCGGGGCCGGCGGCGACGAGGATCAGGCCGGCGACCTGGTCGGGATGCAACAGCGCGTAGGCCAGCGACAGGTACCCGCCGAGGGAGTGGCCGGCGAGGACGCACGGGGTTCCGGCTGCAGTGACGACCCGCTCCATGTCGGCCAGCGCGTGTTCGCGGCTGTAGTTGCCCGGTGGCGGCGCATCGGACTCGCCGTGGCCGCGCAGATCCCACGACACGCAGTGGGCCGTCGCACCCGCCGACGCGTCGGTGAGCTGCGCGATGACGCCGTCCCACACGGTGCGGTCGTCGACCCAGCCGTGGGTGAACACCACCGTCGGCCCCTCGCCGGTCTCGGTGATACCCAGATGGATCGGTTCGTCGGTGGTCGGTTCGTCGGTGCCAGTCACGGTCGCCGAGCTTAGGCCCTCGCCGAAATCTGGGACTCGTGCCGGACTTCTGTCGGCACAAGTCCCAGATTTCGCACCCGGCTCGGCTGACGAAGTCACACGGGCCGACGGGTGCCGCCGAGGATCCGTCGAACCCGATACGACCGTGCCAGGATGCGCCGATGCGTTCGACCCTGCTCGTGATCCTCGTGGCCCTCCTCGTCGTTGCCTGCGGCACCTCCGACAGCGACATCGCCCCCGAGGCGGCCGCAGAGGCGCCCGCCGCCACTGCGACTCCCGCCGACGACGCCGAGGCCGGGGCCGAGTCCGAGGCCACAGCAGAGACGACCGAGCCGACGGCCACGCCGGAGCCGACCGCCGAGCCCGAGCCGCTCGAGCTCATCGGCGACGGTCCCTACGGGGTCGGTTCGGCCACCGTCACGATCGATGCCGACACCGACCGGCCGCTCACCCTGCAGCTGTGGTTCCCCGTCGAGGCCGGCCTCGACGCCGAATCCACCCGCTACACGTTCATCACCGGCGACTCGTTCCTGTCGGCTCGTGCCGTCGACGCCGGGGCCGATCAGATCGCCGGCGACGGGCCCTTCCCGCTCGTCGTGTATTCACACGGTTCGGGCGGCCTGCGCTACATCCACTCCGACTACACCGAGACCCTGGCCAGCCACGGCCACGTCGTCGTCGCGCCCGACCACACCGGCAACACCGCCGTCGAGCAGTTCCTCGGCACCGAGGACGACACCGGACTGATCGCGGCCACCCGTCCGGCCGACGTCATCGCGGTCATCGACGCCATGACCGATCCCGCCGACCCCGAGGCCGGAGCGTTCGCCGCAGCGGTCGATGCCGAGCACATCGCCGTCACGGGGCACTCCTTCGGCGGGTTCACGACCTACGCCGTGGTGTCGGGCTACGAGACCCCGGCCGGCGCCATCGCCGCCGACGAGCGCGTCGACGCCATCATCCCGCTGGCGCCCGCCGTCGGCGGCCGCGAGGGCCCGGCGCTGCTCACCGACGACCAGCTCGCAGCCGTCGGCGTCCCGGCGCTGGTGATCGTCGGCACCGACGACAAGACCACCCCGGTCGAACCGAACGTCGAGCGGGCGTGGGAGCTCACCGCCAGCGATCCCCACTACCGGCTGGAACTGGTGGCCGCCGAACACCAGAGCTTCACCGACGTGTGCGACTACCAGGCCGCCGCCGAGGCCGGCCAGGAGCTCAGCGCCCCTGTGCTCGCCGTCATCGAGAACTTCGCCGTGGCCGGCTGCGCCGAGGGCGACATGCCCATCGATCGGGTGCAGGAGCTCACCAACACCTTCGCGCTCCGCTTCCTCGCATCGGTGTTCGACGACGAGCCGATGATCGACCCCGCGGCCACGGCCGACCTGACCGACGTCGTCTACGCCGTCAAGTAACCACCCGCCGCCGCAGCCCGCCCCGCCTCCCGCCGAAATCTGGGACTTTGCGCGCACCTGCTGCGCGCAAAGTCCCAGATTTCGCAGGAACGATCCGATCGGTTACCAGGTCTCGTAGTCGGCGGGGTCGACGTCGCGGGTCTGGTCCCAGTACTCGAGCAGCGAGAACGGCCAGTTCTGGGCCACCCGCCCCGACTTCGACTTGTACCAGCTGCTCACACCCGACACCCCCCACGCCATGACGGCGTTGCCGGCGTCGATCCGTTCGTTGTACGCATCGTGCACCTCGGGGCGGACGTCCATCGCGGCCAGGTCGTGCTCCAGCAGGAACCGCACCGACTGCGCGATGTAGTGCGCCTCGCACTCCGAGAAGTAGATGATCGACCCGTTGATCACGATGTTGGTGTTGGGCCCGTACATGTAGAAGAAGTTCGGGAAGTTCGGGCTGGTCAACCCCAGATACGCCCGGGCGTTGCCGTCCCACTGGTCGTGCAGATCCACACCGCTACGCCCCACGACCTTCATCGGGGTCAGGAACGACGACGCCTGGAACCCCGTGCCGTAGATGATGACGTCGACCTCGTGCTCGACGCCGTCGACGGTGCGGATCCCCGACGGCGTGATGCACGCGATGGCCGTCGTCTCCAACACGACGTCGTCGCGCTTGAGGGTGCGGGCCCAGATGCCGTTGTCGACCGCGAACCGCTTGGCCCCGACGGGATAGTTCGGCACGACCTTGTCGAGCAGATCAGGGCGATCGGCGAACTCCGCCTGCAGGTACATGGTCAACAGCTGGCGCAGCTCGAGGCTCGACGCGCTGACCGCTTCCTCGAGGTCGCCTTCCCACGCCGGATCGACGGCCAGGCGCGGCAGCAGGCCCTCGTGGCTGCGCCAGAACAGACGCAGGCGGAACCAGCTCGCGTAGTGGGGCACATGGGTGAACAGCCACAGCAGATGATCGGGCAACGTCGAGTGGTACTCGGGCCGGGGCATCAACCAGTTGGGGGTGCGCTGGAACACCGTGAGGTGCTCGGACGCCTCGGCGACGTGGGGGATGAACTGCATCGCCGAACAGCCCGTGCCGATGACCGCGACACGCTTGCCGGCCAACGAGGTGTCGTGGTCCCACTGGGCGCTGTGCCAGGTGATCCCAGCGAAGGAGTCGCGGCCCTCGATGTCGGGATACGCGGGCCGGTTCAGCTGGCCGACGGCCGACACGACGACGTTGGCGTCCAGGGTCGACTCGCCGTCGGGGCCCACCAGCTCGAGGGTCCAGAGAGAGGCGTCGTCGTCCCACACACACGAGGTCACCTCGGTGGAGAACCGGACGGCGTCACGCACGCCCCACTCGTCGGCGCAGTCGTTGAAATACTCCAACAGGACGCCCTGGCTCGAATGGAACTCCGGCCAGTCGGGCTTCTGCATGAACGAGTAGCAGTAGACGTGGTTGGAGACGTCGACCCGGCAGCCCGGGTAGGTGTTCTCGAACCAGGTGCCGCCGAGGTCGGGGTTCTTCTCGATGACGACGACCTCGACACCGGCCTGGCGTAGGCGGTACGCCGCCAACAGCCCCGACATCCCGGCGCCGATGACCGCCACGCGCATGGCCGTGTCGGGCGCGATGTCGTCGACGCGCCAGTCGGTGGCCCGGGGATCGGACCCCTCGACGGCGAGTTCCTCGGTGAGCATCGCGAGGAACGACCCCTCGAGCTCGTCGCCGGTGAGCCAGCACATGATGGCGTGACGATCCGCGTCGCTGAGCGGCGGCGTGGCCGGACAGCCCGCGTCCCGGTAGCGGACGAGCGCGTCGAACGCGAGGTCGCGGCAGCGTTCCTGCTGCTCGGCGGTCCAGCCGCCCTGCTCCTCGAGGGTCAATGCCGGATCGAGCCGCAGGTCGGGATCGAGCAGCGACAGGTCGCCGAGGGTGTGCGCCAGCGCCGGCAGCAGCGGCGGCAGATCGGCGAGCGCGAGGATGGCGCGCAGCTCCTCGTCGGAGGCGGTGATCGGCTGGATCTCGAACGCGAAGGCCATGGCGCCGAGCGTAGTCGTGACCCCCGTCACCGGCCCGGGGCGGTGGGGTCAGACCCCGCTTTCCCGCTTTCCGCAGACCCCGCCGCCGGACCCTCGTTGCGTGTGAGAAAACGGGAAAGCGGGGTCTGACCCCATGGGTTACTGCAACAGGTCGGGGCGCACCGTGGCGAGCATCTCGTAGTCGCGGGCGGTGGGCAGCTTCTGAGTGCTGTTGGCGCCGTCGACGACGATGATCTGACCGCTGATGTAGTTGGCCTCGTCGCTGGCCAGGAACAACGCACAGTTGGCGATGTCCTCCGGCGTGCCCATCCGCCCCAGCGGGGTCTGCAGCTTGATGGCCTCGATGGGCAGCTTGTGCTGGAAGATCGCCGCGGTCATCTCGGTCTCGATCAGATGCGGTGCGATGCAGTTGATGCGCACCTGGTCGGGGCCGTACTCGAGCGCCGCCACCCGGGTGGCGTATTCGATACCGGCCTTCGACGCCGCGTACGCGATGTGTCCCACCACCGGGCGGTGCGCCGTCGTCGACGAGATGTTGATGAGGCTGCCGCCGCCGTGAGCGGCCATGGCGTTGGCCAGGTGGCGCATGAAGTACATCGCCCCGCTGAACTGGACGTCGATCATCGGCGCCATCTTCTCGGGCGTCAGATCCCGCAGCGAGATGGACTCCTGGTACCCGGCGAAGCTGATGGCGACGTCGATGGTTCCCTCGCGCTCGAGCACCTCGGCCACGAGCGCCTGGATGCTGTCGTCGTCGGTGACGTCGCAGGTGGTGGCCCAACCGCCGGCGTCGGCGGCCACCTGTTCGGCGAGCTCGAGCCGGCGACCGGCCACCACGACCCGGGCTCCCTCGGCGCTGAAGCGCTGTGTGCAGGCCAGGCCGAACCCGGTGGCACCACCGACGATGACGGCGACCTTGCCGGCGAGGCGCCCCGTGACGGATCCCTCGGCGCTCACTTCTTCGCCGCCTCGGGCGAGCGGGCCCACATGAGCTTGCTGTCGAAGCTCAACCGGTAGTCGGGCTCGAACTCGATGACCACGCGCGCCGGCGAATCCAGGAACGCCTGGAACGCACGGGCCGCGTCGGGGTTGTCGGGGCGGAGATAGTCACTGAACTCGGGGTAGAACCAGTCCTTCACCTCTCGGCTGTCGTGGACGGTGCACGTGCCCTTGTAGGTGACGGTCTTGCCGGTGCCCAGCGCGGTGCCCGTGGAGTTGATGCACACCGATGCCCTCGGGAACCGCCGGATCGCCGAGATGCGGGCCCGGCGTTCGGCGGCGGTCAGCCACAGCTTCCCGTCCTTGGGCAGGTACGACATGATCACGCCGAAGGCCTCCCCGGCCTTGTTGGTCCACATGAACGTGCACTCGCGTTGGGTGTGCACGAGCTCGTGTTCGAGCTCCTCGCTCAAGCCGCACTCGGTCAGGTCCTCGTAGCTCTCGTCACTCACGATGATCCTCTTCGCCCCTCGTTCCGGTCATGTGGCCGGACCGTACTCGCTCACGCCGGGGCGCCGCGGCCGATGTCGGAGAAGCGCACGAGCGCCCGGACGTCCAACTCGACGAGTGTCGCCGGCTCGGCCTTGTCGACCAGCACCGACACCCCGACGACCGTCGCGCCGATCTGACCGACCACGGCGGCGACGGCACGGATCGAGCTGCCCGTGGTGATCCAGTCGTCGACGATCAGCACCCGATCCGACGGGTCGAGATCGAACGAGCGGCCCTGGAAGTCGATCGGCGCGCCCCGCCACGTGGGTTCGGAACGGACCTTGAGGTCGGCGCCGGGGTGATTGGCCGGATCCTTTCGCACCACGACGAGACCCACACCCAGCGAGACCGCGGCGAGTGCCCCGAGGACGGGTCCCCGAGCCTCGGGAGCCACGACCGCGGTGATACCGGCCTCCCGGTAGTGCGCCACCAGCGCAGGGCCGAGAGCGGCAAGGGCATCGGCATCGCGCAGCAGCCCGGCGACATCGGGATGATCGCCGACCAGCGGGAACCGCTCGAGCAGCAACCGGCGGACGTCGTCGAGGGCACCATCGCCGGACACGTCCACGAGTCTTCCGCACCAGCCGGCGCGGCGTCGAATAGCATCTCGCCCGTCCACCTGCAAACGAAGGGCTTGACGGCGACCCGATGGGCCGAAAGACTCCCCAACCGATGAAGCCGGAGCGCGGGGTGACCAACAGGTTCTTCCTCGCGCCATCGCGCCCGTCGGGCCGATGACGCCTCCGCTCGGAACCCCCACCCTCACCGTCGCCGTGTCCTACACCACGGGGTTCGTGGTGATCTGCGCCGTCGTGGCCGCCATCGCAGTGCTGGTGTGCGTCCTGTGGCGGCGCTCGACCGGCGGCCGGGGGATGACGAGCGCCGTCTCGGCCGGTCCCCGCACCGACAGCCACGCGGTCTCCGCCCTGTTGGTCGGCAACGATCCTGCCCCTACCCCTGCTCCCGGTCCCGCTCCCGACGTTGCCGTTGGCTTCGCCGACACCGCCGCGGCGGTGCCGTCCCAGGCAGCGCCGACCCGGTCGTCGGGAGCTCCGCCCGTGGTCGCGCCCGCCCATCCGGAGCGCTCCGACGCCCGGCGCGCCCCGCACCCCAGCGGCCTCGGAGCCGCCGAGCTCGCCGCCATCGTCGAGGATGGTCTGGCGTCGTTGCGCTCCGACGTCGACACCCTCGGTGACATCATCGATGCGGTGGGCTCGGCATCGGCGGTGCCCGAGGACCTCCCGGCGCGCCCGGCGTCACAGCAGGTCGCACTCGTCGATCAGATGGCGGCCATGATCGCCTCGGATCTCGAGCGGGCGCATCGTCTGGCCGAGACCGTGGCCCTCGACGTCGACCGCGGCCACCGGGCCCGCGCCGAGGTGCACGGTGAGCTCGACCGCATCGGCCTCCCTGTCGGGTTCTTCGTGGCCATGGACAGCACCGCCGCCGACCTCGCCGTCGACCTCGTCCGGGCGCAGATGTCGGTCGAGCGCCTTGTTCGGCGCTTCGAGTCGCTGTCGTCGCTCTACTCGAGCGTCCGGCCCACCGTGGACCTGCTCGCCGATCTCGGTGCCGCACTGCGGCGTGCCGTTGCGGTGGCCGATCCGTGGAGACGGTCACCCGGCGACGTCGACCTCGTCCAACGGACCCAGGCGCCCCAGCCGCTGCCCGGCTGACGGGAGACGCACCCGGCCCCGGTGCCGATGGCGGTGGGCACGTTCACCCGTCGGGAGGCCCGCTGGTCGCCTCTCGATGGGTCCGGTGATCCAAGCGCGCTTGACGAATCCCGATCGACCACGAAAACTCGTCTCATATGGCGCGGTCTGTCTCCTTCTCCATGACCCTCGCCGAGGTCACGCCCTACTGGGAACCGGCATTGTGGGTTCTCATCGTGGTGGTGACCGCGGGAATCGTCGGGTCTGCACTGTGGGCACCGTCGCGCTCGGGGCACCGTCGGAACCGGCGCAAGCTGTTCCGTCGCAGCGATGCCAAGGCCCGTCGCGAAGAGCGCGACGCCGTGGCGGCCACGATGGTCCCCGCCGTGAGCACCCCGTCCACGGCGACCTCGGACTTCTACCCCGATCCCGACTTCGACGAGACCGAGATCACCGCCGACGAGCCACAGCAGGCACCCGCCGTCGTGGCCGAGCCCGCTGCGGGCGACGGCGCACCTGCACCGAGCCTCTACGACCAGACGACCGACAGTGCCGCTGCGCCCGTCGTGGTCGAGCCCGTCGCCGTCGAGCCCGTCGCCGCTGCGCCCTTCGCTCCAGCGCCGGAGCCTGTCGCCGTCGAGCCCGTCGTCGCTGCGCCGGATCCCGTCGTGGTCGAGCCCGAGCCCGCGGTCACCCGCGGAGAGGACACCCGTGCGCCGGTGCCCGCCGCCTCCAACGGGACCTCGGTGCCGAAACGCCCCCTCGAAGCCGTCGCCCCAGCCAGCGGTGGCGCCGGGCCCGTGGTCTTCACCGATGTCGAGTCCGGGTTCGCCCGTCTCGCATCCGACGTTGCCACCCTCGGCAGCCAGATCGGCTTCTTCGACGAGCGCAGCAGCGTGCCCGCCGAGATGCCCACGTGGCCCATCGAGCACCAACAGTCGCTGGCCGAGCGCGCCGCCGAAGCGCTCGCCGATCCCCTCGACGAGCTCCTCGAGCACAGCCTGACGGTGGCATCCGACGTGCGGGCACTCGACCGCCTGCTGGGTGGACGTGTCCACGACGAGGAGACGGCGCAGGCCATCGTCGGGACCCGCATCGACCTCGCCGCACTGCGCCGCCACCACGGTCGCGTCCATCACCGTTTCACCGAACTCGCCGGCGACTTCGCCGTCTTGGCGGGCACCGCCGAGCAGCTCGCCAAGGTGGCATCCATCATCGACGCCACCGACGCCGTCATGGCCTCGTGGCAGCCGACGATGGCCGAGGCTGCCCGCATCGCGTCGGCTCGCAGCTGACGCAGGCCGGGATCCGCCGACTCGCACGGATCCGCGCGGCCCCTCAGCGCGGTCGGGCCATCGCGAGTCCCCGTAGCAACATGTCACGGGTCTCGCTCGGATCGATCAGGTCGTCGACGCTCATGCCCGCCGCCGACCGGTAGCCCGACGCCAGCTCGGCAGTGCGCAGCGCGACGCGGCCCGCTTCGTCGGCTCCTGTGGCGTCATCGGCACCGCGGGCAGGCATCGCACCGAACGTCACGCCGGGGAACGCCAGGTTGAGGGTCTGACCGTCGAAGGGGTTCATGCCCATCGCCGTGCTGCCGAAGCCGTAGGCCTTGCGCAACGTCACCTGGAACTTCGGGTGGCGGAACCGCCGCTGCGCCGCGTACATCGCCGCCGCATGACGCAGGATGCCCGAACGCTCGGCTGCGGTTCCCGCCAGCACCCCCGGGTTGTCGGTCAGCAGGATCAGCGGCACCCCGAACGCGTCCGCCACTCCGAGGAAGGCGGTGGCCTTGTCGGCGGCGTCGGCGTCGATGGCACCCGCCAGATGCCGTGGCTGGTTGGCGAGCACGGCCACGGCATGGCCGCCGAGGCGGGCCCATCCGCACAGCATCGACGGCCCGAACCGCTCGCCGATCGCGAAGAACGATCCGTGGTCGACGACGACGTCGATGACTTCGGCCATGTCGTAGGCCTGGCGCGGGTTGCGGGGCACGAGATCGAGCAGTTCGGGAACCGGGCGCAGCCCGTCGGTCGGCTCGAGGCTCGGCGGGGGCGCGTGGCACGACGACGGCAGGTACGCCAGCCAGCGCCGGATCTGGTCGAGGGCGTCGCGATCGTCGTCGGCCAGGTTGTGGATCAATCCGCTGGCCAGCGCGACGGTGGGCCCGCCGAGATCCTCCTTCGTGACGTCCTCGCCGATCGAGGCCTTCACCAGGGGTGGGCCGGCAGCGAAGATCGACGCATCGGGGGTCATGACGGTGAAGTCGGCCAACGGGGCAGCAAGGGCGCCGTGGCCCGCCGAGGGGCCCAACACCGCGGTGGCCATCGGGACCACGCCCGACAGATCCGCCATCGCGCCGAGGTCGCCCGGTGCCCGCCGTGTGGGCGGGTCGTCGGGCATCGGCGGGCGATGACCGGCGCCCTCGAGCAGCATGACCAGTGGCATGAGCTCCTGGCCTGCGAGCTCGGCGAGGCGGTAGCGCTTCGCCGAGCCGCCGGCGCCGATCGAACCGCCGGCGACCGTGAAGTCCTCCGATCCGACGGCGACGGGCCGGCCGTCGATAAGGCCGAGGGCGGCCACGAAACCATCGGCGGGGAGATCGCCGACCAGGCGACCGATCTCGACGACGCTGCCGGGATCGCACAGGGTGGCGATGCGCTCGCGGGCGTCGAGCTTGCCGCGGGCACGGCGCCGGGCCAGACGTTCCTCGCCGCCCATCGCCTCGGCCCCACGGCGGCGCTCGGCAAGGTCGTCGAGCACCGGCTGCCAGGCGGCGGCTCCCGTCGGCTCATCGGCGGTGGTCATCGCGGCCTCTCCTCGTCGTACAGCAGCCGTCTCCTACGATGCCGTCCATGACGGCCACCGATGCGACGACTCCCCAGATCTCCCTCACGCTGCGCAGCTTCGCAGACGATCCGGTCGGGTGGGAGCCGATGATCGAGCTGGCGCGCATCGCCGACCGTGTCGGGCTGGACCGCCTGGCGTTGTCGGATCACGTCGTGTTCGGCGAGGAGCTCGACGCCTACGGCGATCCCGCGAAGGGCGGCACTGCCGGCGGGCGCCAACCCACCGGCCCCGACGGCCACTGGCTCGATCCGCTGACGACCATCGCCCACCTGACGGCGATCACGACGCGGGTGCGGTTCTGCACCAACATCCTGCTGGCGGCGTTGCGGCGCCCGGTGGTGTTGGCCAAGACCGTGTCGACCATCGACGTCCTGTCGGCGAGCCGCCTGGATCTCGGTGTCGGCGTGGGGTGGCAGCGTGCCGAGTACGACGCCGCGGGCCTCGATTTCTCCCGGCGCGGTGCCCTGCTCGACGAGACGCTCGAGATCCTCACGACGCTCTGGACCACCGATCGGGCCACCCATCACGGCGCGACGCTCTCGTTCGACGGGATCCACCAGTACCCCAAGCCCGCCGGTGGTGGCGCACCCATCTGGGTCAGCGGCACGGTGCAGCCCCGATCGATGGCACGGCTGGCCCGCTTCGGTTCGGTGTGGATCCCGTGGGGCGCCGACGCCGCCGACCTGGCCGAGTCCATTCCCCGCATGCGTGAGGCCGTCGCGGCCCACGATCGCGATCCCGCCGGCATCGGCGTGGTCGCCAACGTCGCCGCGGCGCGCGCCGACGACGGGACGATCGATCTCGACGCCACCCTCGACGGCGTGCCCGCGCTCCACGAGGCCGGCGCCACCGACTTCCGGATGCTCGTCCCGGTGCCCGCCGACCCTGCCGAGGCCGAGGACCTCCTGGGCGACATGGTCACCCGGTTCCGCGCCCGCACGAGGTAGGTGGGGTCAGACCCCGCTTTCCCGCTTTCTCGGTTGCTCCACCGCCCGGGGTCACTCATGGTTCGAAAAGCGGGAAAGCGGGGTCTGACCCCATGGGTCACGCCCTGGTGAACGCCGGGCTCGCGTTGTCCGGTAGTTCGGTGAGCGGGGTCGCCAGCTCGGCGAGGGTGGGGCCGTGCTCGGCGGCGATCGGGGCCAGGGCGTCGAGGTCGAAGCCATAGACCTCGGCAGCGGTGCCGCTGAGCACCGCCCGCAGCTCGTCGGGCGACCAGCCGGCGAAGGTGCGGCGCAGCGACTCGCGCGAGTGGGGGTGGGTTCCCTCGTCGTGGGGATAGTCGCTGCCCCACATGACGCGCTCGACGCCGATGCTGCGGATGGCCTCGGCGTCGCTCGGCGTCGGGAAGCTGGCCCCGATGTAGCAGTTGCGGGCGAAGTACACCGACGGCGGCTCGGGCAACAGGCCCTTCACCTCGAACTGGAGCTCGCCGACACGGCCCGTGTCGTTCATCTGGTGCCAGAAGTGATCCATACGTTCGAGCACCGCCGGCACCCAGGCCACGCCCTGTTCGGTCATGACCAGCTTCAGGTCCGGGAAGCGGTGGAACGCCCCGGACAACAGCATGTGCCACAGCGTCCGGTTGGCGAAGAACTGCACCTCCATCAGCATCAGGAAGCCGGTGGCGGCGTGGTTGGCGTAGTTGGGCAGGCCACCGCCGCCGTGCTGGGTGACCACCAGGCCCCGTTCCTCACAGACACGCCACAGCGGGTCGTAGTGGTCGGTGTAGAGCGGCGGGACGCCGAGATCGGGCGGGACGGCCGGCATGAGGATGGACCGGAACCCGTTGTCGGCCGCCCAAGTGGCGTCGGCGACGGCGTCGTCGATGTCGTTCATGAACACCTGCGCCAGCCCGATGCGTTGGCCGGGCAGATGATCGCACCAGTCGGCCAGCCAGCGGTTGTGGGCACGGATACCGGCGAGGCGGCGCCGGTAGCTCTCGGCGCTGCGTGGCGGATAGGCGATGAGCTGGCCGGTGGGGAAGAACGGGGGCACCGTGTTGGGGAACACGACCTCGCCGATGACGCCGTCGGCGTACTGCTCGGTGGTGCGGCGTTCGTCGTCCCAGTTGCGGGTCTTGACGCCGTCGGTGAGGTCCCGGAACGGGTTGGAGTACTTGGCGCGCCAGGCGTCGAACTCGTCGTGCCATTCGGCCTCGAGGTACTGGCGGTACTCGTCGGTGGGGGCGCCCGCGTGGCAGTCCGACGACAGCACCACCAGGTGCTCGTCGGTGTCGGCGTCGGGGGAGGTGGTGGGGTCGGTGAGGGTCATGAGAACTCCGAGAACAGGTCGTCGAGCTGGGTGGTGATGAAGCCCATGTGGTCGGCGTCGAGGCCGTGGTGGATGGGCAGCGAAACGGCGTGATCCATGATGTGGTCGCAGTGGGGGAGCCCGGTTTCGGGCGCCCGGTGCTCGATGGCGGCGAACCCGGGCTGGCGCAGGATGTTGCCCGTCCAGACCATGCGGGTGGCGACACCGCGGGCGGCGAGGAACTCCTGGGCCTGGGTGCGATCGAACGGGGCGTCGTCGTCGATGGTGAAACAGAACCGCATCCAGGTGGTGTCGGTGTCGTCGGTGGTGCGTGCCGAGGTGACGCCCGATCGGGTCGCCATGAAGTCGTGGAGACGCTGCCAGTTGTCGCGGCGTTGCTGGTTGAAGCCGTCGAGTTTGTCGAGTTGCACCAGGCCGTACGCGGCGCCCATCTCGGAGGGCTCGAAGTTGTAGCCGATGGTGTCGAACACGAAGATCAGGTCGTAGGGCGTGCCGTCGGCCAGCGGTCCGAAGCGGTCGGTCTGACCCTTGCGGGAGCCGAACAGGTACGACTCCGAGCGTCGCCCCCAGCGCCGCAGCGACAGGCACAGGTCGTGCAGGTCGGGGTCGTCGACGCCCACCAGGCCGCCGTTGCCGCCGGCGGTCATGGCGTGGGAGCGGGCGAAGCTGGTGACGGTGATGTCGCTGCGGGTGCCGGTGCGGCTGCCGCGTTGCCAGCTGTCGAGCACGTCGCAGGAGTCCTCGACGACCTTGAGCCCGTGCTCGTCGGCGATGGCGCGGATGGCGTCCCAGTCCGGGCAGTTGCCGCACAGGTTCGGGGTGAGGATGGCCTTGGTGTTCGGGCCGATCATCTCGGCGATCTGGTCGACGTCGAGCTGGTAGGTGGCGGGGTCGATGTCGACGAACACCGGCACGATGCCCGACTGCACCATGGGGGCGATGTCGGTCGAGAAGGTCAGCGGCGAGGTGATGATCTCGTCGCCGCGCTCGAGGCCCAGCAGGTCGATGGCCAGCCGCAACGCGGACGAGCCGCTGTTGACCATCACGCCGTGGTGTTTGGCCAGCAGCTCGGCGACGCGGGTTTCGAGCGCTTCGACCGAGGCCCCGATGTCGAGCATGGAGGTGCGCAGAACCTCGACCACGGCGTCGATCTCGCGTTGGTCGTGGTACGCGCCGGCAGGAGGCAGTTGCATGATCGCCAACCTAGGTTAGGCCGAATCCTAATGCAAGTAGGACAGGTCGCCGCGGTCGGGTAGTGTCCAGGCGTGGCCGCGAAGAACGAATCCGAAGGCGACTCCTCGACGCTCGTCGCGACCAGGCGCCGGATCCGGCGCGACGACGTGATCGATCAGGCCGTCGCTCTCGCCGACGAAGGCGGTATCGCCGCCGTCACCCTCGCGTCGATCGCGGACCGCCTGGGCTGTCGGGCCCCGTCGCTGTACACCCACGTCGACAGCCTCGACGACGTCCTCGAAGCTGCTGCGACCCGGGCCACCATGGAGTTCGCCGACACGCTGCGCGACGCCGTGATGGGGCGCTCGGGCGAGGACGGCGTCCGGGCATTCGCAGCCGCCTGGCGGCAGTGGGTGCGCGTCCACCCGGGGCGCTACGCGCTGTCGCTGCGCCGTCCGGCACCCGAGGCGCGGCCCGCCCGTCGCTCCGCCGGCGGGGGAGCCACAGCGGCTGCCGCCGCCGTGCTGCGATCCCTCGGTGTCCCCGACGTGCAGGTCGCCGACGCCGGACGTGCGTTGCGGGCCACCCTTCACGGTTTCGCCCAACTCGAGGCCGAGGGTTCCATCGGCCGCGACCCCGACCGGACCTTCGCCGTCGTCGTCGACACCGCTGTCGCCGGGCTGCGTGCCTGCTGTGTCGACGCCGCCATCACCACCCCAGGAGCACCCCCGCCATGACCGTCCCCGTCGCCTTCGTCACCGGCGCCTCCCGAGGCATCGGCCGGGCCTGCGCCATCGCCCTGGCCGGAGCCGGCTACGACGTCGCCGTCTCGGCGCGCACCCTCGTCGACGGCACCGCCACCCTCGACGACACCGACGTCACCGTCCCCGGCGGGCTCGACACCACCGTCGCCGCCATCGAGGCAACCGGTCGCCGCGGCTTCGCGGTCACCATGGACCTGCTCGACCGGCCGTCGGTCCTCGCCGCGGCCGACGCGGTCATCGACCACTTCGGCCGCATCGACCTGCTGCTGAACAACGGCATCTACCAGGGCCCCGCATCGATGACACCCATCCTCGACCTCGACGACGAGGACGAGGTCTTGCGGCTCTTCGACGGCAACGTGCACGCCCAGGTGGCGCTGATCCGCCATCTGCTGCCCGGCTTCATCGCCCAGGGCGGGGCCACGGTGATGAACATGATCTCGGCAACCGCCTACCTCGACCCACCCGGCCCGATCGGCAAGGGCGGATGGGGGATGGCCTATGCCATGACCAAGGCTGCGTTTGCCCGGGTCGCGCCGATCCTGGCGGTCGAACACGGCGACGACGGCATCGTCGCCTACAGCATCGACCCCGGCCACGTCGCCACCGAACGCATGCGCCTCAAGGCCGCGCAGCGTGGGTTCGACCAGCACTTCACCGCCGCGGGACCCGAGGTCATCGGCGCGGCGGTGGCATGGCTGGCCACCGATCCCGACGCGCCCGCCACCTTCGGCGGCCAGGTCGTGCACGCCCAGCGAGAGGCCAAGCGCCGCGGTCTGTCGGCCTGAGGAAGCAGGGTCGACGACCATCCAGGACATCGTGCTGGTCGACATCGACGGTGACGGTGACTACGGCATCGTCACCGCCGAGAGCGACGACGCCAATCGGGTGGTGCGAAACTCCTGAGTCCGTTCGCAGAGGCTCAGATCTGGTCCTTGATGCGTTGCAGCAGGTTCTCGCGCACCGCGGCCACCGAGGCCTGGTGGCCGGCGAGGGCCTGGTACTCCTGACCGACCCGCATGGCCGAGCGCGCGCCCATGACCTCGAACGAGCGATGGACCAGCCGCTTGTTGATCTGCTGCAGATCGGGCGCCACCGTCGCCACCCGTCGGGCCATGCCCAGCACCCGTTCCTCGAGCTCGTCTGCCGGGAACGCCCGGTTCGCCCAACCCACCTGCACCGCCTCGACGCCGGTGTAGGCGTCGCCGGTCAGCATCATCTCCATCGCGGCCCGGAGGCCGACCACCGGGGTGTGGTACGCCCAATCGGGCGGGCTGATAACCCGGGTGACCGGGTACCCGATCTGGGCGTCGTCGGCCACATAGACCAGGTCGCACGCCGTGGCCAGCTCCGTGCCGCCCGCGTACGCGTAGCCGTGGACCTGGGCGATCGTCGGCTTGGCGAGATCCCACATCGAGAACCATCCGTCGGTGGCCTGGCGGGCCCACTGCCCATCGCCGGGCGCCGAATGGTACGGCGTGTTCTCCATGAGGCCGCCCCCGAGGTCGTAGCCCGACGAGAAGCACGGACCGGCACCCCGGATGATCGTCACGTGCACATCCGGGTCGTTGTCGTGGGCAGCCAGCGTCTCGAAGAGCTCGGTGCGCATCGCGGTGTTGATCGCGTTGCGCTTCTCGGGCCGGTTGAGCGTGATGCGCCGGATGGTGGGCTCGGGTTCGTCGACGAGGATGAGGGGCGAGGGCTCGGTCATCCCCGGAGGGTAGGCGTCCGGCTCCAGCCAGGTCAGCGTGTCCCGACCGGCGCCTGGCGGTCCACGAGTGCGACGAGTTCCTCGAGCAGCATCGGACGCCCGAACAGGTAGCCCTGTGCGACATCGGCGCCCATCGCCTCGAGGCGCTGCGCTGTGGCCGGATCCTCGACACCTTCGGCGGTGACGCTCAGCCCCAGGCTGTGACCCAACCCGATCACCGAACGGACGATCGCCTCGTCCGGGGAGCTGGTCGTCATCGCGTCGACGAAGGTCCGGTCGACCTTCAACTCGTCGAGCGGCAGCGACCGCAGGTTGACCATCGACGAATAGCCGGTCCCGAAGTCGTCGATGGACACCCCGACACCGGCATCGGCGAACTCGTGGATCGTCCGGTGGATGACCCCGGTGTTGTCGATCACGTGGGACTCGGTGATCTCGATCATCAACCGCGAGAGGTCCACGCCGAACACCGCTGCCGTCGCGATGGTGCGGCGGACGAGGTCGCTCTGGCGGAGGTTGTTGGCGGTCAGGTTGACCGACACGGTCAGGTCGTCGGGCAACGCGAGGGTGGCCTGCGCGGCGAGACTCATCGTGACGTCGCCCATCTCGTCGCCGTAGCCGGCCATCGAGACCAGGCCCAGGAAGTCGTCGGGGGCGAGCAGGCCGAGCTCGGGATGCTCCCAACGCACCAACGCCTCGGCACCCACGACGCGCCGGGTCCGCAGGCAGACCTTCGGCTGGAACCGCAGCACGAACTGGCCGCCGATGAAGGCGTCGGTCAGCGCGCCGAGCAGTTCCAGATGGTGCCGGTCGGCATTGAGGTCGGGCGAGAAGTAGCGGTGGCCCTGCTCGTTGCGCTTCGCCGCGTACATGGCCACGTCGGCGCGTCGCAGGAGACCCTCCGCCTCGGACGCATGCAGCGGGCCGAAGGCCACGCCGACGCTCGCGCCCAACACGACCGAAACCGACTCGACGCGCACCGCGGTGCGGCAGCGATCCAACACCTCGGCAACGAGTACTTCGACATCACCCGGGTCGCCGCCCTCGACGAGGATGGCGAACTCGTCGCCGCCGAGGCGGGCGATGACATCGTCGCGGCCGCACAGACGCCGCAGCCGATCGGCGATCACCTCGAGGACCTTGTCGCCGGTGAGGTGCCCCAACGTGTCGTTCACGTTCTTGAACCCGTTGAGGTCGAGCAGCAGCAGGGCCAACCGATCTCCGCGCTCGAACCGTTCCGTCATCGCCGCGAGCAGCACGGCGCGGTTCGCGAGCCCGGTCAGGTGGTCGTGACGGGCCTGGTGCAGGATCTTGGCGTTGGCGCGCTCTCGCTCGGTGACGTCGTCGACGAGCATGCCGATGCTGCCACCCGGCAGTTCGCACAGGTCGATCTCGAGATGGCGCGGCTCGTCGTGGGGGTCGACGACGAGCATCGGGGGGAGCCGGAGGGTGCCGTCGCGGTGGAGACGATCCAGCGCCGCCTGGAGATGCGGCTCGGAAGCGAGGAAGGGGAGCAGCGCCTGCATGTCGTGAGGCCGCTCCAGCGGCCCGCCCAGCCAGCCGAACGGGTCCGTGGCTGCGATGACCACCAGGTGGTCGTCGGTTCGGTCGAGGACCAGTGACATCTGATCGAGCCGGTCGATGAGTTGCTGACGCTGGAGCATGCCGAGCCGGTGGTGCCGCTCGTCGGTCACGTCGATGGTCACACCTCGCAGCACGCGGCCCTCGGCTGTGGTGACCCACTCCACCTGATCGCGCAGCCAGCGCTCCTGGCCATCGGGGCGCAGGAACCGGTACTCGAGCACACGGAGTCTGTCGTCGGGGCCCCGGAGGCGGGCGAAGTGGCCGGCTGCGTCGCCGTGGTGGATGTAGGGCGTGAACCCGCTCGATTGCAGCTTCGCACGGTCGACGCCGAGCAACTCCTCGCAGCGGCCCGTGATCCAGTGCAGTGCGCCGGTGACGGTCTCGGCCTCCCAGACGAGCACCGGGACCGAGTCCGACACGGCGCTCAGACGTACCGTGCTCTTGCGCTCGCGCTCGACCTTTGCGGTTGCGCCCACGATCAGAGCAGGCATGAACACGGCAGCGACGACGAGATGTGCCACGGCGCCGTCGACCGGACGAAGGGTGGCAACGATCCCCATCGTCGCAAGTGAGGTCGACGCGAGACGGACAGTCCAGATCGGGCGAAGGAACGCGACGGAGCCGGCGATGTTCAGCATCTGGAACAGAAAGCACGCCGACCACAGCGTCGGTTCGATGGCTGCCACGACCGAGCCGCTCACGACGGCCAGCAGGTCGAGCAAGCCGGTCGGGTTGGGTACGCCGACGATACGTCGGATCACGAAGTGTGCAGGAAACGCCACACCCAACAAGAAGATGGCGAGCAGCGCACGGTTGTCGCCGGCGACGGGCAGCCAGGCGCACGCCAAGGCGAGTGCCAGGACGATGCCGATGCGCATGCGGAACTGTGTGCGGTCGAACAGCGCCCCGCCTGCGGCTGCTGTGTGGCCTCGAACCATCTTTCCCAATCGGCGGCGGATGCGAGCCGATGAGGTACGGGGCGGGTTCAGGCACCGTTCATGTCAATAGGGTCGCAACGGTGGACGGTCCCTCGGGCCCGCTCGGCGACCTCTCAGTCTCGGAACGGACCCTCGACCCGCACGATCTCGCCGGTGGCGCTGACATAGATCGTGTACTCGCCGTCGGGTGCATAGACATCGACGTCCCAGGCGGCCCCGTAGTCGTTCTCGGTGTGGATGCTGTCGACGACACCGTCGACATGCGCTGCGGCGATCGCGCCCGCCTGGTCGCGGCTGATGACCGTATCGGAAGCCGATGACGCCGCCGGCGCCGGCTCGCTCGGTGCCTGCGCGTCCGACGAGGTCGCCGGCTGGTCCGCTGTGGGCGCCGCAGTCTCGGGAACCGCCGTCGATGGTGCCGACGCGGACGTGTCCGAGGTCGCGGCCGCGTCGGCAGCCGTCGACTGGTCTGCGACGGGCTCGGTTGCAGGCTGGCTCTCGGCCGGGGCGATCGCCGCAGCGGGTTGCGATGTCGGCATGACCGTGACGTACTCGTCCCGGTCGAGGTCGAAGGCGGCGACCGCCCCGAAGGCCACGACTGCGCCGGCGGCGGCAGCAGCGATGGGAACCCAGAGGGGGAAGCGGCGGCGGTCTTCGGTGCTCATGATCACTCCTGTTCGTAGGGGCGAGTACCTCTCGCTCTGTCCGGTTTCAGTGTGACGATCGAGGGTCGCGCCGACATCGGCAGGACCGGCGATCGGCTTCTGTGCACAGGACCTCTACGAAACCGAGGAGCTGATGGCCCTTCCGGAGCAGAAGGCGGGATCCTGTGCCTTGGCACATACTGGCGCCATGACGCGACGCAGCATCCTGGATCTGGTGGCCGAGGCCAAGACCGAGATCGCCGAACTGTCCGTGGCCGAGCTCCAGGCGGAGCTCGCCGCGGGGAGCGCCACGGTGATCGACATCCGTGACATCCGCGAACGCATCGAGATGGGAGCCATCCCCGGCTCGGTGTCGGCACCCCGGGGCATGCTCGAGTTCTGGTTCGACCCCGACAGCCCCTACCACCGCGACACGTACCACTTCGACAAGCGGTACGTGTTCTACTGCGCTGGTGGGTTGCGGTCGGCGTTGGCCACCAAGGCCATCCAGGACCTCGGGTTCACCGATGTCGCCCATCTCGAGCCCGGCTTCGCCGGATGGCGCGAGGCGGGCGCCGAGATCGACGACGTGGCCGCCACCTCGAAATGGATCAAGAGGGGGTAACGGTCCGGTCCCTGCCCAGACCGCCCGAGGGTCCGTTCGTCGGTGTGTGGGGAGGGCGGCGCTCAGTCCCGGAACGGACCCTCGACCCGCACGATCTGGCCGGTGGCGCTGACATAGATCGTGTACTCGCCGTCGGGTGCGTACACCTCGGCCTCCCAGGCGGCGCCGTAGTCGCTCTCTCGTTCGACGCTGTCGACCGTGCCGCCGACGTGGGCCGCGGCGATCGCACCCGCCTGCTGGCGGGTGATGGTCGTCCCCGACGCCGGTGCGGTCGCCGGGGGTTCGGGTGCCGGAGCGGCCGGGGTGGCCGTGGGCTGCGGCGGCATCGGTGTGGGCGTCGGGCGGGGTGGAGCGGTCGGCTCGGGGGTCGACGTCGGGACCGCCGTCGGCTCCGGTGTGGCTGTCGGCTGGGGTGTCGCCGTCGGCTCGGGGATGGCGGTCGGTTCGGCGGTCGGGGTCGGTGTCGCCGTCGGCTCCTCGTCGGGCTCCAGGAAGACCGGCTCCAGATCCGTTGTCGCCGTCGTGGGTGCCTCGACAGCAGCAACCAACTCGGTCTCGTCGCCATCGCCCGCAAGGGTCGTGACCAGCCCGAAGCCCACCAGGGCACCGGCGACCGCGGTCGCGAAGGGAACCCACACGGGGATACGGCGGTCATCGCTGCTCACGGGCACTCCTGTTCGTCGGGGCGAGAGATCTCATCGTGTGTGATCAGTCTGACGATCGCCGCCTCCGCCCGCATCGGTGGGACCGGCGACAGGCGTCTGTGCAGTGGTCCTCTACGAATTCGTGGAGAAGGTTCCGACTCGCGAGGTCAGCTCAGGTCGATGGCGTCGTTGCGTGCAGCGAGGACCACGGCCTGCAGGCGCGACCGCACACCCAGCTTGGTCAGCACGGCGTTGACGTGGGTCCGTACGGTGCCGACACCGACGCCGAGCTCGGCGGCGATCTCCTTGTCGGCAAGCCCGCCGGCCAGGGTCTGCAACACCTCGCGCTCTCGCGGCGTCAGGCTGTCGAGCAGCCGGCGTTCGCTCGCGCCCCGGTCGCGCTCGGTGGCGGCCACCCGGATCGCGTCGGCGACCTCTCTCGCCGACACCAGCTGCTCACCGGCGTGCAGCCGCCGGATACCCGCGACGATCTCGTCGACGTCGGCAGACTTGTTCAGCACGCCCGCTGCGCCCGCCGCCAACGCCTGCGCCAGCACCACCTGGTCGGTGTAGGAGGTCAGCACCAGCGTGACCGCGCGTGGATTCGACGCGTGGACGGTGCCGATGAGCTCGGTACCCCATCCGTCGGGCAGGCCGAGGTCGAGGACGGCGACGTCGAGATCCAGTCCGCCCGCCAGCGCTTCCTGGGATTCGGCCACCGAGCCCGCGGTGGCGACGACCTCGATGTCGTCCTGGTGGTTCAACATGAAGGCCAGCGGCTCCCGTGCCGATGCGTGATCGTCGACGAGCAGCACCCGGATCATGTGACCTCCTGGTCGGGCCCGACCAGGGCCAGATCGAAACCGAAAACCGAGCCCTTGCCGACATCGCTGCGGACGGTCAGGTCCGAGCCGTGCGACAGCACGAGACGCCGGCAGATGTACAGACCGAGCCCGACCCCCGGCACCCGCGAACCGCCGGCACCGTCGGCCCTGCCGAACTTGTCGAAGATGCGCTCGAGATCGGCGGCGCTGATGCCGCGCCCCTCGTCGGCGACCTCGATACGCACGACGCCGGGGCCGGTCACACGCATCGCCACGCCGATCGCGCTCCCCGCCGAGGAGTACTTCGTGGCGTTCGACACGAGGTTGCGGATGACCTGGGCGATGCGGTCGCTGTCGGCGCGCACCGACCGCCCGGCCAGTTCGGGATCGACGGTGACGGAGAAGACGTGGTTGCCGCAGACGGAGCGGCCGAAGGTCTCGGCCTGGTCGGCCAGCGTCGCGATGGGCACGGCGTGCAGCTCGATGCGGAAGTCCTCGCGTTCGACGGCGACGGTGGCCGAGACATCGGCCACCAGGGTCTCGAGCACCCCGAGTTCGGTGCGGGTCGATTCGAGCACGAAGGCCCGGGCCTCGGGATCGAGCCCCTCGAAGCGCATCATCTCGTTGAGGCGGCGCAGCGCGGCCAGCGGATTGCCGAACTCGTGGACCACCATCGCGGTGAAGTCGGCCTTGAGCTCGGCGAGGTCGTGGAGCCGGTCGAGCTGGTCGCGCTGCTCGGCGATGAGGCGGTCGATCTCGCGGGACGCCGCGGCCCGGCGCGCATTGATCACGTACACGAGTGCCAACACCGCCAGCAGCATCGCGAGATCGATCAGGTCGGTCGGGGGCTCGCGGTCGGTGACGATCAACGTGGTCAGGACCACCGCGATGAGCGAACCCCAGAACGCGGCCCGTACGGCGAAGAGCCGGACGTCCCAGAAGAACGACTGGATGATCAGCCCGAAGTACAGCGCCGAGTCGAACTCCTGACCACCTTCGACGGCGAGGATGACCACCACCAGCGCCAACAGCGCGACGTCGGTGACCGCGAGCCAGCCCGGGCTCAGCCGCCGCACGTCGTCGCGCTCGATGGAAGAGGTTGTCGCCGGCATCGATCGACAAGGTACCGCTGCCCGACCGCACCACTGGTCCACGTTTTCGTAGAGCCCCATGGGGGAGACCCGGGACCCCGATGATGGGGATGTGCCCGGGCTCCCTCGTCCGGAGAATGGTCTCCATCGCAACGGCACCGGCCCCGGTGCCACGACAGCAGGGAGAATCTCATGGCTCGGATCCACGACAGCGACGCAGCGAACGTCGGGACCCGAAAGGTCGGTCGCAGGACCATGGCCGGTCTCGGCCTCTCGGCGCTACTGCTGGCCGGCGCCGCCGGGTCTGCGTTGGCTGCGACCCTCGACGGCAATGCCGGGCCGAACGACATCGTCGGCACCTCGGGCAACGATCTGATCCGCGGCTTCGGCGGCGACGACGATCTGTACGGCCGCGAGGGCGACGACCGCATCCGCGGCGGCGCCGGCCGCGACGACATCTACGGCGAGGACGGCAACGACCGTCTCTTCGGTGGTCCCGGCAACGATGACATCGAGGGCGGTCCGGGCAACGACCGGATCTTCGGCGGTTCGGGCGAGGACGACCTCTATGGCGGTCCGGGCAACGACCGGATCCGCGCCGTCGACCGTCACCACGACGACATCGAGTGCGGTCCCGGCTTCGACCGTGTGTGGGCCAATCCCGGCGACGACGTCGCCGCCGACTGCGAGCGGGTCGTTCGCAATGGCGTGGCGGTGTCCGAGGCCGGATCGCCCACGCCTGCCGGTGGGACCACCATCAGCGCACAGCGGGCCGGCGAGATCGCCGCCGCCCACGTCGACGGTCGGGTCGACCAGATCGAGCGTGAGACCGACTACGGAGCGGCATGGGAGGTCGAGGTCTACGCCCCTGACGGCGAGTACGACATCTACGTCAGCGCCACCGGCGAGATCGTGCGGGTCGACGGCCCCTTCCGCCGGTGACCCCGCGCGCCGGGACGGCGTTCATTTCACGGCGATGATCTCGCCGTGAACCACCACGAAGTAGCCGTCGTCGTGGGCTGACCACCGGTGCCACGCATCGGCGATCTCGTCGAGATCGGCCTGGGTGGCGAAACCGCCCTCGAGGGCCTGATCGGCGAAACTCGAGTACCGGACCCGGTCGGCCCACAGTGATCCCCACCAGGCCCGCTCCGACGGGGTCGCGAAGGTCCAG
Source organism: Acidimicrobiales bacterium (assembly GCA_046290435.1). GTDB lineage: Bacteria > Actinomycetota > Acidimicrobiia > Acidimicrobiales > UBA8592 > CAVQUE01. The sequence goes on from JBKAGO010000041.1 coordinate 47,577, forward strand.
GTCGACGACGAGGCCGAGATCGCGGTGAAGCCGGCCTGTTGGGCCCAGCCCAGCAGGTACCGGCCCGCGTTCGCCTCGGCGTTCGCGGCGGTGGTGATGGCGTGGTAGAGCTCGGTCCAGCGGTCGAGCACCGGGTCCGCAGGAGCCCATGACATCGCTGCGTAGTCTGCGTCGCGGACGGCGACGATGCCGTTGGGTGCGACCACCCGCCGCATCTCGTGGAGCGCCGCCACCGGGTCCGACAGGTGCTGGAGCACCTGATGGGCGTGCACGATGTCGAAGTGGTCGTCGTCGAACGGCAGCCGGTACACGTCACCCGGCTCGAACCGGCAGTTGGCCAGGCCCCGCTCGGAGCGGAGCTCCTCGGCTTCCTCGAGGACGCCCCGCACCGGATCGAGGCCGACGACCTCGCCGTCGGGGAGACGCTCGGCGAAGTCGACGGTGATGGTTCCGGGGCCGCAGCCGATGTCGAGCAGTCGCAGATCGGGCCGCAGATGGGGGACGAGATAGGCGGCGGAGTTCTCGACCGTCCGCCAGGTATGGGACCGCAGAACGGACTCGTGGTGGCCATGGACGTAGATGTCGGGCGTGTCGCTCACCATGCCACTGTCGCGCGCCGCTGCGCCGCCTGCTCGGGCAGCGCGGTGTCGGGCAGCGCGGTGTCGGGCAGCGCGGTGTCGGGCAGCGCGGTGTCGGGCATTGCCGTCCCGGGCGCCGGTAGCCTCGGCCGTCATGGCAGGTGCGCATGGTGGACGAAGCGATCATCGCTGCGGCGGCAACCGATCGTGATCCGCACCGAGGCCCTCGCCAAGACCTACCCCGGTGGCGTCACCGCGGTCCACGGCCTCGACCTCGAGGTCGAACCAGGCGAGATCTTCGGCCTCCTCGGCCCCAACGGCGCCGGCAAGACCACGACCGCAGGGATGCTGACCACCCGGGTGCTCCCCACCGGGGGACGGGCACTCGTCGACGGTCTCGACGTCACCGCCAACGCATCGCAGGTCAAGGCCCGCATCGGTGTGGTCACCCAGACCAACACCCTCGACCGGGCCCTGAACGTGCGCGAGAACCTCGAATACCACGGCCGCTTCTTCGCCATGTCGAAAAAGGCTGCCAGGACCGCGGCCGACGAGCTGCTCGAGCGGTTCCGCCTCGCCGACCGGGCGCAGACCCCCGTGCTCGCGCTGTCGGGCGGCCTGGCGCAGCGCCTCATGCTCGCCCGGGCGGTCATGCACCGCCCGTCGGTGCTGTTCCTCGACGAGCCCACCACCGGCCTCGACCCCCAGAGCCGTATCGCGCTGTGGGAGGTGCTGCGTGAGCTCCACGCCGAGGGCCAGACCGTGCTGTTGACCACGCACTACATGGAAGAGGCCGATCAGCTGTGCCAGCGGGTCGGGATCATCGACGAGGGTCGTCTCATCGCGCTGGGCACGCCGGGCGAGCTCAAGAGCTCCGTCGGGGTCGACACCGTGGTCACGGTCACAGCCGACGGCGATCAGGCCCGATTTGCGGCGGCCCTGCTCGCCGGTGTCCCCGGGGCCACCACGGCCGAACCCGTCGACGGATCCATCCGCCTGGGCGTGGCCGGAACCCACCGGGTCGTGCCCGCCATCGTCGAGATCATCGGCGAGCTCGCCATGACGCTCACCGACATATCGGTGCGCGAACCGACGCTCGAGACGGTGTTCATCACCCTCACCGGCAAGGACCTGCGGGAGTAGCGATGACGCTCGACGCCGAGACGCACACCTCCCGCGCGCTGCAGCAGGCAGCCTTCGCCACGCTGTTGCGCCGTGACGCCCTCGTGCTGCGCAAGAACCTGCGCGAGTTCCTGCCACGCACGATCTTGCAGCCCGTGCTGTTGATGTTCGTGTTCACGTTCGTCATGCCCGAGATCGGCCTCGCCGTGGGCGGCGAGGAGGGCGCCGAGCTGTTCACGACGCTGCTGGTCGCCGGTGTGGTCGGCTCCACCATCTTGTTCCAGGGCATCCAGGGCGTCGCCCTGCCGCTCGTGCAGGACTTCGGCTACACCCGTGAGATCGAGGACCGGGTCATGGCCCCGCTGCCGGTCGAGGGTGTGGCCATCGCCAAGATCGTCAGTGGCGCCGTGCAGTGCCTGTTCGGTGGGCTGGTGGTGTTCCCGTTGGCGGCGGTGGTCCCCGCCACCGACGTGTCGCTCGCGGTCGATTGGCCCGTCCTACTCACGATCATCCCGCTGGCCTGTGTGATGGCGGCGTCGATGGGCCTGCTCTTCGGTGTGATCTTCGACCCGCGGACCCTGCCGCTGATGTTCGGCATCATCGTCGTGCCGCTCACGTTCCTCGGCTGCGTCTACTACCAGTGGTCCGCGCTCGCCGAGATCCGCTGGCTGCAGATCCTGGTGCTCGCCAATCCCCTCGTCTACATCTGCGAAGGCGCCCGCGCCGCGCTGACCGACGTCGAGCACATGAGCCTGTGGGCGGTGTACCCGGTGATGATCGGCTTCACCGCGTCGATGGCAGCAGTAGGCGTGACCCGCTTCCGCAGCCGGGTGGTCAGCTGAGCGACGGAGCCGGCATCACTCGGCGGTCAGCCAACCGTCGGTCGAACCCATGGGCACGCCCGGGCTCGTCGTGTGGGGAACCGGGTCCGTGGTCACCGGTCCGGCAAGGTCACGCCCGCCGGCACAGCGCCTGTCGACGACGCCTCGGGGCGGCGGCAGGGCCAGGCCGGGATTGAAGTTCCCGAAGTTGTCGCAGGCCTCGATCGGGGCATCGGTGCCATCGAGGCTGAAGTCGCCCTGCGACAGGAGTTGCGCACCCAGACCGCGAAGGCCGGGCACCGTACCCCGGACGATGCCGACCAGCCCGACGTCGGGCCGGCGGGGGCCCGTGTTCGGGAAGAAGTCCGCGAAGGGTGCGCCGATGGCGAGGTCGGTGCGGCCGTCGCCGTCGAAGTCGCCGCCGGCGAGCGTTGCGCCGAAGAACATTCCCCGTTGCGGTCGGAGTCCGATCGCCCCGGCGTTCACCACCCGGTTCCGGTTGCTCAATCCCCGGCCGTTGCCGAAGATCACCTGCACCTGCCCGGCATTCGCCTGACCGCGGACCCGTTCGCCGGGGACGCCGACCGCGAGATCGAAGAACTGGTCGCCGTCGAACAGGCCCACGATGACGGACCGGCCGAACTGATCGTTGGCCTGCGCGCGACCCCTGATGCCCGGGCTGTTCTGGTGCACCACGACGTCGCCGCGGCCGGTGAGACCGCGACGGTTCGTTCCGAGGATGTGAACGGCACCGGCGTCGCGCCGGCCGGCGACATCTTGGCCCGGGACGCCGACGACGATGTTGACGCCGGGCTGGTTCGCGAAGAAGTCGCCGAAGAACAACGGAGCCCCGAACCGTTCGCCCGCAGTGGCCCGGCCCGCCACACCGCGGGTGTTGCGGTGCAGGAACTGGTTGCGCCGGGTCAATCCGTCCGGTCCGCCGAAGATGACCTGGACGGCTCCGGCGTCGGTGCGAGCGCCGATGTCCTCGGACGGGATCCCGACGACGAGGTCGCATGCGCCGTCGCCGTCGACATCTGCGGCGGTCAGGTACTCGCCGAAGAAGTCGCCTGCTTCGGCCCGGTCGCGGATGCCGCGGGTGTTCTGGTGGAACACCTGGTCGCGATCCGACAGCCCGTCGGGCCCGCCGTAGATGACGTGCACGGCGCCGGCATCGCGTCGGCCGGCGACATCCTCACCCGGGACGCCGATCGCGAGGTCCGCGTACGGGTCGTCGTCGAAGAAGCACCAGGTCATGTCGAAACCGAAGACGTCGCCCGCCTCGGCCCGGTCGCGGATGCCGGGGGTGTTCTGGTCGATCACCTGGGCCGGTCGGGTCTCGGTCATCAGCCCGTCGGGCGATCCGTAGATGATCTCGACACGCCCCGTGTTGCGACCGCCTCGATCGCCGAAGGGGATGCCGATGGCGAGATCACTGAAGGAATCGCCGTCGAAATCGGCGCAGATCAGGCTCTCGCCTGCGCGCTGGTCGGGCTCGTTGATCGCCTCGAACGACCGGTTGGCCAACAGCCCGAAGGACGTCGACAGGTATTCGTGGACGACCCCGACGTTCGATACGCCCTGGGTGTCCTCGCGTGGGACGCCGACCATGAGATCGCTCGAGCCGTCGGCGTTGTTGTCGCAGAAGTAGATCGTCTCGGCCGCAGCCGGTGGCGCGAGCGCGAACATGGCGCCTACGAGGCTCGTTGCGACCAGTGCGACGAGCATGGACTTCGGACGATGCATCGGAGGCTCCTGGGGCGAGACGTCAGCGGCAGCTGTCGTCGGTCGGTGGGCAGACGGTCGGTTGCGGCGGCGGAGGGGGATCCACCGTTGGAGGCGGTGGTGGCGCTACCGGCGGTGGAGCCACCGGGCGCGGCGTGGGGGTCGGTGCAGGGTCGGCGAAGCGCACGGTCCAGGTGAGCTCCGTCGTGCGTCCATAGCGGTCGGTGGCCACGATGGCGATCTGGCGGCGATCCCGCGTGCGCTCGATCTCGGTGCGGAAGCGACCGTTGCCGGCGTTGACCGAGACGGCGTCGCCTGCGACGGTGACGGTCGCTCCGGGGTCGGTCCGTCCTCGCAGGCTGACGCTGGAACCGATGGTGGTCGACCCGTCCTCCGGGGTGTTGACGGCGAGGTCGGGCCCATCGCCGGCGAAGCGGAACGCTGCGGCGGCGCGTTGGTCCAGGAGGCGTTCGAGCACCGTCTCGGGGGTCTCGCCGCCGGCCGAGGCGACGTCGGCGGACCAGGTGATGGTCACCGGCGGGTCGCCCGGTTCGAGCGCGACGGCGAAGGCAGCCGCGGGGTCGGCGGCGTCGACGACCTCGGTCGGCTCGGGATCGAACGTGACGGTGGTGGGATCGTCGGTGATCGACGGCGGGATGAGTACCACGTGCAGGCCCTCGACGGCGGCGTCGGTGCCGTTGGAGATCTCGACGGTCGAGGTGAGGCGGCCGTCGGTGAGGTCCCACCGTTCGGCGACCTCGCCGCCGAACGCCGTCGTCGCCGCCGGCAGGTTCGCGACCACCGACGACGGCGGCTCGGGTGTGGCGGTGGGCGCGGGCGTCGGCGAGGCCTCGGGTGTGGGTTCGGCTGTCGGCTCCGCCGTGGGTTGCGCGGTCGCTGCGGGTCGGGGCGTTGTGTCGGTGGCGACGACTTCGCCGCCGTCGCCACCGGCGAGCGCCAGCCCCACGACGATCAGCAGCCCGGCCAACGCAGCGACACCCACAGCCATCGCGGCGGTGCGGGTACCGACACGCTTGCCCGGCGGAGCGCCTCCGGGCGGAGCGGCGGTGGGGGGCACCGCAGCGGGCACCACACGCGTGGCTGCAGGGTCGGCCGCGCCCGGCACGGCCTCGGTCGGTGGCACAGCGGGCACTGCGGTCGGTGGCACGGCGTTCGGGGGCACAGCGGTGGGTGGCACAGCGGTGGGTGGCACAGCGGTGGGTGGCACAGCGGCGTCGCCCGTCGGGCGGTCCTGGAGTGCCTCCGGACCGGTCGGGATATCGCCGTGGAAGCTCAACGAGGGATCGGGCGCCTCGAAGTCCCACTGGTTGCGCCCGCCCGTCGGCTCGCCGGATGCGCCGGGTTCGGGAACCTGATCGCTCACTGTGCCTGCCTCTCCAGCCGATCGCCGAGATCGGTCGCCAGACGACGCAACGACGCCTGCACCACCTGCGCGCTGTAGGGCTCGACCCCGCTGCGGCGCTCCCATGCTGCCCCGAGTGCCCGGACCCGGTCCAGCAGTTGTTCGACCGGCGTATCGGCGCCGGCATGCAGGCGAGCCGCCGCCACGCGCCGGCCCAGGGCCCGGTGCAGCTGCCGCCGGGCGTCGTCGTCCCAGGGCGACTGCAACAGGTCGAGGCGGGTGACCGTCAGCTCCTCGACGGCGGGGAGCTCGCGATGGATGGCCGCGACCCGCTGTTCCCAGTCGCCGTGGATGTGGCCGTGGTACACGATCTGGCGGATCATCGTCAGGGCCCGGCTGGCCCGACAGTCGTCGATACGGGTCCCGCCGAGCAGTTCGCCCAGCAGCACCTTGAGCTCGATCGTGTCGTCGCCGGGGACCGTCGCCGCCAGGACGGGGTGGTTGGGGTCGGCGGCGGCGCCGACCTGGCGCACACCCACCATCGCCACCGGGCCCGCCTGACGTCCCAGGGCCAGTACCTCCTCGACGGTGAACACCTCGACGGTCGGGTCGGCGGGAACACCGATGACCGCGATGTCGAAGGTCTCGTAGAGCGCCGCGACCAGCGCCCGGCTGCGCCGCAGCACCGCGTGGGGGATCTCGATGACCTCGAGGCCATCGAAGTCGGGCTGGTCGAGGGTGAGCTCGACCGATTCGATCGTCCACGGCGACACCCCGAAGCGCAGCGCGATGGCGCCACTGTCGTCGGTGTGCCATTCGCCGCCGACCTGTTCGCCCGATCGCAGCGTCGCCGAGAGCGACGGCTTGCCGTGACGCATCCGCACGACGACCGAGCCGAGCAACGACGCCTCCCCGGGGGCGGGCCGCTGGCCCATGAGCTTGAGGCCCAGCGGCGAGGGACTGAGACGGTTCCCTCCGATCACGCCGATACGCACTGGGGCGTCGAGCGCCTCGCGAGCCGAGGCCAGGACCGTCTGCAGCTCGGGGGCCACGATGTGGGGCTCGAGGTCCTCGACGACCTGACGCACCCGGTCGACCGATCGGCCTCCCGGCGGCGGAGGTGCCTCGGCGCCGAGCAGCCCTTCGATCGCCTCGGCGAAGCTCGCCGGCGAGTCGTAGCGGTCCATGGGATCGGGAGCGAGCGCGCGCAGGACGACGTCGTCGAACTGCGGAGGGAAGTCGTCGCGCCACCGCTGGATGGACACCGCGCTCAGGTCGACGTCGCGGACGTGTTCGAAACGGCGTTCGGGCCACGGGATCGAACCCGCGGCGATCTCGAACGCGATGACCCCCACGGCGAACAGATCCACCCGCCAGGTGACGTCGGCGTTGATGTCGGCCAGCTCGGGCGCCATGTACGCCGGCGTGCCGCCGAGATGGGAGATCAGGTTGGTGCCGTCGCTCAGCCGCTTGGCCAGACCGAAGTCGGCCAGCACCAGCCGCTCGTCGGCGGGGAGGCCGTACTTCTCGGTGCGCACGTGGTCGGGGGTGCTGATGGACTTGACCAGCACGTTGGACGGCTTCAGGTCGCGATGCACCAGGTTGCGGTCGCGCAGCACGGCCAGGCAGTCGATGAGATCGGCCACCAGCCCCACCGTCTCGCGCAGCGACGGCGGCGCACCGGTGCGTTCGCGCCGTTCGGCCAACACCGCATCGAGCGGGCCGCGGTCGGCGTGGCGCATCACGAAGTACGGACGGGCGTCGGGGAGCTGATCGACGTGGGTGACCTGGATGACCCGGTCACTGTCGGCACGCCACAGCACCTGCGCCTCGTGGAGGAACCGCTCGCAGATGTCGGGCATCCGGGCCAGGTGCGGATGCAGCACCTTGACCGCCACGCGTGTCTCGAGCCCGGGGTGGTAGCAGAGGAACACGTCGGCGAACCCGCCGCTGCCCAACAGCCGGTCGACCTGATACGCGCCGAAAAAGGTCGGATCGCTCATGATCCGGTCCTGCTGTTGCCGGCGCAACGAGCCGGGCGACCCCGCTCTCGCTGGCCGATCATGATCGCGTCCGCCGTGTCGTCGTCATGTCACCGCCAGACCGATGAGAACCGCCAGTACGACGACGGCGACCATCGCCGCCACCACGACGGTGACGGGAATCCCGTCCGATGTGGGAGCGGCCACCGGCGAGGAGGGCGACAGCGCGGGTGACCGCGGGACCCCGGCGTCGACGTGGCGCAACGCGTCGGGGTGGACCGTGACGGTGGCCGCGGGATCGATCGCCTCGGCCGGTGACGGGTTCGCGTCGCCGACGGGCACGTGACCGGGATCGATCGCCGCCATCAGCCAGCTGGGCGTGCCCGGCACGACCGCACTGGTCTGGCGGTCGTCGAGCATCACCACCGGGCCATGCAGCTTGGCGCACTCGGACTCGCATGCCTGACGGAGCTTGGCGATGCGTGCGGCCAGCACCGGATCGTCGAGGCGGGCGAGGTCGTCCCAGATGGGGGCGTCGAGATCGGCGAAGTCGTCGTTGCGGAAGATCAGGTTGTTGCCGCCGTCGTTGTAGCTGTCCCACAACTCCGGTCGATGCGACAGCGCAACGATGCTGACGGCGATCAAGAGCGCGGCGAAGCCGTCCATCCGGTCGCCCCACACCCGGTCGGTGAGGCGCCCCGGGTGCTGGAAGTGGACGTGGCCGAACTCGTCGGCGGGAAGGTCGGCCAGCTCGGGGATCCAGAGACCGTCGAGGTCCACCAACCGGATGCGATGCTGGGCATCGACCAGTACGTTGCCGTGCTGCAGGTCGCCGTGGGCGATGCGGCTGTGCTCGAGAAACGTGAACAGCCGATCCCAGCGCGATGCGAAGTCCCGCAGCAACGCCGGATCGTCGAGGTGCGCACCGACCCAGTGGTCGAGGGTCATGCCCTCGACCCAGTCCATGCGAATCATCGGCCAGGTGGCGCCGCCGACGTGGACGCCGTCGTCGATCCATCGCACGTTGGGGAACAGCACGCCCTCGAGCGGCAGGATGTGCTCGCCGATGCGCCGATAGCGTTCGGCGCCCTCGTTGGGCGGCCGGGTGAAGACCCGCACGGCGAGGTCGGCGTCGTCGACGGTGGCCTTGAAGACCGCTGCGTTGCGTCCGGTGGCCGGCAGCGGCAACCCCAGCGGCGAGCGCCGCAGCACGGCGCCGCGCAACTCGACGGGCCCGAAGAAGGTCTCGACCTCGCGGGCGGCCACCGCGTAGGCGCTGGCGTCGGGCCACCGCACGGGTTCGGCAGCGGCGGCTGCCGCGGCGCCGTAGGGGTCGGTGCCCATCGGTTGGGACGCCGAGGCGGTCATGGCCTGGTCTCCTCGGGCACGCCGGCGATGACGGCACGGACGAGTGCGACGTCGTCGTTGCGCAGCCGGCCCGCCTCGCGGGCGGCGAGCACCGTGGCCAGGAGGTCGCCGCCGTCGGCCAGCACCACCGGGGCGGGGTCGTCGTCGGTGCCTGCGTAGCGGAGCATCCATTCGGCGGCGGCATCGGTGGCGGCGACCAGGACGTCGCCGGAGCGGAGACCGCCCGAGGCCCGCTGGGCGAGCATCGAGGTGTCGCGGTCGGTGGCGACGAGGTCGGGGGTGAACCCGAACGCGTCGGGATCGCTGATCGGGAAGGACGAGATCAACTCGCCCCGCCGGTAGTGCAACAGGCACGAATCGCCGATGGCGACCGCCTGCCACCGTCCCCCGGGCACCAACTCGACGGCCAGCAGCGTGGCATGGCTGCCCCGTGCCTGCGCCTCGCGCAGGTAGTACGGATCGTCCTCGGCGACTGCGGTGCGGGCGTGCCATTCCTGGGCACGCCTGCGCAGCCACTGCGACAGGTCCTCGCGATCGTCGAACACGAAGCGTTCGCGCAGGAACCCCCGCGTCAGCAGATGGCTCCACAGCCCCGCCGAGTACGCGGAGGTCGCCCCGTCGGCCACCACGAAACACGCCCCGGCTTCGCTGTGGGCAGCGGAGTCCTCCCACTCGGCATCGGTGTTCCCCATCTTCGGCAGTCCGAAGGAGAGGAACGACACCTCGGCGGGAGCGATCATCACGTCGAGATCTCTCGCACGACCTGGGTGCCGGTGACCAGGAAGTCGACCAGGGCGTTGAAGTCGCCGTTGTAGCCGAACCCCCGGGCCCCGGTCTCGAGGGGTCTGGTTCGGGCCGCCTCGCGGAACATCGACGGGGGGAGCACCGACGACCAGTGGAACAGCGCCCGGGCGTAATCGTTGGGCAGCTGTTCGTCGCGGGCGGGGAACATCACCGGCGGATCGGCGAAGCGCGAGATGTTCAGGTTGAACAACAACAGGTTGCCGTCGGCGGTCGCGATGGAGGTGAGACGCTGCACCCAGGGTTCGGGATCGTCGGTGGGGGCGCCGTCGCTGATGTTGATGACGATCGGTGGGAACGACTCGGGGTGTTCGTTGGCCCATTCGGCCAACGCGGCCCCCGCATGGTTGATCGCCGCACCCATCGGGGTGGGCCCGCCGGCGCCGGGCTCGAGCCACCGCGGTTGATCGGCGACCAACGGGTGCTGGGTGAGCTCGACGATCGACACCAGCGAACGTCCGGCCAGCGCCCCGCCGAGCACCGATCCGACCTGTTGGCCGTAGCCGATCATCCCGATGTCGAAGAAGTGGCGTGGCCCCTCGTCGTGGCTCTTGACGGATTTGAGGATCAGCTCGAGCAGGATCTTGTTGATGGCATCGGCGACGCCGTGGCACTTCGTGACGGACTCGTCGCCGGCGAGCGGTTCGAGCATCGACCCGGACTGGTCCACGAGGAACATGATGCAGGCCGGGTGCTGGCGGCTGATCTCTTGGCTGTAGCTCATGGGGCCTCTCTCGCAATCGGGGCCGACGCCCGCGGTATCCAGAGACACAGCGTGACGTCGGGCCACGGTTCGCCGTCTGCGACATCCCATCGGTGATCGCACCACTCACAACGCCACGAGGTGAGCGTGCGGTTCCGTTGCGATCGGGTGACGGTCTCGGCGCGCCCGCAGTGGGGACACTGACCGGCGGCGCGCTCGCGCAGATCGATGTCGGGCGCAGGCGTCCGCTCGCGCCGCGGCGGCGCACCGGGACGGCGACGCGGTCGGTGCGGCGCGGCGTGGGCGGCACGCGTGCGAGACGCGAGGGTCATGACGAGGCCGGCGAGCGCCACCGCCACGATGCCGACCACGATCCAGGCCCTCACCCCGGGCCGGACGCACTCATCGGACGCGCGGCGGTATCGGCCCGCCTCGGTTGTCCGTTGGCGTCGTCCGGTCCCGCATCGGAGTCATTCTGCGTCGGTCGGCGCCCGATGTCCATGTCGCCAACGGAAGCTGTTGGTCAGACCAGTAGCCTCACGCCGTGCCTGCACCTCGCCCCATCGCCGATCACGGGATCGAGGGTCGATGACACTGTGGGAAGCAGCGCTGTTGGTGCTGGGCGGAACGGCCGCCGGGATCATCAACGCCATGGCCGGCGGCGGCTCCATCCTGACGGTGCCGCTGCTCGTGCTGGCCGGGGTCTCCGGCAACGACGCGAACGGCTCCAACCGCGTGGGAATCCTCGTGTCGAACATGACCGCGGCCTGGTCGTTCCACCAACAAGGCGTCAAGGCCTACCGCGAGGCCGTACCGATCCTGCTCCCGGTCGTCATCGGTTCGCTCATCGGGTCGATCGCCATCAGCCGGGTCACCGACGACGCTTTCGAGACCATCTTCGGTCTCTTGATGCTCCCCATCATCTTCCTGTCGATCCGCAAGCCGAAGGTCCGCGAAGACGCCGAGACCTGGAGCCGGGCCACCACGGTCGTCGTCTTCGTGCTCATCGGGATCTACGGCGGTGCGATCCAGGCCGGCGTCGGCCTGGTCCTGCTGGCCGCTCTGACACGCGCCGGTTTCGACCTGGTCACCGCCAACGTCATCAAGGTGCTCATCACCCTGGTGGTGACGGCCATCGCCCTGCCGGTGTTCATCATCAACGATCAGGTGCGCTGGATCCCGGCCCTCATCCTGACGGCCGGACTCGGCTTCGGCGGTTGGGTCGGCGCCCGCATCGCCGTGAAGGGCGGCGAGCGCGTCATCCGCATTGTCATGGTCGTGGCCGCTGTCGGCCTCGCAGGACGCCTGCTCGGGCTGTACTGACGCCGTACCGACGCCGTTCCGACGGGTCGTCGCCCGGGAGCTGGCACGATGGTGGCCATGACGGAGATCGTGGTGGTCGGGTCGGTCAATCTCGACCTGGTGGTGGGTGTCGAACGGATACCGGTCGTCGGCGAGACCGTGCTGGGCGGCGACCTGGTGCAGATCCCGGGCGGCAAGGGCGCCAACCAGGCGGTGGCCGCTGCCCGCCTGGGCCGGTCGGTGGCCATGGTCGGCCGGGTCGGCGACGACGACGCCGGGGTCACGCTGCGCACCTCGTTGCACGCCGACGGTGTCGACACCACCCACCTGCTCGACACGCCGGGCGTGCCGTCGGGCATCGCCCTCATCGCGGTGCAGGACGACGGCGACAACGTCATCATCGTGTCGCCGGGCGCCAACGGGCGCATGACGCCTGCCGATGTGGCGGGTTCGCCGGCGCTGGCCGAGGCGCAGGTGGTGCTGGTGCAGGCCGAGATTCCCATGGAGTGTGTCGTCGAGGCCGCTCGCAACGCCACGGGCCTGGTGGTGTGGAACCCGGCGCCGGCGCCCGCCGACGGGGTGCCGCTGGAGCTGCTCGAGACGGTCGATGTGCTGGTCCCCAACCAGACCGAGCTGGCGTCGATCTGCAATCACGTCGGGCCCGTCGATCGGTCCATCGCCGTCGCTCTGTGCCGGGACCTGCCGACTGCGGCGGTCGTGGTCACCCTGGGCGCCGACGGGGCCCTGGTCGTGGTGGAGGGCGAGGCCGTGCACGTCCCGGCACCGGTGGTCACACCGGTCGACACGACTGCCGCAGGCGATGCGTTCTGCGCGGCGTTGGCCGACGCCATCGTCGGCGGTGCCGACCTGGTCGCCGCGGCGCAGTGGGCCGTGCGGGTCGGGGCGGCGACGACGCTGCGCCCGGGGGCCCAGCCGTCGCTGCCGACCCCCGACGAGGTGCAGTCGCTGCTCGGCTGACCCCGGGCGGGGGTCGCCGTCAGCCGGCCTGTTCCAGGTGGGCCTCGACGACAGTGCGCCACTCGTCGGGATGGCTCAGCTGGGGGCTGTGGAATGCGCCCTCGACGACATGGAGGCGCGCACCGGCGATGGCCTCGGCCACCGCAGTCGATGCCGCGTAGAGGTGGTCGCCGTCGCCGACGATCACGGTGGTGGCGACGTCGATGCGGGCGAGGTCGTCGACCACCGGTGGGCTGTGGGTCAGCTCGCGGGCGAACGCGATGAACGCCTCGATGTCGAGGCCGGCCCGGTTGGTGTCGCGCCGGACCCTGTCGGCGGGACCGGCGAGCTCGTCGTCGGGTGACGGCGGCGACAGCCGGTCGAGCAGGGCGAGGCCCTCGGCGCGCAACATGGCCTGCGCGGGCTCGACCAGCGACCAGATGTCGCCGAACGATGCGGCCGCGGTGTCCATGAGGATCAGCGAGCGGACCAGCTCGGGCTGCTCGAGAGCGAGGCGCATGGCGACCCGGCCGCCCATCGAGTGACCGAGCAGGTGCACCGGTGCACCGCCGGCCGCGTCGATGACCGCGACGACGTCGTCGACGAGGTGCTCGAAGGTGTAGTGGTCCGGTGGGGCGTGGCCCGAGCGGCCGTGGCCGCGCAGGTCCAGCGTGATCACGCGGCGCCGCGCCGCGAGGAGCTCGACATGCGCCCCGAAGTCCAGGCTCGACCCGGTCCAGCCGTGGACCAACACCAGGGGTGGATCCCCGTCGCCGTGGTCGTCCCAGGCGAGGCGGATCCCGTTGCGCACGAGCGTCTGCATGGGACACGAGCGTACGGGCCGCCGCCACGGTCGTCGCAGCGATCGGGGGTGCGCAGATCTGCGAGGATGCACCGATGGACGACACCGCCGAGTGGCTGGCCCGCACCGTCGAAGCGCCCATCGAGCCCGAGCGGCCGATCGTCGACCCGCACCACCATCTGTGGGATCGGCCCGGCAACCGGTACACCGTCGACGAGCTGCGCGCCGACACCGCCGCCGGCCATCACATCGTGGCCACGGTGTTCGTCGAGTGCGCCGCCGGGTACCGGCCCGACGGGCCCGAGCAGCTGCGTCCGGTGGGCGAGACGGAGTTCGTCGCCGCCCAGGCCGCCATCGCCGCCGAACGCGGCGACCCGCCGATCGCCGGCATCGTCGGGTTCGCCGACCTGACCCTGGGCGATGCGGTCGACGAGGTCCTCGCCGCCCACATCGAAGCCGGCGGCGGGCTGTTCCGGGGCATCCGCCACGCCGCGGGCTGGCATGCCGACCCGGCCATCAAGAACTCCCACTCCGATCCCACCGAGCACCTCTTGTCCGAGCCCGGCTTCCGGCGGGGATTCGCCCGGCTGGCCGCGCACGGCCTGCGCTTCGATTCCTGGCTCTACCACCCCCAGCTGCCCGAGCTGGTCGACCTCTGCCGCTCCCATCCCGAGGTCCCGGTGATCTGCGACCACATCGGCGCGCCCATGGGCATCGGCCCCTACGCCGGCCGCTGGGACGACGTCGACGCGCAGTGGCGCCCGGCCATGACGGCGCTGGCGGGCTGCGAGAACGTGACGCTCAAGGTCGGCGGGATCGGCATGGACCGCTACTACGGCGGCGGCTGGCCCGACCGCCCGGCACCGCCGAGCTCCGAGGAGCTCGCCGCGGTGTGGGGCGATCGGCTGCGGTTCTGCATCGACACGTTCGGCCCCGACCGGTGCATGTTCGAGTCGAACTTCCCCGTCGACCGCGAGTCCTGCAACTACGTCGTGCTGTGGAACACCTACGAACGCATCGCCCAGCACTACGACCCCGCCGAACAACAGGCGATGTTCCACGACACCGCCGTCCGGGTCTACGACCTGACCTGGTGAGGCTCCGCGGCGACACCGACGTGGGGATATCATCGCTTGCATGACCGATATCTTGATACGGGACGTGCCCGATGACGTCGTCGCAGCACTCGACGCCAACGCTCAGCGAGCCGGGCTGACCCGCGCGGAGTACCTGCGTCGTGTCCTCGCCGAGCAGCAGGGACCTGCGGTCATGCGCTCGCATCTGAGCCGTTTCGCCGAGCGCACGGCCGATCTCGATGATCCCGGGGTGATGGCAGCCGCATGGCGGTGACCAACTGGCTCATCGACAAGTCGGCGCTCATCCGGATCGATACCGCCGGCGACGAATGGCTGTCACGGATCCAACGAGGCCTGATCAGGATCTCGTCTGTCACCCTGCTCGAGATCGGCTACTCCACCCGCAACGGCGCCGATCACCGCGCTGCACTCGGTGAGCCCCCCGTGTCATCGATGCCCGTGGAACACATCACGCCCGCCATCGAGGCCCGAGCACTCGAGATCCAGATGCTGCTCGCAGACCGTGGACAGCACCGCGCCCCGTCGATCCCGGATCTGCTCATCGCGGCGACAGCCGAGCTCGCCCGCCTCACCGTGTTGCATGTCGACAAGGACTTCGGCCTCATCGCCGAGATCACCGGGCAACCCACCGAGCGCCTCGATGACTGAGCGCCGACGAGAGTTCTCACCGGTGCGAGTCACCGACAAGGGTCAGATCACCATCCCGAGCTGGCCGGTGCCCGTCTGTCATCAGGACGGGGCTACCCCGGCTGCTCATGCGCCGAGATCGGGCTGTCAGCCCCGACACTGGCCTGGAAGAGCTGCTGGAGGACCAGAAGGTTGCGGCTGAACGTCCCCTGCACGTAGCTGCCCGGTTCGATCAATTCGCTGAGCAGATAACCGTTGTCCATCGCCAGGATCATCGCTGCGGCGTCCTCGACCGGGATGGGAGGCTCGACGCCCAGACGCTCGTTTTCGGCACGCACGACCGATTCGATGACCTCGCGCCACCTGCGTTGGTGCTCGGCGAGCCGGGGCCGGTTGGTCGGGTTCCGGAGGGCGTAGAGGATGAACTCCATCTGGAGGACCGGGCTGGCCTCGAGCGGGCCGTCGCGTCGCCGTTCCGGCGACTCGATCAGGGCGATGAAGTCGCTCGGTGACGTCGCCATGGCGTCGAGGCGCTCCAACTCCACCATGCTCCGGTCGACGTGGTCGTCGATCATCGCCATGACCAGCTCGTTCTTGTCGGCGAAGTTCGAATAGAGCGCACCGCGAGTGAGCCCGGCGTGTTCGCAGATGTCCTCGACGCTCGCACCGGCGATGCCGTCGCGGACGAACACCTCGGCAGCGGCGGAGAAGAGCCGCTGGCGGGTCTCTTGCCGGGTGGGTCGTGTCCGTTCCCTTGACATCCACCGCAGCATACGCAAGCGTACTCGATACAATCCTGTATCGAGAGGAGGGCCCATGGCTACACGGATCGGGACTGGAGGGATCGTGGCGGACCGAAGCCGGCCGAGCGGTGCGGCCGGCCGATGAACCCGGATCGGCTCGTGCTTCCCGCCGTGCGCTGGATCGGGCAGCGACCGCTCGTTTCGGCAGCACTGTTCCGGTTCGCGTCGTACGACCCGTTCGACCCGCGGCGAGCCAGCTGGCCCTACCCGGTCTACGACCAGATGAGCGGCGGTCGACCCGTCGTCCACAGCCGGCTCTTCGACGAGTGGACCGTCTTCGGCCACGACGAGGTCCTCGACGTGTTGCGTTCACCGAACGTGAGCACGTCGGGCGTCGTGACCAGGCTTCGCGAGCTGGCTCCCTACAACCGGACGTCGCTCCGGGCGATGGACAACTTCGCACGCTGGCTGCCCTTCCTGGACCCGCCGGACCACACGCGCTTGCGCACATCGGTGAGCCGAACGTTCACACCGAAACGGATCGCAGGGCACGAGGCCCGAGTCCGGGTCATCGCCCATGAGCTGCTCGCCGACATGGACGATGACCCCGAACCCGATGTCATCGCCGGCTTCGCTTCGCCGTTTCCCGTCCGTGTGATCGCCGACATCCTCGGGGTGCCGCCCCACCTGTTCGCCTGGCTGCACCGGACCTCCAGCGAGATCGCGGGGCTCCTCGACATCATGCGACCGTTCGATCCGGATTCCATGAGCACGCGGTTCGCAGAGCTGCACGAGACCTTCAGCACCCTCATCGACCAGCGCCGCCGGGCGCCACGCGACGATCTGATCACCGCCCTGGCGACCGACCCCGGCGGCGACCTCGATGACGACGACATCGTCGCCCTGATCGTGGTGCTCATGTTCGCCGGCCACGAGACCACGACCGGCCTGTTGGGAAGCACCCTCCTCGCGCTGAGCCGCTACCCGGAGCAGCGGGCGATGCTGATCGAGCGGCCGCACCTCATCGACAACGCGATCGAGGAGTTCCTCCGTTTCGACCCGCCCGCGCAGATCGCTGTACGGACGACCACCGGCCCCGTGACCGCGGGCAGCGTCATCATCCCGGCAGGAGCGAACGTCGCACTCATGATCGGAGCCGCCAACCGAGACGCGCGCCGATGGCCCGACGCCGATCAGCTCCGCATCGACCGTCCGGATCCCAGACCGATCTCGTTCGGGCACGGCATCCACCATTGCCTGGGCGCTGCGCTCACCCGGCTCGAGATGAGAGCAGCCGTTCCCGCCTTCCTCGACCGCTTCGGCGCCTACACCGTCGATCCCGCGTCGCTGACCTGGAAGCAGAGCAACACCCTCCGGGGACCGACCACCATGCGGGTGCGACGCGGCCATGGCGGGCGAGCATAACGTTTGCCGTTCATAACGTGAAGCGTTAACATCGCGAACGTGCTGCAGTCGTTCCGCGACAAGGACACCGAACGGGTGTGGCAACGACAACGATCGAAGCGCCTCGACCAACCCACCCAACGGGCCGCACTGCGCAAGCTGCTGATCCTCGACGCCGCAGATCAGCTCGGCGACCTGAGGGTTCCGCCCGGCAACCGCCTCGAGAAACTGAAAGGTGACCGAGCGAACACGTACAGCATCCGTGTCAACGATCAGTGGCGAATCTGTTTCCGGTGGACGACCGCAGGGCCAGAAGACGTCGAGATCGTGGACTACCACTGAGAGGAGATGACATGAGCACGCACGCCATGGAGCCGATCCATCCCGGCGAAGTCCTGATGCACGAATACCTCGAGCCGCTCGGCGTCACCCAGCACCGTGTTGCCGTGGCGATCGGTGTGCCACCGCGCCGGATCAACGAGATCGTGCACGGCAAACGCGGTATCAGCGCCGACACGGCGCTGCGACTTGCCCGGTACTTCGGCACGAGCGAACGGTTTTGGCTGAACCTCCAGAGTCGCTACGACCTCGAGGTCGAACGGGACCGCCTGGCTGGAGCGCTCGATGAGATCGAACCGCTCGCCATCGCGTAGAGCCGGCGCGATGGGCGCTGTGGATTCGGTGAAGCCAGGCCGTCGAGATCGGCACCACCGCCGTCAGGCGGATGACATCCCCCGAACCTGCGGTCGTAGGAGCTGGTAGGAATACGCCGCTTCGCAGAGGCCCACACGGCGCTCAGGGCGACCGGACGAGACGACGAAGGGCCAGCCCGATGACCGAAGACGTCGGCACCACCCAACTCCTGCGGGTGCAGAACTTCATGCTCTCCACCGACGGGTACGGCACCGGTGAAGGCCAGAGCTTCGAGCGGCCCTTCGGTCACGCCGACCCGGCGGCGCTGGCGTCGTGGGCGAGCGCGACGGCGAGCTGGCCCAATCGGACCGATCCCGGCGGCACCCGCGGCCTCGACGACTACTTCACCCGCGACTTCACCAACAACATCGGCGCCGAGATCATGGGCCGCGGCAAGTTCGGGCCCCAGAACGGACCGTGGGAGGACCTCGACTCGCAGGGCTGGTGGGGCAGCCGGCCGAAGCGCTGCGTCAGGCCAGGGCCGCAGCCGACGGTAAGGACGTGCGCCTCGGCGGTGGCGTGTCCACGCTCCGGTCCTTCCTCGCAGCGGACCTCGTCGACACCATGCACGTGGCCGTCGCTCCGGTCGAGCTCGGGCGAGGCGGCAAGCTCTGGGACTCGCCCGACGAGTTGCTCGACCGCTTCCATCTCGAGCAGATCCCGAGCCCGAGTGGGGTCGTCCACCATCTGTTCTGGCGCCGCTGACCACCAACCGCCGATCGCCCAAATCTGGATATCTGGGGCGTCCATGACGGCCCAGATATCCAGATTTCGCCGTTGATCAGTCGCGGAGCAACGGCAGCAGTTCGTCCAGCGCCGCGATCCAGTGGTGGGCCTCTGCGCCGCGGCGCGCGTCGGGGCCGACGTACACGGTGGTCGTGCCGGCGGCGCGGCCCGCGAGGATGTCGGCCATGGAGTCGCCGACCATCAGCGCGTCGCCGGGTGCGACGTCCATGCGGCGGCAGGCCTCGATGACCATGCCCGGTTCGGGTTTCGCGCCGTGGCCCGAGTCGTAACCGAGCACCGCCACGAACCGCTCGGTCCAGGCGAGGCGGCCGAGCTGAGCGACGGTGCTGGCCTCGTCGTCGTTGGTGGCGACCGCCGCCGGCACGCCGCCTCCGCTGAGCGCAGAGAGGACGGTCTCGGCGTGGGCGGCAGCGGTGATCGAGTCCAACACGGCCGCGGCGAGCAGATCCGGGAGGCGGTCGCCACCCAGCCCCGGTGGCACCATCGCCGCGACCTCGGCGTTGGAGGCCGCCATCAGCGGGGCGTTCGGCAACGTCACCCGGGCGTCGAGGTCGTAGCCCAGGCCCTCGGCGATGTGCAGCGCCACCGCGAGGTCGCCGTCGGCGAGGGTGTCGATGGCCAGACCGATGGCCGGATTCCAGGTCGCGTCGAAGTCGAGGAGGGTGCCGTCCTTGTCGAAGACGACCCCTGCGAACGCGCCCCTCATGCCTCGGGGGAGGACTGCATCGACACCATCTGACCGACCGACGGGCCGATCGTGCCGTCGAGCGCGGCCAGCCACGCGTCGAGGGTGGCGTCGGGCCCCTCGGCCAGGGTGAGGTCCAGCCACGAACGGCTCGACTCGACGAAGGCGGCCAGGCCCGATGCGGTGCGCGTCGCCCATCCCTCGGGGCCCCACTGTTCGATGCATCGGCCGACGGCGCCCGGGGCGAAGAACATCTGCGGTGTGGGGCCTGCGGTGATCTCGACCCGTGGGGCGTCGTGGTGGCTCATGCCGACGGTGATCGACGCGGCGATCGTGTCACCGAGGTCCGAGTGCAGCTTGGCCAGCACCTCGCCGTTGCCGGCGACGTCGACCACCACGACCGATGCGACGTCGTCGACACCCGCGAGGCCCGACTGTGTGACCTCGTCGTAGGTGACCACGTCGCCATACAGGCCGAGCGACCGGACGAAGTCGACGTTGCCCGGCGACGTCAGCCCCACCAGGCGGGCGCCGCGCCCCGCCGCGCAGACGGCCAGCGCGATCGACGTCTTCGACGACGCCGACGAGACCACGATGGCGTCGGCCCCGTGATCGCCGGCGTCGGCCAGTTGCGCGTCGAGCAGGAACCCGGTGAGGAACAACCCCCGCAGCAGGGCCTGACGGTCCTCGCCGTCGGGCGCGGCGTCGTACCAGGGGTCGAGATCGGTGCGGGTGAAGCTCCGGTAGGCCGCAGCGTGCGGGGCCCGGTGCGGGCCGTCGTCGCGTAGGCCTTCGGCAGTGGGCGAAGCGGTGAGGACCACCTCGGTGCCCATCGGCCACCAGCCGTAGTAGCGGCCGCCGACCTCGATGTCGGGGTGCGCGGACTCGACCAGGTCGGCCCAGCCCATCGCCGGGACCCGTCCCCAGCCCGCCTCGGTGGGGTAGAAGTCCCAGTAGGCCAGGATGTCGCCGGCGACGGCGTAGGTCACCGTGTTGGCCGTCAGCGCCACACGGTCGATGCGCATCCGCACCTGCCCCGGAGCCAACGGCTCCGACTCGGCCTCGTGCATGCGGGTCCTGCGCAGATCGGAGCGGTCGACTTCGAGCGTGATGGCCATGGCGCCGATACTACGAAGCCGGCGCCTGTCGTGCGCCGGGTCCGGAGGCGCCGGGGCGAATGCCGCGTGACAGCGAGACGAAATCCGGCCAGGCTCAGGACATGGGCCAAGCGGGGGCCGCCCGGCCCGGCCGGCAGGCCATGAGGGGGAGAGCATGAGCGAAGCGGGGGCCGCCCGGCCCGGCCGGCAGGCCATGAGGGGGAGAGCATGAGCGAAGCGGGGGCCGCCCGGCCCGGCCGGCAGGCCATGAGGGGGAGAGCATGAGCGCACCGATTCTCGATGGCGTCCGCGTCGTCGACATGACCCAGTACCTGGCCGGCCCCACCGTGACGCGTCTGCTGGCCGAGATGGGTGCCGACATCGTCAAGATCGAACAGGCGCCCCACGGCGACCCGAGTCGGCACTACGCCGTCGTCAACGACGGGCGGTCCGGTTACTTCGTGCAGCAGAACCGCGGCAAGAAGAGCCTTTGCATCGACTTCGACCGCCCCGAGGGCCGTGCGGTCCTCGACGCGCTCATCGCCCGGGCCGATGTCCTGGTCGAGAACTATGGCCCGGGCGTGCTCGAACGCCGCGGGCTCGACTGGGCGTCGCTCGCGCCCACCCATCCACGCCTGATCATGGCGTCCATCTCGGGCTACGGGCGCCAGGGCGCCCTGAATGACCGGGTGGCGTTCGACATGATCGCCCAGGCCCAGAGCGGCATCATGGCGGTCACCGGCGACCCCGACGGACCACCGACGCCCGTCGGCACGTCGATCGCCGACGTGGGCGCCGGCGTGCATGCCACCACCGCCATCGGCTTTGCGCTGTTCCACCGCGAACGCACCGGCGAGGGTCAGCACCTCGACATCTCCATGGTCGACTCTCTGTTCCACATGCACGAGATCGGCATCCAGGGTCCGCCGCTGACGGGGATGCGCTGGACGCCGAAACGCTCGGGTCACCGGTCGGCGCTCAACTCGCCGCTCGGGGCGTTCGAGGGCCCCCAGGGTTGGATCGTCATCCAGGTGATGGAACGCCAGTGGCCCGGTTTCTGCCGGGCGATGGGCCGGCCCGATCTCGAGAACGACGAACGCTTCGCTGCGATGCGCAACCGTCAGAAGAACCGCGACGAGCTCAACGCCCTCATCGAGGACTGGACCCGCAGCTTCGCCACCGACGACGACCTCATCGCCGCCCTCGAAGCCGAGCGGGTGCCCTGCGCGAAGGTGCTGTCACCCACCGACGCCATCGGCCATCCCCACTTCGAGTCCCGCGGTGTCGTCCGGCGGGTGCACGATCCGCTCCTCGGCGAGGTGGTCATCCCGGCCAGCCCGCTGCGGTTCTCGGCCCAGCCCGAGCCCCTCGATCTCGTCGCGCCGCTCCTCGGCGAGCACAACAGCGCCGTGCTCGCAGAGCTGGGCTACGACGGTGACGCCATCAGCGCGCTGGCCGAATCCGGGGTGCTCGTCTCCGGCGACCGCTGAAGCTGTTCCTCGCGGAGCTGAGCCAGGATCTCGGCGGCGGGTCGCGGATGGGCGAAGGCGAACCCCTGCGCCATGGTGCAGCCGAGCTCGCCCAACAGCGCGGCGGTCGTCAGGTCCTCGACCCCCTCGGCCACCACGTCCAGTGACAGCTCCGAGGCCAGTAGGGCCGTCGAGCGCACGATCGCCTGATCGGTCCGATCCGACACCAGATCGCACACGAAGGACCGGTCGATCTTCACCTGTGTGAAGGGCACGTCGCGCAGACGGATCAGCGACGAGAACCCCGTGCCGTAGTCGTCGAGGGCCAACCCGACCTCGAAGTGGCGCAACGCGCTCAACTTCGTCCGGAGCTCGTGGATGTCGTCGTAGAGGTCCCGCTCGGAGATCTCGACCGTCAGGTACTCCAGTGGATGACCCGCCGAGTGGAGGGCCTCCAGGGTGGGCACGAGCCGATCGGATCGCAGGCCCGTGGCCGTCATGTTGACCGCCACCTCGACCGGGGTGCCCTGGGCCACCGCCGCCGCTGCGAACTGGGTCGCCTTCGAGAAGGCGTGCCAGTCGAGGCGCGCCGACAGGCCGCCGCGTTCGATCGCGGGCAGGAACGACGACGGCAACAGGATCCCGTGTTCGGGATGTTCCCAGCGCGCCAGCCCCTCCACCGACACGATCCGGCCGGTGGCCAGCTCGACGATCGGCTGGAACCACAGCTGGACTTCCTGCTCGAGCGTGCGGGTCAGGTGCGCCACGGTCGTGAGCTGTGCTGAGGACAGCGATGCCGGCCGTTGGGTGAAGACCACGATGTCGGAGCGGGTCCTCTTGGCCTCGTACATGGCGATGTCGGCGTCGCGCAGCAGGTCGCGTGAGGTGGCGCCGGCCCATCCCACGGCGATACCCACCGACGCGCTCAGGCGGATGTCGACCCGCTCGATCGTCCGGGATGCGCCGACCACCGCCAACACGGTGCGGGCCGCCCGTTCGGCGGCGGCGCGGGGATCGTCCGCTTCGACGAGAAGACCGAACTCGTCGCCGCCGAGACGGCACACCTTGAGCTCGTCGTTCTCGAGGGCTCCCAGGTCGGCGCCGATGCGTCGTAGGAGCTCATCGCCCGCCGGATGCCCCAGGGTGTCGTTGATCCACTTGAAGTCGTCGAAGTCGACGATGGCGACGGCGTGACGTGTCGGCTCCGACCGCAGGCCGGCGCGCAGCGCACCGAGGAGCACATCACGAGTGCGCAAGCCGGTGAGCGGGTCGTGCTCGGCGCGATGACGGAGCTCTTGTTTGGATCGTTCGAGCGCGGTGACGTCGATCGCGACGCCCGCCAGGACGCGCCGGCCGTGCATGTCGGCCCGCCGGGCGAAGACCCGGAGCCAACGGATCTCTCCGTCGGGATGCAGGTAGCGGACGGTCATCGCAGCGTCGTCGTCGGAAGCGAACCTGCGGACGATCCAATGGTCGCTCTGGTGGAAGTGCCGGGTCAGCGGCTCGGCGCAGAACTCCGAGGCCGTGCGTCCGAGGATGGGCTGTACCTGACCCCGCAGCGACAGGACGGTCCAGTCGTCCGCGTCGAGCTCGAAGAACATCGCCGACGACGACTCGATGAGCATCTCTGTGCGGCTCGCAGCCAGATCGATGCGACGTCGGTGCCACCACGCGTAGCCGCCGATGGGTCCGACGGCGAGGCCGACGGCGGCGATCGGCACGGCAGCCTCGTCCCACGAGCCGTGGCGGACGGTGATGATCGCCAGTCCGGCGAGGAAACCGTAGGCGAGGGGTGGGTACTCATACGCCGTCAGGGTCGAGGTCGCGGCGACCGCCACCATCGTTCCGATGCAGAGCCCGACCAGCCACATCGACGGCTCCAGGGAGACGAGGACGAGGATGGCGCAGAGGTCGTGCAGGATGTGGAGTCGATCGATGTGCCCGCGCGGTCCCCGATACTCGATTGCGAGGTCGATCGGCAGATGGACGAACAACAGCAACGCTGCGACCAGGTGGCGGTTGGGGCCGACGACGTCCAACGTGAGAGCCATGACGGCGAGCCCCACGATGGCGATCGCCCGTTGTGCTGCCAGGAAACGGGGACGTTGCATGCCGCCCGCCCATTCCGCACTGTCCTCATGGGTTTCGAACGCACGACGAAGCGCGGCTCGTGCCACGACTGCTCCCGACATGGTGACTGCATCGGCAGGGCCTGGCGCCACATGAGGACAGAGCGTCGCGGTTTGGGTGCATGGGCCGAACGACTCGGCCGACCGCGCGGGCTCCGCAGTCTCCTACGGTGAAACATCGTGACCAGCAGCGACTTCGATGCCCACGCAGTGCCCATCCGTCCGGCCGCCACCGTCCTCATCTGCGACGAGCGGCCGGACCTGCACGTCCTCATGCTCAAGCGCAACGCGCGATCCATCTTCGTGGGGGACATGTGGGTCTTCCCCGGAGGCGCCGTCGACCCGGGTGATGCCACGCCGCGGGCCGATGCCGCGGTCGAGCATCTGACCGACCTCGCGGCCAGTCGGGCTCTTGGCCTGCCCTCAGGTGGCATCGCCTATTGGGTGGCGGCGCTGCGCGAGACCTTCGAGGAGGCCGGCGTGTTGCTGGCCCGACCTCGGGGCGTCGACACCCTGATCGACCTCAGCGAGCCGGGGACCGCAGCACGGTTCGAACGCCACCGCGATGAGGTCAACGCCGGGACCGGTGACTTCATCGACATCGTGGTGGACGAGGATCTGCTCCTCGATGGTGCCGATGTCCACTACGTCGCCCACTGGATCACGCCGCTCGGCTCGCCGCGCCGCTACGACACCCGGTTCTTCGTGACGGCCATGCCGCGTGGGCAGGTGCCCCTCCACGACGACGACGAGGCCGTGCACCACGAATGGGTCCGACCCGCTGATGCCCTGGCGGCCAACGCCGTTGGCGAGATGATCATGCTCACGCCCACGATCGCGATGCTGGCCCGCCTCGCCTGCTTCGCCGACACGACCGCCGCGGTCGCCGCAGCGGCCGCCGCGCCCGACGACGGCAGCCTCGACGAGGTGGTCCGCATCCGACCGGGCGTCGACGGCCCGGACAGGGTGGCCGTGCCGTCGGATGCCGATTACCTCGACGCCGACGAACACGTCGAATCAGGCACCTTGCGCTGGCCGCTGCCGACCTGAGCTGCTCCGGAACCGAATACCTCTGGTCCTGCGCTAAGGAACGGACCGCAGAGCGAACGCGGCGCCGACTCAGCCGGTGCGATCTCGCCAAGCGTTGCCGATGCGTTCGGTGAGGTCGTCGATGCGGGCGTCGCGGTCGAGGAGGCTGCAGGACGCGCACAAACCGTGGTCCTCGTCGGCATAGGCCATGCAACAGGTGCGGCGCAGGGCCACGAGGAAGGGGCCGGTGTCCGGGCGTTCGGCCGGGAGCACCTCGAGGGTGCGGCCGAGTTGGTCGTCGGCGGCGAGCAGTGCCCGACCGTCGGACCACGGGTCGTCGCGGTGTGCGCACCAGAGCGCGCTGTTCACCGCCGTGAGCGCAAGGTTGCCCCACAGGTGGCGGCGACCGGTGCGCTCGGCGGCGTGGAATCCGTCGATGAGGGTGCCCATCGTGGCTCGATACGCGGTCGACTCGAGGTGGGCGAGCAGCTCGAGGTCCTCGAGGACCGTCACGCCGGGTGCTCCGGCCAACGCGTCGCCGGCGAGCACGGCAGCCTCCGGCACCGGAATGGCGAGGCGGTCGGGCACACCGCCATCGAAGCGGAGCCAGAGCGCATCGGGTCGGATGGTCGGCACCCGTCGCCAACTCATCCACGCGACCGTTGGCGGGAACGCGACGATCGAACCGAGGCGCTTCACGAGCAGCGATGCCGCCGCCTTGCGATCGGTGATCTCATGGACGTCGGCCCAGGCGTCGACGAGCGATGCAATGCGCTCGGGATCGGCGGCGAGGAGGTCGGTGCGTACCCACCCGTCTCCGTCGAGGCTTGTCGGGTCCTCGCTCCACCAGTCCACACCGCGCTCGCTCCATCGCTCACGGAGGTCGAGCAGCACACGAACGGCTCCGGTCGTGACACTCATCCCAGCAACCTCACGATGTCGTCGACGATCGTCTCGAGGGCGAGCACATTGCCGGTGAACCAGGCGGCGCCGTCGACCTCGTACACGGCGCCGGCCTGTACTGCGTCGAGTTGTCGCCACAGCGGGTTGTCGCGCAACGAAGCGATGGAGTCCTCTGCATCGGTGCCGAGGAGCACGATGAGGTCACCGTTCAAGAGGTCCACCCGCTCGGGACTCACCTCGACGAAGGCTCGCCCTTCGGGGTCCGATGCCTGGAGCTGTGGTCGGGCGATACCGAGATCGTCGAGCACCTGCCCCGGGAACGACGTTCCTCCCGGGAGGTATCTGCAGGATGGCCCGAAGCAACGAACCACCGACACCTCCACGGCGAGACCTTCCGGGCCGAGCTCTTCGCGCGCCTCGGCGATGGTTGCTTCGGCTTCGGTGATCCGGGCGTCGGCACGAGAGGGTACACCGGCAGCGGCTGCGACCTCGCGGAGCACATCGCGCCACGGTCTGGCAGTGGACACGTCGAGCTCCACCAGATCGGCGATCTGGGCGAGCTCATCACGTGCGGCGGATGCCTCGACGAGCTTCTCGTTGAAGAGCAGCAGGTCGGGGCGGGCGGCGGCGAGTGCTTCGAGGTTGACCTCGGACCGTTCGGCCAACACCTCGACGTTCGCGGCACGCTCGGCGAGGTAGGAGGGGATCGCTTCACGGTCGGCATACCC
This sequence comes from Acidimicrobiales bacterium, assembly GCA_046290435.1. Taxonomy (GTDB): domain Bacteria; phylum Actinomycetota; class Acidimicrobiia; order Acidimicrobiales; family UBA8592; genus CAVQUE01. The sequence continues at coordinate 74,452 of JBKAGO010000041.1, forward strand.
GGGGATCCCGATGATCGGGAGCTCGAGCGCGAGCGCCGCGTCGAGGATCGCCTGGTCGCCCACCACGATCCGCTCGGCGGTGGGTTGCTCGTCGGGTTCCGAAACCGGTTCCGTGGTGGGGTCAGCGGAGGGCGGTGTGGTTGCAGTTGGTGCGGCCGTCGATGCGTCGTCGGCCGCGGGGGTGGGCGCAGGAGTCGGCGACGCGTCCGTCGACGCCTCGGTGGCGCCGCCTCCGCACGCCACCACGACGAGGCCGACGAGGACGGCAAACGCCCGCAGTCTGTGGTGGGGGCCTAGCATGAGGACTAAGGATATCCTCACACGAGCTGGTCCGCAGCCTGTGTGTCGCCGTCCGGTTGCGAGGGGGCGCCTCCGCCGCGGGCGCATGCGGGAGTACACGCAACAGCCGCACCGGCACGAGTCGGCGACCGGCGGCTGGGCTACGACGCCGCTGCAGCCGCCGGGACCACCAGCACGGGAATGGTCGAGACCTGCACCAGGGCGTGGCTGGTCGAACCCAGCGGCAGCGCTGCGGCGTTGCCGCGGCCGTGGCTGGCCACCACGATCAGGTCGACGCCTTCGCGCTCGGCGACGCGGGGCACCGCCAGCACCGGCGGGCCGGCCTCCAGGAGGCACTCGAAGTCGATGCCCGCCTCTACGAGCGGTGCGCACCATTGCTCGCGCAGGAGTCGCTCTATCTCGACCCGCACCGCGGATGCCGGTTCGGCCTCGTGGCCGGGCAACCGTTCGAGCAGTCCCACCGCGTGTACCAGCAGGACGCGGGCGCCGAGCTGGGCCGCGAGCGCGGTCGCATAGCGCACGCCGCGCTCGGCGCTGGGCGACCCGTCGGTGCCGACCAGCATCGTGGCGACGGTGCCGGGGTGCGGCGACGCCTCGTCGATGGTCGACTCCGATGGTGCTTTGGTGCCCGCGTCGTTCATGGACGCCAGCGTCGCCGTTCGGTCATGGGTGCCGCAAGTGGAGAAGGTCCCGTGCCGCGGAACGCTGGAAACGCTGGGGTCAAGTCGTACTTTCAACCAACTCCGTGCCGATCAGCCTGGGAGTCGGCGGGAGTCGAGTTGGTTGAAAGTACGACTTGACCCCTGTGGTGGCACTCAGGCGCCGGTGGCCTCGAAGAGGGTGCGAAGCTCGGCGAGGTGGAGGTCGGCCATGTGCTCGAGGTCGGGGACGAGCTCGCGGGCGGCGACGATGCCGATGTCGAGGGTGTCGACGTAGCTGTGCACCGTGATGTTGAGGCCCAGGCCGTCGGTGACGATCGACACCGGGATGTAGTTCTCGAGCTTCGCCCCGGCGAAGTACAGCGGCGACCGCGGACCCGGGACATTCGAGATCGTCAGGTTCGCCGGCAGGTGGATGCGATCGGCCAGCTTCAGCCGTGACACCAGCCGCATCGCCGACGACGTCACCAACGGCGTCAGGGTCTCGGCCAGCTCGCCGATGGCGTCCTCGGGGACGACGTCGAGCTGATGCTTGGCGTCGACCATCGCGTCGTGGCAGGCCTGCAACCGTTCCAACGGGTCGGCGACGTGGGTCGGGACCTCGGCGAGGATCGCCGACACCCGGTTGGTCCAGGGGTCGGCCTCGGCGCCGGTGCGGATCGACACCGGCACCAGGGCCCGCAGGGGTTCGTCGGGCAGGGCGTCGTGGTCGAGGAGGTAAGCACGGAGCGCGCCGGCGCACATCGCCATCACCACGTCGTTGACGGTGCACCCCGCTGCATTCTTGACCGCCTTGATGTCGCCCATCGACGCCGACCGCAGAGCGAACCTGCGGTGGGCCGTGATGGTGTGGTTCCACGGCGTCGGCGGGGCCTGGGTCACCGCTGCCGGGAGCAGATGGTGCTCGTCGTCGTTGCCGTTCTGGGCGGCGCGGGCCACCGCCGTGATGGCGTCACGGGTGCGGCCCGCCAGCCCGGCGACGCTGTCGATGCCGGCCGACTGGGCGATGTCACGCACCAGCCGCAGCTGCAGACGCGCCGCCTTCACCGGGTTCATGGCCAGGTGGACTGCCGTGCGCTTCAGCAACGCGGCATCGCTCGGCACCGGCTCGGGGTCCCAGGTGACCGGCTCGGGCATCGGGGCGTCGGCGCTGCCGTCGGTGAGCATCGTCAACAACAGCACGCCGGCCGCGCCGTCGACGGTGGCGTGGTGGGTCTTGGTCAGCACCGCCCAGCGACCGTCGGCGAGGCCCTCGATGACGTACATCTCCCACAGCGGGTGGGCCCGGTCCATGGGGCGCCCGATGATGCGGGCCACCTGCTCGCCGAGTTGATCCATGCCGCCCGGCGGCGCCAGCCCGAGGTGGCGGACGTGGAAATCGAGGTCGAAGTCCGGATCGTCGATCCAGTAGGGGTGGTCGAGCCCGAACGGCACCTCGACCAGGCGCCGCCGCATCGGTTCGAGCCGCCCGACGATCGCCGCCATGCGCTCGCGCACCAGTGGATAGGGCTCGAAGTCCGCCGATGGGCGGGCGTAGATGCCCAGGCCGTTGACGTGGCCGAACGTCGTCGGCGTCTCCATCGACAAGAAGCTGGCGTCGAGTCCGCTCAGTTGCTTCATGGCTCCCCCCGCTGCGGCGTCGGCTACGGCGCGTCGGGTACAACATAGAGACGACGGTTCCGGGCAGGCAGGGGCGCAAGTCCCGGGCGCATGGGGGAGAGCGGGGAGGGCCCATGGCCGAGATCACCTACGACGAATGGATGAGCGAGAGCGACGCGTTGCTCTGGCACATCGAACGCGATCCCGTGCTGCGCTCGACGGTGACCTCGGTGTGGCTGTTCGAGTCGTCTCTCGATCGGGCCCGTGTCGACGATGTCGTCGAGCGGATGCTCACGACCTTGCCGCGCCTGCGCCAGCGGGTGGTCGACGATCTCCCCGGCGTCGGCGCGCCCCGCTGGGAGTTCGATCCGGCGATGGATCTGGGCCTGCACTACCGCTGGATACGCCTCAGCGGCGCTCGCCCGACCTTCGACGACGTGCTCGCTCATGCGGCCAACGAGGCCGCACGGGCCTTCGACAAGGACCGGCCGCTGTGGGAGCTGACCGTTGTGGACAAGGTCGCAGGGAAGCGGTCGGCGCTGATCTTCAAGGTGCATCACGCCATCGCCGACGGCATGGGCATGGTGCGGATGCTCGAGCAGATGGTCGATCTCGGGCCCGAACCGACCGAACGCCCGGCGGTCGTCGCCGCAGCCGACCGGGCGGCTTCGACGACACCCGCGGCGGGCCGGGCGCTCGGTCATCGCCTGGCCACCGACACGCGCACCGGCATCCGGGCCACCAAGGCATCGCTGCGGGCCGCAGCCGCACTGGCACGCGACCCGGTCGGGGCCGTGCGCGACGCCCGCACCAACGCCGCCTCGGTGGCTCGGGTGGTCAAGCCGGCTGCGACACCGCTCAGCCCGGTGATGACCGGCCGGTCGATGTCGCTGCGCTTCCGCACTGCCACGGCGTCGGTCGATGCGATGCGGGCTGCGGGCCACACCGTCGACGGTCGCCTCAACGATGCGTTCATCGCTTCGCTGTTGAGCGGGCTCGATCGCTACCACCGGGCGATGGGGACGCCGGCCCACGAGGTCCGTCTGCACATGCCGGTCAGCGTGCGGGGCGGCGATTCGGAGGCGGCGGCGGGCAACCAGTTCGTGCCCACCCGCATGGTGCTGCCTCTCGGTGCGGTCGACCCCGCCGCTCGTCTGCGCGAGGTGCACGAGCTCTTGCGCGACGTGCGGGCCGAGCCGGCCCTGCCCCACGTCAACGACATCTCCGGTGCCATCAGCCGCCTGGGCCTCGGGGCATCGGTCAACGTCCTCGGTGCGATGATGAAGGGCTGCGACATCACCGCCTCGAACGTTCCGGGCCCGCCGTTCCCGGTGTGGGTCGCCGGGGCCCGGGTGGAGCGGTTCTTCGCCTACGGGCCGCCCGCGGGTTCCGCCCTCAACGTCACGGTGTTCAGCTACGACGGCACGCTGCACTACGGCATCAACATCGACCCCGCTGCGGTGACGGACCCCGACCTGTTGGTGCGGTGCATCAACGAGGGCGTCGACGAGGTGACCGCCCTGGCGGGCTGACGACGCAGGGCCCGGCGCAGCCCGTCGAGCCGGGCGACCGACGAGCACGGAGTGCGCGGAGCACTGGGCCGATCAGACCCTTGCGATATTACCGCTATTACGGTAGGAATTAGAGGGTATGGAAGAACTCCTCCTCGTCGCCCTCGCAGGCTTCTGCGCCGCCGTGGTCGACGGAGCCCTCGGCATGGGCTTCGGGCCCACGTCGTCGACCATCTTGTTGAGCAGCGGCCTCAGCCCTGCAGCTGCGTCGACAACGGTCAACCTGGCCAAGGTCGTCACCGGCTTCGCAGGCGCCGTCGCCCACTGGCGCTTCTCCAACATCGACCACAAGCTGGTGCTGCGCCTGGCCGGTCCCGGCGTCGTCGGCGCCGCACTGGGTGCCACCGTGCTGGCCCGCGTCGACGGTGACGCCATCCGGCCCCTGCTCGCGCTGTTGCTGCTCGTCATCGGTGTGCGCATCCTGCTTCGTTTCAGCCGCCGCGTGGTCGCCCGCAGCGCAGATCCCGCCCCCGACGTCGACGCAGCCGTCGAGGCCGGTCCGGGCCCCGACCCGGTGGGCGCAGGCGCCGAGGGGCCGGGCGTGAGCGTCGCCGCCGGCATCGGCGGGGTCACCAACGGCCTCGTCGGCGCGTGGGGCCCGGTCGTCACGCCCGTGCTGATGCACCGCGGCGTCCCGCCCCGGTACGCGATCGGCTCGGTCAACACCGCCGAGGTCGCAGTGGCCGTCGTCGCCGCGGGTTCGCTGCTGTCGTCGGGCAACGGCGCCGGCCTCGATCTCGGCATCGTGGCCGCCATGCTCGCCGGTGGCCTGGTCGGCGCGCCGCTGGCGGCAGGCGTGGTGCGCTACATCCCTGCCCGGGTCCTGGGCCTCGCGTGCGCAGCGCTGCTCATGATCACCCAGACCCACGCGCTGGTCGGTGGCGGTCACGTGCCCGTCCCCGGATGGGTGGCCTACCCCGTCATCGCGGTCGTCGTGGCCGTTGCGGCGCTGCGCCCCCGGCTCGAGCAGCGACGGACGCCGGCTGCCGCCGAATCGGTCGGGTCGCGCTGAGGTCGCCCGACCTCAGCGGGGCTCCCACGAATCGGGATCGTCCACCAGGCGCGCGACGGGTTCGGGCCAGTCCCCGCTGCCGATGTCGTCGATGGTGACCGACTCCATCACCTGACGCACAGCAGCCCGCAACCCGATCCACAGGTCCGGCAGGTGCCGACTGGAGCCGTCGTAGCGGACGTTCTCGGGACGCTGGCCCTGCACCAGGGCCAAGGGCCCGTCGACCGCCCGTGACACCTCCGCCACGGTGATCTCGCTCGCCGGCCGCCCCAGCGTGTAGCCGCCGGACGCCCCGCGCTGGCCGACGACCAGACCTGCCTGACGCAGGCGGGAGAGCACCGCCTCGAGGTACCGAGGGGGAATCTGCTGGGCCGTGGCCAACTCGTCACGGGTGAGGCGCCCGTCGTGGGCGGCCAACTCGACCAGAGCACGCACCGCGTAGTCGACCTTGGCCGTGACCTGCATGGACGCATTGTTGTCGACCCGGCCGCGGGTCCGAAATCCTCGAACACGGCACGGGGTCGAGATCGGGTGCCGACGAGCCGAAAATCGCCCGAGGTCCGCGATGGACGGCAGTAGCGTCGAGGCAATGTCGGTCAGCGTGATGCCGGGGTCACACTGGGACTTCATCACGTCCCTCGTCCGCCCTCACCGCCGGGCGTTCGCCGTCTACGGGCTCATCCTGGCGGTCGCCACGGCGCTGCCCATCATCGGATCGCTGCTGCTCGCCCGCTTCGTCGAGCAGATCGTCGCCGGCGCCGACCTGGCCGCCGTGGCGCCCCTCGGCCTCGGCTATTCGGGGGTGGCGGTGCTCAGCGCCATCGTCGAGGTGCTCGTCACGTGGAGATCGACCGAGCTCGCCTGGCGGGTCACCAACGGGCTGCGCCACGACCTGGCCGGCTCGGTCCTCGAGGCCGACCTGGCCTTCCATCGCGATCGCACCCCGGGCGAGCTGCTGACCCGTTGCGATGCCGATGTCACCGCGCTGACCGTCTTCTTGTCGTCGGTGGTCGCACGGGTGGTCGGCATCGCGTTGCTCGCCGTGACCAGCGCCGTGGTGCTCGCATTCGTCGAGCCCCGCCTCGCTCCCGTCCTGGTCATCGGCTACACGATCCTGGGCTGGACCATGTGGCGCGTGCGGGACCTGTCGGCCGATGCCGTCGTGGCCGAGCGCACCGTCGACGCCGAGATGAGCTCGGTGGCAGAGCAGTACCTCTCGGGCGCGGAGGACGTCGCTGCACTCGGCGCCGGCGCCCACGGGCTCCGTCGCTGGGCCGGGCCCGCAGCCCGCCTCGTCGACGCCACCGGCGAGCGCGTCCGCTACGAGATGCGGGTCCAGGGCATCATCAAGTCGGTCATCGCGATGGTGACGGTTTCCGTCCTCGCCGTGGGCGCAGTGGGGCTCGCCGGCGGCTGGGTGGGCATCGCCGGGGTGGTGCTGGCCTTTCGGCTGGTCCAGATCGTGCGCACACCCGTCGAGCACCTCACCTGGCGGCTCGAGGAGTCCCAGGGTGTCGCCGGCGCCGCCCGCCGGATCATCGACCTCATCGCCGAACGGCGAATCGTCGCGGCCGGAAGCGACGTGCTGGCCTCCGGCGGACTCGACATCGCCTTCGATGACGTCAGCCTCGTCTACGACGATGCCGACGACGGCGTCGCAGCGGTCCGTTCGCTGAACCTGCACCTGCCACCGGGCCGGGTCCTCGGTCTGGTGGGACGAACCGGCTCGGGCAAGACCACCGTCGCCCGCATGGTCCTGCGGCTGGTGGCCCCCACCGACGGCACGCTCCGCATCGGCGGCGTCGACGTCGCCGGCCTCGACGACGACGCCTTCCGCGAACGGGTCGTCGCCATCCCCCAGGACGTCCAGCTGTTCCCCGGGACGGTGCGCGACAACGTCACGATGTTCGCCGAGGTGACCGACGACCGGGTGGTCGCGGCACTGCGCGATGCGGGGCTCGGCTCCTGGCTCGTCGAACTCCCCGCCGGACTCGACACCGTGCTGGCCGCCGACGGGCGAACCGCCGGTGCCGACATCCGCGGCGCGGTCCGTACCGGCATGTCGGCCGGTCAGGCCCAGCTGCTGGCCATCGCCCGGGCACTGCTGCGCGCCCCGGACGTGGTGGTGCTCGACGAGGCAACCTCCCGCGTCGACCCCGCCACCCAGGCCGCGATCGGCGAGGCGTGCAGCCGCCTCGTCGCAGGCCGGACGGCGCTGATCATCGCGCACCGCCTCGAGACCCTGGACATCTGTGACGACATCGCCGTCCTCGAGGGCGGTCACATCATCGAGTTCGGCGCCCGCGTCGACCTGGCCGCCGATCCGACGACGCACTACGCGCGCCTCCGCTCGATCGGCGGCGACGCCGAGGAGCTGGCATGACCGCCACCTCGTCGTCGCCCACCCCGTCGTCGACCCCGCCGTCGCCTGCACCGCCACGACGCCGCATGCATGGCGAACGGCGCGTCGTCAACGCCGCGAACTTCCGGGCCCGGACCTATTGGCTCGGCACGGCGGGCTGGATCGCCTACTTCGGGTCGCCGATCGTGCCGGGCTGGCTGATCGGCGCCATCTTCGACGAGTTCCAGCGCAACGGCGCCAGCCGGCGGGCCGTGTTCCTGATCGTCGCCCTGGCGGTCGCGGAGCTGGCGATCATCTGGGGTATAGCCATCGCGCACCGCACCTACATGCGGGGGCTCGAGAGCTCGAAGGCATTGATCCGGGCCAACGTGCTCGACGCGCAGTTCGCCAGCGGCGGCGCCCGGTCGGGCCCGCGCGACGTGCCGGTGGGCGACGTCCTCGTTCGCCTGCGCGACGACCCCTACGACATGATGTTCCTGCTCGACAACTGGGTCGATCTCGCCGGTGCGGTCCTGTACGGCTCCGCGGCTACATACTTCCTGATCCGGATCGACCCGTGGGCCGCGTTCGCCGGCATCGCGCCGTTGCTGCTGCTCGGGCTGGGGAACCGGGTGATCGCCCACCGGGCCCGGCTCTACCGGGCGCGGGCCAGGGACGCGTCGAGCGAGGTCAGCGACTTCCTGTCGGCCACGTTCGAGGCGTCGCTGACGGTCAAGGTCACCGGCGCGCGGCGCCCCGTGCTCGATCGCCTGGACCGTCTCAACGCCCGCCGCAGCGGCACCGCGGTGACCGACGGCGTGTGGAACAACCTGATCTGGACCATCAACGGGACGCTCGCCGACGTGTTCGTCGGGGTGGCCGTCGTCGTCGCGGCCCGGGGGCCGCTGACCGCGGGCGAGGTCACGCTGTTCGTCACCTACCTGGTGGGCATGACGTGGCTGCCGATGCGTCTCGGCGGCCTGGTGGCCGGGCGGCGCCACTACGACGTGTCGGCCGGGCGCCTCGGCGACCTGCTGGCCGTGCCCGAGGGTGCCACGAGCGACGATCACCTGGTGTCGCATCGCCCCCTGCCGGTCCTGGGAGGCCCCACGCCGCCTGCACCCGAACGGGCGGCCCGGGTGCCTCTCGAGCGTCTCGAGGTCGTCGGTCTCACCATCGCCGAACGGGGCCTGCACGACGTGCATCTGGAGGTCGGGCGGGGCGAGCTTGTGGTCGTGCGCGGACCGGTGGGCGCGGGCAAGACGTCGCTGCTGCGGGCCATCATCGGGCTGGTCGCCATCGACGCCGGCGAGGTCCGCTGGAACGGCACCGCCATCGCCGACCGGGCGGCGTTCTTCGTGCCGCCCCAGTGCGCCCACGTCGCCCAGGTCCCGCGCCTGTTCGCCGAGTCCCTGGCCGACAATCTTCGGCTCGGCCACGATCTGAGCGACGCCGACGTGGCGGCCGGTATCAACCTGGCGGCGTTCGATCGCGACGTGGCAGACCTGCCCGAGGGGCTCGACACCGTCGTCGGCGCCCGCGGCGTGCGCCTCAGCGGCGGCCAGGTCCAACGCGCTGCAGGAGCACGGGCGATGGCGCACCGGCCCGAGCTGCTGGTCCTCGACGACCTCACCAGCGCCCTCGACGTCGACACCGAGCTGCTCATGTGGGAGCGCCTGGCCGCGTCGGGCTTCACCGTGCTGGCGGCGTCGAACCGGCCGGTCGCGCTGGCCCGCGCCGACCGGGTGATCGACCTCGGGTGAGGACCCCTGGTCAGAGCCAGCCGACGCGGCGGAACCTGCGGTACAGCCCGACACAGATGACCAGCATCGCGGCGACCACCAGCGGGTAGCCGGCTCGACTGTCGAGCTCGGGCATGTGCTCGAAGTTCATCCCGTAGATCCCGGCGATCATCGTCGGCACCGCGGCGATGGCCACCCAGGCCGAGATGCGACGCATGTCCTCGTTCTGGCGGAGGCTCATCTGGCTCGAGTGCGCGGCGAGCGCTGCGCCGATGACCTCGCGGATGCTCTGGAGCTGGTCGTCCTGGCGCAGGAGGTGATCGTGGACGTCGCGGTAGTAGGGGGCCCAGCGCTCTCCGCCGGCGAGGAGCGGATCGGCGCGGATGTGCTCGAGCGCCGTCACCAGCGGGTGGATCGCCCGATGGAGTTGCAGGACCTCGCGCTGCAGGAAGTACATGCGCTCGATCAGCTGGCTGCGGTCGCCGGTCTGGTGGTCGGAGAAGACGTCGAGTTCGATCTCGTTGACGTCGTCGTCGAGGCCGACGAGGCAGTCGTGATAGCGGTCGACGACCTCGTCGATGACGGCGTGCAGCACGGCGACGGGACCCTCGGCGAGGGTCTCGGGATCGGCCTCGAGTCGGGCACGGACGCCACCGAGGGGCACGGGTTCGCCCCGCCGGATCACCACGACGGCGTTGGGCTTGCAGAAGATCTGGATCTCGCCGAAATCGACGCGCTCCTCGTCGTCGATGTAGCGGGCGGACCGCAGCACGACGAACATCACGTCGCCGTAGCGTTCGGCCTTCGGTCGTTGCTTGGCCTTGATGGCGTCCTCGACGGCGAGCGGGTGCAGGTCGAACACCTCGGCGATGGTGTCGATCTCGGTGGGTCGGGGGTCGTGGAGGCCGGCCCAGACGAAGGTGTGGTCGTCGTCGGTGCCGGCGCCGAGCGAGGCCAGGTCGCCGGTGGATCCTCGCACACCGCGTCGGTAGCGGGCAGCGTCGATCAGCATGGGTGACCCTCCCGGTCCGAGGTGCTGCTCAGACTACGCCAGGCGGTCGGACCGGCCCTCGGTCAGCTCCTCACCCAGGCGCGCGCCCAGTGGTCTCGGCCGACGGCCGGCGGCGGCGCCGTTAGTCTCGCCTGGTCACGACCCGACGAGGAGCACCGATGGCCACGTTTCTGGCGAAGATCACCATCTACGAAGGCAGAGAAGCCGAGTTCGAAGACGTCGCGCGGATGATGTACGAGGCCACGCATCGCACCGAGCCGAAGTGCCGACGCTACGAGTACTGGCGTGGTGCCGAGCCCAGGTCGTACTACTGCCTCGAGTCCTTCGACGACTACCTGGGTTTCATGGAGCACCAGACGAGCGACCATCACGAGGCTCCCGACTTCGGGTCGTTGCTGGAGTCGATCGAGCTCGAATGGGTCGACCCCATCGAGGGTGCGGCGGACCTCGTGCCCACCGAGGCACAGGAGGTTCCCGCCGACGCCGACGAGCTGATGCACCGGTACGCGGCGTCGCATCCGCCGATCGTCCAGGCCTGGTGGCAGGCGTTGCGCTCCCGCTGACGACCGGGCTGCGACGACGGCGCTCAGCTGCGGTCGCCGGCGGCGGTGGCGAGGTCGTGGGGGCCCGAGCCCGGATAGCCCTTGGCGTCGCGGATGGCTCGACCCCAGGCGGCCAGCCGCTCGAGGACCATGGGCAGGTCGTCGCCGATCGCAGCGAGCACCGGTGCCAGCGGACGGTCGGTGTCCACCTCGATCTGTTCGCGTGTGGCCCGGCCGGCGTCGGTGAAGTCCCCGGCGTCGTCGAGCAGGCCCCGGCTGCGGAGGCGTTCCTCGGCGGCGTCGAAGGCCGCGTCGCTCCAGGCGCGGGTGCGGGTGTAGGTACGCAGCGGCAGACCCCAGTAGCGCTCGGTGAGCAGGCCGATCTCGACGGCATCGAGGCCGGCGTGGACCCAGGCGATCGTGTGGGAGTCGCCGCGGAACTCGCGCAGCAGGTCGCCGTGGCGCCACAGCGCGCCGAGGGGATGGTCGGGCACGGGCAGTGATTGCACGCCCGCGGCGAGGGGTCGCCCGACGGTGGCCAGGCCGTCGACGGCCCGGGCGAGGGCGGCCGTGACCGGCGCGAGGCCGTCCGGTTGGGGACCGAGGACCCGTTCGAGCTGGCCCAGCGCGCCCTCGTCGCGTGCTGCGCAGACCGTGGCTGCGTCGGTGATCTGCCGGCCGCGGGCGACAGAGCGAACGACAACGTTCGGCTCGAAGACGGCGAAGGCGGCGGCCACGACGGTGCCGGGGACCTGGCCCATCACCGAGCCCCGGCTGGTGAAGTAGGCCACGCCCTCGGGCGCCATCACGCCGTTGATCTCGCCGGGTGAGGGGTCGAAGCCCAGCACCTCGTAGGCCCGGTGGGCCTCGGGGGCGAAGTACACCCCGCCGATCACGGGTTCGAGCGCCCCGCCGAGCCGCCTCGCCGCCGTCGTCGCATCCACGGTGTCCATGGCCGGGGATTCTCTCACGCCGCCGTCGACGCGGGCATCGGTGCCGGCACCGGCACCGGCAGAGCCTCAGCGGTCGAGGCGCGCGGCGATGCCGTCGAGGACGACGTCGAGGCCCCACGCGAACTCGTCGGCGAAGTCGTAGCCGGGCCGCTGCACGTGCTGGGCGGCCATCTCGGCGAGGTAGGGGTAGGCGCCCTGCGGTAGCGCGGCGACGATCGTGTCGGCGACCTCGACGGCGCCGGGGCCGTCGTCGAAGGGCAACGCCACCTGCTGCATGGCGAACCCGTAGACGTAGGCGTCGAGCAGCGCGACGGCGTGGCCGACCATCTCCAGGGAGAACCCGGCGCGGCGCAGCACCTCGATGGTGCGGTCGTGGTGTTCGAGGGTTGCCGGCCCGGGACTGGTGCGCGAGTCGAGCATCGAGATGGCCCAGGGGTGGCGGACCAGGACGCCGCGGGCCGATTCGGACCGACGGGCCAGTGCGTCTCGCCACGCGAGCGCCGGATCGGGCAGGTCCATCTCGGCGAAGACGGCGTCGACCATGGCGTCGAGGACGTCGTCCTTGTTGGCGACGTGGTGGTAGAGCGACATCGGTTCGACCCCGCACGCCCCGGCGAGCTTGCGCATCGTGACCTCGCCGATGCCGGCGCCATCGGCGAGTGCGACCGCCGCGGCGACGACCCGGTCGCGTGTCAGCGGCGGCCGGTTGCGGTTGCTGCGGCGGCTGCCGGTCCCGGCAGTGGTGCCCTCGTCGGAGCTGTCGTCGTCGGAGGTGGGATCGGGGGTTCGGGATGGGCTCACGGGGTAGCTCGCTCCTCGGTCGACAACCCCGGCGGCTGGCGACGGTCGGCCTGGTTGACGGCCTTACATAGTACGGTTACCGTCAACCTTACTAAGTACGGAGACTGGACGTCGGGGTGTTCCCGAGGTCCGGACCCACCGAGGAGACGAGCAGACGATGACGACGAACGCCACCGAGACGAACCATCCGACCGCCGCTTCGGCCGGGAACCAGCCCGGCGACACGGGCACCACCATGCAGGCGATCGTGCAGGACCGCTTCGGCGGCAGCGAGGTACTCGAGCTGCGGGAGGTGCCCCGTCCCGTGCCCGGCGACGGCGACGTCCTCGTGCGGGTGCACGCCGCCGGTGTGGACCGCGGCACGTGGCACATCATGGTCGGCCTGCCCCTGATCGCCCGCCCGATGTTCGGCCTTCGCAGGCCGCGCAATCCCACACCTGGTCGTGACATCGCCGGTGTCGTCGAGGCCGTCGGCGCCGGCGTCGCCGCAGCAGCCGGCGGCACGGCGGGCTTCGCCATCGGTGACGAGGTCTACGGCACGGCCGACGGCGGCTTTGCCGAGTGGGTCGTCACCACACCTGGCCGTCTGGCCCCCAAGCCGGCGAACCTGACGTTCGAGCAGGCGGCAGCGGTGCCGGTGTCGGCGCTGACGGCATTGCAGGCCGTGCGCGACCAGGCCGAGGTGCGGCCGGGTCAGTCGGTCCTCGTCGTCGGCGCGTCCGGCGGTGTCGGGTCCTTTGCCGTGCAAATAGCGAAAGCGTTCGGTGCCGAGGTCACCGGCGTCGCCAGCAAGGGCAAGCTCGATCTGGTGCGTTCGCTCGGCGCCGACCACGTCATCGACTACACCGCCGAGGAGCTGCCCGCCGACGGCCGCTACGACGCCATTCTCGACATCGGTGGGCATCGGAGCCTGCGGGTGCTGCGCCGCGCGCTCGCGCCGAAAGGGACGCTGGTGATCGTCGGCAGTGAGACCGGCGACCGGTTCACCGGCGGTATCGGCCGGTCGATCCGTGCGGCACTGTGGTCGTCGTTCGTGGGTCAGCGCCTGAAGATGTTCGTGTCATCCGAACGCGCCGTGGACCTCGAGGCGCTGCGCGAGCTCATCGAGGCCGGCGACATGACGCCCAGCATCGAACGCACCTGGCCGCTGGCCGAGACCGCCGCCGCCATCGACCACGTCGCCGACGGACGCGCCCGCGGCAAGGTCGTCGTCACGATCTGAGTCGAGAGCTCGACGTAACGCGCGGCGGTCGATCCGCGCTGCCGACACGACGGGTCCTCGACGACGAATCAGTTGGTGCCGGAGACGTCCCACACCACAGCCGCCAGCGGGTCGGGTGTGTAGCTGCAGTAGGTGCCGGTCCTGACGGTCTGGTGGAGGTGGGCTGTCAACATCGGGTGGTGCTCCTCGAGCCGATCGAGGGCATAACGGATGGAGCGGGCGACGGCGGTGCGGGCGCGTTCGGCATTGCTGCCGACCGAGCGGTGGCGCCCCGCCAGCCCCACGGCCTGCCTCAGCTCGGCGGTGAGGAACTCGCGGTCACGTTCCGCCAGAGCGAGACGACCGATGTCGTTGTGCAGCTGCGCCTCTTCGATGTCCTCGTCGACCTCGGCCAGACGCCGCCGGTAGGCGGCGCGGGCCTGCTCGTCGATCACCGAGAGCCCGCCGCCGGCTTCTCCATGGAGCCCCGCACGGTCGCTCTGACGGCCAACGGGCAGAGTGCCCTCTTCGGCCGCCACGAGGTCGAGCACGTGGAACTCCCGCCCTGGATCGGCGACCAGGCGTTCCAGGTACCGCATTCCCTTCAGATCGCGGACCACGACGGTGTCGCCGCCGAAGCAGACGGTGCGGGTGTCGCCGTCACGACGGAACGTGGCCGCATGGCCGGCAGTCGGCGTCGATGAGGGAGTGGCGGTCGGCGGCTCATCCGTCAGCAGCTGCTCGACGTATCCAGCCCATCCGGCTGCACCGAAGCTCCGGAAGGCCGCAAGGGACGCTTCCCACTCGATGCGGGCCTGGTCCGGGTGACCGCCGCGGTGCCGGGCGTCGCCGAGCAGGACACGCGCGACGGCCGCCTCGAACGGCGAACCGACCTCGGTCCAGCAGGCGACAGCGCGCGCAGCGTCGTCGATCGCCTGTTCGAGGTCGCCCTCGAGCAGCGCCACCCGAGCCGAGGCGAGCTCGGCGGAGGCGTCGAGCGACGGGCAGTCCCAGGTGCCGGCGATCGTCCGCAACTCCTCGGCAGCCCGGCGGGCGGTGCCGGGGTCGCCGGCGGCTGCGGCGATCTCGGCCTGCGCGTCGAGCAGCGGCGCCAATCGTAGGTCGCTGAACGGTGGTCGTTCCTTGGAAGGCATGTCGAAGGGATGGTCGATCGCGTCCTGGATGAGCGCACCTGCCTCATCCACCTGGCCCCGAGCGAGCCGAACGAGGGCCAGTCCCGGATGGGGAGTCCATGCGTGGCGGAGAGCGGCGACGAAGGCTTCCTCGGCGCCGGCCAGATCACCCCTGCGCAGCCGTATCGTGCCGAGCTCGACGAGGGGCCACCCGAACTCTCGACGCATCCAGGGTCGCAGCTCGTCACAAGCCGCGAGCGCCTCGGCCTCGGCGGCGTCGCACGGACCGGAGATACGCAGCATCTCGGCCCGGTGGACGCGGCACCGACCGTTGATCCCACCGAACGCCGAGCCATGGCGCCAGTGCTCCATGACGTCGGTCCATTCCCGGGCCAGGTCGTAGCGCCCGAGGCCCTGCGCAGCGCAGATCAGCTCGCAGAACATCATTCCTGTCGTGAGGGGATCGACCTCGCCGGCCATCAGGAATGCGCCGACTTCGCCGAGCTGTTCGAGTCCCTCTTGGACGCGGCCCGAGTAGATCTCGACCCGGGCCGATGCCACCCGACCGATGACCACCGCCGGCGCCACGCCGAATCGCTCGCCGAGCTCGATGGCCCGGGCAGCTTCGGTGCGGGCGGCTTCCATGTCGCCGCACATGAACCGCTCGTAGGTGCGGGTCATGGCGATCAGCGCATGGGCCGGCGCGTCGTCGTGGCCCTCCACGAGCCGCTCTGCACGACGCAGCCAGCCCCGGACCGGGGCCATCAATCCGGTGTCCATCATGAGGTACATGGCCGTCATGGCTGCCGCCCGCGCCGCTTCGGCCTCGTCGCCCCGGGCCAGGAACAGTGAGTGCAGGTCCTCCCATGCCGTGACCGCGGCTTCGAACCCGCCGGCCCCGTAGGCGGCATGGGCCCGTAGCTCCAATCCCGCCACCGTGTTCGCATCGGTCCCGAGCTCGTCGAGCAGCTCGATCGCGCGCTGCCAGTCACCACGCGCGACGGCACCTGCGGCATCCGCGAAGAGGTCCGGCCCCGTCACCGGTGCCTCACCGGGCGGCGTGGGGGCCGCGTGCACTGCGGTCGAGCGGCACCGCGGATTCGGCTCACTGTCGCATTGTGACACCGATTGTCACGCCTCTTTCGTGTCGCCGAGGTTTCGCAGCGACGTCACGACACCGCCCGAAGGGGGAAGGCACCCATGACACCCATACATCAGCTCTCTCACATCCTGCCGACCATCACCGACGTGGTCGACCGCATCGAGCCACACCAACTCGACGATCCGACACCGTGCAGCCGGTTCACGGTGCGCGACGTCCTCGACCACATGCTGGTGCTCGGCGGCGGCTTCGCCTACGCCTTTCGAGGCATGGAGGCACCGGACATCGAGCCACCGCCGCGTGACGGTCGCGTGCCCGTCGCCGAGTTCCGCACGACCATGGATGGGCTGCTCGATGCCGTGCGGTCGCCGGGCGCCCTGGAACGCACCATCGCTTCGCCGATGGGGGAGATGCCCGGCGAGACGTTTGCCCGGCTCGTTGCCTTTGACGGCCTCGTCCACGGCTGGGACCTGGCCAGTGCCACCGGTCAGGAGTACGTCGTCGATGACGCCGTCGTCGATGACGTCGACCAGTTCGCACGCGTGGCCATCACCGACGCCATGCGCGACGGCGACACGTTCGAGGTCCCGACCATCGCCCCCGACGGCGCCGGCCGCCTGGAGCAGCTCGTCGCCTTCAGCGGCCGAACGCTCTGAGCCACATCACCTCCGGAACGAACGACAAGTGACCAAGACAACCGAAAGGAAACAGCCATGCACACTTCCAAGCAGGACATCCCCGTCAAGATCGATGCCCCGGGGGCCACGGCCCGGCAACTGCGGGACTTCGGAACAGCCTCAGGTGCCATCGGCGCCGAATACTTCTCGATGGCCGCGGGTACCGACCTGGCCCCGCTGCTCGAAGGCCTCGACGGCGACATGTGCCACGGCCCGCACTGGGGCTACATGCTCGCCGGCGACGTCGTCGTGACCTACCGCAACGGCGACACCGAGCGCTGCACGACCGGCGACGTCTTCTACTGGCCGCCGGGGCACAGCGTGCGCGTCGAGCAGGACGCCGAACTGGTGATGTTCAGCCCGCAGGACGAGCACACCGCGGTGATGGATCACATCCTCACCAAGCTCGGATGAAGGGAGGAACCGAGCGGCTGCAACCGAGTCGCCGCATCATCCTGCACTGCGCCGGTGGCGGGCGGTCGGCCCTTGCTGCGGACACCTTGCGCAGCCTCGGCTACGGCGACGTGGCCCACTTGACCGGCGGTCTGGCGGCCTGGCGCCATGCCGGCCTGCCGGTCGTGAACGAGGTGCTGTCGCCGTACTGAGCGTGCAGAGGACACGCCTGCGGCACGGTCGTCGACACGGTCCGAGAGCGACGTGTTGCGACCGTGCTCGCCGGCGTCGGCGCCCGGCGGTCGGTACCACATGCCGGCTATCCGTCGGCGTCGGCGTCAGTAGTCTGACCGTCGTGCAGATGCTCCGCTGTCCCCGATGCCGCGGCGTCACCGTGCTCGAGACCCTCGACTGTCCCGGCTGCGGGCTCGCGGTGGGTTTCCACCCGCCGTCGCTCTCCATGCACGAGTCGAACTGCGAGGGTGTCGGCATCGACGATCGGACCTGGCTGCCGTGCTCGAACCGGGACTGGCGCTGCAACTGGCTGGTCGCCGAGGACGCCGGAGCCGGCCGCTGCCTGTCGTGCCGGCTGAACCGGCGGCGCCCGGACTCCTCGGACACCATCGCGCTGGAGAAACTCGCCGACGCATCGCGGGTGATGCGCCGCCTTCTCGTGCAGCTGGCCGAGCTGGGGCTGCCCGTCGATCCCCATTACGAGCGCGAGGGCGGCCTCGCATTCGACCTGCTGTCGTCGTATTCGGGCCAGGGACGAGTCACCATCGGCCACGCCAACGGGGTCATCACGATCGACCTGATCGAGACGCTCGACGATTACCGCGAGGCCCTCAGGATCCGGTTGGGAGAGCCGTACCGCACGATGCTCGGCCACTTCCGCCATGAGGTCGGTCACTACTACCAGTGGATCCTGGTCGAACAGACCGACTGGATCACCGAGTGTCGCGAGCTCTTCGGCGACGAGCGGGCCTCGTACGCAGATGCGCTCGACCGGCATTACCGGGAGGGCGCGCCCGAGGGTTGGGAAGCCACCTACATCTCCGAGTACGCGACGATGCACCCGTGGGAGGACTTCGCCGAGTGCTTCGCCCACTATCTGCACATCACCGACTCGTTGACCACGACAGCAGCCGGAGGCCTGGTCCTGCAGGCGTCTCGAGTGGACGGCCTCGTCGATGCGGACATCGAGCCGCGTCGCTCGTATCGAGATGCCACGACCGGCGAGATGCTCGCCGACTGGCACTGGTTGTCGCTCCTGCTGAACCGCGTCAACCACGCGATGGGCCGCGACGACCTCTACCCCTTCACGATCAGCGAGGCGGTCGAGGCCAAGCTCGATTTCGTCCACCGCGTCGTGCAGGACGTCGCCGGTCGCAATGCGGACCGACCGATCCTGGCCTGCCCTCCACGGGTCTATTCGTAGCTGCCTACGGGCATCGAAGCCCGCATCGCCTGCGTCGACCAACTGACCGATCGAGGCACTGGCTAGAGGCGAGGACATGGATCGTCTCGGGCGCGCTGGGGTGGTGTCCTTCGGCCTCGCCGGCAACTGAGTGCCGGATGATTGGTCCGCCTGGTTTGTTCGGTTCGCTTGATGTGGCCTGCTGCGAACAACAGTCGAATTGTTCGGTCGAATTCGACACTCCAGAGCCATCGAGGGGAACACGCTCGTTCTCGAACAGGTCGAGCACCTCTTGGCGGAAGGGCGCGCCGTCGGCAACAAGGTCCCGCACGCATTTTCCCACTCGTCGCGCTCGAGACCGCCGACATCAAGGCCTCAGCCCTCCGGGTCGCGGCAGCGCGAGGACGGCTCCAGACCACGCGAGGTCCTGATGGGCAGTGGCGAAGCTCCCGCAACTGGGTCGATGACTACCTCGCCAGCCGCTACGGGCGGCGCTGAGTACTCAGCTCCTGGCCGAGATCTGACATAGCGATTCCTTTGGCGCTGGGCGCGAGCCCGCGACGCCGCGCCGCCAGCCTCTTGCCGTGGAGCTGGCGGGAATCGAACCCGCGACCCCCTGCTTGCAAAGCAGGTGCTCTAGCCAACTGAGCTACAGCCCCGAAGTGCGACAATCTAGCAGCGCGAAACCGATGCTCCGCCCGATCTCGGACCGGGCGATCAGCGCACGTCGCCGTCGATGTACACCCAGCGGCCATCGACGCGTCCGAAGCGGCTGGCCTCGTGCAGCTCGCCCGCCCGTTCGCCCCGGCGGTACCGGGCCCGGAACTCGACGACGCCGGTGGCGTCGAGCACTCGTCCCCGTTCGGTCGAGACGATCTCGAGGCCCGTCCACGCCTGTTCTGCGACGAAGGTGACCTCGTCGGGACGGGTGTCGGGATGCCAGGACCGCAGGAGGTGGTCGGCGTCGCCGACGACGAACGCGGTGTAACGGCTGCGCATCAGGGCCTCGGCGGTCGACGCTGCTGTCTCGCCGGCGACGACAGGGCCGCAGCATCGGACCCAGGAGTCGGCCCCGCACGGACAGGGATCGTCGGGGGCCGGCCGGGATGATGTCGACATCGACACGGACGGTACCGGTTGCACAGACGATGCCTGCGGTGTCGGGCCGCCGATGGCTGCAGGTGAGGGTCGACGAGCGATGCGACGGGCGTCAGTTGGACTGCGGCCAGCCCAACAACGCCGCCAGTTGGGCGCCGACCGACAGCAGGTCGAGTGGCTTGTGCAGCACCCCTTCGACGCTCCATCCATGGGCATCGAGGGCCTCGGCCGGCGTCTCGGGGTCCGCCACGAGCACGAAGGGTACGTGGCCGTCGGCGGCGGCATCTCGCATCGCCTCGAGGGTGGCGAAGGCGTCGCAGTCGGGCATCGAGGTGTCGAGCAGGACCGCCTCGGGCTGCCACTCGCGAAAGCACGCGAGGGCCTCGTCACCGCTCGCCGCCAACCGCGCCTCCCAGTCGGTGACCAGCGCTATGCCCAACTGTGCCACGAGGCGGGCATCCTCCTCGTCATCGACGATGAGCACACGCCTGGGACCGGTCGCATCAATCACCCGACGACAATCGGTCGACCCCTGTATCCAATTGAGGAAAACAGGGCCATATCTGTAATCAAGTCGAGTATTTGAGTCGCTCGTGGCGCCCGCTGTCACGGCGACAGGCGTCGACACCCCTACGATGTGGCGGCCGACAGGGGACCCCGACCGATGACCGAGACCTCCGCCGCGACCACGCCGCCAGACGACGCGGACACCGCCGCGCCGAAACCGGACCTCCCTCGCCGGTGGAGCGAGCGTCGCCGCGGGATGGATCCCGAGAACCGCCGCCGTGTCCTCGAGGCGTGCGCCATCAGGACCTCCTCGGGCTGGGTCACCCACTTCGTCTTGATGATGGTCCTGTCGGTCATCGTCGCCGTCATGGGACTCTCGGCGGACTCGGCCGCCCTCGTCATCGGCGCGATGCTCCTGGCACCGCTGATGCAACCCGTGCTGGGGACGGCGGCTGCCCTCACGATGGCCATGATGGGTCAGTTGCGACGCTCCCTCGTGGTGTTGCTGCTCGCATCCGTCGGCTCCATCTTGTTGGCAACAGTGGTGGCTGCGATGCTCGGCAACGGATCGCTCAGCGGCGAGGTCCTGGCCCGGACCAGCCCCGACGCCCGGGATCTGGTCGTCGCCCTGGCTGCCGGCGCCGCCGGCGCCTATGCGATCTCGCGTCCGGACCTGTCGAGCTCCCTACCAGGGGTGGCCATCGCCGTGGCCCTGGTCCCGCCGCTGGGCGTCGTGGGCATGACCCTCGAAGCAGGCCGGACCGACCTCGCCGGCGGTGCGTTGCTGCTCTATGTCACGAACCTCGTCGCCATCGTCGCCTCGGGCGTGTTGGTGTTCCTGCTGACCGGCTTCGCTCCGCCTCGGCGTCTGGCGACCACCTCGACACGGGTCGTCGCGGGAGGTCTGCTCACGGTCGCGTTGATGGTCGCCGTTGCGGTGCCCCTGACCCTCGCCAGCGTCGACGCATCGAGTGACGCCCGCGACCGCGAGAACATCGAGAGCGCCGTGCGCGCCTGGATCTCCATCACCGGCGACGAGATCGACGAGGTCGACATCGACGGGTCCTCGGTCATCGTGCGGGTCTTCGGCTTCGAGAGCCCGCCGCCCACCGGACCGCTCCAGCAGCGGGTGCAACAGATCCTCGGGCCCGACGCCACCGTCGAGGTGCGCTGGACCCAGGCCCAGCTGGCGCCGACGGACACCGTCGAGCCCACCGAGGAGGAGCTGCTCACTGCCGAAGTCGGCGAGGTGGCTCGCCAATGGCTCGAGGCCGCGGAGATCGGCGCCTACGAACTGCGTGTTGCAGAGGTGTCCAACGATTTCGTCTTGGTGGACGTGACCTCGGCTTCTGCACTGCCCACCGTCGAGGATCTCCAGGCGCGCCTGCGCGACGCGACCGGTCTGGCCCCCGAGGTCGAGGTCCGCTGGACCGAGCAGCGGCGTCTGTTGCCCGATGACGGCACCGAGACCATCGACGAGACGACGGCACGCCTCGAGCGCGTCGCCCGCGACTGGGCGCTCGAGCAGCCCGACCTCTCCATCGTCCGCGTCGGCTACGACGGGGTGACCATCACCGTCGACCTCATCGGGGTCACCCCGCCCGACGGACCGGCTCTCGAGCGCCTCCTGCTCGAGGAGCTCGACGCCGAAGCCGACGTCCGTATCTGGTTCTCCGAACGCAGCCAGCTGGTTCCGGTCCCGACGCCCACCCCGACGCCGGTTCCGACGCCCACGCCCACGCCGGTCCCGACCCCGACGCCGGAGCCCGAACCCGAACGGCAACGGCCGGCGCGAGCCACCCCGACGCCCGGAGGCTGACCGGCCGCTGCGCCTCGCCTGGCACCGGTGTTGGTGGAGAGCCTCGTCGGCGGCGACGCTCGGGGAAGGGCAGGGGTCAAGTCGTACTTTCAACCAACTCCGGGTCGTCGAGCCTGAAGGCCGCAGCGTGACGAGTTGGTTGAAAGTACGACTTGACCCCAGTGATTTGTGCCCGTTGGCGGACGACCGGAGGGTGTCGGGCTACGAGGCCAGGGGGCGGCCGAAGGGGAGCGAATCGCGCCAGGTGCCCAGGAACTCCTCGGCGCGCATGCAGGCTCCGAGGAACGGGCCGTGCTCGTGGCCGAGGGCGTGGTCGAGCGCCGCCTCGACGCTCGTGGTGGCGGCGGCGATGACGGCGTCGGGGCTCGTCGCGCTCTCGGGATACCACGCGTGCATGGGTGCCCCGGTGGGGATGAAGTCGGCGACGGCGACGATGCCGGCGCGACCCATGACGGCCAGGGCCTTGGCGGTGTAGGGCAGCGGGGCATGGGGCACGACCGCCGCGACCTTCAGTCGTTCGGCGCTCTGGTGGTTGATCGCGCCCATCTTCGAACCGCAGAACAGCACGTCGGCCGGAGTCGCCAGCACCTTCCACGCGGGGTCGGCGCCATCGCCGACCATGGCGTCGCCGCTCTCGGCCCATGCCGATGCCAGCGCCGCAGGGTCGAGCCCGCTCTCGTCGACCATCGCTCCCTTGGCCGTCGACACGGCGACGACCGTCGCCCCGCGCACGACTGCGGCTGCTGCGAGGGCCGCACCGGCGTCGCCGAAGCCCTCGATGACCACCCGCTTTGCATCGAGGCCGTCGAGCGCCTTCGCCGCGGCGACGACCGGGCCCAGCCCTGCGAGGTGCGTGGCCAGCGTGATCTCGCCGACACCGTCGACGTCGACCATCGCCGTGGCGAGGTCGCTGCGATCGTCGGCCCCGGTCAACTCGGCGAGCGCCGCTGGGTCGACTCCCTTGGCGGCCTCGATGGCGAGCGTGCCGTCGGCGACCTGGGGAAGCAGTTCGGCCACGAACGCGGCCACGGCGTCTCGCAGGGTCTCGGGCGTCGCATTGATGCCGGCCGAGGCGCCGCCGCGCCGGAACCCATGGGCGGCGAACGCATACGTCAGCGATCGAGCCATGTCCTCGGCACCTCCCTGCAGGATCTTGGGGGCGGCCCGAACCACGCCGGTGGCCGGAGCCCCGTCGAGGTCGATCACCACGAAGGCATCGGTCGAGGACAGCTTCTGCAACGTCACCGCCACATCATGCCATCGTCGCCGGTCCCGACAGCCACCTGAACTCGCACGCCGTGCCGGCACAGCGCTCCGGCCGACAATCCTCAGCCGCTGACGGAGAAGGTCCGTGCGTCGGTGTTGTTGCCGGGAACGGGATCGGGGGCGGTCTGGGTCAGCGTGACGGTCAAGGTGATCGACCCGCTGGCGGTGGGCACGATGGCGACGTCTTTCTGCGCTACCCAACGTGAGGGCAATGGGCCGTTGCACACGAATGATGAGTCCGAGGCCCTACTGCACGCCCAGTTGGCGTTCCCCACGCTCACCGTCGTGATGACACCGCCGGTGACAGAGATCGTGAGCCTCGTCGAGGAAGGGAGCGAATTCGGGCCTCCGTTGGAGCCCTTGACCTGCACCGTCGTGGGTTGACCTGCAGTGAATGCGGGGCTCGTCAAGATGCTCGCGTAGCCATCGGTGGGTGGTCCCGACGGTGGCGGCGTGGGGGTCGGCGTCGGCGGTGGTGTCGGGGTGGGCGTGGGCGGCGTCGTCGGCGTCGGGGTCGGCGGCACGGTGGGAGTCGGTGGCGGCGTCGTCGGGGTGGGTGTTGCGGTGGGTGTCGGTCTCGGGCGTGGCGGGGTCGGCGAAGGACCGGGCCCGGGTGGGGTCGGTCCGCCGGGGGTCGGGGTGGCCGACGGGCCGGGTCCGGGCGTATCCGGCGTGGGTCGAGGCCCGGGCGTCGACGGTGTCGCGGTCGGAGATGGCGTCACCGTGGGCGCGACGGTCGGTGTCGGCCGGTCGTCGCCCGGCGCCGGGGTGGGTGTCGGCGTTCCATCGCCCGCACCGTCGTCGGCATCCGGGCTGCCCGAGCCGTCCGCGCCATCGGAGCCTGATCCCGGATCGCCGGGCCCGTCGCCATCGTCCTCATCGCTGCCCTCGTCGTCGCCCGTGCCATCGGAGTCGGCGCCTCCATCGCCCAGCTCGCCGCCGTCGTCCTGTCCATTGCCGTTCTGGCCGTTGCCATCGCCGTTGTCGGCGCCGTCGGGATCCGAGCCCGCCTCGCCACCGTCGCCACCGTCGCCACCGTCGCCACCGCCATCACCGCCGCCCGCGGCGCCGCTGCCGCCCGCCAGTTCGTCGCCGGCTGCGGCCGCCACCAGGACGGCGGGATCGGGGAAGCGGGCGTCGTCGGCGCGGATCGGCGAGCCGTCGGAGATGCCGACGGCATCGCTCGATCGCACCGCCTGCACGCCCATCGGCACCGCGATGGTCATCGTCAGCACCGTCGACGCCACGACCGCGACCACCGTCGAGGCCGCACCGGGGCCGGTCAGCCATGCGAGCGCTCTGGCGAGCAGCCCCATCTCAGTGCCCGCCCGGGCCGGGGCCGGCTGTCATGGCGCGGCCTCGGTGGACTCGCCGCCCACCTCGAACCGGGCCGCGCGGCGGATCACCTCGCCGTCGCCGTCGACGGCGGTCACGAGCAGTTCGTAGCGTCCATCACCGATCAGCGCCGGATCGGGCTCGATCACGAACGGTGCCGACCGGTCGGTCCCCTCGTCGATGGCCGCGGCGCCCGCGGGGGCCAGCACCCACGCCACGGCCCTTGCCTCGATGTCGATGGTGATCGACGCCGACCCGACGGCTGCCACCGTCGCGCCGTCGAGCTCGCGACTGTCGGCCGCGCCCTCGCCGGGCGTCGAGATCGTGATGCCGTCGGCATCGACCCGGTCGGCCGGCCCGGCGCCGAGCGCCATGGCCAGCATCGGTCCTGCGATCAGCGCGGTGACCCCGGCGGCGACCGCCGCGGTCACGGGGCGTCGACGCCACGTCGGCTCCGCCGGCGTCGGCCCCTCCACGTCTCAGTCCTCGCGCAGATCGATGATGCCGAGACGCACCGCACTCAACACCGCATGGGTGAGGCTCTGGGTGTCGAGCCGCCGGTAGATGGCATTGAGGTGGTTGTGCACGGTCTTCTGGGTGATGCCGAGATCGCGGGCCACCTGTTTGGTGCTCATCCCGTCGGCGATGCCCTGGAGGATCTCGACCTGGCGCGGCGACAACAGCTCGTCCTCCACCTTGGGCTGTTGGGCCTGGGCGACGCTGAGCATCGACGACGCCAACGCGGGCGACAGCCCCGTCTCGCCCGCCGCCGCGGCCCGGACCGTCTCCAGCACGTCCGCGAACGAACAGCCCTTCGACAGGTAGCCCACGGCGCCCGCCTCGAGGGCCTGACGGGTCCGCTCGATGTCGTCGTGCATCGTCAACACGACGACCTTGGTCCCCGGGACCGTCTCGGTGATACGACGGGTCGCCGTGACCCCGTCGAGGACAGGCATCGAGATGTCCATCAATACCACGTCGGGTTGCAGCTGCTCGGCGAGGCGGATCGCGTCCTCGCCGTTGGACGCCTCGCCGACCACCGACTCGCCGGCGGACTCGAAGCTCTTCCTCACGCTCTCACGCAGGATCTGATGGTCGTCGGCCAAGACGATGGTGATCATGGGGTGTCCTCTCTGGGAACGGTGACCTCAATGGTGGTGCCTGCGCCGGGGGAACTGGTGACAACCAGTTCGGCGTCGATGACCTCGGCTCGTTCGCGCATACCGACGAGACCGAACGCGGTCTCGCGTACGCCGCGCGATTCGTCGAATCCGTCGCCGTCGTCGGCGACCCGCAGCCGGGCCATGGCGGGGGTGACACGCCAGTCGACCACGACACGCGATGCGTTGGCGTGCTTGCCGATGTTGTTGAGCGCTTCCTGCATGATGCGCAGCACCTCGTTCTCGACCGCCACCGGAAGGCGATCGTCGCTCTCGGTCGCGACGACGTCGACGTGGACGCCGCTCTGGCGCGCCCAACGCTGAGCAAGGTCGGAGGCGATCTCGGCGAGCGACTGTTCCTCGGTGACCGAGGTGCGCATCTGACGCAGGGTCTCGCGTAGCTCGTCGATGGCGCGTTGGACATCGGCGTGCAGGGCATCGAGCTCCGCCGCCGCGCCGGGCGTCGGACTCGACTTGATCCGCTCGAGCTCGAAGCTGATGTAGGTCAGCCACTGACCAAGGCGGTCGTGCAGATCGCGGGCGATGCGGGCCCGCTCCTCCTCTGCGCCGAGGATGCGCAGCCGTCGGAACCACCGGGCGTTGTCGATGGTCAGCGCCAGCGCGTCGCCCAGCCCGGCCAGCAGGCGCAGGTCGCGATCGCTGTAGCGGCCGACCTCGGGATGCTCGATGCCGAGCGCCCCGACGACACGGCCGCGGGTGCGCAGCGGCGTGTAGATGCCACTGCCGCTGGCGGCGTCCAGCCCGGTACCGGCGAGATCGCGCACGAGCACCGGCGCATCGGCGGCGACGGTGTCACCGAGCCGCTGCGGCAGCGCTGCGTCGCCGGCCATGGTGGGCGCCAACGCGAGGCCCTCGGTCAGCAGCGGCGACCACGTGCGGTTGACCTCGCTGCGCATCACCAGGCCCAGCACCGAGGCGTCGAAGGTGTCGATGAGCTGCGCGCGCGTCGCCGCGACCGCCTGTTGGAGATCCAACGACGACGGCAGCGTGCGGGCCACCCGGTTGAGGACGTGGAGCAGTTCGTTGGTCTCGGCGAGCGCGTCGAGGCGGCCTGCGATCTGGCGGCGTCGACCCTCGGCGTCGGCCAGGCGGGTCCGCGCCACCGAGGCGGCCAACAAGGCGGTGACCATGAGCACCAACACGAGCCAACCCGACGCGCTGGCCAGGCCCAGATCGTGACCGGTCGCGGCCCCGACCACCACGGTGGCCACAACACCCGCCGCAGCAGCGATGGCGCCGCGACGCAGGCCCCAACCGAACGAGGCCACCCCCGCAGCGACGATGAGGCAGGCGACGAACGCCGAGACCAGGCCCCCGCTCATCCCGATGGCCACGCCCAACAACACCGCATCGCTGACCGCCGCGATCTGGGCGCTTTGCTCGCGGGCGCCGAGACGCAGTGGGCGCAGCGTCCGCCAGGTCGTCAGATACAGACAGATCGACGTGGTCACCACCAGCCCGACCGAGCCGTCGACGGCGTCCGGCGCCGCCAGGGCGGTGCCGAGCACCACCGCGCACCAACGCAGCGCGGCGACCAGCGGGGCGAGCACCGTACGCGTCGACGGCGGCACCCGGAGCTGGCGGTGCGAGGGCTCGTCGGTGTGGTCGACGCCACCGAGACGATCGAGCGCGGCATCGAACTCGCCGACGCCTCTGCGGGTGCCGCCGACATCGGGACGGTCGCCCGCACGCGACGGGATGCCGGCGGCGGTGTCGGTCATCGACAGGGCCCGTCAGCGCGGTGAGCCGGAGCGGGAGCCGGCAGGCCTGGCGCCGGTTCGCGCCGATCCGAACGACCTTTCGGATCGGAAGATCCCACTGTGCGGACGTTCGTGAACACCGCACCAGATTGGCACCCGGGTACCACTACCAGGTGGGATCGCCCTGGATCAGCTCGATCAGGTCGGTGATCGGCATCGGTCGGGCGATGAAGAATCCCTGGGCCTGGGTGCAGCCGAGCGCCCGTAGGCGGGACAGTTGGTCCTCGGTCTCGACGCCTTCGGCGACCGACACCAGGCCGAGTGCACTGGACAGGCGGATCACGGCGCTGGTGATGACCGTGCTGCCGTGGTTCTCGCCGAGACCCGACACGAACGTGCGGTCGACCTTCAAAACGTCCACCGGCAGCGACTGCAGATACTGCAGGGACGAGTAGCCGGTGCCGAAGTCGTCGACCGCCACCCTGGTGCCCAGACCCTTCAGCAGGTTGAGGACCGCGGCGCTGGCGTTCACGTCGCTCATCAGGGCGCTCTCGGTGATCTCGAGCTCGATCAGGGCGGGATCGACGCCGCTGTCGCGCAGCGCGTCCTCGAGGTCGCCCGGCAGCGAGGGATGGTCGAGCTGGCGCACCGACAGGTTGATGGAGACCTCGATGTCGTGGCCGGTTGCCTCGCGCAACTCGACGGCCGCCGAGCACGCTTCGCGCATGACGAACACGCCCATGGGGATGATGAGGCCGGTGTCCTCGGCAATGTCCATGAACGCTGCGGGAGGTCGCATCTCGCCGCCGGGCAGCTGCCAGCGCAGGAGCGCCTCGGCACCGATGATGGCACCGGTGTCGAGGGAGATCTTCGGCTGGTAGAGCACCCGGAGCTCGTCGTTGCGGATGGCGCGTCGCAGATCGGCCACCACGCTGAGCCGGTCGGCGGCGCGGGCCTGCAGATGAGGCTCGTAGATCTCGAAGCTGCCGTGACCGCTCTCCTTCGCGCGGTAACACGCGGCGTCGGCGGCGCGCAGGAGCGTCTCGCCGTCGAGGGCCGGGTCGGCGGGGGTACTGACCGCGATACCGGTGACGACCGACAGCTGGACCTCTGTGCCGTCGATGTAGAACGGGGCCGACGTCGCCCGCAGCACCGACTCGGCGAGCTCGTCGACGTCGGCGATGCCGGGACAGAACACGCCGAACTCGTCGCCGCCCACCCGTGCCAGCACCGCGTTGGAGGCGAAGGTGCGCAGGAGCCGGTAGGCGAACGCGACCAGCACCCGGTCGCCCGCCTCGTGGCCGAGGCTGTTGGTCACGGTGCGGAACTCGTCGATGTCGAGCAGCAACAGCGCCGCGCTCTGCCCGCGGTCGTGCAGCACGGGCAGCTGTTCGCCGATCTTGTGCAACAGGTGTTGGCGATTGGCGAGTCCGGTGAGCCCGTCGTGGGTGCTGCGATGCTCGAGCGCGGTCTGCAGAGCCCGGTGCTCGCCGACGTCGTGGCCGATGACGGTGAGGCTGCGGACGTCGCCGGTGGGGGACCGGTCCGCCAGCAGCGTGAGCTCGAGTTGGAGAGCCGACCCGTCGGCGCGTGTGGTCGATAGGTCGCCACGCCACTCGTTGGAGGTGTCGAGTGCATCCCACACCACGTCGTGGGTGCTGCCGTCGAGGAGCCGTTCGAGGGACCGGAACGTCGGGTCGACGTCGGCCAGGCCGAGCACGCTGCGCGCCGGGCGGTTGGCGTAGAGGATGCGGCCGCCGGGCTCGATGACCAGGATGATCTCGGTGGTCGCGTCCAGCGCTTCGCGGAGGCGGACCACCAGCGGCGCATCGAGAGGCTCGGGTGCCGAGGTGTCGGGCAGCAACAGCACCACGTTGTCGCGGCCAACTGCGTGATGCCGCCCGCCGGACCGCACGCCCCGATCGTCGGACAGGTCGACCACGGAATCGACCGAGGGGTCGATGCGTCGAGTGGCGGGTCGACCGAGTTCGGGGTCGATCTCGATCGGGGTGTGGTCTGTCATCGCGGGGGCCTCTGCTCGTGGTGCACGCCCGACTTGCGCGAAGGTGACGTCGCCGTCGCTTCCCTACCCAGGTGGCAGTGTTGCCGACCTCACTGTCCGACGCAAGCTTCGCCCAAATATCTCACTCAGTGTGTTCGGTAGGCTACGAAGTGCGCGAGGTCGCGGAGTGCATCGCCGGCGCCGCCGACCAGCTCGAGGCGGTCGAGCGCCGCCAGGGCCCCGGTGGTGAGCGAGTCGATCTCGGTCTCGATCGCCGCCGCGGCGCCGGTCTCGACGAGGATCGCCTGCATGGCGGCGAGCTCGTCGTCGCCGAGATCGGGACAACCGGCCCGTTGGAGCACCGCCAACTGGGCCGGGTCCGCCAGACGTCTCGCCGCAGCCAACAACGGGGTGGGCTTGCCCTCGCGGAGATCGTCGCCGACGGGCTTGCCGGTGACGGTGGCGTCGCCGAAGGCACCCAACAGATCGTCGCGCAACTGGAAGGCGACACCCACCGGGCGCCCGTACGCGGCGAGGCCGGCGTCGACCAGTTCGGGCCGCCCGGCCAGCGCGACGCCCAGCTGCAGAGGTCGCTCGACCGAATAACGGCCCGTCTTGTACTCGAGGATGCGCCGGGCCTCGACCTCGTCGGCGTGACCCCGGGCCCCGGCCAACACGTCGAGATACTGCCCGACGTTGACCTCGAGACGCAGCTCGTCCCAGATGTGCGCGATCTGCGGCGATCGTCCCGCCATCAGGTGATCGGCCATCACGTGGGCCATGTCGCCGACCAGGATGGCGACCGCCTCGCCGAAGTGAGCGGCATCGCCCTGCCAACCGGCATTGCGATGGAGGTCGGCGAACCGGACGTGCACCGTTGGATGACCCCGGCGTGAGTCCGACGCATCCATGATGTCGTCATGGGCCAGGGCGAAGGCGTGCAGCATCTCGATCGCCGCCGCGGCGTCGATGGCCGCCGGAGCCCACGGAGCGCCGCCGGCACCGACATGGGCCCAGTGGAAGAACGCGGGCCGCAGCCGCTTACCCCCGACGAGCACCAGCTCGGCGAGGACGTCGAAGGGCTCGGTCAGCGCGGGATCGATGGCCACCCATCGGGAACGTTCGGCGTCGAGCACCTCGGCCAGGCGACGATCGACACGATCGGTGACCTCGACGAGGGCATCGGGGACCTCGGTGGCGGCATCGCCGGTCATCGGTCGGGTTCCGCGAGCGGTTCGGCCTCGTCGAGGGGTTCGACGGACTCGAGATCGGCGACGATCTCGTTGACCTGCAACTCCGCTGCACGGATCCGGCCCCGGCACAGCCGGATCAACACCGCGGCCCGTGCCACCTTGGAGCTCAACACGTCGACATCGACGTCGTCGTCGGCGAGTTCGTCGAGGATGCGCTCGAGCTCGGCGACGGCCTCGGCGTACCCCAGGCTGTCATCGACACCGGGATCGGTGTCGCTCTCGCTCGGGTCGGAAACGGGGTCCTCTGGCGAGGTGGTCACGGCGCATGCCCTTCTTCGGTGGTGGCGGTATCGCCGGCTGCGGACGCCGGACCGGGGCCGCTGTCAGTAGCCGACTCGACGGTACTGACAATGACGCCGTCGCCAACCCGGGTGCTGAGCCGGGACCCCGGCGAGACCGAGGCCGTCGAGCGCACGAGAGCGCCGGACTCGTCGGTGGTGATGGTCCAACCCCGCGCCAGGGCTGTTGCCGGATCGAGCAGCCGGACCCGGACCTCGGCGTCGTCGAGCATCCGATCGGCGGACCGCAACCGGTGACGGGTGTGCAGCGTCGCCGCCTGCACGTGGCGGGCCAGCAGGTGTTCGCTGCGTTCGAGGGTCCGACGTGTGAGATCACGGGTGAGCTGGGCAGCGGCAGCCGTGCGGTGCCGGGCATCGCGCAGGTTGCGTCGCACCGACCCCTCGATGGTCTGCGCGGCTGAGTCGACGCGGCGGTGCTCGTGGGCGGTCGCCGTCCGCGCGAGTGCGGCGATACCACCCCAGGCGTCCTCGGCGCTGCGCTCGGCCGAAGCGACGCGCTCGATCAACAGACCCGCACACGCCGTTGGTGTCTTCATGGCGTGGTGGGCGACCATGTCGGCCACCGACGTGTCGATCTCGTGGCCGACACCGGTGACCACCGGGACCGGCGACGTCGCGATGGCGCGCGCCACGTCGGCGTCGTCGAAGGCCACGAGATCGGTGCGCGCCCCGCCGCCGCGAACCACCGCGATGACATCCACCCCATGGCCCGCACAGGCGCGGATGGCGCCGGCCACCCGTGCCGCAGCGCCGACCCCCTGCACCGGCGACGCCACGAACACGACCTCGAACGCGAACCCCGAACGGCGGAGCTCCTCACAGAAATCGGCATGCGCCGCCGACCCGGCCGCGGTGACCAGCCCGATCCGTAGCGGCGCCACCGGGAACGGCAATCGGCTGTTGGCGTCGAGCAGGGCCTCGGCCTGCAACTGTTGGATCAACCGGTCGCGGGCCGCGCCCAGCTGCCCCAGCGTGTACGTCGGATCGATTCCGGTCATGCGCAGCTGCAGGCGACCGTGGGGTGGATAGAAGTCCGGACGCACCTTCACCCGGATCTCGATGCCGTCGTCGATGCGCATCCCGCCTCCGGCCTGGCGGATCTGGTTGTTGACCAGTTCCCTGGTGGCCTTGAACAGCACCACCGAGATCTTCGCATCGGGCGGGCGGCCCGGATCGGGGGACGCGTCGACCAGATCGAAGTACACGTGACCCGAGGTCGGCCGCCGGATGCTGCGGACCTCGCCCTGCACCCACAGGTCCGCCGGGAACGTGACGTTCAGCACCTCGCTGATCATCCGACCGACCTCGCCCACGCTGAAGGTGTGCGTCTCCTCGAACAGGCTCATGACACCGCTGCCGGGCTGCGATCGGGCCGGCCGGGCTCAGACCGGCTCGGCATCGCGGACCAGGGTTCGGTACAGCTCGGCGTACAGGCCGCCGCGAGCGAGGAGCTCGGCGTGGGTGCCGCGGTCGACCACGTGGCCGTCTTCGAGGACGACGATGAGGTCGGCGTCGATGATCGTGGAGAGGCGGTGGGCGATGATGACCGCCGTCCGGCCCTCGAGCGCCGTGGCCAGCGCCCGCTGGACGAGTACCTCGTTCTCGCTGTCGAGGTGGCTCGTCGCCTCGTCGAGCACGACGATGGCCGGGTCCTTCAACAACATCCTGGCGATCGCGAGCCGCTGCTTCTCGCCACCGGAGAGCCGGTAGCCGCGTTCGCCGACGATGGTGTCGTAGCCATCGGGCAGCGCCGCGATGACGTCGTGGATCTGCGCGGCCTTCGCGGCCTCGACGAGCTCGGCGGCGGTGGCGTCGGGCCGGGCGTAGCGGAGGTTGTCACCCACCGACTCGTGGAACATGTGCGGGTCCTGGTTGACCACCCCGATGGCGCGACGCAACGACACCTGGGTGAGGTCACGCACGTCGCATCCGTCGATGCGCAGGCTGCCGCTGCTGACGTCGTACAGGCGTGGGATGAGCGAGATCATGGTGCTCTTGCCGGCACCGGACGGCCCGACCAGCGCCACCGTTGCCCCCGGCTCGATGTCGAGATCGATGCCGTCGAGCACCGTGCGGGGATCGAGATCCTCGGTGGCGCTCTCGAGCGACGCCAGCTTGGTGTCACTGGCCGGATAAGCGAACGACACGCCGTCGAAGGTGATACGGCCCTCCGGCTCGTCGAGGTCGACGGCGCCGGGCTTGTCGGCGATGGCGTTGGGGGCGTCGAGCACCTCGAAGACCCGCTCGAAGGACACCAGGGCGGTCATGATGTCGATCCGGGCGTTGGTCAGTCCGGTCAGCGGTGCATAGATCCGCGCCACGTAGAGGCCCATCGCCGACAGTGTGCCGATGGTGATCGTGCCGCTGATGGCCAGCTGCGAGCCCACCCAATAGACGACGGCGGTCCCCACCGCACCCACCACGCTGAGCCCGATGAAGAACACCCGGGCGTACATCGCGCTGCGGACCCCGATGTCGGCAACCCGCCCCGCCCGACCGGAGAACTCGTCACGCTCGGCGTCGTGGCGTCCGAACAGCTTGACGAGCATCGCCCCCGACACGTTGAGACGCTCGTTCATCGTGGTGTTCATCTGGGCGTTGAGATCCATGCTCTCGCGCGTCAGGACCTGCAGGCGGCGTCCGACCCGTTTGGTGGGGAGGATGAAGATGGGCAACAGCACCACCGCGAGCAGCGTGAGGCGCCACTCGAGCAACAACATGGCGATGAGTGTCGTGACCAGCACGATGGCGTTGGAGATGACCTGGCCGAGGGTTCCGGTGATGGCCCGCTGTGCGCCGATCACGTCGTTGTTCATCCGGGAGATGAGCGAACCGGTCTGCACCCGGGTGAAGAACCCGACCGGGAGACGCTGCACGTGGTCGTAGAGCGAGACCCGGAGGTCGTAGATGAGGCCCTCGCCGACCCGGGAGCTGAACCAGCGTTCGCCCAGCGCCAGCGCCGCGTCAACGAACGCGGCGGTGATGAGGATCATCGCCAGGACGTTGACCTCGGTGCGATCGGCGGCGGGGATGGTGTCGTCGATCAGCCGGCGGAACACCAGCGGCGGCAACAGCGCCAACAACGCCGACGCGAAGATGACCAGCACGAACCCGATCAGCTGGAATCGGTAGGGCCGGGCGAAGGTCAGGACCCGGCGAACCGTCTGGCGGGACAGGGACTTGCCCTTGATCGCCTCGGGATCGGAGCCGAGCATGGCGTGGGGTCCCATCCGCATGCGGGGCAGGGTATCGCCGGTGTGTGACGGGCCCGGTGCCCTCCAGGAGGGCGAAACCTGGAGGGCCCGGACCCGGACCTCGTGTCAGGGCGTCGGTGACGCCCCGACGGTCGGTGCCCCGGTGGCGATCGTCACCGGGCGGGCACCGGTTGCGCTCACCGACCGCTCGGGGCCGCCGCCATGGGCCGCCGGGGGGAGATCGCACGCAGCGCGGCGAGCTCGCTCATGCCGAGATAGCCGGAGTGGCGGCCGAGGTCGTCGTAGACGAGGACGTGGAGCTCGTCGCCCGGTGTGGCCCGATCGATCACGTCGGTGGCACGCTCGGCGGTGCGGGCGCTGACGAAACGCGACCAGGGCACGATCATGTTCCGGGCGGGGGTCGTCTCGCGCCGGGCCCTGATCGCGGCGGCGACGTTGGCCTGGGGCACCACCCCCACGAAGACGCCGTCGTCGTGGACGGCCCATGCCACCCGGCCTGCGCCGGCCATGACCGTCAGGCCGGCGGCGGTGACCCCTCCGTCGGTGGATACCAACGGGGCCATGACCTCGCCGGTGCTGGTCCGGCTGGCGGCGCCGAGGATCTGCGAGCGCTGCCATTCGGAGGTGGCGCCGCTGTAGAGGAACCATGCCAGCACCAACAGCCAGAACCCTGCGCCCGAGGTGATCTGCCAGGCGCCGACGCCGACCAGCGCCAGCGCGAAGACCTGGCCTGCCCGGGCGGCCATACCCCGGGCCCGATACGGATCTCCCGAGCGCCACCACAACAGCGATGTGAGGATGCGGCCACCGTCGAGGGGCGCTGCGGGCAAGAGGTTGAACACGGCCAGGAAGCCATTGACGATGCCGAGCCACCACAGCATCGTGGCGACCAGCGACGGGCCGCCGCCGGGGTCGACGATGCCGAAGGCATCCCAGGCGTAGGCGCCGCCGACGAACCCGACCGCGAGCGCCACGCTGACAGCGGGCCCGGCTGCTGCGATGCGGAACTCGGCGCCGGGCGTCGTGGCGTCTCGCTCGATCTCGGCCACACCGCCGAGCAGCCACAGGGTGATCGCCCGGACCCGGATGCCCTCGCGCTGGGCCACCAGTGAGTGGCCGAGCTCATGGGCGAGGATCGAACCGAAGAACAGCGCGACGCCCGCCGCGGCGACCAGCCAGTGGGCGCCGGTTCCGGCAGCGGGGACCGCAGCCGGGAGGATCTGTCCACCGAGGGTGAACAGATACAGGCCCGCGATCAAGAGCATGCCCCAGTGGATCCCGACGGGGATTCCGGAGATGGTGCCGAGTCGCAGGCTCTGTTTCATCGCTGTGGTTCGTCTCGCTCTCTCTCGTCGTGTGGCCACGGCCCGCCCTGGCGGACTCGTGGCGTCGGGGTCGGACAACCGCTGGAACGGCCCCTGCCTTCCCGACGCACCGAATCGTCACATGATCGACCGAAAATCCAGTGCAAGCCGGGTCGAGGACGTGACGATCGGTTGCGTCGGTGGCAGCGGCCGGCCCTCCTAGGAACCTGCTCCCGCCGGAGCTCCGTCGCCCGGATCACCGAGATCGAGCACGAACTCGCCGGGGGCTCGCACGGGCTCGTCGGGTTCGCCCACGGGCTCGTCGGGTTCGCCGTCGCCGTCGAGGTCGCCCGGGCCGAGCTCGCCGATCACCATCCACGGATGGTCGAAGGGCTGGTCGGGATCGGGCTCGGGGGTGTCTCCCTGGGTCCACCAGCGTGCCTGGAACACGTAGGTCCCGTGGATGACCTCGTCACCGGCGATGTACACCCGCTCGCCCGACCAGCGGGTCCGGTCGCCGGCAGCCATCCGCTCCTCGGCCACGGCCACGCGGTCGATCTCGAGGACCGGCCCGAGGTAGCGCCATGGTGTCTCCCACACCTGCCGTACGGGGGCGTCGGGCGCCTCACCTTCGGAGTACCACTTGGCCTCGTAGACCCGACCCTGCCAGACGACCTTGTCGCCCTCGACGTAGGCCCTGGCTTCACGCCAGAGCGGATACGGGCTGGTGCGGGGATCGTCGATGGCGACGCGACTCGAGCGGGGCTCGTCGTCTCGTCGGTCGTCGGCCCGGTCGTCGCGCTCCACCGGCGTCGAGGCCGACAGGATCATCGCGAACTCGTCGACCTCCTGCTCGACGCCGCTGCAGGTGTTCGACACACGCCCGTCGGACGCCGAGACGCCGCATGGCCGATCTCGATTGGCCGACCACATCGACAGCCGGCCGAGACCGACCTCCTGCGCGAATCGCTTGAGAGAGCGGGCATCGTCGGTGGTGACCACCTCGGTGGGCACGTCGTTCTGGCCGATCATGGGTGTGGCACCGATCATCGACCACAGCTGGGCGTCGGTGATCGGGATGCCGGCGCGAGCGTGGATGCCATCGAGCTGCACCCACATCGCCGTCAGGGCTCCCACGGTGGTGTCGATCCACGAGCCGTTCTCGGCCAGCTGGCCGTAGTTCATGGTCATCGCGTTCACCCCGGCCACGTCGACGCCGGCCTCGAAGACGATGTCGAGCAAGGTGACGGTCTCGTCGGTCAGGCCGGACGGCGCGATCGGGACGGTGAACCACACCTCGAGGTCGGGATACTCGGCCTGCAGCGCTGCGATCGCCTCGGCGCGGCGCAGGTGCGCCTCCTCGTCGAGCAGCGCCGGACCCTCGATGTCGAAGTCGACGACGTCGAGGTCGTACCGGTCGATCACCGACCCGTAGGCCTCCACCAGTTCCCGCGGGTCCGTGCAGCCCACGGCGAGCTCCTGGTTCAACGCCCCGCCGAACGAGACGGCGACATCGCCGCCGGCCTCCCGGAAACGGACGATCCGGCGGTCGAGGTCGAGGGCACGCCCCGCGGCGTCGAGGTCGTAGAACGTCCCCCACGAGGGGCGACACGGATCCGCCAGATCCGACACGACGAAACCGAGGATCACCTCACGGCTGGGTTGTTCGAGTGGGTCCTCGAAGTGCAGCAGCGGGGTGAGTGTCGCGTCGACATACGGCGCGAACTCCACGGCGGCGCCGATGTCACGATCGTTCTCGAGGCTGGTGTTGATCCATCGGCACCCACTCACCCCCACGGCGCCCACCACCACGGTCACTGCGGCCAGTCGGGTGACGGACAGACGGCGCCGGTTCTCTCTGATGCGCCTCATAGCGCACCTCCTCTCTCGTTGTCTGCTCGGTTCGTGACGTCGACCAGGTCGACCAGGTCGACCTCGACGTCGGTGGGGGCCGACGTCGTCGCTACGCCGCCCGCGATCGCGGCCTCGCGGTGTGTCGCCCCCGATCTGGCGCGGATGTCGACCGCACCGGTGGCCAACACCGACGTGAGCACCAGCTCGTCGGCGGTGCGGTCGTGGGCTGCGAGCGCCACCGCCTGGGATGCCCCCGCCCTGATCTCGTCGCGGTCGCTGCCGCCCACGTAGAGCACCGTCGCCCAGTTCGGCACCGAGGCGCCGGTCGTCCTCGGCAGCGCCGGGCGCCACACGAAGTCACGTGTGTTGACGACCACGTCGACCAGCGTGTGCCGAAGGCCGACCATCGCGATGACGGCGTAGGTGATCATCGCCAGGTTCAATCCGGCGAAGGCGCCGTGGATCCAGGCCTCCTCGTCGATGTCGCGCAGCAGGGTGCGGGCCGACCAGATGGCCAGCACGAACGGGAGCACGACGAACAGGAACGGGGCGACCGTGCGGTTGCGCACCTTGGGAGTCCGTGCGAACGCGATCTTCTGGCCGCCGATGCCCTGCACGACCGACTGGATCGTCCCCGCCAGGTTCACCGGCAACAGCAGCAGATTGAACCCGTAGACACGCAAGATGTCCGAACGCCGGTAGCCGATGCGCCGCAGATCCGCCGACATCGCGAGGAAGTACGGCAGCGCCACGAGGACTGCCGTGCGGCTGAGCAGGTCGTCGTCGAACGGGTAGAAGAGCAGGAGCAACAGGCCGAGGCTGGCCCACGAGATCGAGCTCAGGTAGTTGGCCCGCAGGAGCAACTCCGCCGGGCGCATCCTCGGGCCGTCACCGCGCCGACGCAGCTGGCGGAGCAACGACGGGAGGATGACCAGGCCGCCGTTGGCCCAGCGCTGGCGCTGCACGCAGAGCGAACCGAAGTCGGGCGGGGTCGCGCTGTAGCTGAGGCGCTCGGGGTAGTTGTGCAGGCGCCAGCCACGGGAGCGCAGCTCGATGCTCGACTCGGTGTCCTCGATGACGGTGCGGTCGCTGATGAATCGCCGCACCACGAATCCCTTCTCCTCGTCGACCTGCTCGAGATCCTCGAGGGCCCGGCGACGGATGACGGCATTCGCTCCCACCCAGAAGGTCGCGCCGTAGTGGGTGAGTCCCTGATGGACGATGTGCTGGATGTCGGTCGTCGCTCCGGCGATGCGCTCGATACGTGTGGGTGCCCCGGGAAAGGCCGTGTACGGCGTCTGCACCACGGCCACGTCGGCGTTGTCGGGCTGCTCCATGAAGTCGACGAGTCGGAGGCAGTACTCCGGCATCAGGACGCTGTCGGCATCGAGGGTCAGCAGGTAGTCGGGGGCGGCCACGACGAGATCCGCGTCCGCCGATCCGGCCGGGACGAGCACATCACCTCCCGGTGACGGAGCGATCCGGTACCGGCCGCCGAGCAATGCGAGATAGCTGTTGAGGTTCATCGCCTTGTTGGCTTCGTGGGACAACGACGCGAACTTCTTCCGCTCGAACGACGACAGCTCGGCACGGAAGAGATGGACGAGCCGGCGGTGCAGTTGGTGGACCCGGCGGCGGCTGACCGTCGCCGTGTCCTCGGCCGCCGCGTCGCGCAGCGCGCCGGCGGTGGTGCGCAGGTCGGTCGCGATGCGCCCCAGGAAGGCAGTGGCGAGGAATTCGTC
The DNA here is from genome assembly GCA_046290435.1 of Acidimicrobiales bacterium. Classification (GTDB taxonomy): domain Bacteria; phylum Actinomycetota; class Acidimicrobiia; order Acidimicrobiales; family UBA8592; genus CAVQUE01. The sequence goes on from JBKAGO010000041.1 coordinate 113,482, forward strand.
GGTGTGGTCGACCCACTCCTCCGGCGCACGCTGATCGTCGAACCAGGCTGCCGCCTCGTCGTAGAGCCCGGCGAGGTCTGTGAGCGTGGCGCTGTCGGCCATGGTCCGGGATGTGCGCTGATGCTCGAAGCGGTCGAGGGCGGCCTCGAACCGTCGTCGTTGCGGCTCGAGCAGTTCGGTGATTCGCCCCGGCAGCGCCCGGGCCGCTTCCAGCCCCGCGATCGCGGCGGGGTCGGTCGGGTGGGGAGGGTCGTCGATCAGCAACACGACGGAGAGATCGGGGTACTCCTGCAGCGCTGCGGACAGCAGCGTCTGGCGGATCACCCGCTCGTCCTCCCGGTACGACGGCACGAGCACCGTCATCGTCGGGCGGCGCTCCTCGAAGCGATCGTCGATGACGCTGCGTGGCACCCGGCGGTGCTCTCCCGCCCGCTGGTAGTGGCCGAGACGGGCGAGGAGGTAGGACCAGGCCGACAGCGCGAGCAGCGTCACGAAGACGAGATAGACACCCGTCTCGACAGCGGTTCGGAGATCGAGCTCCGAGGTCACCAACCGGTCGACCTGCTCCACGAGGTACACGAACCACGCGACGGCGGTGAAGAAGAGCGCGAACCTTGCGCCTCTCACCACCGCTCGCCCGGGTGGTTCGGGCAGCACGCTATGCTCTGCCACTTCGGGGTTTGTGCCCCATTGGTGGCGGCGCCTCTTTTCGGGCGCGACGAATTTGCGGCGCAGAAGCGCCCTGACGTTCAACATGATTGCCCCGCTCTGATTTCGGATTGTTCGTTGTCTGCCGTGACCCGGAGGGTAGCAAACTCTCCGTCTATTCGCCGGATTCCGACTTTTCGGCAGAATTGTCCGGTTTCTCGAGCCGGTGTCGACCGTCGGCCCGCTTCCGGTTAGCGTTGTCGCCACTGCACGACACGGAGGCATCGCCATGACCGACACCGACCAGCGCTCGGACATGGGGGCGTTCGAACCCACCCAGGAGGGCCTCGATCTGCCGAGGCCGTCGGCCGGATTCGAGACCTTCGAGGACGAGCGCCGCCACCGCAAGGAACGCCTCGCGGCCGGGCTGCGGGTCCTCGGTCGCCTGCGCCTCGCCGAGGGCGTCGCCGGTCACGTCACGGTGCGCGATCCCGAACACACCGACCACTTCTGGGTCAATCCGTTCGGGCACAACTTCAAGCTGATGAAGGTGTCCGACCTCATTCTGGTTAGCCACACCGGCGAGGTCGTCGAGGGCAACCGTCCCGTCAACGCCGCCGCCTTCGCGATCCACTCCGAGCTCCACAAGGCCCGGCCCGACGTCGTCGCCGCCGCCCACTGCCACTCGATGTACGGCAAGACGTTCTCGACGTTGGGCAAGCCGCTGAAGATGATCAGCCAGGACGCCACCATGTTCTACGGCGACATCGCGATGACCGCCGAGGGCGGGGGAGCGGTGGTGCTCGACACCGCCGTCGGTCGGGCCATGGGCGAGGCGCTCGGGCAGAAGAAGGCCCTCATCCACCAGAACCACGGCCTCATCACGTGCGGCCAGAGCGTCGACTCGGCCATCTGGTGGTTCGTGGCGCTCGAGCGCTGCTGCCAGAGCCAGTTGCTGGCCGAGGCCGCCGGCGACCCCATCGAGATCCCCGACGAGCTGTGCACCGCCGGCTACGACGCCCAGGGTCATGAGCTCGCCGGCTGGTTCCAGTTCCAGCCCTGGTGGGACGAACTCCTGCGCGACGAACCCGAATTCCTGGATTAGTCAGTCGGCCTCACTAGTGAGGGCTGGGGTGGTACCTACCCCGGTGGTGCCTACTCCTGGTAGCGGCGGACCTTGGTCTTCTTGCCGCGGATGCTGGTGGTGCGCATCGACGACAGGATCGTGTCGACGCTGCCCTCGGGCACGCCGACGACGCTGTGGTTCTCGCCGATCTTGATCGGGCCGATGTCGCGTCCGGACACGCCGCTCTCATTGGCGATCGCGCCGACGAGGTCGGCGGGGCGCACCCCGGCCCGCTTGCCCAGGGCCACGAACAGATAGCCGGTGGGGCCACCGTCGCCCGGCTTGGGCGAACCCTTCGGACCGCCCTTGGCGCCCCGGGTGCCCTTGTCGGCCTTGTCGCCCCGGCTCCCCTTGCCACCCTTGTCCTTGTAGCCCTTCGAGCCCTTGCGGCCCGGCCGGGAGGCGTCGGGGATCTCGGTCTCGTCGATGGTGGCGTGGGTGGTGTCGTGCGCCAGCGCGATGGCCGCCAGCGCGATGGCACGGAGATCGTGGTCGGGCAACAACGCGTCGACGACGTCGTCGAAAGGCTCCGTGCCACCGGCGTCGAGTACCGCACGGATGGCCTCGACGGTGCGGGCCCGTCGGGCGGTGTGCAGATCGGCGACGCCGGGCACCGGCACCCGCTCGATCGACTGCCTCGTCAGCCGCTCGATGTTCTCCAGCAGCCGCAGTTCCTTGGGCTCGGCCAAGGTGATGGCCACACCTTCGCGCCCGGCCCGGCCGACCCGGCCGATGCGGTGCACATAGCTCTCGGGCGCCGCCGGCACGTCGTGGTTGATCACGTGGGTGAGCGTGTCGATGTCGAGGCCGCGGGCAGCCACGTCGGTGGCCACCAGCAGCTGCGCCGCGCCGTCGCGCAGACGACCGATGACCCGTTCGCGCTGGGACTGGTCCATGCCGCCGTGCAGCGCCTCGGCGCGATGGCCCCTGCCGTTCATGGTCTCGGTCAGCGCATCGACATCGCCTCGCGTACGGCAGAACACCAGCGCTGCGCCCGGTGCCTCCACATCGAGGATCCGGCCGAGGGTCGCCGCCTTGTAGCGGCGCTCGACGACATGGGCGCGCTGGCTGACCAACACGGTGCCCTCGACCTTGTCGCCGCCACCGATGCGCACCCGCTCCGGGTTCCGCTGGTGGCGCTCGGCGATGGCGTTGATCCGCCCGGGCATCGTGGCTGAGAACAGAACGGTCTGGCGCTCGGAGGGCGTGGCTTCGAGGATGGTCTCGATGTCCTCGGCGAAGCCCATGTCGAGCATCTCGTCGGCCTCGTCGAGGACGACCATCTCGATGTCGTCGAACGACACCGACCGGCGCTTCAGGTGGTCGATCATGCGACCAGGGGTGGCCACGATGACGTGGGCGCCCCTGGACAGCTGGCGGAGCTGACCGACGATCGGCTGACCGCCGTACACCGTCACGACACGCACGCCCAGCGCTCGCCCGTAGTTGGAGATCGCCTCGCTGACCTGTACGGCGAGCTCCCGGGTCGGCACCAGCACCAGCGCGAACGGCCCGTCCTGCCGAGCGGCGTCGGCATCGAAGCGCTCGAGCATCGGCAGTGCGAACGCGGCCGTCTTCCCGGTGCCGGTGGCGGCCTGGCCGACCAGGTCGTGGCCGGCCATCAGCAGCGGGATGGCCGCCACCTGGATGGGGGTCGGTTCCTCGTAGCCCAGGCGGTCGAGCGCCTCGAGGGTCTCGGTGCGCAACCCGAGCCCGGCGAAGCCCACGACGGGCTCGGCGGCGGCGCTCAGGGCCGTGCCACGGCGAAATCGGCGCCGAAGTGCTCGGCGAGTCGGGCATCGGCCTGGTCGCCGAAGAGGATGCGGGCCACCTCGGCGAGCCCGGCCGAGTTGCGGATGTCCTCGTCACGCACGACGAGGGAGATCTTGGACCGGCGACGGAGGAAGTCGTCGAGACGGGTGACCATCTCGTTGCCGGCCGTGTGGTGCAGCTCCACACGCAGGTAGTCGGCCGAGTCCATGATGTCGGCTCCCATCGTCGGGTCTTCGCGGATGTCGTCGAGCATCTCGAACGCCCGCCGACCGTAGCGGCGCCACAACCGATCGCTCAGGGGTTCGACGCCCGGCTTGTCGCGCAGGTCGTCGAGGCGCATGCCGTAGGCCTGCCGGTAGAACTCGCGCCGGGCATCCGCACCAGGTTCGCCGTACCAGCCCCCGGTGTCCTTCTGGAGGGGCACCCCCAACTCGACGACGGCGTCTGCCACTTCCTCGCCGACGTTGAGGCAGTCGGTGAGCTTGCCGCCGAAGATCGACACGACGCCCTGGTCGGCCGAGACCTCGATCTCGTGCTTGCGTGACAGCGATGTCCAGTCGACCTCGGTGCGGTCGTCGCCGTCGTTCTTGACCACCAGAGGTCGGACACCGCAGCGTTCGGAGATGATGTCGTCGGTGGTCAACGGGCTGGCGAGATCGAGGCGGCTGTTGATCTGCTCGAGCAGGAACGTGCGGTCCTCGTCGGTGACACCTGCATCGGGATCATCGACCCGGGTGTCGGTGGTGCCGATCACCGATCGGCGACCCATGGGGATCACGTAGAAGAGGCGCCGGGTGTCGTCGAAGAAGGCGAGCACCCGCCGGTTGGGGGTGAGCTGGTCCACCACGAGGTGGATGCCCTTGGAGTAGACGATGCGGTGCTCGGTGCGCAGCCCGAACGACTCGTTGATCCCGTCGAGGTAGGGGCCGGCAGCGTTGATCAACACCGTGGCATCGCAGCGGATCTCCCGGCCGCCCTGGCCGTCGCGCAGATCCGCGTGCCAGCGGCCGCCATGGCGTTCGGCGCCGGTGAACTCGACGTAGTTGGCGGCGACGGCGCCGAGGTCCATCGCGGTGCGCACGAAGCCGAACACGAAGCGGGCGTCGTTGTCCTCGAGGATGGCGTCGGCGTATTCGATACCGCCGCGGACGTCGCTGGTGTCGATGACCGGCTCGAGGCGCTCGATGCTCTCGGCGCTGAGCGGGCGCGGCGCGTTGGTCTTGAACGACCCGATGCCCCAGTACGCGAACGAACCGACCGCGGCCAGCCACGGCGGGAACGGCGAGGTCCGGCCCATCGCGGCGAGGAACCCGATCTCGGAGATGTTCGCCGGATAGGTGCGCATCAGCCTGTTGCGGCTCTTGCACAGCTTGCGCACGAGCGGGATCTCGTAGTTCTCCAGGTACTTGAAGCCGCCCCACACCAGGTTCGAGGACTCCTGGCTGGTCTCGCCGGCGAAGTCACCCCGATCGATCAGGGCGACCTTGGCGCCTCGTGCCGTGAGGGATGCCGCGGCGACGGCGCCGTTGATCCCGCCGCCGACGATCAACACGTCGAAGGAGCCGCCGTCGAGCTTGTCCATGTTGGTCGCGCGCAGACGTGACATACCTCGACGGTAGTGGGCGAACCGGGCCGCCCCCACTGCTCAGTGCCGTTCGACACCCCTGTGGCGCAGCCGGGTAACGTCGCTTGCATGATCGTCGACGACCTCGAGCTCGACACGGACGCGTTCGCCGCGGGCACCGGATGGACCATCAAGCCCGAGGGCGCGTGCCGGGGTGAGGTCTGCGTGCCTCTCGACGGCGCCGATGATCTCGTCACGATCGCGGCCCGCCTGGGCATGCCGATCGTGTCCGATCCCGGCTCCGGGCTCCACGCCATCGGACCCGCGTCGTATGCCGGTCGGGCCCTGCCGAGCGTGCAGGCGCCCGATCTCGAGCTGCCCACCGTGCTCGGCGACGGCGTCTGGCGCCTCGCCGAACAACGGGGCCGCCGCACCGTCATCGTCGCATGGGCGCCCTGGTGAGGATGCCGCCTCGACCTCCCCGGGTGGGAGGCACTGCACCGTGAGCTGGCACCGGCAGGCATCGACATCGTCACCGTCTGCCTCGACGTCGAAGGCATCGCCGGCGCCACCCCCGACCTCGTCGCCGCACGCGACGCCGTCGGCGAGTTGACCCACATCGCCGTGGTCGACCAGGCCCACGTCATCGACGAGCTCTTCGGCATCGTCAACGTCCCCATGGGCGTGTGGATCGACGAGGACCTGCGCATCGTCCGGCCGGCCGAGTTCGCCTCGCCCGGCGTCGGCGAACGGGCCGGCGCCGCCCAGCTGCCCGACGAGATCCCCGACCGCATGGTGGCCATGGCCGCCACCGCGGGACGGATCCGTGTCGAACGCACGCACTTCGTCGACGGTCTGCGCGACTGGGCGGCCAACGGCGCGGCATCGGCGTGGGTGCTCGACGCCGACGCCGTGCTCGCCGGGTCGACCGAGCGCACCCTCGACCACGCGAGCGCCGCCGCGCACTTCGAGCTCGGCCAGCACCTGCACCGCACCGGTCACGCCGACGCATCGATCGAGCACTTCCGCGAAGCCCACCGGCTCGATCCCGGCAACTGGACCTACAAGCGCCAGGCATGGGAGCTCGCCAGCAGGATCGAAGGGCCCTACGGCCGCTTCTGGCAGGGGCCCCTGCCCGGCGCCGAGGACGAGTGGCCCTACGACGGCGACTGGCTCACCGACATCGAGGCCATCGGCCCCGAGCACTACTACCCGCCGTCGGCCGGAACGCGCCCATGATGGTTCCGCCCGAGCCCCGCATCGGCGTCGACGTCGGCGGATCCGGCATCAAGGGAGCCATCGTCGACCTCTCCACGGGCGAACTGCTCGGCGAGCGGGTCCGCATCCCCACACCCGAGACGTTCGGACTCGACGAGATCGCCGCCACCATCGCGGTCATCGTCGGCGAGCTGCGCCCCGGCCTGGGCGTCGACGCCGTCAGTGCTCCCGTTGGTGTGGGTTTCCCGGCGGTGGTCAGCCACGGGGTCGTCGCCAGCCCGCCCACGGCCCACGAGTTCGCCGGATGGGTCGGCCAGGACATCGCGGCGAAGCTCGGCGACCAGTGCGGCGTCCCCGTGGTCGTCGCCAACGACGCCGACGTGGCCGGCATCGCCGAGTTCCGATTCGGCGCAGGCCACGGCCGCAACGGCACGGTGCTCGTCATCGCCATCGGCACCGGCGTCGGTTCGGCACTGTTCGTCGATGGCGTCCTGGTGCCCAACACCGAGTTCGGCAAGCTCTTCCTGCCCGGCCAGACCGAGGTCGCCGAGCACTACATGTCCGACCGGGTCCGCAGCGACGAGGAGCTGAGCTGGCCCGAATGGGGCGCCCGACTCGACCAGTATCTCCGCCACCTCGACCGCCTCTTCACGCCCGACCTGGTCATCATCGGCGGTGGCGTGTCGAAGAAGCACGACCGCTACCTCGACGAGGTGCGCCTGCGTTGTCCCGTGGTCCCGGCCGAACTGCGCAATCACGCAGGCATCATCGGCGCTGCGCTCTACGCCCGATCGGCGTTCACGACGCTCGACTGAGCGCCCGTCACCGCAGGCACCTCGTCACGAACGCATCGAGGCGCCGGCGATACAGATCGGTCGCCGCGCAGTCGGCGGCGATGAATCCGTGGGGCGCGTCGGGCATCACCAGGAGCTCGACCTCGTTGCCGGCGGCTGTCGAACGGGCCGCGAGGACCAGTGTGTCGTCCAGCAGATGGTCCGCCGTCCCGACGGTCATGAACGTCGGAGGCAGACCCCGCAGATCCGCCGACGCCGGTGAGACCTCCGGGTCGCGCCGTTCGGCCTCGGTGCGACCGGGGAGGTACCAGTCGGCGAACCGGGTGAGGCTCTCGGGATCGAGGGTGTCCTCGGCGTCGCTCGCCCGGATGCCACGGCGACTCGGGCCCGTGCCCCAGTCGTACATGCCGAAGGTCAACACGGCGCCCGCCCACCCGGCGGCGATGCCGTCGGCGTCACGCATGCGCAGCAGGCAGCCGATGGCGACCGTGGCGCCGGCGGACTCGCCCGCGATGACCAGCCGCGACGTGCCGAACCGGGATGCGGCGCCGCGCTGCAGTTCGGCGGCGACGGCGACGGCGTCGTCGATGGCAGCCGGGTAGGGGTGTTCGGGCGCCAGGCGGTACCCGACCGACACCACCGCCACCCGGAGGCGGGCCGACAGGGCGGCATTGTCGTGGTCGTTCATCTCCGGCGTACCCATCGCCATCCCGCCGCCGTGGAAGTGCAGGACCACACCCTGGGCGCCGCCGATGGGGGCGAAGACCCGGCACGGCCGGCCGGCGATCTCCGCATCGCGGCCATCGGGATGGGGCTCGACCATCCGCAGCATCGACGCCCGTTGATGCTCGAGGAGCTCGCGATCCGAACAGCCTTCGGGCGCGACGTCGTCGCCGACGAAATCGTGAGTGATGCGCTGCGCGAGCGTCGCGTTCTCGGCGGCGAGGACGTCGAGCTCTGGCGGCCACAGTCGGAACACGTCACGCATCTTCGCATGCTCCGCCCCTGGTGCCGCCGGGAGCCCCCCCGCCCGACGGTGCTCCGCCACCTGACCGCCGGCGTCGGACCACCTACGATCGCCGTACCCGGCTGGTCATCGCCCGCCGCATCCCGACCCGACGTCGCAGGACCCTCGTGAGCGCCTCCTCCTACCCCATGACCGACGATCACGCCGACCTTCCCGCACGGGTCGCCGCCGCCGCGGCGCTCAGCCGGCTCGGTCACGCCCTGGTCCGTCACCGCGCCGACCCTGCGGTACTCGAGCGGCTGGCCGAGGCCGCCGAGCGCCTGGCCGGCGACATCGAGAGTGAGCCCCGCCGCGAGCGCCGCATGGAGTTGCTGAGCCACCCGGGGTTCGAGTCGGCCGCGCAGCGCGGGTCGCTCGCCGATCTGATGGCCGACGGGGCCTTCGTCGATGCATTCGAGGACTCGCCCATCTCCGGCAGCGCCAACCCGTTGTCGATGGGCCTGCGGGTGGGCCGCGACGGCGAGGAGGCCGTCGGCCAGATCGTCATCCAGCACGGCTGGCAGGGTGCGCCGGGCCGCGCCCACGGCGGGGTCGTCGCTGCCGTCATCGACGAGGTCTATGGCGCATTGCTGCCGATCATCGGGTGCATGGCCTTCACCGGGGAGCTCACCGTCCGCTACGTCGCCCCGTGCCCCATCGAGCGGCCCCTCGAGTTCCGGGCCCGCCTGCTCGACCGCCAGGGACGCAAGCTGTACGTCGAGTGTGAGGGCCGCGCGGATGGCGAGTTGTTCGCCACGTCGACCGCGACCTTCATCGAGATCGACCTCGACCAGTTCCGGCGCTGAGGACTCGCCTGGCCGCCCGGCGGACCGCCCCCGATCAGCGACCGACGACCGCGGCGTCGGTCTCGGGCCGGCGGTCCGGCGCCGTCGCGAAACCCGGCGCGGCCGGGAGGGTGACGACGAACCGTGCCCCTCCCAGCGGTCCGTCCTCGACACGGAGATCGCCCCCGCCCGCCCTGACGCACGCTGCCGTGACGGCCAGTCCCAGCCCGGCGCCGCCCTTGTCGCGCGAACGAGCGTCGTCGAGTCGGACGAACCGCTCGAAGATGCGCTCCCGGTCATCCGGTGCCACGCCGGTTCCGTCGTCGTCGACCGTCAGCGTCACGGTGTCGGCGACGGTGTGCAGGGCGATCTCGACGCGTGCCACCCCGTGGCGGGCAGCGTTGTCCAACAGGTGACGCACGGCGCGGGCGAGCTGCTCGGGATCGCCGACGACCCGGCCGGCCCCGACGCCGCTCGTGCCGACGGCCAGACGTCGTGCCCGGGCCGCCTCGGCGAGCACGATGTCGTCGAGGTCGACGACGATGGGGTCGGCGGCGCCGCCGGTCTCGTCGATCCGTGCCAGGACCAGGAGGTCGTCGACGAGGCGCTCCATCCGCCGGGTCTCGGCCAGGACCGTGTCGGCCAGCTCGAAACGGTCGAGGCTCGAGGTGGGGTCGAGCGCCTGCTCGGCCTCGCTGCGAAGCACGGCAAGCGGTGAGCGGAGTTCGTGGCTGGCATCGGCGGTGAAGCGTCGCCGGACGGCGTCGCTCGCCGCGATGCGGTCGAGCAGGTCGTTGAGCTGCGTTCCGAGCGCGCCCAGCTCGTCGCGTGTCGGCGGGACGGGCACGCGCACCCCGCGTCGGGTCTCCTCCGGCGAGATCCTGCCCACCTGGTTGGTGAGAACGCCGACGGGCCGAAGGGCGCCGCGGGTGAGGAACCAGGCGGCCAGCCCGGCAATGAGCACGAGGGCCGGCCCCCAGATGACCGCCGATCGCCTGGTGCCGACCAGCGATCCGCGGATGTCGTCGACACGGGCCATGATCAGCAGCGGCGTGCCGTCCACATCGATGACATCGAACGCGACATCGCCTGCGTCGGGACCGCGTCGCTGGCCGATACTGCCGAAGAGCGACTCGTACAACACTTCGATGTGGATGGGGGTCATCTCCAGCTCGGCCGGATCGAGCAAGCTGGCGGTGCCGCCATCCACGACGATGGCGTCGTCTCGGTCGGCGAGATAGGCGAACGGGTCGCCGGGACGCCAGCCTGCGAGCGCAACGGCGCGCCCGGCCGCCGAGTCGGGATCGTTGGTGGCCAGCTCGATGAAGTCCTCGACCAGCGGGAGGTCGGTCTCGTCGGAAAACGTCTCGTCCACCGGATACGAGAGCCACTCGCGGGCCAACACCTCCTGATCGGCAACGCGCTGACGGACGAGTGCCTCCTCGGCACGGTCGAGCCCGACCGTCGCAGTCACCGCGACGCCCACAGCGGAGACGAAGACGACGAGCGCCGTCAGGCGCCACCGGATCGGGAGCCGCTTCATGCGACCAGCCGGTAGCCCACGCCACGTGCCGTGTGGATCAGGGGCTGTTCGTAGCCGCGGTCGACCTTGCGGCGGAGGTAGCTGACGTACACCTCGACGATCGAGGGGTCGCCCTCGAAGTCGAATCCCCAGACGAGGTCGAGCAGTTCGCCCTTGGGAACCACAGCAGGCGACCGCCGCGCGAGCGCCTCCAGCACGGCGAACTCCCGGGGGGTCAGCTCCACGGCCGATCCCGCTCGACTGCACGTGCGCTGCTGCGGGTCGAGCTCGAGGTCGCCGACGACCAGGCAGGCCGGCGCCACCGCGCCGCGCCGCGACAGTGCATGCACCCGGGCCAGCAGGACCTTCGGGCTGAACGGCTTGCGCAGGTAGTCGTCCGCGCCGGCATCGAACCCATCGGTCTCGTCATCGATCGAGGCCATGGCAGTGAGCATCAAGATGGGCGTCGGGTCGGCCTCGTCGCGCAAGGTGCGGCACAGCGTGGCGCCGTCGAGGCCGGGCAGCATGCGGTCGAGCACGAGCACGTCGTAGCTGCACTCACGCGCCCTCCAGAGGCCGTCGTTGCCGTCGGCGGCGTGGTCGACGCTCATGCCGGCGTCGGTGAGGAGTCGCACGATCGAGCGCGCCAGTCGCTCCTCGTCCTCGACCACCAGGACCCGCATGGACAGGGCCTCCTTCTCCATCGTTCTCGTCGGTGGGCCCGACGCGGTGTGCCTCGTCCCATCGCCATCGGCCGCGGCCCCGACTTCGTTGACCCTTCGGTCCGACAAGGGGTCTCGGCTCTCCAGAGAGTGGCACGTGCAACCTTGGAATCTGCCGAGACTCGGGAGTCCGGGCGATGTCGTCGAGGATGGGGTTGGTCCGTACAGCCCACCTCCAAGGCTTCTCTCAGGTTCGGCGTGCGAAGGTGCCGGGCATGCGAAACCGACCGACTGCCGTGCTGCTCTGTGCAGTCCTGTTGATCACCCTTCTCGCGCTGCCCGCCGGCGCCCAGACCCCGTCGCCGACCGACACCCGGAGTGCCGGGCAGGTCCGGGGCCTGACAGCGGAAGCGTCCGCAGCCGATGGGGCGACGGTCTCCTGGAGGCCGCCGCGTGGCGCCGCCGTCGATGGCTACCGGCTGCGCATCCGGGCGGCGATCCCACGCCATGCCTACCAGCCAGACGCAACAGAGGCCCGTGTGGTGGGCGGCGACGACATCTCGATCGATCAGGCCCCATGGCAGGTCGCGCTCGGCTACGTGAACCGCCGCCATCCGGTCGTGCCCCGAGGCTTCAGCTGCGGCGGCACGCTGATCCATCCTCGGTGGGTGCTCACTGCGGCACACTGCATCGACCCGGACAAGCCGCAATTGCTCCGCGTCGCCAGTGGCGTCGACGATCTCCGCGCGATCGGCGAGGAGGACCTCGTCGGCGTGGTGCGGATCGTGATGCCCCGGCGCGGTGAAGACAACCTTCCACCGGCGCCGCGTGGGATCATCCGGGACATCGCCCTCCTCGAGCTCGCCGAGCCTGCGTCGGGTGGCGTGCCCATCGCCCTCGACCGATCGCTCCGCACCTTTGCCGGGCAGGAGGCGTTCGTCTCGGGATGGGGATCCACCCGGGCGGTCGACCCCGAGGGGCCGGAACGGCCGATGGTCGTACCCCGGCAACTACAGGGCGCTCGTGTCGCCGTCTCCAACGGTCCCGGAGAGCCGTGCGACCGCCTCGAAGAGGCCGTTCCGGGCGGCTATGACGAACGCATCCAGGTGTGTGCCTCCGTCGACGGTCGCATCGACACGTGCCAGGGCGACAGCGGGGGACCGCTCGTGCTGCGCCGAGGGGGCAGCTGGGTGATCGGCGGGATCACGAGCTTCGGCCACGGTTGCGCACTGGCCGGCTTTCCCGGCGTCTACGTGCGGGTCGCCGCGTATCGAGACTGGATCGTCTCGCACATCCCCGATCTGCGGTGGCGGGTCCGCAACGTCGGCCCGGACACCACCGAGGTCACCGTACGCCGCGTGACTGCAGGGGTCCGCTATCGGATCGTGGTCGAGCCCCGGCTCGCCGCGGGGCTTGGTCCCCGAGCCTCCCTCGCCGTGAGGGCGACGGTCCGATGACCGCATCGGGCGCGTCGGCAGGTTCACCGGCCGCGGACGAAGGCGGCTGACGCCGCCGCACGATCGCCCGGGCGACCGTGCGCGACCTCCGGTGCCTGCCCCATCCCGCCGGGGCATGCACAACGTCGCGTGGGACCGGTCGCCCGGGCCGCGGGTCTCCGTCCTCTCCGCCGTGGACGGAGACCCGCCCTCCCCGCAGGCGGCGCGGAGCGCCCGTCGTAGCGGTGCCGCCGGCGGCGGCGTGGGCGACCCCGACCGACACCGGGGTAGTGTGCGGACGCTGCGACGACACACGAAGGGGTGTGACCACATGGCCGGTCTCGAGACCACCGATGCGATGTTCGATCTGCGAATGTCAGAGGGCGCCAAGCCGCTCTTCGAGCGGGTCAAGGAATTCATCGCCACCGAGGTCGAGCCGAACACGGCCGAGTTCTTCCGCCTCGGCGAGAACCGCCCCGACCGTTGGGCATGGGGCGAGGGCCAGCTCGAACTGCTCGACGGCATCAAGGCCCGGGCCAAGGAGCAGGGCCTATGGAACTTCTTCCTGCCCGATGCCGAGACCGGTGAGGGCCTGAGCAACCTCGACTACGCCTACATCGCCGCCGAGCTCGGCAAGAACCCGATCGCCAGCGAGTGCCTCAACTGCTCGGCGCCCGACACCGGCAACATGGAGGTGCTCGAGCGTGTCGGCACCCCCGAACAGAAGAAGCAGTGGCTGGAGCCGCTCCTGGCCGGCGAGATTCGTTCCGCCTACGCGATGACCGAGCCCGACCTCGCCAGCTCCGACGCGAAGAACATCTCCTGCCAGGCCGTGCTCGACGGCGACGAATGGGTCATCAACGGCGAGAAGTTCTACATCTCCGGCGCCGGCGATCCCCGCTGCAAGATCATGATCGTCATGGTGCAGACCAATCCCGATGGTCCCGCCCACCTGCGTCAGTCCCAGATCCTGGTCCCCACCGACCATCCCGGCGTCGAGATCCTCGGCCCGATGCACGTCTTCGGCAAGGACGACGCCCCCCACGGGCACATGCACCTGCGGTTCACCGACTGCCGGGTCCCGGCCGAGAACATGTTGCTCGGCGAGGGCCGTGGCTTCGAGATCTCCCAGGTCCGCCTCGGCCCGGGTCGCATCCACCACTGCATGCGTTCCATCGGTGCTGCCGAGCGGGCCATCGAGTTGATGGTCAAGCGCGGCCTCACCCGTGAGGCGTTCGGCAAGCGGGTGTCGAACCTCGGCAAGAACGTCGAGATGATCGCCAAGGCCCGCATCGAGATCGAGGCGATGCGCATGATGGTCCTCAAGGCTGCCAAGGCCATGGACGAGCTCGGCAACGCCGACGCCCGCATCTGGGTCAGCGCCGTCAAGGCCATGGTGCCCATCCGGGTGTGCGAGATCATCGACAACGCCATCCAGATCCACGGTGCCACCGGCGTGTCGCAGTGGACGCCGCTGGCCGACATGTACGCCAGCCAGCGGACCCTGCGCCTCGCCGACGGCCCCGACGAGGTCCACTGGTTCGTCGTGGGTCGAGCCGAACTGGCCCGCTGGGAAGAAGCCGCAGCGGACTACGACCCCAAGGCCAACCACATGGCCGAGAAGGCCCTCAACTTCAGCGGGCCCTGAGCGCATGGGGTCAGACCCCGCTTTCCCGCTTTCTCCCCGCTCGGCCAGCCGGCTCGCCGGGTGACGAGAAAGCGGGATCTGACCCCGGTCAGCGTTGATCGAAGGCGATCTTCACTGCGCCTCTCGGGCCTGACTCCGAGGCGTGGCGGAGGGCGTCGCGCCAGCGGTCGAGGGGGTAGGTGGCCGACACCAGGCGTCCGAGTTCGGCGTCGCGCACCAGGTCGAACGCCAGCGTGAAGCTGGTGGCCGTGGTGCCGTCGGCCAGGTGCTCGGTGCCGTAGGTGTAGGCGCCGACCAGCTCGGTCTCGCGATGCCACAGCGGGGTCAGGTCGACCTTGGTCACGCCGGGCATGCCCAACAGGGTGACCCGCCCGCGGGGCCGGGTGATCGAGATCGACGTGGCCAACGAGCCGGCGCTGCCCACGGCGTCGACGGTGACGTCGGCGCCGCCGGACAGATCGTCGCCCACCATGCGGCATCCCGTGGTCCGCCGCACGGCTCGCTTGAGCTCGTCGGGTGCGACCACCAGGTCGGCGCCCAGCGCCGTTGCGAGCTCGCGCTGGTGCGGGTAGCGGGCGGCCACGATGATGGTCGCCGCCTCGGTGAGGCGCCGCAGCGCCGCCACCGTGCACAGTCCCATCGTCCCGGCGCCCTGGACGACGACGACGTCGCCGGCTGCCACCCGTGCCTTCAGCGCCGCATGCACGCCGCCGGCGGCGGGTTCGAGCATGACGGCGGCCTCGTCGTCGATGTCGTCGGGCACGTCGTGGAGCTGGGACTCGTGGGCCACCAGCTCGGGACCCCAGCCACCGCCGGTGCTGGCGCAGAAACCGATCTGGATGCCGTCGTCGATGGGGCCCGACAGCAGATAGCCGTAATCGTCGCCGTCGCCGGGAGCGGCGCCGGGAAACGGCGGCTCCTCGCCCCGGGCCTCGGGCCCGAGCGTGGGTTCGATCGCCACCCGGCGCCCGTCGTCGAGGGTGCCGACGACCTCGTGGCCGGGCACGAACGGGAACGACACGTGGGGCTCGAAGTACCGCGACGAGCTGCCCTCGACGGTGGCGAGGTCGCTGCCGCAGATACCGGTCAGGCGGGGGTGGACCCGATGCCAGCCCGGCCCGGGGAGTTCGGGTGGGTCGATGTCGCGCAACCGCAGCGGCCCGACCTGTGCCCCTGCGCCGGGCATGACCCGCGACGTCACCGCCGCCGCGGCGTAGCGCAGCTCTCGTCGCTCGAACACCAAAGCCTTCACGGCGGCGAGCCTACCGGGTGGTAGAGGGGTCGGTCCTCAGAGGTAGGGCGCAGGATCGACGGCGACGCCGTTGATGCGGATCTCGAAATGCAGGTGCGGCCCGGTGCTGACGCCCGTCGTCCCGATGAAGCCGATGGTCGTGCCCGCCGAGACCGATGCACCCGTCGAGGTGTTGAAGCCCGACATGTGGGCGTAGAGCGACGTGTAGCCCCCGCCGTGGTCGACGATCACCGTGTTGCCGTAGCCGGCGAACACGTCGGCGAAGATGACCGTGCCGCCGGATGCCGCGGCGATCGGCGAACCGGACGCCCCGTCGAAGTCGATGCCGGCATGGAAGCGTGACGTGCCGTACACGGGGTGGATACGGGTGCCGAACGGCGAGGTCATGACCCCACCCACCGGGCGGATGAACGCCGGAGCGCCCCCGGGCGGTGCCGGCACCGGATCGGGATCGGTCGGGGTCTCGGGGTCGGTGGCGTCCTCGCCGCCGCCGTTGGCCGCCTCCTCGGCGGCCAGGCGCTCGGCCTCGAGGCGGGCTTCCTCGGCGAGGCGTGCCTCCTCGGCCAGCCGCGCTTCTTCGGCGATGCGGGCCTCCTCGGCCCGGATGAACTCGGTGATCTCCGCGTCCTCGGCGGCGAGCTGGGCCGAGGTGGTCTCGAGCGAGCCGATGCGGGCCTCGACCTCGGCCCGGAGCTGGGCCTGGGTGGCCCGGTCGTCTTCGAGGGCGTCCATGCGAACGCGGATCTCGTCGCGCAGCCCGATGGTGGCCACCTCGGCCGCTTCGGCATCGGCCAGCGCGTCCTCCTGGAGGCTGCGGGCGGTGCGCAGCAGGGCGGTGGTGTCGGCGCTCGACCCGTTGGCCTCGTCGATGATGAAGCGCAGCACCGGCACGGCGTTGATGTCGTCGGCGCTCAGCAGCAGGCTGTCCTCGCCGTCGAAGCCGGCGACGTAGCTGTCGACGGACTGCTGGGCCACGAGCAGGGCGAGCTCGTCGATCTGGGCTCCGAGCGCATCGGCGTTGCGGCGGGCCTCTTCGCCGGCCTCGCGGGTGGCGGCGAGCTCCTGGCGGACCGCCTGGAGGCGACCGTCCTCCGCGGCGATCCACGCGTCGAGACGGTCGAGGGCCTCGACGAGCGCAGCGTCCTCGGCGGCCAACACGTCGAGCTCTGCGGCTGCCTCGGCGGCCTCCCGCTGGATCTGCTCGCGCCGTTCGCGGGCGTCCTGGATCGACTCCTGGGCAGACAACGGCACGGCCGTGCTCATGACGAGCAGCACGCACATCGCCTGGAGCAGTCGTCGCATCGCGTGGATCCTGGGTCTGGGGACGGGAACCGACCGCCGACTGGGGACGACGGTCATGAGCTCGCTGGAGAGGTTCTCGGCATTTGCAGAGGCGAACTGTAACCCGACCGTCATGGAGATGTGCGCTCGCGTGCGTGCGGACGAAACCGGCCGGTTGTGCCATCGTGCGGGGATGGACGACGCCGACGACCCGATCGAGACCGACGACACCGATGCGACCCACGACGTCGAGGAGTTCGACGACGACTTCGACGACGACTTCGACGACGACCTCGATGACGACGACGTCGACGATTTCGCCGAGATCGAGGCCCTGCTGCGGCCCTTCGCCGCCCTCGAGGGGATGGCGCTCGTCACGGGCGGCACCGGCGGCATCGGATCGGCCGTCTGCCGGCTCCTGGCGGCGCAGGGCTCCGACATCGCCTTCACCTGGCGGTCCGACCGCAACGCCACCGACGCGCTGATCGACGAGCTCGAGGCGCTGGGTGTGATGGTCGTGACCGCCCAGGTCGACTGCACCGATGCCGAAGGCCTCGCCACCGCCATCAGCGGCATCGAGGACCTGGGTGGGGTGCACACCCTCGTGCACGCCGTCGGGCCCCCGGTGCCCCAGACGCACCTGTCACGGATCGAACCGTCGCTGATGCGACACCACCTCGACACCGAGGTCATGGCGTTCTTCAACGCCGTCGTTCCCAGCCTGCCGACGCTGCGGATGCACCAGGGCTCGATCGTGGCCGTCACCTCTGCGGCGACGGACCGCTACGCCGTCCGGGACGGACTGTCGGCCGCGCCCAAGGGCGCCATCGAGGCACTCGTGCGGGGCCTCGCCGCCGAGGAGGGCCGCTTCGGCGTCCGGGCCAACGCCGTGGGCCCTGGCATGCTCGCCGACGGCATGGCCCAGACCCTCATCGACGACGGCCACTACAGCGACGAGGCCCTCGCGGTCATCACCGAGAACATCCCCCTGCGGCGCTTCGGCACCGCCGCCGACGTCGCCGCAGCCGTGGCATTCCTGGCATCACCCGCCGCCAACTACATCAGTGGCCAGATCCTCAACATCGACGGCGGCTACACCGCGTAGAGCTTCGCCCTCACTCGCCTCGGTCGCTGCGCTCCCTCGCTCCGTTCGGGCGAATCGGGTGCGGCTGGGCGTCGGGTTCACTCGTTCCCTCGCTGCGCTCGGTCTCTCCGTTCACCCGAGTTTGATCGGAGCGGCTGACGCCGCACTGTCTGTTGTCTGCCGACCGAGCAAGTAGCTCGGCAGACGCCGGGGGGACCGCCGGAGGCCGTCCCCCAGACCCCCCTCGCTGGCGGCCTCCCGCTGGCCGTGAACACATGCGAGAGCTCTGCCAGAAGCCCTTACAGCTGTTCGGCTTCGGTTTGCGCCTCGTCGAAGACTCGTTGGAGATTCACGCGGAGCTGGTCGGTGTAGGCCTTGCGGGCGGACATCGTCAGGCGGCCGCCGTTGGTGTCGGGTGGGTCCATCGGTTCGCCGATGACGACCGCGCAGCGGCTGCGGCGGGGGAAGCGGCCACCGGGGGGCATGGCGGCCTCGGTGCCGGCGATGCCGATGGGGACGACCTTGGCGCCGGTGCGTGCGGCCAGGAACGCCGGCCCGTCGAAGATCTCGGCCACCTGGTCGCCGCTGTGGCGTGAGCCCTCGGGGAAGACGAACAGTGCGGCCCCGTCGGTCAGGAGCTGTTCGGCGACGCGCATCGACTGGCGGTCGGCAGCGCCGCGGTGCACGGGGAAGCCGCCCAGCGCGCACATGATCCAGCCCACGGGCCCCGGCTTGAAGAGCGACTCCTTGCCCAGCGCCCGTGTCGTGCGGGAGGCCATACCGGCGACGAGCGGGGCGTCGAGGTTGGAGCGGTGCACCGGGGCGAGCACCAGCGGGCCGGGGGTGTCGAGGTACTCGGCCCCACGCCGGCGCACCCGGAAGTACCGGAACAGCACGACCCGGATGAACACGTGGGTGAGGCGGTAGAAGAGCCGGCCCCCGCGCGACGTGGCGACCCGCTCGGCGCGTTCCTGCGCCGCTGCCGAAGCGGTTGTTTCGAGAGACTGCTCGGTGCTGGTCACGGCCGCAATGCCATCACATCGACGACCGGCCGACCAATGAGACGCCGTCACCTGTCGACGAGGCCGGCTCTCCTGCGGCCGTATCCTGAGGCGATGGCTTCCTCGACCTCCGGACCCGACGCTTCCACCGACGACGCCATCGGTCGAGCGCTGCGGGCGTTGGCCACGGCCGTCTACTACCTCGACCGCGAGCTCGCCGCCGGCCAGAAGGTGCGGGCGTTCCAGCGGGCCGCGAGCGTGGTTGCTGCGCTGTCGCCGGACGAGCTGGAGGGTCGGGTCGCGGCCGGGTCCCTGACCGATCTCGACGGCATCGGGGCGAGCACCGCGTCGGTCATCGTCGATGCCGTCACCGGCGGCGAGGGCACCTACCTGGCCGAGCTCGAGGCCCGCTCGCGGGTGCCGATCGGCGAGGGCGAGGCGCTGCGTGCCGCGCTGCGCGGCGACTGCCACATGCACTCCACCTGGTCCGACGGCGGCGCACCGGTGCGGGCGATGGCCCAGACCGCCCGGGCGCTGGGGCACGAGTACGTCGTCATCACCGACCACTCGGCCCGGCTCACCGTGGCCCACGGCCTGTCCGAGGAACGCCTGGCCGACCAGCTCGACGAGATCGCCGCCGTCAACGCCGAGCTCGCGCCGTTCCGGGTCCTCACCGGCATGGAGGTCGACATCCTCGCCGATGGACAGCTCGACCTCTCCGACGAGATGCTGGCCCGCCTCGACGTCGTGGTCGCCAGCGTGCACTCGAAGTTCACGATGCCGTCGGATCAGATGACCCGGCGGATGGTCACCGCCATCGCCAACCCCCACGTCGACATCGTCGGCCACATCACCAACCGCAAGGTGTCCGGTGGCGGGCGCCCGCCGTCGCAGTTCGACGCCGAGATCGTGTTCGCCGCGTGCGCGAAGTTCGACACCGCCGTCGAGATCAACTGCCGCCCCGAACGCCAGGACCCGCCGGAAGAGCTCGTGCGCCTGGCGATGGACTGGGACTGCCGCTTCGCCATCGACACCGACGCCCACGCCACCGGCCAGCTCGAATGGCAGAACTACGGCTGCGACAAGCTCGCCCGCCTCGGCGTCGAAGCCGACCAGGTGGTCAACACCATGGCTGCCGACGCCCTCGTCGCCTGGGCCGCCAGCCACTGACGCGGGGCACGGGCCGCGGAACTACTGGGGTCAAGTCGTACTTTCAACCAACTCCAGGTCGTCGAGCCTGGAGGCCGCCGCGTGACGAGTTGGTTGAAAGTACGACTTGACCCCGGCGCTCAGCCCCCTGCGCGGCTGTGGCATGGTCGTGGCATGGCCCGAACACGGATCAGCACGACGGTCGACGGGGCGATGCTCGAGGCGGCACGGGCACTGTGCGCCGGTCGTAGCGACGCCGAGATGATCGACGAGGCGCTCCGAGCGCTCCTCGACCGGAACCGCGCAGCGGAGATCGACGCGGCGTATGCCGCGGCCTACGACGCGCATCCCATCGACGAACCCGACGAGTGGGGCGACCTGGCGTCGTTTCGCGAGGCGGCAGCCGGCACGTGAGTACCCTGCCCGGGCACGGCGAGCTGTGGTGGTGCGAACCCGCCGATCCACTCGCTGTAGCCACCGACTGCAACTGACGGGACGCGAATGCACCTGTTCGCAACCGCAGGGGTCTCCTGCCCTTGCCGGCCGTCGTGGCCGAACGTACGGGCTACTCGACGGTGACCGTTGCGGTTGCGGACTGGGTCTGGGCGGCGTCGCCGGCGGCGATCACCAGTCCGTCGGGTCCGATGTCATAGGTGACGGTGACCTCGAACGCGCCATCGACCGGCGTAACGGGCGTCAGATCGCTCGTGTCACAGGCGTCGCCGAGCTCGACGTCGAGCCCGTCGGCTACCACTGCATCGCAGGGCAGGACGAACACCGGCGGGGCGCTCAGCCAGTCGATGCCTCGAACCGTGAACTCGTAGGTCCCCTGCCCCGGCACCGAGGCAGGCTCCACCGTGATCACGGCCGGCGGTGCGTCGGGCGGGATGTCGACCGGGGGCCAGGCGTCGACGATGGCTTCCTCGACGTCACCCGGATCGCCTTCGACCAGCGCCGGCGAGAGCCAGCTCGTGGGTTCGCCTTCGAAGATCAGTTGGATCTGCTGCTCTGGTTCGGTCAGGCGGACTGCAACGACGTCCTCGCCCGTACCCGATCCGATGACCGTGATCGTCTCCAGGACCTCGCTGCATTCCGGCTGACACACCTGGATTTCTGCTCGCTCGCCGGCTCGCAGGTCGCGCACCAAGATGTCGAACGTGCCCGGGGGTTCGGGAATGACGGCGAAGTCGACCAGTTTCGGAACCCCATAGCCCAAGCCGAGCATGGCGATGCGGCTTCCCTGCGTCGCCACGACGGAGATGGGCGCGGGGTCGCGCCAGCTCCGGGTGTCGGCGTCGGGGATCGGTACTGCGGCTTCGAATGATCCTGTCGAGTCCGGCTCGGCCGAGGCGACCAGCGCGCACGAATCGAACAACAGCGCATCGTCCGCATCGGCAGAGCAGGCGTGGAGGCCTATCGGCGTGTCGGTGTCCCAACCTTCGGCGGCGACCTGCGCCCGACCCGAGACCCGGTCCACCCAAGCGATCCGGGGATCCTCGAACGGGCCGGAGCCGGGCGGGCTGGCGTCGGACAAGGTTGGAAGCGAGGAGCCGTGGATCGGCTCGATTCGTGCGATGACACCCTGCTGTTGACTCCACGCCTCCGAACCCGCTGCGGCCACCGATTCTGTCGAGTAGAGCTGGAGCTGCAGACCGGTTCGAATGTCGGCAACGAACTGCTCGCTGAATCTGCCGCTTCGCTCCATGAGCCTCGCGTCTGTCCACGTGCATCCGTACGTGATGCCGACGCTGGGCTCGAACACCTCACCTGCCGGGATCTCGACGGATTCGCAGAGCTCCAGCACGTGGTTCTCGAGCGTCTCCCAGCCCGACCCTCGGATCTCGAGGACCACCAACCCGGCCGGGACCTCGATGATGCGGTCGGCGCTCGCGGTCTCGGGGGTGACCTCGATGACGATGGGGTCGGGCCACGGGATGGTCTCGTCGGTGACGGCGAGGTCCTCGGTGGGCTCGGCGGCGGGGTCGGTCGTGGCTGTGGCCTCCTCGGCGACGGGAGGCTCGTCGGGTTCGTCGACCGGACCCTCGTCGGGGCCGGGCGGCGGAGGGTCGTCGACGCTGGTGATGACCTGATCGCCGCGGCGGGGATCATCGCCGGTGGCGGCCACGATGCCCACCACCACGGCGACCGCCGCAGCGAGGCCGACGACGCCGAGCGCCCACCGACTCCGGCCGCCTCGTACGCCGCTGGCGCTGTGCCGAGGCCCGATCTCGTCATGGCCCGACGGCGCCGTGGTCGCCCGGCCGGACCCCGCCCCCGTCTCGGCGACCAGCTCGCCGGGGGAGGGGACGGGGACGGGGCCGGGATTGCCGCGCACCTCGGGTATCGGATTCAGCGAGCTCAACAGATCGAGTTCGTCGGTCATCGGTCGGCCTCCAGGTCGGCGTCGAGGGCGCTCGGTGCCTCGTCTGCCGGGTTCGATCGTCCGGCGGACGGCGCCGGTGCCGGGTTCGGTCGTGCGGCGGTCGATGGCTGCGTCATCGCGGAGGACGTCCGCGCATCGGCGGCGCCCGCGTGGGCAGCGTCGTCGGTCAGCGCCGCCCGCAGGCGCGCCCGGGCTCGATGGAGGCGCGTCGCCGCGGCGCCGGCGCTGATGCCCAGCGACGTTGCCGCTTCGCGGACCTCGAGGCCTTCCCAGATCACCAGCAGCACCAGCTCGCGGTCCTCGTCGGACAACGTCGCGAGCGCCGTCACGAGGGCATCGCGTTCGGTGATCTGGACGGCGGCGTCGGGCGTCGGCTCGGACGGGACCGCCGTCAGGCGCTCGGCGAGCAGGGCCCAGCGGGTGTCACTGCGGTAGCGGGTGCCGACGACGTAGCGGGCCGTGGCGTAGAGCCAGGGCAGGCCGTCATCGGGCAGGTCGTCACGGCGTCGCCAGGCGGTGGCGAAGGTCTCGGCGACGACATCGTCGGCCGCGTCGTGGTGGATCCGACGCCGCACGTAGGCGTCGACGTGCGGCCGGTAGTGGGCCACCAGCCGTACGAAGTCGGGGTCGGATCGCTCCATCACCCTCCTTGTTGCCGGCTACGGCGCTCGCATTACAGGGGACGTGCGGGGGTCAAGTCGTACTTTCAACCAACTCCAGGCCGTCGAGCCCGGAGGCCGCTGCGTGACGAGAGTTGT
>JBKAGO010000042.1:0-126260 GCA_046290435.1 Acidimicrobiales bacterium
GCGCCGGCGGTCGCCCGCCCACGTCCATTCCCCATCAGGTCGTACCCTGCCCTCTGATGGATCTCTCGTCGTCCGACCTCCGCCGGCGCGCCGCTGCCGGGATGCCGCTCGACTATCTGGTGCCCGACGGCGTGCGAGACCACATCGAGGAGCGGGGGCTCTACTCGTGACGACGGCCCGCCGGGCGCGGACCGGCCACGGCCATCGCCGCCGAACCAGGCCCGCGTGGTGGGCATGGTCGCTGCCGTTCACGATGGTGATCCTCGCCGCCGGGGTGCCCTTCTTGCTCTGGTACGCGGCCGATGCCATCGTCACCTCGACCGATGGCACCGTCACCCAGCGCATCACCGATCCCGCTGCGCCAGGTTACGAAGTCGCCGTCGTGGCGTCGCCGTCGTATCTGGTGCTGGGTCTCGACCCCGACGGCGAGCTCGATCACGTCGCACTGATGAGCGTCGCGGCAAACGACGAGGGCGGGACCGTTCTGCTCCTCCCTGCGGAGACGCTGGTGGAACCCACCGTGCGGCTCCTCGACGTCCATCGCGCCGACGGCGACGACGGCGTGCGTCGCTCCGTTTCGGATCTCCTGCAGATCGGTCTCGATGCGATGTCTGTCCTCGACGAGGAATCCTGGCGCACACTGCTCGAGCCCGTCGGTCCCGTTCCCGTGGACATCACCGAGGACCTCGTCCGGGTCGACCCCGACGGCTCCGGGGCCACCGAGGTCCTCTGGCGTGCCGGTTCGATCTCCGTCGCGCCCGAGGAGGTCAGCACCTTTCTCGGCTGGGTCAATCGGGGCGAGGATCGCTTCAATCGCCTGCGTCGGCAGAAGGAGTTCTGGACCGCATGGCTGGCCGCGGTGGCCGTGTCGGACGACCCGGGGGTCGTCCCGGGCGAGATCGATGAGGGCATCGGCCGGTTCGTGCGCGGCGCAGCTCGCGACCCCGTGGTGATCACGCCGTCGGCGACTGCCGTCGAGCTACGCCGGGGACCTGCATTCGAACTCGACGTCGAGGCGCTGCGCGATACTGCCGTGGCGATGATCCCGTTCCCGTTGCCGCCCGAGGATTCGGAGCGGCCGCGGGTACGTCTGCTCGACGGTGCCGGCGGGCTCGACGTAGCGGCCAACCATGGTTCGGCGCTCGTGCGTGCCGGTGCACAGATCGTCATCATCGGCAACGCAACGCAGTTCGGGGCGAACTCGACCGTCGTCGTCTACCACGACGGGCGTTTCGCCGACGATGCCGCTGCACTCGGCGACGCAGTGGGCGCGAACGATGTGTATCTCGAGGATCTGGAGGAACCTGTGGTCGATATCACGGTCATCATCGGTGAGGATCAGCGGGCGTGACACGCCCCGATCAGGCTCCCGAGAGCGAGATACCGGACCCCGAAGCCGCGGACCGGCCCGCCCCCATCGTCACGATCGACCCGGCCGACGAGGACCTCGCCTGGGCGTTGGTGGCCGCACGGGCCGCCGACGACAAGCTCGGTACCGACACCGTCATCATCGATGTCGGCGAGGTGCTCGGCATCACCGGTTGGTTCGTCATCACGACCGGCCGCAACACCCGTCAGGTCAAGGCGATCGCCGAGGCAATCGAGGCCGACCTCGTCGAGGCCGGCGGTCCGCGACCGCTCCGCAGCGAAGGGAGGGACGAGTTCAACTGGGTATTGATCGACTACGGCGGTTTCGTCGTGCACGTGTTCGATACCGAGGCCCGCAGCCATTACGGACTCGATCGTCTCTGGAGCGATCGACCCCACGTCGCCCTCGACGCGACCTGAGGCGAGCCCGCCGGGCTGCGGGCCCCGAACCGGCTCTATGCTCGCCCGATGGGCGGACGATCTTGGTCGGGTCTGGTGCTCGTGGTCATGGCTGCGGGACTGGGCTGGGGCAGCAGCAGTGGGAACGCACAGGAGCCTGTGCGGTGTGCGGGCGAGATCGCGACGATCGTCGCCGATGGCAGCCGGGTCGTGTCGGGTACTTCCGGTCGCGATGTCATCGTCGGGAGCCGCCGGGGCGAGGTCATCCGGGGGCGCGGGGGCGACGACCTCATCTGCGGCCGCGGCGGCGACGATCGGATCCACGGCGGAGCAGGCGATGACATCATCCGCGGCAACCGTGGCAACGACGTCCTGCGGGGTCGGGCCGGCAACGATCTCCTCGATGGTGGTGCCGGCGACGACCTCACCCTTGGTGGCCGAGGGGTCGACCGCTGCATCGGTGGGATCGGAAGCGATCGTCGTCGAGGATGCGAGACCGACCCTGCCGTGCCCGCACCCACACCGATGCCTGCACCATCGGCCGCCGAGGTGCCAGATGCCGCCGAACCGGGCGCCGGGCCGGACACGATCCCCCCGATCGAAGAGGCCCCGACACCCCAGCCCACGGCCACCCCGGAGCCTGAACCGTCGGCCACTCCGGATCCTCTGCCCACGACCACCCCGGAGCCTTCGCCGGCGCCCGCAGCTCCGCTCCCACCGCCTCCCGCCGACGGAGCGCTCGTCTCCTTCACGTTCGACGACGGCTGGATCTCCCAGGCCACCGTCGCCCAGCCGCTGCTGGAGCGGTTCGGCTACCGCGGCACCTTCTACCTGCTCAGTGGTTACCTCGGCGTGTTCCCCTACATCTCCGAAGCACAGGCGATCGGATTGCATGCGGCGGGTCACGAGATCGGCAGCCACACCATCTCCCACCCACACCTTCCGCAGCTTCCGATCGACGAACTCCGGCGCGAGCTCGTGACCTCCCGGCGCGACCTCGAGGCTGCGATCGGAGTGCCCGTGGCGCATTTCGCGTCGCCGTACGGGGAGGCCGACGCCCGGGTGCTCGACGAGGTGCGCCCGGTGTACAGCTCCCATCGTGGCGTGTTCGAGGGCCTGAATCGGCGAGGTCTCATCGATCGCTACGACATCCGGGTGCGCAACGTGATGGACACCACGTCCCAGGCCACCGTGGAGGCCTGGATGGACGAGGCCATCGCGAACGGTGCCTGGCTGGTGCTCGTCTACCACGACGTGATCGACGCCCCCCGTACCTACGACACCACGCCGGCTGCGCTCGAAGCCCACCTGGCCGCGGCCAGGGCACGAAACCTCGAGGGCGCAACCGTTGGACAGGCCTTGGCCGCTTTCGCCGGCTTCTGAGCCCGGCCGCGGCCGAGGTGGCAGCACGAGCGTGGCCCGAGCTGCCCGTGAGCGCGTCGAAAGGCAGCGGGAGATGGCAGGACCGGATCCGCCGGATCGCACCTGCCCGCAGCCTCCGGGAGAGGATTCACCCCTTGTTCGCCGACCCGTCGCAGGGCGGGAACTAGCATCCCCGCATCGACCGATCCATCCACGCCATTCAACTCTCCGACACGCACTTTCTCGAGCGCGGGCTCGAGGCCGAGGGCGGGGGAGCGTACGACACGTCGCTCGCGTTCGAGCATGTGCTCGAACACCTGGGCGACCACGACCACTACGACTTCGTCGCGGTCACCGGCGACATCGCCGACCACGGGCGCCCGGCGCAATACGAGCTCGCAGCGGCGGCCTTACGGCGTCTCCAGGCCGACGTGAAGGTGTGTCCGGGCAACCACGACGCCGACGAGGCGCTGCGCGCACATCTCGACGGTGCCGACATCTCGATGCCTCGTGTGGTCGAGCTCGGGGCGTGGGCCTTCTTGTTCGTCGACTCGAACGCAGGTGTCATGGAGCCCGACGACTCCGGACGTCTGGTCGATCCCCCCGGCGACGCGAGGTTGCACAACGACGGGGTGCTCGCCGATGCCGAGGCGGACTGGGTGCGCGACGCCTGTTCCCGGACCGCGGCCGACCACGTGTTCATCTGGGTGCACCATCCGCCGAGTCACGACCTACCGGCTCTTTCGCGCAACGCGCCCTACACCGAGGCGTGGAGGGCGCTGCTCGCTGACCTGCCCGCGGTGCGCGGCCTGGGCGGCGGCCACACTCACGTGCCGGCCGAGTACGACCTCGACGGCCGCCCGGTGATCGTCGCTCCCTCGTTCAAGAACAACTTCGACCTCGAGGCCGCCATCTGGCTCCCGCCCGGTTACCGAACCTATGCGTTCGCACCCGACGGTTCCGTCACCAGCGAGGTCCATCTCCTCGAGCACCACGACGAGCACTGGCCCCAGCGACGCATGGGCCGCGCCATCAAGGCACTGTTCGCCGGCGAGCTCACCCATGCCGAGCTCGCTGAGATCGCCGCCCGTCGACACGGCGACCGCTGATCGGTCTGTGTCGGCGGTAACCCGGGCGGCGGAGACGATCGACCCGAGTTCGTTCCAGACGCGACGAAGGCCGGGTCGGGGCATGTCCCCTGACCTGGCCTTTCGTGGAGTGGAGCTACGGAGAATCGAACTCCGGACCTCTTCCATGCCATGGAAGCGCTCTACCAACTGAGCTATAGCCCCGGGAGCAGCCGCCTGAGACAGGTAGCCGACCGGCTGGGAAATGCTAGCAGGGCGATGACGGAGATCGACACCTCCTCGCCGCCGATGCGCGCGACCGCGGTCTGTCTAGGAGGTGTCGCCGCTGTCGTTGTCGTCGAGGTACTGCTCGAGCAGGGTGGCCAGCTCGTCACCGGTCGGGAGATCTGCGGGATGGCCGTGCGCAACGGTGTCGATGTGGGTCTCGAGGTTGGCGACCAGTGCGCTGCGTTCGCCGTCGGCGCGGATGACGGCGTCGAGACGCGCCGATACCGACATCGCCTCGTGGCGCAGGGCGGTGGTGGCGAAGCGGCGGTCGGCGATGCGCTCGAGCCCGTCGAGCAGCGCCACCGTGGCCGCCGGGAACGCCTCGGTCGCGACATAGTGGGGCACCGGCGCCCACAGGCCGACGGCAGGGACGCCCTGCGCCGCGCACGTCCGCTCGATCGCCCCGTGGATACCCGCAGGAACGTCGAGCTTGCCCTCGAGATAGCCCACCCGCTGCACCAGCGCCGGTGTCGTCCCGATGCCCGAGAGCGTCACCGGGCGGGTGTGCGCCGTGGCTGCCGGGTAGGCGCCGAGGCTGACGACCATCCGTACCTCGAGCTCACGGGCGAGGCTGACGACGCTCTCGGAGAACGCGCGCCAGCCGCGGTCCGGTTCGGGTCCCCGCAGCACGACGACGTCGCGCCCGTCGAGGTCACGCACCGCGACCATCTCGATGCACGGCCAGTCGATGCCCGAGTTGACGCCGTCGTCGATGTGCATCATCGGTCGGCGGTTGCGATGGTCGACGAGGGCGTCCGCGTCGAAGCTGGCCACCAGCACCGAGGCAGGACCGATCAGCACCTGCGCCAGGCGATCGAGTGTGCGACCGGCATCGACCCAGCCGTCGAGCAGCACGACCAGCACCGGCGCATCGAGGACCGGCAGGGCATGGCGCTGCGGCTCGGCGATCACCCGAGGGCCTCGAGATGTGCGCCGGCTCGGGTGAGCAGCCCCCGGATGCGGACGTCGAAGTCGTGCACGTCGGCCGGGACATCGCCCATCGCCCCCGACAGGTAGCGGCTGTAGACCCCTTCGAGGATGCAGGCGAGACGCCAGCTGGCGAACGCCAGGTGGTAGTCGAGCACCCCGATGTCTCGGCCGCTGGCATCGGCGTAGAAGCCCGCCAAGGCCGCCCGATCGGCGAAGCCGTCGACGGTGGTGGGGGAGTCGTCGAGCGCAGTGAGCTCGTCGCCCGGCTCGGCCCAGTAGGTGAGGAGCTGCGCCAGGTCCACCAGCGGGTCCCCGAGGGTGCACAACTCCCAGTCGAGCACCGCGAGGACCTCCCCGTCGGCGGAGACGATGCAGTTGTCCAGCCGATAATCGCCGTGGACGAGTGTGGCCGGACCCTGCTCGGGGATGCGCTGTTCGAGCGCAGCGTGCAGCGCTGCGACCTCGGGACGCTCGGTGGTGCGGGAGTCGTCGAACTGACGCATCCAGCGCCGGAGCTGGCGTTCGACATAGGCATCGGGACGGCCCAGGGAGTCGAGACCGACGGCGACGAGGTCGACGCGATGGATCTCGGCCAGCACCTCGGCGAGCCGTCGTGACACCTGCGTGCGCGCTGCGGGCTCGAGTTCTGCGGCGATGGCGGTGCTGCGGGCGACGATGCCCTCGACCTCGTCCATGACGTAGAACGGCGCACCCGTGACCGAGGCGTCATCGCAGAAGCCGACGGTGGCCGGCACCGGCACCGCCGTGTCGGCGAGCGCCGAGATGATGCGGTGCTCGCGGCCCATGTCGTGGGCCGTGGCGAGCACCTGATGGAGTGGCGGCCGGCGCAGCACCCATCGGCCCGACCCTGCGTCGTGGACTCGATAAGTGAGGTTCGAGTGGCCGCCGGCGATCAGCTCGAATCGCAGTGGCACCTCGACGGGCACACGTGCGGCCAGCCACTCGGTGACGGGCTCGGGCTCGATCCCGGCGATCGGGGCGTTCGACATTGGTCCTCCGGGGCGATGGTGTCGTCACGGTAGTGCCGGGCGGCGAGACGTGCGCGCGACCCCCGTTGCTTGGCCGGCCCCTGTCCGATGTGGGAATGTGGCGCGGTCGACCACAGTTCGAGGAAGCCATGCCTGACGTCACCGATGCCACATTCAACACGGCCGTCGTGGAACGCTCGAAGACCGTTCCCGTCGTCGTCGACCTCTGGGCCCCATGGTGTGGTCCGTGCAAGACGCTCGGACCGATCATCGAGAAGGTCATCGCCGACACCAACGGCGCAGTCGAGTTGGCCAAGGTCAACGTCGATGAGAATCCCGCCACCGCCCAGGCCTTCCAGGTCCAGGGAATCCCTGCGGTGTTCGCGATCGTCGACGGACGGGTCGTCGACAGCTTCGTCGGCGCCCAGGGCGAGGCAGCTGTGCGGACCTTCGTCGACGCCCTGGTCACCGCGGGCGAACCCAGCCAGGTCGACCTGCTCGTCGCCGCCGGCGACCGGGAATCGCTCCAGGCCGCGCTCGAGCTCGAACCGGACCACGAGGGCGCCATCGTCGCCCTCGCCGAACTGCTCGCCGCCGAGGGCGAGGACCAGCAGGCGCTCGATCTGCTCGCCCGTGTCCCCGAGACAGGCGAGACCCGGCGGGTCGCGGCGATGATCCGCACCGGCGCCCCCGGCCAGGAGGACGTGCTCGCCAAGCTCGACGAGCTCCTCGAACGCGTCCGCGACGACGAGACCGTCCGCCAGCAGTTCGTCGATCTGCTCGACGTGCTCGGTCCCGAGCATCCCCGCACCGCCGAGTACCGGCGGCGGCTGTCTTCGGCACTGTTCTGATCCACCGACGGATGCGGTCCTGCTCGGTCCCACCGCTCGATCGGTCGCTGCGTTGAGAGCGCCACGCGTCGAGCGCCATCGGGGCTACTGGCTCGTCGTGGGCGGTCCCGTTCCGCCCGGATCGGCCGGCATCACGCTCGGCAAGGTGGTGATCGTGCGCCGCGACGCCGCTCACCGGGCCCGGCTGTTGCGCCACGAACTCGTCCACGTCGAGCAATGGGCACGCCACGGCATGCTGGGGTTCACGGTGCGCTACCTGACGTCGTACCTGCGCTGGCGTCTCGCCGGTTACCCCCACGTCGGCGCCTACCGCCGGATCCCCCTCGAGATCGAGGCTTACTGGCGCGAGCGCCACTGACTGGGCGCTAGCCTCAGCTCCACTTCCCCCTCCGTCGATCCGTCGATCATCCCGGAGGGCCCCCGTGGTCGCCCACACCGAACCTCCACCGTTGCCGCGCCCGGACGCCGCACCGGAGTCGCTCGCCGATCGGACCCGTGCGCTGTGGCCCGGGCTGAGCGAGCGCGCCGGCGCCCTCGCTTCACCCGCGATGGCGTTCGTCGCAGTTGCCGTTGTCGGGATCTTCGCCTGGTCCCGGCTCGGGGCCGCGCCCGTGCCGCCCCTCGAGATGGCGCTGCCGACCGTCGATCCTGCGGCTGTGGCCGTACCCACCACCTCGCCGGCGGACTCGGAGCCCGTGCTGGTCGTGGTGCACGTGGCCGGGGCAGTCGCCCGGCCCGGCGTCTACCGGATGGCAGCCGGCGACCGGGTGGGCGACGCCGTCGATCTGGCGGGCGGCCCCACCGCCGATGCCGACCTCGATCGGATCAACCTCGCAGCGGTGGTCGCCGACGGTGCCCAGATCAACGTGCCGCGTCGCGGCGAGGCCATCGTCGCTCCGGTCGAGCCGCCCACGGCCTCGGGAGCGACCGACAGCGCGGCGCCGATCGACATCAACACAGCGGACGCCGACCTGATCGAGACCCTTCCCGGGGTTGGCCCGAGCACCGCTGCGGCGATCATTCGCCACCGCGAGCAGCACGGGCCGTTCCGCAGCGTCGCTGCCCTCGATGAGGTCAGCGGCATCGGCCCCGCACGCCTCGAAGCCCTGCGAGACCTCGTGACCGTCGGCGGCGGGCCATGACCGGGCATCGGGTGGTCGATGCTGTCGGCGCCACGCGGCTCGTCGGCCGGGACTCGTCCGGCAGTCCCGGGCGATCGCGGCCCTCCCCGTGAACGATCTCCAGGCTGTCCTGGTCGCAGGGGCGTGCGGCGCCGGTGCCCTCGCGGCGGTCGACCTGCCGCTCTGGCCGCTGGTCGTGGTTGCCGTCGCCGCCGCGGTGATCCGTCGCCCGTGGCTGCTGATCGTCGCGCTCGCCCTGTTGGCCTCGGCGCGCGCCGCCGACGCCTGGACAGCGGTCGCGGCTCCGATGCCTGCGGAGGTCGACGCGCGAGCGTCACTCGTGCGCGATCCCGTCCGCAGCGGTGCGGCAACGACGGTCCTGGTGGCTGTCGACGGCCGCAATCTGGTGGCCACCGCATACGGCCCCGCCGGAGCACGCCTGGGGCGCGCACAGGCCGGAGACCGGGTCCAGTTGCAGGGCACGACCAGGTCCTGGGCCGCATCGAGCGAACGGCACGCCGCCCTTCGCACCACCCACCGGCTCGACGTCGATGCGGTCACCGTCCTCGACGCCACGCCGGCGCTGTGGCGCCTCGCCAACGAGATCCGTGACCGCATCGCCGACGGCGCAGAACCGCTGGGCGAGGACCGGCGGGCGCTCTTCACCGGCCTCGTCTACGGCGACGACCGCTTCCAGTCGGCGCTGGTCGAGGCCGACTTCCGGCTGGCCGGGCTCACCCACCTCCTCGCGGTCTCGGGGCAGAACGTCGCCTACCTGCTGATCCTGCTCGCCCCCATCCTGCGACGCTGCGGACTGGGTTGGCGCTGGATACTCACCATCGCCGCGCTGGTGGTGTTCGCAACCGCCACCCGCTACGAGCCGTCGGTGCTGCGGGCGACGGTCATGGCGGCCATTGCCGCGACCGGTGCGCTCACCGGCCGCGAGAGTCCATCGGTGCGCGTCCTGGCCTTCGCAGTAGCCGGCCTGATCCTGATGGATCCGCTGCTGGCACACACGATCGCCTTTCGGCTGTCCGTCGCAGCGTCCGCGGGGATCATCGTGTTCGCGAAGCCCATGGCCCGGCGGTTCGGCGACGGTCCGGTGGCTGCGGCGCTGGCGGTGACGGTCAGCGCGCAGCTGGCGGTGGCGCCTCTGCTGGTCACCACATTCGGACCGGTCTCGATCGTGTCGATACCGGCAAACCTGTTGGCCGGACCGGCGGCAGGTCTGGCGATGGCGTGGGGGATGACCGCAGGACTCGCCGCTGGTCTGGTCGGTGGGCCGCTCCCGGCGTTGGTCCACACCATCACAGCGCCCCTGCTGTGGTGGTTGGAGCACGTCGCCCACGCTTCGGCGTCGGTGCCGCTCGCCCCCGTCGGGCTCGCCTGGATCGTCGGCGCACTGGTGACCTGGTTCGTCGCCGACGGCGTCCTGCGGATCCCTGCGAGCCCGCTGGTGGTCGTGGTGGCCGCGGTCGTCCTCGTCGGTGGACTGCGGGTCGATGTCCCCGAGGGCCGTACCGAGGTGGGTCCGGGCAGCCACGTCGTGGCCCGCGATGACACCGTCGTGCTCGTCGTGGCCGGACGGAGTAACCCGGTGTGGCTCCTGGAGGACCTGCGACGGATCGGAGTGCGGCGAGTCGCCCTGCTGGTGGGCGCAGATGGCCGTGACGACGTCGACGCGGTCCTGGCGCGGCTGCGGGTCGATCGCCGCTGGAACCTCGCGAACGGCTCCGATGGAGGCACCGACCCCGCCGGCGGGCCGGGCCCGTGGTTCTCCCTCGGGGCCTCGCGCGCCCGACTCCACACGATCGACGGGGCCGTCACCGTCGAGTTGGCCCCTCCGTGACAGCGAGCCGGCGCTTTCCGGGGCGAGCGCGCGGCGAGCCCAGCGATTCGTCGGGGCGCCCGCCCTATCGTTGGAGCCATGGCTTCGCTCCATCTGATCCGCGGCGACGACCCGAGCCTCATCGACCGGGCCGTGCACGATCTGGTCGACGCCCTCGTCGACGGGGGCGACCGGTCCCTGATGGTCGAGGTGATCGACGAGTCCCGCTACCTCGACGACAACGGCGACCCCAACTTGCGTGCGCTGGTCGACGCGGCGCAGACCCCGCCGTTCCTGACGGACCAGCGTGTCGTGGTCGGCCGGGCACTGGGCCGGTTCGCGAATGCGGCCGCCATCGCCCCGCTGGTCGGCTACCTCGGTGCGCCGCTCGACACCACACGGCTGGTCCTCGTCTGGGAGAAGGGCGCCGACCAGCAGCGCCTCAGCCCGGTGCCCAAGCCATTGCAAGCGCTCGTCGATGCACAGGGGCAGGTCATCGACGTCAAGGTCCCGCGGGGGCGGGGCACCGAGGGCTGGGTGGCGGAGTCCGCGGCGGCGGCAGGTGTCGACCTCGATCGCAGTGCCATACGGGCGCTGACCACCCACGTCGGCGACGACCATGCACAGGTGCCGGCGATCCTCACGACCCTGCACGCGACGTTCGGGGACAGCACACGGGTCACCGCCGCGATGCTCGCTCCCTATCTGGGCGCTGCCGGCGACGTTGCGCCGTGGGAGCTGACCGACAAGATCGGCGACGGCGACGTGGTCGGATCACTGGCGGTGCTCAGCCGCATGAGCGACGGCGGGGGCCGACACCCTCTGCAGATCCTGGCGACGCTCACCGCCCACTACGGGCGTGTGCTTCGCCTCGAGGGATCCGGGATCTCGAACGAGAAGGACGCGGCTGCGGCCCTGGGGATGAAGGGCTCGACGTTTCCTGCCAAGAAGGCCTTGCAGCTCGCTCGCAGCATGGGCCGCCAGCGTGTGCGTCGGGCCATCGAACTCCTCGCCGATGCAGACCTCGCGGTCAGGGGCACCACGGCGGTGGAGCCACGCGCCACGATGGAGGTGCTGGTGGCGCGCCTGGCGACACTGCACCGGTGACGGGCGCGTTCGTCTGGCCGACTTCGCGAAGGATATGACCCGAACGCACATCGGTCGGCGCCCGGGGGCCCCGACCGTACAGATCAGGCTTCGGCGCTGATCCGGGCGACGCGCTTGACCAGACGGCTCTTCTTGCGAGCGGCGGTGTTCTTGTGGATCACGCCCTTGGAAGCAGCCTTGTCGATGCGGGCGATCGCGAGCCGCAGGGCCTCTTCGGTGTCGGCACCGGCGGCCGCAGCGGCCTCGACGGTCTTGGTCCGGGTCTTCATGTCCGAACGCACAGCCTTGTTGCGGCGGCGCCGCTTCTCGTTCTGCTCGTTACGTTTGATCTGGCTCTTGATGTTGGCCACGACACACCTGTGGTCGATTGCGGAGTGGGGTCGGCGTTCCCGATCGGGCCTCGCCGCGAACGCCGTATGCTAGCGGCGCGCCCGCCACAATTCACCAACCCCACCGAGCCGCCTCTTCATGGATCTTCGCCGGATCAGAAACATCGCGATCATCGCCCACATCGATCACGGCAAGTCGACTCTGGCAGACCGCCTCCTCGAGCTCTGTGGCGCCGTGGACCCCCGCGACATGCGCGCCCAGTACCTCGATTCGATGGACCTCGAACGCGAGCGAGGCATCACCATCAAGCTCCAGAGCGTGCGTCTGGCGCACCGCGACCACGTCATCAACCTCATCGACACGCCCGGACACGTGGACTTCGGCTACGAGGTGTCGCGCTCCCTCGCCGCCTGTGAGGGCGTCATCCTGCTCGTCGACGCAGCCCAGGGCATCGAGGCTCAGACCCTCGCCAACTGCTACCTGGCGCTCGAGAACGACCTCGAGATCGTCGCCGCGCTGAACAAGATCGACCTCCCGGCCGCCGAGCCCGACCTCTATGCCGCCGAGATCGAACAGATCCTCGGCATCCCCGCCGACGAGGTGCTGCGCATCTCGGCCAAGACCGGCGAAGGCGTCGAGGCACTGCTCGACGCGGTCATCGAGCGTGTCGAGCCCCCGTCGGGCGACGCCGACGCACCTCTGCAGGCGCTCATCTTCGACAGCCACTACGACCAGTACCGCGGCGTCGTGAGTTCGGTACGCGTCATGAACGGCGTCCTCGAGAGCGGCGCCAAGCTCCGCTTCGTCCAGGCCAACTCCACCCACGAAGCCGAAGAGGTCGGGGTACGGCGCCCCGCCAACGACGCCGTCGACGAACTCGGCCCCGGCGAGGTCGGCTACCTCATCGCCGGCATCAAAGACGTGGGACAGGCCCGCTCCGGCGAGACCGTCACCACCGCCGCCCATGGAGCCGTCGAGGCCCTGGCGGGCTACCAGGAACCGAAGCCCATGGTATTCAGCGGGCTGTACCCGATCGACGGCGACGAGTACTCGACGTTGCGTGACTCGCTCGACAAGCTCCGTCTCAACGACGCCAGCTTCACCTTCGAGCCAGAGACCTCCGGAGCGCTCGGCTTCGGATTCCGGTGCGGTTTCCTGGGCCTGTTGCACATGGAGATCGTGAAGGAGCGCCTCGAGCGCGAGTTCGGGCTGAGCATCATCGCGACCGCGCCGTCGGTCGCGTACCGCATCACCCGCACCAATGGCGAACAATCCATCGTCGACAACCCGAGCGAGATGCCCTCACCTGCCGAGATCGACCAGATCGAGGAGCCCTACCTCATCTCCACGCTCATCACCCCCAGCGCCTACACCGGCACGCTCATGGACCTGTGCCAGAGCCGTCGGGGCGAGATGCAGAAGATGGAGTATCTGTCTCCGGACCGCCTCGAGCTGGTCTACCGGTTGCCACTGGCCGAGGTGGTCATGGACTTCTTCGACCAGCTCAAGAGCAGGACACAGGGGTACGCATCGATGGACTACGACAACGCCGGCTATGCGCGCGCCGACCTCGTGAAGGTCGACATCTTGTTGCAGGGCGAACCCGTCGATGCCTTCAGCTCGATCGTCCACCGCGACAACGCGACCGAGTACGGGCGTCGTATGACCGAGAAGCTGCGTGAGCTCATCCCGCGCCAGCAGTTCGACGTACCCATCCAGGCGGCGATCTCCGGGCGGATCATCGCACGCGAGACCGTCAAGGCCTACCGCAAGGACGTCACCGCCAAGCTGTACGGCGGCGACATCACCCGCAAGCGCAAGCTCCTGGAGAAGCAGAAGGAAGGCAAGAAGCGGATGAAGTCGATCGGGCGTGTGGACGTACCCCAGGAGGCATTCATCTCGGCCCTGCGGCTCGGCGAGTGACCCCACGGAGCCGTCCCTGGCAGCGTCGCAAGCCTCGCGCCCGCCGGGAACACATGGCGGGCGACGGTGGTTGTTGTGCCCTCGTCACGGCTGGTTCGTGTCCCCGCCCCGCCGCCACATCTGACTACCATCGCAGCACCTGGTGATGTCTCATGTTGTCCGAACGCAAAGCCGCCATTCTCCAAGCCGTCGTCGAGGGCTACATCGCGACCTCTGAGCCCGTGGGTTCGAGCCAAGTCGTCCGCGATGCGGGCCTTTCGGTCTCGTCGGCCACCGTGCGCTCCGAGCTCAGCGCGCTCGAAGACGCGGGCTATCTGATGCAGCCCCACACCAGCGCCGGGCGTATCCCGTCCGACAAGGGCTACCGCTACTTCGTCGACTCCCTCATGCAGCCGGCAACGCTCGGACCCAACCAGGAGCGGAAGGTGTCGTCGTTCTTCGCCGCGGCCCAGGGCGAGCTCGAGAGGATGCTGCGTGACACGTCGTCGTTCCTGGCGCAGCTCACCGATTATGCGTCGGTGGTGGTCGCTGCGCCGGCAGAGGCGAGCCGCGTGCGTGCCATCCACACCGTTCGCATCGCAGACGACCAGGCAATGGTGGTGGTGGTGCACGCCAACACCGCCATCGACAAGGTCCTCGTCGGGATCGATCCCGGCACGACCGACGATCAGCTCGAGGCCGCGGGAACGCTCGTCGCCGCCAGCCGGATCGGCGACGGCGACCTCGCCGAATCAGGCGACGCCGCGGTCGACGGGCTCGCCGCCCGTCTGCGCGATGCCATCGACCGCCCCGCCACCGAGGCCCAGGCCTTCGTCGGCGGAACCAGCGCCGTCGCAGGCCTCTTCGATGCGGTCGAGCGGGTGCAGGACGTCTTGTTGGTTCTCGAGAAGCAGTACCTCGTGGTCAGCATCATCCGCGACATCATCGATCGGGGCCTCAACGTCGCCATCGGCCACGAAACGGGGCTCGAGCCCCTCGCCGACTGCGCCATCGTCGTCGCTCCGGTCGAAGTCGACGGCCGGGTCACCGGTTCGATCGGCCTGCTCGGGCCCAGCCGCATGCACTATCCGGAGGCCGTCGCCACCGTGGCGCTCGTCAGCAAGCAATTGGGCCGTCGCCTCTCCGAAGGACCCACGTCATGAGCAGCGATCACTACGCAACCCTCGGGGTGTCGCGCCAGGCCGGCGCCGATGAGATCAAGCGGGCGTACCGCAAGCTGGCCCGCTCGCATCATCCGGACGCGAATCCCGACGACCCCGAATCCGAGCGCCGGTTCAAGGAGATAGCCCGGGCCTACGAAGTGCTGAGCGATCCCGAGCGCAGAGCACGCTACGACCGTTTCGGCACCGACGATCCCCGCGCCGGCGGGTTCGGCGGTGGCGGCGGCGATGCGTTCGGCGACATCTTCGAGGCGTTCTTCGGGCAGAACCCCTTCGGCGGCGGAGCCGGAGGTCGCCCCAGTGGCCCACCGCCGGGGCAGGACATCGAGGTGATCGTCGACATCTCCTTCGAGGAGGCCGTGCTCGGGGTGGAGACCTCGGTCGATCTGAAGCTGCCCGTTCCGTGTGACACCTGTGAGGCAACCGGCGCTGCACCGGGAAGCAGTGCGCAGGTCTGCACGGGTTGTGGCGGCAGCGGGCAGGTCCAACGCGTCCGGCAGTCGATTCTCGGTCAGATGATCTCGACCAGTGCCTGCCCGTCGTGCATGGGTATGGGGCAGGTCATTCCCGATCCGTGCCCGCGGTGCCGCGGCGAGGGTCGTGTCACCGATGCGAAGACGTTCACCGTCGAGATCCCCGCCGGCGTCGATCACGGCGCCCGGCTCCGTCTGACCGGCCGAGGCGCCGCGGGGCCGCGCGGCGGTGGCCGTGGCGACCTCTACGTGCTGTTGCGGGTCGGTCACCATGATCGGTTCCGGCGGGAGGGCAACGACCTCGTCGAGGAGTTCTGGGTGCCGATGACCCAGGCGGCGCTCGGCGCTCGACTCGACTACGAAACCCTCGACGGCACCGAGGAGCTGGTCATTCCCGCGGGTTCCATCACCGGCACCGAATTCCGCCTGCGCGGCAGAGGTGTGCCCCACCTGAACCGCAAGGGCCGCGGCGACCTCATCATCCGCCTGGTGGTCGAGACACCCCGCGACCTCGACAGCGAGCAGGCCGAGCTGCTGCGCACGCTGGCATCGCTGCGCGGCGAGGACGTGGCCCCCGCCGACGAGGGATGGTTCAAGCGGATCCGCACTGCGTTCTCGTGACGGCGTCGAGTTGAGCGAGCGCACGGTGTCCTCGGGGCCAGACCGACGGTCGGTGAGGCGGTGAGGCCGCCGGGCCCACCCGACGGCGCGGCACCGCACCTGTTCGTCACGGATCTGGGCGCACCCGAACCCGACGAACACGACCGCCACCACCTGGAGAAGGCGCTGCGGGTGCGTCCCGGCGATGCGGTGACGGTCTCCGATGGCGCCGGTCGTTGGTGTCATTGCACCTGGCGCAGCGGCGTGCTCGATGTCGGATCCGAAGCGTTCGAGGTCGCGGCACCCACCCCACCACTGGGCGTCGGCTTCGCGCTGACGAAGGGGACCAAACCCGATCTGGTCGTCCAGAAGCTGACCGAGATCGGCATGTCGACGATCGTGCCGATCGTCTCTGAGAGGGTCGTGGTGCGCTGGGACGAGACGAAGGTGGCCCGCAACCTCGAGCGGCTGCGGCGGGTGGCCCGCGAGGCAGCCATGCAATCACGACGGGTGTGGCTGCCCACCGTCGCGGCCCTCACCAGGCTCGATGCGGTCCCCGATTCGGCAGTGGTGGCCGACCGCTCAGGCATGCCGATCGAGCGGGCGCACACGATGGTGCTCGTCGGCCCCGAGGGTGGCTGGACCGACACCGAACGCCGCAGCCGTGCGGCGGTGTGCCTGGGAGATCACGTCCTGCGAGCCGAGACAGCCGCCATCGTGGCGGCGACGCGCCTGTCCGCAGCGCACGGTCGCTGACGGCCACGGTCGCTGACGAGCACGGTCGCTGACGGGCACGGTCGCTGACGGGCACGGTCGCTGACGGGCACGGCCGCCGAGGGGGTCCCCTGGCCGCGTGACCGGGCAATATCCCCCAGCATCACCGAGCGTCATTGTGCGGCCCGAAAATCGCACGTATCGTGGTGAGACATCCCCAGCGGCCGCGGAGCGTCGTCGGGGGAACCGCAGAGGGAGACGACGCGAGCCATGACGTTGCTGGATGACGAACTGCACGAGACCGCCTACAGCCGGCGGGTCGGGCAGCGCCTGCGTGCCATCCGCCGCCAGAAGCGGCTCTCGCTCCAAGAGGTCGAGGCGGGCTCCGACGAGGAGTTCAAGGCCTCGGTGCTCGGAGCCTACGAACGCGGCGAGCGGGCCATCTCGGTACCGCGCCTGCAGCGCCTGGCGCGCTACTACAACGTGCCTGTCGAGCAGCTCCTCCCCGAGGACGGCCCGGACTTCGGGCTCGGCGACCAGGTCGAACCCGTGCCGGTCGACCTCGGCGGCGTCCGCACCGGCACGGTACCTGTGACGGTCGACCTCACCCGCCTCGAGGCGTTGTCGGGGCCCGAGGCCGACATGTTGAACCGCTATCTCACGATGATCCAGGTCCAGCGCCAGGACTTCAACGGACGGGTCCTGACGGTGCGTCGTGAGGATCTCCGAGCGATCGCCTGCATCCTCGGCGTCGGGGTCGACAGCGCCGGCGCCCGACTCAGCGATCTCGGCCTCGCCTACGTCCCGGACCGCTGAGCCGTGCCCGAGGCGGGTCGGGGCACCACGAGATGCTGCCCCGGCATGATGACGTCGGGCTCACCCGGAATCACCAACCGGTCGCGGTTCGCCTCGATCAATCGCTGCCAGTAGCGGGCCACCCGTCGTTCGCTCGGTGTCTCGCCGAGGTGCTCGGCGAGGGTCTCGGCGGCGATCGACCACAGATGGTCGCCGGGCTCGACCACCCATTCGTCGAGCATCTCCGGTCGGCCGTTGTCAGTGGTGAAAGACGCCAGCTCGATGCGTACCCGACGCATCTCGGCGAATGACGAGCCCTCCGCCGGTCCATGTGTCGAAGCACCGTCGACATCCGGACCGCCGATCGACCCGGCGGGTTCCACGGCAGGCGAGGCAGCCGGCGTGTCCCCGGCTGGCCTACCCGTCGCTGCGGCGGGGTGGGCCATCACCGTCGACGATGCGACTCCGACGCCGATTCCGGCGACGGCGACGGGTCGAGCGATGCGCAGGAGCGCCACACGCAGGGACCGTGGTCCGATCACCCGCCGCCGTTCCGGGGGGCGCGACGGCCCGGCCAGCCCCACGGTGATCGCCAACCAGACACGCAGGCTCATGAGCGCGCACCCGACGACCACGCCCAGTCGCAACATCGCGACCAGCGCCACGGACGGATCGGTCTCGATGATCCACTTCGCCCAGTCGGTAGGAGCAGGGGGCCAGCCCAGCGAGCCGAGCTCGCCGAGCACGACGACCGACACAGCGACAGCCGGTGGCCCGGCCACCCATGCCGCCACGGTGAAC
Source organism: Acidimicrobiales bacterium (assembly GCA_046290435.1). GTDB lineage: Bacteria > Actinomycetota > Acidimicrobiia > Acidimicrobiales > UBA8592 > CAVQUE01. The sequence continues at coordinate 18,107 of JBKAGO010000042.1, forward strand.
CACGGGCGCTTCACGACGTCACCTCGACGACTGCCTCGCGCCCCGTCCGATCGACGACCACGAGGGTGTCGCAGGTCGCCGACGCCACCGGAGCCAGGTCGGCGGCACCGGGTATCACGGTCAGGGCCTCGACCCGCCGGACCCCGTTGCCCTCCACCCACTCGTCGAACACGAAGATCTCGCCGCTCGTCGGCCGCAGGACGGCAGCGCTGAGGGAGCCGTCGCAGTCCCAATCACCGATGCGCACGATGTCGTCGCTGCGGCCCACCTCGAACCAGGCGTCGTCGACGGCCACCAGGTTGCCCACCACGACGACACGTGGTGCCTCCCCATGCTGCGGAGGCGACGGCGACGGCGTCGGCATCGGGGTCGCGGCGGGGGAGGGCGTCGGTGCTGCCGGTGGTGCAGCAACGGGCAGCTGCGATGGTGCTGCGGTGGTGGCGTGCCGATCGGTCGTCAGCAGCGCCCACGCTGCGACCACCACCAGGCCGGCTGCCGCACCCGCGACCATGTTCCGCCGCCGGTGCCAGGGTGCGGTCGCGGCACCATCGGCACCGGCATCGCCTCCCAGGGCCCCGCCCCGGGCGACGCGCTCGCGCCACGGCCTGGCGGCGGTGTCGGGCGCCGGGCGCCGTGGCCCGACGATTGCCGGGTCGGGGCGCGCAGCGACGGACGCCGGGGCTGCGCTGGCATCGTCCTGGGCGTCTCCGGTGCTCGTTGTGTGCGCCGCCCCTGCGACCGGACCACGGGTACCGCCGGCGCCGTTGGCACCGGCGAGGGCCGCGCATGCGGCTCCCAGCTGCGATGCCGTCAGCGAGCGGCTGGCAGCCCCGACGAGCAGATCATCGAGGGCTCTGCGCCGGCGCCGTTCGACCCGGCTCCCGGGCTCTGGCAGACGCCTTGTGGTCTCGGTGAGCGCCACGACGAGGTCCGCGACGTCACGGTCCATGGCCGCCGCCGTCGCCTCGGCGGCGCGCCCGAACGAGCAGAGCACCACCCTGCCCCCCGAGACGATGAGATGGTCGGGCGCCAAGGAGCCGTGTGCGATGCCGAGCGCGTGCAGATCGGCGACCACAGCCGCAGCCGCTGCGCCCACCGCCGCGAGCGCAGCGGGGGAGTCGAGGTCGATGTCGGCCAGGGTGGAACCCGGGACCAGCTCGGTGAGGAGCTGCCCGTGGCGATCGGTCTCGGTGTGGGCCACCAACCTGATGACCCCGGGATGGGAGAGGCGGCCCAGCACCGTGGCCTCGTTGGCCAGGAACCGGCGCCCCACGGCGTCGGTGGCGCGCTTGGTGACCGTCGCCAACGCGTCTGCGCCACCCCCGTCGTGTGCTCGTTCGATACCGGCCATGCCTGATCCTCCGCTCGTCGCCGAGCGGAGAATATCAGAATGGACCGAAATGCATCAAGATGGTCAGCGGGCGTCCATCGGCACGTAGTCGCGGGTGGCGGCACCGGTGTAGAGCTGGCGCGGGCGGGCGATGCGGGTGTTGCGTTCGAGCATCTCGTTCCAATGTGACAGCCATCCCGGCGTCCGCCCGATGGCGAACAACACGGTGAAGATGTCGGGCGGGAAGCCCATCGCCTGGTAGATGAGGCCCGAGTAGAAATCAACGTTGGGATAGAGCTTGCGGCTGACGAAGTACTCGTCGGCCAGCGCCGTCTCCTCGAGCTTCAGGGCGATGTCGAGCATCGGGTTCCGGCCCGTCACCTCGAATACCGCGTGGGCGGTGTCCTTGATGATGCGGGCGCGGGGGTCGTAGTTCTTGTAGACCCGGTGGCCGAAGCCCATCAGGCGGCCTTCGCCGTTCTTGACCGACTCGATGAAGCCATCGACGTTGTCGTAGGTGCCGATGTCGTCGAGCATCCGCAACACGGCTTCGTTGGCGCCACCGTGGCGGGGGCCGTAGAGCGCCGCACAACCGGCGGCGACGGCGGAGTAGGGATCGGCATGGGAGCTGCCCACGACGCGTGTCGCGGTGGTCGAGCAGTTCTGCTCGTGGTCGGCGTGCAGGATGAACAACACGTCGAGGGCCTTGGCGAGCACGGGATCGGCGTCGAAGCGCGGCTCGGCGACCCGGAACATCATCGAGAGAAAGTTCTCGGTGTAGGACAGGTCGTTGTCGGGGAAGACGAAGGGCATGCCGCGGCTGTAGCGGAACGCTCCGGCGGCGAGGGTCGGCACCTTGGCGATCATGCGCACGATCTGGGCCATGCGCACGGCCGGGTCGTCGATGTCCTTCGCTTCGGGATAGAAGGTCGACAGCCCGGCGACGGTCGAGGTCAGCATCCCCATCGGGTGGGCGTCGTAATGGAACGCGTCGAACATCCGCTTGCGGAAGTTCTCGTGGATGTAGGTGTGGGTCGTGATCTCGTGGACCCACGAGTCGAGCTCTTCCTGGCTCGGCAGCTCGCCGTAGACGAGCAGGTAGGCGACCTCGAGGAAGGTCGACTGCTCGGCGAGCTGCTCGATGGGATAACCCCGATACTCGAGCACACCGGCATCGCCGTCGATGTAGGTGATGGCGCTGTTGGTCATGGCCGTCGTGGCCAGACCCTCGTCCTTGAACCAGATACCCGGGAGCAACTTGGCCCACTCGGACGATTCGACACCGCCATCGACGATGGGGATCTCGACGGTTTCGCCGGTTCGGTTGTCGGTGATCGTGATGGACTCAGTCACTGCTGCTCACAGCTCCTCGGATTCGGGGGTCTCGGGATCGGAGTACGTCGCTCGTCGGACGCAGGGGGGACACTACCGCGCGGCGACCGGTGAAACCCAAGTGCGCGACGCGAGCGGGGAGTACGGCTGAAGGGCACCTCGGCGGTCGTCACAGCGGCGAGTTGTCGTGGGGTCTCGACGGAAGGGGTTCGCGCTTGTCGGCGAGGGCGTCGAGCCCCGCAGCGATGGTTCGCCGCGTCTCGCCGGGATCGATGACCATGTCGATCGAGCCGCGATCGGCCGCCGTGTAGGGATTGAGCAGACGTGCCTCGTATTCGGCTTCGAGCCGTGGTCGGTCGGCGGGGTCGGCACGGCGGTGCAGGATCTCCACCGCACCCTTGGCGCCCATGACGGCGATCTCGGCGCTGGGCCACGCGAAGGCGAGATCGTTGCCCATGTGTCGAGAGTCCATGACGATGTAGGCACCGCCGTAGCTCTTGCGCAACGTGACACAGATGCGCGGGACGGTGGCCCTGGCGTAGGCAAAGGCGAGCTGGGCCCCGTGGCGGATCATGCCTCGCCACTCGAGGTCCTTGCCCGGCTGGAAGCCGGGGGTGTCCACGAAGGTCACCAGCGGGATGCCGAAGGCATCGCACAGCGACACGAACCGGGCGCCCTTCTGCGATGCCGCGATGTCGAGGGTGCCCGCGAGGGCCTGCGGCTGGTTGGCCACGACGCCGATGGTGCGTCCACCGATGGTGGCGAACGCCGTGACGATGTTGGTGGCCCACGCGGCGCGGACCTCGAGGAACGCCCCGTCGTCGACCACGCCGGCGATCACGTCGCGCACGTCGTAGCTGCCCGTGGCGGTGGTGGGGACGACGTCGGCGAGTTCGGGGGTGGCCCGGTCGACGGGATCGAAGGTGACCCGGTGGGGCCGGGGCGCATCGACGTGAGCGGGTAGCAGCTCGAGCAGCTCTGCCATGATCGCATCGGCGTCGTCGGCGTCCTGGGCGACGAAGGCGGCCACGCCGCTGGTGGAGCCGTGACGGCCGGCGCCGCCGAGCGCGGTGCTGTCGATCGGGACGCCGGTGAACTCCTGCACCATGCGCGGCCCACTCACATAGGCATAGGAGTCCGCGACCATGACCACGATGTCGGCGAGACCGAGCAGCAGCGCCGAGCCTGCCACGGCGGCGTGGCGGACACAGAAGATGGTGGGCACGACACCCGACGCCCGGGTGAGCTCACGCGCTGCCATGCCCCAGCCATGGAGCGCTTCGGTGCCCTCGTCGGGTGGGGCTCCGGAGGAGTTGAGATGACAGATGAGTGGAAGGCGCTGCGAACGGGCGGTGAAGGCGGCGATGGCGAGTTGGATGCCGTCGTCGGCGGTGAGTGCGGCCGGCTCGCTGGCCCGGCCGAGATCGACCATCACGCAGCGTGTGCCGTCGAGATGCCCCAGCACGACGCCTGTGTTACCCGGCCGCTGCGCCTGGATCTCGACCTGCATGCGGGGATCGGGTCCGGTGCTCGCCACAGGCCGGACTCTAGCGTCGCCGACCGACGCGACCGTCGATGCGGTCTGCGGACCGCCGGCGATGCCGTGGTGGCATGCGGGCCCTCGTCAGGGCGCGGCGTGGATGCCGTCCTGGCGGTGGGCATGGGTGGCGATGACCTCGCGCAGGACCTCGCGCACCGCGCGCGTCGTCGCCGACGGTGGCACCCGTCGGTTGGACACCAGCCCGACCACCCGTCGGGTCAGGCCGCGCACCGGGATGCGCTTCCAGTCGCCCGACGACGTGACGGCCGTTGCGGGCAGCAGCGCCGCGCCGAATCCGTCGAACGCCAAGGACGCCAGCAGGCGCATGCCGTCGACCTCGGCCTTGGCGACCAGCTCGATGTCGTAGGCGGCGAGATCGGCGTCGAGTGAGTCGCGGAATGCGACTCCTGGTGGGCTGAGCAGCAGCGGGTGGCGGCCGAGGTCCTGGGGCTCGAGCACGTCGTAGCGAGCGAAGGGGTGGTCGAGTGGGGCCACCAGCATCGGCTCCTCCTCGAACATCTCCTCGACGAGCAGATCGGGATGATCGATCGGCAGGTTGACCAGGGCGCCATCGAGCGAACCCGACACGACCTGGGGGACGAGGCTGGTCGTCGTTGCGTCGACCACCTGGATCCGCACCTTGGGGTAGGTCGACCCCAGCGCGTCGAGCAGACGCGGCAGGAGCCACCGACCGGTGGTGCCGATCACGCCGACGCGGATCACACCGGCGACCTCGTCGCGCAGCGCTGTGACGTCCAGACGGATCGCCTCCAGCTCGGCCTGCACACGCCGGGCCCGCTCGACGACGACGCGGCCCTCCTCGGTGAGCGAGCCGGTGGTGCGGTCGATGAGGGTGATGTCGAGATCGCGCTCGAGGCGCGCGATGTGGGTGGAGACGTTGGACTGGACCGTGTGCAGGGCCCGGGCGGCTGCCGAGAACGTGCCGTGGTCGACGACGGCGACAAGCGCATTCAGCTGACGGATGTCCATGATGGGCAATGGCCTCCTGGGCGGGGTCGATCGTGGCGCAGCATGGTCCGGCCGTGGTGGTGGCCCGTCCCGTCGATCGCTAACGGCGACATGATAGCGTTTTCGGTATCTACTTTGTCGATACGTCGTATCAACGCAAACTGTTGGACATCCGTACTCGGATCCTTCAGAGTGGAGTCCACATAGCGAGCAGCGAGTTCTCCCCCCGAACCCTGCTCGCCCATCCCGGCTGTCGGATCCCCCCTCCGGCTCCGGGTGTATACGAGGAGAGGCCGGTATCCCCCCACCGGCCTCTTCTCCGTTTTGCCGTCCGGTCGCGGCGCACGTCCCATCCGGCGACGTCGGTGGCGCCGGATGAGACGTGAGCCGAGCCGGGCCCAGGTGCGACGCTCAGCCGCCGGTGCGCCGCCGGATGACGTTGAGGGCCGAGCCGGCCTTGAACCACTCGACCTGGTCCTCGGAGAAGGTGTGGCGGGTCTGGAAGCTCCAGGTCTCGCCCTCGGGCGTGGTCACCTCCACGGTGACCTCACGATCGGGGGCCAGGTCGGCCAGCCCGCGGACGGCGATGCGGTCGTCCTGGCCGATGCGGTCGTAGTCGGCCGGGTCGACGAAGGTCAGCGGGATCATGCCCTGCTTCTTCAGGTTGGTCTCGTGGATCCGGGCGAAGCTCCGGGCGATCGCCACCAGTCCCAGGCGGAAACGCGGCTCCATGGCAGCATGCTCGCGGCTGGAGCCCTCGCCCATGTTCTCGTCACCGATGACGACCCAGTGCTGGCCGGCTTCGTGGTACGCCTTTGCGATCTCGGGGTACGGCTGGGTCTCGCCGGTGAGGACGTTCTTGCCGTAGCCGACCTCGTAGCCGTCGTAGGCGTTGACCGCGCCCAGGTACAGGTTGCCCGAGATGTTCTCGAGGTGACCGCGGTACTTCAGCCACGGACCGGCCATGGAGATGTGATCGGTGGTGAACTTGCCCTGGGCCTTGACCAGCACGGGCAGGTCCTCGTAGTCGTTGCCGTCCCACGCGGGGAACGGCGACAGGAGCTGGAGGCGATCGGAGGTGGGGGAGACCTTGACCTCGATGCCCGAGCCGTCGTCGGGAGCGCCGACGAAGGTGTCCTCGCCCGGGTCGAACCCCTGGGCGGGGAGCTCGACACCGACCGGCACCGACAGCTGGACCTCCTCGCCGGCGTCGTTGACCAGCGTGCCGTGGATGGGGTCGAAGTCGAGGGTGCCGGCGAGCGCCAGCGCCATCACCGTCTCGGGGGAGGTGACGAATGCGAGCGTTGCCGCGTCGCCGTCGTTGCGCTTGGGGAAGTTGCGGTTGTACGACGTGACGATGGTGTTGGGTTGGCCGGCGACGTGGCCCTCCTCCTCGGAACGGTCCCACTGGCCGATGCAGGGGCCGCACGCGTTGGCCAGCACGACCGCGCCGAGCGCCTCGAAGTCCGCGAGCAGGCCGTCGCGCTCGATGGTGGCCCGGACCTGCTCGGAACCGGGGGTGATCATGAGCTTGGTCTTGACCCTGAGGCCCTTGGCGGCGGCTTCGCGGGCGATGCTGGCGGCACGGGTGATGTCCTCGTACGAGGAGTTGGTGCAGCTGCCGATGAGGGCGGCGCTGATCTCGAGGGGCCAGCCGTTCGCGGTGGCCTCGGCACCGAGATCCTTCACCTCGCGGGCGAGATCGGGGGTGTGGGGGCCGTTGATGTGGGGTTGCAGGGTGCTGAGATCGATCTCGATGACCTGATCGAAGTATGCACCCGGATCGGCGAAGACCTCGTCGTCGGCTCGCAGGTGGTGGGCGACAGCGTCGGCGGCGTCGGCGATGGCCTCACGGCCGGTGCTCTTGAGGTAGCGGGCGCTGGCGTCGTCGTAGGCGAAGATCGAGGTGGTTGCGCCGATCTCGGCGCCCATGTTGCAGATCGTGGCCTTGCCCGTTGCGCTGATCGAGTTGGCGCCCTCGCCGAAGTACTCGATGATGGCGCCGGTACCGCCCTTGACGGTGAGGATGTCGGCCACCTTCAAGATGACGTCTTTGGGGGCGGACCAGCCGTTGAGGCTGCCGGTCAGCTTCACGCCGATGAGCTTGGGCCAGCGCACGTTCCACGGGAAGCCGGTCATGACGTCGACGGCGTCGGCGCCGCCAACGCCCACGGCGATCATGCCCAGGCCGCCGGCGTTGGGGGTGTGGCTGTCGGTGCCGATCATCATCCCGCCGGGGAACGCGTACTGCTCGAGGACGACCTGGTGGATGATGCCGCTGCCGGGCTTCCAGAAGCCGGCGCCGTAGCGGGCGCACACGGTCTCGAGGAAGTCGTAGACCTCTTCGTTGGAGTCCACCGCGGCGAGCAGGTCGCGCTTGCCGTCGACGCGGGCCTGGATGAGATGGTCGCAGTGGGTGGTGGTGGGGACCTCGACCTCGTCGAGGCCGGCGGTCATGAACTGCAGCCAGGCCATCTGGGCGGTGGCGTCCTGCATCGCAACGCGGTCGGGTCGCAGATCGACGTAGGAGTCGCCGCGCTCGAGTTCCTGATCGGGGCGATCGAGGTGGTTGATCAAGACCTTCTCGGCGAAGGTGAGCGCTCGGCCGAACCGCTCGCGAGCGGCGCCGAGGCGCTCGTCGAGGGTGGCGTAGACGCCTTCGACGAGTTCGATGGGGGTGGTGGCGGTGACGGCCATGACGGTCCTCTGGTCGGTTGGTGGGCGGTTCGAGACGCTGCGTGGGGCTTGCCCGCCCGGTCTAGCGCACCGTGGTTGCGATGCCAACGATGCTCGGTCCGGCGGATCGGGGCTCGACCCATGTAGACAAGTATGATACAAGTTGTCGCATGAGTCGGCAATCGATCCGCTACCGCGAGATCGCCGCCGCCCTGCGCGATCGCATCGAGGCCGGCGAGTTCAGCGCCGGCAAGGTCCTGCCCAGCGAATCGACCCTGTCGAAGGAGTTCCAGACCAGCAGGGTGACCGTTCGCCGTGCACTGGAAACCCTCCGCGACGCAGGGCTGGTCGCGTCCCAGCAGGGTGCCGGGTGGTTCGTCGCCATCGATCCCCTGCGCCAGTCCCTCGGGCGCCTCGGCACCATCGAGGCCCAACTGGCCGCGTCGCATCGCAGCTCGGCACGCGAGGTCCTGGCCTTCGCCTTCACCCGACCCCCGGCGTGGGTCGCCGACATCCTCGGCACCGACGACGTCCTGGAGGTCCGGCGCCGCAACCTGGCCGACGGCCAGCCGTTCGCCCGCGTGACGGTCTGGTGCCCGACACACCTCGGCCGCCACCTCACCCGGGCCGAACTGGAGGCGTCGCCGTTCTACGAAGTGCTCGACATCGAGCTCGCCGGCGCCACCCAGACCATCGGCGCCGCGTTGATCGCTGCCGCCGATGCCGAGACCCTCGGCATTCCCGAGGGTGCGCCCGTGCTGGTGTGCGCCCGGACGACCCGCACCCCCGACGGCACCCCGGTGCTGGTGAGCGAGCACGTGTTCCCGGCGCACCTCACGGAGTTCGTCGTCGAGCTGGGCGACATCGCCGACTCGATCGCCCCGAGCGGCCTCCGCCTCGTCGACTGATCAGAGGTCGGAGATCTCCGACGACGACGCCCTGACCCGAGGTGCCTCGGACCTGTCCGCTCCGGGTTGCCGCATCATGGACCGAGCGTCGCATAGCCTGCCACGCTTGGACACCACGACGAGAGGCAGTGCCGGTGGGGTGGCACTCGTCCTCGGGCTGATCGCAGTGCCCATCGTGGTGCTCCTGATGATCAACGCCGTCGCCGGCGACGGTCCGGACTACCCATCCGGCGACGCGACACTGCTCGACAGCGCCCGTGTCGTCGCCGCCGGGCCTCCGCCCGACGACGACGTCGAGCGACCACGGTGCCGAATCGATGCTCTCGGCACTTCCGTCGTGGACGGGGAGATCGTTGCTCGTATGCATCTGGCTGCGTCGTCGCCGGCCCCGTGCAGGTCGCGGGTCTCGGTCATCGGCCGTGATTGTGGCCGCATCGGCTGCTACCTCGAACCGCAGTACGCCGTCGCTTTCTCGGTCGAGGAGGCACTCGAAGCGGGTTCCGTCGTCGAGACATCGCTGGGGCCGTGCAGCGGGCTTCGGCGCGCCCGAACGCACGAGATCGTGCTCTGGGCCGATCGGCTCGCGACCGAACTCGCGTGCTGAGGGTACTGCCCGGCAGCGACCGGCATGTCGGGGACTCTCCGGCGAAATCTGGGACTTTGCGCGCAACCAGTGCGCGCAGAGTCCCAGATTTCGGGCCTCAGGAATCGCCGGCCGGCAACCAGGGGAGGACCAGGCAGAACGGGTGCCCAGCAGGGTCGACGAACACCCGGAACGCCTCTGGCTCGGGCTGGGTCTCGGCCTTGATGGCCCCGCGCTCGACCGCGACGGCTTCGGCCACGTCGAGGTCGTCGACACGGATGTCGACGTGTGCCTGCTGCGGCACCTCGCCATCGGGCCAGGTCGGGCGGCGATGGTCGTCGACACACTGGAATCCGAGCTTGCCGCCGGGGGAGTGGAGCTCGACCCAACCGCCGGCCTCGTGCTCGACGATGTCGCCGCCGAGCAGCCGCTGGTAGAAGCCCGCCAGCGCCTGCGCATCCGGGCAGTCGAAGGCCATCACGTCCAGGCGCCCGAGGGGCTCGATCTCGGTCTCGCGGTCCGTGGTCATCGCACCATTGTGTCGCCCGCCGAGGCAACGATGTGGACGCTGACGCTCTACGGTGCCGCTCATGACCGGTACCGCTCCTGCGCCCCGGGTCGAGGCAGTGGTCTTCGACTTCGGTGGCGTCATCATCACGCCCATCACCGACAAGCTCGCACGCATCGCCGAACGCAGCGGCGCAGATCCCGGCGTGATGCTCGAGGTGCTCATGGGGCCACGCCACGACTCCACCGACCATCCCTGGCACCGCAGCGAGCGCGGCGAGCTCGCCGTCGCCGAGATCCAGGCCCTGCTCGGCCCCTACGCCGACAACCACGGCGTGGCGCTCGTCGGCGACGAGATCGACGTCCTGCTCGACGCACAGACGTATTCGATCAACACCCGGGTCCTCGACCGGATCGCAGCCCTGCAGGGCGAAGTGAAGCTGGGGCTGCTGACCAACTCGATCCGGGAGTTCCGCCCGACCCTCGAGCGAGACATCGACCTGACCCTGTTCGACGTGGTCATGGACTCCTCGGCCGAGGGCAGCCGCAAGCCCGAGCCCGTGATCTACCGGCGCACCACCGAGGCCCTCGGCGTCGCCGCCCAGACGGTCGTGTACCTCGACGACTTCGACCACAACCTCGGGCCCGCCCGTGCCGAGGGCTGGCAGACGATCCACGTCGCCGACCCCGACGTCGCACTCGCGGAACTGGACGCACTGCTGGGCTGAACCGCTGGGGTCAAGTCGTACTTTCAACCAACTCGTCACGCCGGGGCCTCCATGCTCGACAGCCTGGAGTTGGTTGAAAGTACGACTTGACCCCTGTAGTCCGCAGGCTCAGGGCCAGCGACGCTTCTTGCGGCGGGCGCTGGGGCGCTGGTCGCCCAGGTTCCAGGCGCGGCGCCAGCTGCTGGCGCTGGGGCCGTACAGCGATGGCGTCTCGCCCGCGTGGGCCCGCAGGCGGGCCTGCCACCAGTCGGTGCCGGCCTCGTCGGCCAGCTGGGCCACCGCGGCCTCGATGCGGGCGCCGAAGCGACGTGACGTCTCGCCGTCTTCGGGCCACAGCGGCGCCCCGAAGGTGATCGTCGTGCGCGACGGCGTGGGCCGACTCTTGCCCTTGCGCAGGATGCGGCCGGTGCCCTCGATGTGCACCGGCACGACCGGGACCCGACAGCGGATCCCCAGATAGGCAGCGCCGCCGCGGAACGGCTGACCCCACCCGTCGGGCGATCTGCCACCCTCGGGGAAGATCATGAAGCTCCAGCCGTCGTCGATCAGCTCGGCGGCCAGATCCGCCGACCGGCGCCCGACCTTGGTGCGCTCGATCGGGATGGCGCCGATGGCCAACGCCGACATGGCGCTGGTCAGCCGTGTGCCGAAGAAGTAGTCCGACGCCGCACCGACCACCAGCTCACGCCGCCACGGGTCGGGGATCGACGTGACCAACAGCGGCGTGTCGAGATGGCTGTGGTGGTTGGCCGCGAAGATCGCCGGACCCTCGAGGCTGTCCAGGCGGTCGAGGCCGGTACGTGTGGGCCGTGCCAGGACTGCCATCGTGGGGCGCATCACCGTCTCGACGACGACGGCGCGGGCCATGCGGCTCGGTGTGCGTCGGGCCCAGTCGGTGTCGTAGTCGACGCCGGTCCGGCCCGCCTTGGCCGGGGGCTCGACCCCGCCGGGAACCGACGGGGCCCGCAGCGGGAACTCGGTCGCCTTCACGATGGACGACGCCCGGATCCGACGGGGAGCGCCACCGACGGCGCGGTGGATCTGGCGTGTCCGCCGAGCGATGACCGCCCGGCTCGGCACCGGCCGAGAACTCATGCCTGGCCCCTCGCGCCGTGCGAGCTCACGTCACGTCCGCCATGACGATCGGGGGGTTGTGGTAGTGGGTGATCGTCGGCTGGTTGCCGACGACATCGGTGGCGATCTCCAACGCGTCCTGCAGGGTCGTCGCCGGCCGGAACCCGAGACGGCGTACCGCCCGGGTGTCGCCACCCACGATGATCACGGCGCCCAGGTGATCGAGGGCGTGGGCGCACCAGTACCACATGTAGAACGGGTGGACGCCGTGGTACGCGAACGAGGTGCGGTACAGGTGGCGGTACCACTCGTCGGTGGCGAAGGCCTTCTCGTACTTCTGGCTCATCACCGCCGGGTCCTTCGTCTCGGACAGCACCTGCTCGAAGAAGTCGATGTAGCTCGGATGATGGACGGGGTGGAACTCCCACGGGGTGGGGTGGCTCATGATCAACACGCCGCCCTCGCGCACCAGCGGCTTGCCGCGGTACATGTTGAAGAAGTACCCGAGGCCCAGGCAGGCCACCAGGATCGGGTTCATGATCGAGTTGACGTTGTACGGGCATATGTAGGGCAGGCCCATGGTGACGATGTCCGTCTGGCCCTCGACCGGCACGAGGTGCTGGCGGAAGACGTGCTCGGTGGTCGACTTGTGGACCTCCTCGACCTCGCCCGCCTGGACCGAGGTGAGCTCGTAGGGCGCCTGCCAGCCCTGGAAGGCCCGGCGGCGCATCCGCGGGGTCATGCGCTTGAGCCCGGCCTGCATGGCCATGAAGGTCGCCCGGTCGCGGGCGGTCCATTCCCATTCGCGCTTCTGCAGCATCGAGAGCGGACCGTCGTAGCCGAAGGTGTTGTTGTTGACCGTGGTCTCGATCTGGAACACCTTGATGCCGCTGTCGCGCAGCACCTTGCCCTGACGCCAGTTGGAGTGGTGCAGCTCGGAGCGGTGCTGGTCCATGAAGCTCTTGGACTTCACCATGGTCTCGGGATTGTGGTGGTGACGCAGTGCCGTGTAGCCCGACAGGCCGGTCGCCGTGCTCTTCCAACCGCCGTCCATCGACACCAGGTTGATGTTGACGTAGACGATGAGGTCGCTCTCGGCGGCCCGCTTGTTCATCTGCACTTCTTCGCCATGGGGCGTGGTGCCCAACAGCACCATGCCGTCGGGGTCCTCGGCGTCGTGGTTGTAGAGGTTGCCCGACGGGGCGAACGCGTCGTAGACGCGGTCGCCCACCGCATGACGCAACTCGTCCTCGGTCATGCGCCGGTGCAGCGCCAGCGCGGCGATGAGGTGGACGTCGTCGACGCCTGCCGCGGCCGCGGTGTCGAGCACGGCCTCGATGATGCGCTGGCGGATGTCGGGCTTGCGCATCGGGGGCAGCGGCAGCGAGATGTCGTCGAACGCGATGGTCAGCTTCATGCCCGGCTTCATCAGCGCCGACAACGGCTCCGAATCTCCCAGGGGTGCCTCGAGGGCCTCACGGATGGCACGGTCGGGATCGACCAGCCCGTCGAGGGGCTCGGCGGGATACACGATCCGGCTGCGTCCGGCCGGGAGCTTCTCCATCCGGAAGCCCTCGCCGTGATGGAACAGGACCGGTGGCGTCGAGCGATCGACGTCGAGGACGAGACCGGGGCGGGGATGTCGATGACTGTCCGAGGGCACGGGTACTACCTTCCGCTTGGGCCGAGCGGCAGCAGCTTGCGAGGCGCGCCGGGGGCCTTGTCGAAGTTCTCGATGAGCCAACCACGACGACGTGCGAGCGTCGCCAGGCGGGTCTCGGGATTGACGGCCACCGGGAATCCGACGGCCTCGAGCATGGGCAGGTCGCTGGTGGAATCCGCGTACGCCACCGCCTCGCGCAGGTCGAGCCCTTCGGCTGCGGCGTAGTCGCGCAGCGCCGCGGCGCGGGTCTCGCCGGTGGGCGGGACCGTGAGCATCTGGCCGGTGTAGGCGCCGTCCTCGATCTCGAGCTCGGCCGACACGATGTCGTCGAAGAGCGGTCGCAGTGGCTCGACGACGAAGTCGAGGGCGCCCGTGATGAGCACCGTCCGATGCCCGGCGGCCCGGTGCTCGCGCACCCGGCGGATGGCGGCCGGGAACGACTTGGTGAGGATCAGCTCGCTGAACATCTCGGCGCTGTCGATGGCGATCTGATCGACGGGGGCGTCTTCGTAGCGGCGGTAGAAGCTGCGCAGGAAGTCGCTGCGATCGCGCCGGTCGAGTGCCAACAGGCCCGGGGCCTGGGCCAGCGTCCGTCCCACCAGGCGCATGCGGTCGCCCCGGTCGAGGCGTCGGGCTGCGAGGTATCCCCACGACGACACGACGTTGGATGCGATCAGGGTGTTCTCGAGATCGAAGGCCGCGATGGTGCGTTCGGGCGCCAGGACCTGGCGGCGGAGGCGTTCGGTGCGGGTGAGCCCGCCGGTGGAGCTGGGTGCTGTCTTGACCCGGCCCTGGGAGAGCACCGAGGGCAGGTGGGTCTCGTAGACGTACTGGTACCAGTCGAGGACCCGGGGATCGAAGGCGAAGTCCTCACGGTCGTCGTCGTCGAGGCGGTCCCACAGCGCGAGCAGGTTGTCGACGCCGTAGAGGGCCTCGCATTCGACGTATTTGCCGTAGAGGGTGACGTACCCCATGGCCTTCTCGACCTCGTCGCGGCGTTCCTCGAGATCGGCGGCGATGAGCGCCGTGCGGCCCCGCACGGGTAGCGCGTGGAGCACCTTCTCCCCCGTCGACAGCACACGTTGGGCCCGCTCGAGCTGGCCCTGCACCCGGCCGCGGCCCGGATAGGTCCAGCGGGCCGGGGAGATGGGCTGGTTGCGGTCGTCGTAGATGGGGTTCTGGCCGAAGAAATCGTGGATGTAGTCGGTGAGCACCGAGATCTTGACCGGGTTGCACCCGCCCGAGGCCACATGGAAGATCTCGGTCTCGGGGGTGGGCTCCTGGGCGGCGACGGCGACGATCGCAGCGGCCACGAGGTCGACAGGGATGACGTCGATGATGCCCTCGGGGATGCCGGGGAACTCGCGCAGCGTGCCGCGTCCGTAGTTCATGATGATGGGCTCGGCCATGCGGAAGCCACGGATCCATCCCGGGTGGGGCTCGGCCCAGGCGGATTCGATGATCGACGGGCGCACGATGCTGAGGGGGATGTCGGCGCGGGTCTCCTCGACGGCCTGTTCGGCCATGGCCTTGGTGAAGGCATAGGCGTCGGGGAAACCCAGCGACGCGGCCCGGACCCGCCCGGCCTCGACCATCTGGTCCTTCACCCAGCGCTCGCGCAGCTGTTCGGTCTTGGCGGCGAGCGCCGGGGTACCGGCAGCCCCCAGCTCGTTGACGGCGGCCACCTGGAAGGCCTTGAGCTTGTCGACCCGGCGGCTGTCGTCCTCGACGTTGATGCGGGTGCGGCGGGCGGCGTCGACCTCGGCACGCCAGTCGAGGGGTACGTAGAACGGCGAGTCGGTGAGGGCGATCTCGGGGGCGTCGCCCTTGCGGCTGCCTGCCACGTAGCAGGTGCTGACGGTGACGAGGTGGGGCCGGACGCCCAGATCCTGGAGGGTGGCGACGAGGCGCACCGGCCCCATGAGGTTGACCTCGGCGGCCCGATCGAGCGGCTCGTCGAACGACACCGCTGCGGCGCTGTGGACCACGATGTCGCACGAGGCGAGCGCAGCCCGGCCCTCGTCGTCGAGGCCGAGGCCCTCGGCGCTGATGTCGGCGGCCACCGCGTGGATGCGGCGGGCACAGAGCTCGGCGAAGCCGGTCTTGCCATGGGTTTCGCGGAGGCGGTCGAAGGCGTCGTTCTTCAAGATGTCGCGTTCGACGCGCTTGGTCGCCGTGCGGCGGCCGGGGCGGACGAGGAGCACGAGCTCGCAGTCGGGCACGCCGCGCAGGAGCCGCTCGACGAGCGCGGTTCCGAGGAATCCGGTCGAGCCGGTAATGGCGATGCGGCGTCCGGCAAGCGCGTCGATGATCACGGCGCCAGAATCTACCAGCTGGTAGAGGACGGCTACGATCCCGGTCCATGAGCTCGGCCGTCACCCCGATCGACAGCGGCCCCACGGCGGCCGCTGCGGCGACCACGGCGGTGGCACAGCGCACCGCCGACCGTGTCGTCGATGCCGCGCTGGTTGCCTTCGGTCGCAACGGCTACGCGGCGACGAGCCTCGACGACCTCGCCGCCGAGCTCGGCATCCGCAAGCAGTCGATCCTGTACCACCATGCGTCGAAGGAGATCCTGCTCGACGCCGTCATCGATCGGGCCGTCGCCGAGTTGATGACGGTGTTCGACACGATCATCGCCACGAGCGACGGGGGCTTCGCCCGGGTCGAGGCGATGGTACGCGGCGTGTTCCGCCTGGCCATCCGGCGACCGGAGTTGCTCGGGCTGCTGCGAGAGATCACCCGCCTGGGCCCGCCGGCGCTCACCCGGGCCACCGCCGCGCTCGAGCCGCTGATCAGCGGGGCCACGGCGTGGCTGGACCGGGAGATGGACGAGGGCCGGGTGCGGCGATCGGATCCGCGCCTGCTCGCGTTCTCGGTGTACTCGACCGTGATGGGCGTGGCCACCGAGGTCGAGGTGCTGCGGGCGGTCGGGCTCGAACCGACACTGCGCGAGACGGTCGTGCGCCGGCGGGAGCTGCTGCGCTTCCTCCAGAGCGCCCTGACCGAACCCGCACCCTCACCTGTCGCCACCTGAGATCGTGGGGCGTCGCCGGCGCCGGTCGACCCCGTGGTCAGGGAGCGTCGAGGAGGTCGCGCAGTCCCGATTCGAGCGTGGCGACCCGACGGCTCAGCTGCTGGAGGCGGTGCAGTACCTGCAGTGACGTTTCGCGATCGAGGCCGTCGCCGCCGGGGGGCACCATGGCGACGCTGCGCCGGAGTTGTTCGACCTCGTGGTCGAGAGAGAAGTCCATGGAGCCAGTATCGAACACGCGTTCGATACTGGCAAGGGGGAGCTGCAGGCCGGCGCCCGGAACGTCCGTGGTCGCTGCGTCAGCGGTCGGTGCGCCGATGGCCGGCGCGGCGGGCGTGACGCTCGATCGCGAGATCGACCAGACGGTCGATCAGCGCCGGATAGTCGAGCCCTGACGCCGCCCACATCTTCGGGTACATCGAGATGGGCGTGAAACCCGGCATGGTGTTGATCTCGTTGACCAGCAGCCGGCCGGCGGCCTCGTCGTAGAAGAAGTCGACCCGGGCCAGACCCTCACAGCGCAGTGCCTGGTATGCCCGGATCGCCAGCGCCTGCAGCTCGGCCACGACGGCGTCGTCGAGGGGCGCAGGAATCAACAGCTCGGCGGCACCGGCGAGGTACTTGTCGGCGTAGTCATAGAAGTCCGCAGCCGGGCGGATCTCGCCGGGCAGCGAGGCGACGGGTTCGCGGTTGCCGAGGACCGAGCACTCGATCTCGCGGCCCTCGACGGCTTCTTCGACCACGATCCACTCGTCGTACTGCGCCGCCAGCTCGAGGGCGCCACGGAACTCCGACACGGAGCCGGCCCGGCTCACCCCGACCGACGAGCCCATGTTGGCGGGCTTCACGAACACCGGCAGCCCGAGCTCGTCGACGATCCGCTGCTCGACGGCGGGGGAGAGGTCGTCGACGTGGAACCCCCGCCAGACAGTCTGGGGGATTCCCCGGGCCTCGAAGACGTCCTTGGCCGCCATCTTGTCCATGGCGAGCGCTGACCCCAGCACACCCGTGCCGACGTAGGCGACGTCGGCCATCTCGAGCAGACCCTGGATGGTGCCGTCCTCGCCGTAGGGGCCGTGCAGGACGGGGAACACGACCGTGGGGGACGCCCCAGCGGACGACGGCACGGACTCGGCGGCGAGCATCGGCAGCAGGTCGAGGTCGGGCCCCTCGGCGTCGAGATGAGCGGGAAGGGCTGCCGGACCAGCGGCGAGCATCTTCTCGGCGGCCTCGGCGCGCACCCAGGTGCCGTCGCGGCGGATACCGACGACCGAGACGTCGTAGCGGTTGGTGTCGATCGCCGCCAAAACATGGCGTGCCGAGGTGCACGACACCTCGTGTTCGGCCGAACGACCGCCGAACACGACGATCAGACGCCGGCGCTCGTCGGGCTCAGGCATCGAAGGGCCGGTTGGTCCAGGTGCGGCCGTCCTTGTCGGTGCGGTACCAGCCCCCGGCCACGAGGGTGCCGCCGTCGACCGGGATCGTCGCCCCCGTCACGAAACCCGACAGGTCCGATGCGAGGAACAAGGCGACGCCGGCGTGGTCGGCAGGCGTGCCGAAACGGCCGAGCGGCACCCAGCGGTCGGCACGGGCGTACTCGGTGTCGTCGAGCCACGCTCGATAGGGGAGCTGAGGGGTCTCGGTCACGTCGGGCGCGATGTCGTTGATCCGGATCCCGTGCTCGGAGACCTGCAGCGCCAACGAGCGGGTGAACGCCGACACCCCGGCCTTGAAGGCGCTGTAGATCGGCTGGCCCGGCACACCACGGACACCTTCGACCGTGGACAGGTTGACGATGGAGCCGCCACGGCCCGCGACGATCATCGCCGGCAGGAACCGGTGGGTGGCCCGGAAGACGTGTTCGAGGTTGGTGCGGTACAGCTCGTGCCACTCGGCTTCGGTGGTCTCGGCGAAGGGCACGCCACGGAACAGGTAGTGCCCGACGTTGTTGACCAGCACCTGCGGCGCGCCGTGGCGCTCGATGGTCTCGGCGACGAAGGCGTCGAGCTGGTCGACGTCGCGCACATCGCACACGTGGCCGGCCACCCCATCGGGGAGACCGGCCACGAGTTCGGGATCGATGTCGGCCACGACCACGGTTGCGCCGTGGCGGGCGAAGAGCTCGACGATGCCTCGGCCGATGCCCGCGCCGCCGCCGGTTACGACGGCGACGCGGTCGACGAGAAGCGGACCCGGTCCGAGCTCCATGACGGGCTCGTCGGGATCAGACGAACGCCGAGGCGAAGACCAGCGAGACGATGGTCATGACCTTGATCAGGATGTTCATCGCAGGACCCGAGGTGTCCTTGAAGGGATCGCCGACGGTGTCGCCGACAACGGCAGCCTTGTGGGGATCGGAGCCCTTACCCCCGTGGTTGCCGGCCTCGATGTACTTCTTGGCGTTGTCCCAGGCGCCGCCGGCGTTCGCCATGAAGATGGCCAGGGCGAAACCGGTGACCAGTGCGCCGGCCAGGAGGCCACCGAGCGCATCGACGTCGATGAAGCCGACGACCAGGGGAACGACCACGGCCAGCGACCCGGGCACGATCATCTCCTTCAGCGATGCCTCGGTGGAGATGGCGACACAGCGTGCCGAATCGGGGACGACGCCGGGCTTGCCCTCCCGCAGACCGGGAATCTCGCGGAACTGGCGACGGACCTCTTCGATCATCTGCTGGGCCGCACGACCCACCGCGTCGATCGTGAGCGCGGCGAACAGGAAGGGGAGGCCCGCACCGAGGAACAGACCGATGAAGACGTCGACCTCGCCGATGTTGAGGCTCAGCGTCCCACCTTCCTGGGCGACGGCGAGCTCGAAGCTCTTGAACAGCGCGAGCGCCGTGAGCGCCGCCGAGCCGACGGCGAACCCCTTCGCCACCGCTGCGGTGGTGTTGCCGAGCGAGTCGAGCGCATCGGTGACCTCACGGACCGAGGGATCGAGTTCGGCCATCTCTGCGATGCCGCCGGCATTGTCGGCGATCGGGCCATAGGCGTCGACGGAGACCACGACACCGGTGGTGGCGAGCATGCCGATGGCAGCGACCGCGATGCCGTACACGCCACCGAACTCGTTGTCGAGGGTGAGCTGGCCGCCCCAGTACGCAACGCCGACACCGATGAGGATGAGCGACACCGACGCAGCGACCGACACCATGCCGGTGCTCACACCGCCGAGAATCGTCGTCGCCGGACCGGTCTCGGACTGCGCAGCGATCTTCTTGACCGGGCCGTAGTGATCCGAGGTGTAGTACTCGGCGCTCTTGCCGAGCGCCCATCCGACGAGCAGGCCGCCGATGACCGAGATGGCGAGACCGATCGGCTGATCGAACAGATCGCTGTCACCGAAGATCCAGAACGACAGCACGAGCGTGCCGAGGATCGTGATGCCCATGGCCACGTTGGTACCCATGTGCAGCGCCCGGCTGAGCGCCTTGGAGTCGGTGGAATCGCCTGCCTTGACGAAGAAGCTGCCGATGATCGAAGCGATCATGCCCACGAAGGCCACCGCCATCGGGAACATCAGGAACGGAAGCACATCGGCGTTCGCCGCGTCTGCCGCCAGCAACCCACCGGGCACCGCGAAAGCGGTCAGCGCGACGGGTGCGATGATCGAACCCGAGTAGGACTCGAAGAGGTCGGCGCCCATACCGGCGACGTCGCCCACGTTGTCCCCCACGTTGTCGGCGATGGTGGCCGGGTTGCGCGGGTCGTCTTCGGGGATGCCGGCCTCGACCTTGCCGACGAGGTCGGCGCCCACGTCGGCGGCCTTGGTGTAGATACCACCACCGACACGGGAGAACAGCGCGATGGAGCTGGCTCCGAGACCGAACGCCGTGAAGATCTGGAACGCGTCATCGGACTCGAGCCACACGACGAAGAGCAGGTAGGTGAGCATGAGGCCGCCCAGTGCCAGACCCGCCACGGAGAACCCCATGACGGCGCCGCCGCGGAAGGCGACCGGCAGTGCCTTCGCCGGGCCCTCCTTGGCCGCCTCGGTGGTGCGGGCGTTGGCCATGGTGGCCACGGTCATGCCTGCGTATCCGGCGCCGGCGGAGAGCAGCGCCCCGAGCAGGTAGCTGATCGATGCCAGCGGCGTGATCACGATGGCGATGAGCACGATCAGCACGCCGACGAACACCGAGACCCAGGTGTACTCGGCCTTCAGGAACGCCCGGGCGCCCTTTTGGATCTCCCCCATGAGGAAGACCATGCGTTCGTTACCGGCTGGGGCGGCCTCGACCAGTTTGTAGTAGTAGACCGCCAGCCCTAGCGCCGCGACCGCGCTGATGAGCGCCAGGTAGGGAATCGCTTCCAATGTTCTCTCCTCGTTGAGCAAACAGCCGTGTGACCGTAGCCGTGTGGGGTGATTGGCCCAACCCCGACCGAAACAAGGAGCTGAGCGCAGGCGCCGAGCGTCGGCGCCGACCGATTCTGGCAGGTGGGGCAGACGCGTGCGGCGATGGCCCCGACCACGTACGGCTCGGAGCTACCGTGAGGTCATGGTCGCCGAGCCGCCGTCGGATCGACAGGCGTTGCGCCGGGCGATGCGCACTGCTCGCCGATCGCTTTCTCCCGGCGTCGCGTCGGCCAATGCGTCAGCAGTCGCCGATCGGGCGGTGGATCTCCTCACCCGGTCCGGACTCCCCGACGATGCCGTATCCCTGATCGTCGGCGCCACGATCGCCGACGACGGCGAGCTCGATCCGGGCCCGCTGGTCGAGGCCCTCGTGGCCCGCGGCGCGCGGGTGGCATATGCACGCGTGGTCGACGGCACCATGGGCTTCGCGCTCGTCGGCCCCCCGGGGAGACTCGTGGTGGGGCCGGGAGGCGTCCGCCAACCCGCTGCGAACGCAGTCGCGATCCCAGCCCAGGATCTCGATGTCGTCCTGGTGCCCGTCGTCGCCTTCGATGCCCGCTGCGACCGGATCGGCCGCGGCGCCGGTCACTACGACCGGACGTTCGCAGACCGTGGGGCGTCGTCTCCACTGCTCATCGGTCTCGCACACGATGAACAACGCGTCGCCGACGTGGTGCCCGAGGCACACGACGTGGCACTCGATCACATCGTCACACCCACCGCTGTGTTCAGCCGGCGCCACTGCTGATCGTCGCCATCGTCGCATCCGGGCCTGGCGGCTGGTAGCAATGGAGGGTGCACGTGATCGTCGTCGGCGCCGGCGAGGTTGGCTCCTATGTCGCCGAACTCCTGACGCGCCATGGCAACGACGTGGCCGTGATCGAGACCGACCGCGATCGCCTGCGCGATCTCGAGGACCGCCTCGACGTGCTCGTCGTCGAGGGCAGCGGGACGCACCCCGAGATCCTCGCACGCGCCGGGCTCGACCGGGCCGAGTTGCTCGTTGCGGTGACCTCCAACGACGAGGTCAACCTCATCGCCGCGCTGTTGGCCCGCCACGCCGGCGTCGCCCGCACCGTCGTGCGTATCGAGGCCGAGGAGTTGCGCGGCAAGGCGGCCCAACAGCTGCGCGACGCCATCGGCGCGGACCTGGTCATCGATCCCGACGCCGAGACCGCCGCCGACATCTTGGACCTGCTCGACGCCCCCGGCGCCACCGAGATCGCCCACCTCGCGGGCGGCGAGGTGGTGGTCGTCGGCACGATCCTGCAGGCCGGGGCGCCGCTGTGTGGCCGTCGGCTCTCCGAGATAGCAGCCGAGTACGAACCCGACTGGGATTTCCTCGTTGCCGCCCGCACGCGCAGCGGCGAGACCGTCATCCCCCGCAAAGACGAGCTGTTGCAGCCCGACGACCATCTGTGGGTGGTCGCCAAGCGCAAGGCCCGCAGAGACGTCCTGCAACTGCTGGGGCTCCGCCGTGGCACACACCGTCGGGTGATGCTGCTCGGCGGCGGCCGTACGGGCGAGATCGTGGCCCGCAGACTCGCCGCCCGCTCCGGCTCGGTCACCCTGGTCGAGCGCAATCCCGACCGGGCCCAACGCCTGGCCGAGAGCCTCGACGGCGTGTTGGTCATCCAGGGCGACATCACCGATGCCGAACTGTTGGCCCGCGAGGACGCCGGCAGTTACGACGCCGTGGTGGCGCTCACCGGCCACGACGACGCGAACATCCTGTCGTGCCTGTACGCGAAGTCCCTGGGCGCTACCGAGACGATCGCGACGTTGCATCGCCTGGCGTTGCGGGAGCTGCTCGAAGAAGTGGGCATCGATGCCGCCCTTTCACCGCGCACCGCCAGCGCGAACGGCGTCCTTCGCTTCGTGCGCGGCGGAGTTGCCGCCGTCGCGACGTTCCTGGCCGCGGACTTCGAGGTCATCGAGCTCGAAGTCGGCCCCGACAGCCCCGCGGACGGGGCCACCATCTGCGATCTCGGTCTGCCCAAGGATGCCCTCATCGGGGCGTTCGTGCGCGACGGCAAGGCACAGATCGGGCGAGGCAGGAGCGAGCTCCGCCAGCGGGATCACGTGGTGTTGTTCGTGCGTCCCCCCAACGTCGACGCCGTGCGACGCCTCTTCGCATGACGTCACAGGCGCAGGCATGACCGCGTCCGCCCTGCACGCATGAGATCGCCCGACGGGCGTCGGTGACCGTGGCGCGTCCGGTTCGGCCTCCACGCCAGCGCGGCGATTACGGCCGTTCGGCCATCGGCTTCGTCGCAGCGATCGCCGCGGCCGAGGCTGCAGCGATGCTGTCGCTCGCAGCGCTCGTCTCGATCGGCGACGACCAGCGCACCACCATCGGCTTCGCGGTCATGGCGGTGGCGGCTGCGGTGCCTGCCCGGATCGGTCTCGCTCGTTTCCGCGTCCCGTCGCAGACGCTCGCGACCCGGGTCCTCGCGATGGTCACCGTCAACTGGGCGTTGCTCGCCGGCATCAGCGCAGTTGCCCACATCGTCGCCGGCGCCACCACCAACGTGAGTGTGGCGATCTTCGAGGGCACCGCCGCGGTCACCACGACCGCGATGACAACGCTCGACCCCGACGAGATCGGGCGCGGTCTGCACCTCTACCGGGCGATGGCGCAATGGCTCGGTGGGCTCGGCGCGATCATCCTCGGCATCGTCGTCCTGCCGCTGGCGCTGGGCTCCGGCGAGTCCTCGGCTCGCTTCGCCGTCCGCAGCGGTCGACGCTCCCTGCTGGCGGGCCGCGCGACCGGGTTCGAGCGGGTCATCGCCATCTATGGCGGGTTCACCACGTTGTTGGTCGTGGCCTTCGCTCTGGCAGGCACATCGGGCTTCGAGGCCCTCGTCCACGGGCTGACCGTGGCCTCGACCGGGGGATTGTCGACCTCCACGACATCGGTGGCCGGTCTCGGTGCCGGAGCCGAGTGGGTCGCCGCGATCGGCATGGCACTCGCCGGTGTCAGCATCGCCGCCGCGTGGTGGGCCGTCATCGGCGATCTCGGCGCGTTGGTCCGGTCGACGGAGTTGCGCGCCTATGTCCTGGCGATCGCGGCGACCACTGCGGTGATCGCGCTCGACGGCGGCACCGTGCGCGGCGCCTTCGCGCTCGCCGGTTCGGCTGCGAGCACGACCGGAGCCGTCGGCTCGACGACGACCGACTCGCTCGGCCCCGGCGCCGCCACCCTGTTGTTCTTCGTGGCCGGCATCGGCGCGATGGCCGGGTCGGCGGGCGGCGGCTTCGGCTGGATACGGCTGCTGCACGCCGTCGGGTTCGCACGACGGGAGTTGGTCCAGCAACTCCACCCCGATGCCGTCCGCGTCGTGAAGGTGGGCGGTCGGGCCGTTTCGGAAGCGAGCCTCTCGCGGACGAACGGCTACATCGCGATGTTCACGATGACCGCCGGGCTCGGTGCGCTCCTCGTGGCTCTGGGCGACACCGACATCGGCGTCTCGTCGAGCATCTCGCTGTCGGTGGCCGCCCTCAGCACCAGCGGCCTCCAGACCATCGCCCCGGTCGACGTCGCCACGATCGACGATGGCAGCCTCCTGGCACTCGCGGCGCTGATGCTGCTCGGCCGCCTGGCGATCTCGGCGGCCGTGCTCACGCTGGCGACCGGACTGCGGCGCAGTGCACTGGCGGCTCGGCGCCGCGTCGCGGCGGACGCCCCATGGTGAGCACCAGCGTCGAAGGGCCGATCGAGTCGCCCACGCTCCAGGTGGTGGGGCTCGCGCTGGTGTTCCTGACGCCGGGGCTGTTGATTGCCTCGGCGATCGAGTGGGCCTCGACGACCTCCCACGACGAATGGGCCCTGCTCGCCACCGCCGCCATTGCCTTCGTCGTCGGCACGGCCTTGCGGCGGGTGAGCCGCCTGGGCCCCGACGTGCGAGCCGTGTCGGTGTTCTCCATCGTCGCCTGGAGTTGGATCGCGTGCTCCCTCGTCGGCGCGCTGCCCTATGTGTTCGGGTCGATGTTCACCTGGAGCACCTTCGACAGCGCATTGTTCGAGTCCATCTCGGGCTTCAGCTGCACCGGCTCGACGGTGCTCACCGACATCGAGGCCCACGGCCGAGGGGTCTTGATGTGGCGCCAGATGACCCAGTGGTACGGCGGCATGGGAATGGTCGTGCTGGCCGTCACGGTGTTGCCCTACCTGGGCGTCGGCGGTCTCGCCCTGATGACCGCAGAGGCACCGGGCCACAGCTCCGACCGCCTCGCCCCCCGGGTGAGCGAGACCGCACGTCGCCTCTGGACCATCTACTGCGGCATCACCGTGGTCGTCGCACTGGCACTGTGGGCGGCGCCGGGGCCGAACCTCCACGATGCGGTGGCGCACGCGCTCACGACCGCCGCGACGGGTGGATTCTCCCCGTACAACTCGTCGGCCGGACACTTCGACTCGTTGCTCGTCGAGTTGATCCTCGTGACGGGCATGGTGGTCTGCGGCATGAGCTTCGCCCTGCACTACCGCGTGCTCACCGGCGACCGCTTCGCCTGGTTTCGTGCCGCCGACACGCGTCTGTACCTGTGGACCATCGCGATCGCCACCGCGATCGTGACGCTGCTGAACTGGGGCCAGGACCTCGCCCCGTTCGGGGTCAGCCTGCGTGACTCGTTGTTCAACGTGGTGACCCTCGCCACCTCGACCGGGTTCGGCAACGTCCGTCCCGACGGCATCGGCGACTTCGTCCTGTGGGGTGCTGCCTCCCAGCTGATCCTGCTGGGGATCATGGTCGTCGGCGGTTGCGTCGGGTCGACCGCCGGCGGCGCCAAGGGCTATCGGGTGCTCATCGGGTGGCGCCACGTCCGACGGGAGCTGCGGCGACTCCGCCATCCCAACGGCGTGTTCCCGGTGAAGCTCGGCGCGCAGGTCGTGCCCGAGACCATCGTGGCGTCGGCACTGGCGTTCGTCGGGCTCTTCGCGAGCATCCTGATCATCGGCACCCTCGCCGTGACCGCGACCGGCGCGGAGCCGTTGATGGCAGCCTCCGGCGTCATCTCGGCGATGAGCAACATGGGTCCCGCACTCGGCGAGGCCGGACCCACGAGCAACTTCACGGTCTTCGAGCGGCCCGCGCGCATGATCCTCGCGGTCATCATGCTCATCGGGCGTCTCGAGATCACCGCCGTGTTGTTGATGTTCGCATCGAGCGCCCGCGCCGTTCGCGACCTCCGTCGGTCACGCGCCCACGTCTGACAGGCTGCTCACGGTCGGCGCGCTCAGCCCTCGAGGAACGCCGTGAGCGCCGCGACGAGCATCGCCGGGTCTGCCGCGCCACACAGCTCGCGTGCCGAGTGCATCGAGAGCTGGGCGATGCCCATGTCGACGGTGGCCATGCCCAGTCGGGCCGCCGTGAGCGGTCCGATCGTCGAACCGCATGCCAGATCCGTCCGGTTCACGAACAGCTGATGCGGGACGCCCGCGGCGCGGCACGCCTCCGCCGCGGTGGCCTGACCCACCCCGCTCGTGGCGTAGCGCTCGTTCGCGTTGCGTTTGATGACGGGACCGGCGTTCATTGCGATGTGGTGCTCCGGTTCGTGTCGCTCGGCCATGTTGGGGTGGGTGGCATGCGCGCCGTCTGCCGAGATACACACCGATGCGGCGATCGCCCGATGGAAGTCGTCTGCGCAGCCACCGGCGCCCTCGTGGCGACGGGTCAGGACCGTCGAGAGCAGCGGGCCCTGCGCGCCGGTCGCCGACATGGAGCCGACCTCTTCGTGGTCGAACAGCGCGAGCACCGCCACCGACGAGCCGTTGCCACCGCCGGCGAGGATCGCTTCGGTCCCGGCATGGCACGACGCCAGATTGTCGATCCGCGGTGCAGCCAGCCAGGCGTCGTCGCGCCCGAGGCGACGTGACGGCGTCAGGTCGTGGAACATCAGATCCCAACCGGCGATGGCATCGGTCTCGACAGCGAGCTCCTCGGCGAGCCAACGGGCGAAGGCGCCGTGGTCGCCCGCACCCTCGGCCCACATGGGCGAGAGGTGGCGCTGACGATCGAGGAGGAGTCCCCGCTCGTTGATCTCGCGATCGAGGTGGATGGCCAGCTGGGGCACCCGTGCGACCGGACGGTCCACGACGAGGAGCCGTTCGGTGATCTCGGCGGGGCCGGATCCGGACAGCGAACGCAGCGCGACACGCCCGGAGATCCCGAGGTCCCGATCGAGCCAGGAGTTCAACAACACGCCGCCGTAGACCTCGACGCCGAGTTTCGCGATGCCGACCGAGCCGGTGTCGGGTCGGGGCTTGAGGCGCAGATTGGGGCTGTCGGTGTGGGCACCGACCACCCGCAGGGGTGTGGCCGGGGTGGCATCGTCGGGCGCCGCCCAGGCGACCAGTCCGCCTCCACGACGGACGAAGCCCCGGGCTACGTCCTGCCACGGCGAGCGTTCGTCCAGTTCGACGAATCCCGAGGACTCGAGACGGACAGCGGTGGATTCGACGGCGTGGTAGGGCGAGGGTGAGGCATCGATGTAGGCGGCGAGGTCGTCGCAGACGGTGTCGGCGCTGCGAACATCGGCGGGTTCGGACGTCTCGGCGGAGGCAGCGGGGGAGGGGTCGGCAGGTGCGGGCATCTCTCCAGTGTGGCTGCTCGCGTCGCCGCCGAGGTGGTGGCTCGCAGGCCGGCGGGAGCCGTGCAACTTGGCTTCGCGTCCCCCGGGGTCGGTAGGATGGCAGCTCGCCGAGCTGGGCCACCGTCGTCCCGGTGTCGGATCTCGAATCCTTGTTGGCTCGTACGCGCACGGAGATCCATGCATTCACTGGCACAGAACCCCGACCTTCCCGCCGCCCAGGGGTTGTACGACGCAGGTCAGGAGCACGACTCCTGCGGCGTCAACTTCGTCGCGGACCTCAAGGGTCGCCGCAGCCACGCCATCGTCGCTGCCGGCCTCGGAGCATTGTGCCAACTCGAACACCGCGGCGCGCTCGGCGCGGACCCGGCCACCGGCGATGGTGCCGGCATCCTCATCCAGGTGCCGGACGCGTTCTATCGCGCCGTGGTCGACTTCGACCTCCCGCCGGCCGGGTCGTACGCGACCGGCATCGCCTTCCTGCCCGGCGACGACGTCCAATCCGCGCGGGCGAAGGACGAGATCGGCGCCATCGTCGCCGACGAGGGCCTCGAGGTCCTCGGCTGGCGTGATGTTCCCGTCGACGCCTCCATCCTCGGCCACGGCTCGCGTTCGACGATGCCCCGGTTCGCGCAGGTGTTCATCGCCTCCCCCGATGGCGACCTCGCCGGATTGGAACTCGACCGTCGGGTCTACATGGCCCGCAAGCGCATCGAACACGAGATCAGCCTCGAGGCCGGCCCCACCGAGGTCAACGAGGCCATGGGCGGCCAGTCCGAAGCCCACGACGGTGTCTACTTCCCGAGCCTGTCCAGCCGCACGGTCGTCTACAAGGGCATGCTCACCACGGCCCAGCTCGGGGCCTTCTACGCCGACCTCGTCGACGAGCGCGTCGAGAGCGCCCTCGCGCTGGTGCACTCGCGCTTTTCGACCAACACGTTCCCGTCGTGGCCGCTCGCGCACCCTTACCGTTTCGTCGCCCACAACGGCGAGATCAACACCGTCCAGGGCAACCGCAACTGGATGCGAGCCCGAGAAGCCCTGCTGGCCAGTGATCTCCTGCCCGGCGATCTCGAGCGCATCTTCCCGATCTGCACCCCCGGGGCGTCCGACACCGCGGGCTTCGACGAGTGCCTCGAACTCCTCGTCCTCGGCGGCTACTCGCTGCAGGAGGCCGTCCTCATGATGATCCCGGAGCCCTGGGAGAATCACGAGTCGATGTCCGACGACCTCAAGGCGTTCTACCGCTACCACGCGTCGATCATGGAACCCTGGGACGGGCCGGCGTCGATCATCTTCACCGACGGCACCGTCGTCGGCGCCGTGCTCGACCGCAACGGTCTGCGCCCCTCGCGCTACTGGGTCACCGACGACGACCTCGTCATCATGGCGTCGGAGGTCGGCGTCCTCGACATCCCCAGCTCGAAGGTGGTCGAGAAGGGTCGCCTGCAGCCGGGCCGGATGTTCTTCATCGACACCGAACAGGGCCGCATCGTCCGCGACGACGAGATCAAGCGCGATCTCGCCGCCGCCCGCCCCTACCAGCAGTGGCTCGACGAACAGCAGGTGACGCTGGCCGACCTGCCCGAGCGCAGCGTCGACCGCACCGAGGACTCGACCCTGCTCACCCGCCAGCAGACCTTCGGCTACACCCACGAGGAGCTCCGTCTGCTCGTGGCCCCCATGGCCCTCACCGGCAAGGAAGCCATCGGATCCATGGGGACCGACACCCCGATCGCGGTGTTGTCCGGTCGCCCACGGCTGCTCTACGACTACTTCCAGCAGCTCTTCGCCCAGGTCACCAACCCGCCGCTCGACGCGATCCGTGAGGAGATCGTCACCGCGACGTGCGGGTGGCTCGGCCCCGAGCGCAACCTGCTCGACCCCGTCGCGGAGTCCTGCCGCCAGATCTTCATCGAGCATCCGGTGCTCACCGACGCAGACCTCGCGAAGCTCATCGCCGTCGACGCCGAACCCGACGGGTCGCCGCACTTCGAGACCGCCGTCATCCCGTGTCTCTATCCCGTCGACGAGGGTGGCAGCGGGCTGCGCGCCGCGATCGAGAACATCCGCAACCTGGTGACCCGCGTCATCGACGAGGGCGCCACCTTCATCGTGTTGTCCGACCGTGGCGCCACCAGCCAGCTCGCGCCCATCCCGGCGCTGCTCGCGACCTCGGCGGTGCATCACCATCTGGTACGCGAGAAGTCGCGGTCCCAGGTCAGCATCGTGGTCGAGACCGGCGAGATGCGTGAAGTGCACCACCTCTGCCTGCTCCTCGGGTACGGCGCCAACGCCGTCAACCCCTACCTGGTGTTCGAGAGCATCGATCACATGATCGACGACGGGCTCGCCGGCATGTCGCCCGACATGGACAAGGCCGTGGCCCACCACAACTACGTCAAGGCCTGCGACAAGGGCGTCCTCAAGGTCATGTCCAAGATGGGCATCTCCACCGTCAAGTCCTACGTGGGTTCCCAGATCTTCGAGGCCATCGGTCTCGGCCTGCCGCTCGTCATGGATGCCTTCACCGGCACCATCAGCCGCCTCGGGGGCATCGGCTACGCCCAGGTCGCCGAAGAGGTCAAGGCACGGCACCGTATGGCCCACCCCCGCATTCCCGCGGCGCGTGCACACCGTGACCTCCAGGTCGGTGGCGAGTACCAGTGGCGCCGCGAGGGCGAGTACCACCTCTTCAATCCCGAGACGGTGTTCAAGCTCCAGCACGCCACCCGCGAGAAGCGCTACGACATCTTCAAGCAGTACACCGACAGCGTGAACGACCAGTCAGCGCACCTCGGCACCCTTCGCGGCCTGTTCCGGTTCCGCGATGGGGTCCGGCCGCCGGTCCCCATCGACGAGGTGGAGCCGGTCCGTCAGATCCTGAAGCGGTTCTCGACCGGGGCGATGTCGTACGGGTCGATCTCCGCGGAGGCCCACGAGACTCTCGCCATCGCGATGAACCGCATCGGCGGCAAGTCCAACACCGGCGAGGGCGGCGAGGATTCACGCCGCTATGTCCCCGACGAGAACGGCGACCTGCGGCGTTCGGCCATCAAGCAGGCGGCATCGGGTCGCTTCGGGGTGACCAGCGAGTACCTCGTCAACGCCGATGACATCCAGATCAAGATGGCCCAGGGGGCCAAGCCCGGCGAGGGTGGCCAGCTCCCCGGCCACAAGGTGTGGCCCTGGATCGCCGAGGTGCGGCACTCGACGCCGGGCGTGGGGCTCATCTCGCCTCCACCGCACCACGACATCTACTCCATCGAGGATCTGGCGCAGCTGATCCACGATCTGAAGAACGCCAACCCCGATGCGCGCATCCACGTCAAGCTCGTGTCCGAGCTCGGTGTCGGAACCGTCGCAGCCGGCGTGTCGAAGGCACATGCCGACGTGGTGCTGATCTCGGGCCACGACGGCGGCACCGGCGCCTCGCCGCTCACGTCGATCAAGCACGCGGGCACGCCGTGGGAGCTCGGCCTCGCAGAAACCCAGCAGACGCTGCTGCTCAACAACCTGCGCGACCGCATCGTCGTGCAGGTCGACGGCCAGCTCAAGACCGGCCGCGACGTGGTCATCGCCGCCCTGCTGGGCGCCGAGGAGTTCGGCTTCGCCACGGCCCCGCTCGTGGTCATGGGCTGCGTCATGATGCGGGTCTGTCACCTCGACACGTGCCCCGTCGGTGTCGCCACCCAGAACCCCGACCTGCGGGCCCGGTTCACCGGCCAGGCCGACCACGTCGTCAACTTCATGGAGTTCGTCGCGCAGGAGGTGCGCGAGCTGCTCGCCGAGCTGGGCTTCCGCTCGATCGAGGAAGCCATCGGCCAGGTCGAGTCGCTCGACATGTCCGACTCGGTCGATCACTGGAAGGCATCGGGTCTCGACCTGAGCCCGATCCTCTATGCACCGCCGCTGCCCGACGACGCTCCCCGGCACCAGGTGCGTCAGCAGGACCACGGGCTCGAGCACGCACTCGACCAGACGCTCATCGCCCTGTGCGAGGGCGCGCTCGCGCACGGCGACCGGGTCAGCCTCGAGATGCCCATCCGCAACGTCAACCGCACGGTCGGCACGATGCTCGGTCATCACGTCACCAAGCGGTGGGGCGCCGAGGGACTGCCGACCGACACGATCGACATCAGCTTCACCGGTTCGGCCGGCAACAGCTTCGGTGCGTTCGTCCCGAAGGGCATAACGCTGCGTCTCACCGGCGATGCCAACGACTACGTCGGCAAGGGCCTCAGCGGCGGACGCATCACGGTCGCTCCGCCTGCGGACTCGCCGTTCGTGGCCGCCGAGAACGTCATCGCCGGCAACGTCATCCTCTACGGCGCCACCGACGGCGAGCTGTTCCTCGCCGGGCGGGTGGGCGAGCGCTTCTGCGTCCGCAACTCGGGTGCGGTCGCCGTCGTCGAGGGCGTGGGCGACCACGGGTGCGAGTACATGACCGGTGGACGTGCCCTCATCCTGGGCTCCGCCGGGCGCAACTTCGGCGCCGGCATGTCGGGCGGCATCGCCTATGTGTTCGACGCCGACGGCACCTTCGCCGATCGCGTCAATCCCGAGATGGTCGACCTCGACCCTCTCGACGAGAGCGATCGCCAGTGGATCCACGAACATCTCGGGCGTCACCGCCACGAGACCGGCTCGGTCCTCGCACAGCAGATGCTCGATCAGGGCGACGCCGTGTACACGTCGTTCGTGAAGGTGATCCCGCGTGACTACAAGCGGGTACTCGAAGCCATCGACCGTGCCGAGCGTGACGGCGTCGACATCGCCGAGGCCGTCATGGCCGCGGCGCACGGATAGGAGCCGATCATGGGAGACCCCAAGGGTTTCATGAAGCACGGACGTCGCCTGCCGGACCGTCGTCCGGTCCCGGTGCGGCTGCGGGACTGGAAGGAGGTCTACGAGCCCTTCGATCCCGAGGAGCTCAAGACCCAGGCGTCGCGATGCATGGACTGCGGCATCCCGTTCTGCAACAACGGCTGCCCGCTCGGCAACCTGATCCCCGACTGGAACGACCTCGTCTACCGCGACCACTGGTACGAGGCCATCGAGCGCCTCCACGCCACGAACAACTTCCCGGAGTTCACCGGGCGGCTCTGTCCAGCACCATGTGAGGCTGCGTGTGTGCTGGGTATCAATCAGGACCCGGTGACCATCAAGCAGGTCGAGGTCGAGATCATCGAGCGCGCCTTCGCCGAGGGCTGGGTGCAGCCCCATGTGCCCGAAACGCGGACGGGCAAGGCCATCGCGGTGATCGGTTCGGGCCCGGCCGGGCTGGCTGCTGCCCAGCAACTCACCCGGGCCGGCCACGACGTCGTCGTGTTCGAGCGCGCCGACCGCATCGGCGGCCTGCTGCGCTACGGCATTCCGGAGTTCAAGATGGAGAAGCACTTCATCGACCGACGCCTCGACCAGATGCGCGCCGAGGGCACCGAGTTCCGCACGGACGTGAACGTCGGCGTCGACATCACCGCAGCCGAGTTGCGCGACACCTACGACGCGGTCGTGCTCGCCTGCGGCGCCACCCAGTGGCGCGACCTGCCGATTCCCGGGCGCGAGTTCGACGGCATCCACCAGGCGATGGAGTTCCTCCCACCGGCCAACCGCGTGGTGTTCGGCGATCTCGACGACCATCCGTTCTCCGCTCGGGACAAGCACGTGATCATCATCGGTGGCGGCGATACCGGAGCCGACTGCCTCGGGACCGCCCACCGTCATGGCGCCGCGTCGGTCCACCAGTTCGAGATCATGCCGGAGCCGCCGAGCGAGCGCGCCGATTCGACCCCGTGGCCGACCTGGCCGCTGGTCCACCGTGTGTCCTCGGCCCACGAAGAGGGCGGCGAGCGTGTCTATTCGGTCAACACGACCCGGTTCGTGGGCGAGAACGGCATGGTCACCGGGCTCGAGACGGTGACGGTGGAGCAGGTCGTCACCGACGGGCAGATGCGTTTCGAACCCGTCGAGGGCTCTGAACGCACCTTCCCGGCTGATCTGGTGTTGTTGGCGATGGGTTTCACCGGACCCGAGAAGTCGGCGCTGCTCGCCGAGTTCGGCGTCGACCTCGACGGTCGTGGCAACGTCGCGCGCGACGATCAGTGGATGACCAACGTGGAGGGCGTGTTCGTGGCCGGCGACATGGGCCGCGGCCAGAGCCTGATCGTGTGGGCCATCGCCGAGGGCCGGGCCTGCGCCGCGGCCGTCGATGCCCACCTGATGGGCAACTCGCTGCTGCCGGTTCCGCTCGAGCCGACCGCCCAACCGCTGCGCTGACCGCTGCGTCGGCTGCGCCGCAGCCTCAGAGGTCGAGTCTGCCGACGTCGCCGCTCTCGATTGCCGCGAGTTGCGGGCGGATACGCAGCAGGTACCAGCCCGATATCAGCAGCCCGCCGATGACGGTGAGGATCCCGGCGGCGATGATCACCATCCAGACGAGCTGGTTGCGTCCTGCGAAGGCCCAAGCCCAGCGTGGCCGGCGGGCAGCGTCGAGGAACGCCCACGCGGTCACGGCGAGCGGGATGCTCAGCGCCGCGAGCATCAGCGTCATCCAGAAGATGTCGACGAGCACGAGGTGACCGTGCCCTGGCTCAGACGGGCGCGGCGTCGAGGAAGTCGAGCGCAGCATCGAGGAAGTCGAAGCTCTTGGGCGTGGCGAAGTGGTCGGTGCGACGAAGGGTGACGAGCCGGGCATCGGGCAGCGCCTCGACGAGCGGCTCGGCAGGCCCGGCGAAGTCCTGGTCGCCGCAGACGACCAGGACGGGCATCGTGACCGTTGCCAGGACACCGGCGTCGAGGTGCGGTCGCGGTCGTGTCATGAGCTCGGCCAGGATGTCGCGGTCGACGTCGGGGGCGCTCGCCAATGCGTCGAAGTGTCCGGCCTCGGGATCGTCGGGATCGGCGTCACCGGCGATGGCCCGGGCGATGCGTTCGCCCCGGGCCCGGTCGTGTTCGAAGAGATTGCGGCCCACCCCCGCGACGACGAGACGGTCGAACCGCTCTGGATGGGCGGCGGCGACGGTGAGCAGCAGGCGCGCGCCGAGCGAGAAGCCGACGGCCGCGACCGCCTCGTCGGGCAGGTGATCGAGCACCCAGCCCTCGAGGTCTGCGATCGAGGCCGGGTCGTCGACCGACGCCGCTGTGCCGTGGCCGGGCAGATCGATCGGCACCGCCGTGCGGCCGGCGTCGGCCAGCAGGTCGAGCCATCCGGTCTCTCCCCAGGTCCGAGCCGATGAGGTCGCGAGCCCGTGGACGAGGACGATGGGAGCAGCCATGGCGCCACGTTAGAGGGTCGGCCGGCCGGGCGAGGCGCCGCTCGGTCACCGCCTCGCAGGCGGAGCCGCGTTGCACCCGCTGGGGTGCGCCCGGCGGGTGCACCCCAGCGCGGGGACACCGAGGTCGTCAGCCTCCGGCCACGACCTCGAGGGCAGGACGCAGGCCGGCGTTCGCCCGCTCGACCCGGCGGATGCTCGCGATGTCGGCCGAACGGAAACTGGCGAGGCGTGTCGACCAGGCATCGAGGCGGCCGTGGCTGGCATCGCTCACGAAGAACGTGGTCATCGGCCCTTCGGGTTGGTAGGCGTCGGCGCCGTCGATGCGGTCGACGCTGCGATCGTTGAAGGTGATCTCGTAGCTCGCCATTTCTCGGCCTCCGGGGTCGGGATCGCTCGACACCCACGACGGTAGGGGAACCCCCTTGTGACGAGCCAGAGGACAACCTGTGGACAACCCTGTTGTTCGTGTGGGCGATGTTGTGGATGTTGTCAACCGCGTCCGGACCCTGTGGACAACATCGATCCGTACAGGTCAGACGGTGCAGGACCGGGCCTCAGGACCAGGCGTTGCGCGTCTCGAGGACCGAGCGCAGCACCGCCGGGCGGTCCGTCATGATGCCGTCGACACCGAGGTCGAGCAGCCGATGCATCTCGTCGGGATCGTCGATCGTCCAGACGTGCACGACCTTGCCCAGACGATGTGCCGTGTCGACGAATCGTCGCGTGACGAGCGGCAGGCGACCCATGTGGGAGGGGACCTGGGCGCAGTGACCCGGGATCGCCCCTGTGGGCGCCCCGAGGCTCGCGCCGCGCAGTCGGGCGATGGCACGTGGCCCCATGCCGGTGCACAGCGCCTGGCCCACGGCGGCGGCAACCCGTCCGATGCGTCGATCCGAGAAGGCACCGACACACACGCGGTCCGCCGCTCCCGTCCGCTTGATGGCATCGATCAGCGGGTCGACGGCGCTGTCGGCCTTCGGATCCACGTTGACGCGCACATGGGGCCAGGCACCGAGCAGATCCTCGAAGGTGGGGATCTCGCCGTGGCCGTCGATGCGGGCGCGCCGCACCTCCTCCCAGGTGAGGTCGGCGATGGCACCGCTCCGGTCGGTGACCCGGTCGAGGCGGGCGTCGTGGAAGGCGACCAGCACGCCGTCGGCGGTGACGTGGACATCGGTCTCGAGGTAGCGGAACCCCAATCGCACCGCGGCCTCGAACGCAGCCATCGAGTTCTCCGGCGCATCGAGGGCGCCGCCGCGATGAGCGAACGCGAGGGGGCCGGGATGGTCGAGGAAGGCTGGCCGCATCCCGGTGACCGTACCCGTCGCGGGCGTGGAGGGAACCGATCGACGTCGCACCGCCTCGCCGGATGCGCCCGCCCTCGGGCCCGTCGACGGTCTCGTCGGCCGACGGCACTACCCTGGCCCGGTGATGAGCCCGACCGCGACCTTCCTCGAGATCGTGCGTTCGGCCGACCGCAGCGACGACCTGGCGATCGGCGCACTCGCGCTGGCGGCCCATGACCACGAGGTCGACGTCGACCACGAGCTCCGGCGCCTCGACGAGCTCGCGCTGGGCTGTCCCGAGCCCACCCTCGAGGGTCTGCGCCGGTGCCTCTTCGTCGAGGCCGGTTTCGCGGGGCGCACCGACGACTACTACTCGCCCGAGAACTCCTTCCTGGATCGCGTCGTCGACACCCGCCTCGGTCTGCCGATCAGCCTCTCGGTGCTGATGATCGAGGTCGGACGCCGCGTGGGCCTGGACCTCGTTGGAGTGGGTATGCCCGCGCACTTCCTCGTGCGCTCCCTCCACGAACCCGATCGCTTCGTCGACCCGTTCCATGGCGGCATCGAGGTCGACGCCGCGGGCTGCAGGGCTCTGTTCCACGGCATCGCCGGTCCCAAGGCCCCGTTCCGCAGCGACTATCTGCGCCCTGTTCCCACCGCCGCGGTCCTCGGGCGCATGGCCTCCAACCTCGTGAACGCCTTCCGTCGCCGCGACGACCGCGCCGGCATGCGCTGGTCCGCCCGGCTGCGCTCGCACTGTCCCGGCGTCGGTCCAGGCGAGCTGATCGCGCTGTCCCAGGCGCTGTCCCGCAGCGGCGCCGTCGACGAGGCCGCCGACCTCATCGACCGGGCGCTGCCCTCCCTCGCCGGAGACGAGGTCGACCGCTGGGCCCGCGAGGCCGTGCGCCTGCGCGCGCAGCTCAACTGACCGTGTTCGACGGGAACCCCACGTGATCGATCGCGAACTCAAACGATCCCTCGGCCAGATGATGCACGCCGTCCAGGTCGTCGGCGCCGCACATGACGGCCGGGAGCACTGCTACACGTCGCACTGGGTCAGCCAGGTCTCCTTCGCGGAGCCGATCGTGTTGGCGTCGGTGTCGCCGAAGCACGACACCCACCCCCTGATCGTCGCCGGTGGGCGCTTCAGCGTGTCGCTGCTGGCAGGCGACCAGATCGAACAGGGTCAGTACTTCAGCTATCCGGGCCATCGCTTCCGCCACATCGGCGCCGAGTACCTCGACTGCCATGACGGTCTCCCGGTCGTGCGCGATGCGATCGCCTGGCTGATCTGCGCAGTCGACGACCGCATCGAACGCTACGACCACGACCTCTTTCTCGCCCGGGTGACCGACGCCGTCCCCGGTCGTCTGAAGCAACCGCCGCTGCTGTACTCGTCACGTCTGGGCTGGCGCATCGCCGGCGGTCACGCACGCGAACCGGGGGAGTCGGTGCGGGATCGCCTCCTCGCCCGTCTCGAGGCGACGGGCGTCACCGACGTGGCGATCGCCGACGACGCCACAGGGCTCTGACATCGACGTGACCGCGCTGCGCGTGGCGGGAGGTCCGGCCCACTACCGTTGGGCGCCATGAAGCGCCGTACGAAGATCATCGCCACGATCGGCCCGGCCAGCGAGTCGGAGGCGATGCTGCGCAAGCTCGTCGAGGCCGGAATGGACGTGGCGCGTCTCAGCCTGGCACACAGCCCCCTCGACGAGGCCCTCGAGCGCTATCACCGCATCCGGTCGGTCGCCGCCGACATCGGCACGCGCGTCGGGATCCTGGTCGACCTCCCCGGTCCGAAGATCCGCACCGCCGCGTTCCCGGACGAGGGCTCGCTGCTCGCGCAGGATGCCACCGTCCGGCTCGTGGTCGGCGACCGGCAGTCGTCGTCCACGGTCGTCGAGGTCGACTACGAGCACGCGCTGCGTGACCTGCGTGTCGGCGACGTCCTGCCCTTCGGCGACGGCCAGGTGGTCGTGCGCGTCGATGACATCGACGACACCGGCGCGACCGGCACCGTCACCGCCGGCGGGCTCCTGCGGGGCCGCCCGGGCATCCGGTTGCCGGCGGATCGGGTCAGCCTGAGCACCCCCACCGACGACGACCTCCGCAAACTCGACGCTTTCGTCGACGTCGGGGTCGACATGGTGGCGGTCTCCTATGTCCGCTCCGCCCACGACGTCCGCCGTGTCGGCACCGAGCCCCACCCGCGGGGACCGCTCATCGTGGCCAAGATCGAGACACGCGCCGCGGTCGAGAACCTCTCGAGCATCATCGACGCCTCCGCCGCCATCATGGTTGCCCGCGGCGACCTCGGCACCGAATGCGATCTCGCCGAGCTACCGCATCTGCAGAAGCAGATCATCGCGGAGTGCATCGCGGCCGGGCTGCCAGTCATCACTGCCACCCAGATGCTCGATTCGATGATCCACGCGCCAACCCCGACGCGTGCCGAGGCCAGCGATGTCGCCAACGCGGTCTTCGACGGCACATCGGCCGTGATGCTCTCGGGCGAGACCGCGATCGGGGACCATCCCGTCACCGCCGTGTCCACGATGGCCCGCATCGCGCTCCGCGCCGACATCGAGTTCGACTACACCGCCTGGGCCGAGCGGGTCACGGCGCTCCGCGATCAGCGCAGCGCCGCGCCCGCCGAGTCCATCACCGACGCCATGACCCTGGCGACGTGGCGTGCGGCCAACGAGCTCGAGCTCGCCGCACTGTTGTGCATCTCCGGGTCGGGGTTCACGGTGCGTTCGATGGCACGGTTCCGGCCCAACGTCCCCATCATCGGGTTGACCACCAACGAACGGACCGCGCAGCAG
Source organism: Acidimicrobiales bacterium (assembly GCA_046290435.1). Taxonomy (GTDB): domain Bacteria; phylum Actinomycetota; class Acidimicrobiia; order Acidimicrobiales; family UBA8592; genus CAVQUE01. Next base: position 56,793 of record JBKAGO010000042.1, read on the forward strand.
CTCACGCTCAGCTGGGGCGTCAGGCCGCTGCTCGTGGAGCCCGAGTGGTCCTATGAGTTCCGCGTCAACAAAGCCGTCGCCCAGGCGAAGGAAGCCGGGCTCGTGCGCAACGGCGATCTCATCGGGGTGCTCGCCGGCATGACAGGCGACTCGCGATCCACCGACGTGCTGCGCATCATGCGCGTCGACTGAGCGCCACCGGGAACCGCACCGCGGCCGTTCGTCCCGCCAGGACCACCATGGCCGGGAGGTAGGCTCTCGCCCATGTCCGACGCCCCTGTCTCGATCACCCCCACCGGCCCGCCCGAGACCGTCATCGGCCCCGAGCCCGACGACGCGGTCGTTCGCCTCGCCGCCGCGCTCGACCTCGACGATCCCGGCGAGAGCCGGACCGCAGTCGCCGCCGTCGTGGCCGACCATCCCCGGTTCCTCGACGGGTGGGCCCGCCTCGGCGACCTCGCCCGCGACGACATCGAGGCCTACGCCGCGTACCGGGTCGGCTATCACCGCGGGCTCGACCGCCTGCGCCAGAGCGGCTGGCGCGGTAGCGGCTACGTCCGTTGGCACCACGAGACCAACCGCGGGTTCCTCCGTGCACTCGCCGGCCTCGAGCGCGTCGCCGGCATCATCGGCGAACGAGACGAACAGGAGCGATGTGCCCACTTCCTCCGCCAACTCGACCCGGCGTGGCCGCCGGCGGAGCTCGACTGACCACGGATGCCCCGACGAACCCGGGAGCCCCAGCGGACCAGCCGGTAGGGTGCCCACCATGGCATCTCCCGGAGGTTCTGGTCCCATCGGTCCCTACCCACCCGGCGTCGACGACGACGACGCACGCGAGGAGTACGACAGGCTGCGCCGTCGGGTCCTGTGGACACTGCCCTACGGTCTCTACGTCGTGGGCTCACGCGACGGCGACAGACGCAACGCCATGACGCTCAACTGGGCGACGCAGGTGTCGTTCGAACCGAAGCTGATCGGCATCGGCGTCGAGAAGCCCGCCTTCACCCACGAGCTCATCAGCGCCGGCGGGGTCTTCAGCTTGTGCACCGTCGCCCGGGAGGACCGGGCGATCGTCCGCAAGTTCACCAAGCCGGTCGAGGTCGACGTCGCGGCCTCGACCCTCAACGGCTTTGCGTTCCACGACGGCGTCACCGGCGCCCCCGTCCTCGACCAGGCCCCCGCATGGCTCGACTGCGAGGTTCGCCAGAGCGTCGACTGCGGCGGCCACACCTTCTTCATCGGCGAGGTCGTCGACTGCGGGTTCCAGGGGCCCGAAGACACCGAGGTCCTGCGCATGGAGGACACGAGGATGAACTACGGCGGCTGAGGCGAAGCCGAACTCGTGCCGCCCTCGATGCCCTTCGACGTCGCCATCCTCACCGGCGGGCGCTCCCGGCGGATGGGTCGCGACAAGGCGCTGATGGCGCTCGGCAACCGACGCCTCGTCGAGATCGCGGCCGACGCAGCACGAGCTGCTGGAGCGGATCGGACCGTCACCGTCGGCGGCGACGAGGCTGCCCTCACCCGCCTCGGCTTCGAGTGGGTCCCGGATCGCTGGCCCGGCGAGGGACCTCTCGGGGGCATCATCACGGCCTTGTCGGCGACAGTCTCGGAGCGGGTCGTCGTGCTCGCCTGCGACCACGTCGCCGCAGTGCCCGATGCAATCGCAGCGGTCGTCGACGCGCTCGGCGACGACGCCGATGTGGCGGTACCGGTCGTCGGGGGCCGCGATCAGACCCTGCACGCAGCGTGGCATCGTCGCTGTCTCGGCCCGCTCACCGAACGGTTCGCAGACGGGGCCCGCTCCGTCCATGACGGCTTGGCCACCCTCGGCGTCGTCCGTGTCGTCATGGAGGAAGATCGCTGGGTCGCCGACGCCGACACGCCTGCCGAACTCCTCGCGGCGCATCCGAGGCGGTACCATCGGGCCTCGGCTGAGGAGATACCCGTGACCGTCAACGAAATCGATGTCGACGCCCTCGATGAGCTCGATCCGACCGAGATCCAGCTCATCGATGTGCGCGAGGCCGACGAATACGAAGAAGCCCGAGTCCGCGGCACCGTCCACGTTCCGCTCGGCACCGTCCCGGACGCGGTCGACGCACTCGATCGCGACCGCACCGTGTACGTGATCTGCGCATCCGGTGGACGGTCGTTGCGGGCAGCGGAGTTCCTCGTCGATGCCGGCTTCGACGCCGTCAACATCGCCGGTGGTACCAAGGGCTGGATCGCATCGGGTCGCCCCGTCGACAGCGGTCCGGCGACTGCGTGATCGACCGCAACGCGACGGAGAGGGTGCGGGCGTGAGCGCCGCGGAGCCTTCGCCGATCCCCGAGCTCGTCGTCGACCAGGATCGCTTCGACGCGCTGATCCCCGAGATCGCCGACCAGCCCACCTACGCGGTCGACACCGAATTCCACCGCGAGCGCAGCTACTACCCGAAGGTCGCGCTGGTCCAGATCAACTGGGGCGCGGGCATGGCCCTGGTCGATCCGCTCGTCGTCTCGCTCGAACCCCTCGCTGCGGTTCTCGACGGCCCCGGACTCGCCGTCATGCACGCCTCGAGCCAGGACCTCGAGGTGTTGCGCCGCTCGTGCGGCACGTTGCCCACACGCCTGTTCGACACCCAGGTCGCGGCCGGCTTCACCGGTCTGCGCAGCCCGTCGCTCGCAGCGTTGCACGACCAGCTGCTCGGCGTGCGCCTCCCCAAGGGCGACCGGCTCACCGACTGGCTCCGTCGACCGCTGTCGGAGGCCCAGCTCGCCTACGCCGCATCCGATGTCGTGCACCTGCTCGAGATCCACCGCATCCTCGAGACGGATCTGGCCCGTCGGGGCCGGCTGCAGTGGGCCGAGGCCGAGTGCGAGGAGGTCCTGCAGCGAGGCCACACCCAGCGCGATCCCGCGCAGGCGTGGCTCAAGATCAAAGAGACCCGCCACCTCAGCGGCCGCGGGCGCGGTGTCGCCCAAGCGCTCGCCCAATGGCGGGAGGAGCGGGCCCAGGAGACCGACCAGCCCCCGCGCTTCGTTCTGCCCGACCTCGCCGTCGTCGGGATCGCACAGAAGCCCCCGACGACCGCGGAGGACCTGCGGCGGGTGCGCGGCCTCGACGAGCGCCACCTGCGCAACGGCCATGCCGAGGAACTCCTGCAGGTCGTCGCCGCCGGGCTCGGCAACGACGTCGCCACGCCGGCCCGGACCGGTAACCGGGCGCTCATGGAACGCCTGCGGCCGGCGGTCACGCTGGTGTCGGCATGGCTGTCCCAACATGCCCAGGACATCGAGATCGATCCGGCCATGCTCGGAACCCGCGCCGACATCGAGGCGCTCCTGCGCGGCGACGCCGACGCCCGGTTGAGCACCGGGTGGCGTGCCGAACACGTCGGAGCGCCCATCCGCAGCCTGGTCGACGGCGAGGCCACCCTGGCCTTCGACGACGGCCGCCTGGTGCTCGAGGACCGCATCCGCCCCTGATCCGTCGTGGCCCGAGCGGCCCGTGAGCGCAGCGAACAAGAGCGGGAGATGGCGGACCCGGATCCACCGAATTGCACCAACCGGCTGACTTCCTACGTGTGGTCGTACCGGCTTGCACGTCATGCACCGCAGGGGCATGAAAGGGCCGTGAAGCCGAGGGATCGTCCTTCGGGTGCGCTACTGTGGTTTCGGCGTTCGTTGGTCCCGAGGACCGCGAACCATCGGATCCAACTTCCTCACCCCCGGAGCCGACCCGTGAAAAAGGGACGACACCGTCGATACATCGAAGCTCGGGCGCTCAAGCACCAGAACGATGCCCTGGACGACCTCTTCAGCGACAACGAGCAGCCCTGCGAGGAGTGCGAAGCGCTCCCCGGTCAGGACCACAAGTCGTGGTGCCTCAACGCCACCGAACCGGTGGGCGTCGACGGCGACGACTGACGTCGCCCCGACTGCAGCGGGCGACGTGACGCCGTTCAGTTCCCCGTCTCGTCGAGGATCTCGTCGAGCTTGACGATGTCGTCGGCGGTGACGACACCGATGAAGGTGCCGTCCCGATCCACCACCGGCAACAGATCGATGTCGGCCTGATCCATCGCAGATACCGCGTCGCGGAATGTCCACGAGGCCCGTCCCACCGGTCCGTCGGTCTGCATGATGTCCCCGACGGTCACGTCGTCCCAGCGTTCACGTTCGACCTGTTTGAGGTCGTCGAGGTCGCACATACCGACGTACCGGCCCCCTTCGACGACCGCGACGGTGCGCTCCCGGCGCCCGAGCACGTGCACGTACACGAATTCAGCGGCCGTTGCGTCCGGGGGCACGGTCATCACATCGGTGGTGAGCGCCGACGCGATGGGCAACTGCAGGCGGCTCTCGATGTGGCCCATGCGCTCGCCGCGCTGGAAGCCGGCCACCGAGGTGTTCCCCGCGACGAGCTGTGACATCGCCGCCGCCAACAGCGCCGGCACCACATAGGGCGAGGCGCCGGTCGATTCAGCGACGAACATCACCGCTGCGATCGGGGCGCGGTAGCCGGCGCCGAGGAACGCGGCCAGGCCCAGGGTGGGATACAGCGACGTCGAGTCCTGACCGATCACCTGGCCGATGAAGCTGCCCATGATGATGCCCTGGACGGCCAGAGGGATGAACAACCCGCCGGTGCCGCCGCCGACGATGGTCGTGATCGTGGCTGCGAACTGGAAGGCGAACAGCGCGGCCACCAGACCGAGGGCATGATCGCCCTCGCGCAGCCAGGTGACGGCCTCGAAACCGGGCCCGAGGGTGACGGTGTCACCGAAGACCGCATCGGAGGCCACCACGAGGACACCGAGGATCAGGCCGGCGCCGATCAGGCGCCAGGCGAGGCGCACGGCGGTGGAGACGCCCTTCGCCCAGCGGACGGCGAGGGCGTAGCCGCGCCCGGCGAGCCCTGCGACGATGCCGATCACCGCACCGCCGATGAGATCGGTGAGGTCGAGGCTCCGCTCGGTGAAGCCGAGCGACGGGAACACCGGGTCGGTCCCGATGATGGCCGCGAACGTCAGGAAGCTCGTGGCGCTCGCGATGAGGGCGGGCAGCAGCGCCCGCCTCGCGACATCGTCGCGGTAAGGGGACTCGAGCGCGAAGATGACACCGGTCGCCGGCGTCTTGAAGATGGCTGCCACCCCGGCTGCCGCTCCGGCCGTGAGCAGCACCTTGGCCTCGTCGCGGCGGAAGAACCGACCGAAGGTCGATTGCAACCAGTTGCCGACCGTCGCGCCGGCGTAGATCGAGGGACCCTCGAGCCCCACCGCGCCGCCCGAGCCGATCGTGGCGGCCCCGGCGAGGAGTTTCGCCGGCAACTCGCGGATGGGCAGCCTCGGATTTCGTTCGTGATAGGCCCGGACGAACTCGTCCGAGGTCGATGGCGTCGCCCGCGGCCCGCCGTAGTGGAGGATCGCGGCCGCTGCGGTGAGGCCGATCAGCGGAGCGCTCGCCTTGACCCAGAGGGGTTGGTGGAGCAGCTCCTCGAGCAGCAACTCGACGGTGATCCAGTCGAAGATGGCGACCACGATGCCGACGAGGACGCCGAGGATGCCCGACATCAACAACGTGCGGGGTAGCCGGATGAGCGTACGGTCGTGATCTTCGACGCCGCTCGGGAGGCCGCGCCGACGGGGGCTCGTCATCGTCGTGTCATCGGCTGCGTCGGACGGGATCTGCGACCGGGACGCCGGACCCGCGTCTGGCCAGGTATCTCTCGAGCCGCGCCAGGATGTCTGGCCCCACGAGCGTGCCGATCTCGGGGCGCAGGCGTTCGTGCACGGGGGTGGTCGCGATGTAGGCATCGTGGCTGTCGGTACACCACCAGGCGAACGAGGCTCCGGCTTCTCCCCAGTCGTGACGGCGCCACGGTCGCAGCGTGCTCACCAGGTGACCGTTCTCGTCCTCGTGGTGCTCGAGGCGAAGCGGCAGCTGCCAGCAGACCTCCGGCTTGGTGTCGAGATAGGACGTGCCGGCTTCGATAGCGCCACGGTGCAGGGCACAGCCGTGCCCGCCCGGGAAGCCCGGCCGATTCAGGAACACACATGCATCGTCGACCAGATCGGTGGTCCATGTCGGTTCTCCGCCGTCTCCGTCGGCGTCGATCACGATGGCCTCGTCGACGTCGCGGTGATGCTGCCACTGCGAGGGCTCGAGCGCGGCCGCCGAACGTCGCACCCGCTCGAGGTCGGCGGCGTCGGCGAAGTGGGCACCGTGGCTGCAACAGCCCTCGGCCCGCTCGGGCGTGGGCGTCTCGCGCACACCCTTGCAGCCCTTGTCCCAGATGCACTCCCAGCCGCTCGTGAGGAAGGTGACATCGACCAGCCAGGTCCGTTCGGGGTCTTCGAAGGACACCCACTCGTGGAAATCATCGAAGTCTGGTTGGGCAGCGGACACAGCTCCGCCACGTTACCGCTCCATCACCGCCTTGCCCGTGAGGCCGAAGACCGGCGGGAGACGCCGTGCCTCGGTGCCTCCGTCGCTGCGGAGGCACCGATGGTCAGTCGGCGTTGATCGCGTCGATCAGGTGCCGCAGCCGGGCGTACCCGGCACGGTCGAACGCGAAGGCGATGCGGTGCAGGTCGGGCCCGTCGCCGTCGTCGAGCTCGGCGCCGCTGGCGTCGACCCGTTCGATGCTGCCCCCGGTGCGGATGTCGCCGAACTCGGCATCGAGCTCGGCCAGCCGCTCGTCGGTGATGGGTTCGTGCGTGCGCAGCACCAGACGACCGCCCACCGAGCGCATCGAGTGGTAGCGGCGGTAGAAGCCGCAGACCTCCTCGACGGCGGCGTCGACGCTGTCGGTGATCCGGACAAGGTCGAGATCAGCGGGGGAGACCAGGCCGTTGTCGAGCAATTCCTCACGGACGAACTCGTACCACCGGGGCCAGTACGTCTCGCCGGGAGCGTCGAGCAGAACCACCGGGCAGATCGGGTGCTTGCCGGTCTGCATGAGCGTCAGCAACTCGAAGCTCTCGTCCATCGTCCCGAAGCCCCCGGGCAGCAGGACGAAGCCGTGGGACTCCTTCATGAAGACCAGCTTGCGGGTGAAGAAGTAGCGGAAGTTGATGAGCTTGCGATCGTTCGCTATCACCGAGGCGGCGTCGGCCTCGAAGGGCAGGACGATGTTGATGCCGAAGCTGTTCTCGACGCCGGCGCCCTCGATACCGGCCTGCATGATCCCCGGGCCGGCTCCGGTCATGACCATCCAGTCGCGCGCTGCGAGTCCCGCGCCGAGCTCCACCGCGCACTGGTAGGTGGGATCGTCGGGGCCGATGCGAGCCGAACCGAAGATCGAGCACTTGCGCCGGTGGTGATAGGGCTCGAAGAGCCCGAACGCGTAGCGGATCTCCTTCATCGTGGCGTTGGCGAGCTTGAGCTCGCCACGGTCGAGGCCCTCGCGCCCCATCCGGAACGCCGAGACCAGCATCTCGAACACGAGGTTTGCATCCTCGGGTCGCTCGACCGCCGACGCGACCTGAGCGAGTAGCCGATCGATCTCGTCGTCGCCGCTGCGATAGCGGCGCATCACCGCCGGATCCGACGCCGAGGCGCCGGCAGCTCGCTCGCTCACCCCGTGGGCTCGGCGGCGACGGGGATCCTCGTCCGGACCGGGACCTCGGGGACCTCCACCGGGCCGAGATCGCCGTAGAGGGTGGTGCGCTGATGTAGACGGCGACCGAGGGGAGCGAGGACACGGGCGAAGTCGGCAGCGCCGACCTCCTGGCCGTGGCTCGCACCCGCAGCACGCGAGATGTTCTCGTTCATGAGCGTGCCGCCGACGTCGTTCGCGCCGGCCTGCAGCAGCTGCGAGAGTCCCCCGAAGCCGATCTTCACCCAGGAGCCCTGGATGTTGTCGATGAAGCCGTGGTAGGCGATGCGCGCCACGGAGTGCATCAGGAGCGTTTCGCGGAAGGTCGGGCCCCGACGGGACATCTTGCGCAGGTAGATGGGTGCCGCCATGTGCACGAAGGGCAGACCCACGAACTCGGTGAAGCCGCCCGTCTCCTTCTGCAGGTCGCGGGTGCGGACGATATGGCGGGCCCAGTGCAGCGGCTGCTCGACTGCGCCGAACATGATGGTCACGTTGGAGCGCAATCCGACCCGATGTGCGATTCGGTGGGCCTCGAGCCATTCCTCGGTGTCGATCTTGTCGGGGCACAGGATGGCGCGAATCTCGTCGTCGAGGATCTCGGCTGCGGTGCCCGGCAGCGACCGCAACCCGGCCTCCACGGCACGGCGCAGGTACGACTCGAGCGGCTCGTCGAGGCGCTTGGCCCCTTCGGTCACCTCGAGGGCCGTGAAGCCATGGACGTGGATGTCGGGAACGGCCTCTTTGACCGCACGGCAGACGTCGAGGTAGTACTCGCCGTCGAAGTCTGGGTGGATACCGCCCTGGAGGCAGACCTCGGTGGCGCCGAATGCGGCGGCCTCGGCGGCGCGTGCCGCGATGTCCTCGAGGGTCAACAGGTATGGCTTGCCCCGCAGGTTCAGGCTGAGGGGCCCCTTGGAGAACCCGCAGAAGCGGCACTTGAACGTGCACACGTTGGTGTAGTTGATGTTGCGGTTCTGGATGTAGGTGACCACGTCGCCGTTGACCTGACGACGCAGTTCGTCGGCCACCTCGGCCACCCGCCGGACCTCGGGGCCGCGGGCCCCGAACAACGTGACGATCTCCTCGATCCCGGGCACCTGCCCGTCGAGCACCCCGGCGAGCACCTCGTCGACGGGTCCGGTGTGAGTAGCGGCAGCGGAGGCGCCGGTGCGGCCGCTGGGCGCAGTGAGCAACCAGGGCGGGTCGACGTCGGCGCCGGAGTACCACTGGGTCGAGCGGTCGCCGACCACCTCGACGTCGGCGCCGTCGTCGCCCTGGCGGACGAACTCGACCTTCTCGGGGAAGACCGCTCCGGGATCGTCGCGGCCGAGCCCCTCGGCGTCGCTGCGGTCCATCACCGGGAAGTGCAGGTCCGGGTGCAGCCAGCGTGACGGGTCGAGGACGTATTCGGGGTAGATCGTCAGGCGGGGAGCGAGCGCGAACCCCTTGCCCTCGGTGACCTCGGCGAGCCGATCGAGTGCGGGCCAGGGCCGTTCGGGATTGACGTGGTCGGCGGTGACGGGCGAGACGCCGCCCCAGTCGTCGATACCGGCATCGAGGAGGACCCCGAAGTCGTCGGAGAGGTTCGGCGGGGCCTGGAGATGAACGCTCGGCGGCAGGATCAGCCGGGCGAGGGCGATGGCCTCGAGGTAGTCCTCGGTGGGGCAGGGCGGCGCGCTGTGCATCGCCGTGCCGGCCTTGGGCAGGAAGTTCTGGACGATGACCTCCTGCACGTGACCGTGCCGCTCGTGGGATGCGGCGATGGCCTCGAGCGCAGCGATGCGATCAGCCCGGTCCTCGCCGATGCCGACGAGGATCCCGGTGGTGAAGGGGATGGCCAACGCACCCGCGGTCTCGAGGGTGTCCAGACGACGCTGGGGCTCCTTGTCGGGCGCACCCCGATGACAGTCCAGGTCGGCCCGCAGGCTCTCGATCATCATGCCCTGGGAGGGGCTGACCGCACGCAGCGCGGCCAGCTCGTCGGCGAAGAGCGCACCGGCGTTGGCGTGGGGCAACAGGCCCGTCTCGGTCAACACCATGGCGGCCATTGCCGCCAGGTAGTCGATCGTGGTCGCGTAGCCGTGCTCGTCGAGCCACGCCTGCGCCGCCGGATACCGCAGCTCGGGTCGCTCGCCGAGGGTGAACAGCGCCTCGTGGCATCCGACGGCGGCGCCGGCACGGGCGATGGCGAGCACCTGCTCCGGCGACAGATAGGGGGATTCGAGCCGAGCCGGGGGCTGCGCGAACGTGCAGTAACCGCACTTGTCGCGACACAACATCGTGAGCGGGATGAACACCTTCGGCGAGTAGGTGATCCGGGTGCCGTGGGCGCGGTCACGCACCGCTCGGGCCGCAGCCATCAGATCGGCCAGCGGGGCATCGAGGTCGGCGACAGGCGCCGCGTCGAGAGGCTGGTTGTTCACGGTGGTTTCCCCCTCCGAAGAGATGATGATCAGTTCGCCGATGGCGACGGGTCTGCGACGCCGGGGCCGGGTCGGCTGGCGATCTGGGCCGGGGTGACGTCCTGGTCACAGTCCGGGCAGCGGGTGACCTGCTCGAGCGGCGTGCCGCAGCGGTCGTGGACGAGCACGGTGGGCGGCCGGTCCTGGGCGTACCAGCGGTCGCCCCAGTGCATCAGCGCCACCAGCGACGGCGACAGGTCGGCACCCTTGGCGGTCAGGCGGTACTCGTGGCGCAAGGGCCGGTCCTGGTAGGGGACCTGTTCGAGCACGCCGTGGTCGACGAGGCGCTGCAGCCGATCGCTCAGGATGTTGCGGGCGATGCCCAGATCGGCCTGCAGCTGGGCGAAGCGCCGGACCCCGCGGAAGACGTCGCGAAGGATCAGGATGGTCCAGCGATCGCCGATGACGCCGAGGGTCGCTGCGATGGAACACGCCTCGGCGGCGGTGCTCTCCTCTGGTGCTGCGGCGGTCATCGGCGCAGACCCTAGTCGGAGTCGGTTTCGATATGCAACCAACGTCGGTCCGGTGTGCGCCGGACCGATCGGCCGGGCCTACCGGACGGCGGTGCGCTTGGTCTCGAGGGTGGCCAACAGGTCGTCGAAGGACTTCTCGAACGACGCGACACCCTCGCTCTCGAGCGTCGCTGCGACCTCGTCGAGATCGACGCCGACGGCCCGGACGGCATCGAGGACCGAGCGGGCCTCGTCGAGGCCGGTATCGATCGTGCGCGCCACGGTGCCATGGTCGACGAAGGCCTCGAGCGTGGCGTCGGGCAGCGTGTTGACCGTGTCGGGACCGATCAGGGAGTCGACGTAGAGGGTGTCGGGGTAGTCCGGGTTCTTCGTGGACGTCGAGGCCCAGAGGGGGCGCTGGACGCGGGCGCCCCTGGCCTCCAGCGCTTCCCAGCGCGGCCCGCTGAAGCGCTCGCGGAACAATGCGTAGGCGAGCTTCGCCTGGGCGACCGCTGCCTTGCCGCGCAGGGCGAGGGCCTCGGGCGTGGCGATGGCGTCGAGGCGGGCGTCGACGGCGGAATCGACCCGGGAGATGAAGAACGACGCCACCGATGAGATGTCGGAGAGATCGCCCTCGGCACGCTCGAGCCCGCTGAGGTACGCCTCGATGACCTGGTCGTAGCGTTCGACAGAGAACAGCAGCGTGACGTTGATGCTGCGTCCCTCGGCGATCATCGTCTCGATGGCCTCGAGACCTTCGGCGGTGCCGGGAATCTTGACGTAGAGGTTCGGTTCGTCGATCGCGGTGTCGAGCGCCCGAGCCGCGGCGATGGTGCCCGCGGTGTCGCGGGCGAGACTCGGCGCCACCTCGACCGACACGTAGCCGTCGAGACCGTTGCTGGCGTCGTACACCGGACGCAGCACCGCGAGGGCGGCCTCGATGTCGGTGGTGACGAGCTCCCAGTAGATGTCGGTCGTCGACGCACCGCTGGCCACCAGGTCGTGGAACTGCTCGTCGTACGCGTCGCTGCCGCCGATGGCCTTCTCGAAGATCGACGGGTTCGACGTCAGGCCACGCACACCCGACTCGACCCAGCGGGCGAGCTCGCCGGAGGTGATCCAGCTGCGCCGGAGGTTGTCGAGCCACGGGCTCTGCCCGGCCTCATCGAACAGTTCGTGCAAGCGGGTCATGGCAACGGGCCTTTCGTTCGAGAGATCCCGGCGCCGCCCGACCGTCTAGACGGTCTCGATGGCCGCCTTCGCGGCTTCGATGACGGCGCCGGCGGTGATGCCGAGCTTCTCCATGACCGTACTGCCCGGCGCCGAGGCACCGAACCGGTCGATGCCGATGGTGATGTCGGCCCAGCGTTCCCAGCCGAGGGTGACCCCCGCCTCGATCGAGACGGTCGGCACCTCCGGAGGAAGCACCGAATCGACGTAGTCGGGTTCCTGGGCACCGAAGAGATCCCAGCTGGGCATCGACACGACCCGCGCCGCGATGCCCTCACGGCCGAGCGCCTCGGCGGCATCGATGCAGACCGACACCTCCGAGCCCGTGCCGATCAGCACGACCTCGGGGTCCTCGACGTCGCGCAGCACATAGGCACCACGATCGGTGGCCTCGGCGTCGGTGCCGTCGAGCACGGGCACGTTCTGACGGGTGAGGATGAGCGCTGTGGGGCCGTCGCCGTCGACGGCGATGCGCCAGGCTGCAGCGGTCTCGTTGGCATCGGCGGGCCGGATGACGCGCAGGCCCGGGATGGTCCGCAGCGACATGAGCTGCTCGACCGGCTGATGGGTGGGTCCGTCCTCGCCGACGCCGACCGAGTCGTGGGTGAACGAGTAGATGACCTTTGCCTCGCTGAGCGCCGCGAGCCTGATGGCGGGGCGCATGTAGTCGCTGAAGACGAGGAACGTGCCGCCCACCGGGAGGATGCCCCCGTGGAGCGCCATGCCGGTCATGATCGAGCCCATCGCATGCTCGCGCACGCCGTAGTGCAGTTGACGGCCGCCCGGCTCCTCGGCGGAGATCAGGGCGGCGTCGCTCAATTCGGTGCCGGTGTTGGCAGTGAGATCGGCGCTGCCGGCCACCAGGCCCGGGACCTCGGCGGCAGCTGCGACGAGGCACGAGCCGGAGGCCTTGCGAGTCGCGACCTGCTCGCCGACGGTGCCGTGGGGCAGGCGGGTCTCCCAACCGGGGAGCCCACGCCCTGCCAGGCAGGCGTCGATGACGGTCCGGTCCTCGGTGCGGTCCGCCATCCGGGCCTCCCACGCCAGACGAGCATCGCGGCCCCGGGCGCCGATCTCGCGGTAGGTGTCGACGACCTCGTCGGGTACGTGGAAGGCCTCGTCGACGGGAAGACCGAGCACCTCCTTGGTGGCGGCGATGTCGTCGTCGACCAACGCATACCCGTGGGCGGCCGGGTCGCCGGTCCTGGTGGGCGACGGGGTGGCGATGTGGCTCCGCAGCACCACCAGCGACGGCGCATCGGCGGTGTCCATCGCCGTCCGCAGCGCAACCTCGATGGCATCGAGGTCCTCGGCCTGCTCGCCGAGCTCGATGACGTTCCAGCCATAGGCGGCGAACCGCTTCGGGGCATCGTCGGAGAGCGCGAGCTCCGTGGATCCGTCGATGGTGATGCGGTTGTCGTCGTAGACGGCGATGAGGCGCCCGAGACGCTGGTGACCGGCGAGCGAGGCGGCCTCGTGGCTGACGCCTTCGGAGAGGTCGCCGTCGCCGCAGATGACGAAGGTGTGATGGTCCGAGACGTCGCTGCCGAAACGCGCCCGGAGCCACCGCTCGGCGATGGCCATCCCGACGGCATTGGCGAATCCCTGCCCGAGCGGGCCGGTGGTGACCTCGACGCCCGGGGTGACGTGGACCTCGGGATGGCCCGGAGTGATGGAGTCCCACTGACGGAAGTCGCGCAGGTCGTCGAGCTCGACGCCGAAGCCGGCCAGGTACAGCATCGAGTACTGCAGGATCGACGCGTGGCCGGCGCTGAGCACGAACCGGTCGCGATCGGGCCAATCCGGTGCCGCGGCGTCGTAGGTCATGATGCGGCTGAACAGCACATGCGCCAGGGGAGCGAGCGCCATCGCGGTGCCCTGATGACCGGACCTGGCCGCATGGGGGGCATCCATCGCGAGCCCCCGGATGACCTCGATTGCTCGCTTGTCGAACGCCTCCGAAGCGCGGGGCGTCGCAGTGGATGGATCGGTCACGGGATGGGCCTCCGGCTGGCACGTCGTCGTCGGCGCGCCACGATAGAGCCTCCGGGGGAAGGTGCAGCCGAGATGCCCGAAACCCGGCCGACAACGGGCGGGCCCGAGCCGGCGCTCCCCCGGGCTGTGCAGGCAACTGGGCCCTCGGGACTGTTGCGGAACGTGCTGGCTCATCCCGAAGGCACGGTTCCCGATGAGCGGGGCATGGAACCGAAGCTCCAGACGGTCCGATGGGCCGGCCTGACGATCGGCCCGATGATGTTCGGGGTCCTCGCCGCGCTCGCGCTGGAGTCCTCGGACTGGAGCGCGGTGTTGATCAGCTCGCTCATCGTCGTCGGGTTGGTTCAGCTGTTCCCGCGTGGGTGCCGAGCGCGCATGGCCACCACCGTGCTGGTCGTCCAGTTCGCAACCGTGCTCTTTGTCCCGTTCGTCGTCGGCGCCGGCCTCGCCGCAATCTTCTTGGGACCCCTGGGGCTGGTCGTCATGGTCCCCTTGGCACTCGCTCTGGCCATCGCGCCCGTCGAGTGGGGTGCCAACGTGGTGGCCAACGCCGTCCGCCGGCATGTTCCCCCGACGACCGTCCCGGAGTGGGACCCGAGAGCCCGATGGATCTGGCTGACGCTGGCGCCGCCGGTCTACGGGGTCATCTTCGTCCTGGCGATCGGGCGATCGTTCGAGACCTTCGAGACGAGCGGGCCAGCGCTGCTGGACCAGCTGATCTCCGTCCTGATCGCTGCGGCCATCAGCTCACTGGTCGTCTTCTGCGCAGTTCAGTTCATCGCGGCGCGACGCCGGGCGTATGTGTCCATCGTCTTGCTGGGCGTGCAGTCGGCGATGGTGCTACTCCTCGTTCTGTTGTCCGCTGTGCTCGGCGCGCTGGTTTCGGACCGATCCATCGCGTGGACGCTGCTGTCCCTCTTCGTTCTGGTGGCCGCTGTCTGCGCAACGGTCGTCGCGGCAGACGCCGGGGAGAGGCCCGTAGGGCACCAGAACGGGAACGATCAGACACACGACGCCCCCGTCGCACCGGCCCCCGTCGCACCGGCCCCCGTCGCAGTGGCCCCCGTGGTGCCGGCGCCTGTGTACGCCGATTACGTGGTGCCCCAGCCCCCCGCCCCTCCGTCCGTTCGAACGGTCTGGGAACATGCTCCTCGTGGATCGGGCACGGTTGCTGGCGACCTGCGCATGAAGCAACTCCTCGATGCGGCCCGCTGGGCCGGTCTGACGATCGGCCCCATGGTGTGGGCACTCCTCGTCGTCCACGCGTTGGGGGGCTCGTTCGAGCCTGACGAGAGACTGAAGTTCGGCGACACCGGGCCGGCGGTCACCCTGATGGCAACTGTGCTGATCAACACGTTGACCGTGCTCGGGTTGGTGGAGTGGCTGCCGAGCGGGCGCCGAGCACTCACGCGCAAGCTCGTGTTCGCTGCCCAGTTCGTTCTCGTGAACGCAGTCGTCGCTGTGGCAGCGGCCGGAGAGGCAATAATGAGCAGACCTGCCGCATGGGCTCTCACGGCCGTTTTCGGACTCGCTGCCGTTGCGGTCGGCAGCAACCGGCTGACGCAGATCGAGCAGCGCGCCATCACCCGGCCGCCCGCAGCCCCGGCAACCGTTCGTGTCCGACAGAGGTAACGAACCCGGCCGTCCGATGCACTCGAGCCGGCTCGCGCCGGAAAGACACCGTTCGGCCGACCGCACGTCGGGCCGGCGGCAGCGCGGCTCAGGAGAACAGGGCGAGCGACGCGGTGAAGCCGTGGAGGTGGTTCTCGGTGCCGACCGGGCCGATCTCGCCGGCGCAGAACATGCCTGCCAGCGCCGGCGCGCCCAGGAGTTCGTGCGCGGCTGCGGCATCGTGATCTGCTTCGTCGAACAGGTGTGAGCCACGGCCGTTGCAGGTGAACACGAGAGCCCCCGAAGCGTTGCGCCCTTGGAGCAGGGTGCGGAGGTCCTCGCTGGCGGTGCGTGCATCACGAACCTGGAACTGCATCGTCTGGCCGAGCTGCACGGGTGCACCGATCGCGACGCCGTCGCGATCGGCGTCGATGCCCATGACGCCTCGGATCAGGAAGTCGCCACGGCGGAACTCGACCAGTCGCTCGTCGACGACGATGCCCGCGTGCAGACCCCGCGCGGCGAGGGCTCGGGTCTCCTCGTCGAGCCCTGCGACGAGCTCCCGGAGCCGGTCTGCGGCCGGTCTGCCGCCGAGCTCGAGCACCACGTTGCGGTCGACCGCGGTGACGATGAAGGGATCGCCGATGGGTCGGCATCCCTGGGAGACGACGGGCTCGATGGTGCCGGGTGGCACGATCATGCCCACTGCGCCGCCCGTGTGAACCGCGCCGTCGAGCACGAGGCGGTTGCCGCCCGGTACCGCCGACGCCGACGCCAGACCACCGATGACCGCGAGGTCGGGCACCCGCTCGTGCAGTTGGGGCAACAGGCCGTCGACAGGGAACGAGAACGGGTCGGTGATCAACACCATCGTGCCGTCGGTGACGTCTGTCGGGAAGCCCCCGATGGCCCAACCGCCCGTGCTGCGTCGCGCGTCCATCCGGACAGGAACGGCGCCATCGATGCGACCGGCCCACAAGCTGATCGCCGGGCGCTCCTCGACCTCGCGGGCGTTGCCGATGATCGACACCGCCGAGGACCCCACCAGCACCCGCGGCGCCAGCATGGTGCGCACCGCGTCGACGACCTCGTCGATCTGGCCGAGGTGGCCACCCGTGACGAACACCATCGCCACGTCCGGCTCGGGGCCGACGGCGTCGAGCACCTGGCCCACCACCTCGCCGGTCGCGTGTCCGAGCAGCGGGTGCTCCGACAGTGCGGCCCCGAAGCGCTTCAGGGTGCACCACCTTCGTCGACGTCGTCGACGGGGGGCATCAGGGTGTAGGGGACCACGACCGTGTGGCCGCGGTCGATGCGACAGTGCGCCTCCACGGTCGTGTACTCGGTGAAGTCGACCTCACCGCGCACCAATCGGTAGCTGAACCGACCGGGTTCGACCTGCAGGGGCTGGACGTTGCGGGCGACCTGTTCGCCACCCATGTGGTAGGTGACCTCGAGCGCCCCGGTGCCGGGTTCGTCCTCCGCGCAGCGCACGAGGACCACCAGGTGCGGCGCCCAGGTCAGCGGCACCGGATGCGGAGCGGGCGCCGAGAACTGGATGCCCCGCAAGTCGATGCGTGTCGATGGGCCCGGTACCTGGCGCAGTTCGATGTCGTCGATGAAAACGGCGGCGACGATGTCCACGTCGGTCCTCTCTGGTCGGTCCTTCATGCCGCCACGAGCGGCGGCTCACCCACCGTACCGGCGGGCCCGATGCCCCGGGGAGACCGAGGGGTGGGCGTCGATCTCCTGGCCTCGGCCGCGGTCGGGCGGGTCAGCCCCGGTTGCTGCGACCGGCGAGCGCGTCGACATCGTCGTGGCGGACCTCGGCGAGACGCACGCCCCGCGCGGCGCGGATCACCCACCAGCCGAGGTCGAGATCGCTCCACTTGCGGGCGAACCGGGCCGAGGTCGGAGCGGCGTGGTGATGGTTGTGGAGGCCCTCGCCTGCGGTGAGCAGGGTGAGCCAACGCAGGTTGGTCGCACTGGTCCCGGCGAAGGTGCGCCGCCCGAAATGATGTCCCGGACCGTTGACCGAGCCGCTCAACGCCAGATACGCGACGAAGTGCACACCAGCGGCGAGCGCCCCGGCGACGGGCCCGAGGACCAACACGAGTGCTGCCACGAGGAGACCGAGGCCCACGAGCGCATGGTCGAACAGGACCCGGTCGAGACGGGTCGCCGGTAGGTCCTTCGCGTATTTGGCCACGACGGCGGGGTCGGCGGCGGCACGTCGGTAGAGCGCGACGTTGGTGAGCTGGACGCGCCACCAGCCGAGGACGACGGGGGAGTGCGGGTCGTCGTCGGTGTCGGTGTGGGCATGGTGCTTGCGGTGCACCGCGACCCACTGGCGGGGGCGGATGCCGGTCGTGAGCCAGGTCAGGAGGCGGAACACAGCGGCGACCGGGGCCGCGAACGTGACGGCGCGATGGGTCAGGCAGCGGTGGAGGTAGATGGTCGTCGTGAAGATGGCGACCTGGGTGAGGACGAACGAGACCGAGAGGACGAGCAGGAGGTCGGTGAGCATCGAGGCGGGCGGCTTTCGTGGACGACGGGTGCCACCTTCGGACTACCCCGAGGCCGGCTCGGTTACGCCCGGACGGCGTGGGCAGCACAACCGGGCCAACCTGCGCGCCGATGCCGGCAGGGCTACCGTGACCGCCCGTGAGCACCTCTGCAGCACTCTCCGAACACGACTCCAAACGGCTGCTGGCCGACCACGGCGTCCCCGTCAGCACCGAACGGGTGGTCGCCACCCCGGACGAAGCCGTCGCCGCGGCCGCCGAGGTGGGCTTTCCCTGCGTCGTCAAGCTGTGCGGCGCCGCCATCACCCACAAGACCGAGATCGGCGGGGTCCGCCTCGGGCTCGGGTCGGCCGAAGCGGTCCAGGCGGCGGCCACCGAGCTGCTGGCGGCAGGCCCCGACGGCGCCGAACTGCTGATCGCCGAGCAGATCGCCGGCAACCGCGAGCTCATCGCCGGCGTCACCGAGGACCCCCAGTTCGGACGGGTGCTGATGCTCGGCATCGGCGGCATCTTCGCCGAGGTGCTCGCCGATGTCGCCTTCCGGTTGTTGCCCGCCACCCGCGCCGAGATCGCCTCGATGCTCGACGACCTCGCGAACCCCGGCTTCCTCGGTCCCTTCCGTGGCGAGCCCGCCGTCGATCGTGACGCCGTGGTCGACACGCTGGTCGGCCTGGCTGCCGCGATCGAGGACCGGCCCGACATCGAGTCCGTCGACGTCAACCCCCTGATCGTGCGCGACGGCCGCCCCATCGCTGTCGACGCCCTGGTGGTCCTCCGATGAGCGCTGAGCGAGGCCGGCCGGCCCGGCCCGAAGGGCCAGGAGGCGAGGCGTCGAGGCTCGATCTCACACCGCTGTTCGAGCCCCGCGGCGTCGTCGTCGCCGGGGCATCCACCCACCCCGGCAAGTTCGGGTTCGTGGCACTGCACAACGTCCTCGACGCCGGCTTCGAGGGGCCGGTGTTCGCCACCAACCCCGAGCGGCCGTCTGTGCTCGGCATCCAGACGCTCGCCTCGGTCGACGAGGTCCCCGAGGGTGTCGCCGACCTGGTGATGGTCTGCGCGCCCGGCGCCGCCATCCCGGAGGTCCTGCGTCAGAGTGCCGCCAAGGGGATCCGTGGCGCCTTCGTCGTGTCGGGGGGCTTCCGCGAGCTCGGCGAGGAGGGGCTGCGGGCCGAACAGGAGCTGGTCGCGCTCGCCGAGGAGCTCGGCATGGTGCTCGCCGGCCCCAACGGTCAGGGCCTCGTCTCGACCCCGGCGAAGCTGTGGTCCCAGATCGTCGCCCCCTACCCGCCGGCGGGGCGCATCGGCATCGCCAGCCAGTCGGGCAATCTGGTCTCGACCGTGATGAACCTCGCCCGCCAGGGCAATGTCGGAATCAGCAGGGCTGTCAGCGCCGGGAACCAGGCCATGGTCGGCATCGCCGACTACCTGGACTACATGGCCGCCGACGACGAGACAGCGGTCGTCATCGTGTATGTCGAGGGCGTACCCGACGGCCGCCGGTTCTTCGAGTCGCTCCGGGCCGCCACGGCCACCAAGCCGGTGATCGTCGTCAAGGGCGGGGTGTCGGAGTCGGGCGCCCGGGCCGCGGCGAGCCACACCGGATCGCTCGCCAGCGACGACCGCGTCTTCGACGGGATGCTGTCCCAGGCCGGGGCCATCCGTGCCCCTGGTATCGACGTCGCGTATCACCTGGCTGCCACGTTCGCGACCAACCCCCTGCCGAAGGGCCCACGCACCGTCGTGTTGACCACCGCCGGCGGCTGGGGAGTGCTCACTGCCGATGCCGTCGCGGCCTCGGACCTGGAGCTCATGGAGCTGCCCGCCGACCTGCACGACGCCATCGGCGAGCTGGTCCCGCCGCGATGGTCACGGAGCAATCCGGTCGATCTCGCCGGCGGCGAGACCCGTGACACCATCCCGGCCGTCATCGATCTCATCTGCGGTCACCCCGACGTCGACGCGCTCGTCTACATCGGGCTCGGCATCCAGGGCAACACGGCCCGCGCCTATCGCGAGAGCCATGTCGCATCGGCAGACGACGCCGATCCCGAACTCGTCGAGGGCATGGCCCGCATGGCCGGATTCCACGAGCGCCAGGAAGAGCGCTACGCCCGCGCCGTCGTCGAGACGTCACACCGGCACGGCAAGCCGATCATCGTTGCCAGCGAGCTCGGTATCGCCGATCCGGCCAATCCCGGCCCGGCCACACTCCGAGAGCTCGGCTGGCCGTGCCTGCCGTCGCCTGCCGCAGCGGTCGGAGCCCTCGCAGCGATGTGGTCCCACCAGCGCAGGCGCGACGCCACCACCTGACCCGGCGCAATCGGCTTCCCCGGGTCGGGTGACGGTGCCAGGTCGGCGAGTGTCGATCGAGTGCCGTCAGCGGCGCCGTGTCCGCCCGGAGGTGTCACCCGACGGCGCCCGGCGCAGTCCTAGCATGGCGGGGTGCTCGCCCACATCAGACGGTTCAGCCTGCCTGCGATCCTCCTCGTCGCGCTGGTGGCGACGACGGTCGCCGTCGACCGCTTCGGCAACGAGGAGCTGCCTGCGCCGCCCGAACAGACGGTCGCGACCGCCGAGGGCCCGGTCACCCCGGTCTTCTCGTTCCGGCGGGCCCCTGAGCTGCTCACCCCGCCCGGGGCCAACGATGCCCTGATCGCAGAACTGCAGGAGTGGACCAACGGCCTCCCACCCGGGTCCTGTTTCATCGCCTCGGCCGGCGGCGAGCGCATCTTCGAACACAAGCCCGAGCGCGCGATGATCCCGGCGTCGAACATGAAGATCCTCACCGCGGTCGCCGCGCTCGAGTCCCTGGGCCCCGATTTCGTCTACGAGACGCGCGTCGCGGCCACGGCCCGCCCCAGCGCCGACGGTGTGCTCGACGGCGACATCTATGTCTTCGGAGGCGGCGACCCCGTCGTCATGACCGACGCCTACCGCCAGGTACAGCCGCGTAGCGACAGCGACGTCCACACCAGCGCCGATGCCCTCGCCGACCAGATCATCGCGGTGAACCTCAACCGGGTCACGGGGCGCATCTTCGTCGACGAGAGCCGGTACGACACCGAGCGAGCCGTCGACGGCTGGCCGGCACGGTTCCTCGAGCAGGGTCAGGTCGGGGTGCTCGGCGCAGCGACGATGGACGACGGCTTCCTCGGCCTCGACAACGCCTACGCGTCACAGGACGTGCCGCGCGGCACCGAACCCCCGCCGCTGCCGCGCGCCGAGCAGCCGGCGCTGCAGTTCGGAGCGAACCTCTCGGCGCTGCTCGCAGAACGATCCGTCACCATCGCCGGTGGCCCCCAGGTCGCCGAGGAGGTGCCAGGCCGGCTGCGGGATCTGGTCACATGGCAGTCCCCACCAATGTCGGACATCGTCGCCCAGATGCTCGTCAACTCCGACAACACCACCGCCGAGCTGATCGTCAAGGAGCTCGGCGTCGCATCGGCCGAGCGGGGCAGCACCACCGCGGGCACGCTGGCCATGAGCGCCAGCCTGCGCGGCGCCGGGCTCACCGACGCCGGGCTCTTCGCTGTCGACGGCTCCGGGCTCAGCGACCAGAACCGGCTGACCTGTTCGCTGGTGCACGACGCGCTCGAGCTCCCCGCCCACAAGGCCACCATCCGGGCGGCCATGCCGGTCGCAGGCGAGTCCGGGACCATGCGCGACGTGTTCCGCAACACGCCCTTCGAGGGACGGATCCGGGCCAAGACCGGCTACCTCGCACGGTCGTCGGCGCTGTCGGGCTACTTCACCACCGATCGGGGGGTCGAGGTCACGTTCGCGTTGATCATCAACACCGGCCCCGAGCGCGAGATCACCCCCGAGGACATCGAGCGGTGGCAGGCGCCCTTCCCGGCGCTGCTGGCGCGCTATCCGGAGGGTCCGCCGCTCGAAGATCTCGTCCCGGTGGGCGCCGGCGTCGAAGCCGGGGGCTGAGCACACCGCGCTGGTTCCCCGCCCTCACGGGCGGCTCAACGTCATCGCCGTTCGGTCGATGGTTGGCGGTGACTCCTCCTGCGACCGCCGTCGCCGATGCGGTGACCTCCCCGGTCGGCGACGTACCGATCGCCACGGCCGGTCGGTCGCTCGCCCGGGACCGAGCGACCGTCGTGGTGTTCACCATGGCGAGCCTGCTCGGTTCGACCCTGCTCTTCCTGGTGCAGCCGATCATCGGGCGCCTGTTGTTGCCCCGTGCGGGTGGCACCGCCAGCCTCTGGAACACGGCGATGGTGTTCTTCCAGGCGGCCTTGCTGGCCGGCTACCTGCTGGCCCACATCGGCACGTCGGTGCTGGGGGTGGCACGTCATCGCTACGCCCATCTCGTGCTGCTCGTTCTCCCGCTCGCCTTCCTGCCCCTCACCGTGCCCGGCGACTGGTCGCTCGATGCCGGTCGCGATCCGATCGTCGCCACGCTGGGGGTCCTCGCGATCATGGTCGGGGTGCCGTTCCTCGCGTTGGCCACCTCCAGTCCGACGCTGCAGCGGTGGTTCGCAGCCACCGATCATCCCAATGCGGACAACCCGTACTTCCTCTACGCGGCGGGCAACGTGGGTTCGCTGACCGCGCTGATCGCCTATCCGTTCGTGATCGAACGCCATCTCGGCCTCGACGCGCAGGCCGGTCTGTTCACCGGCGGTTACGTGGCCTTCCTGGTCTGCACCGTCGTTGCCGCAGTGCTCGTGCCGGCACATCGGGGAACCGTCGCCGCGCGGGTCGTTGCCCGATGTGCTCCGATCGCCGGGCCCCGGCGAGCCCGGTGGGTGGCGTGGTCCTTCGTCCCGTCCGCGCTCCTGCTCGGCGCGACGCGTTTCATCAGCACCGACATCGCGTCGTTCCCGCTTCTGTGGATCCTGCCGCTGGTGCTGTACCTCGCCACCTTCATCGTGGCGTTCGGCGTGAAGGACCCCGAACGGGTCACATCGATCGCCGGTCGGGCCGTCGTCATCGGGGCCATCCCACTCGCGTTGACCTTCCTCGGGCGCGTTCCGATCGGGCTCGCGCTGGGCCTGCACCTGGGATGGTTGTTCGCCGCCGCGCTGCTCGCACACGGGCGCCTGGCCGCCGACCGTCCCCCGGCGAGCCGTCTGACCGAGTTCTACGCATGGGTCTCCCTCGGCGGCGTCCTCGGCGGCTCGTTCGTCGCGCTGGTGGCACCGGTGGTGTTCACCCGCCTGTGGGAGTACCCACTGGCCATTTTGGGTGCCCTGCTGCTGGTCCCGGCGGTCGCAGGGAGCCGCCACCACCTGCCCGTCCTTGGGCTCACCGCCGTGATGGTCGGGGTGGGGGCCTGGCTGCACCACGGCGCCGAGGTGCAGCTCGCAACGCTCGTGATGGCCGCCGCCGGCCTGATCGTGCTGCGGAGGCCGCCGATGGTCTTCGCCTTCACGATGGCCGCGGTGATGGCCGTGGGTGTGGGGGTGACCGGTGCCGACGTCGTGGCCGAGGACCGTTCGTTCTTCGGGACCTACGCCGTGCTCGAGACCGACGGTGGCGGACGTGTCCTGCAGATGGGCACCACCATCCACGGCTCCCAACACCCCGACCGTGCGGGGCGCCCCACCACCTACTACCACCCCGACGGCCCCCTCGGTCCGGTCTTCGATGCGCCCCGACAACCGATGGACGCCGCGCTGATCGGCCTCGGTGCGGGCGAGATCGCGGCCTACGGCATGGTGGGGGACCGGTTCACCTTCTACGAGATCGACCAGGTCGTGGTCGACATCGCGTCCGATCCGACGTACTTCACCTATCTGCGGGACACACCCGCCGCCGTCGAGGTCGTCGTCGGAGACGGCCGTATCGAGCTCGAGCGCAGCGATGCCCTCCACGACGTCGTCGTGGTGGACGCCTTCAGCTCAGACGCCATCCCGGTGCATCTGCTGACCCGAGAGGCGATCGCCACGTACCTCGATCATCTCGAACCCGACGGCCTGTTGCTGCTGCACGTCTCGAACCGGCACTTCGACCTCGCGCCGGTGGTCCAACGCATCGGGTCGACGATGGGGCTGACGGTCCGCACGATCGACTACGTGCCCGATGCCGATGCCTTCGACACCGGCGCTGCGCCGTCGATCTGGGTAGCGGTGGCCCGTTCTGCCACCACGATCGATGCGATCGACGAGCGGTGGGCTCCCGTGGCCGGCGACGGTCCGCTGTGGACCGACGACTACTCCAACGTGCTCGCAGTCCTCGGCGGATAGCGCCCGACACAACAGCACCGGGGTGATCCCCGCCGGAGGCCATCCGCGTGCCACCATGCGACGATGTCCCCGCTGCACGAGCTGCCCATGTTCCCGCTCGGGAGCGTCCTCTTCCCGACCATGGTGCTGCCGCTGCACGTGTTCGAACCCCGTTACCGGGCGCTGGCCGAGCAGTGCCTCGCCGGCGACAAGGAGTTCGGCGTGTGCCTCATCGAACGCGGCAGCGAGGTCGGAGGGGGCGATCTGCGAACCGACATCGGCACCGTCGCGCAGATCATCGATGCCGAGCAGTTCGACGACGGCCGCTGGGTGCTGGCCTGTGTCGGGACGCGGCGCATCCGCATCGACGAGTGGTTGCCCGACGATCCGTTCCCCCGGGCGATGGTCGAACCCTGGCTCGACGATCAACCCGACACCGACCTCTCGGCAACGGTCGACGCGGTCATCGCCCGCCTCCGTCAGGTCCTGGCCCTGCAAGCCGAACTGGGCGACCCGGCACCGCCTGCGACGATCGAACTCGACACCGACCCGGTCCTGGCCGGGTACCAGGCGGCCACGCTGTCGCCGTTCGGCTCCTTCGACCGCCAACGAATCCTGGCCGCGTCCACCCCGGAGGGACGGCTCTCCCTGGTGGACGAGCTGCTCGGCGACGCCGAAGTCGTGCTGCGCCACCGCCTGGCGAGCGGCCGATCCGCCCGGTAGCGCCCGTCTGCGCCGACCCCGAGTGTGGAGAGCAGGGGAGCGGGGTACCGGCAACGGGTGCGGCGCGCCGGCGCGAGGCCTAGAGTGGCGCCGGCGGAGCGGAGGAGTCTGGACACGTGCCCGAGCCAAAGAACGAGAAGTCACCCATCGACACGGCCAACGAGCTCAAGGCGATGCTCACCCAATACGCACGCCAGGAGACGGTCGGGCCGCTGCAGCTGCTGGGCAAGTGGGTGGCCTTCGGGGTCGCGGGAGCGCTCCTCGTCGCCGTCGGCCTCGCCTACCTGGCCTTCGGCGTCCTGCGGGTGCTCCAGAGCGAGACCAGTGCCTTCGAGAGCGGACGGACCTCGTATCTACCGTACCTGATCGCCTTCGCGCTGTTGATGGTGTTCGTCGGGATCGCCGCATGGGCCATGACCCGCAGCTTCTCCGACAGCGACCGGGCCGAGGAGAAGTCGTGACCGTCCCCGTGAATCCGTCCCAGAAGATCTCCAAAGAGGACATCGAAGCCAAGTTCGTCGAGCTCGCCGCCAACCTCGACAGCGCTGCGGGCTCGGCCAAAGACGTCGGCAAGAAGGTCGGCATCGTCGCGGCCGTGCTGCTTCTGATCCTGGTGTTCGTCCTCGGGCGCAAGCGGGGATCCCAGAGCCGCACCGTCGTCGAGATCCGCCGGGTCTGACACGGCCGACCAGGATCGAGACCCAGCGCCATGCGCAGCTTCTTCAGGTTCCTCAGGCCGATGGTGTTCGCACGCCGCAAGGCCATCTTCGCCGGTGTCTTCGGCGGCAACCGGACATGGCTCGCTCTCGGCGGCGCCGCCTGGATCTTCCACTGGCTCGGCCGGCTGGTCGGTGTCACCGACCCGACACCGCGCTACACGCGAGAACTCGGCCCCGGCGAACGCGTCGTGGTGGTGCACGAGCCGCTCAGCCCCGCCGCAGAGAAGAAGCTCGCGAAGAAGGCGAGGCGCGAGGAGCGACGCGGCCGGCGCCGTGGCTGACGGCGGACCCGGCGGAGCCGAACTCGTCGCCGGCGAACTCGTCCTGCTCGTCGATCGCAAGGATCGGCGCTATCTGTTCCCCCTGGTGGCCGGCAAGGCCTTCCATTCGCACTCCGGCCTCGTCGAACACGACGCGCTGATCGGGGGGCCCGCCGGGGTGACGGTGTCGTCGAGCGGCGGCGCCTCCTACCTGGTCGTACGGCCCACACTGGCCGATGTCGTGTTGAAGATGCCCCGGGGCGCGCAGGTGATCTACCCGAAGGACCTCGGCGCCATCATGATGCTCGCCGACATCTTCCCCGGCGCCCGGGTCTTCGAGACGGGCCTCGGCTCGGGCGCGTTGTCGATCGCGCTGTTGCGGGCCGGAGCCGAGATCTTCGGCGCCGAGATCCGCGAGGACTTCGCGTCACGTGCGGTGAAGAACATCGAGACATTCCTCGGCCCCGCTGCACTCGAGCGCTACCACGTCGCGCTCGCTGACAGCTACGACGGCATCGACGCGACCGACATCGATCGAGCCATCCTCGATCTCCCCGAGCCGTGGAACGTCATCCCGCACCTGCGTGAGGTGCTGCGCCCGGGCGGCACCGTCGTGGCCTACACCCCGAGCATCACCCAGGCCGCCCGGGTCCGTGCGGAGCTCGACGAGGGCCCCTATGCGATGGCGCAGACCATCGAGGTCCTCCATCGTGGCTGGCACATCGAGGGCCAGGCGGTGCGCCCCGACCATCGCATGGTCGCCCACACCGCGTTCTTGACCTCGGCACGCCGCATCGCCGACTGACACGCTCGGCGATCCGTCCTCATCCCCAGGCCGTGACGTCGCGCTGCGACGTCACGTTGTCGCGCCGGTACGCCACCGGTTCCGCACCGGCGCGACGATGCCCGCCGTTGCCGGCGGGCATCGCGGAGATGGTTGGTGTGCCGACGTCGGTGGACGTCAGCGCCTCTGTCGGCTCAGACCTCGATGAAGATGCATTCGCCGGGGCACTCCTCGGCGGACTCGATGGTCGCTTCTTCCTGTCCTGCAGGGACGACGGCGAGACCCTCGGGTCCGCCGGGGTCACTGAAGACCTTGTCACCCTCTTTGACGTAGGCCAAGCCATCGTCGAGGAGCGTGAACACGTCGGGCGCGATCTCTTCGCAGAGGCCGTCACCGGTGCAGAGGTCCTGATCGATCCAGACCTTCATCGTTGCCCTTCCGTCGAGCGTTGTTGTGGCCGGGCAGCATACGCTCTCGGAGAGAGCCGAGGCCGAATCCGCCGACCCCGACCATTGCGGCCGGGCCCTTCGGGACCTCGACGCCGACGAGCTGCCCGTGCCGTCGCCGGCACCTGTCCATCGGCGTGGTTCCATGGTAGTCGAGGTCCGACAATAAACACTGTCGATCTCGCGAATATTCGTCCGCCAGGAGAAGGCTCTCCGCCCGGCACCGGGTGTAGGGTCAGATCTGGTCAGCCCCTGACGGAGGTGAGTCCGATCGACCGCACAGAGCTCGAGAACCGGATCCGCCGCCAAGAAGACGAGATCGCCGCGCTGCGGGCCCAGGCCCGGCTGCTCGAGGACGAGCTCGTCACCTTGCGCCGGCGAATCCAGGATGCGCCGAAGCGGGTCCGCACGCTCGAGGAGCGACTCCTCGAGACCAAGGGACAGCTGGCACAGGCGGTCTCGCAGAACGAGAAACTGACCTACACGCTGCGAGAGGCCCGCGATCACATCGCGGCGCTGCGCGAAGAGGTCGAGAAGCTCACCCAGCCACCGTCGGCATATGGGACCTATCTGGCCACCAACGACGATGGCACCGTCGACGTGTTCTCCTCCGGCCGCAAGATGCGGGTCGCACTGCATCCCGAGATCGACAACCGGCGCCTCGTCCGCGGTCAGGAAGTGGTGCTGAACGAGTCCCTCAACGTGGTGCTCGCCCGTTCGGCCGACCACACCGGCGAGATCGTCACGCTCAAAGAGGTGCTCGCCGATGGCCGACGCGCCGTGGTCGTCGGCCGTGCCGACGAAGAGCGCGTCGTCGAACTGGCCGATGCCCTCATAGGCCAGCCCCTGCGCAGCGGCGCGAGCCTCCTGCTCGACGGCAGGGCAGACCTCTTGCTCGAGTCATTGCCACGGCCCGAGGTCGAAGAGCTCGTGCTCGAGGAGGTTCCGGACATCTCCTACGCCGACGTCGGCGGCCTCGACGCCCAGATCGAACAGATCACCGACGCTGTCGAGCTGCCGTTCCTGCATCAGGAGCTCTTCGCCGACTACGACCTCCCCGCTCCGAAGGGCATCCTCCTCTACGGCCCGCCGGGCTGCGGCAAGACGCTCATCGCAAAGGCCGTCGCCAACAGCCTCGCCCAGAAGGTGCCGTCGGTCGCGGGCGACAAGGAAGCACGCAGCTACTTCTTCAACATCAAGGGCCCCGAGCTGTTGAACAAGTACGTCGGCGAGACCGAGCGTCAGATCCGGCTCGTCTTCCAGCGAGCGAGAGAGAAGTCCGAGGAGGGCTGGCCCGTCATCGTCTTCTTCGACGAGATGGAGTCGCTGTTCCGCACCCGCGGCAGCGGCATCAGCTCTGACATGGAATCGACCATCGTGCCCCAACTCCTGGCCGAGATCGACGGTGTCGAGACACTCAAGAACGTCATCGTGATCGGCGCTTCCAACCGCGAGGACCTCATCGATCCCGCCATCTTGCGACCCGGCCGCCTCGACGTGAAGATCAAGATCGAGCGGCCCAACGAGGAGTCGGCCGCCTCGATCTTCGGTCGCTACCTCACGACCGCGGTTCCCATCTCTCCCTCGGCTATCGCCGAGCTCGGCGGCGGCGATGCCGACAAGGCCGTGGCGGCGATGATCGAACGCACCGTCGAGGAGATGTACCGCACCGACGAGCCCAACCAGTTCCTCGAGGTCACGTACCAGAACGGTGACAAGGAGATCATGTACTTCAAGGACTTCTCCTCGGGGGCCATGATCGAGAACATCGTCCGGCGCGCCAAGAAGCTGGCCATCAAGCGGGTCATCGATGGGGGAGAGAAGGGCATCCGACTCTCGGACCTCACCGACTCCATCCGCCAGGAGTACCGCGAGCACGAGGACCTGCCCAACACCACCAATCCCGATGACTGGGCGAAGATCTCGGGCAAGAAGGGCGAGCGCATCGTGTTCATCCGCACGCTCATCCACGACGCGGATCGCGACCCCGAGGGCGGGCGCTCCATCGAGCGCGTCGCCACCGGGCAATACCTGTAGCGCGACGTGGCCATCCCGAAGGTCTGTGGCATCGAAACCGAGTACGCGATCGTCCATCGCGGGACCGCCGAGCCCAATCCCATCACCGCGTCGTCACTGCTGATCAACGCCTATCTCCACGAGACGCTGCGCACCGGCGCACCGGGCCCCGCGCCGCGGGTCACCTGGGACTTCGAGGACGAGATGCCCGGCAACGACGCCCGCGGGCTGTCTCCCATCGGTTCGATGCCTCCCGAGATCGAGACGCATCTCGTCAACGCCGTGCTCACCAACGGTGCCCGCTACTACGTCGATCACGCGCATCCGGAGATGTCCACCCCCGAGTGCGCCGACGCCCGCTCGGTACTCGTGTTCGACAAGGCCGGCGAGCTCATCATGCGCCGCTCCATGGATGCAGCCCGTGCGCTGCTGCCCGACGGCGAGGAGCTGGTCGTCTACAAGGACAACTCCGACGGCAAGGGCAACTCCTACGGCTGCCACGAGAACTATCTCATGGACCGGGCGACGCCGTTCGGCAAGATCGTCCTGCACGCGACCGCCCATTTCGTCACCCGCCAGCTCTACACCGGCTCGGGCAAGATCGGCTGCGAACTGCCCGGCGTCGAACCCGGAACCGTTCCGTACCAGCTCACCCAGCGCGCCGACTTCTTCGAAGAGGAGGTCGGGCTCGAGACCACCTTGAAGCGGCCCATCATCAACACCCGCGACGAGCCCCATGCCGACGCTCAGAAGTACCGGCGGCTCCACGTCATCTGCGGCGACGCGAACATCTCCGAGGTCGCGACCCTGGTCAAGGTCGGGGCCACCGCGATCGTGTTGGCGATGATCGAGGACGCGGCGTTGCCCCGGGAGTTCGTGTTCGCATCCCCGGTCGCCGCAATGCGTCAGGTCAGCCACGACCTGACGTTGCGCCGCCCGCTCGCCCTGGCCGACGGCACCACCATCACCGCACTCGAGATCCAGCGCGAGCTCCACGCCGCCGCGGTCGCCTGGGCCGACAGCCACGGCCTCGAGGCGGTCGGCCACGATGTCGGCACCGACGTGATCGAACGCTGGGGCGATCTCCTCGATGGCCTCGAACACGATCCCGATCGTCTGGCGGACCGCATCGACTGGATCGCGAAGAAGCGCCTGCTCGACGGCTACCGCGATCGCCACGGCCTCGACTGGGGCGACGCCCGGCTGCGCGCGCTCGCACTGCAGTACCACGACCTGCGGCCGGAGCGGTCGGTCGCATCGAAGCTCGGGCTGGCGACGGTGGTCGATCCCGCCGAGGCCGAATGGGGCATCGCCAACCCGCCGGAGGACACTCGTGCGTACTTCCGGGGCACCTGTCTGTCCCGCTGGGCCTCGAGCATCGTGGCCGCCAACTGGGACTCGCTGGTGTTCGACCTCGGCACCGAACCGCTCCGTCGGGTCCCGATGATGGAACCCACACGAGGCACCCGTGCCCATGTACAGGACCTCTTCGACACCTGCAGCGAGCCCGCCGAACTCCTGGCCGCTCTCGAACGCTGAGCCGGGATCGAACGCCGGCGCGACTCCCGGGTCGAGCTTGACACGGCGGCCCCCGCCGAGATCGGTACGATGGTCCGGAACCCGATCACGAGCGAACGAGCGAGGATCAACAATGGCTGAGCGAGAGCAGGTCAAGAGGCAGGCTCCGTCACGCACCGAGGAGTCCGAGCTGGACGACGCACCGGCGCGGTCCGAGAGCGGTGAGAAACTCAAGGCGGAACTCGACGATCTCCTCGACGAGATCGATGAGGTGCTCGAGACCAACGCGGAGGACTTCGTCAAGTCCTACATCCAAAAGGGCGGGGAGTGACGCTACCGAACTTCGGGCCCGACAACGATCCGGGTCCGGACTTCACCGCATTGCTGCGTGCCACCACGAGCGCTCCTCCGGTGCCCACGGCGGATGTGTCGGCGCTGGTACCCCACGGGACCACCTGCGTCGCCGTGCGCTACGCCGATGGCGTGGTGCTGGCCGGCGATCGACGTGCCACCGCGGGCCATCACATCGCGCACCGCACGATCGAGAAGGTCTTCCCGGCCGACCGCCATTCGGGTGTCGCCATCGCCGGAGCGGCCGGACCGGCACTCGAGATGGTGAAGCTGTTCCAGCTCCAGCTCGAACACTACGAGAAGGTCGAAGGCAAGCTGCTCAGCCTCGAGGGCAAGGCCAACCAGCTCAGCCAGATGTTGCGCCAGAACCTCCCGGCTGCGATGCAGGGGCTGGCCGTCGTGCCCATCTTCGCCGGCTACGACACCCGACGCGAGGTGGGCCGCCTCTTCCAGTACGACGTCACGGGCGGGCGCTACGAGGAGGCACTGTACGCCACCACCGGCAGCGGCAGCCTCCACGCCACCACCGTCATCAAGTTGGGCTACCGCGACGGCCAGGGGCGCAATGAGGCTGTCGCGCTGTGCGCGAGCGCATTGTTCGAAGCCGCCGACGAAGACGCCGCCACCGGCGGCCCCGACGCCATGCGTGGGGTGTATCCGATCATCGCCACGATCGGTGCGGACGGTTTCGTCCGCCTCGACGACGACGAGGCACGCGACCTGTTCGCCGCCGTCGTCGACGATCGCCGCCGCCTGAACCCGAACGACTGAGGAGTCCGACGATGAACATGCCCTTCTACGTCGCTCCCGAACAGGTGATGAAGGACCGCGCGGACTATGCCCGCAAGGGCATCGCCCGAGGCCGAGCCCTCATCGCCCTGCGGTTCGTCGACGGGATCCTGATCGTGGCCGAGAACGCCTCCAACACGCTGCGCAAGGTCAGCGAGATCTACGACCGCATCGCCTTCGCCGGCGTCGGCAAGTACAACGAGTTCGACCAGCTCCGGATCGCCGGCATCCGCCACGCCGACCTGAAGGGCTACTCGTACTCCCGCGACGACGTCGACGCCCGCAGTCTGGCCAACCAGTACGCCCAGATCCTCGGGCAGGTCTTCACCCACGAGCTCAAGCCGATGGAGGTCGAGATCCTCGTCGCGGAGATCCCTCACGACGGCGACGACTCGCCCCAGATGTTCCACCTCCTCTACGACGGCACCGTCAACGACGAGTCCGACTTCGCGGTGCTGGGTGGGGAGGCAGAGGCGATCCACGATCGCTTCGCCGCCTCCTATCGACCGGACCTCACCCTGGCCGAGGGCGTCGCCGCCGCCACCGCGGCCCTCGCCGGCGACGAGCGCACCCTCACCCCCGACGACCTCGAGGTCGCAGAACTCGCCCCCCACAACGGCCGTCGATCGTTCCGGCGCATCGAAGGCGACGAGCTCGCCGCGATGCTGGGCTCATGACCGACGACGGCGCGGGCGCCCGGCTAGGTTGACGAGGTGGAACGTCGCATCTTCGGCATCGAGAACGAGTACGGCGTCACCTGCACCCTGCGAGGCCAGCGGCGGCTGAGCCCCGACGAGGTCGCCCGCTACCTGTTCCGGCGGGTCGTCTCCTGGGGGCGCAGCTCCAACGTCTTCCTGGCCAACGGGGCCAGGCTGTACCTCGACGTCGGATCGCACCCCGA
Organism: Acidimicrobiales bacterium; assembly: GCA_046290435.1. GTDB lineage: Bacteria > Actinomycetota > Acidimicrobiia > Acidimicrobiales > UBA8592 > CAVQUE01. The sequence continues at coordinate 89,350 of JBKAGO010000042.1, forward strand.
GTACGCCACACCCGAGTGCGACTCCATCTACGACCTCGTCGCGCACGACAAGGCCGGCGAGCGCATCCTCGAACAGCTCCTCGCCGGTGCCGAGCAACGGCTCGAAGAAGAAGGCATCCGCGGCGACATCTACCTGTTCAAGAACAACACCGACTCGGCCGGCAACTCCTATGGCTGTCACGAGAACTACTGCACCAGCCGCAAGGACGACTTCGCGAACTACGCAGAGGTCCTGATCCCGTTCCTGGTCAGCCGCCAGATCTACGCCGGGGCCGGCAAGATCCTCCAGACGGCGCGCGGCGCAATGTTCTGCCTCAGTCAGCGGGCAGAGCACATCTGGGAAGGGGTGTCGTCGGCGACGACCCGCTCACGCCCCATCATCAACACCCGCGACGAGCCTCACGCCGACGCAGAGCGCTACCGCCGCCTGCACGTCATCGTCGGCGACTCCAACATGAACGAATACGCCACCTTCTTGAAGGTCGGTGCGGCATCGCTGCTGTTGCGCATGCTCGAAGAACCCAACGTCGTCCTGCGCGACATGACGCTCGAGAATCCCATCCGGGCGATCCGCGAGATCAGCCACGACATCACCTGCCGTCGCCGGGTGCGCCTCGCCAACGGCCGCGAGGTCAGCGCCCTCGACATCCAGTCCGAATACCTCGAGCGGGCCCTCCGCTACGCCGAGCGCCGCGACCTGTCCCCACAGGAGAAGCAGGCCCTCACCATGTGGGAGCACTGCCTCAGCCAGATCGAGCGGGATCCGCTGGAACTGAGCCGTGAGTGCGACTGGGTGACCAAGTACCACCTGGTCGAGGGCTACCGGGCCAAACACGAGCTGGAGCTGTCCGACCCCCGCCTCGCGCTCATCGACCTGCAATATCACGATGTCAATCGCCAGCGCGGTCTGTTCTACAAGATGCAGGCACGCGACATGGTCGAACGCATCTGCGTCGACGCCGACATCGCGCAGGCAGTGGAGTATCCACCCCAGACCACCCGGGCCCGGCTGCGTGGCGAGTTCATCCGGCGGGCCAAGGAACGCAAGCGCGACTACACCGTCGACTGGGTGCATCTCAAGCTCAACGATCAGGCGCAGCGCACCGTGCTGTGCAAGGACCCGTTCAAGGCATACGACGAGCGGGTCGAGAAGCTCATCGACTCGCTGTAGAGCCGCGTGGGCAAGCTCGAACGTCTGCTGAACCTGACCGCGGCGCTGCTCGAGACCGAGCGGCCGCTCCGTGCAGACGAACTGCGCCGCCGTATCGACGGGTACCCGGACAACGACGCCTCGTTCCGACGCGCCTTCGAGCGCGACAAGGACGACCTGCGTGAGATGGGTGTGCCGATCTCGCTCGAGGCGATTCCCGGCTCCGATCCGCCCGTCGAGGGGTACCGGGTGCACAAGAGCGACTACTACCTGCCCGATCCCGGGCTCGACAACGACGAACTCGCAGCGCTGCACCTCGCGGCCAGCGCCGTGCGGGTCGAGGGCCTCGGCGGTGCCGCGGCCCTCCGCAAGCTCGGCGGCAGCGTCGAGGGCGCCGGAGCCGAGACCATCGTGTCGGTCCCGACCGATCCCCGCCTGGCGGTGATCTTCGCCGCGGTGGCCGCTCGCCGGGTCATCACGTTCGACTACCGGGGCGAACGGCGCGACGTGGAACCCTGGCGACTCGATTTCGTGCGGGGGCGGTGGTATGTGACCGGCTTCGACCGGGTCCGCGCGGGAGAACGGCACTTCCGGATCGATCGCATCGATGGTGAGGTGGCCGCCGGCGAGGACGCAGCGTTCGAGCGTGCCGCCGGAGCGACGGGCGTTCGGATGCAACCGTGGGAGCTCGGCGACGAGCCGCCGCGGCAGGCCCGATTGCTGGTCGACGCCGATCAGGCCGCCTGGGCCGTGCACACCATCGGACCGGCGGCGGCCGAGCATCCCGACGGCTCGGTCGAACTCGAGCTCACCGTCACGAACGAGGCCGCGTTCCGGTCCTTCGTGTGCGGCTTTCTCGATCACGCCGAGGTCCTCGCCCCACCCGACCTGCGCGATGACCTGATCGACTGGCTCGCCGCCATCGCCGAACCGGCCCCGCAGCCATGACCCGTCTGACCGCAGGAGGCCGCCTCGAGCGGTTGTTGTCGATCGTGCCCTGGGTCGTGGCCAACGACGGCCCCCACCTCGCCGACGTCGCCGCCCGGTTCGACTATCCCGAGGAGTCGCTGCTGTCGGACCTCACCGAGGTCCTGTTCATGGTGGGGATCCATCCCTACACCCCCGACCAGCTCGTCGAGGTCGTCGTCGAGGACGGGCGGGTGTGGATCCACTATGCCGAGTACTTCGAGCGGCCGCTGCGGCTCACCCCGGCCCAGGCCTTGGCCCTGGTCACGGCCGGTTCGAGCCTGTTGTCGGTCCCGGGAGCCGATCCCGAGGGTCCGCTCGCGCGGGGACTGGCCAAACTGGCCGCCGTGCTCGGTGTCAGCCCCGGCGATGACGTCGAGGTCGATCTCGGGGCGGCGCCGGCCGCCATCATGGCAACGGTCCGCGCTGCGATCGAGCAGCGGCAACGCCTGCGCATCGAGTACTACGCCTACGGCCGCGACGAACTCACCGAACGGCAGATCGATCCCCTACGGCTGACATCGGATCAGGGCGCGTGGTACCTGCTCGCCCACTGCCATCGGGCCGAGGGTGAGCGGTTGTTCCGTCTCGACCGGATGCGCAACGCCGAACCGACCGGTCACCACTTCGAGGCCCCGTCGGTACTGCCCGACCGCAGCGTCTTCGCCGCAGCCCCCGAGGACCCTCGCGTCACGCTCCGGCTGGCCCCCGCCGCAGCGTGGGTGCCCGAGAACCATCCGGTCGAGACGATCGAGCACCTCGACGACGGGTGGCTGCGCGTCACGATGGCCATCACGGCTCGACCGTGGCTCGAGCGGCTGCTCCTGCGGCTCGGACCCGATGCGGTCGTCGAGGCACTCGACGAAGGACTCGGATCGTCTCCCGACATCGCTGCGGACACCGCGGCTCGTGTGCTGGCCCGGTACCGGGCGGGTAGCGCGCGTTCGTCACCGGTTGCCGACTAACCTGCGCCGAAGTGTCTTCCGACGAGCTGACCTCACCCGAGGATCCGGAATGGGTCGACGCCATCGTGCGTCGGGCCCTCGAGCGGGCCGCAGCCGAGCCGGCCGCGGCCCTCGACACGGCCGAACCAGGCGCCTCGCCGCCATCGGAGCCGCCCTCGCTCGCCGGTGGACCGGTGAACCCGCCGCCCCTGGCGCCGCCGCCCCTGGCGGACACCGCACCGTCGATCGCGGCCCCTTCGCCGTCTCCCGCCGCCGAATCGGCGCCGCTCATCGCCGACCCGCCGCTGCCCGCTCCGTCGGCCGAACCCCCTGGTCGGTCTGCGGCACCCCGGGGCGACCAGCCGGCCGCGGTGCCCCTCGCACGCGGCGACGCCATGATGGACCAGCGTGCGGACCCGGCCACCATGGCGGCTTACCCGGCGGCGGCCAACGGCCGCGGCTCCGGCCCTGTATCGGCCTATCCGTTCGATCCCGACGACCTCGCCGAGGGCGTCGACGAGGAACTCTTCGACGACGCCCTCGCTCTCGACGAAACCCACGATGCCGCCATCTCCAGTCGGATGCGGAGCTTCCTCGAATGGGGTGCGGTCATCGTGGGCGCGCTCGCCGTCGCCCTGTTGATCAAGACCTTCCTGATGCAGGCCTACTTCATCCCCTCGTCATCGATGGAGACGACCCTCGAGATCAGCGACCGCGTCCTGGTCAACAAGCTCAGCTACGCGGTCGGCGACGTCAGCCGCGGTGATCTGATCGTCTTCGGCCGCCCGGCCACCCAGCCCGAAGGCGAGCCCGACCTGATCAAGCGGGTCATTGCGCTCGGAGGCGAGACCATCCAGTTCCGCGACGGCGCGGTCTTCATCCGAGAGCCCGGCGGCACCGAGTACCAGCTGCTGGTCGAGCCATACCTCGACGAGGGTGTCACCACCCGGGACTTCCCGGCCGGGCCGTTGCCGCCCAACTGCATCGCGGAGAGCGACGACACCCGCGCCTGCACCATCCCCGAAGGCCACCTCTTCATGATGGGCGACAACAGGGGCGGCTCGAGTGACAGCCGCGACTTCGGACCCATCGACGAAGAGACCGTCGTCGGCCGTGCCTTCCTGCGCGTCTGGCCCCTCGGTCGCCTCGGCTTCCTCTGAGCTGAGCCGAGCCGCGCCCGGGCTGCTCCCATGCGCCCGCTGCGGATCTGCGTCGCGAATCGGCGTCGCGCGCCGGTTCGGTATCAGTATCCGGCGCGCCGCATCGCGTCGCTCAGGCGATCGACGTGGGCGCTCGAGACCGCGTCGACGCCCATGACCAGCAGCTCGTCGAGCATGCGGTCGTGCTCGACGGTCTCTGCGAACGCCAGGACGCCGAATTTGTGGAACAGGGTGGTGAGCCCCCCGGTCCACTCCTCGTAGGAGAGGCGCACGGCGTCGACGCCGGCAGCAGCGAGATCGGCTGCCGCCCGTTCGGGCCCTCGGGGAAGCGCGGCCAGCCGCAGCCCTGCCACCAGCCGGACCGTCGGCCAGTCACTGCGCCAGCGACGGATCTGGTCGAGATCGTCGTGGTGGATCCAGACCCGATCGACCAGGGCGAATCCCCTGCGCTCCTGGTGGCCGCGGACGACGGCGAGGGTGGCCTCGAGGACGGACGGCTCGCCGATACTGAGCATCAGAGCGCCCGGCGGGTCGCACTGGTCGATCACGGCCTCGAGCGTCGCCATCTCGTGGGGGAGCGCGTCGAGGGTGAGGTCGCCGATGGGTCGGCGTCGCCGCAGGCGGGGACCCGGCACCGAGGGCCCGGCGTTGCACACCGGCACGCCATCGGCGCTGGACCAGACGGTGGTGTGTAACCCGGAAGCCCCCAGGCGCAGTGCCAGTTCGAACGCGCCGATCGTGTGACCGGGCAGTTGTGCGCTGGCTCCGCCGTCGGCGAAAGCGATGGGAGGTGAGAGAACCGGGGGGAGTCGAGGCGCCACGATCGCCCATTGTCTCGCGGTGAGCCGATCGACCCAACTCCGACACAGTCCCCAGCACTCCTCAAGTCCCGCTGCGCCGCGCCGATTGGCCTGCGTCGGTTGCAAACCCATCGGAGGAGACGACATGGCCACCATCCGGGCCAGCTGTGCCAATTGCGGTGACGTTCAGCTCACCACGGCCGATGTCACCGTGCGGATGTGCGTGTCCACCGACGAGGGCGAGTACCGATTCGAGTGCCCGCTGTGTGAGGAACTGGTCGTTCGTCACGCAGAACAGCGCACCATCGATCTCCTCCTCGCCGCCGGAGTGGAGTTCGTCACATGGTCACTACCCGCAGAGCTGTTCGAGGCCCGGTCGGGCGCACCCATCACCCACGACGACCTCATCGACTTCCACACGGTCCTCGCCGATGACGAGGCCGTCGCTGCGTTGCTCCAACAGATCGTCTGAGGGGCCGCGCGGACAGGTGCGAATCGGCGGATCCGCGCCTGCCATCCGCCGCACTCGGTCGCAGCCCTCATCGCCGCACCGGCCACGGCGGGACAGCGCATTTCCGAACCCTCTCAGCCACCGACCCGCACGGGCTGATCAGTAGGGTGGGGGCATGTTCAACGTCGGTGGAGGTGAGCTCCTCGTCATCTTCTTGGTGGCGTTGATCGTCCTCGGCCCGGCCAAGCTCCCCGAAGTGGCCCGCCAGGTCGGCGGCGTCATGCGCGAGATCCGCAGGATCAGCTCCGGCTTCCAGGACGAGATGCGCGCTGCGATGGACGATCCGGTCGAGGCAGCAGCCCGAGAACGCGGCAACCGGGTGGTCGCGACCTCCGAAGCGCCGTCCCCCTCCAGCGGTCTCGGCGACGAGCTCGCAGACGAGGATGATCCCGACCAGAACGATCCCGACGGGGACGGTCCCGACGAGGACCTCGACGCTGCCGATGAACTCGATGACCCCGACGGATCACCTGGGGGTGCGGCTTCGGAGCTGGGGGCCGACGACGAAACAGACGCCATCGCAGGCCGGGCACCGATGAGCACTGCTGCGGCCGCCGGCATGTACGACGTGGCCCCGGCTCCGCCGACGTCCACACCGAACCCCTACCTCGCCCCGGTCGGCACGCGTGCCCAGCCCGCCGTCGAGGCCGACGACCCGGTCGACGTCTCCGACGACGACATCGGGCCACTCGGAGCCGACGACATAGCCGACGCCGACGACATAGCCGACGCCGACGCGGCCGACGCCGACGCGGCCGAGCGTGACGACTCCGCTTCACCGGACGGCACAACGGACGAACGCTGATGGCATCGACCCACGCCGACGAGGGGCGCATGACCCTCGTCGACCATCTCAGCGAATTGCGCACCCGGATAATCCGAAGCGTCATCGCCATCGCCGCCGGCGCGATCGTCGGATGGTTCGCCTATTTCCAGATCATCGAATGGCTCCTGGAGCCCTACTGCGCTGCCACCGACAACGCCTGCGAGCTGCGTGTCTTCGACCCCCTCGAGGGCCTCTCGACCCGCATGCTCGTGGCCGGCTACGTCGGTATCGGCCTCGCCGTGCCGGTGTGGCTCTGGCAGGCGTGGCGGTTCATCGCACCCGGGCTCTATCCCCACGAGCGCCGCTACGGCGCAGCGTTCGTCGGCCTCGGGGTCGTTCTGTTCGCGATGGGCGCCGCGCTCGCATTCTGGACGCTGCCCCGCGCCCTCCAGTTCCTGATCGAGATCGGCGGCGAGGACCTCATCACCGAGTTCCGGGCCCGGGCCTACATCGAGTTCGTCATCAAGATGATGCTGGCATTCGGCCTCGGCTTCGAGTTCCCCCTGCTTCTGGTGTTCCTGCAGATCCTGGGCATCGTCACGCCGCAGGACCTCACGAAGTACCGACGCCTCGCTCTGGTGGGCATCGTGATCCTGGTGGCGGTCATCACCCCCAGCGGCGATCCGGTCAGCCTGCTGGCGCTCGCCGGACCGATGTATCTCTTCTACGAGGGGGCCATCGTGTTCGGCAAGCTCCGTCTGCGCCGGCGCCGCCGCGCCGAGGCCCGTGCCGACGCCTGACCCGACCGGCACCGCAGGGTCCGCCTTCACCCTCGATCCGTTCCAGCGCGAGGCCATCGGGCACCTCGACGCCGGGAGATCGGTCGTGGTGGCGGCCCCCACCGGCGCCGGCAAGACCGTCGTGGCCGAGCACGCGATCGCCCTGGAGCTCGCAGCGGGGCGCAAGGCGTTCTACACAACGCCCATCAAGGCGCTGTCGAACCAGAAGTACCGTGATTTCGCGCACCGGTGGGGATCGGCCAACGTCGGGCTGTTGACCGGCGACACCACCATCAACGGCGAGGCCCCTGTCGTGGTCATGACCACCGAGGTGCTCCGCAACATGTTGTACTCGTCGTCACCGACGCTGCGCCGCCTCGGCTGCGTCGTGCTCGACGAGGTCCACTATCTCCAGGACCCCTACCGGGGGCCGGTATGGGAGGAGGTGATCGTCCACAGCGCCCCCGAGGTACGGCTGGTCTGCCTGTCGGCGACCGTCTCCAACGCGGACGAGCTGACCCGCTGGATCAACGATGTCCGGGGACCGACCGAGCTGGTGGTCGAGACCACCCGACCCGTCGATCTCACCAACCTCTTCATGGTCTCGGACCGTGACAGCGACCGAGCGCATCTCATCCCCACCCTGATCGACGGCCACGCGAACCCCGAGGGTCACCGCTTCACCGACACCCCACGCGGCCGCGGCCGCGAGAAGTCCCGGCGCCAACGTCGCTATCGCACCCCCCGCCGCATCGAGGTACTCGAACGCCTGACCGACAAGGGTCTGCTCCCGGCGATCGTGTTCGTGTTCAGCCGAGCCGGCTGCGCCGAAGCCGCCGACGCCCTCGTCGCCGATGGCGTGATGCTCACCGACGACGACGAACGCAGCGCCATCACAGAGATCGCCGAACGCCAGACAGCGCACCTCCGACCCTCCGAGCTCGATGTGTTGCGCTACGACACGTTCCTGCGCGGTCTGCAGCGCGGCATCGCAGCTCACCACGCCGGCATGGTCCCGGCCTTCAAGGAGGCCGTCGAGGAGTGCTTCGTCGCGGGGCTGGTCAAGCTGGTGTTCGCCACCGAGACGCTCGCGCTCGGGATCAACATGCCCGCGCGGGCCGTCGTCATCGAGCGACTCACGAAATTCAACGGTGACAGCCACCAGTTCCTGACACCGCTCGAGTACACCCAACTCACCGGACGCGCCGGTCGGCGTGGCATCGACGATCAGGGCTTCGCGGTCGTGTTGTGGTCGCCGTATGTGACCTTCGACCAGGTCGCCGATCTGGCCTCGAGCCGGTCCTTCGGTCTGCGGTCGGTCTTCCGGCCGACCTACAACATGGCCATCAACCTGGTCCGCCTCCACGATCGTGACGGCGCGCATCGTCTCCTCGACCGCTCCTTCGGTCAGTACCAGGCCGACGCCGATGTCGCCCGCCTCGACCGGCGCAGGCGGCGCCTACGCGAGGAGGTCGCAGGCCTCGAGGAGCAGTTGCGAGCCGCCGGCATCGATCCGGCGCGGGTCACCGCTTCCGGCCCCGGGAATCCCGCACAGCAGAGGCGAGGCGACGACGCCGAGCGTGAGTCCGATGGCGACACCGATGCCGATGCCGAGACCAGGCGTGGCATCGAGGCTGCGCTCGGGGCGCTGGTACCGGGCGATGTCGTCGCCGTGGGCCACGACGACGAACGCCGGCCAGGGGTCGTCGTGTCGGTCGGCTATCGCTCGGGAGGCGTGAAGGTCGGCCTGGTCGACCGCTCCGAGGTGTACGCCACCTTCGGCGCCGACGACTTCGCAGCGGCCCCGACGCCCATCGGGCGGGTGCATCTCCCGACGCCGTATGCGCCGAACGATCCGTCGTTCCACCACGATGTCGCCCGCACCCTGGTCCGGACCCGCCTCAAGAAGCGGCGAGGGCCATCACCGGAGGAGAGCGGCGACAAGCGGAACCGTCGGCGGGGGAGCGGGGGCGATCAGCCGAGCCGACGCGAGGGCGCGGCGCTCGCCGACGCACGGCGCCGTCTGGCCGCCGTCGAGCAGAGGATCGGTGGCCGATCGAGCCGACTGGCTCGGCAGTTCGACGACATCGTCGGGGTGCTGGGCATGCTCGGGTACGTGTCGGACTGGTCGCCGACCGCACGCGGCGACGTCCTGGCCGGCATCTTCCACGAGTGCGACCTGGCCATCGCCGAGGCGTTGCACCGAGGCCTGTTCGATGGCCTCGGCGTCGCCGAGACCGCGGCCCTGTGCTCGTGTTTCACCTACGAACAGCGCGGGCCCGAACCGTCGGTGGCCCCCCGTATCCGCTCCCGTGACCTGCGCGAGCGTCTTGGGCGGCTCGAGGCGATCGTGGCCGAGCTACGCGACCTCGAGGCCACCGCCGGGGTGCGCCTCACCCGAGAGCTCGACACCGGCTTCATGAGCGCCGCTGCCGGTTGGGCGGGCGGCGACGATCTGGCCGAGGTCCTCGACGACGAGGAGCTCAGCCCGGGCGACTTCGTCCGCCAGGTGCGCCAGCTCGTCGACGTCTTGCATCAGATCGCCACGGTCGCTCCGGATCGACGGACCCGCTCCACGGCCCGCGCTGCCGCGGAGGCCATCAACCGAGGCGTGATCGTCGCGACGGGCGTCGAAGCCGAGACCGACGACGAGAGCGACGATGGCGGCGGCCGCGGCCGACCCGTCGCACCCGAGCCGTCGTGATCCGCCCGGGCGAGGAGTGGGGCGAGCTCGCAGAGATCCCGTCCGACACGCCGGTGGTCACCGGTGACGCTGCGCTGGCCGACTTCGTGCGCGAAGCCGATGCCGCCTTCGCAGGCGATGATTCCGACCTCCTTCCGCTCGTGGCGCTCGCCGGGGGAGACCTGTGCCGGACACTGGGTGGGCGCGGCGACGTGGACGCCCGCCTCGGCGAGATCGGCCCCATCGCTGCGGTCGACATCGGCCGTGCGCGCCTCGACGACGACGTCGAGGTCCTCTTCGTCGCCCATCTCGTCGCCCGACGTCCGCTGTGGCGGGGGTCCTTCGCCGTCGTGATGAATGCTGGTTTCCTCGGACCGCTCCGGCTGGCTCCCCGCGGACACCCCGGCGATGGACGCTTCGACCTCACCGAGGGCTCGCTGCCGTGGCGCGAACGCCTCATCGCCCGCAACCGGGCCCGCACCGGCGACCATCTTCCCCATCCCGGGTTGCGGACCCGGCGCATCGCAGCGGCACGACTCGACCTCGACAGGCCCATGGACGTCCATGTCGACGGGCGACGACACCGAAAGGCGCACAGCATCGACATCAGCCGCCATCCCCGACGCGTCCTCGTCGCCGTATGAGCGAGCATCGGGACAGGATCCCTCGACCGATCCCCGCTACGACCCGACGCGCGGCCTACCCTTGCGCCCCGTGAGCGTCTACGTCGCCGAGCAGTGGACCGACGAGGAGTCCGACGTCCTCCGCCGGTACTTCACCAACCTCGACCAGCCCGTCTTCGCGCTCGTCAACCTGCCGGAGGTCGTGAAGGGCGCGCTCTTCGCCCGGTACAGCCGCTCCTCGAAGAGCCTTCGCCGTCTCTTCCTCGACGAATTCCTCGGCGATCTCGACATCAGCGGCGACGCGTCGATCGATGCCACCATCGGCCTCTCCCACGCCGAGACGCTCTACCACCGCATCTTCTTCGAGTACGGCGACGACTCGGTGGCCCAGCTCGGCGGCGTCCATCTCGCATGCGAGCAGGCTTCGAACCTGCTGACCAAGGTGCTCGAGTGGGGGCGCCTGATGAGCTACCTCGAACAGTCGACGCGCTACATCGCCTACGACAGCCGCATCGGCGGCAGGTATCGCTACTACCGCGATCCCGAGGTGCTGCGTTCCCAGATCGGTACGCGCTATGTGGGCGACATGGACCGCATCTTCGACACCTACGGCGAGATGATCGCCCCGATGCAGGACTACGTCCGCACGCTGTTCCCCAAGCATGCCGACGACTCGGACCTGGTGTACCGCCAGGCGGTCAAGGCCAAGGCGTTCGATGCGCTGCGCGGTCTGCTCCCGGCGGCCGCCGTCTCGAACGTCGGCATCTACGGAACCGGCCAGGCCTACGAGGCCCTCCTGCTGCGCATGCGGGCCCATGCGCTGCCCGAGGCCCGCTACTACGCCGACCTCATGCTCAGCGAACTCCGTAAGGTCATCCCATCGTTCCTCGAGCGCGTCGACCGGCCCGATCGCGGCGGCGTCTGGGCCGAGTACCTCGAGGCCACCCGTGAGGACACCCGCGAGCTCGTCGGCGCGCTGCTCCCCGAGGGCACCGTCGCCGAGGCCGCGCCGCTCGTGTCGCTGGTCGACTTCGATCCCGACGCCGAGATCAAGATGATCGCGTCGATGATGTACCCCGCCTCGCATCTGCCCGAAGCCCAGATCGAACGCGCGGTGCGTGCCATGGGAGTCGAGGATCGCCTCGCCGTGGCCCGGGCCTACGTCGGCGATCGCACCAACCGTCGGCACAAGCCCGGCCGGGCCCTCGAACGGCCCTTCTACCGCTTCGACGTCCTGGTCGACTACGGCGCCTTCCGCGATCTCCAGCGACACCGGATGCTCACCATCGACTGGCAGCAGCTCAGCCCCTACCACGGCTACACGCGTCCGGAGCTGGTCGATGCCGCCGGCATGACCGATCGCTTCGACGAGGCCATGGAGCGTTCGGCAGCGCTGCACGACGTGCTGGCCGAGGACTTTCCCGACCAGGCCGCGTATGCGGTGGCGCTGGCGTACCGGATCCGGTTCTCGATGAACGTCAATGCCCGCGAGGCCATGCACCTGATCGAGTTGCGGACCACGCCCCAGGGCCACCCGTCCTACCGCGAGGTGGGCCAGGAGATGCACCGCCTCATCGCAGAGGAGGCAGGGCATCGGGTGATCGCGGAGATGATGCGTTTCGTCGATCACTCCGACCAGACGGACCTCGAACGTCTCCAGAGTGAGCGCAACGCCGCGGCTCGCCGCGAAAGCGCCACCTGACCACAGCCGCAGCCGAGGCACGCTGTCGGGCAGACCGGGGAAGGGCTGCGCGTGCCAGGCCAATCGTCGCCACGAGCTTCCGCTGTCGTGTTGGCGATGATGATGAAGTTGTTGCCGTGGCCCCTGTGGTTGGAGTACGGTTTGCCCGCTGCGGGCGGCAGGCAGGTTCATGCATCCTCCGATTCTCGGTCGTCCAGCGGGCGGTGGCCCCCGGCACGCTCGTGCAGCATCCACGCCGGGCCATCTGCGCCCGCAGCGACCTCGCCGCTTCCGACGACGCGTCGCGCTGCTGGTCGCCCTGCTCGTCGTTCCGACCGCGGCGACGGTGTCAGATGTGACCGGTCACCCCATCGCCGCCGACGAGAACCCCTCGCTGCACAGCGCCGTACCGGCTGCCACCCTGCGGTCAACGCCCGGCGTGGACGTGCCGAGCCTCCATGGCTCTGCGACCACGCCCGATCCGGCCACGGCACCACCGACCGAGCTCGTCACCGCAGCTGCGGGCGAGACCATCTGGTCCATCGCCGAGCGCAACGGCGTGGCGCCCGGTCTCCTTCTGCGACACAACCGTGACGTCCACGCCGGGCTCACAGGCGCCGTCGATGCATTGGCCTCCGGGCAGCCCCTGGAGCAGTCCGAGGTGCTGGTGCTGCCCGTGCAGGCCCAGCGCGGCGAGCGGCGGAGCACCGCCGACGCGCCGAGCGGCAGCGACGGGCCGATCATCGACGATCCCGATCTCGCAGCTCTCGAACCGGTCTTCGACCGTTGGGCGGACCACTTCGGGGTCCCACGCGATCTCCTGAAGGCGCTCGCGTGGGTCGAATCTGGCTGGAACAACGACACCCGGTCCGCAGGCGGCGGCATCGGCATCGGTCGCCTCCAGCCGCTGCGGGCCCAGTACCTCGCAGAACACGTCGCCGGAATGGCCCTCGATCCTGCGGTCGCGGTGGACAACATCGCACTGACCGCGGCCCAACTGCGCGTCCTGCTCGACGACACACCCGACGTCCGAAGCGCCGTCGCAGCTCACCGACAAGGCATCACCGACACCCGACTCTCCGGCGTCGATCCGATGCTCGACGGCTATGTGGAAGCAGTGTTGACGCTCCGGCTGCGTTTCGCGTGAGCGGCCACGGGGCACCACGCCACAACAATCGTCGGAGCGTGCCGCCGCAGGACTGACGGTTTGGCTACAGTCCGCCTGACCGGGCGGCAGCGCGGCGGCGTCGCATCCGAGCGTCGGCCGCGTATGCTCCGGCGCTGAACACCGACCAGAGGACCACGATGGCCGAAGACGATCTTCCCGACGACGCGATCGACCCCGATCTCGACGACGACGCCGATCTCGACGACGACGCCGACCTGGACCTCGACGACGACCTCGACCTCGACGACGACCTCGACGATGATCTGGCCGACGACGAGGACGAAGACGAAGACGACGAGGACGCCGAGGCGCCGGCAAAGCGCGTCAAGGCAGACGAGGACGAGGACGACGACGAGGTCGATCCCGACGATGTCGAGGCCGACCTCGACACCATCTTGAAGGATCGCATCGCCGCCGGCGACGACGAAGAAGAAGAAGAGGAAGAGGACGAGACCCAGCCGGTCAAGAAGCCTCCACCCGGTGAGGTCACCGACGTCGCGCCCAAGCGCGACGACGAATGGCTCTGCGAGGGCTGCTTCCTCATCGTGAGTCCGAGCCAGTTCGGCCGCCGGTCCAACCCTCAGTGTCCTTCGGGAGAGGACCCCTGCCCGTCGCTCGCTCGACTCTGATGCCCGCTGACGACACCGACGCCGATGGCTCCAGCCTCTGGAGCAGTCTGGCCGATCTGGTCGTGTACGCGCCGATCGGGCTCACCCTCGACGCTCAGGATCTGGCACCGGATCTGGCCCGTCGGGGCCGTCAGCACACCGCAGCAGCGCGACGCATCGGCGAGTTCGCCGTGAAGGCGGGCATGCGCCGCCTCGACGAACTCGTCACGGCGCTCGATCCTTCGAGGTCCGAGAGCACCCCTGGTACCGCCGACACGAACGTCGCCCCAGCGACCGGGGTCGCCGAAGCAGTGGTCGCTCGGTCGGACACCGCAGTGGCTGCAGCCGAGGACGGCCAGCCGCTCGACACCGCCCGGACGGCCGCCACCGACCAACCGCTCGACGAAGCGCCACCGGCCCTCGACGAGGAGCCGCCGTCGGGCGAAGCGGTCGAACTCGCCATTCCGGACTACGACCTGCTGGCCGCATCCCAGGTGGTCAAGCGTCTCGACGGACTCGACCCCGATCAGCTCGATGCGATCCGTCGCCACGAGGAGTCGGGTCGGGGCCGGCGCACCATCCTGCACAAGATCACCCGGCTCCAGGCCGGATGATCGATCGCATGGACGTCACGGCGCGCGCGGCAGAACCAGCGGAAGTGGCGGCGGTCGCCTCCCTCGTCCGGGAAGGTAGGGCAGGTCTCGGCGAGCAGCGCGGCGGTGCACTGTGGCTGGCTCGCCAGGCCATCCGTGAGCCCCTCGACGACGCAGTGGCGGCCATGATCGAAGCGGACACCGCCTGTGTCATGGTCGGATGCATCGATGCCGAGCCGCTCGGCGTCCTGCTCGCGGACATCGACCTCGACTGGGCCACATCCGAAGCCGTCCTGGCGACCGTTCGTGAGCTGTTCGTCGTTGCGGAGGCCCGCGGCGTCGGGCTCGGCGAGGCCATGATGAACGCCACCATCGATTGGGCGACCGAACGCGGCTGCGTCGGGATCGACGGCTATGCGCTGCCCGGGGACCGGGCGACGAAGAACTTCTTCGAGACCTTCGGTCTGGTGGCCCGCGGCATCGTCGTCCACAAGCGCCTGGGAGCCCCACCATCGTGAGCGATGCTCCGACCGCCCGGCCCCAGTTGTGCGTGGGTGCCGTGGCGGTCGACGGCGACCGCCTGTTGTTGATCCGCCGGGCGACGCCGCCCGAGGCAGGTCGCTGGTCGTTGCCCGGCGGCCGTGTGGAGCCGGGCGAGACCATGGCAGAGGCCGTCGTGCGCGAAATCCGCGAAGAGACCGGTCTCGAGGTCGTCTGTGATCGGTTGATCGGCTGGGTTGAACGGATCGGACCCGCTGGTCACTTCGTGATCTTCGACTTCGCGGTGATCGTGATGGGCTCGCACGACCTCACCGCCGGCACCGACGCGTCAGAGGCCGTGTGGACCCCGCTGTGGGAGGTCACCGAGATCGACCTCGTCGAGGGTCTGTTGGATTTCCTGGCCGACCACGGGATCGTCGAGACGATCTGACGCGAGCCCCTCGCCGAGGGCCGCTCAGACGGTGTCGCCCGAGCGATCCTCGGCCTCGGTTGCGGCGCCAGGAGCCGGGTCCAGCTCAGCCGCCGTGGCAGCCTCGGTAGCAGGTGCCGCCTCGGGCTCAGCTGCAGCCTCGGTAGCAGGTGCCGCCTCGGGCTCAGCGGCGACCTCGGTCTCGACAGCAGGTGCCGCCTCGGGCTCAGCGGCGACCTCGGTCTCGACAGCAGATGCCGCCTCGGTCTCGGCCACAGGAGTCGTCTCCGGCTCGGCCGCAGCCTCGGCGACAGGCGCCGCATCGGGCTCCGCCGCAGGCGAGGCCTGCGGTTCGGCCTCAGGAGCCGCCTGCGATGGAGCAGGAGGCGCCGGCGCTGCGGCCGGGGGAGGCGGGGGCGGGGTCGGCCGGCCGCTGCGGCCACGACGTTTGCGTGCAGGCGGCGCTTCGGGAGCCGTGATGCCGAACTGCGCGGCGATGGCGGGCACACGCGAAGCCAGCTTGGTCACCGTGGCCATCAGCTCGTCGCCGGGCTTGGGCGGAAGCCCCGCCGGCACGACCTGGGTACGGATGGGGGAGTAGGCGATGGCGTCGAGCACCGTCCCCCAGCGCTGGGGCGCGACGTCGTCGGCGAGGGCCGCGTTGGCCTGCTCGACCAGGCGACTGGTGATCTCCGGCGGCAACAATGCGCCGGCTTTGGGGGGACGCGAACTCATCCGCAGCGCCCGCACGGTACGCCCGTCGCCGAGGGCCTCGGCGATCTCGTTGAGCCAGGCCTGATGCTCTGCCTCGACGCGTCCGGCCAGGGCCTCGCGCAACTGGGCGGCGAGCTGTCGAGTCTCGTCGGTGCGTGCGGCCGAGTCTGCGGCCACCACGACCGAGCGGAGATCTCGCAGATCGAGCTCGTCGACGCCTGCCAGGGCGGCATCGGCACGATCGCGCCATTCGGCGGTCTTGAGTTTCGGAAGCAGTTCCTCGGCCAGCTGCACCAGGGGAGCGGGGTCGATCCGGGGCCGGCCCTCGGTCTCGTTGTGCGCGTTCTGATCATCGACGGCCTTGCGGACGCCGGGCACGCCACCGCGCAGGACCTGCTCGGCGATGGGGCGCTGCGCCTCCGGGAGCTCGGCCAGCGCTGCGTTGCGGTGGACCCGCTGGGGACGCAGGCGCTTGGGCTTTGGCTTGGAGGGTGGTGCCGGTCGTTCGGGCGCGCCGGCCGATCGGCTCCGTCCATCGCGTCGAGCGCCGTCGCGCGGGGCGCCATCGCGCGGCCCGCCGTCACGGCGTCCACCATCGCGTCGGGCACCATCGCGGCCTTCGCCGCCCTTGCGCGGCCCGCGGTCGCGTCGATCGCGGCGGTCTCCGCCGTCGTCGTCACGGCGGCCCCCACGCTTGGGTTGCAGCGACGTGGTCACGCCGACCTCGCTGCGGCCGCTGCCGATCACCTCGAGACGCTCGGGCTCTCGCCGCGAACCCTTCGGAGGAATGACGGAGGTGATCTCGATGCCGTCGACGAAGAACTCCGCCTCGACCTTCAAGACATCGCCGATGGCTGCGCCCGCCGGAAGCAGCGACGCAGCTATCACCCCCTTGGGCTGGCGCGCCCCGGCGGCGCGCCAGGTCCATTCCTGGTCGGAC
The DNA here is from genome assembly GCA_046290435.1 of Acidimicrobiales bacterium. Lineage (GTDB taxonomy): Bacteria > Actinomycetota > Acidimicrobiia > Acidimicrobiales > UBA8592 > CAVQUE01. The sequence goes on from JBKAGO010000042.1 coordinate 106,346, forward strand.
AACGTGCTGGTGAGCTCGATCTCGAGACGGCGAGACATAGGGCTGCAACGGTACCGCGGCGGACCGCCAGAGTCCTATTCCGTTTGGCCGCCGAGGCGCCGATCGTTCTCCGGCACCGCTGAGGGGGCGTCGCAGCGGTGGGGAACACCGGGGCGCCCGGCGCCCTTGCGGAGATCGCGGGCGTTCGCGAGCTGGCGATCGACGAACTCGCTGGCGGCCTGTGCAGCCGCTGCGGGCGGCTTGCCGAGGGCCAGCCAGGCGGTCATGGCGGCGGCATAGGTACATCCGGTGCCGCGGATCGGTTCGTCGCCCACCCGCGGAGCCTCGACCAGGCTGACCCCGTCGGCGGTGACGACGACGTCGACCACCACGTCGTCGTCGGAGCGCCCGCCGGTGACGACGACCAGCGGCGCGCCGAGGCTGCGCAGGCGCGGCGCCGCGGCGATGACGGCGTCGGTGTCGGGCAGGGGAGTGTCGATCAGCAGCTCGGCCTCCCAACGGTTCGGGGTGAGGGCCGTGGCATGGGTGGCCAGGCGGCGATACCGGTCGATCACGCCATCGGCGACGATGCCGCGCCCGGCGCTGTCGACCAGCACCGGATCGACCACGAGCAGCCCGAGCCGCCCCTGCGCAGCGGCGGCCGCCACGATCTCGACGACCTCGACCGAGCGCAGCAGACCCGTCTTGGTCGCCCGGGGGACGAGATCGCCGACGACGGCGTCGAGTTGGGCTGCCACCAGCGACGGGTCGAGCTCGTAGAACCCCGAGACCCCGACGGTGTCCTGGGCGGTCACGACCGTGAGCACGGTGGTGCCGTGCGCGCCGAGCGCGGCGAATGTGGTCAGGTCCGCCTGGATGCCAGAGCTACCAGAGGAGTCCGACCCGGCGATGGTGCACACCACCGGCGCCGGCGAGGCGACGGCGGCGATGCCCGACCCCATGTCCGAGCCCATGGGCGATGTCACGCCGATCGGCCGGGACGTCCGTGGATCTCGACGAACAGCACCGCGATCGCCGCCAGGGCCAGCAGGGGTGTGATCGACTGGACCAGGGCCGATGCGAACAGGGTGATACCCGGCTCGAGGCCCGCCAGTTCCACGAAGGCACCGACGTCGAAGACCATCAGCTCGTCGTTCTGCACGACGAACGCTTGGTCGATCTCCTCCTGGGTCGGGCCCGCGGCCGACAGCGGAAGGCTCATGGTGAAGCTGACCGCACCGGAGATCAGCCCCAGGATGATCAGCCGGCCGAACACCGCCCAGAAGCGATTGCGGCTGACCTCTGCACTGGCGGCGAGGGCGTTCTTGCCGGGGGTCGGAGCGACACAGGCAACGACGAAGAACGCCAGCTTGACGTAGAGCCAGACCAGGGCGACTGCCGCAGCGATCGCAGCGATGACGCCGAGCGCCGAGGAGATCACCGCGAGCACGGCGATCACGAAGATCGCCCCGATGGACCCGAGCATCAGCACCAGCGACCATCCGATGACGCGCGGGAGCGCACGCAGTCCTGCGCCGAAGGATGCCCCTGCCGTTCGCTGCTCCCCGAGGCGTCCCCAGAGAGCCTGATCGATGACCGCCAGATAGAGCACCAGCCCGAGCACGAGATTGGCGCCGAATGCGATGCCCGCAAGGACGAATCGTCCGCTGTCGACGCCGCTCCAGCCGTCGTCGGCCGTCCACACGATGTCGCCGACGGCCCAGGACGTAACGGCGCCCAGGACCATCCACAATGCGACCGACGCCGCCACGAAGATGCCGATCGGCACCCGACGGTCCCACAGCGCCGTCAACGACGCCTGGAGCCAGGAACCGATGGAGGAAAGCCGGCCGGTGGCGCTGACGCCGCCTGCAGCGACGGCGCCGCCGTGGCCCGCAGCACGATGTTCGGTCCATTGCCGGCCGTCCCAGTAGCGCAGGGATCCGAACTGTTCGGGATCGTCGTACCAACCGGCGGGGGGAAGTGTGCTCACGGCGAACAAGTGTGGCACGACCGGGACTGCGGGGACCGCTACCCCGCCCTGTGCGACTACCGCCGGAAATACACGTTATGTGAAGTTGTGCTCGAAGTCGGGCACAGCAGGGCCGCATGGGCCATTCGGCCCGGGCGATCCCGGGTCCCGTCAGGCGTCGATGGCGTTCTCGGGTGCCGATGCGATCGACGCCGCGCCGTAGTCCTGGGTGACCGATTCGCTGACGACTGCGTGCTGGGTTCCGGCGTGGATGTCACGGAACGCCCGCTGCAGCCCGCCGTCACGCAACGCGTCGGTACCGGCCAACGTGTAGGCGTCGCGGATGATGTCGGCGCCCTCGTGGTTGACGAACGCCGTGGCCATGCGGGCGTCGCGCACCAGCGCCTCGTCGGGACCGTTGCCCTCGGCGCACTGGGCCTCGAGGGCACGGAACGTCGCATAGGTCCACGACGTGGCCGCAGCCGCCCGGGCCTCGAGGTGCCCGAGACGCATCTGGATCCATTCGCTGTCTCGCATGGGGCCCTTGGACGCCATGCGCTTTTTCGTGGTCGCCATGACGCGCAGTTCGTCGAGCGCCCGGCGGATGAGTCCGATGGCCCATCCGGCGTGGCCGGCGGCGGTGAGCGGCAACACACCCATGTCGTACATGGACCCGCCGCGGTACCGGTGTGGGAAGAAGAAGTCGAACGTCGCGTTGTCGGGCACCACGACGCCGGTGGCCCGGTAGTCCCAGCTGGCGGTCGACTGCAGGCCCATGACGTTCCAGCCACCCTGCAGTTCGACGTCGCTGCGGGGCATGATCACGAACCGGTACGACGGATCCTCGCCGTTGCGCGGCTGGGTGACGGCCCCGGCGCCCGCCCACTGGGCGTCGTTTAGGCCCGAGCCGAAGCGGTACGACCCGTCGAGGACCCAGTCGGTCTCCCCCACGGGCGTCAGGGTTCCCTGAGGTGCGAACTGCCCCGCGACCAACGGGATACCCCCACCGAACACGCGTTCGACCAGAGCGTCGTCGCAGAAGGCAGCGAAGTACGAGGCGGCGGACTGGCTGGCCATCAGGCACCAGCCGACCGAGCCGTCGGCCCTGGCGACCTCGGCGAAGATCTCGATGCAGGACGCGATGTCGAGTTCGGCGCCACCGACCGCCGCCGGGATCATCGCCGCATAGAGCCCGGCGTCGTAGAGCGCGGTCACCGTCTCGGCATCGACGGGTCCGCCCTCGGCCTTGGCGGCGCGGGCGTCGATCTCGGAACGCAGATCACGGGCGGCATCGAGCAATGCGTTGGTCATGGGCCAATTCTGACACACCGTCAGAACGGCGGGCCACGGTGCACGCCTGCGGATGCGGCGGCCGAGGCCGCGGCTGTCTAATGTCTCGGCTTCTGACCAGCCGGCGAGCCGCGGATCCCGCGCCGCCGAACCACAGCCACGGGGGGCCCGATGCTGCAGGACCGATGGATAACCGACCGCGTACCGACCGAGCGGTTCCCGGACTACACCCGCGCCAACGCGGGTGAGGTGCTGGCCAACCCGGTCACTCCCCTCGGCTGGACCTGGTGCTGGGAGTCCGGCGTCGTGCTGGGCTGCCGGGCCGGTTTCGTCTCCTACGGCGTGTTCGATCCCGACGAGTACGGCGATCCCCCCGAGACCTTCGGCAGCTTCGGCGGCTACTTCTACAACTCGCTGACCCAGGCCCGGCTCATGGGCGTCCGCATGCCCGGCGCCAGTCCCGAGGCCATCGACGAGGCCTACTTCGACGCCCACCCCGACGTGCCTCCCTATGAGGCCAAGCCCTGGCACGACAGTCCCGAGCACAGCGCCAAGCTGGAACAGACCGGCGGCTACCTGGTCACCACCGACCGCCATCAGCCCATCGAGGACCAGAAGGTCCTGGCTGCCGAGCTCCGGGCGTCGCGCCCCGATCTGGGCGCCCTGTCCGATGCAGAGCTCGTGGCCCGCGCCCGGTCGCTGCAGCCCCACATCGTCGACATGTTCGAACAGCATGTCTGGGCGTCTCTCGGGGCCTCGACCGGCCCCGGCATCCTGGGCGCCATCCTCGGCGCGCTCGGCCGCCCCGACGACACCGTGCGCCTCCTCACCGGGATCGGCGGGGTCGACTCGGCCGACATCGGCCGTGCGTTGTGGCTGCTGTCGCGCGAGGTGCGCCGCTCGCCGGAGCTGGCAGCGGCCTACGACGAAGGCCTCGACGGCCTCGACGAACGTCTGGCGGGTACCCCCTACGGGGCGCAGATCGCCGCCTTCGCCTACGAGCACGGTTCGCGCGGCCCCGACGAATGGGACCCGGGCGCCGATTCCTACGAGACCACGCCCCGGCTCGTGCACGCGCAGATCGACGTCATGCGGCGCCAGGGCGACGACGCCGACCCGTTGGCGGCATTCGAACGCAATGCCGCCGAGCGCGACCGCCTCGCGGAGGAGATCCGGGCGCTGCTCGCTGACGACGCCGAGACACTCGCCATGTTCGAGGCCGGAATGAAGGCCGGCGCCGTCTGGATGGCGGCACGCGAGCGCTGCAAGGGCAACAACATCCGCACCATCCACGAGGTGCGCGTCTGCTTCGACGAGCTCGGCCGCCGGATGACCGAGCGCGGCCACCTCGACGACCCGAAGATGATCTACATGCTCCTCGAGGACGAGGTCGACGACTACCTCGCCGACCCGGCCGCCTTCGCCGACGAGCTCGCAGAGCGTCGGGCGGACTTCGCCACGCTGATCACGCTGGAGCCGCCGTTCATCGTCAACGGGTCCTGTCCCCCGTTGGCCGACTGGCCCCGCAAGGCCGACCTCGCCATCCACGCGGTGGCCACCGGCGACGTGCTGTCGGGCGTGGCGTGCTCCCCCGGCACCGTGACCGCACGGGCCAGGGTCCTGCTCGACGCCACCGACCCCAGCGCCCTCGAACCCGGCGACATCCTCGTGACCGTCAACACCGACCCGTCGTGGACCCCGCTGTTCCTGGCCGCCGGAGCGGTCGTCACCAACGTCGGCGCCATCGGCAGCCATGCCAGCATCGTGAGCCGCGAACTCGGCATCCCCTGCGTGGCCTCGGTGTCCGATGCGAGCCGCCGGATCCCCGACGGTGCCATCATCACCGTGGACGGTGCTGCGGGCACCGTCACCATCGACAGCCTGCCCTGAGCCGGCTGCCGGCTGCCGGCTGCCGGCGAGGATTCACCTGGAGTTCGGTCGGGCGCCAGCGAGGCGTCACCTCGATCCTGCACGCTCGTGGCCATGTGGTCATGGATCGTGGCGCGGATCGAAGCCCTGGGTGAGCACATCGCGCGCTACGGCTGGAGCGACCCCACCGGTGTGGACATCGCGCCCTTCGATCGGTCGATCGATCGGGAACCGATCGTCCTAGCCCCCGATGTTCTTGTTGGGCCGCAGGACGATCTCCTGGGTGACGCTCGCGAGGTGCACGCCTGAGCGGCTGAAGACCTGCCCGAATGCCAGGCCACGGTTGTTGGCGTAGCCCATGGGCTCCAGCAGGTGCAGCTGCCAGTCGTCGGCACGACCGGCGCGATGGAACCACAGCGAGTGGTCGAGGCTGGCCCCGATGAACGCGTCCATCGCCTCGTCGCCGGAGCCGCGCTCGGGCAGCACCGACGCAGCAGCGTCGTAGGGCACGTCGTCGCTGGCATAGGCGAGCGCCAGCTGGTGAACCGCCGGATCGTCGCCGAGGGGCCCGACGACCTTGATCCACACGCCGGTCCGGCCGCCGATGGCGTCGGAAGGCACCGGCCGGCGCATCATCGTCGGCGACCAGTCGTCCCCGTCGAGCTCGTCGGGATCGGGGATCCCTTCCGGCAGGGTCCGGGAGGCGACGTCGACGTCGCCTTCTTCGACGTGGAACGACGCCGACAGGTTGAAGATCGCCCCGTTGGACTGGCGGGCCACCACGAGACGGGTGAGGAACGATCGACCGTTGCGTATCCGGTCGACCTCGAAACGGATCGGCTCGTCGCTGGTACCGCCCCGTATGAAGTAGCCGTGCAGGGAGTGGAGCCGATAGACCTCGTCGACGGTGGCCATGGCGGCCTTCAGCGCCTGGGCAACGACCTGGCCGCCGTACACGCGCACCCACGGATAGGTCGGGCTGACGCCCACGAAGGTGTCGATGCCGTGGGGTTCGAGGGCGACGATGTCGGTGAAACGTTCGAGCGGAGCGGCGGTCGGGCTGGTCACGGCGACGATCGTGGCACAACGCTCGGCGTACTGTGTGCCGATGCGATTCACGCTCCGTGCCGGGACCGATCCCGTAGCCACCGCCGACCGTGTGCTCCTCCACGCTCTGGGGCTGCCCCAGGGCGGCGTCGTCGCCGTCGGCGACACCCACTGCCGGGTGCGTCCCGGCGCCGTGGCGGGCTCCGACCTCCATGTCGGTCCCCGGGTGCTCGCCAACAGCGGATGCGCTCTGGGGCAGTCCGTCGAGGTCCGCCGGGCGATCCCGCCGGCCGCAACCCGCCTCGTGCTCGCCGAGCTGGTGCGCTCACCCCACGAGGTCGTCACCGCCCTCAACGGCACAGTGGTCAGCAGCGGCGACACCGTCGACATCGACGACGGTGTCGGCGGCACCGTCGAAGCCGAGGTCGTCGAGGTCGAGCCTGCAGGCGTCGGTGTCATCGGTCCGTCGACCGCAGTCTCCGACGCCGCCACAGCGGCGGCTGCCTCCCCCGGCGCGCCGCCGTCGGCGGCCTCCACGACATCCACGACCGAGCGCAACGCCATCGAGCGCACCGATGCCGCGCTGCTGGCCGGCCTCGACGCCGAACTCGACGTCCTGACCGGGTGGTTCTCGCTCCTGGCATCGAACCGGCGCCTCGAACAGGCATGGTCGCTGCCGTCGGTGGCCGGCGTCGTGCTCGAAGGGCCCGTCGGCTGCGGCAAATCCCAGCTCGTCGCGGAGGCGGCCCGGCGTGCCGGCACACCCGTCCATGTGGTGGACACCAGCTCCATCTTCAAGCCCGACACCCTGCTCGACCGCCTCGCCGCGGCGGTCAACGACGCCACCGGACCTCGTGTCGTGTTCGTCGATCGCATCGAGGCCGCCATCGGCAGCGACGCAATCAGCTCGTTCCGGTCGCAGTCCCTCGCGATCGTGCGCTGGTTCCTCGACACGGTCGCCGAGGCCTCCCAGGTCATGTGCGTACTGGGAGTCGACCGGTTGGGCGATCTCGACGCGAGCATCGCCCGCAGTCCCCTGCTCCCCCGCGTCGTCACGGTGCCGCCTCCCGATCTGCGTCGACGCGAGCTGCTGTTCGAGGCGGCGCTGTCCGACGTGCCCCAGGGGGATCTCGATCCCGCACGCCTGGCCGCGTTGTCGTCGGGCTTCTCGGGCGCCGACATCCTGGCGGCGATCCTGCACGCACTCGCCGGCGTCGCAGCCACCGCAAGCCCCATCGACACCGACGGCGTCGCCCGTGCCATCGCCGAGACCACCCCCTCGTTGGGCTCGGTGCCCCTCGGCGAGGCCACCGGCTTCGGGTTCGACCGGGTCGCGAACCTCACCGAGGTCAAACAACGCCTGATCGAAGCCGTGGTGTGGCCCATGCGCGACCCCGAACGGTTCGCCCGGCTGGGCATCGACCCGCCCGCCGGGTTGCTCCTCTACGGGCCCCCGGGCACGGGCAAGACGTTCGTGGTCAAGGCCCTGGCGCACGAGGCCGGCGCCGCGTTCTTCTCGGTCAAGGGCGCCGAGCTCCTCGACAAGTTCGTCGGCGAGTCCGAGCGCGGCGTCCGTGATCTGTTCGCTCGCGCTCGGGCCGCCGAGCCCGCCATCATCTTCTTCGACGAACTCGACGCGCTCGCCCCCGTGCGCGGCAACGCCACCAACAGCGTCACCGATTCGGTGGTCGCTGCACTGCTGACCGAGATCGACGGCATCGGCGGCCAGGCCCGCTTGACGGTCATCGGTGCCACCAACCGCCGCGACCTCATCGACCCTGCGCTGCTGCGCGCCGGCCGCTTCGAGACCCACCTGCTCCTCGATCTCCCTGCGCTCGACAGCCGGCGGGCGCTGCTCGACATCACCGACGTACCCCTCGCCGACGACGTCGACCTCGGCGTCCTCGCCGAACGCACCGAGGGACTGTCGTTCGCCGACCTCACCGGCCTGCTGCGCGAGGCAGCGTTGCACGCCCTGCGGGCCGACGAGGACGCCCTCATCGTGCACTGGCACGACCTCGAGGCCGCGCTGACCCGACGAGCCGAGACCGCCTAGACGGGCAGGGTCAGTGGAGGCTGCGCCCTACGACCGGCCGTTACGCACCAGGCGACCCGGGCGCTCGCCGGTGTCGGCGTCGTGGTCGCGGGTCTGGACACCGGCCACGAACGTCGCCAGATAGCCGGCGACGGGCTGGTTGAACCGCCAGCCGCCCGCCGGGAGGTCCTCGACCGCCTCGGCACGACGCACGCTGAGGTTGTCGAGATCGATGACGTTCACGTCGGCGCGCATGCCGACCTCGATGGTGCCCCGGTCGGCCATGCCGTAGAGGCGGGCGTTGCGCCGCGTCTGCTTCTCGACCAGCAGCTCGAGCGGGATGCGTTCGCCCCGGGTGCGATCGCGGGCCCAGTGGGTGATCTGGGTGGTGGGCATCGAGCCGTCACAGATGAGCTTCACGTGGGCGCCGGCGTCGGCGAGACCGGTGACGGTGTGGGGATCGACGAGCATCTCGCGTACCGCCTCGAGATCGCCGTGGACGTAGCCCGCGCCCATGAGCGAAGCGACATTGCTGCCATCGCCGTCGGCGAGGAAGTCATAGAGCGCCTCGACCGGATCGACCCCGCGCGCCGTAGCGATCGACAACATCATCGACTCGGCCGTCGGCTCGTAGTCGACGACGGGATCGAGGGCGTACATGATGGGCGCGGCCCGCAACAGGCCCTCGTAGAGGCTCTCCATCGACCCCGCAGCGTCGGGCACGATGTCGTCGTCGCTCAGGATCGCCGCGCGCACTGCAGGGTCACGCATGGCGGCGGCACGTTCGGCGACCGACAGCTCGGTGAGGCCCAGATACGTCCGCCGGCGCATGAACGGGTGATAGCCCCGCAGGCTCGACAGCAGACCGATCGCTCGCGACGCGACCTGCGGGTACAACGGCACCCCTTGCGCTCGCTGCTCGGCGACGAACCGCAACACCTCGCGCCAGTCCTCGGGACGATCGGCGTTCTGCACGGTGGTGAAGGTGATGGCCTGACCACTGCGCCGGGCGATGTCGGCCAACAGCTCGAGCTCGTGGCGCTGGTCGAACCGCTCGCCACCCAGCGCCTCGAGGTCCCCGATGGACGACGACGTGATGGCCTCGAACACTCCCCCGCCACCGGCGGCCATCCCGGCCGCCAGGGCGTGGAGCTCCTCGGCGGTGGCGTAGGTGCCCGGGACCGCGGAGCCGTCGAGCGAGCGATGGAAGATGGTCCGTGACGTCGAGACCCCCAGCGCGCCGGCGCCGATGGCCTCGGCCACCAGACGGGCCATCTCGGACAGATCCTCGGCCGTGGCGTCCTCGTTGGCGACACCGCGCTCGCCCATCACGTGGAACCGCAGCGCGCCATGCGCCAACTGCGCCCCCACGTCGAGGGCGTAGTTTCGACGCCCGAGGACGTCGAGATACTCGGGGAAGGTCTCCCACTCGCCCCACGGGACACCCTCGTACAAGGCGGTGCCGGGGATGTCCTCGACGCCTTCCATCAGTTCGATGAGCGTCGCCTCCTGGCCGGGCGGGCAGGGCGCGAACCCGACCCCGCAGTTGCCCATGACCAGGGTGGTGACCCCGTTGCTCGCCGACGGGTCGAGCGTGTCGTCCCAGGTCACCTGACCGTCGAAGTGGGTGTGCACATCGACCCAGCCGGGTGCCACGACCGCACCGTCGGCGTCGACGACCCGACGCCCCGACAGGCCCTGGCCGATCTCGGTGATCCGGCCCTCGTCGATGCCGACGTCGGCACTCCGGCCTGCCACGCCGGTCCCGTCGACGACCAGGCCGCCGCTGATGACGATCTCGTGCTCGCTCATGACTTCCCTCTCGACCTGCGACCGGGCCACATGGTCCCGCCGCTCCTCGGTGTGACGTTACCGCTCGGCTCTCGCCGCCGCCGTCGTCGTGTCATCGGCCGGGCTGGCCGGCACTGAGGCCCCCGTCGACGGTGATGATCTGTCCACTGACATAGCCCGCCTCGGGACCGACCAGGAACGACACCACCGCCGCGATGTCCTCGGGAACCCCGGTACGGCCGACGGGCACCGCCGCTGCTCGGCGACGACCTGCCTCGCCCTCGTAGTTGGCGGCGGTGCCCTCGGTGACGACGAGCCCGGGCGCCACGGCGTTCACCCGGATGGGCGCCAGTTCCGCCGCCCACTGGCGGGTCAGCGTCTCGACCGCCGCCTTCGACGCCGCATAGGAGCCGAGACCCGCCGATGCGGTCCGCGCCGCAGCGGACGAGATGTTCACGATGGACGCGCCGGCGCGACCGGCCATGGCCGGGGCGAAGGCCCGGGTGCATGCCATCGTGCCGCCCACGTTGACCTCGACGACCGAGCGGAGATCTGCCGGGGACGCGTCGACGAGCGCTGCGAGGCGCCAGATGCCGGCGTTGTTGACCAGGACGTCCACCGGGCCGATCGTCGTTGCGAACTCGGCGACGGCGTCGAAGTCGGCGACATCGACGACACCGACCCGCCCGCCCACCGCCGCAGCGGTGGACTCGGCGCCCTCCCGGTCGCTGTCGATCACCACGATCGAGAATCCATCGGCGGCGAGGCGCCGTGCGATCGCGGCACCGAGGCCGCGTCCCGAACCCGTCACCACCGCCGTCGGCTCGGTTGCATCGTCGTTGGTCATCGATCTGCGACTCCTGTCCTGGGTCGAGCGGCACAGCGGCGTGGGCCGCGCTGCTCAGTCTTGCCGTCGTCGGTCTGATCGACCCATGGGGCACTGCCTCCGATGGCCGATCCGTTGAACATCACCATGACCGTGCTCACCGCTCCCCCACCAAAGCAATTCCTCGCCGATGCGACTGCGCTGGCAGCCCAGCGCATCGTGCTCGCGCCCGGCACGCGGCGCCACACCGAGGTCGTCATCGGCTCGCACCGTCTCGAGATCCAGGGCAGGTCCGTGGCTCTCGACGACATCGAAGCCGTCTCGTACTCGACTCGCCTGGGGCAGGCGAACCTCGTGCAACGTCGTACCCGGCGACGTATCGCTCTGGCGCTGCGCGACGACACGCTGGTGCTGGAGCTCGGGACGCGGCGCTTCGGACGCCAGGACGCCGTCCGTGAGGCGGCCGCATTCGACGCGCTGGTCCGGGTTCTGCACGAACGCGTGGAGCCACGGTTGCGTCGCCGCCGGGTGCAACACCTCTGCGCCGGCGGCGCACTGACCCTCGGACCGCTGACCCTGGCGTCGACCGGGCTCTCCGTCGCCGGTCCCGATGGCGAGCGGGTCTGGCCCTGGCGATCCACGCCGTTGGCCGAACTCCGCGGCGACCATGTCGCGTTGGTCGACGGAGGCCCAAAGGGCAACGTCCACTGCCGGATCGATGCGGACATCGCCGATGCGGTGATGCTGCCCGAGTTGCTCTGGAGCGCCTCGGCGGCACTGATCTGACGAGCGGGTCGGGCCTCAGCGCAACGAGGACGAGGGTTCCGCCGCGTCGAGGCGATCCTCCACGGTGACATGGGTCTGCGACGCCGGGCGTGCAGCGCCGAGCTCGTCGATGAGCGTGCGGCTCTCGTAGATCTGGCGGAGCAGCCAGAAGCGGAAGAACCGTGCGAGCGAGTACCGCAGGAACACGAAGCCACCCGTGATGGACATCGCCACACCCGCCAACGCCAGGATGATCAGCTCGTTGTGCTCGAGATTGTCGATGGCGAGGTCGCCGCTGTTCTGGCCGTTGGCGGTGATGTAGGAGACCAGGGCGATCACGATGCCGGCGACCATCAATACGGCACCGACGATCTGCAGGATGCGCTCGGAACTCCCGGCACCGGTCTTGAGCTTCAGCGCTTCGACCTCGGAGCGGAACTCGTCGATACGGGCCTGATCGGTCATGGCGTCACCTCATCGGTCGCGGATGGTGGGGATGCGTGGCCCATGTAGGCCGCGGTCAACTCTTCTTCGAGATCGCTCGGCACACCTTCGCGCACGATCCTGCCGTTCAGCATGATCGCGGCGCGATCGGCGACGCCGAGCACGGTTCGGGCGAACTGCTCGACGACGAGGATGGGCACGCCCTCGGCGGCGACCTGCGCGACGATCTCGTAGAGCTCGCGCACGACCAACGGAGCGAGTCCCATCGACAGCTCGTCGAGGAACAACACCGCCGGGTCGGTCCCGAGCGCTCGTGACATCGCCAGCATCTGTTGCTCGCCGCCCGACAGCGTCCCCGCGAGCTGGGAGCGGCGCTCGCCGAGCCGGGGGAAGCGTTCGTAGGCGGCCGCCTCGATGTCGTGCATCGACGCGCCGGTGTGGGTCATGATCAGCAGGTTCTCGCGCACCGTGAGGTTCGGGAACACGCCCTTGCCCTCGGGAATGGTGCAGACGCCGAGCCGGGCGAGCGCGTCGGGGCTGACGTCGTTGAGGACCCGCCCGGCGAAACGCATCTCGCCCCCGGTGATCGGCAGCAGCCCCGAACAGACCTTGAGCGTCGTCGACTTGCCGCCACCGTTGGGACCGAGCAGCGCGTAGACCTCGCCCTCGTGCAGGGTCAGGTCGACGCCGTGAAGGATCTCGATCGGGCCGTAGCCGGACCGCACGCCGATGAGCTCGAGCACGGGGCGGTCACTGCGGATCACGACGCCCCCAGGTAGGCGTCGAGCACCTGCGGGTCGGATTGCACCTCGCTGGTCGTGCCCGATGCGATGATCGAGCCGAAGTCCAGCACGTGCACGTGATCGCATACCGACATCACCAGGCTCATGTCGTGTTCGACGAGCAGGATCGTCATGCCGTCGGCGTTGAGACGCCGCAGCAGGACTCCGAACTGCTCGGTCTCGTGATCGTCCTGGCCCGATGCGGGTTCGTCGAGCAGCAACAGCCGCGGCCGGGTCATCAACGCCCGTCCGAGCTCGACGACCCGGGCCTGACCGGTCGGGATCTCGGCGACCTCGCGGTCGGCCACGGCCTCGAGCCCGAGCAGCTCGATGATCCGTCGGGTCTCGCCGACGACGTCGATACCGGCCCGCCCTCGGAGGCTCCAGCGATTGCGGATCTCGCCCGCGACCTGGATGTTCTCGCGCACCGTCAGCGACGTGAAGAGTTCGAGGCGTTGGAAGGTGCGTGCAAGCCCGGCGCGTGCCCGCTTCGATGGCGTGAGACCGAGCAGCGAGGTCCCGTCGAAGCGGACATCGCCGCCGCTCGGAGGCTGCAGGCCGCTTATGACGTTGAACAGCGTCGTCTTGCCGGCTCCGTTGGGGCCGATCAGGCCGGTGATGGTCCCTTCCATGACGGGCACGTCGACGTCGGAAAGGGCCAGGTGCCCGCCGAATCGGACCGAGACACCGTCAACGTCGAGCAACGACATGTCGCTCCTCTCGCGTCGGGGGCGTGCGGACGCCGAGTTCGTCATCGAGTAGATCGCGCTGGGCGGGGCCCAGCGGAGTGTCGATGCCCCACCACGAGGGGTCGGTGCCGTCATCTGCTCCGGGGCTCGCGTCGTCCGCGCCGGAGGTCTCGCCGTCGGTGTCGTGGTCACGGGCGAGACGCGCCGCACCGATCGCGGGCCACAGCGCCAACAGGAACGGCAACAGAACGAGCACGAAGGTCCAGCCGTCGATGACGTCGACGATGCGCAGCGTCCAGACGCCGACGATGAGGACCAGACCACCGATCAGCACCGGACGGTTGCGCGGCGCTCGCAGCACGGCGTAGCCCTCGGCCATCTGGGAGGCGATGCCGCTGGGGTTTCGGCCCAGCCCGATACCCGCCATGGCAACCCCGAGGAAGGTGAAGAAGTCGCCGAGGAACGTGAAGAACCACGAGAAGCTCTCGAAGTCGGTGGCCAGCTTGTCCCAGAACTCGCTCATGACCAGGAAGAGCGCTCCGAGGAACACACCGCCGATGAGCGCCCCGGACACCGCGCCGATACCGCCGACGACGGTGAGCATGAACAGACCGAGGCTGTTGAAGCTCGAGAAGGGCGAGTCCTCCTGGATGGTCCGCAGGTGCGACGCCATGAGCGCACCACCGAAGCCGGCGATGCCCGCCGAGAGCGTGAACACCGACAGCTTCAGCCGGGTCAGGTCCAGCCCGAGGGTGGCGCACGCTGCGGGACTGTCCTTCATCGCGCTGAGCTGGCGTCCGTAGGAGCTGCGCCGCAGGGCGATCAGCCCGACGCCGATCATCGAGAAGACGGCGGCCAGCAGGATCATCATGGCGGTCTGACCGTCGCCGAAGTCGACGCCGAACCATGCGGGGCGCGGGATGTTCAGGGTGCCGCCGGAGAACAGGTTGATCTCGACGTCCTCACCGTCGCCGTAGAACGGGATGTTGAACTGCAACGCCTCGCGCTGCTTGAACACCATGTTCTCGACGAAGATCGCGAACGCGAACGTGGCGAGACCGAGGTAGAGGCCCCGGAGGCGCAGCGCAGGGAGCGCGACCACCGCACCCACGCCGGCTGCGAACAGGGCGGCCACCACGAACCCGGCGGGTGATGCGGTCTCGCGCGCGGCGATCCCGGTGCCGCCGCTGGCGTCGAAGAAGGTCACCAGCACGAAGACCGCGCCCACGAACGCTGTCATGGCGATGGCGAGGCGGCCGCCACTGAGCCCCAGCGCCGGCAGGATCAGCAGCCCGACCGCAGCCGCGAGCACAACGGCGATGACGACGAAACCCGCCGTGCTCTCTGCACCGCTGCCGACCTCGAACTGGAACATCGCGATGGCCCCGATGCCGGCGAACGCCAGCGGCGCGAGGTTGATCTCGCCGGCGTAGCCGGTCAGCAACACCAACGACGACGCGATGATCGCGTAGGCGAGACCGGTCGACAGCACGGTCTCCCACTTGTTGGTCAACAGCGGGGCCATCGACGCGACGATCACGACGAACCCGACACCCCATGCGAGGCTCTGCCGCATGCCGGGCAGCGCGAACCGCTCCTTGGCCCGCTCGACAGACGCTCCGCGGAGCCGGTCCTGAGGCAGCAACAACAGCGCAGCGAACAAGATGACGACCGGGACCGCGAACCGCAGGCCCGAGAGCCACCCCCAGCGCTGACCGCTCTCGGAGATCCACTCCCAGTAGTTGCGCCCGAGGCCCACGATGAGGGCACCGAGGAACGTCAACGGAAGGGATCGCAACCGGCCGATGATGGCCGCGGCGAAGGCGTTGACGACCAGCAGCGTCAATGCGAGGACCTGGAGCCCTCCGAGCAACGGGGACAACAGCACGCCGGCCAGTGCGGCCAGCCCGGAGCCGAGCGCCCAGGACAGCATCGAGGCCCGGTCGGGCCGGGCGCCGTTGAGCTGGGCCAACTCCCGGTTGTCGACCACCGAGCGCATCGTCACACCGGTGCGGGTCCGGTAGAGCAGGAAACGCAGCGCGATCGCCAGGGCGATGGCGCACCCGAAGATCACCAACTGGTGGGTTCGGATGTTGACGTCGCCGATGGCGACCTTCGAGTCGTTGCCGAAGAACGGTGCCGGGATACGCGGTTCCTGGGCCTGCCAGATCCAGTTCGCCAACCCGATGAAGGCGAGCATGAGCGCCACCGGGATGACGATCTGAGTGGTCTCCGACGTCCCGCGCAACGATCGCATCAACCCGGCCTCGACCACCACGCCGATCAGCGGACCGACGATGCAGATCACGAAGAACAGTGCCAGCGGGGCCGGCCACTGCCCGCCCCATCCGTCGGACCAGCGCAGCTGCCAGTAGAGGAACGCGCAGAACATGCTGATCGCGCCGTGGGCGAAGTTGAAGATGCCCGACGTCGTGTAGGTGACCACCAGCCCGGCCGCGGCGATGGCGTACACGGCGCCCAACGCCAGGCCCAGGATGGTGAAGGTGATGAACTCGGTCATCGGCTCACGACGCGATCAGCTCGTCGATTCGGGTGATCAGCCGGTGAACTGCTGGGACACCCGGTTCTCGTCCAGGGCGGCCTCCTCGGACCACTGGGTGGTGATCTCGGCACGGTAGGACGGGTCGCAGTCGAAGGTGCCGGGCTCGGTGGGCCACACCCGCTGATACTCGGTTCCGACCAGTTGCATCACGATCCCGCAGTCGGGTGTCTCGTTGGCGCCCGGATTGGTCGGCACGTGGAGGCCGTGGCCGGTCCATTCGGTGAACGTGGATGCTGTGTCGATCACACAGGCACGGGTCAGCTCCGACCCGCACTCGCTGGCGGCCGTCGCCCACATCAGGAACGCCGAGACCGTCTGCACGGCCACTGCCGAGATGCCCTCGCCCGCGTCTTCCATCATCGTCATGTAGTCGTCGGTGGCGGCGTTGGCCTCACGCTCCTCGAAGGGCACGATGGCCAGGCGCATGTACGTGCCGTCGAGGACGCCGTCCGCGTTTGCCTGGGCGCAGGCGCTGTCGTAGAAGTTGGCGTCGGTCTGCCAGATGGCTTCGTAGTCGTTGACCGCCGCCGCCGAACGCAGCTGCTGGAAGTTGGGAAGGCACGAGCCCGAGAAGTAGACGAACTCGGCCCCGGCGTCTTCGAGCTGGAGCACGAACGGGGTCCAGTCCTCCTCGCCGTTCACGTTGTATTCGAGGTCGGCGAGGAACTCGTAGCCGAGCGCGGGGTACGCCTCGACGACCTTGTCCTTGGTCTCGATGGTGGCGCTGAAGTTGCCGAACATCGTGGCCGAGCTCGTGATCGCGTCGGGATAGGTCTCGGCGAGGTAGGCCGCGATCGCCAAGGGCAGCTGGTCGGCGGGGTTGGGCAGCGGCTGGACCATGCCGGGACCGTGGGCTGCGGCGGCGCTGACCGTCCACGCCGGGACGTGGGCCAGCTCGCACTGGACCCGCGTCTCCTCGCCGAAGCCGTCGACGGCGAAGCCCTCGCCCACCAACATGAAGACGTTGTCGCAGGCGTCGAGCATCACGGTTGACACCTCGAAGAGCTTGGCGTCGTAGTCGATCAGTTCGATCTGGCGGCCGTTGATGCCACCCGCCTCGTTGCAGACGGCGACGATGGCCCGCGCCGCGGCCGTCATCTGCTCGTTGAGACCAGGCGAGGAGGCGAAGCCGCGGTCGTCGCCGGCCCCGATGGTGATCGTGGTGTCGGTGACGCCCTGATCGGTGGCGCCCGAGGCATCGCCCGGACCACACGGCAGCGGCAGGTCACCGAACATGGCTGCGTCGTCCACGGGCTCTTCGGCGCCGGCATCATCGGCGGGCTCTTCGGCGCCGGCATCATCGGCGGGCTCTTCGGCGCCGTCGTCGGTGGCTGCGCCGTCGTCAGCGGCTCCGTCGTCGTCGGCGGGCGTCTCCGCCGCGCCGTCGTCTGCGGGAGGATCGTCGGTGGTCGCACTCTCGCGATCGCTGCCGCCACAGGCGGCGGCGATCATCGCGAACGCCAAGAACACGGCCACGAACGCACTGAAGGATCGACGATGCATGCAGTTCCCCCCTCGAAGAACGAACGGCCCCTCGGCCGACGGAACGCAATCTAACACACCGTCAGTTTCACGATGTGGCGCTCGACACAGTCGCAGCGACGCCGCCGAGGCGCCATCACCGATGCTCATTCCGTGAACTGCCGCGACACGCGATTCTCGTCGAGCGCCGCCTCCTCGGACCACTGGGTGGTGATCGGTGTGCGGTAGGCGGGATCGCAGTCGAAGGTGCCGGGCTCCGTCGGCCACACCCGCTCGTAGGTGGTCCCGACGAGCTTCATGACCATCGCACAGTCGGGGGTGTCGTTCGTCCCGGGGTCGGTCGGCACGTGGAGGCCGTGCCCGCTCCACTCGTCGATGGCCTCGGCGTTCGCGAGCACGCAGTCCGTCGTGAGCTCCGACCCGCAGTCGCGTGCGGCGGTGGCCCACAACAAGAAGGACGAGACGGTCTGGACGGCGACGGCCGAGATCCCCTCGCCGGCCTCTTCCATCATCGTCATGTAGTCATCGGTCGCAGGGTTGGCGTCACGCTCCTCGAACGGGACGATGGCCAGGCGGATGTAGGTGTCGTCCATGACCCCGTCGGTGTTGGCTGCAGCGCAGCCGCTCTCGTAGAAGTTGGCCTCGGTCTGCCAGATGGCCTCGAAGTCGTTGACCGCGCCCGCGCTGCGGATCTGCTGGTAGTTCGGCAGGCACGACCCGGTGAAGTACACGAACCTGGCGCCGGCGTCTGCGAGTTGGAGGATGAACGGCGTCCAGTCCTCCTCGCCGTTGGTGCTGTACTCGAGGTTGGCGACGAACTCGTATCCGAGCGTCGGGTAGCTCGCGAGCACCTTGTCCTTGGGTTCGATCGTGCCGCCGAAGTTGGCGAACACCGTGGCGGCCGAGGTGATGACCTCGGGATGAACCTCGGCCAGGTATGCGGCGATACCCGTGGCCAGCTGGTCTGCGGGGTTGGGCAGCGGCTGGATCATGTTCGGGCCGTGCGCCGCGGCGGCGCTGGTGGTCCACGCAGGGATGTGCGCCAGCTCGCACTGCACCCGGGTCTCCTCGCCGAAGCCGTCGACCGCGAACCCCGAACCCACGAGCATGAAGACGTTCTCGCAGGCCTCGAGCATGACGTTGGAGACCTCGAAGGCCTTGGCGTCGTAGTCGATCAGCTCGATCTGGCGGCCGTTGATGCCGCCGGCCTCGTTGCACATCGCGACGATGGCCCGTGCCGCCGCTGTCATCTCCTGGTTGAGGCCGGGGGCGGCGGCGAAGCCCCGGTCGTCGCCGGCTCCGATGGTGATCGTGGTGTCGGTGACGCCCTGATCGGTGGCGCCGGAGGCATCGCCGGGGCCACAGGGCAGCGGTGCGTCACCGAAGACAGGGGCGTCGTCTGCGGATTCGGTCTCGGTGGCGTCGGTCTCGGCAGGCTCGTCGCCGTCGGATGCGGTCGAGGCGTCGCCCCCGACCGCTTCGCCCTCTGCGGCCGCTTCGCTGTCCTCGTCCTGCGCGTCGGCCTCGACGGCCGGCGCAGGGTCGGCCCCGGTCGCCTCGCGATCGCCGCCACCGCACGCGGTCGCGAGCAGGGCGCACACGCCCAACGCCCCCAACCATCCCATCGAACCCGGTCGACGCATGTGGTTCCCCCCTCGAGAGCCCCGGCCACGAGGCCGGACCCGCAACCTAGCACCGCCGACCCGACGTGTGACCTCCGCCACAACATGCGCCCTGACCTGGCTCCTGATCCTCGACGACATGGTCGGCGATGCACCGCCCGGCCGACCCGTCTGGCACGCTGGTCCGATGACCACCTGGGACGCGATCGTCGTCGGATCGGGACCGAACGGCCTGGCGGCGGCGCTCGAACTCGCCGAGGCGGGCCGATCGGTCCTGGTGCTCGAGGCCGCTGACCGCGTCGGGGGCGCGCTGCGCAGCGACGTCACCGCGTTCGGGGCCGTCCGCGACCTCGGGGCCGCGGTCGTGCCGTTCGCCGCAGGGTCGCCCTTCTTCGCCGACTGGGCCGACGAGCTCGCCGACCACGGCGCGCACTTCATCCACCCCGAGGTGTGCTTCACCCATCCCATCGACGGCGGCCGCGCCGGCGCGGTCTGGCGGGACATCGATCGGACCGTCGCCGGACTCGGCCCGGACGGCGACGCATACCGCCGCCTCGTCGCGCCGTTCGCCGACCGCTGGGATTCGCTCGCCGCGGAGGTCATGGCTCCCGTCGCGAAGCTGCCGCGCCATCCCCTGCTGCTGGCCCGATACGGCCTCACGGGCCTCCCCTCGGCCCGAAGGCTCGGTATGCGCTTCTCCGAGCCCGAGACCGCGGGCATCATCGCCGGCTGCGCGGCCCATGGCGTCCTCCCCCTCGC
>JBKAGO010000043.1:0-123678 GCA_046290435.1 Acidimicrobiales bacterium
ACGCGCACCACCACCCACGAGCCGACCGTCGCCACCCACCACGACCGCCAACGCCCCAACCCTCGCCACCCAGGCCGGCTAATGAACGGTCCGGGCTAGGGCTCGGGGGATCAGCCCGCTGGGCAGGGGCAGCGTCGATCGAAGCGGCCGACGTCGACGACCGAGAACGAGCAGACGCCATCACCGACCTGTTGGCGTGGCTGTGCTCAACCGTCCAGGTCTACGAAGGAGGCGCCGTCAGTCAAGGAGACAGAGATCCGGGTGAGTACGCACGATTCGTCGGTCCCGATACCGGCCGCAAACCTGCCCTTCTCGAGCCACCACAAGAGCGGGTCACGGACTACTCCTGGCAAGTGGTGCTGCCACCTTCTCGCTTTCAACTCGTCGACATCGATGCCTTGACAGCGTTCGCCGACCGCGTCGAGATCGTCGAAACTCCCGACCACCGACACGCAGCCGTGGCCCGCATCTGTGTCGACCAGACAGACGCGACCGAACCACACTGGCGCGAATGGCGCCGACTGCTCTGGCCCGCCCTGGTCCCCCGTGTCGTCGAGAATCGCCGAATGTCCTGGCCCAAAGCGCACCACCTCGTCGACGAAGACTGGTGCCAAGCATCACCCGAAGAAATCCAAGACGCGCTCACCGCCCACCTGCGCCGACCGAAGCGCACCTGACAGAGGAGAAGGTGCCCATGGGCGCCCAGTTCTGGTTCACCCTCGTCGACCGCCACGGCACCATCGACGAAACCCTCACCCGCGCGCAGGCAGACCTGCTCGCCTCCGACGACATCTTCGCCATCATCCCCCCGCCCCACGCCATCGAAGCGCTCTTCGAACTCACCGGCACCATTCCCGCCATCGCCGACGCACTCGACCGCCTCGACCCCGACGGCCGCCCCGCCACGGTTGACGATGCCCGGCTCCTGTGCGCGCCCGACCTCGGCACCGGCACCATCATCGACGCCACCAGCACCAACCCCACACCCCGCACCCCGACCCCGACGACTTCCCCGAAACCTGCATCCTCAGCCCCTCCCCGACACCGACCTCCTCGACCTCTTCGCCACCACCACCCCCACACCAGCCCAGGTCACCAGCGCCGAACCCGACCTCGCCGCCCTGCCCATCCCCCGCAACGACGGCCGCTACATCCCCACCACCAACCCCGACAACACCCCCGGCCCCATCGCATTCTTCGGCTGGACCGGCGACTAAGGGTGAGAGAAACGGACCAGGCCCCGCACCGGGGAACCGGGCGGGACCTGGGCTTTCGCCTGGAGCGGATGACCGGCCTCGAACCGGCGACCACAGTCTTGGCCAGAGCTCAAACATCCCCACGCCGGCCACTACGTGCGTTTCCGTGCGGTCCAGTCCACTGATTCCGGCCCTGCTCGTACAGCAGATGGGATGGGCACCGAAGCCATCGAGCTCCTCGTCCGAGGACGCCCGCCCACTGCAGACGCCCGGTCGTCGACCGATCCGGCAGTCAGTCCTGGCCTGCCCGGCGCACCCGAAGCGCACCGTCGCGATAGACGGCAACGCACCCTGCGAGTCCGTCGAGGTCGACCCGCTGCGCCAACTCGGCGATGGTGTCGGCGACGGCGCTACGGGAATGGTCGTCGATCCGCAACACAAGAATGCCTGCGTGGCTGCCGGGTGGATAGCGCCCGATGTCGCCGAATCCCCGATCCAGTGTGAGGATCAACCGTCCGCTCTCGGTTGCCGCGCAGCTGACGGTCGGGTCGTCGGCGCCGCCGAGGTCCTCGTCGAGGACGGTGTCGACGTCATGGCCGGCGTCGGAGAGGATTGCCGACGCGCTTCGCGGCAGGTTCTCGTCGAGCTTGATCCTCACAGAGCGGAGACAGCCGGATACTCGTCGCGTGCCAGGTCGGCACCGTGAGCGGCGGCCGCTCTGATCCCATCCGGTGTCAGGGCCGGATACTCCGAAACGATCTCTGCCTCGGTCATCCCTGCCGCGAGACAGTCGAGCACGACACTGACGAGAACGCGGGTCCCGGCAACCACCGCCTGCCCGTGACAAATCGCAGGATCTCGAACGATTCCATGCCGCCGATCCTCAGCCATGAGCACGAAGTCTAGGACCTCGTGCGCGCAGCCATGGAGAAGCGACGACAGTCGAGCACCCTCGGGAACCTGCGACGCCGACCAGAATCCGAGCGGGGATCGTCATGGTGCTGACGTACGGGGTGCGGGAGCCGGGTGCGTCTCGGCATGTACGGTGACGACGAACCGGGGAGATCGTCATGGCCGGTATGCGTCGCCTCGCTGAGCCGATTCAGCCATGGGAAAAGCTCGGCTGGCGGGCAGCGAGCCTCCTCATGGCCGGCGTTGCGGCCATTGCGTTGTTCGTGTGGTGGTTCGCGTTCAGCGACTACTACTCCGCAAAGATCGTCGGCGCCGCGGTGGAACCCTACGTCGTGCACCTGACGCTGTCGGCGTGTGGGTTCCACGCCTATCAAGTCGAAATCGATGAGCGAAACGACGGCGTGAACTTCAAGATTCGCGTCCGCGAGCCCAGCAATGACGACTTTGCAGACGGGATCGCGGTCGGCGGGGTCTTCGTCGGGCGAACACTCATCGACGCGACGACCGGTGAACGAATACGAGTGGCCTCTCCGTGACGTCGGTTCAGCCGTTGAACGGCGTCACCCTCCTTCGGATGGGATAGATGGGCAAAACGGACCAGGTCCCGCACCGGGAAACCGGGCGGGACCTGGGCTTTCGCCTGGAGCGGATGACCGGCCTCGAACCGGCGACCTCAACCTTGGCAAGACCCGAAACATCGTCCAGCCCGCACACAACGGCGGTTCCAGCGGGCTCCCGTCCGCCGAACTCGCCCCGTTCCGCACCGTGGATGGGATGACGGATGGGATGCGGGCCTCCGTCTCGATGCGCCTGCGTGGAGCGGTTCTCGCCATCAGTCGAACACGACGAGACCACGGAGCCAGTCGACGAGTTCCGGCTCAGCGATGCCGGTGACCTGTTCGGCGAGCCAGAGGTACTCGGCGACGTCGAGGTAGCGCGTCACTGCGCGAGTCGGTCGAGAAGCTCCTTATCCCGTTCGATCAGCCTCTTGGCCCGGCTGGTGAAGTCCTTGTCGGCACGCACGCGATCGATCTCGGCGTTCGCATCAGGTTTCGACTGATCCGACAAGAGCTGCGGCGGTCGACAGGGGCGAGCGGATTCAGGGGCCGATCGAGACCTGAGCCGTCGCCGTCTGCGACCGCGCTGCGTCCCCTGCCCCGATCACCAGTCCATCGTCGGTGACGCTGTAGGTGACCTCGGCTTCGAACGATCCATCGACAGGGGTGACTGGCGTGAGGTCGCCCGTGTCGCAGGTGCTGAACGGCTCGGCTGCGCATGGCAGCAAAAACACCGGAGGCGTCGTCGTCCAACCTTCCCCGCTGATGGTGAAGGTGTACTCCCCCGCAGCGGGTACTGACGCAGGTTCGACGGTGATCGTTGCGCTCCCAGAGCTGGATGGTGGGCCGGGGATTCGGAACTCGTAGCTCACAGTGAAGCGATCTGATGCAACGAGCTCGAGAGCAGTCGCCGCAGCAGGGACCTCGACCTCGACGACATCCTCACCGGATCCGGAGCCTTCGACCGTCGCTCGGGTGAGCGGTGGGGCACACTGCATCTGTTCGCAGACCCGGATCTCGGCCCGCTCCTGGTCGCGCAATCCGCGAACCGTCAGTTCCACAACAGCTGGCAGATCGATCGTGGCGAGCGCGTCGACAGAAATCGTCAGGGGCATCTCTGACGCGGGCACCCAATCGATCTGCTCGCCCTGCACCGCGACGAGGAACCCCCCCTCATGGCCTTGGGCGAGTCGCTCTCCACCTTTGCCGTGTACCTCAACGGTGCCCAGGACGCCACCATCGGCGTCAACGGGAAGCTCACTGATCACCTGACACTGCTGCCGGTCGATCTCGCCGGCGTTACTGGCTCGGCAGGCGTGCACGGTCACCGCCCCGCCTGGCTCCCAACCGCTGCCTCGAACAGTCGTAGTTGCGGAGACTCGATCGATCCACAGCGTCGTGCCGGCATCGCCATCCTGTCCCGCCACAGGCAAGAGGCGAGGACCCTGCGCCGGCGATGGCGCCCTCACCGTTGCGACCAACAAGGGCTCGTCGACAGCCTCGGGCATGACGACAACGACGGCGTCCCCGCCGGGTTGGAACTTGGCGACGATCTCGACATCGATGTCGTCGACAGACGCGACCTCCTCGACGATGGTCGTGACCGTCGTGTCCCCGCACTGCAAACCACCGCTGTCATGGAGCTCGACATCCCCGCAGAGCATGAGGACGCCGGGGCCATCGCCGAAACCGGAACCTTGAATTCGCAATACGGCGATGCCTGGTGCGTCCAGGTCGATGATGTCGGACTCAGCGTTCGTTCCTGGACTCACCGGCACAGCGACGGGATCGGGCCAAGGAATCGTGGCGTCCACCGCCAGCGGTGAATCCGTTTCGGCCTGCGAATCCTGTCCAGTAGCGCCCTCACTCGCTTCGCCTTCGGGGGCATCCGGCTGCATGCCGTCGACTGCCCCAGATCCCTGCGCGCCCACCGACGGCGGGTCCAGATCAGCATCGGGCGCACCCACCAGTACGACATCCGAGCCCGATCCGGCGTCGCCGCCAATCACGGCAACGCCGAGCAGAGCCACGACTGCCGCTGCCGAAGCGACAAGGACGACAGCAACGTAGCTGCGACGTGGCGATCGAGCGGTCGCCGCCGGTCCCGCCGCGGCCTTCTCGAGCCGCTCGAGACTCGACTCCAGCTCCGGACGGTCGACACCGGTCCGATGGACGCCAGTCACCTCGTCGAGACTGAGTGGCGCTGCCGCCGTGTCGAGGATCCGGAGAATGTCGTCGTCACGCTTCATGGCTGACTCCCAATACCTCTCGAAGTTTCGCCATCGCTCGTTCGAGGTGGTTCTGCACCGACGATCGAGCGATGCCCAGGAATGCGGCGGTCTCGGCGTGGCTGTAGCCATGGCCTTCCACGAGTACGACCACCTGGAACTGGCGACGCGAAAGCGATGCGAGCGCAGCATCGAGCCCGGGCTCGATCGAGCGGCCGAGTTCGACCGATGCCGGTTCGAACCAGCCAGGGTGGACCCGAGCGTCGGCCTGGAGCCGACTCTTCGCAGCGTTCGCGCCGACCCGATACAGGTACCCGGCCCGGTTGTCGAGGCCGGAAGCTCTCGGCCATGTCTTCCACGCCCACCCGAACGCCTCCGCTGCGGCATCACGACCGATCTCGGGACCGAACCCAGCGACGAGAACACGGCGAACCACTGGCTCGAACGCCACGAAGAACAGCTCGAACGACCGATGGCCGCCGTCGCTCTCGTTGTCGCCGTTCGCATCCACCGCCATCACCGTCCAAAGGTCCCCCAAGCGCGTCTTGCACCACAAGAAGCCGAGAGAACTTCAACCCGATGCAACCGGGGCAACCCAGTCGCGCTGCCAGCTCGGGCGTGGCCGCACACTCCCGTGGGGTCCCGAACGGTCCCTGGCATCGGCCAGGAGTGTTAGTGACCTTCCCTCAGCTCGAATCGCGCCCCCTCGGCCCGAAGCATCTGGAATGGGTTCATGTGGCGGACGCCGTTGGCGATCGCCGCGTTCGGGATCTTGATCCGGCGTCGACCATCGCTGATAACTTCGTGGGTGACGACGATGTGCCCCCCAGCCACGGCGTGCCCGATGAGGAATGAGTCCGCGGCGGAGGCGAACTCGCTCTTCGCCGCAGCGGCGTAGTCCGGTGAGTCGTTCGCCCACCGGTTGACGGCCGCGACGGAGGGGATCTCGTCGGCGGTGAGCGGGAGGAAGAACGAGCGGTGCTCCTTCGCCCACTGCGCGAGGTCGTCATCACTGCCGGCCAGCTCGTTGTAGACGGCCTCGACGCTGTGGACGGTCCCCGCTGCGTTGGCCACGTCGAGCCAGTCCCAGAACGCCGGGCAGAAGTCGAAGCCGTAGTGATCGTTCTTGGCCCGGATGAACACATCCGAGTCGAGTAGGTACGCCACTACAGCACCTCGAGCTGCTGGGCGAGCCCCTCGAAGGTCGAGGTCTTCTTCACGTCGAGCAGACGGAAGGCCTCGGTGTAGGGAGTACGGCCCTCGAGTGTGCTGGCGATCAACTCCCGGGCGAAACGCTTCCCGACCTGGACGGGCTTGGTGTTGTAGTAGTTCCCGCCGGCGCCTCGCTCGGCGACGATCTCTGCGATGCGCTCGCGCTCGCCACGCAGTTCGACCATGAACTGCTCCCAGGAAAGGGCGCCCGCCTCACGCATTCGACCGAGGATGACCTGGGTGGAGACCCGGAAACGCTCGGCCAGCGGCTGGAGCTGTCCATGAAGGTCCGCGTTCAGGTCGAACAGCTCGCGGAACTCGTCCATGGGGACGAGGAGCTCGGCGGCGACCTGGTTGCACCACCGCTCGTCGTCGAAGCGACGAGCAGACTCCGGGTCGACGTCGGACAGGCCAGTGGAGCCGAGCCACAGGTGCGCGAGCTCGTGGGCGAGGGTGAAGACCTGCGCCGCCTTGGCGTCGGTCCCATTTATGAACACGACCGCGGCATAGGGATCGGCGAGGGCGAACCCACGGAACTCCTCGGCATCGAGCTTGCGGTGCGTGTTGGAGCCGACGATCCCGCTGATCATCACGAGGACACCGATCGCCTCAGCGTTCTCGCGAAGTCGCGTCAACGCTGCGTCCCACGAGCGCAGGCGAGCGCGTGTGTCCGCCGTCCAGTCGAGCAGCTCACGCATCTGCGCCGCTACGGCGACAGGAGCGTCGGACGAGACAGCCGTGCCCACGAACGGCAACGGCTGCTCGCCGTTCAAGAGCTGACTGTCTCGGTACCACTCCTGTCTCGCCTGACAGACATAGATCGTGTCGAGCAGGTCGGCCGAAGGTGCACCGTCGACCGGTCGATCTCCGACGGTGCGGAAGTCCGGGATCGGCACGTCCTCCGCTGGTGGCTCATCGAGGAAGAAGTAGCCGACCGGAGTGTGCGTCTTCTTGGCGAAGTCCTCGAGCTGCTTCAGCGTGGGGGCTCGCTCCCCAGCGAGCCACTCGCCGAATCGCGGGAACCGCTTCGCCCATGCTTGCTCATCGATTCCGGATCGCGCACGCGCCCACTCGTAGAGCTCGGGCTGCACCTCGATCCGAACCGACATGCGCTCCAGTATCGCCTGCGGCCACCGACACTGCGCCGACCCCCGCCGGCTGCCGTCAAGAAGCGGACCGCTCGCCGCGCTCGGTGACCACCCCTCGGAGCCGGCGAACGTCCATCTCTCCAACGAAAAAACCTGAGACACATCTGCAGGTCCTTCGGACCTGCAGATTGGGAGATTCCACAGGCCATCTCCCAATCACTCTCAGTGGCTGAGAGATCAACTCCCCCCGAGACCGGGTCGGCCGGCTCGATGAGCCCACCGACCTATCGTGGGTTGCCCGGTTCGTCCTGCTGTGATCGACTCGTCTCCGCATGCTCGGCCTGACCTTCTTCGTCTTCCTCGCCGTGGCCGCGACGCTGTTGCTCCTGGGATGCGCTGCGTGTGGTGTCTGGGAGCTCGCCACGGGAAGGGCGACCGTCATCGAGATTCCCCGTGGCACAGTGGCGAGGTTGGCCGGAGCAACGAAGCTCGTCACGGCGATTGCTTTGGCCGGCGCCCCGTTTGTTGCAGCGCCGCTCGCCGAGCGCAGGGTTGGCTGGTCCGACCCCGATGGCGACGGCATGTACTCCTCCCTGGTGAACGGCCGCTACGACTGGCTGGACATCGTGGGAGGTACCTTCGAGCTCTACTGGTTGCTGTCCAGCGTGTTCATTGTGGTCGTGTTCGCCGTCGTCACGTGGTTGCTCGCCGCTCGATCCCCCGTCGGCGAGGCGCGGCACGTCGCAGCTGCGACGGTCGGCCCCAGGCCCCAAATGGGACCGAACGACGGCAACTGACGGTGTTCGGCAATGCTGGCCATCGATCCTCGTGATCGCAGGTGTCGGACGCATGCGGGGCCCGACCCGTCAGCGAGTCGATCGAACCCTGGCGTGTCCCGATCGCCCGAGCAGTGGGGCCACAGATTGTCATGGACGACGAAACAGCTCACACCGACACACCGCCGCACCAGCCACCGGCACCACGTGGAGGCGGAGCCGACGCCCCAGGTCGACGCCCATCCTCGCTGACTGCACCGGTGTTGCGGCGTGCCACCCTGACCGTAACCGAAGCCGCCGCCGTGCTGGGCATCTCCCGCTCGGCCGCATACGACCTCGTCCACGAGGGGCGCATCCCGGCACTACGGCTGGGAAGGCGGATCGTCGTGCCCGCTCACGCCCTCGACGACCTCCTGCACAGCGTCGACGATCCCACCTAGCGGACGCTCATCCCCCGAGATCGCCGAGCACATCGGCAGCGTCCCGATCTCTCGCGGGCACCCAGGCTGCGTACCGGTCGAGCGTCATCGCCGGACGGGCATGGCGTAGACGACCGGCAACCGTGCGCACGTCGACTCCCGCAACCAGGAGCTGCGTCGCCGCGAAGTGCCGCAGATGACGAAGCTGCACATGCCCGAGACCAAGCCCGTCGCGAACCTTGGCGAACCGGGCACTGATGGTGTCCGGATAGATCGGTCGCTCCCCTGCCGGATCCTGCGACCAGATGAAGGCATCGCTTGCCAGGAGGTGACCCACAGCTGCGGCCTCAGCGCTATGCAGCGCACGAAGCTCCTGCAGCGCCGAAACCACCTGATCGCTGATCGCAATCCTGCCGGTCGCCGCCGTCTTCGTCTGGCGGACGACCGCACCGGTGCCGGCGCCCTTTGCCACCGCCCGAGCGAGCGTCGCCACCCGGGCCTCGAGATCGACATCGCACCACCGCAGCGCACACACCTCACCCCGTCGAGCACCGGTATTGGCAGCCATCAGCAGGAATGCACGCAGCTCGAGATCATCTGCAACCGCACCCAAAATGGCTCGCACCTCGTCGAGCGTCGGCGCCACCGGCTCCTGACGGCCCACTGCAGGCGGGCTCGCATCGGCTGCCGGCGAGGCAGCGATCAATTGCCGTCGCACCGCGGCCCTGAACGCGACCGACGCCACCGTGTGCACCTTCTGCACACGCGCCGGCGACAGACCCCCCTCGACCAGATCGCGGTACATCGCCTCGAGGTGGTGAGCCCGGACGTCACAGAGATCCATCGATCCGAGCCGCGGCTTCAGGTAGAGCTGGATGGAGGACTTCCACGACGACACCGTGGTCGGCGACAGCGATGGCTTCTTCGCCTCCCACCAGATGTCCAGCCAGTCCCCCACCGTCTCGGAACCGGCAGGCCCGTCGACGCTGGCAGCAGCCGCCGCCGCAGCCTCCGCCTCGGCCACCAGCACCCGACACATCTGATCGGCCTCGCGCTGTGTGCCCCGAACCGTGTGCGACCGGTACTGCTTCTTGCCGGTCGCTACGTCACGACCCAGGTACAACCGGATCTCGTACACGCCCCGATCCCGCTTCCGCACCGAGCCCCTCATGGCCGGCAAGTACGGAACCACACTGATTGGCGCGATCCGGCGAATCCAGGCCTGTCATCTCCCGCTCTGGTTCGCTTCGCTCACGGGCCGCTCGGGCCCCGGCAAACCGCCGCGGATGGGATGGCTGGATGGGATGGATGGGCAAAACGGACCAGGTCCCGCACCGGGAAACCGGGCGGGACCTGGGCTTTCGCCTGGAGCGGATGACCGGCCTCGAACCGGCGACCTCAACCTTGGCAAGGTTGCGCTCTACCAACTGAGCTACATCCGCAGCGGTCGGCCAGTGTAGCAAGTCGCAGCCGGATCCAACCCCGAGGTTGCGTCAGCGGGCACGAATGGCCACGGCCATCGATTCGGCGAGGTCGGCATCGGCGATGCGGTCGATCACGTGGCGCCCCGAGGGCCCGACGAGCTCCAGCGTGGCGGCCCGCCGATCGGCCCATCCCGACACCTCGTGCGCCCCGACAGCGTCGATGACCACGACCTCGGGATCCCATGGACGGTCATTGACGACGAGCAGGCGCGACGGCGTGAGCACCATCGCTGCGTCGAATCCGAGATAGCGGCCGACCAGCACCAACTCGACGCGTTCGCCGTCCGCCAGACGGCCTGCAGCGACGCTGAGCGCCGTCCGGCCGTGCCGCCGGGCACCGCCGCTCATGCGCTCGGCCGCGACGCCGAGACCGTGCGGATCGGGGTCGGTGGCCGACGGAGCCTCGGCGGTGGGCGGCTCGGCGGCGGCCTCCGGGATGTCGGCTCCCGCCGGCGCGCCGGCCGCAGGCGCGGCTGCGCCCGGTGCCACCGACGGCGGCGGAGGGGGTGCTGCTTGCCCCGGCGCAGAGGGCGGGGGCGGGGGCAGCGGGGTTGCGCCGGCGGGGGTGGCAGGCTGGCGACGGTCGACGGCGGCGGTGGCCGGCGGGGTCGGCTCAACGACGGTGCCCCGGAAACGTGGAGGCGGCGGAGACGCGCGACGGGCCGGTGGCCGGAGGTGCCGAAGATTCAGCCGTCGTCGCCGTCGCCGGCGCTGTCGGTGGTGGTGGCGGCGGAGGCGCCGAAGCGAACGGTGGCGGTGGGGGCGGAACTGACTCGCCGAACGGTGGCGGGGACACGGGCTCGACAGGGGGCGGCGCTGCCCCCGGCGGGGGCGGCACCGAGTCGACAGGCGGCGGCGCAGCCGACCCGAACGGGGGCGGTGGCGGCGGAGGCGCAGCCGACTCGCCAAACGGGGGCGGTGGCGGCGGAGGCGGAGGCGCCGACGCGTCGCCAGGGGCGGCGGAAAAGACCGGAGACGACCCGGGCGATGTCGCTCCCTGCGGCGCGGGGGCCTCGGGGTCGGACTGTGCCGATTCGGATCCGAACGCTGCGGCTCGCGCCGCTGCGATGTCCTCCGCGCTGATCACCACTGTGGCAGGCGCCGCCCGCGGCTCGGGTGGCGCCGCGAAGGCGCGCCCCTCGTCGGGCCCCGCTGCGACCTCGGCGTCATCTGTGTCGGGCGGCGGGTCCGCCGGAGCGGGCGGACCCTCGTCGACGGCACCGGGGTCTCCACTGTCGGCGCCCACCACGGGGGGTGTGTCGAAGGGAAACGGCGGCGGCGGGGGCGGCGGCGCGGATTCGTTGTGATCGGTCATCGGCTCTCCCGGAACTCGGCGACACTCACACGATAGGACCTCACGCCACGCCCATTGGGTAGCGCCGAGCACGCGAGACGCCGACAGTCAGGACGAGGCGACCTCGACGGCGTCGAGCAGGATCGACCGCAAACCGTCGTCGAGATCGAGCGCTGCGGCAGCGGCGATGCCGGCGGGCGACATCTTGCGGACCGTCTTGGCCACGACGTCGACGGTCTTGTCCCGCCCCAGACGCTCGGCGACCGGCGCGAACTGGGTGGTCAGGAACACCAGACAGAGCGCGTCCTCGTGTGCCTGCACGGCCGGGTCGGAGCCGAGGCCCTTCTTGCCGATGATCGTGGTGACCGTCTCGATGGTGGCGTCGTCGTAGCCCGCTTCGGCCATGAGCTGCGCGGCGACGTCCTGGTGATGGCGGGACAGATCGCGCCGCCAGCGCAGATAGCCCGCCCGGCCCTCGGGGTACCCGCTGCGCTCGAGGACCCAACGCTCGACGTGATGGGCGCGGGCAGCGAGCAACTGCGCCTCGGTCGCGTCGGGATCGAGGCGCTGGACCCACTCGGTCATCAGCTCGGCATGCGCCAGTTCCTTGGGCCGCACCTCGCCGTCGATGACCAAGGTGTGGGGATCTTCGGCGTTGCGGGCGTCGATCGCCGAGACGGCGGCGCCGTAGCGGTCCGACAGGGCGGTCACGACGCCGGCTCGGCGCCAGGCGGACGCAGGTCGACCGTGAGGGTCAGGATGCCTCCCTCGAGGGTGACGTTGGCATCGCCGATGATGGCGTAGTCCTGGAAATCCTGCTTGGCCTGGGCGATGAAGCGCTGCCGCTCCTCGCCACCGATGGGCGGGAGGTCGCGCTTCTTCACGGCCTTCGCCCGGTCCTGGAACCGCTGGATCATCGCTTCGGGGTCGAACTCATCAGCCATGGCGGCGATGGTACCGGCCCCCGGGCCACCGGCCAGCCGGAAGCGTCAGCGCCCCTCGAAGGGCGTGGGCCACGGACCGTCGTTGGCACCGCGCCAGGGGCGCTCGGGATCGTGCGTCGGGGCGGCATGTCGGGCCACCGTTGCCCGCGCGGGTGCCGGAGCCGATTGGTCGACCCATGCGGGATGGACCTTGACCGGAACGCGACGACGTCCGCTGGGGTCGACCCACCCAGCGTGGATGCGCGGCTCCTCGGCAGGGGCCGGTCGGGTTGGCATCGCCTGCGCCTGCACGCGCCGACGCGGCGGCTCGACCGCGCCCGGAGCGACTGCGGTGGCGGCGTCATCGGCTCCGGAGACCGCGGCGCTGCGACGACGACCGCGTCGGGGCCGAGGATCGACGGCATGGCGGCCACCGAACTCGCGGGCGAACCGCGCCTTGGCCGCGCGGCCGGTGAGCGCCCAGTAGACGACGAACACCAGGAACGCGATGCCGGCGATGACCAGCAGCCCGATCACGGCGCGTCGCACCTCGGCATTCGAGGTGATGAGCTGGCTCGACTCGAGCCCGCCCTGCTGGCTGCCGATGTCGCTCTGTTCGACTTGTGCAGCAGCTGCCGAGGCCGAAGCGAAGAGGGCGGTGGCGGCAAAGAAGGCCGTCACGCAGACACGGTTGACGAGTCTGTTCACCTCTTCCCTTCCCGCCGGCGCTGATGGACGGGACAAGCGTAGGTGGTCCGACCCGCGAGTGTGTGTCTCTCGAGTGGCGTGCCATCGATGGGGCATCGTCCGTCGCGATGGCGCTCGGACTGGAGGTCGCCGGTGTGGGAGCCGCCGCGTTCGGTCAGCTCGGCGAAGGTCGCACGGATGGTCTCGGCCAGGGTGGCGACCTCATCGGGGCCGAGCTCGTCGGCCGGGATCGATGGGTGCACGCCCGCACGCCAGCAGATCTCGTCGCACAGCAGGTTTCCGAGCCCGGCGATGGCGTGCTGATCGAGCAGGCGGCCCTTCAGCGGTCGAGACGACGCGCCGAGCACGTCGGCGAGGGTCGTGGCGTCGACGCCGGCGGCATCGGGCCCGAGCACGGTTTCGTCGGGGTCGAGCTCGATGCTGCCGAGGCGGCGCTGGTCGCGGATACGCAACGAACCACCGTCGGTGAAGGTCAGGACGACCCGATCCCAGGTGGGATCGTCGCGGGCGCTCGAATACTCGAGGCGCTCGATCGGCGCGGCGTCGTCGACGATGAGGCGCCCGGTCATGCCGAAGCGCATGCCGAGCGTCGCCGTGTCGAGATCCATGAGCAGCAGCTTTCCCACCCGCCGCACCGCTGACACCTCGGCACCCGTCGCGGCTGCGGCGATGGCCTCCGGGGCAACACCATGACGGGGATAACGGGGGTCGGTGATCTCGAGCGAGGCGATCGTCCGTCCGACCGTCGACGCCGCGGCGCGGCGGTACATCTCGATCTCGATGCCTTCGGGCATGACGAACCGCTCGGCTAACCGCGGCCCGTTGCGACCGCGAGCGCGGCGAGGAGATCTGTGCGGAGGTCGTCGACGTGTTCGAGCCCGACCGACATCCGCACGGTGCCCTCGCTGATACCCGACGCGGCGAGCTCTTCTGGTGTGAGCCCGACATGGGTGGTCGAGGCCGGGTGGGTCACCAGTGTCTCGGGGCCACCGAGGGACGTGGCCAGCCGGGCGATACGGGTGGCCTCGACGAAACGCCGTCCGGCCTCGACGCCGCCGACGTCGAAGGTCAACAGCCCGCCGTACAGCCGCATCTGGCGCTTCGCGAGCTCGTGCTGGGGATGGCTGGCCAGACCGGGATGGCGCACGCAGACGACGCCCGGATGCGCCTCGAGCTCCTCGGCCAGGGCCAGCGCGGTCGCCGACTGACGTTCGAGTCGGACGCCCAGTGTCCGCAGGCCGCGCAGGCCGTTCATGGCGTCGAATGGGGCGGCGTTGGCTCCCTGGAGCACGGCGAAACCCCAGAGCCAGGTCAACAGCTCCTCGCTGCCCGACACCACACCGAGCGTCGCGTCGTTGTGCCCGCCGATGGCCTTGGTGGCCGAATGCAGGCTGAGGTCGACGCCGTGGTCGAGCGGCCGCTGGATCAGCGGCGGCGCGAACGTCGAGTCGACCACCGTGACCGGCCCGGCGATGGCGCCGAGCTCGTCGAGATCGACGAGGTCCAGGCGCGGGTTGGCCGGCGTCTCGGCGAACACCACCATCGTCTTGCCGGGCCGCACCGCTGCAGCGAACGCGCCCGGCTCGGCGGCATCGACGAAGGTGACGTCGATGCCGAAGCGGGGGCACACGCTCTGGAACAGCAGCTGCGTCCCGGCATAGAGCTGACGCTGCGTGACGATGTGATCGCCCGACGAGCACAGACCCAGCACGACAGCGCTGATGGCGCCCATGCCCGACGAGAACGCCCGGGCGGCCTCGGCACCCTCGAGCTCGGCCATCGCGTGCTCGAACGCGGCGATGGTCGGGTTGCCGTAGCGGGTGTAGAAGTTGGCCTCGTGGGGATCGGTGGCCATGCGCCGGCCCTCGTCGACCGACGCCGTGGTGAAGGTCGTCGACGTGTACAGGATGGGCGCCAGCGCCGCCTGACCATCGGGGCGCCCGGCGGTGATGGCAAGCGTCTGGGGGTCGAGCGCTCCCGGTCGTGCAGACGCCGGGCCGGCATTGTCGGTCATGGGTTCTTCTCCGCGAGGGCGAGCAGGTCGACGATGAGCTCGCCGATCTCGTCGGCGGCCAGGAGGAAGCCGTCGTGGCCACGGGGGTCGTCGATGACCCGGTAGAGGGTCGCGCCACCCTGCGCAGCGACGCGCTCGACGATCTCTGCCTGCTGGTGGGGTGGATACAGGAAGTCCGACGTGATCGACGCGGTGGCCACCGGCACCCGGAGCCGCTGCACGGCCGCGTTCATCGACCGCCGACCCCGAGCCAGGTCGTGGGTGTCCATCGACTTGTTGAGCAGCAGGTAGGAGTTGGCGTCGAAACGCCGGACCAGCTTCTCGCCCTGATAGTCCAGGTAGCTCTCGACCTGGAAGCGATCCCACAGCCCGAACAGGTGCTCGGGATCGACGGGCGCCCGACCGAACCGCTCCTCGAAGCTGGGGTCGCTGCGGTAGTGGATCTGTGCGATCGACCGAGCAACCGCCAGGCCGCGGTGGGGGCCGTCGCCGGGTTCGGCGTCGTAGTAGTCGCCGCCGCGCCAGTTGGGGTCGAGCGCCAGCGCGAGGCGCCCGACCGCGCTCCAGGCGATCTGTTGGGCGCTGGCGGCCAGCGCCGTGGCGATCGGGGCGATGGCCCGCACCCGATCCGGGAACATCGCGGCCCACTCGAGGACCTGCATGCCCCCCATCGAGCCGCCGATGACGGCCTTCCAACGGGCGATGCCGAGGTGCTCGGCGACGCGGGCCTGAGCGCGGACCATGTCGCGGATGGTGACGGTCGGGAAGCTCGACCCGTAGGGGCGACCGGTGGCCGGATCGATGCTGGCGGGTCCGGTGCTGCCCTGACAACCTCCGAGCACGTTGATGCACACCACGAAATGGGTGTCGGTGTCGATGGCCAGGCCCGGGCCGATGACATCGTCCCACCAGCCGTCGCTGTGATGGCCTCGGGTGTGGCTACCTGCGGCGTGGGAGTCGCCGGTGAGGGCATGACAGACGAGCACGGCGTTGGCGGCATGGTCGTCGAGGCGGCCCCACTGCTCGTACGCCATGACGACCTCGTCGAGGGCCGCGCCGCATTCCAGCACGAACGGGCGGTCGTCGGTGATGGTGACGAACTCGCGCCGGCCCACCGGGTCACCCGGGCGCCATGCACCGGTGACAGGCAGTCCCGGGCTGTACGTGCGGGGATTGTCGGGCACGGCTGTCGGTCTCGCTTCCTCTACCAGCGGACACCGATGGCGGCGACCATGTCGTCGGCGCTGCCGGCGAGCATGCTCGGACACTTCGTTGCGCACGGTCCACCGCATGCGGTGGACCGATTGCCACATCCCCGACGGCGAACCGCCGGGAGAGCACCTTGGGTGTCCGTCCCAGGTTGCCGGACCCGACGATCGGTGTCGGGCCACTCCATGATGTCTTGGAGGAGTCAACCAGCGCAGCCGATCGTTTGCAACCGAGCCCGGCGCCGTCAGGCCTTCGGCACCCGTTCCCACCACCAGGCGAACAGCGCTTCGGGATCCTCGATGCCCGGCCCTGCGGCCGCGATCATCACCCGACCCAACCGGGCCAGGCCATCGACGCGTTCGACCGAAGCATCCGTAATTGCCTCGACGAGCCGGGCGCCCTCGTCCCATGCGTCATGATCCACCGGCGTGGGCAGTGCGAGCAGCTGGCGCGCCGACATCTTGATGGTGTTGCCCGACAACGACGTGCCGGCGGACGCACCCATGGCCGCGGCCGTCACGACCGGCGATGTCAACGCGGCAGCCACGTGCGCAAGCCTGCCGGCGGCGGCGGTGACTGCGATGACCGGCGTCGACGGGATCCAGCGTCCATCGGTGTCGACAACGGCCTCCACGACCTTCGTCTGGGTGGCGACGAGCACCTTCGGCACCAGCCGCGCCCGCACCCAGCGCGCAAGCGTTGGGTCGGCACGCTCGAGTGCGGCGATGTCAACGGCCGGCGAGGCCCACCGACGGCCGGCGAAGCGGTAGGTGCGGCCGCTCCCCCATCGACAGGCGAGTGGCTCGATCATGCCGACCGTCACCAGCGGAAACGGCCCGCCGGATTGCTCGTCTCCGCAGACGGCGGCTTCTTCGACACCAGGCAGGGACAGCTGGGTAGGGCCGACCGCAGGGCTCTCGTTCGGCGCTGCGAGCCTGGCCGGGTCGCCTTCGACGCCGTCATGCGTTGCGAGCTCGATCGTGTGCGGCGCGAGGCCGTAGAACTGGTCGCGGAAGCCGGCAGTGGCCTCACACCACGATCCCAGCGCGACAGCGCCGCCGACAGCGACAGCCGGCACCCCGGCAGCGCTGGCCGCGAGCTCGCTCCAGCGATCGGGCACCGTCGGTGCCGGCAACGCCACACCGGCGACCACATCGGGTCCCGACCAACACCGAACGGGTCCACGGCGCGCCGTGCCTGCGGCACCAGCTCCGACCATGAGTACCGGAGCGAACACGCGCACGTCGGCGGCGAAGACGCCGCGGTCGCCGCTCCAGAAGCCCATGAGCGCGGCTTGCTCGGACAGGCGCTCCCGGACAGGTCCGGCGTCGGCGGACGCAAGGAGCGACTGGGGCAGCACGAGCACGATGCGTCCGCCGGGGGCGGCGAGTTCGAGCGCAGCGAGCAGGAACCATCCGGCGGTGTCGCAGTACGGACCTGCGTCGACGCCCCATCGTCTTCGGAGGGCGGCCAGCGTCGCCGGATCACGTGCGGTACCGGAGGCGAGCTGGCTCTGGAAGGGCGGATTCCCGATCACCACGTCGACCGGGCGATGGAGAGCACCTGCACCGGGGTCTGTGTCGAGCGCGTCGGCCACGCGCAGGCGGGGCGAGGCCCTCGGCCATTGCCCGCCGCTCGCGCCCCACAGCGCGAGCGACGCCTCCGCCACGGCGATCGCCAGCGGGTCGATGTCGATGCCGTGCAACCGGCCCAGGACGTCGTCGGGCGATGCTCCGTCGTGGTGGAGCACCTCGGCGGCGGCGAGCAGGAACGCGCCGCCACCCACTGCGGGGTCGCACACCGTCGTGGCGTGATCGGCGCCCTCGAGCGCGATGGCCGCCAGGCCCCGCGCCACCGAGCGGGGCGTGTAGTGCACCCCACGGCGACGGCGGATCGAGCCGTCGTGTGTGGCCTCGTGCACGATGCCGAGATCCCAGGCGTCGAGGACCATGCCCTCGGGGGGCTCGAACCTCGAGCCATCGCGGGAGCGATCGCGGATCAGCGGCGGCGCTGCCTCGTCGTCGATGGGCAGAGAGGCCATGGCGGCCAGCGAGCATGCCGCAGCCGCCACGACATCGGCCGGTTCGCTCCGATCGGTCGCATCGGCGACCCAGCCGGCGAGCGCCGCCCGCCGGGCGGGCCCGCCCGGAGTACTCAGTCGGCGGTCGGATCCCACGAAGTGAGATCGGCGAGGCGAGGATCGTTCGAGAACATCTCGACGATGGGGATGTCGAGGCCGATCCGCTTCTGGATACGGCGCACCTCGAGCTCCTCGTTCCACAGCGACAACGTGACCACGAGGCCCTCGGTGCCGGCACGGGCGGTGCGCCCGGAGCGGTGGAGATAGGTCTTGTGGTCCGGTGGCGGATCGAAGTGGATGACCACCTCGACGTCATCGACGTGGATGCCGCGGGCGGCGACGTCGGTGGCGACCAGGATGGGCAGGCGCCCGTCGGTGAAACGTTCGAGAGCACGCTCGCGCATGTTCTGGCGGAGATCGCCGTGGATGGCCTGGGCGCGGACGCCCTCGTCGCCGAGCTTGCGCACGAGACGATCGCAGCCGGCCTTGGTGTTGGAGAACATCAGGACCTTGCCACGCCCCTCCGCGATCGCCGCGGCGACCTTCACCTTGTCCATCTGGTGCACGTTGAGGAAGCGGTGGGTCATGTGCTCGACGGTGACCTCGCTGGAGGCGACCTCGTGCATGACCGGTTCGGTCTGGTACCGCTGGATGAGCGAGTTGACGGCACCGTCGAGGGTGGCGCTGAACAGCAGCGTCTGGTGGCGCCCCTCGACTCGGCGCAGGATCCACTCGACCTGGGGCAGGAACCCCATGTCGGCCATGCGGTCGGCCTCGTCGATGACCACCATCTCGAGGTTCGACACGTCGGCCTCGCCGCGATCGAGCAGGTCGATCATGCGGCCCGGCGTGGCCACGATGACATCGATGCCCTTGCCGAGGGCGGCGATCTGGCTGTCCATGTTGGCGCCGCCGTAGATGGCGAGGATGCGCAGGGACCGGGCCGCGGCGAGCGGGGTGAGTTCTTCGGCGACCTGGACGCACAGCTCGCGCGTCGGCACCAGCGCGATGGCGATGGGGCTGCGGCGGTCGGGGTCGTGCTCGAGGCGCTGGATCATCGGGATGCCGAAGGCCAGGGTCTTGCCGGAGCCGGTCTTGGCCTTGCCACACACGTCGCGGCCCTGGAGGGCATCGGCGATGGTCAGGGCCTGGACGGGAAATGGGGCCACGATGCCCTTCGCCTCGAGGGCGGCGACGATGTCGTCTTCGACACCGAGCTCGGACCAGGTGGGTACCGGTACCTCGACCGGTGGGGAGTCGACGGCGGCATCGCCATCGGCAGCGGGGGAATTGTCAACAGAAGTGCTCACGTCGTCTCACGGGTTGGTCGAATGGGCGCCGTTCGGATGACGCGCCGGGAATCTGTTCGGGGGGACACCGGGCGTGGACGCCGTGTCTCAGTCTACCTCCTCGGACCGCCTCGCCGGGGAACGGCCCTGGTCGAAGGGGCTACGACGCCGCTTCGGACCGCACGTGACCGTCGACGACCACGACGCCCTCGGCGGCGAGCAAGGCCTGCTGGCGGACCTCCTCGCCGGGGACGAGACGCCCCGATGCGGTGACGACGCGCCACCACGGGTATCCGTCGTGGCGACGGAGGAACGACCCGACGGCGCGAGCCGCACCCGGGTAGCCGGCCTCGGCAGCGACCTCGCCATAGCTGATGACCTGCCCCGCAGGCACCGTTTGGATCACCGCCGCAATCGCGCGTTCGAACGGGGTGAGCTCCGCCGACGGCGAGCGGCCGGTCACACCACCGAGTCGAGCCGGACGAGCTCGACCGGCTCGGCGAACCCCTCGACCCGGCGGGGTCCGATGGGGGTGACCTGGGTGTTGACCATGAGCGAGGAGATCATGGCCTTGGTGGCCAACACCTCGCCGGGCTCGGCCAGGGCGCACAGTCGAGCGGCCATGTTGACCGCCTGGCCGATGTAGTCGTCGCCCTCGAACAAGATGACCGGCCCCGACGCCAGGCCGGCTCGCAGCTGCAGCGGGCTGCCGTCGGCGGTGAAGGCGTCCTCGATGTCGACGATGGCCTCGGTGATGGGCTCGGAGTCGACGCCCACCATCATCGCCCCGTCGCCGAGCCACTTGGCGATGCGGACCCCGCGTCGGGCTGCGATCTCGCGGACGCGCTGGCGGAACTGGGTGAGGACGGCCACGGCGGCGCCGTCGCCCTGGGCGTCGGTGTAGCTGGTGAAACCCGAGAGATCGATGAACGCGAACGTGCGCTCGACCCGGTTCTCGTAGGGGTTCTCGCCCGACAGGTGCCCGATGCGGTCGCTCACTTGCGGCGTCCTCGGACGTCGGCGGCGTCACCGTCGGCATCGCCGGGGGTATCGACGGCGTCTGCATCGACGTCGTCCGGCACATCTTCGTCACCGCGCCGGAGGCCCCGCACCACGATCGCGACCGAGATCAGGAGCACGATCGAGAACACCCAGATGTTCACCCGCAGACCGGCGATCTCGTTGGCTTCGTCGACACGCAGCGCCTCGACCCACAGGCGACCGATCGAGTACAGCGCCAGGTAGGCGGCGAACAGGTGCCCGGCCGCGAGACGGCGGGTGCGATCGATGCGCAACAACACTGCGAGGACACCCAGGTTCCAGAGCGATTCGTAGAGGAACGTGGGATGGAAGGTCGCGACGTCGGCGTACTCGGCCGGACGGTTCTCGGGGTCGATCTCGAGACCCCACGGCAGGTCGGTGGGCCCGCCGAAGAGCTCCTGGTTGAACCAGTTGCCCCACCGGCCGATGGCCTGCGCCAGCGGGAGCGCAGGGGCGACGGCGTCGAACCCGACCGAGTACGGGATCCCGTGGCGGCGCAGGTACGCCAGGCCGGCGACGGCCCCGAGCAGGACACCGCCGAGGATGCCCAGGCCACCCTCCCAGATCCTGAACGCGTCGCCCCAGTTGCCCTCGAACTTCTGCCAGTCGGTGATGACGTGGTAGAGCCGGGCGCCGACGATTCCGGCCGGTACGGCCCACATCGCCATGCCCGTGGCATGGTCGGAGGAGTAGCCGCGCTGAGCGAAGCGACGGCCTGCGAGCCACACCGCGGCGAGGACGCCGAGGGCGATCATGACGCCATAGGCCCGGAAGGTCAGCGGGCCGAGCTCGATGGCACCCGACCCCGGGCTCGGTATCGAAGCGAATCCGGGCATCCGCAGATGCTACCGGCGCAGCGCACGTGCCCGAAGGCACCGCCGGGCGACCCCCGATGCTCCCGCAGACCGGATCACGCCACCGCTGCTAGCGTCGGGCGCCGTGACCGGGGCCGATGATCAGACCGCCGCCGTCGCAGCCCTGTCGGCCGCCGACGAGATCCGCAACCTGTTGGGCCGCTACACCGAGGCCATCGACGCTGCCGACTTCGCCGGCGTCGGTGCCTTGTTCGCCCACGGCCGCCTGGCCCTCGTCCGCGACGATCCAGGCAGCGACATCGTCGGCGCCGACGCAGTGGCCGCGTTCTACGCCGCCACCGTCCGGGTCCACGCCGACGGCACACCACGCACCCACCACCTCACCACGAACACCATCATCGAGTTCGACGGCGTCGACGCCGCCACGGCGCGTTCGGCGTACACGGTGTTCATGGCCACCGACGGCTACGAGCTCCAACCCATGATCTGTGGCCGCTACGAAGATCGCTTCCACGTCGTCGACAGCGCCTGGTGGTTCGCGTCCCGGCACATGACGGTCTCGCTCGTCGGCGACCTGAGTCGCCACCTCACCATCGACCTTCCCTGACCGCAGCAGGCCCTGCTCGAACGCCGCTCGATTCACGGCGCGCACGGGCCACGCGGGCCATGAGAGCCCGACACGGTTGCGAAACGAAACCGACCCTGCCAGGATGGGCGCCCGGTGCCGCCGGGGAGACCCCTGCAGATGCGGCGCCCGAGGTTCCACCGTGCACGACGCCGCCCCCCAACGAGACCCCGACCGCTGGCCCGTAAACCCTCGCGGGGCAGGACCGGTCACCGTCACCGAGATCTCCGCAGCACCCATCCCGACCCGCCACGGTCGCTTCGTCGCCCACGCCTTCCACAGCGACCACGACGACCACGAACACCTGGCGATGGTCTTCGGCGAACCCCGACCCGGTGTCGCATT
Organism: Acidimicrobiales bacterium; assembly: GCA_046290435.1. Lineage (GTDB taxonomy): Bacteria > Actinomycetota > Acidimicrobiia > Acidimicrobiales > UBA8592 > CAVQUE01. The sequence continues at coordinate 22,216 of JBKAGO010000043.1, forward strand.
GGTGCGCCTGCACTCCGAGTGCATCACCGGCGACGTGTTCGGGTCGTTGCGCTGCGACTGCGGCACCCAACTCGACGCCGCGCTCGCCGCCGTCGCCGCCGCCGGCTGGGGGGCGGTGGTGTACCTGCGCGGCCACGAAGGCCGCGGCATCGGCCTGGCCCGCAAGCTGGCGGCCTACCGGCTCCAGGACGAGGGCCTCGACACGGTCGACGCCAACCTCGCACTGGGCCTGCCCGCCGACGGGCGCGACTACACCGTCGGCAGTGCCATCCTGGCGGCGCTCGGCATGCCCACGGTGCGGTTGTTGACCAACAACCCCGGCAAGGAGAGCGGCCTCGAACGCCACGGCATCACCGTGGTCGAGCGGGTCCCACTGTTCGGCGAGACCACCGCCGAGAACACCGCCTACCTCGCCACCAAGCGCGACCGCATGGGGCACCTCCTGGGCTGAACGCACGTCCGCGCCGGGATCGACGCCGACGGCCCGCAGTGTCGCGGCGACGGGCCGGGCTGTGCACGGTACGGTCCAGGCCATGCTCCAACAGGTCGCCCCGGGTATCGGCGTCTGGTTCGGTTCGGGCCGCCACGGCGATGCGAACGCCACGGTGGTCATCGACGACGACGGCCTCACGGTCATCGATGCCCTCGTCAGCCCCCATGCCGCAGCGCCCCTCGTCGAGGCCTGCGATGTCCTGGGTCCCCCCATCCGCCGGTTGGTCCTGACCAGCAGCCACATCGAATACGTCGGCGGATCGTCGGTGTTCTCGCTGGCCGCCGTGTACGGCACACCCCAGATCAGCGCCCACCTCGACCAACCGCCCAACATCGAGGGGTGCAGGCGCCTCTTCCCCGACCACGCCGCAGAGTTCGTCGACCTCACCACCCGGCCCGTGTCGCACATGGTCGCCGAGGCCGCATGGATCACCGCAACGGCCGTGGCAGTACCCCTCGGCGGCGAGTTGGCCGAGAACCTCGCCGTGCAGATCCCAGAACAGGGGGTGGTGGTGTGCGGCGCCCTGGCGTCGTTCGGGACGACACCGTTGCTCTTCGACGGCGACCCGGCCCAGCTCATCGGATCGCTCGACGTGATCGCGGGCTACGGCTCGGTGTTCGTGCCCGGCCATGGGCCCGTCGGTTCCCACGACGACCTCGCCGACCTGCGCGCCTACCTCGAGGCCTGCATCGCAGCCGGCGGCGAACCCTCCCGGCTGGGATCAGGCCCCTGGGACGGCTGGACCGACCGCCACTTCGACGCCGTCAACGTCGAACGGGCCGCCATGCTGGCCGCCGGCGACCCCTCTCCTCCCCCGTCGATGCTGCGCCTGTTGGGTATGGCCTAGACACTCGTGGCATCGAGGTGGCCGAGGATGCGGTCGATCACCGCATCGAGCAGCTCGGCACTCGTCGCGAAGTTCAGTCGGGCCCACCCTGCCCCCTCGGACCCGAAGCGCAGGCCCGGCTCCAGCGCGACGCCGGCCTCGAACAGCAGGCGCTTCGAGGGGTCGTCGCCGAGACCGGTCGCCGCGAAGTCGAGCCACGCCAGGTAGGTGGCCTCCGACGGCACATACGCGATGCGGCCGTCGGCGGCGAGGCGATCGGCCAGATGATCGCGCCGTGCGGTGATCTCGGCACGGGTGGCCTCGAGCCATTGCTCCCCCACCGTCCAGGCCGCCACGGTCGCCGCCGCGCTGAGCGACGACGGCGACCCCAGCAGATGGGTCGGGAACGCCCGCAGCGCCCGACGGATGCGCACCGATCCGACGTGGGCGACCGCACAGCGCAGGCCGGTGATGTTGAACGCCTTGCTCGCGGAGCCGACGGTGATGGTCCGCTCGGCGAGGCGCTCGTCGGCTGCAGCGACCGGCAGGTGCCGGTGCGGCGCGTGGGTGAGGTCGCCCCAGATCTCGTCGGAGATCACCAGCAGGTCACGACGCTCGACGACCTCGGCCAGCGCGGCGAGCTCGGCCGCGTCGAACACCCGCCCGGTGGGATTGTGGGGCTGGCACATGAGCACCGCCCGGGTACCGGTATCGACCGCCGCCTCGAGACGCTCGGGGTCGAGGCGCCAGCCGTCGGGGTCGAGGGGCACGTCGACCACCCGGCGGCCGCTGTCGAGGATCGCCGTGCGGAACGGCTCGTAGATCGGCGTCAGGATGACGATCCCGTCGCCCGGGCGGGTGTCGAGCACCATGATCGCCTCGAGGGCGTGCATGGCACCGGTGAAGATCCACAGCTCGTCGACCGGCGGCGCCCAGCCATGGCGTCGCTGTTGCCACTGCGCCCACGTCTCGGTCAGGGCGTCGAGGGCCACGAAGTTGTAGCCGAGGTCGCCCCGGTCGACCATCGACGAGATCGCCTCGGTGACCTCCGGAGCCGGCGCGAAGTCCATGTCGGCCACCCAGGCGGGCAGGACCGACGCGGGGTACTTCGACCACTTGATGCCCTGCAGCGAGCGCAGCCGCGCCAGGTCGGTCATGGCGACGGCCGGCTCGCCGGGCTCAGAAAGCGATGACGGAGCGGACGACGTCGCCGGACTTCATGGCGGCGAAGCCCTCGTTGATCTCGTCGAGGGTGATGGTGCGTGACACCATCTCGTCGAGCTTGAGGCGCCCGCCGAGATAGAGGTCGCACAGGTGTGGCATGTCGACCTTGAAGTTGTTCGAACCCATCAACGAACCCTGGATCCGCTTGGCGTTGAGGAACAGGTCGGCGCCGGGGATCTCGAGGTTGACACCGAGCGGGATCATCCCGATGACCGTGGCCAGCCCGCCGGGCCGGATCATGCCGTACGACTGCTCGGCGGTGATCTTCAGCCCGATGCACTCGAAGGAGTAGTCGACGCCGCCGCCGGTGAGCTCCTGCACCTGAGCGACCGGGTCGCCGTCGGCGGGGTTGACGGTGTGGGTGGCGCCGAGCTGGCCTGCCCACTCGAGCTTCTTGGGTTCGAGGTCGACGGCGATGATCTGGCGGGCGCCGGCGAGATGGGCGCCCTGGATGGCCGAGATGCCGACACCGCCGCAGCCGACGACGGCAACGGTCGAACCCGGCTCGACCTTCGCGCTCTTGAACACCGCACCGACACCTGTGGTCACACCGCACCCGATGAGCGCCGCGCGATCGAGGGGCATGTCGGGGGTGATGGCGACGACGGCGTTCTGGTGGACGAGCATCTCCTGGGCGAAGGACCCGAGGCCGGTGAACTGGGCGATGGGGTTGCCGTCGGCGTCGGTGACGCGTGCCGGCGCGTCGGCGCTGCGGTTGGCGACGGCGTTGCGGTTCTGGCAGAGGAAGCTGTCGCCGGTGAGGCAGCGGTCGCAGTGGCCGCAGTAGATCGACAGGCACGAGATGACATGGTCACCCGGAGCGATGCCCACGACGTCCTCGCCGACCGCCTGGACGATGCCGGCGGCCTCGTGGCCCAACAGCATGGGGTACGCGGCCGGCCAGGTGCCGTCGATGAAGTGCAGGTCGCTGTGGCACAGCCCCGACGCGACGGTCTGGATCAGGACCTCGTTGCGGTCGGGCTTGTCGATGCCGACGTCTTCGAGCTGGAGCTCGCCGGAATCGTCACGAAGAATTGCTGCACGCATGAGGCCCCCTGGCGGAAGTGCGATGATCGCCGCCGACGTTCGAACGGCGCCCGAGGAGCCTACGCGGTCTGCGGCCGCCCATGGGCCCACGCCGATGGTGCCTGCTCAGGCCAGCACCCGGACGACCAACGCCACCGCCGACAGGGCCAGCACCCCGAGGACAACGCGGTCGAAGCCCCCTTCGGGAAGGCGGTGCCGGACCCAGGTGCCGAGCGGGACGGTCGCCAACACCAGAGGGACCGCGGCGAGCGTCAAGGCGAGACGCGTCCCGGTGATGGCTCCCTCGGCAGCGAGCACCACGAACTGGGTCGAACCCGACAGCAGGAACATCAGCGTGACCGACAGCACGAAGGCGTCTCGGGGCAGCCGGTAGGAGTGGATCCAGCTGGACACGATCGGGCCGGAGATCCCGACCGCTCCCTGCATCACGCCGGCGAGCGCCCCGACCGGCGCAGCCCACCGGCGCGCGGTCGCCGGCGCGACCGTCGGCTGTCGGTTGCCGAGGCTCGACGCCACGTAGACCAGCACCACGACCGCGAGGACGAGCACCAACAGATCCTCGGGCACGCGCACCAACACGAACGTGCCGACCACGGCACCGACGATGCCGCTGATGCTCAGGACGGGAAGGTCACGAGTGTCGCTCCAGCTCGACCGTACGCCGAGGAACAGCACCAGATTCATGGCGACGTTCGGCAGGGCGATCACGACGACCGCGTCCTCGACGGACACGAACAGGGAGATGACCGGGATGGCCACCAGGGGAAAGCCCATGCCGGTGACGCTCTTGGTGAGCGCCCCCACCAACACCGCCGCCAGCGCCACGGCTATCTCGACGCCGGTCACGGTGCCGACGGCCCGAGGGCCGGGCAGGCTCGGCGCACACCCGACGGAACCACAGCGGGCGAGAACACCAAGAGGGCCAGCGGATCGGCGTCCTCGCTCGGATCCGGACCCGTCGCCTCCCGCTCTTGTTCGGTGCGCTCACGGGCCGCTCGGGCCACGGCCGGATCTGTCATCGCCGATGACGCTACTGCCTCGGGCCACCGTCCCCGAACCTGCACCCGGCCGGCTCTAGCGTTGGGGCTCATGCGCTTGCTCCCAACCCGCGGCGGGTCGGCATCGGCCGTTGCGATCGTCGCGATCGTGCTCGCAGCCACCGTTGCCGCGGCGTCTCCGATCGGTACGGATACCCGCTGGAGTGACGAGCCCCGAACCGACTGGGGGGTCGCAGGCGCAGCACCGGTCTCGGATGCCTTCCAGTTCGACTCTCCGGTGTTCGCGGTCGAACGGGTCCGGGGTCGCATCTTCGTGGCGGGCCGCTTCACCGAACTCACCAACGGCGATCGACGCGTGCCGCGCCCCTTCATCGCCGCGTTCGATGCCCGCTCGGGCCGATGGATCTCGACCTGGACGCCCGAGCTCGACGGCGCCGTGTTCGCCCTCGCCGCAGCCCCCGACGGCTCGGCCCTGTTCGTCGGTGGCGAGTTCACCCGGGTCAACGGCGAACAGCGTCCGGCGCTGGTCGCGCTCGACCCGCTCACCGGCGCAACGGTCGAGCGATTCGTCACCCGCATCGGTCCACTCGGCGCCACCGCAACGCGGGTACACGCCCTCGAGATCGCCGGGAACCGGCTCTACCTCGGTGGGCGTTTCGGCCAGGTGCGCGCCCGGGGGGCGGTCGCCGACGCCTCCGGCGCCGCCCGCGTCCGCTGGCAGACCGGCCGACCCGACCCGGCCTGGGCACCGAACATCGACGGCGGCGCGGTATGGGCCATCGGCGTCGCCCCGAAGCACAACCGGATCTACCTCGGCGGGCTCTTCGACGAGGTCGACGGCAAACGCCGCTCCACGTTCGCCGTCGTGCGACGCGACGGAAGACTCGACCGCTCCGTACCTGCCGGTTTCGGCGCCCGATTCTTCAGCGACCCCGCCGGCTTCGACCACGTCGCCGCCATCGAGGTGACCCGCTCGAAGGTGTTCGTCGCCGGCCAGAACGGGCGCCTCGTGGTGGCTCGCTCCCGTGACCTTCGCGTCGATCGCATCCACCGCACCGGCCGCTTCGGAAGCTACGAAGGCCGCGACGGGGACTTCCAGACCCTCCATCGAGTGGGCCGGGTGGTCTTCGCCGGGTGCCACTGCTGGGGGCGCCTCCGCAGCATCCACCAGGGCCGACGCACCTTTGCCGACATCGAGTCGGTGATCGCATTCGACGCCCGTACCGGTCGACACCTCCGGTCGTACCGGCCGGCGCTGCGCGGCGAAGAGGGCGCCTGGGGTGTCGCCGTCGCCCGGGACGGCTGCCTCTGGATCGGCGGCCAGATCAGCCGTTCGGGAGCTACCAGCGTCTAGAACCTCGTCCGGTCCTGCCCGCGCTGACCGACGCGCCGCGGTCAGCTGCAGCCGCTGGTGTTGCCGCAGCTGGCGCAGGCGAAGCACGACCCGGCGCGATGCATCTGGGTGCCGCACTGCATGCACAGCGGAGCGTCGGCGGCCGGACGTGGCGTGTCGAACGCGAACGCCACCTGACCGGCCGGTTGCTGCTCCTCGCGATGCGACGGCGGATCGGGGGTGACGTCGCCACCCTGGCTGGTAGGGGTGGTGGTCTCCTCGACCCCGGGCAACGTGGGCTGGAGCCGCTCGCCGGTGGTGAAGATGTTGAGGTCGGCCCGCTCGTCGTGGGACATGTACTCGACCGCCAGGCGGCGGAACAGGTAGTCGATCAGGCTCGACGCGATGCGCAGGTCGGGATCGTCGGTCATGCCCGCCGGTTCGAAACGCATCCCCACGAAGGCCCGCACGTAGGCATCGAGCGGCACGCCGTACTGGAGGCCATGACTGACCGCGATGGCGAAGGCATCCATGATGCCGGCGAGGGTCGAACCCTGCTTCGAGACACGCACGAAGATCTCGCCGGGGCGACCGTCGTCGTACTCGCCCACGGTGCAGAAGCCCTTGCAGTCCGCGACGCGGAACTCGAATGTCCGAGACGAACGTGAGCGGGGCAGGCGCTCGCGCACCGGGCGGGGCGGCTCGGCCAGGATGTTCTGGGCCGCCGCGGTGATGACGTCGGCGACGACGACCTTGGAGTCCACCGACAGCGGCTGGTCGACCTTGCAGTTGTCGCGGTACACGGCGAGGGCCTTGACCCCCATGCGCCAGGCCTGCATGTAGAGCTCTTCGACGTCTTCGACGGTTGCCGTCTCGGGCAGGTTCGCCGTCTTCGAGATGGCGCCCGACAGGAACGGTTGCACCGCCGCCATCATGCGGACGTGGCCCATCGGCTCGATGCTGGTGTCGCCCATCGAGCACGCGAACACCGCCACGTGATCGGCCTTGAGGTGCGGTGCCGTCGCAACGGTGGCGTGATGGTCGATGTGGGCGACGATGTCGCCGATCTGATCCTCGTCGTAGCCCAGACGACGCAGTGCCCGCGGTACCGACTGGTTGACGATCGACATCGTGCCGCCGCCCACGAGGCGCTTGGCCTTCTTGAGTGCGAGATCGGGCTCGATGCCGGTGGTGTCGCAGTCCATCATGAAGCTGATGGTCCCCGTCGGAGCCAGCACGGTGACCTGCGCATTGCGGACGCCATGGACCTCTGCGACGGCGATGGCGTCGTCCCAGGCCTGGCGGGCCGCTTCGCGGAGCTCGTCGGGCACCGAATCCGATGGTGCGATGTCATCGAGCGCATCGCGGTGCATGTGCAACACGTTGCGGGTGGCCGCAGCGTTGGGGCCGTAGCCTGCGAAGGCGCCGAGACGGGAGGCCACGAGCGCCGAGGTGCGGTAGGCCTCGCCGGTCATGAGCGCGGTGATGGTCGCCGCGAGCGCCCGCCCGTCGTCGGAGTCGTAGGGCAACCCCAGCGACATCAAGAGTGCCCCGAGATTGGTGTAGCCGAGGCCCAGCTGGCGGTACGTCTCGGCGTTCTCGCCGATGCGTTCGGTGGGATAGTGCGAGTTCGAGACCAGCATCTCCTGCGCGGCGATCATCACCCGCACCGCGTGGCGGAAGCCCTCGATGTCGAAGCGGTCGTCGTCGTCGAGAAAGCGCAGCAGATTGAGCGAGCTCAGATTGCAGGCTGAGTCGTCGAGGTGGACGTACTCGGAGCAGTTGCGGACCACGACACCGTCGACGACGTAGCTGTGGTTGCGGGGTTCGGTGAGGTTGTAGGTCCGTTCGAACCCGTCCGGTCTGCACGACACCAGGCGCACGGTGGTGTCGACCCGATAGGGGCCCCGCGTCCAGCTGTCGAGGATCTCGCCGAGCGTGACGGCCTTGCGCTCGAGGCCGAAGCCCACCATCGAGGCGAATCGGGAGATGTCGGCCCCGGTGATGCGCAGATCGAACATCGCCGATGATGCGTAGTCGACGAGCGAGCCGTCCTTGCGCTCGTGGCTGAATGGGCCCCCCTGGGCGGCGTGGCGGGTGCGGTAGATCGACGAGGCGACACCGAGCGCCGCGAGCAGTTGCTGGGTTCCCCGCAGCAACTCGATCGAGGCCGACCCGACACCCACGTAGGAGCCCTTGCGTTGGTTCAGCACAGCGCAACCGTCGGCATCGAAGAGGCCACGCAGGAACGCCGCCTGGATCTCCGGGGGCGCCTCGTAGACCGACCAGGGAATCGTCTTGAACGGCGCCTTCACGGGTGCGAGACCGAGGGCCTCGAAGAAGGCCTTCACGGCGCGTCGGCCGATGCGTAGCTGGCGGGTCCCGTTGGCCTGCTCCGACGGAACCGGCACGCGCCCGCCGTTGATCGACGTCAGCAGCGCCTGGTGCGCGGGAAGGATCTCCTCCTGCTCGTCGGCGGCGCCGTAGATGGTCGCGACGTTCGAGGTGGTCATGCACCCATCGCCGACCAACCAACCCAGGTAGTGCGCCAGGGGCTCCGTCCAGGCGTCGGGAAGCACGATGGGGTGGGCGTGGTCGCCCTTGCGCCGGTAGAACGCAGCGTCGGTGGGGACCGGCAGCTTGTGATCCGCCATCGAAGCCGGCGTCGAGAGGTCGAGGACCCGGATCCGGTGATCGGATGTGAGCTCGGCGGCGGGGACCCACCCGGCGTCGTCGGTCCAGATCGCGTGATTCGGCGTGCAGCGCAGGACCTGTCCGTTCGAGAACTCGAGGCGAACGATGGGATTGGTCCCGGTGAGGTGGATCGCCTCGGGCCGCGAGACGACGACCTCGTGGCGGGGCTCGGCCGCAGTGGCGTCGTGGGTGTAGACGTCGAAGGTCTCGCCGGCGTTGACCCGGTCGACGAGGTCCTCGAAGCGGACGAGGCCCTTGTCGGTGTGCACACGAGCGCTCCCCGGGAAGCAGGGATTGCTGCCGGAGATGCGGCCGCTCTCGGGGCAGGTGTGCCAGCGGTTGATCGTGGTGTCGTACTGCAGACCGGGATCGGCGCATTCCCATGCAGCGGTGGCGATGTCGCGGAACAGCTGGCGCGCCGACACGGTGGCCACGACGTCGCCGGTGGTTCGGGCCACGAGGTCCCAGTCGCGGTCGGCCTCGACGGCTTCCATGAACTCGTCGGTGACCCGCACCGAGTTGTTGGCGTTCTGGTACTGGATCGAGAAGGAATCAGCCCCGTCGAGGCTCATGTCGAAGCCTGCGGCACGCAGCGCCCGGGCCTTGTGCTCCTCCTTGGCCTTCGTCCACACGAACTCGTCGATGTCGGGATGATCGGCGTCGAGGATGACCATCTTCGCAGCGCGACGGGTCTTGCCCCCGGACTTGATCGTGCCCGCCGACGCGTCGGCCCCCCGCATGAAGCTCACCGGCCCGCTGGGTTGGCCGCCGCCGTGGAGCTGCTCGCTGCTGGCGCGGATGCGGCTGAGGTTGACACCCGAGCCCGAACCGCCCTTGAAGATCTTGCCCTCCTCGACGTACCACTCGAGGATGTCGTCCATGTCGTCGTCGACCGACAAGATGAAGCATGCAGAGCTCTGCTGGGGCACATCGGGGACACCGATGTTGAACCAGACCGGCGAGTTGAACGCCGCCCGCTGGTCGACCAGCAGGTGGGTGAGCTCGTCGACGAAGGCCTCGAACTCGGCATCGTCGGCGAAGTAGTCCGCAGCCGAACCCCACGACGAGATGGTGCCGACCACCCGGTCGATGACCTGGCGCAGCGAGTGCTCGCGCTCGGGCGTGCCGAGATGCCCGCGAAAGTACTTCTGGGCGACGATGTTGGTGGCGTTCTGGGACCAGTGTCGAGGGAACTCGACATCGTCTTGGTGGAACGCCACCGAACCGTCGGTCCAGTTCTCGATGTGCGCGGCGCGCCGCTCCCACTGGAGGGCGGCATAGGGGTCGACGTCGGCGCGGGTGAAGCGGCGATCGAAACCGATCGGGCGGCGGCTGGGGGAATCAGCGGCGCTCACAGGGGGTGCCTCCTCGAGACGGTGACCGGGGACCGGTCCTGGTAACGGTAGCGGCACGCAGTTGCTCGGCCGGGGGGATCGAACAGGTGACAGACCGGATGCCGGAGCCAGGTCGAGGTTGCTCTCCCCACCCGTCGGTAGGTCTCCGCCCCACCAGGGTGACCGGTTCCTCGAGGAGTCGTCGATGTCGCCATCGACGCCAGCCACCATTCCGGCGACCGGCTCCGATCTGTCACGATGACGCAACCTAAAGGACATCCCCTGTGGACCGAAAGGGGGTTCTCCTGGGGATTTCCCTGTGGAGCGTCGGATGCGCTGTCCACAACCGGGCAACGGCGACACCCCGACGTCACCTGCGGCGACGCTACGGTCCGCTCATGGCCGCTCCTGTCCACATGTCCCTCGATGACCTGACCGCCATCTACCGCAGCGATCGACGCCATCACGACGACGGCCGACCGTGGGTGATGCTCAACATGATCGTGAGCGTCGACGGCGCCATCGCCGTCGACGGCCTGTCGGGTGGCCTCGGCGGGCCGGGCGACCACGCCGTGTTCTCGACGCTGCGGGGCCTGGCCGACGTCGTGCTGGTGGCCGCCGGCACCGCTCGGGCGGAGAAGTACCGGCCGGCTCGACCCGACGAGGCCACCCGTGCGGCCCGCCGCGCCCGAGGCCAGAGCGAGGCGGCGGCGATCGCCGTGGTGACCCGCAGCCTCGACCTCGACCTCGACTCCGAACTGTTCGTCGACGGCATCGGCACCACCGTGGTGACCACCACCGATGCCGATCCCGAGGCGCTGGCGTCGGTTGCCGAGCGGGCCGCCGTGGTGAGCGCCGGCGCCGGCGACGTCGACCTGGCGGCTGCCATCGCCGCCCTGGGTGATCGCCACGGCCCGCTGGTACTCGCCGAAGGTGGTCCCCGCCTGAACGGCGCGCTGATGCAGGCCGACGTGGTGGACGAGCTGTGCATCACCGTCTCGGCGATGGTGGTGGGCGGCGACGGCGGCCGCATGACAGCGGGCGGCCATCACGATCCGCGCCGCTACTCGCTCGACCGGGCCGTCGCACACGACGACCTGTTGTTCACCCGGTACCTGCGCCGCCGCTGACACATGAACCCGTGGGTGGCGATCCGGGCCCGCGTCACACCGACGCGGGCCCGGGCCCTACTCCGGAACCGCTCGATCTCGCTGATCGTCGACCGAGCGTCACTCGCCACCACATCTCGCATCTGCCCTACCGGGTATCCATCCCGGCACCGCCCCTGCGTCACTCCGAGACGACCAGGCGCTGCCCCACCGTGAGGGTCGAGCCGCCGTTGCGATCGGCCAGCCGGTCGACCGTGGCCCGGAGATCGCCGTCGGGATCGAGATCCTCGGCGATGGACCAGAGCGTGTCGCCGGGCTGGACCACGATGACGGTCTGTGCCTCCGGCGTGGTGCCCGCACCGACGGGATCGACACCGCTGCCCGGCCCGGCGACCCAGCCGGCGACGCTCCAGGCGATGGCCAGGGTGAGCATGAGCGCCACGAGCAGGACGAGCCGGGCCCCACCGCCGCAACGGGCCGCGTTCTGCACGGAACGATCCCGGACCGGACCCGCCACCGGCACCTGCCGGCACGAGCGGGGCGCCCGGTCGAGCTGGGCGAGCAAGGCAGCGGGGTCGGGCCGGAACGCGAGCGGGGACGACGCCGCTGCGACACGGTCGCCGGCGGCGGCGCCGTGACCACGGCCGGGAAGCGCTGCATCGGGACGGACGGGGGCGCCGGCGGGGGCGCTGGGGTGGGTGGTCGGAGCCATGGGGACGATTCTCCTGCGGGGGTGTGACACTCTCGGCGGCTGCGCCGGCCCGAGGGTGACCGAGGGGTGCTTGACTCGAAACACGCGTTCGGCGAACATGGGTTCTGCGAACAGGTGTTCCGAAGTCATGGACGTCAGTCTGGATCGAACACGCGTTCGCTGTCAAGCCCCATTCGTCGGCCGTCGATGGCCGGCCCGACCACCGGCCCCGCCAGGAGCGACCATGACCGACACCACCCTCACCGCACGCCAGCGGGAGATCCTCGGCTACATCGACGACACGATCCGCGATCGCGGCTATCCCCCGTCGGTGCGCGAGATCGGCACGGCGGTCGGACTCACCTCACCGTCGACGGTGCACTCGCACCTCAACACACTCCAGCGCCTCGGTTATCTGCGCCGCGACCCCACCAAGCCGCGTGCCATCGAGGTCCGCTGGGAGGCGGGGTCGGGCGTCATCATGGAGCGCCGGCCGGTCCGCCACGTCCCCCTCGTCGGCGACGTGGCTGCAGGCACCGGGGTGCTCGCCGCGGAGAACGTCGAGGAGATCATGCCGCTGCCGTCCGACCTCACCGGCGACGGCGAGCTCTTCATGGTCCGTGTCCGGGGCGATTCGATGATCGACGCCGGCATCTTCGACGGCGACTTCGTCGTGGCTCGGGTGCAGGACACCGCCAGCACCGGCGACATCGTCGTCGCCGGCATCGGCGAGGACGAGGCCACGGTCAAGCGCTTCCGCAGCGACGGCGCGGACATCATCCTCGAACCCGCCAACGAACGGCTCGAGCCGATGCGGTTCCCCTCCACCGAGGTCGAGGTCTACGGACGGGTCGTCACGGTCCTCCGTCGGCTCTGACGCCCGGCTCTCGGTCTGTCAGAGACCCTCGGTCAACAGCCGAGCCAGCAGCGCGAGACATGCGTCGAGCGCCACCCGTTCCACCCGTTCGTCACGGGTGTGGGCCAACGTGGCGTCGCCGGGACCGAAGTTCGCGGCCGGCACCCCGTGCTCGGCGAAGAAGCTGACATCGGTCCAGCCGAACTTCGCCTTGGCCTGCAGGTTGTAGCGGCCCAACATGGCGGCGAGCAGCGGCGTCCGCAGCGCCGGCGGCGCCGGCGGCGCGGCATCGACCACCTCGACGACGTCGCCCTCTTCCAGCACGGGAGCCAGGAGGGCCCGCACGTGGGCCTCGGCCTCGGCCAGGGTCCGATCCGGGGCCACCCGGTGGTTGATCAGCACCACGGCCCGGTCGGGGACGACGTTGCCGGCAACCCCGCCCTCGACCGAGACGGCCTGGAGAGCCTCGCGGAACTCGCAGCCGTCGATGACGGGTCGACGGGCCTCGTAGGCATCGAGGATCGCCAGAATGGCGCCGAGACGGTGGATGGCGTTGCGGCCCATCCACGGTCGAGCGGTGTGGGCACGGGCGCCGGCGAGCTCCACCCGGAACCGCATGGTGCCCTGACAGCCCGCCTCGACGATCCCCGAGGTGGGTTCGCCGAGCAGTGCGAGGTCCGCCCGGCACAGGTCGGGGCGGGCGGCGAACAGCTCGCGTAGACCGTTGTGTTCGAACGCGACCTCTTCGCGGGCGTAGAAGACGTAGGTGACATCGATCGCGGGCTCGGCGATGGTCTCGGCCAGGGTCAACATGATCGCCAGGCCGCCCTTCATGTCGGACGCTCCAAGGCCCCACAACGTCGATCCCTCGATGTGCGCCCGGGCGTTGTCGTTCGCGGGGACGGTGTCGAGATGCCCGCCGAGCAGGAGGCGATGGGCTCGGCCGAGGTCGGTGCGGGCAACGACGTTGTCGCCGATGCGTGTGACCTCGAGCCACGGCACCGCCCGCAGTTCGGCCTCGACCTGGTCGGCGAGGCGGCCTTCGTCGAAGCTCTCGGATGCGACGTCGATGAGCGCAGCGGTGCGGGCGAGCAGGTCCGGGCCGCCGCCCCGCCGTCTCAGAGCGCCACCCCGTGGGTACGCAGGACGTCGTTGAGCGCGGCCTTGTCGTGGCGTTCGCCGACGTCGAGCCGCTTGATGACCAGGGCGCACGGCAGGCCATAGGTGCCCCCCGCGAATTCTCGCGGGCGGGTGGCGAACACGGTGACGCACCACGGCGGCACGACACCGCGCGACAGCTCCTCGCCGGTCTCGGCGTCGATGACCGGGATCGAGTCGTTGAGGATGACGCCCGACCCCAGCACGGCACCCTGGCCGACACGGGCGCCGTTGGTGATCATGGCCCGGCTGCCGACGAAGGCGTCGTCTTCGACGATGACCGGCGAGGCCATCGGGGGTTCGAGGACGCCGCCGATGCCGACGCCACCCGACAGGTGCACGTTGGCGCCGATCTGGGCGCACGAGCCGACGGTGGCCCAGGTGTCGACCATCGAGTTCGCTCCCACGTAGGCGCCGATGTTGACGTAGCTGGGCATCATCACCACCCCGGGCGCCTGATGGGAGCCCCAGCGTGCCGAGGCTCCCGGCACGACCCGGACGCCGTGGGCGGCGTAGTCGGTCTTGAGGGGGATCTTGTCGGCGAACTCGAACGGGCCGACCTCGATGGTCTCCATCTTCGCCGACTTGAACAGCAGCAGGATCGCCAGCTTGAGCCACTGGTGGACGACGACCTCGCCGTCGGCGCAGACCTCGGCGACCCGGCCGGCGCCGGAGTCGAGGAGGTCGATGGCCTCGTGGATGGTGGCCACCACCTCGGGATCGTCGGTGTCGAGGGTGTCGCGCTGCTCCCAGAGGGATTCGATGCGGGTCTGCAGGTCGGTCATGGGCGCCGATGCTACCCGGGCGGCAACCCAGGTCCCGGACCCGGCGAGCGGTCGGGGCGCCGGCCGGTGGGCGGGGGCGCCACGACGAGGGCCGACCGCGGCGCTGCTCGCTCGATCGCGGCATCGGCGCTGCTGTCCACGCTGCCGCTTCCGGCGACATCAGTGCCGCTGTCAGGGATGTCCTCTGTCGGTGTGGGCACAGAGCGCGGGCCCTGTGGAGGGATACGCGTCCGGCCGATGGCACTCGGCGGCGGCGCCAACGCCGCGAATCCCGTCGACGATCGGGCCGTGGCCTCGGCCGCACCTGCGCCGGCAACCGTCGCCGGTCGGGGCGAGTCGTCGGCGGGGCGGGGCCGAGGACCCGATGGGATCCGCTGGGTGGGCGGCGGGGCCAAGGGCACCGGCCCGGCGGGGTCGACGCGGCCGTGGCTCGTCGACGCCGAACGCTCGTCGATGCTCCGAGCCGGCAGGCGCTCGTCCACCACGGACCTCGGGGCTGTCGAGACCTCCGCCGGCGTATCCCCGAGCGACGGCGCAGAAAGTGCCGGCACCGGCGGCACACCGGGCGGCGGCGGAGGCGAGGGCGCCCGCCGCATCGGCGGCACACCGGGTGGTGGCGGCTGCGGAGCGCTCGGGCCCCCGGCGGCGACCGGTACCGGCGGCACACCGGGCGGCGGCGGCGCAGGAGTCGACGGCGTCGCCGAGGCGGCACGCAGCCGCTCGCTGGCGGCGTCGATCGCAGCCCGGGCCTCCTCGTTGACCGCACCAGCCGATCGCATCGCAGCCGCGGTGATGTCGCTCGCGGCATCGTCGAGCGCGGCACCGAGCTCGGCCCCGGTCTCCTCGGCGATGCGTTCCGCCGCGAGGAGATTGCGATCGACTTCTGCGCCTGCCCCGGCAATGAGGTCATCGCGCCGGTCCAGGACCTCGGCGCTGCGGGCCTCGGCCTCGGCCCGGGCATCGGTAGCCGCGGTCCGGGAAGCGGCGTAGGACCCCATGGCCTCACGGCGGGCGTCGCTGCCGACCTCACGCAACTCGCCGGCGCTGTCGCGGGCGACCGAGCGCAGCGACTCGCCGGCGGCCAGCCGCTCCTGGGCTCGACCGAGCGAATCGCCGACGCGTCCGGCGAACGCCGCCGGCGCCTCGGTGGACGCCGCGAGGTCGCCCACAGCGCTCTCGATACGCCCGGCGGCGCCCTCGATGCCGTCACGAACAGGCGCCGGTGCGGCTCCCGCCCGCTCCGTCGCCGTCTGGCTGAGCCGGCGGCCGTGGTGTGTCGCCACGTGCCGGCGCTGGTCCGGGTCGCCGATGGCTTCGGTGGCCGATTCGGCCGCGCGGCGTCCCTGGTCGAGGGCCAGCTCGGCCCGGGACCGCAGGCGGGCCCGGCTGCGCTGGACGGCACCCCAGATGGTCAGGACCAGACCGAAGAGGAAGATCCCACCGCCGATGAGCAGGCCCCGGGTGAGCGCCGCGAACGGTCCGCCCCCGACGTCGCGCCCGATGGCGAACGATGCGATCTCGCCGACACCGGTCGTGGCCTCGATGCGGTAGTCGCCCGCGCTCGGCAGGTCGAACGACAGTGCCGCCGATCCGCTGTTGCCGGCGATGTCGTAGCTGGGGCCATCGTCCACATCGGTGGGCACGACGCCGAGGCCGTCCTCGACACGGGTGATCCGGACGTCGAGCGGACCGAGATCGACGCCGTCGTCCTCGTCGTAGATGAAGTACTCCCCCGCCTCGAGGTCGGCGACCAGGTCACCGCCCGAGCCGGTGCGGACCAGGCGGTCGACATCGCGCACGAACGACACGACCCCGACGGCCACGATCACGATGCCCGTCACGATCCCGACGACCATCAACGTGGCCCCGACGGGCACACCCCACGCGCCCGGGGTACGGGTACGGGGCGGACGGACCGGCGCAGGAGCCATGACTAGCTGCCCAGCCGCTCGCCGAGAAGCGCGATGCGATCGTCAGGCTGCACGGCCGCGATGCGGACGTAGCCGGCGCCGGCCTGGCCGTAGAACTCACCTGGTGACACCAGGGCCCCGCCCCGCTCGGCGAGGTCGGCGGCCATGGCCCACGCATCGCCGTCGGGCGCCGGCACCCAGAGATAGAAGGCACCACCCGGCAAGACGGTGTCGTAGCCGGCATGGGCCAGGATCGAGGCGAGCAGCTCGAGACGTCGCAGGTACGTGGCCCGCTGGACATCGACATGCGCGTCGTCATCGAAGGCCACGATCGCCGCGGCCTGCACGGGACCGGGCACCATGGCGCCCGCGTGCTTGCGGATCTCGCGCAGCCAGTGCACCAACTCGGCGTCGCCTGCATAGAACCCGGCACGCACGCCGGCGAGGTTCGACCGCTTCGACAACGAGTGCACGGCCAACACCCCTTCGGTGCCGTGTTCGAGGATGGTCCGTCCGCCGTGCACCCGCCCTGGCGGGACCGCTCCGGCCCAGGTGAACTCCACGTAGCACTCGTCGCTCAGCACGGGCACGCCGTGGTCGCGACCCCACGCAGCCGCGGCGCCGAGGTCGTCGAGGCCACCGGTGGGGTTGCCCGGCGTGTTCACCCACAGGCACACCGCGCGCTCTGCATCGCCGGGATCGATCCGCCCGAGATCGAGTCGCCACTGGTCGTCGACGGGGACCGGCACCGCACGACAGCCGGCGAGAGAGGCACCCATCGCATAGCTGGGGTAGCTGATCTCGGGATACAGCACGGTGTCCCTGTCGGGCGTTCGCAGCCGGAGATGAAGCGGAGCCGACGCCACGAACTCCTTGGTGCCGACACACGCACCGATCTGGATGCCCGGGTCCACGACGGCGCCGAGGCGGCGATCCAGCCAGCGCGCCGCGGCCTGCCGGAACGCCTCGGTGCCGATGGAGGGGGGATAGCCCCGCTCGGCACCCGAGGTACCCAACGCCTCGATCACCGCCGGCGGCGGCGCATCGAACGGCGTGCCGATGGAGAGGTCGACCATGCCGCCGGGCTTCGCGGCGGCGATCTCGGCCAGGGGCTTCAGGCGGTCGTAGGGGTACGGAGGCAGCACGAAAGCCGTCATCGGTCATCCCCGTCGGCGCCGCCGCCGGGCATCGCCCCCACGCTCTCGCCCGGTGACCACGGATGGCCGTCGTCGTCGATGCGATACGGGCGGAGCCGGGCTTCGGCGTAGTCGTCGAGCCGGGCACGCACGACCATGCCGCCCTCGCCGGCGCGCTCGTCGAGCACCTGGCCCTCGCGGTGCGCCTGGGCGATGACATCGCCCCGCTCGAACGGGATCAACAACTCCACCACCTGGGCCCGCGACCGGAGTCGATCCCCGATGGTGGCCAGCATCGTCTCGAGCCCGTCGCCGGTGACCGCCGAGACGGCGACCGAGCCGGGATGATCACGGAGGAGCCGGTCGGCATCGGCGAGGTCGGTCTTGTTGAACACCAGCAGCTCCTCGATGTCGCCGCCGCCGATCTCGGCGATGACCCCGCGCACCGCAGCGATCTGGGCCTCGGGGTCGACGGCAGAGGAATCGACGACATGGACCAACAGGTCGGCCTGGACGACGACGTCGAGGGTGGTCTTGAACGCCTCGACGAGCTGGTGGGGAAGCTTGCGGACGAAGCCGACGGTGTCGGTCAGGAAGACCGTCTCGCCGCCGGGCAGCTTGAGGCGGCGGGTGATGGCGTCGAGCGTGGCGAACAGGCGATCCTCGGCCAACACCCCCGCGTCGGTGAGGGCGTTGAGCAGGGTCGACTTGCCCGCGTTGGTGTAACCGACGATGGCCACGCCCGCGTTGGCGCTCTGGCGGCGACGCTTGGACTGGTTCTGGCGTACCGAGGCGACGTTGGTGAGCTGCGCCTCCAGCTTGTGCACGCGCCGCACGAGCCGGCGCCGGTCGACCTCGAGCTGGGTCTCGCCCGGACCCCGAGTGCCGATGCCGCCGCCCTGCTGGCTGAGCCGCTTGCCCGACCCCCGCAGGCGCGGCAGCCGGTAGCGCAGCTGGGCGAGCTCGACCTGGGCACGGCCCTCGGGCGTCGACGCGTTCTGGGCGAAGATGTCGAGGATCACCGCGGTGCGGTCGAGAGCGCTGCGCCCCAGGATGCGTTCGAGGTTGAACTGCTGGGCCGGGCTGAGCTCGTCGTCGAACACGACGGTGTCGGCATCGAGCGCCACGGCGAGCTCGCGGATCTCCTCGGCCTTGCCCTGACCGACGAACGTGGCCGGGTCCGGGCGGTGGCGGCGCTGGGTGACCCGGGCGACCGCATCGGCGCCGGCGGTGTCGACGAGCTGTGCGAGCTCGTCGAGGGCCTCGTCGACGGCCTCGGCGTCGGCGTCGTCGCGGATCATGCCCACGAGGATGATGCGCTCACGGAACGTGCGGTCGATGAGCCCTCGGGCCTCGCCGCCGAACTCGCCGAAGCCGCCGCGGTGGGTGTCGCCATCGTCGGGAGTACCGATGCCGTCCTCGTCGAACTCGTCGCCGGCGTCGAAACCGTCGAGGTCGGGGGCGGCGACCTCGACCAAGGCGCCGGCGGCGTCCGCGTCGACGGCAACTGGGGGGTCGACGTCGTCGACTCGACGGTGGCCGGCGCTCCGTTCTGAAACGGTCGGGGGCACGGTCGGCTCAGCCACGATCGGCTCCGGCCGTGTCGAGGACTGCAATCGGGTCGATGGCTTGCACTCCGTGGATCTGGGGGTCGATGTCGATGTCGGCGATGTGGACGGCCGGCCCGATCAGCGTCGCATGCTCGCCGACGAGAACCTCGGCACGACCGCCGGGCATCGTGACCGCCACCCGTTCGCCGACGAGACCCCACCGGTGGGCCACGGTGGCGGCGGCGCTGGCACCGCTACCGCAGGCATCGGTGATTCCCGCGCCGCGTTCCCAGTGGATCAGTTCGATGGCGTCGGGACCGGTGACCACCATGAAGTGCACGTTGATGCCCCCGGGCAACCAGTGCGCCTCGATCGCAGGGCCGTCCGTGGCGACATCGACAGCGGACAGCTCGTCGACGGCGATGACGAGGTGCGGATTGCCGACCGATGCGGTGGACGCGGCGACGACGCCGACCTCGGGGCGCACGAGTTCGCGCACCGGCGCCGGTTCGGCATCGATGGTGACCGGACCCATGTCGACCGCGATCGCCGCCTCCGGCGGAGCCCACGAGACGAGATCGAGGCCGTAGAGCCGGCCGCCCGACTCGATGGACAGGCGACCGGTTCCTGGTTGGGCTTCGCCGTGGCGTGCCCACACCGCCTGGGCCAGGCAGCGGATGCCGTTGCCGGAGATGGCAGCGGCGCTGCCGTCGGCGTTGAAGAGGTGCATGACCACGTCGATGCCGACGGCCGTCGACGACGTTGCGAAGATCAGGCCATCGGCGCCGACCCCGCGGGTGCGGTGGCAGATGGCACGAGCGAGATCGGCGGCCTGCGCAGGAACCGCGTCGACGAACGCGACACAGAAGTCGTTGCCGAGACCGTGGTGTTTCGTCAGGTGCATCGCGCCGGGCTCCGGTGCATGGTCGGGGACGTCAGGATCTCCATTGTCGCACCACCTCGTCGAGCGTCTCCATCGGGTTCTCGGCGACGTCGACCCAGGTGATGCGCGGGTCGCGCCGGAACCAGCGCTCCTGGCGGCGGGCGAAACGCTTCGTGGCAGTGACCGCGTCGTCGAGCGCAGTGACGAGATCGCAGTCGCCGGCCACGTGCTCGAACAACTGGCGATAGCCGAGAGCCTGCGCGGCCGTGCGTGACACGCCGCGAGGATCGGCGGCGAGGCGCCGGACCTCGGCGAGGAAGCCGACGTGCATCTGCTCGCGGTAGCGGGCCACGATGCGCTCGTCGATCACCGGGCGGGGCCGGCGGATGCCGACGAGGCGGAAGCGGGTCGGGCCATAGGCTTCGAGGCCGGGGCCGTACGACGAGAACGGCCGCCCGCTGCCGAGCGTCACCTCCAGGGCGCGTACCACCCGCCGGCGATTGGTGGGTTCCATGCGGCCCGCAGCGACGGGGTCGAGGTCGGCGAGGTGCCGATGCAGCGCCCCCGTGTCGGGCTCGGCGTCGAGCGCTGCACGGACCTCGGGGTACTGCGGTGGTATCTCGAATGCATCGACCACCGCCCGCAGATGCAGGCCCGTGCCGCCCACCAGCACCGGCGTGCGACCGCGCTCCTCGATGTCGGTGATCGCCGCCTGGGCCGCGGCCTGGAACTCGCTGACCGTGAACTCCTCGTGGGGATCGACCAGATCGAGCAGATGGTGGCGGACCTCGGCCCGCTCCGCTGCTGTCGGCTTTGCCGTCCCGATGTCCATCCGGCGGTAGATCTGCATCGAGTCGATCGAGACCAGCTCGACGTCGTCGTGGCGTCGGGCCAGCTCGAGCGCCAGCGCCGACTTGCCCGAGGCGGTGACGCCGACCAGCGCGAGGACCGACCGGGGAGCCGTCAACCGGCGACCACGGGGATCCGGACACGACGTCGGGGCACCACCAGGACCTCGACGAGACGCCCCAGCAGGTAGTGCGTGCGGGCCTCGGTGACCTCGACCCGCGCCAGCGTTCCGACCCGCAGCGGGTCGGCTGTCGCGAAGTGGACCAGCTTGTTCTGGCGGGTCCGGCCCGTGGTGACGGCCGGGTCGCGCTTGCTCGGGCCTTCGACGACGACCTCTTCGATGCGGCCCACCCGGGCCTCGTGACGCCGTGCGCCCGACCGGGCGACCACGCTGCGCAGCCGCTCGTACCGCTCGACCACCACCGCGGGGTCGCAGAACCGGTCCACCATCTCGGCGGCCTCGGTGCCCGGGCGCGGCGAGAACACGAACGTGAAGGCGCTGTCGTACTCGGCGGCTGCGGCCACCTCGAGGGTGGCGGCGAAGTCGTCCTCGGTCTCGCCGGGGAAGCCGACGATGATGTCGGTGGTGACGGCGAGATCGTCGACGATCGAACGGGCCCGCTCGAGGCGCTCGAGATACCGGGCACCGGTGTAGCCGCGGTGCATCGCCGCCAGGATGGTGTCGCTCCCCGACTGCAACGGCAGATGCAGGTGCTCACAAACCGCCGACGTCTCGGCCATCGCCTCCAGGACGTCGTCGCGGATGTCCTTGGGGTGCGGGCTCGTGTACCGCACCCGTTCGATGCCGGGAACGGCCCCGACCGCCCGCAGCAGATCCGCGAACAGCGGTCGCGCCCGCCGGCGTTCGTCGCCGGCCCAGCGTGCGCCGGCCAACAGTTCGTCTTCGGGGCCGGGCGTCTCGGTCCGCAACCCCAGCGTCAGGTCCCGGCCGTAGGAGTTGACGTTCTGGCCGAGCAGGGTGATCTCGATGGCACCGTCGGCGGCCACGCGTTCCGCCTCTGCGACCAGATCGGCGAACGGCCGACTGATCTCGGGGCCGCGCACGGCAGGCACGATGCAGAACGCACAGCTGTTGTCACAGCCGATCTGGATGGTGAGCCACGCGGCGTGATCGACCTCGCGCCGCGCCGGAAGCGCCGAGGGGAAATCGGCGGCATCGTCTGCGGCGGCGGCCTCGAGGATCTCGACGACCGGTCCGTTGGCCCGGGCCTCGGCCAACAACTCGGCGGCCCGGCCGACGTTGTGGGTGCCGAAGACGACGTCGACATGGCCGGCCTTGGAGCGGATGAGGTCGCGGTCCTTCTGCGCGAGGCAACCGGCGACGGCGATCTGCAGGTCGGGCCGGCGGTCCTTGATGGCCTTGAGGTGGCCGAGGTGGCCGTAGAGCTTGTTGTCGGCGTTCTCTCGGATACAGCAGGTGTTGACCACGATGACATCGGCGTCCTCGGCCGAGTCGGCGCGCTCCATGCCGTCGGCCTCGAGCAGGCCGGCGATGCGCTCGCTGTCGTGTTCGTTCATCTGGCAGCCGAAGGTCTGCACGAGGTAGCGACGGGTCATGGTCCGATCAGCGTACCGGCGCAGCGAGCCGGCCCCCGATGGCCTGCGCTTCGGATCGGATCCCTCATCGCGGGCCGGCCGGCTCGCAGGGTGCGCCCCGCAGCGCAGGCACATCCGTGGTCCCGGACCCGGGACTCCTTACCCTCCACTCGGTGCAGAGTCCGATACGGCTGGTGACACTCCTGCGCCCGAGCACCCGGCGGGACCTGCTCGCGGCAACCGCGCTCTCGTCGCTGGTGTTCACCGCCACGCCGTTCCTGTTGCCGGCCGTCAGCCGCGACTACGACGTGAGCCTCACCACCGCCTCGCTCATCTCGACCCTGCAGCTGTTGGGCTTCGTGGTGGCCTCGTCGGCTTCCTCGCGGATCCTGCGCCCGTCGCGCACGCTCCTCGGAGCCGCGCTGGCCACGATCGCCGTGACGAACCTCGTGCCGGTCCTCACCGGATCGTTCGAGCTGCTCCTCGGCGCGCGCTTCGTGTCGGGCCTGGCCCTCGGCACCGTCGCATGGCTCGGGTGGCAGGAGGTCTTCGGCGACGACGAACGCATGGGCGACGTCGCCGTCATCGGCCCGGTGATGGGTATCGCCGGAGCGCCGATCGCCGGGATCCTGGCCGATCTCGGCGGCGCCGACGCGGTGTTCGCCGGCCTGGCGCTGCTGGCGGTGGTGCCGATCCCGTTCATGGCCGGCCAGCCGCCGCTGACCGACCGGGGCCCGGCACGGCGCCGGCGGAGCCGACCCATCCCGGTGACCTGGGTGATCCTCGCATGCCTCGGCGCCCTGACCATGGGCGGTTCGGCGGTGTTCGTCTTCGGTGCCGCCATCGGTGCGGATCGGCTGGGCCTCGACCCCACCGTTGTCGCGCTGGCCTTCAGCGCCAACGCCGCACTCGGCATCCCCTCGGCCCGCTACCGCGGCCGGCGCCGGCTGTCGGGGTTGTGGCTGCTGGGCACCGCCACGTGCGCCGTCGTCATGGCGACCGCCGCCAACGGCATCGTGTGGTGGGTCGCGGTGGCAGCCTGGGGTTTCGTCTTCTGGGCGGGGGTCCCCGGTGCGTTCACCCTGCTGTCGGAACGGTCACGCCACCCGGTCGATCGGGCCGGTGACGCGCAGGCGATCATGGCGGCGGGCCGCGTGGCCGGCCCGGTCTTCGGCGGGGCACTGATCGGTGCCGGATCGTTCACCGTTCTCGGGGTGGCCGCCGGCGGGCTCATGGCCATCGCGTCGTTGACGCTGGTGGCGGTGGAGTTGGTCGTGGCGCCCAACGCAACCGTCGAGTACCCCACCTGACGGGCGGCGACGCTACGGTCGGGCCCCATGGCCGAATCCATGCTCGTCGCTCAGATCACCGACTGTCATGTGGTCGCCGCCGGTCAGCGATTCAGCAGCCGGGTCGACACCGGAGCCGGACTGCGCGCAGCTGTACACCAGCTCAACGCCATGCGACCACGCCCCGATGTGGTCTTGGCCACCGGGGATCTGGTCAACGACGGCGAGGCGACCGAGTACGACCATCTCGCCGCCATCCTGGCCGAACTGGAGATCGAACTCCATGCGGTGCCGGGCAACCACGACGACCGGAGCCTGCTGCGGGCGTGCCTGGCACAGGCGCCCGCGGGCGGTCCCGACGACCGCATCGACTACGTCGTCGAGGACCACCCGCTGCGGCTCATCGGACTCGACACCACGGTGCCCGGCGATCACGGAGGCGAGAGCCACCCGGACCAGATGGACTGGCTCGATCGGCAACTCGCCTCGGCGCCCGACCGACCCACGCTGATCTTCCAGCATCACCCGCCGTTCTCGACCGGCATCGCCTGGATGGACGACGTCGGGCTCCGTCACGCCGAACGACAGGCCGAGGTGATCGAACGCCACGCCCAGGTGCTGGCGGTGATCTGTGGCCATGTCCATCGGCCGATCAGCACGGTGATCGGCCGCGCTGCGGTGAGCATCGCGCCGAGCACCGGCGCACAGGTGTCGCTGGAACTCGACGGCACACCGTATGTGTACCTCGACGACACGCCTGCGATGGCTCTCCACCACTGGGACGGCATCCGCCTGCGGTCACACGTGGTCCAGATTGGCGACCACCACCGATGGCTCCCCGATTGGGCCGACGAGGACGACGCGACCGGCGCAGTGCCCTAGGAAGGCCCGCCACCCAGGGCACTGCGTACGGCCCGGGTCAGTCGTCGATGGCGATGGGCTGATCGTCGGCGTCGGAGAACTCGCCCTCGGTGAGGTCGATGTCTTCTTCGGCCGGCGGGTTGACCAGCGACCAGATCCGGTCGGAGATCTCGACCATGATCTCGGGGTTCTCACCGAGATACGTCTTGGCGTTCTCGCGCCCCTGGCCGAGCTGTTCGCCTTCGTAGGTGTACCAGGCACCGGACTTCTTGACGATGTCCATGTCGACGCCGATGTCGAGCAGCGAACCCTCGCGGCTGATGCCCTTGCCGTACATGATGTCGAACTCGGCCTGGCGGAACGGTGGCGCACACTTGTTCTTCACCACCTTGACCCGGGTGCGGTTGCCCACGACCTCGACGCCGGACTTGAGCGACTCGATCCGACGGATGTCGAGACGCACCGACGAGTAGAACTTCAGCGCCCGTCCACCCGGGGTGGTCTCCGGGGAACCGAACATGACGCCGATCTTCTCGCGCAGCTGGTTGATGAAGATGCAGATCGTCTTGGTCTTGGACAGATTGGCCGTGAGCTTGCGCAGGGCCTGCGACATCAGCCGGGCCTGCAGACCCACGTGGCTGTCACCCATCTCGCCTTCGATCTCGGCCCGGGGCGTCAACGCCGCGACCGAGTCGATCACGATGACGTCGATGGCCCCCGACCGCACCAGGGTGTCGGCGATCTCGAGGGCCTGCTCGCCGGTGTCGGGCTGGGAGATCAACAGCTCGTCGACGTCGACCCCGATGGCCCGGGCATAGACCGGGTCCATGGCGTGCTCGGCGTCGATGTAGGCGCAGATGCCACCGTTGCGCTGGGCCTCGGCCACCACGTGGGTGGCCAGGGTGGACTTGCCCGAGGACTCCGGGCCGTAGATCTCGGTGACACGCCCGCGAGGCAGGCCGCCGATACCCAGCGCCAGGTCGAGCGCCAGCGCACCGGTGGGGACGGACTCGATGGTCATCGAGCCCTTCTCCCCCATCTTCATCACTGCGCCTTCGCCGTACTGCTTCTGGATCTGACCCAGTGCCATCTCGAGTGCTTTGTCTCGCTCCACGTCGTTGACCTCTTCTCGTCTTCGGGGTCCGGCCACGGTGACCGGTTGGCTGTCGGGGGAAGCATCCACGACCCTACGAAGGGGGTGTGACACCGTTGGTCTCCGGGGGCGCCGGCGAACGACAGCACTGTAATTGCGAACACCCGTTCGAAGCAAGCATCTGGATGCGAAGCCACCTCGGGGGCAGGCTGTAACCCTCGGCGGTCTCCGTCGTCCGAGCACCGACCGCCGTCGAACGAAGGTGACACCATGACCCGTATGCGCATCACTGCCGCGCTCGCCGCCGCCGCCCTCCTCCTGTCGCTGGCCCCGCCGCCGGCGGCAGCCACGTCCTCTCCGGCCCCAGCCGTTGCCGTCGCCGCCGACGGCAACGCCACCGTCGAGTCCGGCTCGATCGTCGAGCAGCCCACTCCTCGCCTCAGCCCCCGCCAGATCAGACGGGCGCTCCCGAGACCGCGTTCGTTCGGGCAGGGCACGATACGGCGCTTCGTGGCCGGAGACTTCGTCACGTTGTGCGGCGTCACCCAACTCGCCGGACCAGCACCGATCGCCGCAGCCGGAGCGCGATACCGCAACGATCGGACTGCCGTCCTGGCGTTCATGGCGGTCGAGGAGCATCGCAACGTGCGCACCGCCCGCCAGCGCTACAACGCCGTCAGGCGCCAGATCACCCGCAACTGCAACGGCTACGTGGTCGGCGACCTGCGCCAGGAACCCAAGCGAACGACGCCCGTGCGCCGGATCGGGCAACAGAACTGGGTCCGGGGCTACGCCCTGCGAAATGTCGACGACGGCCGGATCTTCGGCGAGACCCTCATCCACGTCTACCGCATCGGGCGATTCGTGGTGTTCGCGGACGTCCTCGGCGGCAATACGTTGGATCCGGCCATTGCGCGCCGGCCGCTCCAGCGGCCCTTCCGTCAGCTCGGGAGCAGCGTTCGCGGGCTCTGACGTCGCGGCGTCGGCGGCTCAGTCGACGAGCACCGGGTCGACGCAGCCGCTGAGGCCGCCGCCGCCGCTGTCGTAGCTGTCGGTGTGCGAACCGATGTAGCCCGAGCCGGCGTCGTCGGTCTCGAACCAGCGCACGATCCCGTCCACCAGCGCCTGCGCCTGGGCCTCCTGCACGTCGCCCCGGGCCAGGAGCTGGGCCTCGGGACCGTTCGAGAGCCACAGGAACTCGGTCAGCGCCGTCGGGACGCCCTGGGTCAGGCGGAGCACGCCGTAGAAGTCGTCGCCGGTCTCTCCCAGGCGGGCGCTGACGCCGTCGAGGGCGTTGCCCACCCAGGCGGTCGGGAACTGCAGGGCGGCGTCGTAGAGCTCTTCGTAGAGCACCCCGGCGGCCCGCCTGGACTGCGGGTCGGCGTGCTGGTGGTAGACCTGGGTACCGGGCGTCGAGCGGGGCGTCAGGGCGCCGCCGTTGTGGTGGATCGACACGAACAGGTCGGGCTGCCAGGCGTTCACGATGGCGGCACGTCCGGCGATGGGCACGTAGATGTCGGTCTGGCGGGTCAGCCCCACGCGGTAGCCCCGGGCCTCGAGTAGCTCGGCGGTCCGGAGGGCGACGGTCAGGTTGACGTCCTTTTCGAGCAGGCCGTTGGGGCCCACCGCAGCGCTCTCCCAGCCGCCGTGGCCGGCGTCGAGGACGACGTCGACGTCGCCGACGACGGTGCCCTCGGCGACGGTGGCCTGGTTGCCGCACGGCGTCCGCACCAGCCAGCCGGCCGCGTCGGAGGTGATGATCGGGGTGACGACGCCGGTCGGGGTGATCAACATCCGCGGCGACGGGACGGCGGTGTCGGAGGCCGCAGCGTCGACCCCGTCGGGGCCGCCGCTGCTCCCGCCCCACTCGGCGCCGTCGATGCGCTCCGGTGGGAGCAGCAGTCGCTCACCGATGCGGATCCGTGGCCCCTCGAGTTCGTTGAGGTCCATCAGCGCCGCCACGGTGGTGCCCTCGGCCCGGGCGATGCCCCACAGGGTGTCGCCCGCGACGACCGCGTGGGTCCGCGGCGGGGTCGGGAGCCGAAGGGTCGACCCGGCGATGACGAGGTCGGGATCGGCGATGGCGTTGACCTCGGTGAGCTCGTCGACGGTGACGCCCGAGGATCGGGCCAGCTCACTGAGGGTGTCGCCGGGGCTCACGACGATCTCGGAGGCGGCGGCGCCGCCGACCGACACCATCGGGGCCAGCATGGCCACGAGGACCACGGCCAGACCGACCCGCAGCGAGCGGCGACGGCGGATGTGCCCGGTGGTCGACGTCTGAGCGCATCGCTGCCGGGGGTTCGCGGGAAGCATCGTGTTGTCCACGATGGGTCTTTCGGCCCATCGTCGCGATCACTGAAGCGATTTTCCGGACCGATTTCCTCATCTCCGGGGCCGGACCGTCGACGAGTCACCGCCCCCGGCCCGCCCATGGGCCACGTCGCAGCAGAAGCCGACCCGTCGACGGGAACGATCGCGGCGACGATGGAGTTCAATGACAGGATCACGACCCCAGGAGGATCCATGCCCGACAAGACCTTCGACGAGGCCGAGCTCCGCAAGCGCCTCACCCCGGAGCAGTACCACGTCACCCAGGAAGCCGGCACCGAGCGCGCCTTCACCGGGTGCTACTGGGACACCAAGACGCCCGGCACCTACCGCTGCGTGGTGTGCGACACCGAGTTGTTCACCAGCGACACCAAGTACGAATCCGGCAGCGGCTGGCCGAGCTTCTATGCGGCCATCGACGAGGGCCGTATCGAGCGTCACGTCGACCGCAGCCTGGGCATGGTGCGCACCGAGGCGCTGTGCGCCACCTGCGGCGCCCACCTGGGCCACGTCTTCCCCGACGGTCCCCGTCCCACCGGCGAGCGCTTCTGCATGAACTCGGCCTCGCTGCGCCTCGACGCGGCCGGCGAGGTCACCGAAGCGTGATCCGCCGGCGTGCCGCGGCGCTGGCCGCGGCGCTGTTCGCCGTGGCGCCTGCAGCGACGGCGCCGACGCGCCACGACGGTCCCCGACGAGGCCACTGCGCCCGCCACGACGGTCCCCGACGAGGCCAATGCGCCCACCGAGACGGCCGAGTCGACCGACGCCGAATCGGCCGGTACCGATGCCGGCGCCGACGCAGCGACAGGCGCCGATCCAGCGGCCATGCCGGTGCGCTTCACCACGCCCGACGGCCAGGAACTCGCCGGCACGATGTACGGCGATGGCCCCACCGGCGTGGTGCTCGCGCACATGCGCGGCCGGGATCAGGGCACCTGGTCGGACTTCGCCGCCGACGCCGCAGCCGCCGGCCATCGGGTGCTGACCTTCGACTTCCGGGGTTACGGCCAGAGCACCGGCGCTCGCGACACCGAGCTCACCACCGATCTGCGGGCGGCCATCGCCCTCATGGCCGGCGAGGACATCAACCGCATCGTGGTCATCGGGGCCTCGATGGGCGGCACCGCGGCGGTCAACGTCGCAGCCGACGCCGAGCTCGCGGGCGTCGTGACGCTGTCGGCTCCGGCGAACTTCATGGGCCTCGAAGCTGCGGGCGTCGCCGTCGACGTCGGCGAACCGCTGCTGGCCATCGCCGCCGAGGACGACGCCCCCTACGCCGACGACGCCCGCGCCATCACCGACGCGGCCCTGACACCGATACTGCAGATCCTCCCCGGTGCGTCGCACGGCACCAACCTGTTCGCCGACCACGACGAGGTTCTGACCGACCTGCTCCTGGAGTTCATCGCTGCCCGCTCGGCGTGACCGGTCGTCGGCGTCGCCGCCCAGGGCGTCACGCGCAGGGCGTCACTGCGCCAGCAGGCGGAGACGGAGCGCGTTCATGGCGGTGATGGTGGTGAACTGGCGGATGCGGTCGCGGTCGAATGGCCACTGCACGTGGGTGGCCACGACATCGTCGCCGATCGCGGTGGCCATCCACACCGAGCCGACCGGTTCGCCCTCGGCGGGTTCGGGACCGGCGACGCCGGTGACAGCGACCGACACATCCGCGCCGAGCAGGCGGCACACCCCGCGGGCCATGGCCACCACCGCGGCCTCCGACACCACCGGCCCCTCCGGCACGTCGAGCAGGGAGAACTTCACGTCGGAGGCGTACGACACGATCGAGCCCCGATACACGGCGCTCGCCCCCGGGACGTCGGTGATGCGGGCACCGATGAGGCCCCCGGTCAGCGACTCCGCCGTTGCCAGCGTGTAGCCGCGCTGCGCGCACAGATCGAGGACCGCGGACTCCATCGTCTGGTCGTCGAGGCCGAAGACGAGGTCGTCGCCCAGGATGGCCCGCACCCGGGCCTCCTCGTCGTCGAGGAGCAGGGCGACCGCATCCTCGGTCTCGGCCTTGGCCGTCATGCGCACCTTCAGGCCCTCGATGCCGCTGGCCAGGAACGCGAGCGTCACCCCGCCCTCGCCATCGAGACGCTCGATCTCGTCGTGGAGCCGCTCGGCCAGACCGGACTCGCTCTCGCCCCACGTACGCAGGGTGCGCGAGTGGATGACCGAGGTGATGCCGGCGCGCCGCTTGAGATCGGGCAGCACGTCGCCTTCGATCATCGCCTTCATCTCCCACGGCACCCCGGGCACGGCGTAGATCACCTTGTCGCCCACGGGGGCACACAGCCCGGGGGCGGTGCCGGGCATGACCGACAGCGTCGATGCGCCCACCGGGACCTGGGCCTGGCGGAGGTTGTTGGCCGGCATGGCGCGCCCGCCGAACATGGACTCGATCCGAGCGACGAGATCCGGGTCGTGGACGAGATCGACCCCCATGACCTGGGCGATCACGTCGCGGGTGAGGTCGTCCTGGGTGGGCCCGAGGCCGCCGCACACGATGACCGCGTCGCTGCGTTCGAGCGCGAGCTCGAGAACGGCCCGGATCCGATCGGGGTTGTCGCCCACCTTGGTCTGGAAGTGGCTGTCGATGCCTGCGAGGGCGAGCTGCTCGCCGATCCAGGACGAGTTGGTGTCGACGATCTGGCCGAGCAGCAGCTCGGTCCCGACGGCGACGACTTCGGTGCGGAGTCCGGTCATGAGCGCCGACGTTACCGCCGCGTGCCCGCCACCACCGGAAACGACCGGCGGGGCTCGTGCAGTAGCGTCGCGGCCATGGCGACATCGCCCCACACGACGGTCAACGCGGCCGGGCGAGAGGTTCGCATCTCCAACCCGGACAAGGTCTTCTTCTCCGCTCGCGGCGAGACCAAGCTGGATCTCGTCAGGTACTACCTGGCCGTCGAAGAGCCGCTGATGGCGGCGATGGGCGGGCGTCCCACGATGATGCAGCGCTTCCCCGACGGGGCGAGCGGCAAGTCGTTCTTCCAGAAGCGGGTGCCGAAGGGGGCGCCCGAGTGGCTGCAGACGACGGTGGTGTCCACCCCCAACGGCACGGACTCCGACGCGTTGGTGGTCGCCGACATCGCGCACGTCATCTGGGCCGTCAACCTCGGCTGCCTGGGCTTCCACCCCTGGCCGTTCTTGGCAGCGGCGCCCGAGGTGGCCGACGAGCTCCGTATCGATCTCGACCCGTCGCCGGGCTGCGACTTCGACGACGTCCGCCGCGCCGCGTTCGACACCCGGGCCCTCTTCGACGAGCTGGCCATGGCGTCGTTCCCGAAGACCACCGGCAGCAAGGGCATCCACATCCACGTGCGGCTGCGCCCCGAATGGGACTCCTACGCGGTGCGCGCCGGCGCGGTGGCGCTGGCCCGCGAGCTCGAACGCCGCCACCCCGAACGCATCACTGCTGCGTGGTGGAAGGAAGAGCGCGGCGCCCGCGTGTTCGTCGACTACAACCAGAACGCCCCGCACAAGACCGTGTTCGGCGCCTGGTCGGTGCGTTCACGGGTCGGCGCGCAGGTGTCGACGCCGGTCAGCTGGGACGAGCTCGAGACGGTCCACCCCGACGACCTCACCATCCCGGTGGTCATCGACCGAGTCGCCGCCGACGGCGATCCGTGGCGCCCCATGTACGACCAGCCCCAGGACCTGGGTCCCCTGCTGGAAATGTCCGAGGCCGACATCGCCGCCGGCCTCATGGACGCGCCATGGCCACCGGTCTATCCGAAGATGCCCAACGAGCCGCCCCGGGTGGCCCCCAGCCGCGCCGCAGGCAACCACGAGGGCTGACCGCAGGCGACGCTCAGCTGGCGACGGCCGAGCCGTCCCGCACGTACTGCCAGCCGGTGACGACGGTGATGGCCACTGCGATCCAGATGGCACCGTCGACCAACCACTGCTGGTCCTCGAAGGTGGGCGTGACGGCGATGATCAGCGCCAGGCCCTGGATGAACGCCTTCCACTTGGCCAACGGCCGCGCCGGCACCGACAGGCCCTGGCGGGCGTAGCCGATCCGGATGGTCGAGATCCAGAGCTCGCGCAGGATGATGATGGCGACCGGCAACCAGTGGAGCCGATCGACCGACACCAGCGACACGGCGCAGCCGATGACCACGATCTTGTCTGCGAGCGGGTCGAGGAACGCACCGGAGCGGGTGACACCGGTGGCCCGGGCGATACGCCCGTCGAACAGGTCGCTGATACCGAAGATCCAGCCGAGGACGAACGCCGCCCACGATGTGCCCCTGGTGGGTTCGGCCTCGATGATCAGCCAGAACAGCACCGGCGACGCCATGATGCGACTGAACGTGATGAGGTTGGCCGGCGAGGCCAACCCCGCGATCGGGAACGAGCGGATGTCCGGTTCCCCCACCGTTCGGCCTGGCTCCACGCGATCTCCTGCTTCCTACCGGGCACGGATGCCCGGTGTCGCTGCCCGGGCCGTCCGACCCGGGTTGGGTGCGAGCGACGGAACCTGGACTAGCGCGCGGTGAGGTCGGGGCCGAGAGCGTCGGTCACCGTGACGGTGGCGAAGCTCCCCGCGGCGAGCTCCGGATCCACCGAGATGACCCCGTCGATCTCGGGGGCTTCGCGGTGGCTGCGTGCTTGACCGGGTTCGTCGATCAGCACTCTGACCGTCCGGCCGATCATTTCGTCACGTTTTGCCGCGGTGATGTCGTCCTGGAGCTCGCGGAGCTCGGCCAGACGATCTGCGACGAGCCCCTTCGGGACGGCCCCGTCGAGACCGGCGGCGTAGGTGCCCTCTTCGCGTGAGTAGGAGAAGAAGCCGCACCAGTCGAGCTGGGCGTCTTCGACGAAGGCCAACAGTGCGTCGTGGTCCTCCTCGGTCTCGCCGGGATAGCCGACGATGAAGTTGGACCGGAACGCGGCGTCGGGTTCGCGCTCGCGGATGGCCGCGATGCGGTCGAGGAACCGCCGGCCGTCGCCCCAACGTCGCATCCGTCGCATCAACGGTCGGGACACGTGCTGAAGGCTGAGGTCGAAGTAGGGCACCGGAGTTGCGCAGATGGTGTCGATGAGCTCGTCGGTGAGATCCGACGGGTACAGGTACAGCAGCCGCACCCACGGCACCCGGTCGGCGACCGCCCGCACCAGGGGCACGATGGCGCGCTCGCCGACGCCCTGGTCGCGCCCGTAGGCGGCGAGGTCCTGCGCTACGAGCACGATCTCCTGCGCGCCGAGCTGGTCGACCTCGTCGAGGATCGACTCCATCGATCGCGAGCGCTGTGGGCCCCGGAAGCTCGGGATGGCACAGAACCCGCAGGAGCGGTCGCAGCCCTCGGCGATCTTCACGTACGCCCACGGTGCGGTGGCCCGCGGCCGGGGCAGGTTCAACAGGTCGAAGCTGGGCACGCTGGGCTTGGTGCCGATGGTGACGGGCACGCCGAAGCCCACCACGGCGTCGGCGGTGTCGCCCAGTGCCTCGGCGAGTTCGGCGCCGTGGCGCTCGGCCATGCACCCGGTGACGATCAGCTCGGCGCCGTCGCGGCGGGCTTCGCCGAGGGTCAAGATGGTGTCGACGCTCTCGGCGCGGGCCTCGTCGATGAAGGCGCAGGTGTTGACCACCACGAGGTCGGCCTCGGACGGATCGTCCGCCACGACATAGCCGTCGGCGACGAGGGTGCCGATCAGCTTGTCGGAGTCGACCTGGTTCTTCGGACAGCCGAGTGTCTCGACCCAATAGGACTTGGTCACCGTCCGAGGCTACCGAGCGGGCCGGGCACTGCCGGTGGGTCATGCAGCTGGGCTAACACCGCTATCGCCGCGACCGATAGGTTGGTGCTCCACGCGTCGAAGGAGAGGCAACGCCGACCATGGGTGCCACGACGATGTTCTACGTGATCGGCATCGCGTCGGCCGTCCTGTTGGGCATCCAGCTCCTGTTGTTGATGTTCGGCGCCGACATGGACTTCGACGCCGACACCGATGTCGACGCCAGCGACGGGGGCGGTTTCCTGTCGTTGCGCAGCCTCACCGGCTTCTTCTTCGGCCTCGGATGGTCCGGCGTCGCCGCCCGTGAGGCCGGCTGGTCCACCCCGGTGTCGCTGCTCACCGGCATCGGCGTCGGGTTGGGCATGTTCGTTCTGATCGGGCTGATGTTCCAACAGTTCCGAAAACTCACCGTCTCGCGCAGCGGCGACACCGCCACCGCGGTCGGCGCCGTGGGCAGCGTCTACCTCACCGTCGGCGCCAACCGCACCCGTGTCGGCAAGGTCGAAGTCGCCGTGTCGGGGCGCGTCACCATCGTCGATGCGCTCACCGATGTCGAGACCGACCTGCGCAGCGGCACCCGGGTGCTCGTCGTCGATCGCATCGACGGCGGCACCGTGCTCGTCGAACCCGCATGACACCGCCGAACCCGTAACCAACGGCGGCACCCGCCGCCCGACCCCGCGATCCCACCCACCAAGGACACCTCCCTCATCGGGAAAGGACCAACTCCATGGCCATCATCATCCTCGTCATCGGCATCGTCGCCTTCGTCTTCCTGGGCATCATGTTCGTTGCCAGCCGCTATCAACGCTGTCCGTCGGACCGCATCCTGGTGGTCTACGGGCGAACGTCGAGCCAGGCGTCGTCGACGACGTATCACGGCGGCGGCGCGCTCGTGCTTCCCATCGTGCAGGGCTACGCGTGGCTCGACCTGACGCCGATCCCGATCGACATCAACCTCCAGGGCGCCCTGTCCCAGCAGAACATCCGTGTCAACACGCCGGCCACCTTCACCGTCGGCGTGTCGAAGGAGCCGGGCGTCGTCGAGAATGCCGCCGAGCGGCTGTTGAACCTCGATCGCCAGCAGATCGAGGCGCTGGCCCGCGACATCATCTTCGGTCAGATGCGTGTGGTCATCGCCACGATGCCCATCGAGGAGATCAACGCCGACCGGGAGAAGCTCATCACCAACATCACCGAGTCGCTCGAGGTCGAGCTCCGCAAGGTCGGCCTCAACCTGATCAACGTCAACATCCAGGACATCACCGACGAGTCCGGCTACATCGATGCGTTGGGTCGTGAGGCAGCGGCCCGAGCCATCAACGACGCGAAGATCAAGGTCGCCGAGCAGGAGCGCGACGGCGAGATCGGTCGCGCCGAGGCCGAACGCGAGCAGCGCACCCGGGTCGCCAAGGCCAACGCCGAGGCCACCGAGGGCGAGAACCTCGCGAAGATCACCGTCGCGAACTCCGACTCGGGGCGCCGCCAGCAGGAGGCCGAAGCAGAGCGTGCCGCCATCGCCGCCGAACGTGTCTCACAGGCGAAGGCCGCGCAGGAGTCCTACGCCGCCGAACGCGAGTCCGAGCAGCAGCGTGCCGAGCGCGAGCGTGCCACCGAGTATGCGAACGTCGTGGTGCCCGCCGAGATCGAGAAGCAGCGGATCGAGACCCTCGCCGAAGCCGAGGCCGAACAGGTCCGGCGGATCAAGCGAGGCGAGGCCGACGGCATCCGCGCCGTCATGGAAGCCGAGGCCGACGGCTATCTGGCATCGCTCACCCAACGTGCCGAGGGTCTGGGCGCCATGGTCGACAAGGCCGGCGGCTCGCCAGAGCTCGCCGCGCTGATGATGATCGTCGATCAGATGCCCAAGCTCGTCGAAGAGCAGGTCAAGGCCATCTCGAACCTCAAGATCGACAACATCACGGTGTGGGAGAGCGGCGGCGGCAACGGCCAGGGCGGCCAGACGGCCAACTTCTTGTCGAGCCTGATCGGTTCGCTGCCCCCGATGCACGATCTCGCTGCCGGCGTCGGGGTGAAACTGCCCGAGTTCCTGGGCGAGGTCGACGACTCCCCCATCCGCGCCGGCCAGCCGAAACAGCAGGCTGCGCCCGAGTCGTCGGGCGAGGGGCCCGCTGCACCCGAGATCGCCCCCGACGTCTGAGCCGGTCGAAGCACCCCGATCTCGTTGTGCTCATCCACCGTGACGGTGGATCAACCTGACGAGATCGGGGCCTCGACCGCGGCGGGGGCCGAATCGTCGTCGGGCGCTTCGCTCTCGGAGGCCAGCAGCGGTAGCGACACCAGGTAGACGACCAACAGCACCACGCCCTCCCAGCGGACCACGGCGCGGTTGGTGATCATGAACAGCGTGGCTGCGGCCACGACCGCCAACATGATCACCGTGGCCGTGCCGGTCAACGACGGGTCGGTGACCTGGCCTGGACCCACCAGACCCATGCCGGCACCGATGGCGAAGCCGTTGAACATGTTGGAGCCCAGCAGGTTGCCGACGATGAGATCGGTGTTGCCCTTGCGTACCGCCGCGATCGCCGTCACCAGCTCGGGCAGCGAGGTCCCCACCGCCACGAGGCTGAGCCCGACGAAGCCGCTGCTGATGCCGGCCCGGTCGGCCAGGTCGAGCGCCCCCTCGACCAGCATCTGCGAGCCGACCACCGTGCCGACGAGCCCGAAGAGGGTGCGCAACCCCTCGATGCGGATGTTGATCTGCGACGGGCTCTCGAGGTCGAGATCGTCGAGGACACGCTCGATCTCCTCGTCGCCGGCGACACCGTCCTTGCGGCCCAACCACACGATGGCCACGAGCGAGACGATCAGCGCAGCGAGCATCAAGAAGCCCTCGAGGCGGGTGACGTCGCCCTGGATCATCCAGGCGAACGCACACACCCCGGCCACCGACAAGGGGGCCTCGCGCAGCAGCGTGCTGTTCTTGACCTCGATGGACCGGATGAGCGCCACGACGCCGAGGACCAGGGTCAGGTTGGCCACGACCGACCCGATGATGTTGCCGGTGCCGAGATTCAGGTCGTCTCGGGCCGCGGCAGAGGCCGACACAAGCAACTCCGGCGCGCTCGTACCGAAGCCGATGACGACCGCACCGACGACGATGGCCGACAGACGCAGGCGGATGGCCATACGCCCGGCGCCCACCACGAAGTGGTCGGCCGCGTAGACCATCAGGGCCAGGCCCGCGAGCAGCAGGAAGATCGACAGGATCACCCGGGGCAGGCTAGGGCGCCGCCGGCGCTGTCCCGCGCATGGCAGTCACTCCACCAACGGCAATTGCCAACGGGGTCAAGTCGTACTTTCCCCACTCCAGCTGGTGGCCCGGGCCATGCCGCTTCGAGTTGGTTGAAAGTACGACTTGACCCCAGCGATTCAGCCCCGCAGCGCTTCGAGCTCCTCGGGGGTCATGAGGACGTCGCGGGCCTTCGAGCCCTCGCTGGGGCCGACCACGCCGCGGTCCTCGAGGAGGTCCATCAGCCGACCGGCGCGGGCGAAGCCGACGCGGAGCTTGCGCTGCAGCATCGAGGTCGACCCGAGCTGGGATTCGACGATCAGCTCCATGGCCTTGAGGAGGAGGTCGTCCTCCTCCTCGTCGCCGGTGGACCCGCCCGGCAGCGCCGATGCGGCCGCCGAACCCTGCGGCGCGGTGGGATCGAAGATGCTCTCGGCGGTGACCGAGGCCCCGCCGCCGCCCTCATCGTCACCGGCGCCATCGCCCGCAGCGACGGCCGCAGCCTGGGTCCGCCAGGCCTCGACGACCGACTTGACCTCTTCCTCGGTGACCCACGCGCCCTGGATACGGTGCGGGGTGGACGACTTCGGGTCGAGCAACAACATGTCGCCCTGGCCGACCAGGCGCTCGGCGCCGCCCTGGTCGAGGATCACCCGGCTGTCGGTGAGGCTCGACACCGCGAACGCCAGACGGGCCGGCACGTTGGCCTTGATGACACCGGTGATGACGTTCGTCGACGGGCGCTGGGTTGCGATCACCAGGTGGATCCCGACGGCTCGGGCCTTCTGCGCGATGCGACAGATCGAGTCCTCGACGTCGCGGGCCGCGACCATCATCAGGTCGGCGAGCTCGTCGACCACCACGAGGATGAACGGCAGCCGGGGGTAGCTCTTGGGGTTGCCCTCGGCGTCGATCGCGCCGGGCGGGGCGGTGATGGTTCCGGCGTCGAAGGCGCCGTTGTAGCCGGTGATGTCGCGGTAGCCGACCTCGGACAGCAGCTCGTAGCGGCGATCCATCTCCCGACAGGCCCACTGCAGGGCGTTGGCCGCCTTCTTGGGATCGACGACGGGCTGGGTGAGCAGGTGCGGCACCCGC
This sequence comes from Acidimicrobiales bacterium, assembly GCA_046290435.1. GTDB lineage: Bacteria > Actinomycetota > Acidimicrobiia > Acidimicrobiales > UBA8592 > CAVQUE01. The sequence continues at coordinate 60,322 of JBKAGO010000043.1, forward strand.
TCGTACTGGGTCATCTCGACCATCTTCGGATCGATCAGGATCATGCGGACCTGCTCGGGCGTGGAGCGCATGAGGATCGACGTGACCAGCGAGTTGATGCACGAACTCTTGCCCGCGCCGGTGGCGCCCGCGATGAGGATGTGCGGCATCTTGGCGAGGTTCATCAGGATGGACTGCCCGTTGATGTCGCGTCCGACGGCCACCTCGAGAGGGTGGGTGGCCTTGCGGGCTTCGGGCGAGGTCAAGATGTCGCCGAGGGCAACCACCTGGCGGTCGGTGTTCGGTACTTCGACGCCGATGGCCTGGCGACCGGGGATGGGCGCCAGGATGCGGACGTCGGCCGAGGCCATGGCATAGGCGATGTCCTTGTTGAGGCTCGTGACCCGTGCGACCTTCACGCCGGGGCCGAGCTCCAGCTCGTAGCGGGTGACGGTCGGGCCGACGACCATGCCGACGAGACGGGTCTCGACGCCGTGGGCGGCGAGAGCACGTTCGAGTATGCGGCCGCGTTCTTCGACCAGGCGCTCGTCGACGTCCTGCGCGCTGGAGCGATGCAGCATCGTCATCGACGGCAGCTGCCATGGCGAACCGGCGGCTGCGGGGCCCAGCCCGATGTCGAGCTGTTCGGCCGAACCCGACGCCGCCGCGGCAGCGGCCGGCGTGCGGACCTTCGGGGTGGACCGGCTCTTGGGAGCCGGAGTCTCCTCCTCGGCTGTGGCAGGCACATCCGGGGATTCGTCGGGATAGGCGGCCGGGATGCGGAGGTCGATCTCGGTCTCGTCCTGGTCGTAGAGGCCCCCCTTGGTGGCGCCGCCGATGGTGATGGTGGGTTCGGCGGCCGTGGCGAAGGGGTCCTTGGCGTGGGGCTCGGAGCGGGAGTCGGTGCCCTCGCCGAGGGCGCTGCGCAGCGCCTGGACCAACGATCGTCCGACGGCGGCGAGAACGACGATGACGGGACGTACGGCGTCGCGCAGCGACACGCCGGTGAGCACGAGGATCCCGATGATGCCGGCGGCGGCCAGCACCAGTGGTGCACCCCAGATGGAAACCAGCCGGACGAGGGGCGCGGCGATGGCCCAGCCCAGGACGCCGCCGGCGTCGATGAAGTCCTCGAGGGGGTCGCCCCACACCGGTCGGCCACGGCCGAGGTGGACGGCGCCGGAGATGGCCACGAAGACCAGCAGCGAGCCGATGACCAGGCGAGCCAGACGATCGCCGGCCGATCGCGCCGCGGCGTTGGTGGAAGAGGCGGCCCGGGGGCCGGGGGCGACGATCAGGGCCACCCCGGCAAGGACCAGCGCCACCGGCACCACGACGCGGGCCACACCGAAGACCGTGCCGAACGCGACGCGGAACGCCTCGCCCATCGGACCCGCGAGATCGAGATACAGCCCGAGCCCCGCGACGAGGCCGGCGACGATGGCGATGATGCCCCACACGTCGGCCTGGTGGCCATCGAAGGCACCACCCACGGCGCTGCCGACCCGGCTGGGCTTCGACGGGGCCGTCGACCGCTTGGCCGTCGAGCGCGTCGAGCCGGCGCTCGACGGTTTCTTGCGGGCCGTCGTCGATCGGGACTTGGTTCCGGACGACGGCGAGCTGGAGGTGCGTGTCGACCGGGCGGGGGTTCGAGTGTTCTTCGCCACAGTGGCCCCAACGCTAACACCAACCACATGGCCCACGTAAGGAGGACGCAGAGAGAATGTGTTCGCGCGCCGCGTGGTGGTTGCCTGCCGTCGTTCCGCCCCGATGGCGGTCGCTCAGACGATGTCGCGGTCGCTCAGGCGATGTCGCGGTCGCTCAGACGATGTCGCGGTCGCTCAGGCGATGTCGCGGTCGCTCAGGCGATGTCGGTGACCACCGGGACGATCATCGGGCGGCGGCCCGTCCGGGCGTTGACGAACTGGCCGATGCTGCGCCGCACCCGCCGTTCGATGCCCTGCACCGTCAGGGGATCGTCCTGGGCCATGACCTTCTCGAGGGCGACGGTCAGCTCGTCCATCCCCGCCTCGGTGATCTCGTCGTAGTGCTCGTCACCGAGCCACCCGCGGCTCTCGATGCGAGGGCGACCGACCAGCCGGCGCTCGGCAGTGTCGACGGTGACGACGACGATCACCGCACCCTCGTCACCCAGGATCAGGCGCTCGCGGAACACGTTGTGATCGTCTTCGGTGATGTCGCCGTGCACGAAGGTGTAGGTCCCGGGCGTGACGGCCTCGGTGAGGGTGAGGCCGTCGTCGGTGAGGGTGACCTGGTCGCCGTCGGTGGCCACCAGGACCCGCTCCGACGGCATCCCCATGCCCTCCGCCAGCTCGGCGTGGGCGACCATGTGGCGGAACTCGCCGTGGACCGGAACGAACCACTCCGGCGACGCAACGGTGTGCAGGATCTGCAGCTCGTCCTGCTTGCCGTGGCCGGATGTGTGGAGCCCGAGCTGGCCGCTGTGGCGCACCCGGGCGCCACGACGCACGAGCTCGTCGATCATGCGCCCGACACGGGCCTCGTTGCCCGGGATGGGGTGCGAGGACAACACGACGGTGTCGGCGTCGGTGATCTTGATCCAGTGGCTGTCGCCGTAGGAGGCGAGCGCCAGCGCGGAGCGGGGCTCGGCCTGGGAGCCGGTGGACATGATGCAGACCTCACCCGGCGGCATCGAACCGGCGTCTTCGATGTCGACGATGCGCGAGTCGGGGATGCGCAGCAGGCCGAGTTCGCGCGCCAGCGCCACGTTCTTCTTCATCGACATGCCCAGCGTGGCGACGTAGCGACCCGATGCCACCGCTGCGGTGGCGATCTGTTGCACCCGGTGGATGTGGCTCGCGAACGACGCGGTGATGACCCGCCGTCCGACGTTGTCCCGGAAGACCTGGGCGAGCACGGGGCCGATCTCGGACTCCGACGCCGTGCGGCCCGGTACGTCGGCATTGGTGGAGTCGCACAACAAGAGGCGGATACCCGGATCGTTCGACAGCGCACCGATGCGTGCCAGGTCGGTCCGACGGCCGTCGACAGGGGCGAGATCCAGCTTGAAGTCGCTCGAGTGCAGGATCAGCCCCTGGGGCGTCCCGATGGCGGTGATGAGGCCACTGGGCACGCTGTGGGTGACCGGGAGGAACTCGCAGTCGAAGCTACCGATACTGCGGTGCTCGCCGTCGGCGACCGGGTTGAGCGAGGTACGCCCGGCGACGCCGGCCTCCTCGATGCGGCTCTTGACCATGCCCATCGTGAACGGCGAGCCGTACACCGGGAACGAGAACCGCTTGAGCGCATGGGCGAGGGCACCGATGTGGTCCTCGTGGCTGTGGGTGCAGATGCAGCCGATGATCTTGTCGGCCCGGTCGTCGAGATAGCTCAGATCGGGCAGGATCGAGTTGGCGCCGGGCATCGACTCGTCGGGGAACAGCTGACCGCAGTCGAGCAACAACAGCTCGTCGGGGGTCTCGATGGCCGCACAGTTCCGGCCGATGTCACCGAGGCCGCCGAGGAAGGTGATCGATACCGGGACGGCCATCAGATGCCGACCGACAGTTCGGCACCCACGGCGAGGGGACCGATGATGGCCCGGGCCGTCGCCTCGAGCCCTCCCGGCACGACGTCCATCGGCGCTCGCCCCTGACCGACGGGCAGGCCGAGGGCCCGCATCATCGTCTTGGCCGGAATGGGGTTGGGGGCCGCATCGGAGGTCTCGTAGGCGAAGGACTCCTGGAGCAACGCATTGAGCCGGCGGGCCTCGGCGAGGTCGCCACGTTCGACGGCCTCGACCATCTGGAGCTGCTCGATCCCTGCCCAGTGGGTGGCGACGCCGACCACGCCGACTGCGCCGACGGCCAGCAGGGCGAGGTTGAGCTTGTCGTCGCCGCTGTAGACCTCGAAGCCCTCGGGTGCCTGCGAGAGGAACAGCGCCGTCTCGCCCGGATCGCCGGCGGCGTCTTTGAGGGCGACGATGTTGTCGACGTCGTGGGCGAGCTCGAGGAGCGTGTCGGTGGCGATCTTGCGGCCCGTGCGCCCGGGGATGTCGTAGAGCATGACGGGGAGGTCCGTCGATGCCGCGATGGTCCGGAAGTGCGACAGCAGCGATGCCTGCGACGGCCGGTTGTAGTACGGCGTCACCGACAAGATGCCGGCTGCACCCGCTGCGGTGGCGCGCTCGGTGAGATCGACGGCGGCTCGGGTGTCGTTGCTGCCCGCACCGGCCACGACCGGCACGTCGACGGCGCCGACCACGGTCTCGATCAGGGCGATCTGCTCGTCGTGGGTGAGGGTGGCGGACTCGCCGGTGGTACCGGCGACGACGAGTCCCTCGTTGCCGTGATCGACCAGCCAGCGCGCCAGATCGGCGGCGACATCGAGCGCCAGGGATCCATCGTCGCCGAACGGGGTGATCATCGCTGTGGCCACACGGCCGAATCGCGCCATCGAAACCTCTCGTACTGCCAGGGGGAGACTGCGGCAGGCTACCAGCCGGGCTGGAGCGGTCCGTGCGCCGCATGCAGCGGAGGCCGGGCCGAACTACGTTGAGCGACGATCGTACGACCAGAGGGGATGTGTAGTGGCTGATTTCGAGGTACTCGTCGACGGGGTCGACTTCGGCGAGGGGCCCCGCTGGCACGATGGCAGGCTCTGGTACTCCGACTTCTACCAACACGCCATCTATGCAGTCGACCTCGACGGCAACCGAGAGACCATCCTCGAGGTCGACGGCCAGTCCTCGGGGCTCGGGTGGCTGCCCGACGGCACATTGCTGTTCGTGTCGATGCTCGACCGCAAGGTGATGCGCTGGGACGGTTCCACCGTGACCGAGCATGCCGACCTGTCGTCCATCGCGACGTTCCACTGCAACGACATGGTGGTCTCGGCCACCGGCCACGCCTACGTCGGCAACTTCGGCTGGGATCTCTTCTCCGAGGGCGTCGAAGGCGCCCGCCCGGCGACGCTTGCCCACGTCGCGCCCGACGGCACCGCGACGGCGGCTGCGGGCGACCTCGGCTTCCCGAACGGCTCGGTGATCACCCCCGATGGGTCGACCCTGATCGTCGGCGAGACCATGGGTGCCCGGTACACCGCCTTCACCATCGACGACGACGGCAGCCTCGGCGACCGCCGGCTCTGGGCATCGGTCGAGGGTTACGCTCCCGACGGCTGCACCCTCGACGCTGACGGCGGCATCTGGTTCGCCGACGCGCTGGGGGCCCGGCTGGTGCGCGTCGTCGAGGGCGGTGAGATCACCGACACCATCGACACCGGCGTCGGCACCTTCGCCTGTGCGCTCGGCGGCGACGACGGCCGAACGCTGTTCGTGCTCACCGCCCCAGGGGCCGACCCCGCCGAGGTCGACGGCGTGGCCGGCGGCTCGATCCTGACGACCCGGGTCGCCTCTCCCCACGCCGGACTCCCATAGCCGGCCCGAACAGTCATGCCGAGACGTTTGTGACGGTTTTGCACACGCTCGATCGTGTGCAAAACAGTCACAAACGTTCAAAGGGGGCCCGCCGGCTGTGGTGCGTCGATATTCGGACGCCGAGGTGCCCGCCTCGGTGTCACCATGGGCTGATGGACACCCGGTCGTTGCAGTGGACACTCGATCGCGGCGAGACGCCGTCGGTCGACGACGTGCGCGCCCTGATCGAGCACTGCCGCGCCCTCGAGACCGAGGCGCGCATCCCCAACGAATTCGTGGTGCGGGTCTCGCGTACGGCCGACATCAGCGCCGAGGACTGGGCGGCCGACCATCCGCTGCTCCACACCACGAGTTCGTGCCGCCACCCTGCCGATGCGCTGGTGCTCGCCGCCCAGGAACTCCGGCGGGTCCTCGACGGCCTGGGATGGACTCCGCACGACGACGGCTTCGGCGAGATGGGCCGCCGCCGCATCGAGCGCGCCGAAGCCGACGCCATGGCACGCATCGACCACACCGGCGCGGCCGGGCGACCACTACCGGTAGATCTCGGGGATGTCGCTCAGGCGACGGTCGCCGCTCTCGCCCTGGGCGACCCTGCGCAGGACCAGCGGGTAGCCGACGATGGCGATCGTGGTGAAGATGAACCACTGCATGGCATAGGAGAAGTGCGAGCCCTCGTCGAGCTCGGGGCGGCTCAGCATCCGCGGCAGATCGCCGGCGGGGGGCGCCTGACCCTCGAGCTGGATGTACACCGGCAAGAGCGGGTACGGGATCTGCTGCGCCAGGCGGGCGACATCGGGTCGGGCCACCTCGGCCAGCACGCCCTCGGCAGGGTCGTCGCGCTGGAGGCCCTCGGCGTTGCGGGTCGGTTGCACCATGCCCAGGACACGGACCTGCCCTGCCGGCGGCGGGGGCGTGGCGTCGAGATCGTTGGGGATCCAACCCCGGTTCACGATGACGGCGTCGCCGTCGTCGAGGCGCAGCGGCGTGAGGACCCAGTAGCCGGGACGGCCCTCGTAGGTGCGGTTGCGGACGAGCACTTCGTCGGCGGGCTGGTAGACGCCTGCCGCTTCGACGATGCGGTACTCGAGCTCGTCGCCGATGGCCAGGGGATCCGCCGGCGAGACGAGGTCGTCGACCAGCACGACCGGCTCGGCGGTCCGCGACTCGATGGCGTCGTTACGTTCTCGACGGTCGTCGAGGCGCTGGAGCTGCCAGAACCCCAGGATGATCATCGTGATGATCAGCGCCACGACAAGCACGTGGCTGAGGATCCATTTCGGGCGCAGCGCGAACGCGTACATGCCCCGATCGTACTGAGCGACGGCGCTCAGCCCCCTGCAGTCCGGGCGAGGTCCGCGGCATCGATGGTGCGCGTCAGCCGCACGTTCTCGAGGAAGCGGCGGTCGTGGGTGACCACGACGAGCGTGCCGCCGTAGGTCTCGAGCGCCGACTCCAGCTGTTCGATGCCGGCGAGATCGAGGTGGTTGGTGGGCTCGTCGAGGACCAACAGGTTCACGCCCCGGGCCTGGAAGAGAGCCAGCAGTGCCCGGGTCCGCTCCCCCGGCGACAGACTCGATGCGGGCCGTCCGACCGCATCGGCGTCGAGGCCGAACTTGGCGAGCACCGATCGGGACTCGGTGATGTCGAGGCCGGTGGCGGCCTCGAACACGCCCAGCAGCGGCGTGCCGGCCTCTTCGAACAGCACCCGGCCCTGGTCCAGTTCGCCGACCACCACGCCCGAGCCCAGAACGACCCGTCCTGCGGCGGGTTCCAGCCGTCCGAGGAGCGCCTCGATCAGCGTCGACTTGCCTGCACCGTTGTGACCGACCAGCCCGACCCGGTCCGCCCAGTGGATGGCGAGGTCGACCGGACCGAGGGTGAACGTGCCCCGTCGCAGCACCGCGTTGTCGAATGCGGCGACCACCGTCGAGCTGCGCGGGGCCTCGGCGATGTCGAACCGCAGCTGCCATCCCTCCCACGGCTTGTCGACGGCCTCGAGGCGCTCCATGGCCCGTTCGGTGGCCTTGGCCTTGCCCGCGAGCTTCTCGGTCTGGGCGATCTTGTGGGCCCGGACGAACTTGTCGGGGTCCGACGGTGACCGGGTGGCCTTGGCCCGACCCTGGGTGGCCCACTCACGCTGCTGTTGTGCGCGTGCCGCGAGGCGATCACGCTCGCCGACGTAGCCGCTGTAGCGCTCCTCGGCCAGCGATCGGGCGACGGCGCGTTCGGCGATGTACGCCTCCCATCCACCGTTGAACAGCGATGCGGTGTGGGCGTGCTCGTCGATCTCGAGGACCGAGGACACGGTCCGTTCGAGGAACGCCCGGTCGTGCGACACGATCACCAGGCCGCCCTGGTGGCGCTGCACCCAGTCCTCGAGGAATGCGAGGCCGGCGAGGTCGAGATCGTTGGTGGGCTCGTCGAGCAGCGTCACGTCGAACCTGCTCAGCAGGGCGACGGCCAGCCCCACGCGAGCAGCTTCGCCGCCCGACAGCGTCGACGGCGCGGCGTCGAGCAGGCCGGGGGCGAGAGCGATGTCGGCGGCGACCTGGTCGATGCGGGCGTGGAGATCGGCGGCGCCGCTGTCGAGCCAGGCGGCCAGCGCTGCGTCGTATTCGTCGGCTGCGCCGTCGTCACCGCCGGCCAGCGCCGCCGTCGCGGCCTCGAAGCGTGCCGTGGCGGCCTCGACGCCCAGCGCCGCGGCGATGTGGGCCCGTACCGTCTCGGCGCCATCGCGGTCGAATACCTGGCGGACGAGCCCGACCGTCGCCCGCTCCGGAGCGCGGGTGACGCTGCCCAGATCGGGTTCCACCTCGCCGGCCAGCACGGCCAGCAGAGTGCTCTTGCCCACCCCGTTGGGGCCGACCACGGCGAGGCGCGTGCGTTCGGTGACGGTGAGGTCGACATCGGCGAGCACGCTGCGGTCGCCGCGTTCGATCGACACCCCACGGGCGATCAGCGACACCTGGCTTCGGGTCATTGCGATGGCTCTCGGTCGGGTTTGCGGGGATGGCGGGGTTCCTGGTGTGACCAGTGGCGTGAATGCCGGCTCCCGGCGTCAGACGCCGAGGATGCTGTCGAGGCCGACGGTCAGGCCGGGATGGTCGGCGATGCGTCGCACCGCCAGCACCACACCCGGCATGAACGACGACCGGTCGTAGGAGTCCTGGCGCAGCCGCAGCGTCTGGCCCTCGGCGCCGAAGATCACGTCCTGGTGGGCCAGCATGCCGTGCATCCGCACTGCGTGCATCCGGATATCGCCGGGGCCCTTGCCGCCGCGGGCACCCGCGACGACCTCGGTCTCGGTCGGATCGGGTCGCCACTGGTCAGATGCCGCAGCGATGCGCTCGGCGGTGGCCATGGCGGTACCCGACGGGGCGTCCACCTTGGCGTCGTGGTGGAACTCGATGATCTCGACGGTGTCGAACAGCGGGGCCGCCAGCTCGGCGAAACGCATCATCAACACCGCGCTGATCGCGAAGTTGGCTGCGACGACACAGTTGCTCGAGGTGAACGCATCGCCGAAAGCGGCCAGGTCATCGTCGCCGAACCCGGTGGTGCCGACCACGGCGTGGATGCCGGCCTCGGCCAGCTGCGGCAGGTTCGCACGCGAGGCTGCGGCAACGGTGAAGTCGACGACCACATCGACGCCGGCTTCGACGCACGCAGCCACGTCGCCGGCGATGGCCAGGTCGAGCGGCGCTGCCCCGACATCGGCAACCGTGCGCCCTGCTGCGGTGGGATCGACCGCCGCGGCGAGCTCGAGCCCATCGGCGTCGTGCACGGCGCCGCACACCGTCGCCCCCATCCGTCCTGCCGCTCCGAGTACCCCGACCATGATCGTCATGGCGACCATGGTGGCCGTTGGATTCCGTTGCGCGGCGCGCCTCTCGCCATCACGTCGAAATCCACGTAGATATCTACGTGCTTCTTGGTATCTTTCCTTACATTTCCGATCTGATCAGCTTCACACACGATGAGGCCTTCGGTCTTCTCGCTGTGCTCTGGCTGTGCTGGGACACGTTGCGTGACGGAGGCTTCGAGTCCGGCGTGATGATGGTTCCCGAGCAGATCGAACTGATCGAGATGCGGCTGTTCGGCTGACGACAGACAGGACGACAGTATGGGCAACGGACGTGACGTGATGCTGCGGAGTGTCCGCAACCACGCGAGCCGGCGAGACGCCGGACGGGTCGAGGCGCTGCGCCGAGCAATGTTCGGGGCGGCGAGCGAAGGCGCCGGCGTCGCCGAGATCGCCGAGGCGAGTGCCTTCACCCCCACGCGGGTCGAGCACATCCTCACCGAGGAACGAAGGATCCGCCACGGGACGGCCCCCAAAACGCCGGATGCGCAGGCCCCCTGAGAGACCTGCGCATCCGTACCGTTCAGGGGCCGGAGCCCCAGAGCTCACTCAGCTACGGCCGCGGCCTCCGCGGTTGCGGCTGCCACGGCTCCGGCTGCGGCCACGGTCGCCACCGCCACCGCCACCGCCGCCACCGCCGACCTCGGCCGGGCCGAGATCGCCGTGTTCGTCGCGCAACTGTGCCTCGAAGTCGTCCTCGAAAGCCACAACGGTGGTGTCGTCGTCGCTGCCGACCTCGTCGCCGTCGCCACGGTCGGTCTCGCCGTTGGCACGGCCACCGTCGCGACCGCCGCCACGTCCCCGCGAGGAGCCTCCCGACGACGATCCGCCGCCGGAGGACTCACCCGCCGCCGCGTTGAGTGCGTCGGTGTCGGTGGGGATCAGGCTGATCTTGCCGTTCGGGTCGATGTCTTCGACCCGAACCTCGATCTCCTGGCCGAGCGTCAGGACGTCCTCGACCTTGTCGATGCGCTTGCCACCACCGATCTTGGAGATGTGCACCAGGCCGTCACGTCCGGGAAGGATGTTGACGAAGGCGCCGAAGTTGGTGATGTTCACCACCTTGCCGTTGTAGACCTCGCCGACACCGGCGGTCGGAGGATCGAGGATGAGCTCGATCTGGCGCTGCGCCTCGTAGACCGCGTCGCGGTTGGGCGAGGCGATCGACACCGTGCCGACCACGCCGTCGTCGTCCACGATGACCTCGGCGCCCGTCTCGTCCTGGATCGTGTTGATCGTCTTACCCTTGGGACCGATGACCTCACCGATCTTGTCCATCGGGATCTCGAAACTGATGATCTTCGGGGCGACCTCGGAGACGTCGTCACGCGGTTCGGCGATGGCGCCGCGCATGACCTCGAGGATCTGCATCCGGGCGTCCTTGGCCTGGTCGAGCGCCTGGGCCAACACGTCGGCCGGGATGCCCTCGATCTTGGTGTCGAGCTGCAGCGCCGTGACGTAGTCCTCGGTACCGGCGACCTTGAAGTCCATGTCGCCGAAGGCATCCTCGGCACCGAGGATGTCGGTGAGCGGCGTGTACTTACCCTCGGCGTACACGAGACCCATGGCGATACCGGCGACGGGCGCCTTGATCGGCACACCGGCGTCCATCAGCGACAGCGTCGACGAACACACCGACGCCATCGACGTGGAGCCGTTGGAGGCCAACACGTCCGACACCAGACGAAGCGTGTAGGGCCAGTCCTCGATGGACGGGATGACCGGGACGAGTGCACGCTCGGCGAGAGCGCCGTGGCCGATCTCACGACGCTTGGGGCCGCGCATGAAGCCGGCCTCGCCCGTGGAGAACGGCGGGAAGTTGTAGTGGTGCATGTAGCGCTTGCGGGTGACCGGGTCGATGCCGTCGATCATCTGGTCCATGCGCTTGGTGCCGAGCGTCGTGACGTTGAGCACCTGGGTCTCGCCACGCTGGAACAGACCCGAACCGTGCGCAGTCGGCAACAGGCCGACCTCGGCCGACAGGGGCCGCAGCTCGGTGGGGGTACGACCGTCGATGCGGACGCCCTCGTCGACGATGCGCTTGCGGACGATCGCCTTGGTGAGGCTGCGCACGGCGGCCTTGATCTGCTTCTCGGCATCGGGATCGTCGGCGAACTGCGGTGCCACTGCGGCGAGGATCTCGTCGCGGGCCGCGTTCTCGGCGTCCTGGCGGGCCGACTTGTCGGCGATGGTCTGGCTGGCGGCGAGCTGGTCACGTCCCGCTGCCTCGACCGCGGCGTAGATCTCGTCGCTGTAGTCGACCGCGGTGGTGAACTCGAGCGGCGCCGCGACACCCGCACGGGCGATGAGCTGGCGCTGCAGGGCGATGGCGTCCTTGATGGGACCCTTCGCGGCTTCGAGACCCGAAGCGAGGACCGCTTCGTCCACCTTGGGAGCGCCCATCTCGTAGTAGCGGGCCGCCTTCTCGGTGCCACCGGCCTCGACCATCATCACGGCGACATCGCCGTCGTCGAGCAGGCGACCGGCGACGACCATCTCGAAGGTCGATTCCTCGCCCTCCTGGTAGGTCGGGTGCACGATCCACTCGCCGTCCTGATCGAAAGCGATACGCACGCAGCCGAGCGGGCCCGAGAACGGGATGCCCGAGATGCTCAGCGCAGCCGAGGCGGCGTTGATGGAGATGACGTCGTAAGGGTTCTCCATGTCGGCACCGATGACGGTGGCGACGATGTGGACGTCGTTGCGGAACCCCTCGGGGAACAACGGCCGCAGCGGCCGGTCGGTGAGGCGGCACGCCAGGATGGCGTTCTCGCCGGCACGACCTTCACGACGGAAGAACGAGCCGGGAATCTTGCCCGCGGCGTAGCTCCGCTCCTCGAAGTCCACCGTGAGGGGGAAGAAATCGGTGCCAGGGCGAACGGACTTGTTCGCGGTGGCGGTGACCAGCACCTTCGTGCGGCCCATGGTCACGACGACTGCGCCGTTGGCCATGCCGGCGAGCTTGCCGGTCTCGAGGGTCATTACCTTGTCTTCGGCGCCAACTGGGCCGGTGACTTCAATGGCTTCCGCCATCGTTGCTCCTTCCACGGAGCCCGTTCGGCTCCGCTACGTGATCGGACCGGACGTTCCGGTTCGACACTCGGCGAGCGAACCCAGCTTCCCAGTTGGAGAGGTCCCGACCACCGGTGGTGGCCCGGGCATCTTCAACTGGCAGCCGAGATCTCACGTGCCGAGGTTGTGGCGATCCACCCCGGTCCGAACCCGAGGTGGGCCCGGTACCGAGACGAGCGGCCCGCAGGCCGCTCGTCGGATCGATCTCTATTGTGTCAGCGACGCAGCCCGAGCTTGGCGATGATGGACCGGTAACGCTCGATGTCGTTCTTGGCGACATAGTCGAGCATCCGCCGCCGGCGACCGACGAGCATCAGCAGGCCTCGCCGGCTGTGATGGTCCTTCTTGTGGACCTTCAGGTGCTCGGTGAGGTGGTTGATCCGATCGGTCAACAATGCGATCTGCACCTCGGGCGACCCTGTGTCGCTGTCGTGCAGGCGGTTGTCGGCGATCGTGTTGCCCTTGGGCGGGAGGTTTGCGGCCATGTGCTTCCTTGCTCGGGTTTCGGACCCAGCTCCCGTGGGCGTCGTGATCGACGAGACCGGGGAGCGGTGGTGCGCGCGTCGCGCATGCCGACGTTGTGCCGGACCGTCTGATGGTAGCGGCGCCACGACCCGACGCGGTCGCCGCCCTCCGGGCCGGGCGTTCAGGCCACGCAGGCCCGGGCACCGCCCTCCGGGCCGGGCGTTCAGGCCACGCAGGCCCGGGCACCGCCCTCCGGGCCGGGCGTTCAGGCCACGCAGGCCCAGTCGCCGCCCGACAGCGCTGTCAGCCGCCCAGGATCTCGCGGGCGGCGTCGATGTCGAGCTTCAGCTGGGTGCTGAGCGCATCGATGCCGTCGAAGCGCTGTTCGCTGCGCAGGAACTGCACGAACTGGACCCGGGCCTGGGTGCCGTACAGGTCGCCTTCGTAGTCGAGCAGGTGCGCCTCGAGCAGTGACTGTTCGGCGTGTTCGTAGAACGTGGGGCGCCGACCGATGTTGATGGCGGCCATGGACTTCGTGCCGTCCTCGTGGATGTACCAGCCGGCATAGACCGCGTCGGCGGGCCAGGCCATCTGCTTGGACACGGGCACGTTGGCCGTGGGGAAACCGATGAGGCGCCCGCGCTTGTCGCCTTCGACGACGGGGCCCCGCACCTCGAAGTACCGGCCGAGCATGGCGTTGACATCGGCGATGTCGCCTCCGGCGAGCTTGCGACGGATGGCGGTGGACGACACCGGTTCGGGGGCGTCGTCGGAGACCTTGACGAGCTCGAGGCCGGTGACGTCGATGCCGCGCCCTTCGCCCTCGGCGTGGAGGAGCTCGACGTTGCCTTCGCGGTCGCGCCCGAAGTGGAAGTCCTCCCCCACGATGATGGCCTTGGCGCGCACGCCGTCGACGAACACCTCGCGGAAGAAGTCGGCGGCCGAGGTCTTGGAGCGTTCCTCGGTGAACTCGACCAGGTACACGTAGTCGATGCCGGCGAGCTCGAGCAGCTCGAGCTTCTGCTCCAGCGTGGTGAGCAGCTTCGGGGCGTTGGCCGGACGGGTGATGAGCGCCGGATGCTTGTCGAAGGTGACGACGGCGGTGGCGAGACCGCGCTGGTCGGCGTGGGCCCGGAGCTGGGCGAGCAGCGCCTGGTGGCCCAGGTGCACTCCGTCGTACACCCCGATGCTGCACGCCGTGGCCACAGCGTCGGGGACGGTGGACCCGTCGGCGATGATCTCCATGGCCCGACACGGTATCGCCCCACCGCCGACCCCGACGGGGTCGGATCCCGCTTTCCCGCTTTCTCCCGATGGAGCGGCCCATGGCCGGCAGTCTGGGAGAAAGCGGGAAAGCGGGGTCTGACCCCAGCGGGTCAGGGGGCGACGACGACGGCGGGTTTGGCGGTCGAACCCCGGTGGGGCTCGTAGACCGCGAGCAGCGCACCACCGGCGTCGAGGACCGCCCACGGGCCGGCGCCTTCCACCCCGAGCACCGTCTGCTCGAGCACCTTGCCGTTGCGCACGGCGGCCGCGACATCGTCGTCGACCACCGACGACGCCCGGTCTCGTAGGCCATCGGCGAGCGACAGCAGTCGTTCCGGGCCCAGTGCGTCGATGGGGCAGGCGTCGGTTTCGACGAACGAACCGATCGCCGTGCGGCGCAAGGTCCCGACGTGCGCTCCCCCACCGAGCGCTGCGCCGATGTCGGCGGCCAGGGTGCGGATGTATGTTCCCGACGAGCACGACACGGTCAGCTCGAACGTGGCGGGCTCGTCGGTGGCGGCCACGTCGAGGGCGTGGATGGTCACCGGCCGCGGCGCCCGTTCGACCTCGACGCCTTCGCGGGCGAGTTCGTGGAGGCGACGGCCGTCGATCTTCACTGCCGACACCATCGGCGGGATCTGCTCGATGGCACCGACGAACCCGGCGGCTGCGGCGCGCACCGCGTCGAGGTCGATGCCGGCCATGTCGTGGGTGGCGGTCACCTCGCCCTCGGCATCGAGGGTCGTGGTCTCGGTGCCGAGCACCATCGTGGCCACGTAGGTCTTCGGCAGCTCGGTCACGAAACGCAGCAACCGTGTGGCCCGACCGACCCCGAGCACCAGCACGCCGGTGGCCGGCGGATCGAGTGTGCCCGAGTGCCCGACCTTGCGCGTGCCCAGCAGCCCGCGGGCCTTGGCGACGACGTCGTGGCTGGTCCAGCCCGGTTCCTTGTCGATGACGGCGAAGCCGTCGGGGCCGTCGTGGGCGCGGCCCCGCCTACCCATCGCCGGGACGCGACTCGTCGCCCTCGTCGGCATCGGGGGCGTCGTCGACCGAACCGGCGGCACCGGCGACATCGACCGCTGCATCGCCCTCGGCTGCGTCGCCAGCGTCGCCGCCGTCGCCGCCGGACGATTCGTCGCTGTCGTCCAGGTTCAAGGTCGCCAGGATCTCCTCGATGCGTCCGCCGGTCTGCACCGAGGGGTCGGGCACGAAACGCAGGTCCGGGGTGCGTCGGATGCGTGCCTGACTACCGATGGCCTTCTTGATGGCGCCGCGGTGGTTGGACAACACGGCGATCTGCGCGTCGATGTCCTCGTCGAGGCTCGACACGTACACCTTGGCCAAAGTGAGCTCGCTGTCGACCTCGATGGCGGTGACACTGACGAACCCGAGCTCGTCGTCATCGATGCGCTCGATCTCGTCTGCGATCACCTCACGCAACAGCTCGTTGAGCCGCGCCGTACGGGGATAGTCACGCGGGGCATTGCGCTGTCGTCGTCGAGCCATGCACCGCAGGGTATCCGGGCAGGAGGCGGCCTCTCGGGGCGCCGGGCAGCCGACGCGGCGCCTCGGCGCGTGGCGCACCCACGGCAGGGCGGCGCCGGGGCGCTCAGGCCCCCGTGCGGGAAGCGATCAATTCGATCTCGACCTTGGCACCCAGAGGCAGCTCGGACACGCCGACGGTGGTGCGGGCGGGCAACGGGTCGGCGAATACCTCGGCGTAGGCGGCGTTCATGGCCTCGAAGTCGTGCATGTGGGTGAGGTAGACGTTGACCTTCACCACGTCGTCGGGGCCGAGCCCGGCAGCGTCGAGCACACCGAACAGGTTGGCGAAACACTGCCGGGTTTGCTCACCGATGCCACCGACCACGAGGCGACCGGTGGCGGGATCGACCGGCGTCTGCCCGGAGCAATACACCGCCCCACCGGACTCGACGGCATGGCTGTAGGGACCGACGGTGGCTGCGGAGTCGCTGGTGATGGCCTGGCGCATCCGCGGATGGTAGTGCGCCGCCCGCCGGCAGCCCTCAGGCGTCGCTCTTCGAGCGCAGCCCTCGACTCACCGCTCGAGCAAGGACCGCTCGGCTTTGGCGACCTCGATGTCGGGGCGGGACCCACGCGCCTCGATTGCAGCGATCACTCGCTGACGCGCACCCACTCGCCGTCCCTCTTGACGATCGGAATCGGATCTTGGTCGGGGGGCTCCTCGAGGTCGGATCGGGTGAGGTCATCGGGCACGAACGCACGCCCGTCTGCAGTCTGCCCTCCGTGAACCGCTGGGAACTCCACGCGTTCACCTTCGGTGATGACGCCCAGAAAGGCGCCGTCTTCCATGACCGCCCAGAGGTTCTCGGCGTAATCGAATACTTCCGACGGCTCGTACAGCAGGACGGCGAGTTGCTCCTGAGCGACGAGCTCGGCTTCGATCTCATCGAATGCCACCGGAGCATTGAGCGCCAACCCGAAGGTCACGGTGCCACCGATCTCACGGCCGACTGCCGGCCCGGCGATGACCGTTTCAGCCTCGAGGGTGACATGGACCGTCGAGATGAGCGCCTCGTCGTTCTCGAAGTCGAGCGCCACGCGCTCGACCGAGTCGACCGTCTCGAGCCACGTGAACGACTGCCCCCGCTCGACCGAAGCAACTCGGCCGGCAACGTAGAGGTCTGCTGCGGAGACGAGTTCCCCGGAATCGGTTTCGTAGAGGAAGTTGGGCATCGCCTCCGCCAAAGTCTCGTACACCGCACTGCCGTAGGAGACCGCGTCGTTCTGTTCCTCGATCAGCTCGAACAGGGAAACAGCTCGTGCAGATGGCGCGTCATCGTTTCCACATCCGATCAACGCAACCAGGAAGATGACTGCCAAGACTGTTGCCAGTACTCTCATGACCGATCTCCTGTCGGATGATCGCCGGGGGTCAGTAGTTCGCATTGATGTGCGCCACGTCGTGAGCGGAGAAGTTGACGACCGGCTTCAGACTTCCAGGCATGCAACCGACGTTCGTGCCTGCGTTCGCGAGGTGCCGAAGCCCGAGGGCGTGACCCGTCTCGTGACACGAGAGGGCCCGCACCTTGGTGGTGTTCTTGGGGCTCGTCCAGCTGGTGTCGAATCGCACCTTCGAGCGATTGCATTTCTGGCCGGACAAGGACTCGCATACGTACAGCCCGATCACAGACTTCGAGTCCGGATCCGGACCATCGGGGTGCCAGTCCTTGCCGCAGTAGGTCGAGTAGTCGAAGTCCCAGTAGATGATGTCGGTGGCCGTACCTGCGCCGCTGTCCTCCGGTTGCACGGCGACATCTGTTGGCGCGACGTGGTTGTTCAGCGTGAACGCCACGGCGCTGTACATCTTCGGGGTCAAGTTCTCCCGGTAGTACGTGAGCTGGGAGTTGTCCGTCATGTTCACGCCGCTACAGCCAGTTCGACCCGTGGCGCCGGCCCAATTAGCTGCACCTGCCGACGAGAGCGTCATCGCAGGTAGGAGCTTGCGACGACCACGGGGATCGTGGCGAGCCACTTCACCAGGCTGGTTCGCCGCTGAGCCTGGTGAGACATAGGTCACAGACAACCACGTGTGTGTGTCAACGGAGGGCGCGCGTGTTCAGACCCTCGATCCCAGCCGCTCACCACTCGAGCCAGGAACGCTCCGCGCTCGCGACCTCGATGTCGGGCTGGGCCCACACGAAACGTTCGAGGTCGTCGATGGTCTCGGTGGCCAGGGTGGCGCTCGACGACACCACCGCCGCGCCGATGGCGGCGCGCTGCCAGGTGTTCTGGTGGTCGACCTCGGCGAGCGACACCGGGAACCGGTGCCGCCCGCCGTCGACAATGGGCCGTATCGCCGCACGCTTGGCCTTGAGAGACTGCGCGTGGGGGATGATCAGCTCGAAGCGGATGGCCAGGACGTGCAATGCCTGCAGCCGAACGAGACCGCCGCGCCGCTCAGGTGCGGGCGATCTCGCGTTCGTCGAAGGTCTCGATGATGTCGCCTTCCTTGAGGTCCTGGAAGTCCGACAGGCCGATACCGCACTCGTAGCCGGCAGCGACCTCTCGGGCGTCTTCCTTGAACCGCTTCAGAGAAGCGATCTCACCCTTCCAGATGATCACGCCGTCACGCAGGAAGCGCACCTTGGAACCACGGGTGATGACACCGTTGAGCACGTAGCAACCGGCGATGGAACCGAGACGAGGGACCTTGAAGATCTCGCGGACCTCGGCGTCGCCGGTGACGACCTCTTCGTACTCCGGGGCCAACATGCCGAGCATGGCGGCCTCGATGTCCTCGAGGAGCTTGTAGATGATCTCGTAGTTGCGGATCTCGACGTGTTCGACCTCGGCGAGCTCGCGGGCCTTGCGGTCCGGTCGCACGTTGAAGCCCAGGATCGTCGCGTTCGATGCCGACGCCAGCTGCACGTCGTTCTCGGTGATACCACCGACGCCGCGGTGCACGAACGAGAGCTTGACCTCTTCGCGTTCGAGTTTGCGGAGGCTGTCGGTGACCGCCTCGAGCGAGCCGTTCACGTCGGCCTTCACGATGAGGTTCAACGTCGCGGACTGACCCGACTGGATCTGGGAGAAGATGTCCTCGAGACGGGCGCCGCCGGCCATGGCCGACGCGTCGCGTCCGATCGAAGCGACCCGCTGGTAGTGCTCGCGGGTCCCCGCGACGTCGCGAGCGGTCTTTTCGTCCGGCGCGATGACGAATTCGTCACCGGCGCTGGCCACATCGGAAAGACCGAGCACCTGCACCGGCATCGACGGACCGGCCTCTTTGACCTGATTGCCCTGATCGTCGATGAGAGCCCGGACACGGCCCCATGCGGGACCGGCGATCATGGGTTCGCCGACCTTCAGGGTGCCGTGCTGGACGAGCACCGTGGCCACGGGTCCGCGGCCGATGTCGAGATGGGATTCGAGGACGATGCCCTGGGCCCGACCCTCGGGCGATGCCCGCAGGTCCTCGAGCTCGCTGACCAGCAGCAGGCTGTCGAGAAGCTCCTCGATACCGATGTTCTGCAGCGCCGAGACCTCGTTGACGATGGTCTCGCCACCCCAGGCCTCGGGCACGAGATCGCGCTCGGCGAGCTGGGCCAGCACTCGCTGGGGGTCGGCGTTGTCGCGGTCGATCTTGTTGAGCGCCACGACGATCGGGACGTCGGCCGCGCGGGCGTGGTTCAGTGCCTCGATGGTCTGGGGCATCATGCCGTCGTCGGCTGCGACCACCAAGATGACGATGTCGGTGGCCTCCGCGCCACGGGCACGCATGGCGGTGAACGCCTCGTGACCCGGCGTATCGAGGAACGTCAGCATCTGACCGTTCTTCTCGACCTGATAGGCGCCGATGTGCTGGGTGATGCCACCGGCCTCGCCGGCGACCACGTTGGCGTTACGGATCTGGTCGAGCAACTTGGTCTTGCCGTGGTCGACGTGACCCATGACCGTGATGACCGGCGGACGATGCGGCGCGTCGTCGTCGACCTCCCAGTCGGGATCGACCTGGAGTCGACGCTTGAGCTCGATCTCCTGCTCCTCGCCAGGGTCGACCAGACGGATCTCGGCGCCGACCTCGGCTGCGAACAGCTCGATCATGTCGTCGCTGAGGGACTGGGTGGCCGTGACCATCTCGCCCTGCTCCATGAGGAAGCGAACGACGTCGGCGGTGGTGCGGTTGAGCTTGGGGCCGATGTCGAGCGGCGACGAGGCGCGCTCGATGACGATCTCGCCCTCGGGGACGGGCGCGTCCTGTGGGGTGTAGGACGGCGCGTCCATCGGCTGGAGTTCTTCGGTGCGACGACGACGACGACTCTTGCGACGGCGTTGCTGGGGCCGCTGCGGGCCACCACGACCGGGAGGACCGCCACCGGGGCGCGGCCCACCACCACCACCGGGCGGCGGGCCGCCCGACGGACGCGACATACCACCGGGGCTGCCGCCGGGGCGCGGGGCGCCGCCGGGACGGGCGCCACGACCCGGAGGTGCGGGCGCGGGCCCGCGGCCACCACGACCCGGAGGCGGTGGGATGGGCTTGCCGGTGGACGAGCGCGGCGGGGGCGGCGGCGGGATGGGCTTGCCCGACGGCGACAGCGGCGGTGTGGCCGGCGGCGTGGGGGCCGCAGACCGGGCTGCAGCGTCGACGGGACGAGCCGACGGGGGTGGCGGCGGAGTGCGACGAGGCGCCTCTGCCGGCGCCTGCGCCTGCGTGGGGGCGGGAGCAGGCGGGGCCGAGGGCGCATCGGCGGTCTCGACCGGGCGCGGTGGCCGGGCGCTTCCACTGGAGGTCACGACCCGCGCCGGCTTCGCCGGGGCCTCGTCTTCGGCGGGTGCCGCCTCGGCGGCGGGCTCGGCGGAATGGGCCGCGGCGGCCGCAGGGGCGGGTTCGGCCGGCGCCTCGGGGGCCTCGGCCGCAGGGGCCTCGGGCACCGGCGCCGGAGCAGGCGCCGCTGGAGCGGGCGCGGGGGCCCCGGCCGCGGCCGCGGTCTCCGCAGGCTCGGGCGCGGGGGGTTCTTCGGTGGTCTCGGCGGGCGCCGGGGCGGCCGCGGAGGACTTCTTGGCCTTCTTGGCCGGCTTGGCGGGGGCCGGCTCCTCGGGCTGTTCGTCGCGGATCAGCCCTTCGCGCTCGGCCTTGCGACGGACGCGGTCCGCCTGGGCATCGACGATGCTCGACGAATGGCTCTTGACCCCGATCCCCAGCACATCGCAGAGGTCGAGCGTTTCCTTGTTCGTCATACCGAGCTCGCGGGCGAGCTCATAGACACGTACTTTCGCTGGCAAGGTTTCGGTTCAGCCCCTTGGGTCTTCTCTGATTGCAGCGGGTCGGCGCCCGCTACAGCGTTCCATCCTGGCACGATCCGGGCCAAAATCCTCGGGCGTTGATGTCACGTGCCAGCTCGGCCAGCGAATCCGGGCCGATATCGGCCCGCAGCGCCCGTTGGAAACGCCGGCGCCGGATGGCCTCGTCGAGGCAATCGGGTTCGGGGCACAACCAGGCACCGCGCCCCTCGCCACCGCCGATCCGGATCGATCCGTCGGCAGCGAGGTGAAACCGCACCAGCTCGGCTGCAGGCCGTGCGGCCCGGCAACCAACGCAGGTGCGCGTCGGCGCTATGCGCCCCCGCCTTGCGCCTGATCGTCGCCGACGGCCACCACGGCGGGAGCCTCGGTGTCCTCGACTGCTTCGGGCTCGACGCCTTCTGATTCTTCTGTCGCTTCGGTGTCCCCGGCTGCCACGGCAACGTCCGCGTCGTCGGCCGTGGCCGGCGCCTCCGCGGATTCGTCGGCTGCTTCGACCTCGGCCTCGACGGGTGCGGTGTCGCCATCGGAGGACAGAACCGCGTCGGCGTCCACGACGCCACCCGAGCCCGCTTCGGCGCCATCGGCCGCGGCCTCGGCTTCGGCGGCCTCGTCGTCGGCTTCGGCGGCCTCGTCGTCGGCTTGTTCTTCACCGAGTTCGGCCCACTGATCGGCCGACAGGGCGGGGCCGCCCTCGGCGGGCTGCCAGACCTGCTCGCCCGACTCGGGATCGAGGACCCACTCGCCCTCGGCCCACTCGACGTCCGCGTAGGCCGCTTCCTCGGCGATCTGGGTCTCGGACTTGATGTCGACACGCCAGCCGGTCAGGCGTGCTGCGAGGCGGGCGTTCTGGCCTTCCTTGCCGATGGCCAGCGACAGCTGGTAATCGGGCACGATGACCTCGGCGGTGCCGGTCTCGCGGTCGATGCGGACCTCTTTGACCTTCGCCGGCGACAACGCCTTCATGACGAAGTCCTCGTCGTCGTCGGAGAACGGCACGATGTCGATCTTCTCGCCGCGCAACTCGTTGACGACCATGCGCACGCGGGCGCCACGCGCCCCGACGCACGCGCCGACCGGGTCGACGTTGGCATCGTTGGAACGCACGGCGATCTTGGTGCGGTGCCCGGGCTCGCGTGCGCACGCCATGATCTCGACGACGCCGTCGGCGATCTCTGGGACCTCGAGCTCGAAGAGGCGCTTGATGAGGCCCGGGTGGGTCCGGCTCACCACGATCTGGGGGCCCTTGATGGTCTTGCGGACCTCGACGATGTACGCCTTGATGCGGGCGTTGGCGTCGGGACGTTCGTTGGGGACCTGCTCGGCCTGGGGCAGCAGGGCCTCGACCCGGCCGAGGTCCAGCAACGTGTAGCGGCTGTCGGACTGCTGGATGATGCCGGTGACGATGTCGCCCTCGCGGCCGGCGTACTCCTCGTACTTGAGCTCGCGCTCGGCCTCGCGGATGCGCTGCATCATGACCTGCTTGGCGGTCTGCGCGGCGATGCGGCCGAAGTTGTCGGGGGTGACGTCGAACTCGTCGCCCATGGGCTCGCCGTCCTCGTCGAGCTCCTGGGCGAGCACCCGGATGTCCATCGAATCGGGGTCGATCGTGACCCAGGCGTACTCGTGGGCGTCGGGCATGCGCTTGTACGCGGATTCCAGCGCGTCGGCGAGCGCTGCGAACAGCGTGTCGACGGAAATCCCCTTGTCGGCTGCGAGCGCCTGGAGCGCCTCCATCATCTCGGAGTTCATCGGGCTGCTGCCCTCCTCTCTGGGTCGGTGGCGGCATCGGGTGCGCGGTCGCTGCCGGCGCTCTGCCTGGCCTGGCTCTTGCCCTTGCCCGGCTTGGGGGTGGGTCCCCATTCGAAGACGGTGACGGCCTTTGTGATGTCGCCGTAGTCGATGCGGTGCGTCGCGCCGTCGTCGCCGAGCAGTTCGACGGCTTCGTCGGACGCATCGGTGATCTGGCCCCGCACGCGACGGTTGCCGTCGATCCCCGGTGCCAGCTTGATGTTGACGGTCTCGCCGATGGCGCCCGAATAGTGCGCCGGCGTCCGGAGGCGCCGTTCGAGACCGGGGCTCGACACCTCGAGGGTGTAGCGGCCCGGCATCGGATCGTCGGCGTCGAGTGCACGTGAGATCAACCGGGTGACCTCGGCCAGCCGTTCGAGGTCGACGCCCTCGTCGCCCTCGATGGTGACGCGCAGGGTGCCGCCGTTGAGCTCGACGTCGTAGAGGCGCAGCCCGAACGGATCGATGATCTCGGTCGCCAGTTCGGTGATGGTGTCGACGATGCTCATGGGTTGCCTCCTCTCGTGCGCTGTTGCCGTAGAGAAACAAAAGGCGTGGGCCTGGGCCCACGCCTCGCTCCCAACGGATCTAAGACCGGCAGGAGTATACCCGCCGGTACCGCTGGTCCGGTGCACGCTGCGCGCCGCGGCGCTCGGAGCCCCCGGGCGTCCGGGGTCGCCTCGAGCCGACCCGGGGATCAGAGCTTGCGAATGAGATCGACCCGGGTACCGGCGTCGTTGACGTCGTCGCCCTGGTCGGCCAGCAGGCGGGCCCGATCGGCCTCGGCCTCGCGTGCCGCCTTGGCGGTGTCGACCCGGGCGATCGCCGCCTCGGCGCCGTGCTCGGCGATGAAGGTCGCCCACTCGACGAGGGCATCGACCATCTCGTCCTCGGCGACCACGGCGACGTTCTGACCCTTGACGAACAGATGCCCGCGCTTGTTGCCTGCCGCGATGCCGATGTCGGCGTCGCGTGCCTCGCCCGGACCGTTGACGACGCAACCCATCACCGCGACCTGCAGCGGGATCTCCTTGTCGGCGAAGGCCTCCTGGGCGGCCTCGGCCACGGCGTAGACGTCGATCTCGGCGCGCCCGCACGACGGGCAGGCGATGAGATCGACGTTCTTGCGCTCGCGCAGGCCCATGGCCTCGAGCAGCATCCGGCCTGCCTTGGCCTCCTGGACGGGATCGGCGGTGAGCGAGTACCTGATGGTGTCGCCGATGCCCTCGGCCAGCAACGTGGCGATGCCTGCGGTGGACTTCACCAGACCCGCAGGCGGCGGACCCGCCTCGGTCACCCCGAGGTGCAGCGGATGGTCGGTGACCTCGCTGAGCTGGCGATATGCCTCGATCATGAGGGGCACGCTGGACGCCTTGACCGAGATCTTCACGTTGTCGAAGCCGACCTCGGCGAAGTAGGCGAGCTCCTGCTGGGCGGACTCGACCATGGCCTCGGGAGTCACCTTGCCGCCGTACTTCGCGTACAGGTCGGGATGCAGCGACCCGCCGTTCACGCCGATGCGGATCGGGATGCCCCGGTCGCGGGCCTCGCCTGCGACGAGCTTGATGTGCTCGGGCTTCTTGATGTTGCCCGGGTTGAGACGCAGGCAATGGACGCCGGCCTCGAGCGCGGCCAGGGCCATCTTGTACTGGTGGTGGATGTCGGCGACGATCGGCACCGGCGAACGCGGCACGATCTGGGCCAGCCCCTCGGCGGCTTCGATCTCGTTGCAGGTGCAGCGCACGATGTCGGCACCGGCGGCGGCCAGCGCGTAGATCTGCTGGAGGGTGCCGTCGACATCGGCGGTCTTGGTGGTGGTCATCGACTGCACCGTGATGGGCGCTCCCCCACCCACGGGCACCGAGCCCACCATGATCTGGCGGGTCGGACGACGATCGAAACCTGCTGCGACCTCCATCAGCGCGGCCCCGACCACACAGGCGGCCCAGCGGGCGCATACGACTCTGCGGACATCGACGCGAACCTCGGAGATGGGGAATGGGGGCGGGCCATGGACGCGCCGGGCGCGGTCGTCACAACGAGACCGGATCGGCGATGTCGAGATAGATCGCCGACACACCGATGACGATCAGCACCAGCACCACGGCGTAGGTGAGCGGGATCAGCTTGCCGACATCGGCGTGATAGCGGCGACCACCACGCGAGCGGAGCCGCTCGTAGGTGGCGACCGCGACGTGGCCGCCGTCGAGGGGCAACAGTGGGATGAGGTTGAACACCCCGACGAACACGTTGATGCTGAACATGAACAGCAACAGCCCGGTGATGCCCTCGTCGGTCAGCTGAGCCCCGATGCGGGTGGCGCCGACGATGGACAGGATGCGACCCTCCTCGTCGGTCTCGGCGGCCGCAGCGCTGGTGCCGCCACCAGCCGCGGTCGTCGTGGCTGCGGTGTCCTCGGTGCCGTCGAGGCGACCGAAGAAGTCGGCCAGGCTCGACGGGCTGAAGAAATCGACCAGCGAGGTCATGGTGAGCTGCACCGCGCTGCCGAACTCGGTGACGGTCTTCGGGATGGCCTCGATGGGACCTTCCTGGATGAACGGCGCCGGCGAACGGGCCACGCCGATGCGCCCGATACCGGGATCGTTGTCACGGGCGCCGATGGCCCCGCTGACGACGACGGTCTCGCCGTCACGAAGCACGGTGAAGTCGAAGCTCTCGCCCGGGTTGGCCTCGATGAACAGCCGGGTCTCGGTCCAGGTCGCGAACTCCGTGCCGTCCGCAGCGAGGATGCGATCCCCCACCTGGAGACCGATGGCCTCGGCGGGACCGCCGGGTTCGACGGCCTCGACGGCCCAGTCCGTGTCGGCGGCGACCTCGTCGACCTCGATGCCGTTGGTGACCAGCACCGCGTAGAGCAGCGCCAGAGCCATCAGGAAGTGCATACCCGAACCGGCGACCGCGACGAGCATCCGCTTCGGGTACGACTGCTGGCGGTAGGTGCGGGCCTCGTCGGCGGGATCGACCTCTTCGAGGTTGCTCATCCCGATGATCCGCACGTAGGCGCCGAGCGGGATGCCCTTGAAGCCGAACTCGGTCTCGCCGCGCTTGAACGACCACAGCTTGGGCCCGAAGCCGATGAAGAACTCGGTGGCCTTCATGCCCCCGCGGCGTGCTGCGAGATAGTGACCGAGCTCGTGCATGAAGATCATGACGACCAGCGACAAGATGACGATGACCAGGGAGATCCCGCCGGAGATGCCTGCGAACACGAGCAGCCCGATGAGAACCATCAACCCGACCGGGCTCGACTTCTCGCCGGCTGTGACCGGTGACGACGGCGGGGGCGGCGCATCCGCGACGACGGCGCCGGTGCGGCCGGCCTCGACGATCGGGGCGTCGGCGGCGGTACTGGTGCCCTCTCGGATGATCTCGCTCATGCCACGCTCCTCAAGCGGCGATGCGTGGCCTCCCTGGCCAGGCGATCGACCTCGTAGACAACATCGGCGGACTCCGCCGATGTTCCATCGAATTCGTCGAGAACGCTCCGGAGCAGGTCCGCGATGCCCAGCCAGCCGATGCGCCCGTCGAGGAAAGCCTCGACGGCGACCTCGTTGGCTGCATTCAACCACGCCGGCGCACAGCCACCGTCGCGCCCCGCGGCGTAGGCCAGCCCCAGACACGGGAACGCCTCCAGATCCGGGGGCTCGAAGTCGAGGCGCGACAGCGTGCCCCAGTCGATGCGGCCGAACGGCGTGGCCAGGCGGTCGGGATAGGCCAAGGCGTAGCCGATGCACAGGCGCATGTCGGGCATCGACAGCTGCGCCATGGTGGACCCGTCGCTGAACTCCACCATCGAATGCACCACCGACTGCGGATGCACGACCACCTCGATGGCGTCGTAGGGAGTGCCGTAGAGCTCGTGGGCCTCGATGACCTCGAGCCCCTTGTTCATCAGCGTCGACGAATCGACCGTGATCTTCGGCCCCATGGACCACGTCGGGTGCGCCAACGCGTCGTCGACGGTGACCGCCGACAACTCCGCCCGAGTCCGGCCCCGGAACGGACCACCGCTGGCGGTGAGCACCAGCCGCTCGACCCGGTCGGGCCGACCGCTGTCGCCCAACGCCTCGTTGGACCGCAGGCACTGATGCAGCGCGCAGTGTTCGGAGTCGACGGGCACGATCTCGGCGCCCGGCGTGCGCCTGGCCTGCTGCACCACCGGCCCCGCGGCGATGAGCGACTCCTTGTTGGCGAGCGCCAGGCGGCGCCCGGATGCGAGCGCCGCGAGGGTGACCGGCAGACCGGCGAAACCGACCACCGCGTTGACGACCGTCTCGGCGCTGCGGGCGGCATCGGCGAGGGCCTCGGGGCCGTGGTGCACGGCGACATCGGGGCCCACGGCGGCGCGCACCTGATCGGCGGCGTCGGCGGTGGCCATGACCACCATCGACGGCGAGAACTCCCGCACCTGCTCGATCACCGGCCCGACCGACGTGCCTGCGGCGATGGCGACGACGTCGAAACGCTCGGGTTCGGTCCGGACGACGTCGAACGTCTGGGTCCCGATAGACCCTGTCGAACCCAGAACTGCCACCGACGTCACAAGGGGCGAGTGTAGGAGGAGCGAGTGCCGGAGCCCGGCTCATAGGGAGGGTACTCGTGGGCCGGCGCGGTCCTTCTGGGCCGGCTCGTCTCCGGCTCCCACGCGCCGGGATCAACCGGCTGACCGTCGTCGCACGCCCCTTCCGGGACGCACGTCGCCGGCCGGTGTCGGCGGGCTGCGCAGCAGCGGCGACACGCCGAGACGGCTCAGGGGTGCCCAAGCGACCCACCGGGGTGCCCAGCCGTCTCGGGAGCAGCGACAACGCCGACGGGTGCCGCCCAGGCTGGCCAGCCCTGTACACGCGGTACTTCTGGGCCGGCTCGTCTCCGGCGGGCACGCGCCGGGATCCACCGGTCTCTGGTCGTCGCACGCCCCATCCAGCACGCACGTCGCCGGCCGGTGTCGGCGGGCTGCGCAGCAGCGGCGACACGCCGAGACGGCCAAGGGGTGCCCAAGCGACCCACCGGGGTGCCCAGCCGTCTCGGGGGAGGCTCGAGCGCCGACGGGTGCCGCCCTGGCTGGTCAGCCCTGCGGTTTATGCGCGCCGCCCGGCGCCGCTGCCCGGCGGAACGGTCCGGGCCTGGTCAGCCCTGCACGCGGTCCTCTGGGCCGGCTCGTCTCCGGCGGCGCGCCAGCGGGGGATCCACCGGGTCTCTGGTCGGTGCACGCCCCATCCAGCACGCACGTCGCCGGCCGGTGTCGGCGGGCTGCGCAGCGGCGACACGCCGAGACGGCCAAGGGGTGCCCAAGCGACCCACCGGGGTGCCCAGCCGTCTCGGGGGAGGCTCGAGCGCCGACGGGTGCCGCCCAGGCTAGCCAGCCCTCGAGCGCCGACCTGTCCACGGCCGCCGCGGCCCGGCTGGGCCCTCCCATGGCCGTCGCGGCCGACCAGGAACTCCAAGACCACGGAAGCCTGGGGGCCGCCAGCGAGGGGGGTCTGGGGGGACGGCCTCCGGCGGTCCCCCCAGCGTCTGCCGAGCTCGCCAGCGGCGGCTTGCCGTCGCTGCCGGAGATGGAGCCTCGGTCGGCAGACAAGAGACAGCGCGGCGTCAGCCGCTCGAATCAAACTCGGGTGAACGGAGCGAGCGAAGCGAGAGAGTGAACCCGAAGCCCGCGGCGCCAGCCGCACCCGACTCGCCCGAACGGAGCGAGCGAAGCGACGCGAGTGAGGGCGAAACCTACGCCAGGATCCGCACCATGTAATACACGGTGGGGAGGACGAAGAGGAGGGCGTCGAAGCGGTCGAGGAGGCCGCCGTGGCCGGGGAGGATGGTGCCCATGTCCTTGACCTTGAGGTCGCGCTTCATCAGCGATTCGGCGAGGTCGCCGATGGGGGCGACGATTGCCACGGCGATACCCACGAGGAGGGTGTCGAAGGTGCCGAAGATGTCGCCGCCGAAGGGTTCGATGCCGATGATGGCGATGCCCAGGGCGACCACGACGGTGGCGACCATGCCGCCGATCAGGCCTTCGACGGTCTTGTTGGGGCTGGTCTCGGTCAGCGGTGAGCGGCCCATGGCCCGCCCGACGAAGTAGCCGCCGACGTCGTACGCGACCGCCAGCAGGATCGCCGTGAGCAGGAGTCCGATGCCATCGGGTGTGTCGAGGAGGAGCGCGGCGAACGATCCGAGCACCCCGATGTAGACGACGCCGAGGAACGTGATGCCGAGGTTCGGGACGGGGCGTTCCTCCTGGACGCCGACGAGATACCAGAGCACGCCGAACAACATCGTCAAGAAGAGCACGACCCCGATGCCCGACTCGCCACGCCAGTACACGCTGAGAGGCAGGGCGACGACGGCGGTGAGCCCGAGCAGGGTCACGGGCTGGTAGCCGACCCGGCGGAGCGTGACGTAGAACTCCGAAGCGGCGACACCGAGGATGGCGGCGATGAGCAGCAACGTGACGGCCTTGCCGATGAGCAAGCACAAGATGGCGACTGCGGCCAGCGCGGCGGCGGTGCCGACGCGTTGGGCCAGGTCGGCGGGCTGGGAGCGGGTGGTGGTGGTCCGTGCCGCACGTGGGGATTGGGGGGCTTCACGGCCGCGGCTGGGGGGTGGGGCCCCTGCGCTGTCGTAGCCGAAGAAGTCGTCCTCGGCGGCGTTACCGATGAGGGGGATCTCCGACTGTGACTGCGGCGTCAGCGGGGTGACCGGTGCCGGCTCGTCGAGGTCGTCGCGCCAACGGGGACCGCTGTTGCTGAGCGAGGACCAGGCGGCCAGCTCGTCGTCGGCGTCGTCGACGAGGGGGATCTGTCCGGTTCCGGGTTCAGTCCAGTGCGGCAGGCCGGGATCGTCGTCGTCGGGCCGCAGGATCCGCATGCCCTCTCGTTCGTCTTCAGGCTCGTTGTCCACTTCGAGGACCTCCGGATTCTTGCGCCGCCGTGCCGGTGGGCACAAGTACGGGTCTGGGTCGGTGTGTGTCCGGGTGTGAGGGTCGGCACCAGATCCGGACCGCCCCCGGATCGCCGAAGCCTCAGACCTCCAACAGTTCTTGTTCCTTCTGGGCCAGGACGGCGTTGATGTCGGCTTCGGTTTGCTGGGTGAGCGCGTCGAGCTGCTTTTCGGCGCGGACGACGTCGTCTTCGGACACCTCGCCGTCCTTGCCGAGCTGTTCGAGGTCCTGGCGGGCGCTGCGGCGTGTGTTGCGCACGGCGACCTTGGCGTCCTCGGCCATCCCCTTGACGATCTTGACGAACTCCTTGCGGCGCTCCTCGGTGAGCGGCGGGAAGTTCAGCCGCAGCACGACACCGTCGTTGCTGGGCGACAGCCCGAGGTCGGCGAGCTGGATGGCGCGCTCGATGGCATCCATCGAACCCTTGTCGAAGGGCGAGATGACCAGCAGCTGCGCCTCGGGGACCGAGAAGCTGGCGAGTTGTTGCAGCGGGACCTCGCTGCCGTAGTACTCGACCGGGATCCGTTCGACCAGCTTGGGACTGGGCCGGCCGGTGCGGATCGTGGCGAACTCCTGGCGAGCGTGGGCCACCGCCTTCGCCATGGACTCGGCGGCGTCGCTGAGGATGACCTCGATCAGCTCGTCACTCACGTTCGCTCCTCGCTGGTCGTCGCTGGGGACGGTGGTCTCAGTGGACCAGGGTACCGATGGCCGCACCGCCGAGGATGGACCCGACGTTGCCGTCGCCCATGAGATCGAAGACGACGATGGGCAGAGCATTGTCCATGCACAAGGTGATGGCCGTCGAATCCATGACCTTGAGGCCCCGGTTGAGCACCTCGATGTAGGTGACCTCCGACAGCAGCTCGGCGTCGGGATCGAGCTTGGGGTCGGCGGTGTAGACACCGGCAACGCCGGAGTGGGTGCCCTTGAGCACCGCACCTGCCTCGATCTCGACGGCGCGTAGCGCGGCAGTGGTGTCGGTGGTGAAGAAGGGGTTCCCGGTGCCGCCCGCGAAGATGACGATGCGGCCCTTCTCGAGGTGACGCACCGCACGACGCCGGATGTAGGGCTCGGCGACCTGGGACATGTGGATGGCGCTCTGCACCCGCGTCGGCTGGCCGAGCTGTTCGAGGGTGTCCTGGAGCGCCAACGCGTTGATCGCTGTCGCGAGCATGCCCATGTAGTCGGCCTGGGCGCGGTCCATGCCCGCACCTGCGCCCGACATTCCACGCCAGATGTTGCCGCCGCCGACCACGACGGCCAATTCGACGTCGTACTCCTCGCGCACCGACACGATCTGCTGGGCCACCTGGCGGACGACCGCACCATCGATGCCGTACGGGGCATCGCCGGCGAAGGCCTCTCCCGAGAGCTTCAGCACCACCCGCTTCCAACGAGATGGCGTCGATCCCGCGCCGGAGGTCCGCTCGGTCATGGTGCCCCTTTCGGCCGTGCCGGTCCGCGAGGACCGCTCCGGCATGTGGTCAGTCGCCGATGTACGCCTGGACGAATCGGACGATGGTGCCCGATCCGATGCGCTCGGCCACGGTCTGCTTCTCGCCGAAGACGCCTTGTTCGAGCAACACCCGCTCGGACAACCACTTGTTGACGCGACCGTCGACGATCTTGTCCCATGCGGCCTCGGGCTTACCCTCGGCCTTGGTGACACCGAGCGCCGATTCGCGCTCGGCCTCGATGGCTGCGGGGTCGACCTCGTCGCGGGTCAGTGCGCTCGGCTTGGCGAACGCGATGTGCAACGCGATCTCGTGGACGGTCGCAGCGTCGACGCCGCTTGCTTCGATGATGACGCCGTTGAGGCCACGCCCGTCGGTGTCGCTGTGCAGGTACGCATCGAGCTCGTTGCCCTCGGCAGCCTCGACGAGCGCGACCGTGCCGAGCGTGATGTTCTCCTTCTTGGCGATGCGCATGTCGTCGATGACGTCGGCCTTCGCAGCGACGGCGTCGGGGCCACCGGCCAGGACGAGCTCGGCGAGCTCGTTGGTGAGGCTGACGAAGTCGGCGGCCTTGGCGCTGAAGTCGGTCTCGGCCTTGAGCTCGACGAGCGCCGCACGCGAACCGTCGCGGGCGATGGCGATGGCGCCGTCGCTGCTCTCGCGGTCGCTGCGGCTGTCGGCCTTGGCGAGACCCTTTTCTCGCAGGGCCTGCAGGGCGGCATCGAAATCGCCGGCGGCGGCTTCGAGAGCCTTCTTCGCGTCCATCATGCCGGCACCGCTGGCCTGGCGGAGACGCTGGACGTCTTTGGCGGTGAAGTCGGCCACCGTCATGCTCCTGTGGGTTCGCCGGCACCAGCGGTGCCGGAATCGGCGGGGGTCGGGGGTGCGTCGTCGGCGGCGGGCGGGCCACGGTGGGCTCGCCGTCGCTCTTCGGGCATGCCCGACGGTGTGGCTTCGGAGGACTGCGCCAGCGTGGCGGCGATGCGCGCTTCGCGCTCGGCGGCGGCGGCAGCAGCAGCGGCGCGGGCCTGCTCCTGCTGAGCGGCCACCTCGGCCTCTTCGGCGGCGCTGCGTTCCATCGTGGCCTCGTTGCGCTTGGAGGCGATGAGGCGGCCTTCCTCGACAGCCTCGCAGATCACCCGGCACATCAGGTCGCCCGAGCGGATGGCGTCGTCGTTGCCGGGGATGACGTAGCGGATGATGTCGGGATCGCAGTTGGTGTCGACCACGGCGATGGTGGCCATGCCGAGCTTGTTGGCCTCGGTGACGGCGATGTGTTCCTTCTTGGTGTCGAGCACGAACACGGCCTGGGGCAGGCGTTCCATGTTGCGGATACCGCCGAGGTTGCGCTCGAGCTTCTCGAGCTCGCGGCTGAGCAGCAGCGCTTCCTTCTTGGGCATGGCCTCGAACTCACCGGAGTCGCGCATGCGCTGGTACTCCTTCATCTTCGAGACGCGCTTGGAGATGGTCTCGTAGTTGGTGAGCATGCCGCCGAGCCAGCGCTGGTTGACGTAGGGCTGGCCGCAGCGCTCGGCGTAGGACTGGACGCTGTCCTGGGCCTGCTTCTTGGTGCCGACGAACAGGACCTGGCCATCGTTGGCGACGGTGTCGCGGACGAAGGTGTAGGCCGTGACGATCCGGTCGAGGGTCTGCTGCAGGTCGATCAGATAGATGCCGTTGCGCTCGCCATAGATGAAGCGCTGCATCTTGGGGTTCCACCGGCGGGTCTGATGACCGAAGTGGACGCCTGCTTCGAGCAGCTGGCGCATGGTGACGACGGGTGCCATTGGTTTCTCCTCCCCGACGGTTCTGCGAAGCCCGGACCGTGCACCGCTGACGCGGCGACCGTGGGGATGGTCCGGGTGATCTTGGGTGTCATGGTCCGACAGCTGGTTGCTGTGAGCCGCCGGCGAGTGTATCCGTCGCGTGGCCCGACCACCCCCGCGCGGCGCCGGCGCCGCGGGCGATGACCATCTCGACCGAGGCCAACCAGCGACCCAGCGCCATTGCCGGCGAAGCGGTCGCCATCGGTGGCGTGATCGCACTGCGTGGCGGAATCATCGCCTGGTGGTCGACACCGGGGCCCGACGGGATCCCGGCGGAGCCGCGAGCCCGCTCGACTGCTGCTCGCTCGGCGGCCGGGATCAGCCGCAGGCCGTCGCCGGAGGGGGCGGCACCGCCGGGCGTGCCCGGCGTCGGGGCGGTGAAGAGCTCGCCGGGATTGCGGTACTCCTGCCCGACTCGCACGCCGAAGTGCAGCCGCTCGCCGCTGGTGGCGATGGGTTCGCCCGCCGAGACCGCGTCGCCGACCGCGACGCTGATCGTCGCGACGTGGGAGTAGGTCGTGCGGCGCCCGTCGGGGTGCTGGATCGACACGTAGTCGGAGCCACCGATCGGTCCGGCGAACACCACGACACCGCCGCCGGCGGCCACGACCACCGTGCCCGGCTCGGTGAGGTACTCCCAGCCCCGGTTGCCGGGCGCACCGATGTGCGCCGGCGGCCGGTACCCGTCGACGACGGGCGCTGCGACGGGTTCGACCCACACCCCGGTCTGCGCCGCCGCAGGGACCGCCGCCGGCACCAGCGCTGCGGTGCTCAGCGCCATCGCCAGCCCGAGCAGCGCCACCCAGGCTGCGGGGTACCGCCGGCCCGGTGGCCGACGAGCGGCGGAGACGGGGGCGAGCAACGGGGCCGGGCAATGGCGACCTCGGGCGCGGATACGGCAGGTGATCATCGGACTTCCCTTTTCGCACGGTGGAGTTTCGGAGGGGGAAGTCCGGGCGGCCCGCAGGCCGTGAGGGCGAGACGCCGGGCGTCAGGTCTCGCGCGTGGCGGCGAGGAGCCGAGAACGCAACTGCAGCACGGCCTTGCCGTGGATCTGGCAGACCCGGCTCTCGCTGACGCCGAGGATCGTGCCGATCTCGGCGAGGGTCATCGACTCGTAGTAGTACAGGCCGAGCACGGTGCGTTCGCGTTCGGGCAGTGCAAGGATCGACGCACCGAGGATGCGGCGGATCTCGCTGGCCTCGACCTGGGCGCCGGGACCGAGCTGGTCGTCGGCCACGGTGTCGACCACCGACATGCCCTCGGATGCGCCGCCGTTGACCATCTCGTCGAGGCCGAGGATGCCGCCGCGTGCGACCTGCCCGAGCGTCGCTCGGAGCTCGTCGAGCTCCATGTCGCAGTGCTCGGCCAGTTCCTCCTCGGTGGGGCTGCGGCCGTGCATGCCCTCGTAGGAGGCCATCGCGCTCTCGATACGGCGGCTCTTGGCGCGCACCGAGCGCGGCACCCAGTCCATCGAGCGCAGCTCGTCGAGGATCGCGCCCCGCACACGCGGGATGGCGAAGGTCTCGAACTTGAAACCCCGCTCGACGTCGAAGCGGTCGATGGCGTCGATGAGGCCGAACATGCCGTAACTGACCAGGTCGCCCTGGTCGACGGTGTTGGGCAGCCCCGTGGCGACGCGGGATGCCACGTACTTGACGACCGATGCGTAGTGGATGACCAGCTGGTCGTGGAGCTTCTTGTCGTGCGTGCGCGCATAAGCCCGCCACAGCTCGGTGATGTCGTGATCGATGCTCATGCGCGTGGGTGCGTTCGGTCGACGACGCGGCGGAGCCGCTCCTTGGAGACATGGGTGTAGATCTGGGTGGAACCCAGATCTGCGTGGCCGAGGAGTTCCTGCACGGTGCGCAAGTCTGCTCCACCATCGAGCAGATGGGTGGCATAGGTGTGCCGTAGCGCATGAGGATGCACCGGTTGGTCGCCGCGACGGTCGAGGATGCGTCGCACGTCGCGGGGCCCGATACGCCGTCCGGTGCGGTTGACGAACAGGGCATCGCCGGCATCGGGGCCGACCATGGCCGGACGGCCCCGATCGGTCCAGGCCGCCAACGCCACCGAAGCGGGCTCCGACACCGGCACCAGGCGCTCTTTGGCACCCTTGCCCAGAACCCGCACCACGCCTGCGGAGCGATCGAGTGAGCCCCGGTCGAGGCCGCAGAGCTCGCTGACGCGCAGGCCACTGCCGTAGAGCACCTCGACGATGGCCGTGTCGCGCAACGCCACCTCTTCGGGGTCGGCGTCGGTGGCGCTGCGCCGGGGGCTGATGAGTGCGTCGAGTTCGTCGTTGCGCAGGACCCGAGGCAGGCGCCCGGTTCCCGATGGGGCCTGGAGCCCGACGCTGGGATCGACCGCGACGTGGCCCCGCCGCAGCGCCCATGCGAAGTAGCGGCGCAGCGAGCTGGCCTTGCGGGCGATGGTGCGGGTGGCGTAGCCGTCGGCCACCAGGGCTGCGAGGTAGGAGCGCAGCAGCCGTCGCGACACCTGCCCGGGATGGTCGAGGTCCGCCTCGGTGCACCAGACCGCGAACGCATCGACATCGCGGCGGTACACCGCGGTCGTCGCCGCTGTCACCGAGGTGAGCGACCGGGCGAAGTCGTCGAGCTCCCAGGACACGGCGCCAGGGTACCGAGCCGGCACCGAACCGACAGACCGGCCTCGCGGCGACGGCGGTCACGACGGCCGATCCTCCACCCGAAAGGCCGCCGCCGTCCGCTCGAGCAACGGACCACGGCGGACCACCAGGCCCGCACCGATCAACAGCTCGATGCGAAGTGCGGTGTCGTCGACCGCTGCGCCCGAGGCCACCACGACCTCGTCGACCGATCTCGGCTGCCACCCCAGCACATCGAGCAATGCGGCCGATGCGGCGTCGATCTCCGTGGGCGGCGCAGCGACGGCGGTGGCAGGCGCCGCGATCAGGTCGAGGGCCACCATGACGTCGTCGAGGGTGCACAGCGGTGCGCACCCGTCGTCGATGAGGCGGTTGGTGCCTGCCGAGGCGGGGCTGCGGATGGAGCCGGGCACGGCCAGCACCGGCAGGTTGCGGGCCATGGCCTCGGTGGCGGTCGAGAGCGACCCTCCCGCAGCGTGGGACTCGACCACCACCACGAGCTCCGCGAGTCCCGCGATGAGCCGATTGCGGGCAGGGAAGCGCCACCGCCGCGGCGCGGCTCCGAGCGGCGCCTCGCTGCAGATCACCCCCGTCTCGCCGACCCGGCGCCACAGCGACCGGTTGCGCGCCGGATACGGGCGATCGACCCCCGAACCCACCACCGCGATGGGTGGCGCCCCGTCGGCAGCGAGGGCTCCTGCGTGGGCGGCGGCGTCGATGCCCGCAGCCAGGCCCGACACGACCGAGACCCCTGCTCCGGCGAGCATCCGACCGAGCTCGTTGGCGATGTCGATGCCGTATCGGGTGCATTCCCTGGTGCCGACGATGGCTGCCGTGCGTCCCGAGAACACCGTGGGATCGCCGGAGGTGAACAACACGATCGGCGGTTCCGGGTCGTCGACCAGGCGTATCGGGAACGCGGGGCTCGACTCCCCCAGCACCCCCACCCGTGCGGCGGTGTGCTCCGCCCACAGCATCTCGGCATCGATCGCCCGTGCCTCCTGGCGCCAGCGGTCGGCGACGGTGCCCGACCCGATGGCGTCGGCCACCTGCGGATCGCCGGCGACGACCGCCGCCCACGCCTCGCCGGGGCTCCAGCGCTCGAGGAGTGCCCGGATACGGCGAGGCCCGGCCCCGTCGAGCGCACACAAGGCCGCGAGCCACGCCTCATCGGGCAGTACCGGGCTCATGACGCCTCACCGAGGCTGGCGGCTTCGGTGAACACCTCGGCCCGCAACGCCAGCGCCGCGGCGACGTCGCGTGCCCGCAGCGGACCCTCGATGCCATCGAGGTCGGCGATGGTCCGGGCCACGCAACGCACCCGGTGCACCCCGCGGGCGCTGAGGCGGCCGTCGTCGACCGCCCGCGACAGCAACGCCACCGACTCGGCGTCGAGCGGCGCCGCCATCTCGAGGGAGGCGGTGTCGAGCGCCACGTTGGCATGGACCCCGCGGGAGCGCGCGATCTCGCGCGCCTGGGCCACCCTCACCGCGACCGAAGCGCTCGATTCCCCCCGCTCGGGAGCGAACAGCGCCGCCGAACCGGGCCGCTGGACGTGCACCCTGAGATCGAAACGGTCGAGCAACGGCCCCGACAGCCGCCGGGCGTAGCGAGCTCGGGCCACCGGTGAGCAACGACAGTCACGATCCGTGGCGGTCGCCTCGCCGCAGGGGCACGGATTGGTGGCCCCGACCAGCACGAACCGCGCCGGGTAGGCCGCACTGCCATAGGCCCGGGCCACCCGCACGGTGCCCTCCTCGAGCGGCTGGCGCAGCGCGTCGAGCACCATGGTGGGGAACTCGCCGAGCTCGTCGAGGAACAACACGCCACCATGGGCGCAGCTGATCTCGCCCGGGCGCATCTGGCGGGTGCCGCCGCCCACCAGCGCCACCGTCGAGCTGGTGTGGTGCGGCGCCCGGAACGGTGGGGTGCGCACCAGCCCGCCCGGCGGCAGCGTGATGCCCGCCGCGGAGTGCACCGTCGTCACCTCGAGGGCGTCGTCGCCCGACAGGCGCGGCAACAGTCCCGGCATGGTCTTGGCCACCATCGTCTTGCCCGCACCCGGCGGCCCGATGAGCAGCACATGATGACCGCCGGCGGCGGCGATCTCGATGGCGCGTCGGGCCAGGGGCTGACCCTGCACGTCCGCCAGGTCGGCGCCGATCGTCGCCGGTGGCGTGGTCGGCAGCGGCGGCGGTTCCTGCCAGCTGTTGTCGCCGCGGAGGCAGTCGATGACCTCTTCGAGGTCGCGGGCGCACAGAACCATCACCTCGGGCACCAGCGCCGCCTCGGCATGGTTGGCCGGCGAGATGACCGCGGCCTTGGCAGCGGCGGCGGCGACGAGAGGCAACGCGCCCACCACCGGCCGCACGGTGCCGTCGAGGCCGAGCTCGGCGACGAAGGCCACACCGGCGACATCGGCGGCCTCGAGCTGGCCCGTGGCGACCAGGATGCCGATGGCGATGGCGAGGTCGAGCCCTGCCCCGGTCTTGGGGATCCCCGACGGTGCGAGGTTGACGGTGACCTTGAGGTTCGGCCACTTCGCCCCGCTCGACAAGATGGCGGCCCGCACCCGATCGCGGGCCTCGCGGCACGCGGTGTCGGGCAGACCGACCACGGTGAAGCCGGGCAGACCCGGACCGGCATGGACCTCGACGGTGACGGCGTGACCGCGGATACCGGTCAGCGACGCCGAGGCGATGGTGGCGAGCACGATGAACTCCCTGATACGGCGAAACCGATGAGGGAGGTCGTGACGTCGACCACCGAGACGTGATCTGAACCGTACCGGTGGCCTGTGACAATCACGCAGGGAGCGTCCCGGCGCAGGCCACTGCGGCCGGCGCGGCCGATCAGTTCAGGACTTCGCGGATGTAGGCGACGACGGCGTCGATCTCGGCGCTGCTGAGCGAGTCGCCGAAGGCCGGCATGCCCTGGTTGAGGCCGTTGGCGATGACGTCGACCATCGCCGAGGCCTCGGGATAGGCACTGAGCGAAGCGCCCTCGTTGAGCCGAGGGCCACGACCGCCTTGGCCATCGGAGCCGTGGCAGTTGCTGCAGCGGGCGCTGTAGACGTCGCGGCCGAGCACGAGTTCGGGGTCGGGTTCGCCGTCGGGGCCGAGGGGTACCTCCGGGGAGCTCGAACAGCCCGCCGCGCCGAGAGCCACGACCACCCAGAGCGCCAGGGTGGCACCGACGATGCGGAACCGACGCCGGGGCCGGGTAGCTGCTGCGCTCACCATCCGGTGTAGGTGGGGTCGCGCCGCTCGAGGAACGCAGAGACGGCCTCTTTGGTGTCGCCGGTGGTGAAGTTGTACGACTGGGCCACGCCCTCGGCGTCGACGGCCTCGGCCAGGGTGTTGGTGAACGACCGGTTCAGCAGCGCCTTGCTCATGGCGATCGCGCGTGGCGCCGACGCAGCCGCCTTCGCGGCCCAGTCGGCGACGAAGGCGTCGAGCTCGTCGTGGGCAACCACACGATTGACCAGCCCCATCTGTTCGGCGGCGGTCGCGTCGATGATCTCGGCCAACAGCACGAGCTCCTTGGCACGCTGCATGCCGACGATGCGCGGCAGCAGGAACGAACCGCCGAAGTCGACGCTGAGGCCGCGCTTGGCGAAGATCTCGCTGAAGCGCGCCCGGTCCGACGCCACGACCAGATCGCAGGCGAGCGCCATGTTGAGCCCGGCCCCCGCGGCGACGCCGTTGACCTTCGCGATGGTGATCTTGGGCATGTCGAACAGCGCCTGGCAGGTGTCGCCGACGTTGCGCATCGCCTGCAGGGAATGCACGCGGTCGCCCTCGCTCGACGCCATGCCGCCGACGTCGGCGCCCGAGCAGAACGCGTCGCCGGCGCCGGTGATCACCACGGCGCGGATGTCGTCGCGGTAGCCGAGCTCGCGGAACAGCACGCGCAGCTCGCTCCACATGATCTGGGTGACCGCGTTCTTGCGGTGGGGGCGGTTGAGGGTGATGGTGGCCACCCCGTCGGCTTCGTCGACCTGCAGTTCTTCCATGGGAGGCACGATACTTGCCCCCATGGGACTGGACCCGACTCGACAGCACCGCCGCACCCGGTTCGACTACTGGTACGTCGCCGCCGGCATCGCCGTGGCGATCGCCCTGGTGTTGTGGGCGTTCTTCGGATGAGCGGCATGTGGGACGACGACGAGGTGGACGTCCGGTTCCTCCAGCCCTACCAGGCGACCAAGACCTACCTGTGCCCGGGCTGCAACCGCGACATCATGCCGGGCACCGGCCACGTGGTCGCCGTGCCCCATGCGGCGGCCGACCTGCGCCGTCACTGGCACCGGGGCTGCTGGCAGGCCCGCCATCGTCGTCGACCCCGGGGCTGACGTCGGAGCTGCGGCTCAGAAGACGCCCTCCCAGACCTCGACGCGGCCGGATTCGACCGCGGCGATGTCGAAGCGCAGACGGCCCCGGGCCTTGGTCTCGGCGACGTAGGCCATGGCCAGGCGGCGGATGCGGGCCTGTTTGTCGGGGGTGACGGCCTCGACGGGGTGGCCGTAGCGGCGCGACGAACGCGTCTTGACCTCGCAGACGACCAGCTCGCCCCGGCGGGCCAGGATGAGATCGAGCTCGCCGTTGCGGGTGCGCCAGTTGCGGGCCACGACGCGGTAGCCCTGGCGTCGGTACCACGCCGCAGCGAGCTCCTCGCCCGCCGCACCGAGGTGCTGGTTGTGGCGCGCCGACGGCCCGGCACGTTCGCCGGTGTGACGCGCAGATGAATATCGGTTGGATGTGGAGGTGTCTTCGCCCATGGGCGCCGACACTACGAAGCACCAGTGACAACGAAGACCGGGAGCCATCGTGCGTGTCGCCGTGTTCAGCACCAAGCCCTACGACCTGGCGTCGTTCACCGACGCCAACACCGCCCATGGCCACGACCTGGTCCACCTCGAGCCGAGGCTCACCCCCGAGACCGCCGCTCTCGCCGATGGCTGCGACGCCATCTGCGCGTTCGTCAACGACGACCTCGGAGCCCCGGTGCTCGAACGCCTCGCCGCCATGGGCATCGGGACCATCGCATTGCGATCGGCGGGCTTCAACCACGTCGACCTCGAGGCCGCGGCACGGCTCGACCTGTCGGTGTCGCGGGTGCCGGCGTATTCACCCCATGCGGTGGCCGAACACGCCGTCGGGCTGATCCTGGCCCTGAACCGCAAGATCCACCGGGCCTACAACCGGGTGCGGGAGAACAACTTCGCGCTCCACGGCCTCGAGGGATTCGACCTCCACGGCCGCACCATCGGCGTGATCGGGACGGGCCAGATCGGCTCGGTGTTCGCGCAGATCATGCTGGGCTTCGGATGCCGTGTCGTGGCCCACGACCCGTATCCGAACGAGACGTGCGAAGCCATGGGCGTCACCTACCGGTCCCTCGAGGAACTGCTGGCCGAGGCCGACATCGTGGCCCTGCACTGCCCGCTGTCACCCGCGTCGTATCACCTGATCGACGACGAGGCCATCGCCCGGATGAAGCCGGGCGTGATGCTGATCAACACCAGCAGGGGTGCGCTCGTCGACACCGAAGCGGTCGTGCGGGGGCTCAAGAGCGGCCACATCGGCTACGTCGGCCTCGACGTCTACGAAGAGGAAGGAGATCTGTTCTTCGAGGATCTGTCCGACGTGGTGATCGGCGATGACGTGTTCAGCAGGCTGTTGACCTTCCCGAACGTGTTGATCACGGCGCACCAGGCGTTCTTCACGACCGAGGCACTGAGTCAGATCGCACGCACGACGCTGGCGAACCTGACCGCAGTGGAGACAGGCAGCGGCGAGCTGCACCTGGTCCCGATGCCGGATCGGGCCGCCGGGGGCTGACTTCGAGGCTGCGGTCGGGGCACCGGTGCCCGTCGACCGCCGGCCCGTGGGTCAGCGCTTCTCCTTGATCTTGGCCTTCTTGCCGATGCGGTCGCGCTGGTAGTACAGCTTGGCGCGACGCACGTCGCCTCGGGTGACACGCTCGATCATCTCGATGATCGGCGAGTGCAGCGGGAAGGTGCGCTCGACACCGACGCCGAAGCTGACCTTGCGCACGGTGAAGCTCTCGTGGATGCCACCGCCGCGGCGGGAGATGACGAAACCCTCGAAGACCTGGACACGCTCGCGGGTGCCCTCGACCACTCGCACGTGGACCTTGACGGTGTCGCCGGGGCCGAAATCGGGGATGTCGTCGCGCAGGCTCGTGGCGTCGACGATGTCGGTGGGCTTCATGACGCAGGCTCCTGCAGTCGGTGGCGGCAACCGGCGCGCATCGGACCGGTCTGGAGAACCTCGCCAGGATAGGGCGACCCGGTCGATTCCCAACCATCGCGCCATCTCCGGCTACGGTTCGCGGCGCTCATGGGCGGCTCGGGCCTCACCCCGCGTAGGTGCCGAACGACCAGAGATTGCCCTCGGGATCCCGGATCGAGAACACCATCCCATCGGGATCGTAGTCGGGGGTCTCCGGCTCGCTGATCACCTCGACGCCGGCGGCCACGCAGCGGTCGTACACCGCCATTGGGTCGGCGGTCACGACATAGAGACTCCCGGCGCCGGTGGGGCGGTCCGAGAACACGTTGCCGGGCCGTGCGGCGCTGGCGGCCTGCACGACGCCCCCCTCTGGCCAGCGCAGCTGCGAGTGTTCGACGACCGACGGGTCGTCACCGGGGACAACCAGCTGTGCCTCGAACCCCAAGACGTCGACCATGAACGCGATCCCGGCCGGGGCGTCGGCGTAGTTGAGTGCCGCCCAGATGGCCCCGCCGCCGGGCGACGCAACCGCCGAGCCGGACGCCGCGGCCTCCGCCTCGGCAGAGGCGACGACATCCATGCCGGCTTCGGCCATGCGTTCGGCCAAGACGTCGATGGAGACCTGTTCGACCTGGCGGGAGAGCATCCAGCGGTGGCCGTAGGGGTCGAGCAGCGTGCCGTGGCGGGCGCCGTGGGGCTGGTCGGCCGGCTCCATGAGCGCTTCGGCACCGGCGGCGACGGCCCGGGCGAAGGCGCCGTCGACGTCGTCGACCTCGAGATGCACGGCGACGGTCGTGCCGCCGAGGGTGCGGGGCGACGTGACACCCATCTCGGGGAACTCGTCGGAGAGGTAGAAGGGGGCACCGCCGATGCGGAACTCGGCGTGGCCGAGTGCGCCGCCCTCCATGGCGATGCGCATCACCTCCACGGCGCCGAACGCCTCGGCGTAGAAGGCGAGGGCGCCGGCGCCGTCGTGGACGGTCAGGTACGGCCGGACGGTCGCGGTCGTGGCGGCACCGGTGGGTGCGTCGGCTCGCGCTGTGGTGGTCTCGGATGCGGTGGTCGTGGGCATGGTCGTTCTCCTCGAGGTGGGGATGTCATCGGTGGCGAGCAGCGACGCCATCTGGCGCCGCAGCCGGGTTGCGAATGCGGGGTCGGGGGCGACCGGGAGGTCCCGGCCGCCGAGGGACTCGAACGGGTCGGCCATCACGCCTCCTCT
Organism: Acidimicrobiales bacterium; assembly: GCA_046290435.1. Taxonomy (GTDB): domain Bacteria; phylum Actinomycetota; class Acidimicrobiia; order Acidimicrobiales; family UBA8592; genus CAVQUE01. The sequence goes on from JBKAGO010000043.1 coordinate 103,320, forward strand.
CCGTCGTCGCCGTCGTCGCCGGGGTGGAGATCGCGAAAGGCCCGCCGGGCCCGCACCAGCAGGACCTCGGTGGCGCCGACGGTGCGCCCGAGAGCCAGGGCGACGTCGCGCACGGCGAGGCCGTCGAGATAGCGCAACGTCAGCGCGGCGCGGTGCTGATGGCCGAGTCGGGCGAGGGTCTCATGGGCTGCTTCGACGTCGAGGACCACGTCCCACACGTCGTCGTCGGCATGGGCCTCGCCCTCGATGGCATCGAGGAGCCGATCCTCGCGGGCCAGGCGGCGCCAGTGGTCCACCAACTTGTTGCGGGCCACGGCGATCAGCCAGGCGACACTCATGGACGGGACACGGTCGCGGCGTACGGCGTCGACCGCGGCGATGAAGGTCTCCGATGTGAGGTCCTCGGCCGTGGCGACCGATCCGCAGCGGCGCAGCAGATACCCGTAGACGTCGGGCAGCGCCTCGTCGTAGAGCGCCATCAGAGCGGCGCCCTGATCGTCGGCTGCGGGTGCGGTACGGGCCATCACCGACTCATCGTTCGCCGGGACCGAAACCCTACACCGCAACCCAGAACGGGTTTCCGGCGACGCTCGCCGATGCCCGCCAACGCCCTGAACCGGTCGGCCCGAACCGGTCCGTGACGAATCGGGGGTTACTCGGGGAACTCGGCCAGCAGCTTCTCGTCGGCTGCGCTCAGCCCGCCACGGGCCTCGATGAGGTCGGGGCGGTGCGCCATGGTGGCCCGCAGCGCCTGGGCCCGCCGCCAGCGGGCGACCTTGCCGTGGTCGCCGGAGCGCAGCACCGCCGGCACCTCCCAGCCCCGGAACTCCTGGGGTCGGGTGTAGTGGGGGTACTCGAGCAGGCCGTCGACGAAGGACTCGTCGCCGGCGGAGTCGTCGTTGCCCATCACGCCGGGCACCAGGCGGGTGACCGCCTCGATCACCGCGACGGCAGCGACCTCGCCGCCCGACAGCACGAAATCGCCCAGCGAGATCTCCTCGTCGACCAGATGATCGCGTACTCGTTGGTCGACGCCCTCGTAGCGGCCACAGAGCATCGAGAAACCAGCACCGGCGGCGAGCTCGACGGCACGGTCCTGGTCGAAGCGGCGACCCGACGGACTCATCAACAGCAGCGGACGAGGCGGATCGGCGGCCTCGACGGTGGCGAAGATCGGCTCGGGCTTGAGGACCATGCCCGCTCCCCCGCCGAACGGGGCGTCGTCGACGGTGCGGTGCGCGTCGGTGGCCGCATCGCGGAAGTCGTGCAGGCGCAGGTCGAGCAGCCCGCTCCGCCGGGCCCGGCCGATGACGCTCTCGGCGCAGAAGTCGTCGATGAGGCCGGGGAAGATGGTGAAGACGTCGATGCGCATCGGGGCCTGCGCCACAAATCAGTCGAACAGGCCGGCCGGCGGATCGATGACGAGGTCCTCGCCGCTGTGATCGACGAGGAACGTCAACGGCACCAGGGCGTCGTCGTCGGTGACCAGGAGGTCGCTGGCCGGGTTCTCCTGGACCGCCACGACGATGCCGCGTTCGGTCCCGTCGGTCTCGACGAGGCGGCGGCCGATGAGCTCGTGGATCCAGAGCGCATCGGGATCCTCGAGCGGCTCGCCCATCAGCACGGTGCCGGCCAACGCCTCGGCGCCGTTGCGGTCGGCGACACCGGCGAACGAGACGATGTGGGCGCGCTGGTGAGGCCGGGAGGCCGTGATGGTGAGCCGGCGGCCGTCTGCGGTCACGAGGATCTCGCCCGGGGCGAGGCGCTCGTCACGGTCGCTGAGCAGCCGCACGATGACGTCGCCGCGAATGCCATGGGGACGGCCGATGGTGCCCACTTCGAGCAGCACAGCGTCGTCTCCGGGCATGGTCATGACCGGTGCCGGAGGTGGTGACCCCCGACGGTGGCGATCAGTCGGCGAACTCGACGTCGACGGTCATGTCGTCGGCGGTGCCGGCGGCCTTGACCAGCGTGCGGATCGCGTTGGCGATGCGGCCACGGCGTCCGATGACACGCCCCATGTCGCCTTCGCCGACCGACACCACGAGTTCGATGTGGTTGTCGCCCTTGTGCTCGGTGGCGATGGAAACGGCGTCGGGATCGCCGACGACGCTCTTGACGATGTGTTCGAGCACGGCGGCGGCCCGCGGTGCCACGGTGGTGGCGTCGTCGCTCATGCCTGGGTCTCCTCGGCGGCTTCGGCACCGGCATCGGCTTCGTCGGCTGCCTCTACCTCGTCGGCGACCGCTGCTGCGAAGCCGGCGGCCTCGGCGGCCTCGGCCGACGCGAACCAGACCTCGGCGACGGTGCGGTCGTACCAGGGGCTCTCGGGCGTGTGGTACTTCATCGAGTCTTCGTTGCCCTTGATGGGGAAGCCCTCGGGGGCCTGCGACGCATCCTCGAGCGGGGCGTGGCTGCCGGCACCGTGGGGACCCTCGGCCTGCGCCTCGTCGGCGGTCTCTTCGCCGGCCTCGGCAGCCGGGGCTGCCTCTTCGACCGGGGCGGCCTCTTCGGCAGCGGGAGCAGCTTCTTCGGCCGATGCAGCGCGGGTGACCATGGCGGGCGCAGCCTCGCCGGTGAAGTCTTCCCAGGCGCCGCTGATCTTCAGCAGCTTCTCGACACGCTCGGTGGGCTGGGCGCCATGACGCAGCCAGTGCACCGCACGCTCGTTGTCGATCTTGATGTGCGACGGGTCCCGACGGGGCTCGTAGATGCCCACGATCTCGATGAACCGGCCGTCACGCGGCGAACGCGCATCGGCAGCGACCACGCGATAGGTCGGCTGCTTCTTCTTACCCATCCGCATGAGGCGGAGCTTGACTGCCACGATTGCTTCCTGTCTTTTCTGGGTTGAGCGGTGCTCGCCGGTGACACCCGCGGTGCGCGAGCCGCCCGCAAAGAGAACGGCCCATAGTGTGCCGGGAAAACCGGCCCGTGCAATCCGGGAGCAGGCGATTTGTTGATCGGACCTCTCGGAGACCTCAGCGCTTGGCGCCGGGGAAGCCTCCGAATGCCGACAGATCGAGCTCGCCGTTCTCGTCGAGCTGGGGCAGCTCGAGGCCCTTGGGGACCTTGGCCTTGGCGGCCTTCGAGTCGGTCACGCGCCCGCCCTTGCGGCCCTTCTTCTGGACCTTCTTGGTCTTCTTCTTCATGCGCTTGGTGCCGAGCCCGCCCATCCCCTTGAGCATGGTCTGCATCTCCTTGAACTGCTTCAGGAGCTGCGCGACCTCGTTGGGGTTGGTACCGCTGCCCTTGGCGATACGACCCCGCCGCGACCCGTCGATGATGACCGGGTTGCGCCGTTCCTCGGCGGTCATCGAGGTGATCATCGCCTCGACGCGAGCGATCTGGCGATCGTCGATCTCGGCGTCCTTGACCTCTTTGGGGATGCCGGGCATGAGCCCCATGAGGTTCTGCAACGGGCCCATCTTCTTGAGCTGTTGCATCTGCGCCAGGAAGTCGTCGAGGGTGAACTGCCCCTCGAGGAGCTTCTCGGCAGCGGCCTCGGCCTCGCCCTCGTCGTAGGCCTGCTCGGCCTTCTCGATGAGGGTGAGCATGTCGCCCATGCCCAGGATGCGGCTGGCCAGGCGGTCGGGGTGGAACTGCTCGAAGTCGTCGAGCTTCTCCCCCGTCGACGCGAACGCGATGGGCCGGCCGACGACCTCTTTGACCGACAGCGCCGCGCCGCCACGGGCGTCGCCGTCGAGCTTGGTGAGGATGACGCCGTCGAGCTCGAGGCGTTCGTGGAAGGACTCGGCGACACCGACCGCGTCCTGGCCGGTCATCGCGTCGATGACCAGGAACGTGTAGTGCGGCTCGATGGCGTCGGAGATGTCGCGCACCTGGGCCATGAGCTCTTCGTCGATGGCGAGACGGCCGGCGGTGTCGCAGATGACGACGTCGCGGCCGAGGCGAGCGGCCTCGGCCATGCCCTTGCGGGCGACCTCGACGGGATCCGACGGCTCGGAGAACACCGGGACGTCGATCTGGCGACCCAGGGTGCGGAGCTGCTCGACGGCGGCCGGGCGCTGGAGGTCGGCGCCGATCATGATCGGGTTGCGGCCCTGTGCCTTGGCCCACTTGGCGAGCTTGGCTGCGTTGGTGGTCTTGCCGGCGCCCTGCAGGCCGGCCATGAGGATGACGGTGGGCGGCTTGGGAGCGAACGACACCGTCATGGTCTCGCCGCCGAGGCTGTTGACCAGCTCCTCGTGGACGAACTTGATGACCTGCTGTGCCGGGTTGAGGGCCTTGTGGATCTCGGCGCCGACGCAGCGCTCTCGGACCCGGTTCTGGAATCCGCGCACCACGCCGAAGTTGACGTCGGCCTCGAGCAGGGCCATGCGGATCTCGCGCAGGACCTCGTCGATGTCGTCCTCGCTCAGGCGTCCCTTGCCGCGCAGGCGGCCGAAGATGCCTTCGAAACGGTCGGAGAGTGCGTCGAACATCGTCTGTGGTGCCTCAGTGCGTGATCAGTGGCGAACGGTCACCCAGCGTATCGGCGCACCGGTCACCCGGCGGGCCGAGCGCCCGGTGACGGTCGAGTTCAACAGACCAACCTGATGCCGACGCCGACAATGCTGTCCTCGCCTCCATCAGCGCGTTCCCCCGGGGGAACGACGAAACGGAACGACACCGTGCTGCCCACAGGCACACGCTCACCGTCCTCGAGCGGCCTTCCTTCGCAATCGAGGGGAGCGATAGTGCCCTCCCAATCGGTGACGAGGAGCTGCATCGGGCTGCGACGCTCCAGGAACTCCACCGTCGCGCCGTCCGGCAACTCAACCCGGATCGCCGTGAAGGACGGCTCCACGGGCGACGACATGACGAAGTCCTCAACGACTGTTGCCTCGATCACGTCGCCGTGCAGGAGGTCGCTCGCCTCACCCACTTCCATACTGATCTCGTCGCCCGCCTCGACGGGAGCGCCCTCAGGAGGATCGACCACATAAACACGGGGCTGAGCCAATCCAGGATTCGACATGCGAACGACGGCAACGAGACCAGAATCCTCGAGCCTGGCAGCCGCACGCTCGAGATCGAGACCAATCACCGGCGGAACGACCAGCACGTCAAGATCCATAGTCGGCGTTGGGGTGGGCGCACGACTCGCGGTGGGCGCATCGCTGTCGATCGCCACCGTCGTCTCGCCGGTGTCATCGGAGCCTGTTGGCTCAACCGACGGTGTCGCCGACCTTTCGTCATCTCCCTGCGCCGTCGCTGGCGAAGCACCGTTCTGCTGTGCTGGAGGGTCGCTCCCGCACGCCGCGCCCAGGCCAGCCACGACACCTGCCGCTAGTAGCACTGTGAGAAGACGGCGACGAAGCCCCCGACGGACGCTCGCAAGCGGCACGATGCACCCACCTACTGATTGGTCAGCGCGATGTGGGCATTCAACACCACCAGTGCGTCATGAATTCGAGTCATCCCACCGAGGCTCGTGACGTGGAGCCCAACAGGTCGTGCCTGTGCCGGGCCCTCGAGATTCAGCACCGGGTACCACACAGGTGCACCGCTGTCGCCACTCGTTGTCGTGCCGACGTCGTGGCGAGCGCCGCGAACACGACAGTTGCCGCAGTTGTTGTTCTGAGACGAAATGGTCCAGTAGGTGTCCTCGACGGTGATACGACCGCACGAGAGCGTTGCCGACTCGGGGGCTGCGACGTTGCGGCTCACGGATGGGCTGAAGCAGATGTAGTCGTTCTCTCGTGGGTACCGCAGATTCGTCACGATCTTCATCGTCGACGGAGAAATCCGATAGATCCGGTCGGTCGCCCGCTTGTCCGGCATCTGGAAGCGTGCCACGTCGAAGCCGTAGTTGGGGGCAGAGGCCGTCACGAACGCTGTGGCAACTTGCGTACCGATCCGCCCTTGATCCCCCGCAACACCCGGCAACGACCAGTGGTAGGCCCTTCGAAAAGATGTGACGCTGGCTGAAGTGGCACGAGCACAGTGGCCTGCGGTGAGGAACTGCTCGTCGTTCGTCCCGTCGACACGCACGTGGAAGCCCATGGTGCAGCGGCGGCCCACGTCGAAGACCCGAGACCCCATGGTCAGCCGGACACCGGGACGAAGCTTCGGCGCCCAGCAGTCCTGCCGGTTGTTGCAGGCCTGCGCATCGGGCGCCGGAGCTGCGGTCACCGTGACCGGCACGTCGACAGCCTCTTCGATGTCGAGGCGCACCTCTGCACGATCGACGACGGACTGATGGATCTCGACCGTCACGCGGTTCGCCGATGTGTCGATACCGACCGAATGCACCTCCTCTGGCGCAGCTGCCCACGCATCGTCCATCACCTTCTGGAGCTCTTGCCAAGAGTGCTCGACCACGATCGCTGCGATCGGGTGGTCGAGTCCGAGCGCTTCCCCGCGCTTGCGCACCTCGGCCGCGAGCGCATCGGTGGTCACGTACACATCGAGGCCACCGTCACGGCCGAGCCGGAACGCCGCGCCGGCGTATTCCGGATGTTCCTGCACCCACTGCAACAGCGGTTCGACGTCGATCCCGAACTGTTGTCGGGCCGCCACAACAGCGAACTCGTCCTCCGACAGCGGCATGCCGAACACGGCCATCGCCTGCTCGGCATCGGCAGTATCCAACCGGTCGGCGATCGTGTCGACGTCGGCTGGTAGACCAAAGTGGTCGCGATTGCGTTGCACCTGGGCCAACTCCTGGGGCGACAGGTCCTCCAGCGCAAGGGCCTCCGTCACCTCAGAGCCGACGGTGGCACCCCCCCCTTCAGGTTGCGCCATCGCAGCTGGAACACTGCTCGCATTGATCGCAGCTACGGCCAACATCCACTTCGTCATGGATCCCCCTCCGGATTCCCCCGCCGTCGGTGCCTGGCGATCAGCATCGTGCAGGTTCCGAAGTCTGTCAACGATTGCTCTGCGACCGAGAACGAGCTTGGCCCGGAGCGACGGTGGGTCATCAGGTGGATCTGCCCCGGCCACGATCGCACTGACCACCTCAGCGAGCGGTCCTAGAGTCTCAGGTTGGGATCAGACGGTTGGCGTGTCGCAGGTCAGGCACTGTCATCGGCCTTGTCGCTGTTGTTGGATCTGAAGAGGCGGAACGGGAACGCCAGGATCCGGCCGACGATCTTGAATGGCAGGGCGATGAGCGTGAACGGGAGCTTCAGCAGCCGAACCAGGGCGCTGGGTTGCTTCGGTGGCGGGGGCGGCATGAGCGACCCGAACCCGGTCAGTGCATCGGGTGGCGGCTCGTACGTGAGTCCCGGGCCCTTTTTCTCTGGCATCGTTGCCTCCTCAGTACGCGGTCGTCGGTGGAGTCATGGTGCGCCTCATGCCGCGAACAACGCCTCGACGAACTCGTCGGCGTCGAACTCGATGAGGTCGTGCACGCCCTCGCCGAGCCCGACCAGCTTGACGGGAATGCCGAGCTCGGACCAGATGGCCAGCACGATGCCGCCACGGGCCGACCCGTCGAGCTTCGTGAGCACCACGCCGGTGACCTCGACCGCCTCGGTGAACTGCTTGGCCTGCACCAGGCCGTTCTGACCCGTGGTGGCGTCGATCACCAACAACACCTCGGTGACTGTGCCCGCGCCCTTCTCGGCGACGCGGCGCACCTTGGAGAGCTCTTCCATCAGATTGGTCTTGGTGTGGAGCCGCCCGGCGGTGTCGGCGAGCACCAGGTCGGCGCTCTTGGCAGCGGCGTGTTCGATGCCGTCGAAGATGACCGAGCTCGGGTCGGCCCCCTCGGAGGACCGGACGATCTCGGCATCGGCGCGCTCGGCCCACATCTCGAGCTGTTCGGCAGCGGCGGCGCGGAACGTGTCGCCCGCGGCGAGCACGACCGTGCGGCCGGCGTCGACCTCGCGTCGGGCCAGCTTGCCGATGGTGGTGGTCTTGCCGACGCCGTTGACGCCCACGAACAGCCACACCGACGGGGAGGCGCCGGTGGCCAACGACAGATCGTGGCCCGACAGGCGCTGCTTCAGCTTCGCCTTGAGGCGGTCGACCACCACGGCGGCGTCGGTGATGTTCTCGGCCTTGGCCTCGGCGCGGAGCTCGTCGAGGACCTCGGTGGTGGTCATGACGCCGACGTCGGCGCGGATGAGGAGCTCTTCGAGCTCGTCCCAGGTCTCGGCGTCGACGCCGCGCGACAGGATGGACCCGAAGTAACCCGACAGGGCGTTGCGGGCCTTGGCGAGGCGCTCGCGGAACGTAGCCGGCGGGGCGACGACCTCGGGCTCGACGAGGTCGGCGGGGACCTCTTCGACCAGGTCCGGCGGGACGACGACGTCGGTGTCGGCGACATCGGGGGGTTCGATCGTGCCGGTGGCCGTGGCCGTGTCCGCCTCGCCGGCGGGTGTCTCGGTCCCGGGGCGCTGCACGGTGGGCCGTGGCGGGGCCTCCATGGTGGCGCGACCACCACGGTGTGAGAAGGCGATGAAGCCCCCGACACCCAGGACGAGGACCAACACGATGATGAGGATGACGATCTCCATGGACCGTCAAGCCTACGGGCTGGTTCCGACAGACCGCAGGAGCGCACGGACCAGGAGACGTGCCCCGATGCCCTCCCCCTCTGGTTCGCTTCGCTCGCCGGCCGCTCGGGCCCGGGTCTCAGCCTGCCAACAGCTCGATGGTGGCGGCGCAGAGCCCGTCGAGCTGATCGGCGCAGCGGTTGAACGCTCGCCGGCCCCGGCCGTAGGGATCGTCGACCTCGTCGGCGGGATTGCCCCGCAGCATCGTCGACGGATCACGCATCGCTGCGATCGCGGCCAACCAGTCGCCGAGGGCGGCGTCGCCCACGGGGCCGACCGACGATCCCAGGCGCACCAGTTCGGGCAGGGTGAAGGTGTGACCGAGCGCCGTGGTGGCCTCGGCGACGATCTCGATGACATGCGCCCGTTCCATCGCCACCACCAGGTCGGCGGAACCCGCGTCGACGGGCCGAAACTGACGGGCCCGGTGCTCGCCGATGTCGATGCCACGGGCCGCCATGACGCGCTTGGCCTGCGGGTCGGCGGGGCCGGTCACCGCGTGCATCCCGACCGACGCCACCTGCACGTCCAGGCCGGCGGCCGCGGCGTTGGTGCGCAGCAGGGCCTCGGCCATCGGCGAGCGACAGATGTTGCCGGTGCACACCACCAGGATGCGCAACGGACGATCCGGCGACCACGGCGATGCCGTGAGGGGTCGACGGTGTGCTCATGGCCTACGACGATACGCAGGCCGCACCCGAGCCGGTCAGATCACCGGCGGGGCGAGGGCGCTCACCCCGAGCCGAGCGCTCCCAGGGTGACGACCAGGTCGATCTCGGCGCCATCGCGCTCGACGGTGACGGTGATCTCCTCGCCCGGTGCGGTCAGGCGGACCTTGGCAGCCAGTTCGGAACGGCCGAGGACCGGGTCGCCGTCGAGGGCGACGACGAGGTCGCCCTGTTCCAACCCGCCGGCATCGGCGGGGCTCGCCGGGTTGATGTCGGTGACGAGCGCACCCGGACGCCCCGTGGTCGGGTCCGCGATGTTGACGCCGAGAAACCCGCTCTCGAGCGAGCCACCCGAGGTGATCCGCTCGGCCAGCAACAACACGGTGTCGCTGGGGATGGCGAACCCGACGCCGAGGTTGCCCTCGACGGTGCCGTCGGTGCGGATGGCGGTGTTCATCCCGACGATACGGCCCTGCAGGTCGGCGAGGGCACCACCGGAGTTGCCCGGGTTGATCGGGGCGTCGGTCTGGAGCATCTCCACGATGGTCGGGGTTCCGTCGGCGACGTTGACGTTCTCGACCACCTGGCTGACCGAGCTGATGACGCCGGCGGTGACGCTCTGGTCGAGCCCGAACGGGCTGCCGATGGCGACGGCGCCCTGTCCGAGTCGCACCGAGTCAGACGGGGCGAACACGGCCGGGGTGAGCTCGATGTCGGGGTCGTCGATGCGCACGACCGCCACGTCGACGGCTGGGGCGCTGCCCACGACCGTGCCCGACACCCGCGTGCCGTCGGCGAGGCGCACGTTGACGGTGCGGGCGCCGTTGACGACGTGTGCGTTGGTGACGATGAGCCCGTCGGCGTCATAGACGATGCCCGAGCCCAATCCGGTCTGGGTGTCGATGCGCACGACGGAGGGAGCGACCGCTGCGGCGACGGCGGACACGGGCTCGACCTCGCCGTCGGCGATGGCGTCCTCGTCGACGACCGGCGGCGGCATCTCGACCTCGGCGCCCTCGTCGGCGTCGTCTTCGTTTGCGGCGACGTTGGTGTCGACGGCCGGCGAATCGGCCGTGGTGTCGGCGGTGTCGTCACCATCGAGCGCGAAGCCGATGCCCACACCGGCCGCCAACAGGGCCAGGACGCCCACGACGGCCGCAACCAGGCGGCCGCGGCCACGGGCAGGCCGGGGGTCGGCGTTGCGCGTGAAGCCCGACGCCGGGGGCGTGGGCGGCGCCGGCGGCGGGCCCAGCGGACGGGACGACCCGGCCGCCGCAAGCGGCGCCAGCGGCGGTGCAGGCGGACGATCGAAGTGGGGTCCGGGGGCCGAAGGAGGTGTCCATGCCCCTGATGGGGCCGGCGGCGGCGTGACGGGCGGAGAGGGCGGCGAAGGTGACGAAGGCGGCGACGCCATGGGGATGGGCGCGGTCACCGGGAACTCCCACGACGGCCGGGAGGTCTCTCCGCCTTCGTTGATGCGCACCACGGGCGCCGGGGGTACACGAGGGATCGGGGGCGCAGGCGGGGATGGCGGCACAGCGGCGGGGCCCGCTCCGGTCGCCTCGCTCGCGTCGAGAGGTGCGGGACGATCGGCAGGGGGCTCCGTGGGTCGGCGGTGGGGTTCGTTCGGTGGCATGTGTGGCCAGTCGCTCACGGGTCTACTCCTGTTGGTCCCTACGAACGTAGGTCGACCGCTCGAAAACGAAGGTAAGGGCTGAGAGATTCCCGGACGGGCATCTGGCGAACCGCCCGATCTCGCCGGCGCAGCCGTTCGGGCCCTCGTGCCCCACGGTCACCGGTAGGGGTGCGGGAAGGCAACGACGAAGCGGGCGCCGCGCCCGGTGGCGCTGTCGGCTTCGGTGACCCAGCATGCGCCGCCGTGAGCGTTGGTGACCTGGCGGACGATGGTGAGCCCGAGGCCGCTGCCCGACGGACGATTCGCCTTGGCGCTCTCGCCACGCCACGCCCGGTCGAAGATGCGTTCGCGCGCCATGGGTTCGACGCCTTCGCCCTCGTCGATGACCTCGACAGCGGCGCCCGTCAGCGGTGAGCCGACCCGGGTGGCATCGCCGAGGCGCACCAGCACCTCGGTGCCGGGCGGCGCATGTTGGATGGCGTTGGCCAGCAGGTTCGCGACGACCCGACGCAACGCCACGGGGTCGCCCCGCACCAACTGCGATGGTTCGCCGGTGAGGCGCAGGGTGACGTCGGCGGCTTCGGCCGGGCTGCGGAACTCGGTGACCACCTCGGCGCACACGTCGCCCAGATCGACCAGGACGAGCTCGTGTTCGGGGATCTCGCTGCGGGCGAACGCCAAAAGGTCGTCGACAACGCGCCCCATCCGCTCGGCCGAGCGATCGACCACCGCTGCGGTGTGGCGGAGATCGTCGGCGTCGGCATCGGGGTCGGCGAGCGCCACCTCGAGGTTGGTGCGGATGGTGGCCAGCGGGTTCCGGAGCTCGTGGCTGGCCTCCTGCACGAAGCGGCGCTGGCTCTCGAACGCCCGGTCGAGGCGACCCAGCATGTCGTCGAACGTGCCGGCGAGACGGGTGAGCTCGTCGTCGGGCCCCCGCAGGTCGATGCGGCGCGAGAGATCCGTGGCGCCGATCTCGCGGGCGACGTCGGTGATGCGGGCAATCGGCCGCACGACGCGACCGGCGACCACCCAGCCGACGCCGAGGCTGATCAGGAACAGGACACCGAGGGAGCCGAACGACCAGGTCCGGAGCTGTTCGAGCGCCCGCTCGTTGGCCAGAGACTCGACCGTGCGCATGTCGACTGCGAAGGCCTGACGGGTGACGACCAGGCCGCCGTCGACGGGCTGGAGCCGGTTCTGCACCAGCTGTGTGGTGATGGGCTCGTCGTCGAGCGCCCGCGACAACCCGGTGTAGACACCCGCGAGCACGATCGCCGCCAGGGAGAACAGTGCCAGCGAATACACCAGGGTCAACCGGACCCTGATCGACCGGCTCCAGGCCGGCCCGGGTGATCTCACGTCGAAGCCTCGTCGCTCGGGGATGCCGGATGGCCGGCTGCGGCCTGTGCGTCGGCTTCGAGGAGGCGATAGCCGCGTCCGACCACCGTTTCGATCACGGCACGATCGGGCGCGGCAGCCTCGAGCTTGCGGCGCAGCGTGCCCACGGTGACGCGCACGGTGTTGGTGAACGGATCGGCATTCTCGTCCCAGACGTGGTCGAGCAACTCCTCCTGGGAGAGCACCTCGCCGACGCGGGTCATGAAGTACCGCAACAGCGCGAACTCCTTGGCGGTCAGGCTGACCGGCACGTCGTCGATGCTCACCTCGTGCCGTCTGGTGTCGAGGCAGAGATCACCGACACGCAGCGTCGCGGTGCCGGTGCTGGGCTCACGACGCAACAGGCTCCTGATGCGGGCGCTCAGCTCGGAGAAGGCGAACGGTTTGATCAGGTAATCGTCGGCGCCGTCGTCGAGTCCGGCGATGCGATCGTCGACGGTGTCACGAGCGGTCAGCATGAGCACCCGGGGCGGGTAGTCGGGCGGATCCTCACGGAGACGCCGGCAGACCTCGCGGCCGTCCATGCGCGGCATGGTGATGTCGAGACAGATGAGGTCATAGGGGGTCAAGCGGATCTTCTCGAGGGCGCTCTCGCCGTCGTGGGCGACATCGACCGCGTAGCCCTCACGCCGCAGGCCCCGGGCGATGGCGTCGGCGAGGTCGGCTTCGTCGTCGACAACCAGCAAACGCACCTCGGATCCTCCTCGCTCGGCCATCTGTCCCTCGTCGGTACCCGACGGCAGCGGCCTGCTCCAGTCTGGCCCGCTCGCTCGTGCAGCAGAGTGCACCGGTGCGAAAGGTCGCGCAAAAGAGTCCCCGGGCCTCGCTGCGGGTAGACGTCCGCCGAATGAACTCCCCCACTCCTTTACGTCACTTTCCGCTCCAGCTGGTTCACTGGCAGCCACGGACGACGCCCGCGTCGGCCCGCGCAGCGGAACCCCGGACGAGGAGACCCACGAACCCATGAGCGTCGAGCTGAACGGCCAGCACGAGCCGGCCGAGGCCCAACGGCCACTCGAGCAGGCGATGTTCGAGATCAAGCGGGTCATCGTCGGCCAGGACCGGCTCATCGAACGGATGATGGTGTGTCTGCTCGCGAAGGGTCACTGCCTGCTCGAGGGCGCCCCCGGCCTGGCAAAGACCCTCGCCGTGGAGACGCTCGCCACCGTCACCGGTGGTTCGTTCGCCCGTCTGCAGTTCACCCCTGATCTGCTGCCTGCCGACATCGTCGGAACCCGCATCTACCGAGCCAGTACCGAGACCTTCGACATCGAACTCGGCCCGGTCATGGTCAACTTCGTCCTCGCCGACGAGATCAACCGGGCGCCGGCCAAGGTGCAGTCGGCGATGCTCGAGATCATGGCCGAGAAGCAGGTGTCGATCGCCGGCGAGACGTTCCCGGCGCCCGATCCGTTCCTCGTCATGGCCACCCAGAACCCCATCGAGTCCGAGGGCGTCTACCCGCTCCCGGAGGCCCAACGCGACCGGTTCCTGATGAAGGTCGTCGTCGACTACCCCAATCCGGCCGAAGAGGTCGAGATCGTGCAGCGGATGGGGACGGCGCCGCCCATCCCGACACCGGTGTTCGAACTCCCCCAGGTGCGCGACCTCCAGCAGCAGGCCCGAGACGTCTACGTCGACCGCGGCGTCATCGACTACGCCGTCAGCCTCACCCTGGCCACCCGCGAGCCCGCCGCCTACCAGATGCCGGACCTGGTCGAGTTCATCGCCTACGGGGCGAGCCCCCGTGCGAGCCTCGGCCTCGTCGCCGGCGGGCGGGCGCTGGCCCTGTTGCGGGGCCGCACCTATGCGCTCCCCCAGGACGTCTTCGACGTCGCCCCCGAGATCCTGCGCCACCGTCTCGTGCTGAGCTACGAAGCGCTGGCGCGCGAGATCACCGCCGACCAGATCGTCAACCGCATCCTCGGAACGGTGCCGGCACCGCGCATCGCACCCAGCCAGGATGTCGGCTCGTTCGGTTCGTCGACGTCATGGTGATGCCATGGTGACCCCGAGCGTCGGCACCGACGGCGTCGCCACCAGAGAGCTGCTGCGTCGCCTCGAACTGGACGTCACGATGCGCCTCGACGGCATGTTGCACGGCGACTACCGGGGCCTCGTCCCCGGCCACGGCTCCGAGCCCGGCGAGACGAGGCTCTACCAGGCCGGTGACGACGTCCGTCGTATCGACTGGAACGTCACCGCCCGCACCCAGGAGACCCACGTCCGCGAGACCATCGCCGACCGGGAACTGTCCACCCAGATCTGCGTCGACCTCTCCCCCAGCCTGGATTTCGGGACGACAGATCGCGAGAAGCGCGACGTCGTGCTCGAAGCGACCGCGGCGGTCGGGCTGTTGACGTCGCGCATCGGCAACCGTGTGGGGGCCGTGCTGGTCGACGCCGACGGCCAGCGCACCGTGCCGCCCGGTCAGGGGCGCACCCACCTGCTGTCGCTGTTGCAGCGAGTGGCCGATACGCCACGCGGTGCCAGCGGGAGCGGCGACCTGGCGGCGGGCCTGCACCGCATCGGCACCCACGCCCGCCGGCGTGGCCTGGTCGTGGTCATCTCGGACTTCCTCGCCCCGCCCGGCTGGGAGATCCCCCTCCGGCGGCTCACCACCCGCCACGAAGTGCTGGCGATCGAGATCCTCGACCCGCGCGAACTCGAGCTGCCCGACGTCGGTCTGGTCACCCTCACCGACCCCGAGACCGGCGAGGTGCGCGAGATCGCCACCGGCAACGCGAAGCTGCGTCGCCGCTACGCCGAGGCTGCCGCAGCGCAACGCGCCGGCATCGCCGCCGAGTTGCGGCGTGCGGGCGCCGATCATCTGCAGTTGCGCACCGATCGGGACTGGCTGCTCGATCTGGCAACCTTCGTGGCCCGGCGCCGCAAGCGCCGCGGCGTCCCCCGCCCCGCGGCGGCACGATCATGAGCGCAGCGCGGGCCGCCCGGCACGGCCGCCAGGCCAAGGGGGTGAGACAGCCATGATCGACCTCGACATCCAACTCGTGCCGGACACGTTCCTGGCCGCGGCGCGGTTGTGGCTGCTGATCGGCGTCGCCGTCCTGGCCGTCGTGTACCTGGTGCTGCAGTTCCGTCGCCGCACCTACGCGGTGCGCTTCACCAACCTGGAGTTACTGGACAAGGTCGCTCCGCAGCGACCCGGCTGGCGCCGCCACGTGCCCGCCGCTGCGTTCCTGCTGGCGCTGAGCGCACTCGTCGTGTCGTTGGCACGACCGGCCCAGGAGACCCAGATCCCACGGGAGCAGGCCACCATCGTTTTGGCCATCGACACGTCGCTGTCGATGGAGGCCACCGACGTCGAGCCGTCACGCCTCGAGGCCGCGAAGGAAGCCGCTGTCAGGTTCGTCGAGGATCTCCCGGACCAGATCAACCTGGGGATGGTGAGCTTCAACGGAGTCGCCACGGTGCGGGTCACACCGACCACCAATCACGAAGCGGCCATCGCTGCGATCGAATCGCTCGAGGTCGGTCCGGCGACAGCGATCGGCGAGGCCGTCTTCGCCAGCCTCGACGCCGTCGAGGCGGTCGGGGCCGAGGTCGGTGCCGACATCCCCCCGGCGCGGATCGTGGTGATGAGCGACGGCGAGACCACCGTCGGGCGACCCGACGAGGAGGCCGTCATCGCGGCGCAGCAGGCCGGCATCGCAGTATCGACCATCGCCTTCGGCACCGACGACGGCTTCATCGTCGTACCCGAGACCGACCAGCTCGTGCCGGTGCCGGTCAACGAGGAGAAGCTCGCGGTCATCGCAGACGACACCGGCGGCGAGTTCTTCACTGCTGCCTCAGCCGACGAGCTGGCCGCTGTCTACACCGACATCGGCTCCCAGGTGGCGCTCGAGACCATCGAGGACGAGATCAGCACCAGCTATACGGGCCTCGGCCTGATCCTGCTGGCCATCGCCGGCACGCTCAGCCTGGCCTGGTTCTCGCGTCTGCCCTGAGCGGCGGCGAACGCCGATGCCGCCGGTTCAGGCCCGCATCGCCACCGGTTCGCGGTCTCGGAGGTCGATCTCCTCGTCGCCACCCGGCTTCTCGCTGATGGCCCGTGAACTTCCACCGGGCTGCATCGTGACGCCGTAGAGGCAGTCGGCGGCCTCCATCGTGCGCTTCTGGTGGCTCACGATGATCAGCTGCGCCTCGTCGCGGAACTCGGCGACGAGCTGCAGGAATCGGTGCAGGTTGACGTCGTCGAGCGCGGCCTCGACCTCGTCCATCACGTAGAAGGGCGAGGGCCGGCTGCGGAACACGGCGAACAGGAACCCGAGTGCGGTGAGCGACCGCTCCCCACCCGAGAGCAGGGAGAGCTTCTTGACGTTCTTGCCCGAGGGCTTGGCCTCGATCTCGATGCCGGTCTCGAGAGGATCGTCCGGCGCGGTCAGGCGCAGGCGGCCGGTGCCGCCGGGGAACAGCGCCCCGAACAGCTTCTCGAAGTTCTCGGCGACGTCGGCGTAGGCCGCCCGGAACACCGTGACGATCTCCTCGTCGACGGCGCGGATGATCTTGTGGAGCTCGCGGCGTGAGCCCTTGACGTCGTCGAGTTGGTCCGACAGGAACTGGTGGCGTTCCTGGAGGGCCTCGTACTCCTCGAGCGCCAGCGGGTTGATGGGGCCCATGATCCGCAGCTCGCGCTCGAGTTCGCGTACCCGGGCTGCCGGCGTCGTGCCCGGCTGCAGCGGCGGGCATTCGGTCGCGACGGCCACGTGGGGTTCGCAGTCGTGGTCGCGCCGCAGCGCCTCGACGGCGGCCTCGAGTCGCATCGTGACCTCGCCGGCCTCGATCTCGGCCCGGGTGGCCAGCTCGCGCAGCTCGCCGAGCTGGTGTTCGGCGGCGCTGCGCTCGGTGCGGAGCTCGTCGAGGCGCGACGCTGCGGCGCGTGCGGCCTCGGACTGGGCCTGGCGTTCGGTACGGAGCTCGGCGAACTCGGCCTCGATGACCGCGCCGCGTTCGGTGACGGTCTCGCGCAGCGTCTCGGCCAGAGCAAGGCGGCGCTCGAGATGGACGCGCCGTTCGGCGGCCTCGGCGCGCTGGGCGGCGTAGTTCTCGAGGCGGGTATCGAGCTCGTCGAGGCGCGAACGCAGGAACCCACGGCGCTCCTCGACCGCGGCGACCCGCCGTGCGAGCTCGGTGCGCTCGGCGGCCACCTGGGCGGCATCGGCGTCGAGCCGCTGGCGGGCGGCGTCGAGTTGCTGCGAACGTTCGCGGGCGTCGCGCTCGTCGGCCTCGGCTGCGGGCAGCTCGGCCCGCAACTCGGCCTCGCGTCGGCGGGCGACGTCGATGCGGTCGCGGACCTCGGCGAGGCGGCCACGCAGGCCCTCGGCCTCGACGCGCAGGGCCCGAAGATCGGACTCGTTGCCCTGCTGGCGGCCCTTGTGGCGCTGGCGCTCGCGTTCGAGTTCGGTGCGCCGGCCTGCGAGCACCTTGACCTGACGCCGCAGCTCGTCGCGACCGGCGACCGCAGCGGCGGCCTGGTCGCGACACGCCTCGACCGCCCGGGTGGCGGTCTCGGCACGTTGGCGCGCCTCGTCGAGCGCCGCCGACGTGGCGCCCGAACCGGCCATGCCCACGCGCCACCCGTCGGGGGCGAACCGGTCGCCTTCGCGGGTGACGTAGATGCCGCCGGGATCGGCCGCTGCGGCGCGTACACCGGCCTCCCAGTCGGCGACGACATCGACCACGCCGATGAGCTGGTCGACCAGCCGGGCGACGGGCTCGTCGGCGGTGCGGACGTGGCCGCGCAGATCGCCGGTGACCGGACCGCCCCGAGCGGCGGCCAGGGCGAGAACACCGCCGCTGGTCTGGCCGGCATGGAACGCGGCGAGCGCCCGGTGGGCGGCATCGGCGTCGCGGACGATGACGGCATGCAACGCCGCACCCGCAGCGGCCTCGAAGGCATGCTCCCAACCCGGGTCGATGTCGACGAGCTCGACGAGCGCCCCGACGACGCCGTCGACGTGGGCGACCGACTCCGCTCCGGCAGCGGCGCGGGCGTCGTCGAGGGCCATGGCCAGAGCCTCGGCGCGAGCACTCCACGCGCGGCGGTCGGCCTCGGCCTCGTTGCGCGCCTCGTTGGCCTCGGTGACCGCACCCTCGCTGTCGGCCAGCGCCTGCTCGGCCTCGGCGACGGTACGCGCCAGCTCGGCAAGTGCCGCCTCGGCATCGGTGACGGCCTGGGCTGCCGCGGAGATCTCGGTGGACAGACGCTGGTCGGTCTCGGCGAGGGTGGGCAGCCGGTCGGCGAGATCGGCCGCCGTCCGCTCGTTGGCCTCGAGCGAGGCCGACACGGCGGCGAGCTCGCCCCGGAGGCGGGCGGCCTCGTTGCTGGGCTGTTCGGGGGCCTCGTGGTACTGCTGTTCGAACAGCGACCGTTGCTCGGCGATCTGAGCCACCGCAGCCTCGACACGGCGGGAATCGGGAGCGAGGGCCTCGATGGTGGAGTCGACCTCCTCGAGCTCGCGCCGCAACCGCTCGGTCTCGGCCTCGAGGGTCTCGACAACCCCCTGGTCGACGGTGGCGCCGAGCTCGCGGGTCAATGACCCGATGCGCTCGCTCAACACGGCCCGCAAGCCCTTGGCCCGCTCGTGCAGGCCCTCGACACGGGCGAGGCGATCGCCGATGTCGCCGGCGCCGGTCGCCGACAGCTCGGATTCGGCCACCGAGACCGCTTCGTCGAGACGGGCCAGTGTCGCCCGGAGGTCGCGGTCGCGTCGATCGAGCTCGCTACGGCGATCGGCAACGGCCCGCCGGCGTCCCTCGAGGCTGTCGAACTCGCGGCCGGCCAGATGGATCTGCAAGGTCTGCAGCTCGGCCACGACATCGCCGTGGCGGCGGGCCGCATCTGCCTGACGCTCGAGCGGCCGCAGCTGGCGGCGCACCTCGCGCAGCAGGTCCTGCACCCGGGTGAGGTTCTCCTCGGTGGCCTTGAGCCGGCGCTGGGCCTTCTCGCGGCGGCGCCGGAACTTCAGGACACCCGCGGCTTCCTCGATGATCATGCGCCGATCCTCGGGGCGGGCGTTGAGCACGGCGTCGATCTGGCCCTGCGACACGATGACGTGCTGGGTGCGCCCCACACCGCTGTCCGACAGCAACTCCTGGATGTCGAGGAGCCGGCACGGCACACCGTTGATGCAGTACTCGGAGTCGCCGTCACGGAAGAGCGTGCGGGTGATGGTGACCTCGGCGAAGTCGATGGGCAGCAGGCCCGCGGTGTTGTCGATGGTGAGCGACACCTCGGCCCGCCCCAGCGCCGCCCGCTTGGCGGTGCCGGCGAAGATGACATCGTCCATCTTCTGGGAGCGGACGTTGGAGGGCGCCTGCGCCCCGAGGACCCAGCTGATGGCATCGACGACGTTGGACTTGCCACTGCCGTTCGGGCCGACGACGACCGTCACCCCCGGCTCCATGTCGAGGGTGGTCGAGTCCGCGAACGACTTGAACCCCTTGAGCGTCAACGACTTCAAGAACATGGCGCGCGACGCTAGTCGCGATCAGGCCAAATTACATCAGCGGGATTTCGCGGAGTCGGGTCCCGGGGCGCCGCGGCCCGGCTGAAGCTGTCCCGGGCCTCCGCGGCCTGGCTGGGCTCTTCCGGGGCTGGTCGGCCCTGTATACGCGGTGCTTCTGGGCCGGCTCGTCTCCGGCGTGCACGCGCCGGGATCCCTCGATCTTTGGACGTCTCGTCCCCTTTGCCGGACGCACGTCGCCGGCCGGTGTCGGCGGGCTGCGCAGCAGCGGCGACACGCCGAGACGGCTCAGGGGTACCCAAGCGACCCACCGGGGTGCCCAGCCGTCTCGGGAGAGGCGACAACGCCGACCTGTCCACGGCCGCCGCTGCCCGGCTGGGCTCCCCCGGGGCGCCGCGGCCTGGCTGGGCTCACCCGGGGCGCCGCGGCCCGGCTGGGCTCTCCCGGGGCGCCGCGGCCCGGCTGGGCTCACCCGGGGCGCCGCGGCCTGGCTGGGCTCCCCCGGGGCTGGTCGGCCCTGTATACGCGGTGCTTCTGGGCCGGCTCGTCTCCGGCGTGCACGCGCCGGGATCCCCCGTCTGTGGTCGTCTCGTCGCGCTTCCGGGGCGCACGTCGCCGGCCGGTGTCGGCGGGCTGCGCAGCAGCGGCGACCCACCG
>JBKAGO010000044.1:0-113618 GCA_046290435.1 Acidimicrobiales bacterium
AGACGACCGAGCACCTCGTGGATCCCGACGACGAGATGAGCCAGGTCATCGGACTCGGAGAACCAGCACCGGAACTTGCCCGAGTGTGACAACGCCCCGACCAACACGTACGCCTTGGCGCCCCACGGCGTCACCGGCAACTCGAGCCAGTCCCACTGGATCTCCTCACCCGGCGGGTGCTCGATGTCGACATGGGCCCGGCCCTTCGATGCCGTGCACGCCTCGCAATGCGGGCGCAGTCCCCGCTCGCGGATCTGGCGGGTGAACGTCTGATACGCCCGCCCATAGCCCGACGGCAGATCCTGCACCTCCCGGAACAGCACCGTGGCCCGCAGATGCCGATCCTCGGCAAGACGCTGGCGCACGTACGGCTCGATCAGATCAAACGGATCGACCTCCCCGTCAGGCCTCGCCCGCACGCCGACCTCGCGGTCGCCGTTCAGATACGCCCGAACCGTCTTGCGGTCCCGGCCCACATGACGGGCGATCGCAGCAATCGACCACCCCTACTTCTTCAACGCGTGGATCTCCACGTCTTCTCCCTTTGTGATCATCAGGGAAGGGCTCCTCTCCCAGCCGGAACGTCTCGTAACGTCCAGCAGAGAGGAGCCCCACCCGTTTCGGTGGACCCAAAGGGTGACGAATTTCAACGAGCAACTCCGGGGAGATTCACGTGAGCGTGGGCAGGGCCGGACCGCCCACGCTGACCACTCGACACCAGCGGCGACATCGCAGCTCGTCGACCCGCTCAGGAACGGCACGTCCCGATCGGGTGGGCCCGCTCCAGAACACTCCGAGGGATCAGCGGTCTGGAGGCCAGGCTGGCGGCCGCCGGTCCGAGGCAACTCGTGCGCTCCCCGATGCTGATGTCGACCAGACTCGGGGTACTCGAGGTCTTCGGCCATGGCGCTCTGCTCGAGTCTCGAACACCGAGGAGTGCTCGCTCCATCACACCATCTTCGGCGCCTACGACGCGACAACAACGGCAGGGTCCGCCGGGTGAGGATCTCGTGCGACATCGATACCCACCGGACGCCGGCGGTTCCGCCCACCCAACAAGATCGGACCCTCTCGGACTCAACTCTCGGACGCCGAGCCCTTCGGCTGAGACCGGGCGGGGCGTCGCTACACCCCACGTGGTCCTCAAATTGTGCTTGCCTGATCTGCGAAGCGTCGATACGGTAATGTCTCTCATAACGATTGGACATCTGCTGATGCGATCAGCAATTTTCGGACTGGCGCTGGCACTGTTCGCTGCGCTCGCGGCTACCGCGGCGGCTGCCCATGAAGATGCGGCAAACAATGAGCACATAATTGGGCCAGGCGAGTCTGAGCCTTTAGGCGCTGAGATCGCGCACCTAGAGACCCTTCCGCCTGTCCAGCGAAGCTCCACGGATCGCGCGAACGAATTGATCTCCTCACCAGCCTTTCGAAACGTGGAACGATTCTGGCCCGATCGAGAGGCATTGGTTGATCAAGTCGCTTACCAGCTTGAATTCCGATCCTACAACGACTACATGAGTACGTCGCCTGCACATCTTGCTAGCCTCTTGACGGAACAACCCCAGAACTCCGGAATGGGTGTGCTCGGATTATACCTCACACGCAACGAATCGGACGAGTTTGAGCGACGTCAAGCGCGTGGCGACCTCCTAGAAGATATCGAAAACTACTTTTCG
The DNA here is from genome assembly GCA_046290435.1 of Acidimicrobiales bacterium. Classification (GTDB taxonomy): domain Bacteria; phylum Actinomycetota; class Acidimicrobiia; order Acidimicrobiales; family UBA8592; genus CAVQUE01. The sequence continues at coordinate 1,680 of JBKAGO010000044.1, forward strand.
GTCGCAGCGGCCCCAAACTCCGACCAGCCCTCAGCATATGACCCCCAGTTCGGTGGGGCCTGGCTTGACCAGATGAATGGTGGAAGCGTTACCGTTGCGGTCGTTGGCGGTGCCTCCGACTTTGAGAACAGCATCCGAGCAATAGTCGGCGAAGCAACACCACTACGAATCATTGGTTATCATCCATCACTCGCAGAGATTGATGAGATGAAGCAGTCGACAACGGAGGCGCTGGAATCTGCTGGGATTGATGGCGACGTCTCAGTTCAATTGACCCAACTTGGGAAGATCGTTGAAGTCACTGTCAATGCTCAGGATATTGGCCCAGCCAGCCGCGCGTTGAGCGCGCCGTATTATAGGAACGTGCGCGTCGTAGCGGGTGAACTCGCTGGGCCTGCCAACTCGCCCGGGAGTCTGCACAATGGGGGAGGCCAAATGCCCGGGCTACTCATAGAGGCAGATCCGGGCGGGTATTGCACTTGGGGGGCGAACGGGCACACCGCAAGTCTCAACTACCTTGTGACAGCAGGGCACTGCGGTAGCGTCGCATATGAGAATTTCGCTGGCTACACAACGTCATTTGAGCTTGACCAAGCCGATTCACTGGCACTTACCAGCGGAAGCCAGTTTTTGTTCTCGGTGTTCTCGTTTAACGAAGATGCGAAACGAATGAGCTCTGCCTACGCTGACGACAACTGCTACCACGGCCCATTCCACTGCCAGACATTTATAAAAGAGAGAGCGCTTCACAATAGCTGGGAACTGAACTCGGATGTCGTGTGTGCGTCTCTCGGCAGGTCGGATACGCGACGATGTGGCTACGTCCTAGAGGAGAATTATGTGGGTGGGTCGACATGTCCCGGCAATCGGTGGATTCGTACGTCCATAGAGATCGTGGTCGGGGACTCGGGCTCTGGTCTCGTCGGCGGCTGGGGAGGAGCGCTGGGCACATCAATGGATGGAATATTTATCTGCAAGAAGGGTGCTGAGTCGATTGCAATGACTGCCTTCGACGTCAAACAGACGCTGAACTTTGACTTTAATTGCGCATCAACCGCGGTCACTAGATCTGCCCCCCAATGGGCAGCATGCCCTTCAGTGAATCGATAGGTGTCGATATCCATGTCGGGTGAATACCATGTGGCGCGGCCTATCGACCACGGCTTACGAGCCGTCCGTCGGGCTATGATACTCAGCGTGTTGCCCCTTGCCCTACTTGCTGCATGTGGCAACGAACAAGGCTCAACGGATTCTCAGCTCGTTGAGCTTCGGTACGACCCCGAGAACGGATGCCGAAATGATGCAACAGCCTCTGTCGATGGCGACGAATGGCAACTCGTTGATTTGATCCCACTAGAGTGGCGAGAAGCCGATTCTCAGTTGGGGGAGTTCGTGCGCGAGGGAGAGACATCGGCTACGTTTAGCTCTCAGGGATATAGCCTTGAGCTGACGCTCGGCGCGGTATCGATTGAGTGCATTAGGTGGGACGATACATAGAATTTAGGATTCAGCAGATGCCCTTCGTTTCACTCAGGGATATATGGCTGCTCGAAGCGGCATGGTCAGCGAGAAGCGGCGCACTCCAGCGTCCGCCTGAGCCCCTCGTGGTTCGTGGCGGGTGAGGGGTGCGCCGTTTCGCTGTCTCTCGCCGGTGATCGCCGCCGGATCTGTCGCAATGTGGATCGACAAACCCGCAGACTGCCACAGCGACAAAGCTACGTCTTCAGAGGCGTTTTGTTGACTCGACGGCGAAGTGCTGCATACTCTTGCGCTTGTGCCGCTGGTTCACTTCCGCGGTCGAAGGGGGAACGTGCCCATGAAAGTGCCACGAGTTGGTTGGCTGCTCGCTGGCGTGTGTGCCGGCGCAATCGTGGCTGGATCAATCGCTGCGGCGCAACCGTCTGACGGCGAGCCGGATTCAGCCTCTATCACACACGCTCATGATGGCCTTGGGGAGCACTCACATCCACCTGGCGGGGATGGCGCATCTTCTCATGGTGAAGAGGCCTCGGTGCCTCCACCTGACCAGGAAGCGGCCCCGACCCAAGCGTCACCCTCAGCATCGGAGGTTTTGCCACCTGAGCTGCGGGGCGAACCGATCTCTCTCGCCGAGTATAACGACCTCACGATGATGGTGATCGCCTGCATCAGGGCGACGGGAGACGAGGTTGGCACCTACGAGGAGACGTCTGGTGCTTTCACTGGGGCTATTCGGTATGTCGTGAGGCACGCAGCAAGTCCGGACACTGATCCGATCAATGGCCCTGACACGACCGAGATGGATGCCTGTGAGGCTCAGTATGAGGAGGAGCTAAGCCGTTACCAGCCCGATGCTGTCTTCACGGAGTCAGGCGAGATTGTGCCTTCCGCTCCGGTTCCCGTGCCCACCGACTTGGTCTTCGAGTGAAGGGATGGCTGAGGTGACCACAAATACTCAAAGCGTGCGACTCAAGGATCGTGTTGCAGTAGCGCTGGCAACCCTCGTACTTCTTATCCCAGTCACCGCAAGCCCTGCCAATGCTCACGTTACGGTGACCTCGACATGGAATATAGATGGATGTGCTGGAAGTCCTGATGACCTGAATGGATGGGTCTCAGTCAACAGTCCTTCCCAGACTCAGGCGCAGGGGATCGTGCAGGGTAACTGCACTGGCACGAAGGCGCGGATGAAGTACAAATTCTGGGGTACGTGGTACACGACTGGAACGGCTACAGTCTACTATGCCAATACTCCAGCGTATCTTTTCCTAGCGACGGACGCCCATAACTACGAGGCGCTAAACGGCGAATTCAAGGCTCGGAATCGAGCGCCGATCTACAAGTGGAAGCAGTGGAAGACGCTCTACTACTGGTCCGGTAGCCACTAGGGCTCTGCTCATCTTCGACATCGAACAACCCACCCGCGACATCAAACTCAGCTTCGACTACACCCGCTGCGGCATCCACACCATCTCAGCCATCGACCTCATCCCCACCACCAGACCCACCCGCATCGAACACTCACCCAACCAAACCGAACCACGACTCCTCCGCGTCGAAGCCGACGGCTGGACCTTCCCCCGAGCCGGCATCGCCATCGTCTGGACACTCGAGAACGAGACCACGAGAAATGCCACACGGGCGCAGGCGAAGGTAGGCGCCAAGCACCGGGGGGTCTAGGGATTGCGGTCGAGCTCGGTCCTGAGGGCCTACGTCAGTTCCGGGCTGCTTGGTTTGTCCAGGCGCCGGTGGGGTTGGCGGTGGCGCCGGCGTAGAACACTTCGCGTGTCTCGACATTGATGAAGAACAGGACGTAGTCGCGGCGCAAGCACGCGGTGTCGACGGTGAAGAAGTCGCACGCGACCGCTGCTTGGGAGTGCAGGAACTCGGTCCAGGTCACCTCGGATCGGTTCGGGGAGGGGTCGATGCCGTTGTCGGTGAGGATCTGCCACACGGTGGTCTTGGCGATTGTGTGGCCGAGCCGGGCGAGTTCGCCCTGGATGCGTCGGTGTCCCCATGTCGGGTTCTCCTTAGCGAGGCGCACGATCAGCTGGCGCAGCTCGGCGCTCGTGGGTGGTCGACCGATGCGTCGGGCTGGAGGCTGGGTCCAGTGCTTGGCGATTCGTTGGCGGTGCCATCGCAGCAGCGTTTCGGGCGTCACGATCCAGCCATCGCGAAGTCGGCGGGGGAGCGCGGCAGCGATCGCGCCGAGCAGTGTCCGGTCGTCGTCGGTGAGCGCAGGTCGCGCGATCTGGCGTCGCAGCACGGCGTTCTGGTGGCGGCGGACGATGAGTTCGAGGTCCTTGGAGCGCCCCGATCTCACTGCGAGGCGAGCGAGGCTGGTTAGAAGCAGGTAGAGAATACGAAACACGCCGAACCAGGATGGCGGCATCAGCCCTGGTCAGCACCCACGCGTCACTCTCCCGGGCGGCACAAGGGTGTCGATGCCGTCGTAGGCGACGACGTAGAAGCGGGACTTGCGTTGCACGATGTAGGTCATCGCCACCCATCGGCCCACGACGTTGACGACTTCGGAACCAACCCGAAGGTCATCGACTCCCGGCGAAGGCGCTCACGGTCAGGGAGTCGCAAGTGAGAGGGGCGGGCTACCGTTTCTCGCGTGTTGGTCTGCGATCTTCGCCATTACCTCGACATGCCCGAGGATGTTCCCGGCCCGGCGAGGCGACTCGCTACGCAGCTCGAGGCGATCGTGCGTGCAGGGAGCGCCCGGCCGGTCGGGACCAGCGCGACCAGTGGAGTCGGGTGCACGAAGCGCCCCGGCCGGCGGCCGTGCGAGGGCTTCATCATGGTGTTCCGCCAGGGGAACGGGGAGATCGCCTGGGCGTGTGATGTCTGCGGCGACGAGGGTGTGATCACCGGTTGGGAGGGGTCGCCGACCGATGTGTCCGAGCTCGATGACAGCTACGCCGACGGCGAGGGGATCGCAGTCGCGATGTCTCGCGCTCTGTTCGACCTGCTCCGCGAAGTGTTGGTGTTGGATGCGGCGTCGGAGTTGCTGATCGCTCGCGCCCGAGGCTCCTCGGAAGGAGTCGTGTTGGCAGGACCGTCGGACGCATTCGACGAACTGGTCGGCTACGTGGCATCGGAGGCCAACCACGAGAGCGACCGTCGCCGTGCCCGGCTCCTCGATGACGCGTGCGCCGTGCTCGAGGCCGCCTTGGTCGAGAAGTAGGGATCGTCGTGTTCACGGTTCGGGGGACGAAAAAGCTCTTGGATCGGGTCGGTCGACCGGTCCCGGATCCGCCGGCGTCGTCGACGGTGCTGGGTGGCTGGTATGCGAACGTGTTGTTCTGGCGCCCGCAGGTCCCGCTGTTCGTGAACGCGTCGACGTTCGTGCCGGTCCTGATGCCGCTGGCACCGGCGGCGGGTGTGGTCGGCCGGTTCCCGGCGGCGATGGCCGAGGTGTTCGCGACGCTTGGGATCGATCCGCGGTTCGTCGAGGCGGAGACGACCGAGATGGAGTCGGTGGTGCTTGCCAAGACGGCCAGTCGTCAGGTGCTGGGCGTGATGAACGAGTTCGTGTTCATGGCCGAGCATACGATCAGCACCGGCCGATCGGATCCCGACGATCTGGTCGGGTTGTCGGTGTGGCTGGCGGACACGATCGTCGGTCCGGTCAGCCGAGACGACGGCTCCACGCCGCTGGGTGCGCTCCAGGGGCGGGTCGCTGACGCCGTGGGCGGCTGACCCGTCGGCTCTGGTCGAAGTCCTGCGATGGCCGTGGTGGCGACAGATCGGGGAGTGCGTCGTACAATGAGGGGATGCCGGTGACGCTCGACCTCTCCGATGAAGCGATGGCTCGCCTTCGGGCTGAGGCCGACCGGCGCGGGATCTCGGTCGAGGAACTCGTGGATGAGCTGGCCGCTTCGCTCCCTGCCGAGGGAGGGGACTCGTCGCCGAGGAAGCTCCGCTTCTTCGCGATGGGTGCTTCGACGTCGGGCCGTAGTGCTGCAGATGCGGATGAGATGTTGGCCGAGGGGTTCGGGCGAGACTGACCGTGCTGGTCGTCGATACCGGTCCGATCGTCGCTGCCGCCGACACGGCGGACCGAGACCACGAAGCTTGCCTGCACCTGTTGAGCACTGCTCAGGGTCCGCTGATCGTGTCGCCGCTGGTGGTGGCGGAGGCCGCGTATCTGATCGGTCGTCAGCTGGGTCCGAGCGCCGAGGCCGAGTTCTTCCGGTCGATCAACGACGGCGATCTCGTGATCGAGAGCCTGACCGTCGCGGACCTCGCTCGGGTCGCTGAGCTCGTCGAGACCTACGTCGATCTGGGGCTCGGGGGAACCGACGCCAGCGTGATCGCGATTGCCGAGCGGTTGGGGCAGTCTGAGATCGCCACGCTGGACCGGCGGCACTTCTCGGTCGTACGTCCCGCTCACGTGGATGCCTTCCGGTTGGTGCCATGACCGGCGCTCACCCAACGTGGCCGGCTGCCGGCCGGGCCACGAGTCCCCGCATCTACCAAGGATCTACCGGGACATCGGTAGACAGGGGGGAACAGCGGGGAGCAGGGGTAAGTCGGAAATGGGCGCTGAGCTGGGGAAACGTGGTCTGACCTGCGGATAGCTCTTCGGGTTCAAGAGGGCTCATAACCCGAAGGTCGCAGGTTCAAATCCTGCCCCCGCCACCAACAAAGTGCCTGTTCAGAAGGGGTCTCGCTGCGTCGGGGCCCCTTCTGCCGTTCCGGGGATCTCACAGAAAACTCACAAGGTGCGGGCCTCGAGCGACTTGCGTCGCGCATGGCACCCAAGCCTGGACGGGCTCAGCGTTCACGCTGCGCAGGCTCCACCTCTCCGTGGAGGGCTCACTCGAACCCGGTTGCCAGTCGCGGGCGTCAGTCGATCCTGATACGGGCTAGGGGTCGCGATGGTCGGAGCAGCCCGCTTGGCGGTCGCCGAAGGAACACGCGGTCTCACCAGTAGATCGCGATCACCTCAACATCGATCAAACGGTCCTCGCCTACAGCTTGCGCTGCGCCGCTGCGGATCGGCGGAGAGGGTGTCCTCGGTGCCAGAGCGGGGAACAGCGGGAGTCCGGCGGCGTCTCTCGCTCGTTGTCGAGCTTGGAGGTCCTCTTCGGGCGACGGGCCATCATCGAGGTCAAGCGTTGCGGTCGCGAGCTCCCGAACACTGTTGAACGCCGCTCGTTGCGACGTGGCGCTCGACTCACCGCCGTTGTTGATCAGGATGCGCTGGAACTGAGCGTCAGCGTCCTCCTTCCAGGAGGGGTCGCCATTCACCAGCCAGTCCTTGTAGGCGGTGAGAGCAACGTCGAGAGCACTTGGCTCAGACGGCTGGACTGCGCCTCCAGCCATCGGGTTGCCTGAGAATTCGATTGCATTGATCTGATCAACCAGGCCCGGCGCAACTTCGCTGAAAAGGTCTGCGAGCTTCACCGGCGTCCAGGAGTCATGGATGCCGTCGCGTGCCACACGACAGAGCATGGTGAACTGGGCTCCTGAGAAGAGCACCCGTCGGATGTCCTTCCAGTACCCAAGATGTTCCGTCACCCCGACGACCTTCAGTGCTCTAGTTTCAAGTCCCAGCCCGCTGATTGAATCCCTACGCACGATGCATTCGCTGCCATTAATCGTCACGACAACATGGTCGGTGGCCAGTGCCTTGATTGGTATGAGTCCCGCCAAGAACCGATCAAGAACCTTCATGATGGGCTGTGCATCCTGAAGAAATCCAAGTGCCCCTTGAGCTGTAAACATGCCCGGCCAGTCTTCAGCCATGCTAGTCCACTCACTCATCATTGAACCCAGCTTGAAGACTGGATCGACCGAAAGTTCGACTTGGATCTCTACGAGATCGCCTCGCCTGACATTCGATGCATTCCATGCGAGGCCGCTCGAGTCGGAGAGAAGATCTTGCGGGCTTTCGACTACTCTCCGATCTTTGTCGTTCTCGGCGAGCCGGAACTCCAGTGGGAGTTCTCTGAACTCCTTAAACAGGGTCTGCACTATCGCTTTACGTGACGACTGCACGTTGTTGCTGTTGCTGGTTTGATAGCGAGCCGATATCTCACTCCGTGCGACAAGGGCCTCTGCTGCAGCGGAACTCTTGAGTTCCGCCTCAGACGCCTCAGTCATGGCCTCCGAGATATTCTCAAGGATCGTGGACTTCTGTGAAACGAGCAGGCTGTGGAGGCTCACTGCGTCTAGATATACGAACTCTCGTAGTGGTTCGTCGCGCTGAATGGTCTGGGCGGCCGACTCAAGTCGTTTGCGATGCTTCCGTGAAGCCCGCCACGATCTAATTGACATGCTGACTCCCCCTCTGTGAGTGCACTGGGCGTGAGCGAACTCGCTCGTACGCCTGCGCCAGATCCTCGTCAGCGATTGCGGGACGGTGATCGCTTGCGGCGATTAGCGCAGCCTCGGTCCAGATCGCGGTCAGCATTGCTCCGGACCAACCCTCTGTGGCCAGCGCTAGCTCTTCTAGGGGGAGCTGCCCGCTGGTCTGGAGCTGCTGTGCCCGCACCATCAGGATTGCGAATCGGTCTTCGATATTCGGTTGCCGAAATTCTATCTCCCAGTCGAATCGTCCGGGCCGCAGGAGAGCTTCGTCTATATCGTCGATTCGATTGGTAGCCGCGATTACTACGATATTGCTGCTTGTCTCGAACCCGTCAAGAAGCGTGAGCAGTTGAGCCACAACCCGCTTCGACTCTCCGTGAGAGTCGTGCGCTCGTCGGGCTGCGATACTATCGATCTCGTCAAAGAAGATGATTGCTCGTTCCTGTTTGGCGGCGTCCTCAAAGAGCCGCCTCAGTGTTTCCTCGCTGTCACCAACCCACTTGCTGACAATCGATGGTCCACTTACGAGGTAGAATCTTGCATTCGACACGTTTGCAATTATTCGGGCGAGGTGGGTCTTTCCCGTGCCGGGCGGGCCCGTGAAAATGACTCCCTTGACGGGCTGCGCTCCGATTCGCTCCAGGTCTTCCTTGAGATCGAGCTGCGTCTCGATGAGCTCCTTTGCTCGTTCGATGACATCGCCGTATCCCCCGAACGAGTCGAAATCCAGCTCCGACGCCCCTGGCTTCACCAGATACTCCGACAGATCCTCGTCAACTCCCGCATCTCGAAAGCGGAGAGGTGTGCTGGCTATGACGTTGGTAATTCCATCGACATCGTTCAGCTCAACCGTGTTCCCCACATCAACGGAAACCAAGGGTGTACCTCTGACTACCTTGATCGTTGTGCCGATCTCGACGACGAATCCATCGTCGATGCGCTTCCTGATAATCCCGACCATCGAGTCATCTGGCCAGACTGCGGTCGGTGCTGGGTGCCACCAGTCGTCGCCTACTAGTACGAGATCGCCACGGTCGAGATCCGCCGGAGTGCCCAAGCTAAAGCGAGCCGTATTCCCGTTCGCCAGACGACCGAAGAAGGCATTGCCATCGTCGATTACCTCGAGCACCTTGATGAGGAGCCCATCAAAGCGCTCCTCGACTTCGCCTCCGCTCACGCTGGGGCTCCGCGATTCTGGTCGGCCCGGTGGACCGCGCCGGACTGGCAGGTTGCCCACGGCCGTGCGTCATTGTCCAGCGGCTCGGTGTCCGGTCCGGTGAAGGCATGGCCTGCTCGCTCTGGCATGTCTGCGATTCTCCCACCGATTGCGACACATTCAAGGTCCTGGCGGGTGCTTCGTTCTTCGACCGCCCTTTGGATGGCACGCTGGAAGAGTCAGCGCTGCGACAGCCTCCGAGCAGAAGTCGTGTTCTCGCCTCCTGAGACAGCCAACGCGAACCGTCGGGCGAGTGCGTCGTCGAGTTGTTCGTCGATGGCGGGGAAGAGGTGGCCGTAGGTGCCGAGGGTGACGTTGATCGTCGAGTGGCCCATGCGCTCCATGATCGCCCGGGGGTGGGCTCCCTCGGCGATGAGGAACGCTGCGTAGGTGTGGCGCAGGTCGTGGAATCTGGTATCCCGTGGCAGGCCGGCTCGCATCACGGCCGGCTTGAAGTGGCGGGGGTACCAGTTCGAGTGTCGGAGCGGTCCGCCGTCGGGGCCCTCGAAGACAAGGTCGCTCTGCTTCTTGGTGGCCAGGTAGGGCACGAGCATCTCGACGATGGGTGGGGGTATGCCGACCGAGCGGCCTGAGTAGGTCTTGGTCGGGCCGATGTTGAACCTGCCGTGTGCCTCGTCAGCAGATTCGGACACCTCGACTCGCCGGCGTAGCAGGTTGATGCGGGAGACGCGGAGCGCACCGATCTCGCCGGCTCGGAGCCCGGTGTAGGCGGCGAAGAGCACGAGGAGCGCGTAGTCGGGGTAGCCGCCCTCTCGATGGGAGGCACCGCGCTGCAGAGGCGGTGGGTCCTTGATCTCCTCGGCGAGAGCCCGGACCTGGTTCTCGTTGAGGAAGACCATCTCTGTCTTCGCCTTCCTTGGAGCCTTGATGTCCTCGACAGGGTTGGTCTTGACAATGCCGTTCCGGATGGCGAGCTTGAAGACGAGGCGCATCACGTCTCGGATGTTGCGGACCGTGCCAGCACCCTTGCCCTGATTCGTCAGGTTCGACAGGAACGCCAGGACCTCGGCGTGGTCGATCGAGGCCATTGGCCGGCTTCCGAACTCGGGGATCAGGTGGTTCCGGATGATCGAGTCGTAGCTCTCACGTGTCTTGGGCTTGAGGTGGGTGGTGGTCGCGCTCCAGCGCTCGGCCCACTCGCCGAAGGGCTGGCGCCCGAGCTGAGGGTCAACCCAGTCGTGCCGCACGAGGTCGGCCTCGACGGTGTTGGCGTAGCGCTGGGCGTCGGTCTTGCGCTTGAACGTCTTCGTGCGCTGGCGTCGATCGGGCCCGCGGTAGACGACCTCGTACCGGATGTGACCGGCAGGAGTCGTGCGCTTGCGAATGCTGGCCATCAGCGGCTCCTCACAATCAGTTCGTGATGCTGAAGGTACGACGGGGGTGTGACGCGAATCGGTGGCATCAGTCGAAGTGCTTCTGGGGGACGGTGCGGGCGTCGATCCATGCGTCGACGTCGGCGCGGCGGAACATGACGTACTTGCCGACCTTGATGTATGAGATCCGGTTCTCCTCGACGAGGCGCCGGACGAAACGTTCGGATCGGCCGAGCAGGGCGGCGACGTCGCCGATGTCGATGAGTCCTTGGTTGAGGTCGTCGACGGTGCTCATGGTGTGGTCCTTTCGCGGGTTGGTGGTTCGGGTCGGGTGGCGGCGTCGAGCCATGCCGGCCAGTTGGTCGAGGGGCCGGGGTAGTAGCAGCCGGTGGTGGGTGCCGCGGTTGGGGGGATGGGGGTGCCGCGGATGATGGCGAGGAGGAGTGGTTGGGGGCAGACGGCTCGGCCGTAGGCGGTGATGGCGAGGTGGAGGTGGGGGCCGGTGGTGTTGCCGGCGCCGGGGGTGCCGGGTTGGCCGCCGCTGAGGCCGATGGTTTGTCCGGCGGTGACGTTGTCGTCGGCGGTGACGGCGACGGTGGTGAGGTGGCAGTAGGTGTAGGTGGCTTGGTCGGTGCCGGCGATGATGACGGTGTTGCCGCATCGGCCGCCGCTGGCGGGGTAGATGCCGGCGTTGCCGATAGCGACGGTGATCGTGCCGTCGACCATGGCGAACAGAGGGGTGCCGACGGGTAGGGCGAAGTCGGCGGCGGGGTAGGTGTGGTGGGGGGCGATGGCGATGGCTTCGGTGGCGTAGGCAGGGGGTGCGGGGTAGGCGTAGCCGGCGACGACGGGGCCGATGGCGGCGAGCGGGCCCGTGTAGCGGGCGGCCCATTCGAGGACGAGGTCGACGTAGTCGCTCGAGCGGTTGTAGGCGAAGATCGCGGCTTCGATGTCGTGGAGGCGTCCGTGGGGGCAGAGGTGCGCGACGGCGGCGGGGACGGCGTCATGCACGTTGTTGGGGTCACGGTCGCCGTCGCGGTTGCCGTCTTGGCCGAAGATCGCCCAGGAGGTGGGGATGAACTGGAACGGTCCGACGGCTCGGTCCCAGACGGTGTCGGCGTCGTAGCGGCCGTCGTCGGTGTCGGGGGTGCGGGCGGTGCCGTTGGTGCCGTCGAGCGCGATGCCGATGATGGGGGGCGTGATGGTTCCGTCAGGACCGAGCGTGGCGCCGCCGAAGCGTCCGTGGTCGGATTCGACCTTGCCGATCGCGGCGACGATCTGCCACGGGAGCCCGGCGCAGCGGGCGGCGTGGCGGATGTAGAGGTCGAGCAGCAGCGGCGGGATGTCGCTAACTGCGTCGTCGGAAGGATCGAACTGGGCCTGTCCCGGGGCCGGGGTGGTGGCAGCGTTCGCGGTGGCGAGTGAGACCAGGGCGAGCAGGGCGACGAGGGGGCTCGCAATGATGCTGACGCCGGCGGCGAGGAGCTTGGCGGCCATCATCTCGATCTCGCAGGGGGCTTCCCGGCGCCGGCATCGTGCGGGGTGTGATCTGACCTGCCAGCCCGTGAGCCGTTGGTCAACGACGTGGCATCCATGGCCAATCTGTGGCCGCTGCTGCTGTGCGATTGGGACAAGACGTCAGTACGGCTGGCCCGACGAGCATGGAATCCTCGTGCGACGGGCCGCGCCGATGCGCCCTGAGAAGGTGGTAGTTCTGATCGTGTGAAAGATCGACTGCGAATCGCCACCTGGAACCTCGAGTGGGCGACGCCTGGGAGCGACCGCCACACACGCGCGATCGAGCATCTGGCACAGTTCGATGCGGACATCGTCGTCACGACCGAGGACTCGCTGCACGACTGGTCCGAGTATCCGCATCGGATCGATGGGGGACCGGACTGGGGCTACCCGATCCGAGGTGCACGCCGAAAAGTCATCGCATGGTCACGAACCCCGTGGGAGGGCGTCACGGAACTCGCTGAGCGTGCGACTCACGGCCGATTCGTCCAGGGGACGACGAACGTGCGTGGCAGGAAGGTCCAAGTGCTCGCGGTTTGCATCCCGTGGCGAAACGCGCACGTGAAGGGTGGTCGGACTGGCCGGGAGCCCTGGGGGGAGCATGTCGAGTTCTGCGAGGCTCTCGGACCGGCGGTGGCAGAGGCAGGGGGCGGGCCGGTGATCGTCGCTGGAGACTTCAACCAGCGGATCCCGAGGGTGAATCAGCCTCGTGCGGTGGCCGACGCGCTGGGTGCGGCGCTCGTGCCGTTGCGGGTCGCCACGGCGGATGAGCATGCAGTTGGCCGGCTCATCGATCACGTCGCTGTGAGCGCTGATTTCGCCGTGGTGGACGTCGAGGCGTGGACCAACGTCGTCGATGGAAGGCGCATCAGCGATCACAGCGGTGTGGTGGTCACGGTTGACCTGGCGCTCGCCTGAGTCGGCGGGCCAGGAGCGATGCGGACGGATGTAGTTCGGCGCGATCGCTCCGTGGCGCGCATCCGACTGATCTGAGGGGCTAAGCGCATGAGCACGTCCGGCAGTTCGCGATTGCCAACCCTCGGCAGCAATGTGCCGTATCGACGGAGGTGACGAGGCTCACGGCCCAGAGCTGTCGCCAGCTCGGGAGTTCCTGGACCTCTCAGCCTGAATTCACCCGTCGGCGGTCCGGGTAGGTGGTGTTCGAGATCGGGCGGAGGTGCTTGGTGGGAGGTGGATGCGGCCACGTCGGATCCGACGTGGCCGAAATCGTGTCGGTTGTCGACACTGGTGTTCGTCTTGGCCGCGTCGGTACCGGCTGCTGGCTGTCAGCCCGAGGCTCCGGTAGCCAGGGGGTGGAGTTCAGTCACCCGGGCATCTTCGCCCTGGACTCCATCCAGGATCAGGCGTCCGTCGAGGCGGGTCAACTCCAGCAAACTCCTCCGTACCGCACTGAATAGTGACGACCGTGACTCGGCCCTCAGTTACGAGCAACGAGCTCCCGCAGATCACCCACCAGACGTTCGAGCTCGGCCTTTGAGTAGCTGACGATGATCCCAGGCCCGGGCCGACACTCTAGCGCGAGTACTCGGACGACGAGCTTGTCTGTTGCAATCTCACATACTTTTCGTCGTGGCCCGATGCGACCCTTGCATTCCGGTACCTCAACCCGCACGACTTGCGCGGTTTCGATATCAACTCGCCGAATGTTCCTCACAACCAAACATCCACCGATGCCCTGAATTGATGGCCGAAGCACTCGAATTGAGACACCTATCTGATACACGGCGAGCAGAAAAAAGAAAAGAAACCCCGTTGCAATACCAAGGACGATACCCCATGCCGCGCCACACGCAGCGAAAACGCCCAAGGCTTGCGCTCTCCTTGGGAGCCGAACTGTCCAACGCTCAGACACCGCCACATCCTAACAGGTGGAAGCGACGCCCTCCGCTCCGCTGGTTAGGACCAATCAGGGCTGGCAGCCCCGGTACCAGCGAGACAAATCGCTCTGGAGAGTGGTCAGGTCGCCCTTGACCATCTGCGAGCGAGAAATCAACAAGTAGATCGACCGCTCATGGTTGTCTTGAATGCTGAGGTAAGCCCAATGTCTGCTGATCAGGACGACGTTCATCTCAAGGCCACTTCGGTTAGTGAATGATCGCTGTGTTCGGAATCCGCGAACCCTGAGAATGCCGTTGTCTGTAGTCATCACCGGTTTGCCCGTATTTCGGAGGGCGTCAATGGTCATCATTGGCCCAATTGCAACGTAAGCCCACGCAATCCAGACCAATTTTTGCTCGAGTCCCTGGGCTACCCCACCCCTCCAGCCCCCTAGGGCGAAGAGTAATGCGAAAGCCGTGATGAGCAGGAAGACCACCGACGTCCTAAGGGCCCAGAAGGCGTTGCGCCGGATCCAGACTTCTTCCGTCCCCGCTAACAAAAGAGGCCCCCGAGCATCTCCTCGTCCCGAAACGCGTCATACGGATACTGCGTCGTAACCCCACCCTGGGACAACGACGTCATCTGACTGAACACGTCATAGCCCATCGCCTGGGTGCCCTGACCCACGATCGACCGCGACGTCATGTTCCCCGCCGCGTCATACCCGAAGCCGTGCGTCCCGACCCCGACACCCGACACCGTGATCGACGACACCGCATGCGGACCCGCATTCCCGGCCCCATAGTTGTAGGTCGACGTCGAAGTACCGCCCCACAACGACTGCCGCGACACGATGTTGCCCTGCGGGTTGTAGCCATAGGTGTGCCGATAGGTCGTACCCGGCGCAGCAACGTTGGTGCCATCGGAATCCGACGCCGACGTGTTCGCACACGTCGACGGCGCCATATGCGTCCACGCACCCACCAACCGGTTCTGCGCATCGTAGGTAAAACACTGATTCTGACCACCGAACACCCACGGGTTCCGCCAATCCAACGTCCTGGTCACGTTCCCCGCGGCATCGTAGAACAACTGCATGTCAGCCAGATCGTCCAAGGTCGACCTACCCCGGTGAGCCTGTCGCCGATGTCGGCGGGGCCAGAGGCCACATTGTTGGCGGGGTCTGTACGCCGAGTTGGTCATGCGGTTCCATGGATGGAAACACGCAGATCTCAGGCCACGCGCGATTTCACCGTGACAAGGCGTAGAGGCCGGCCATCACGAAGAGCAGAGCACCGGTTATCTGACCGGCTCGCTTCAGGATCACGCTGCCCAGAGGTTGCTCTTCCTCAGCGGGCCTCGTCGAATACCCAGCAAGGCAAGCACCAAGGGACGCAACAATTCCGCTGCCAAGTGCTTCATTCAAGCTGAGCCCCTCATTTCTCATTACCCATCCAGTAATCGCGGCGGATCCGAGGAGGAAGACAAAGAACATTTGGATTGCGTTCAACTGTCGGGCCATGTCAGCACTCCGGCCGCACGAGGGGGCACGCCGGCACCTGACCGGACGTTGCATGGCTTGCAGCTGCGCTGCCGGCGAACGTTGCTACGTCAGTTGCAAGTGAAGTCGCTACTTGAGAGCCCATGAACTCGTTTCCGAAGAACACCGCCTCGTCAGCAGCGCCAACCGCGCGAGCAGCCGTCCCCCCCAAGCGCCCCGAGTCCACCGCCCGCAGCATTGAACCCGCCTGTCACGACCTGACTGCGATCACCTCGCGCAGCTCCCACACCAACCTGGGCCACGCCACCCGCAGCTGCCGCGCCCCCGCAGAGGGCGTAGGTGCCCCCTCCTGCGCCCCCGGATGCAAGGGCGAACAGGCCGGCCCCCATCGCGCAGAGTCCAGCTGCCGACGTTGTCCAATTCAGTGTGTCACTCCAGGGAGACTGGGATCGACGGGTGACACCCGCGCCGAAGGTTCCGCCCATCGGGTTCAGACGGTCGATGTTGAAGACCGCCCTGAGGTGACCGACACGCCGGGAGCCGTCAGCCTGTGCGATGAAGGTGTCGATCGTCACCCCCACCGAGCCGCCCGGCGTGCCCTGCTGGGTGGCCGAGGTCTCACAGATGACATGACCGCAGCCGAGCTCACCGGCAGCACCCCAGGTCTCGAGGTGATACCCGCCAGCCAGCGGGGAATCGTTGAACACACCCACACACGCATCGGCAGCGTCGGCTGGTAGCCCGTAGCAATGTCCCGTCGGGTCCACGTACTTCAACGGGTTGTTGATCACGTAGCTGTACCGGTTGAACGCAGCCGGAGTCGCCGCGTCGGGCACGATCGTGTCAGCCTGCGTGAAACGCCCCACCAACGGATCGTAGTACCGGGACTGGTAGCTCATGAGGCTGGTGGTGTCGCGGCGTTGTCCGGTGTAGCCGTGCTGGCTGGGGACCGTGTCGGTTCCTCGGGTCTGGCCGAAGGGGACGTACCGGCGGAACTTGATGTCGTTGAAGAACGTGAACGTCGACGCGATGGTCGAGCCGAGGTGATCGGCGACGAAGTAGTTGAGCGCGGTCCCGGCGTTGGTCGCGAACCGGCGATCGCCGATGTACAAGTGCTGGGTGTGGGTGGTGCCGTTGTGCTCGGCCCAGCGGTCGATGAACACGGTGTGCCCGGCGGGGCTGGATTCACGGACCCGGGACCCGAACGCGTCGGACAGGTAGGCGGTGGTGACCCCGGCCTGGGTGAGCGTCACACGACTTGTCGCCCCCTAGGAGCGTCCCGGAGCGCTTCAAACTCTACGAACAGCTCACAAGCGACCAAGGAGGCATCACAGGGGCACTGGACGCCTGAGCATTGGCGGTTGAAAGTGGCTGAGGCGGCGCCCCAGGAAACGGTAATGTCTAGGGCTTCGAACCGCCTCGGTGATATTGCTGAAGATTGTTGGAGTGTCTGGGCGTCAATTTAGTGTAAGCGCCAACAAGAAGATGACAGATATCAGTAGGGCAACTGCTGGTCGCGCGATATGGGTGAGGAGTGGACGCTGATTGCGTTGGTTCGCGAGCAGCGTGGTCAGCGCCCAGATAATGACAGCGATCAAGACGAGCACAACTCCAAGAAGGGAAGCTGGCGGAGCGCCGGTTGGGCTGGCGGCAGCCGCATGGAAGGAACGTAGAGACAATTAGCCGCCCAACATCGTCGATAGTTCAGGTCCAGCGAGGATCCCGAATCCCAGGCCGAAATTCAACTCCAGTTCGCTTGGCGTCATGCTTCTGTTGAGTCCTATTGCTGCACCGCAGGCGTCGCCCCGCGATCCGAGCCCGCAAGATCCCTGGAAGGCGCTCGGCCCCAAGCCGAGATCAAGGAAAGCCGTTGAGCCGCCCGGGTTCGGCGCCTCATCTGACAAGCCCACGGGAGACCCATAGAGCCTAACGTCGGGAATGCTAAAGGCAAGGCCGAATCTCCATGCTGCCTTCGCTTCGCCATCCTGTGTAGCGATGTAGCCGCATCCGATCACGGGGCAAACCGCTACAACTCCGCGGGCTGCCGCTACTTGCTTGGCGATCGGATACAAGAATTCCAGAATGTAGTCGGCGCGGGCCCCGAAGTAGGCGTGCGCGACGGCGTTCTCGTACGCGGGTACAGGGTCCGTGTCCGCCATCGAAGCCGGTTCGACCTGATCTCCGTTCGTACTGCCGCCACCCATGTAAATATCAACGAGGTTGTCCTGAGCTCCTTGAAACCCTGCTTCACAGCGGCTAGCGCTCTCGGCATCGAGCCCGTAGCAGTGCCCGGTGGGGTCGACGTATTTCAGCGGGTTGTTGATGACGTAGCTGTAGCGGTTGAACGCGGCGGGGGTGGCGGGGTCGGGGACGATGGTGTCGGCTTGAGTGAAGCGTCCCAGGAGGGGATCGTAGTACCGGGAGTGGTAGTTCATGAGCCCGGTGTTGTCGCGTCGTTGCCCGGTGTATCCGTATGGCGAGGGTGTGGTGGTGGTGCCTCGGCGTTGCCCGAACGGGAAGTACCGCTGGAAGGTGCCGTCGTTCAGGAACAGGAACGTTGACGCGATGACCGATCCGAGGTGATCGGACATGAGGTAGAACACTTCGGTTCCGGTCTGGTAGCCGAAGCGGCGGCCGTCGACGTAGAAGTGGCGGGTGTGGGCGGTGCCGTTGTGTCTCAGGTTTTTTCGTTGGAGAGATGAGGCTTGGGTGGCTCTCCGACTCGGCGACTGAGGGCGTGCGCATGCCGAGCGCGAGACCGGGTATGGGTCGTTCGAGGTGCCCGAGTGTTGGTGCTGGTCTCAGCAGGGAGCTAGGTCAGTCGGAGCAGATGACAGCACCCGGGGGACGTCCTCTCCGCCCGCCTTTGGCGCCGGGGTTATGGAGTTGTGCATGCTGCGGGAGTTCGCATGGCACTGCAACTAGCCCCCGCGCCGTGGCGCTGCTCCGGTCGGGAAATCGTCTCCTGCGAAACGATCCTGCGTGCTCGGTCGGCCGTCTTCTGCGGTAGCCCACTCAGGCTGAGGTCGAGCCGCATAAACGATCGGGCCGGGGTGGGTCCGTTGATCGCAAGCCTGCCGGTAGTCGTCGCTGAGTAGTTCCTCCCCGCGGCTCTGGCGCGTGCAGTCGTACTCGTAGGTGGCGATCTCGGCCTTGACGAAGACCTGGACCATTGCCATCCGTTCGGGCAAGCGGATCGGCCGCCAGAACGGCGATGCCGCCCACTCGGCCACGTCGAGATCGATTCCTGACCGCGGGTTGATCCACACTTCGTGGCCATCCTCCCAAGGGGTCACGGAGATCCTGGCCATCAGCGCCTCCCCACCAACGAGGATGCGTTCGCCCCATTCAAGCGTCGCCTGACAGCCTGCGGGCACCTGGATGACAGGCCCCATTTCAGCGATGTGGCCGGTCGTCACGGTCAGGCGTCTGTGGCGGTCGGTCCGAGCGAGTCGGTTGATGATCGCCAGGTAGTTCGCGTCCGGATTGCTATTAAACGGCTGCATCCTGTGCAACATGTCGCGGTGATGGTCTGCGAGATGCTTCAGCCGGTAGAGGTTCCGATCCCAAGCATCGGCGTGGTCGTAGATCGGGTACTGCAGGGTTCCTTGGTCCGGCGGGGGGAGCCGCCTCGTCTGGTGAGCTGAAGCGGCCCACACGATGTAGTCGAGGCACGCTCGGATGTTGTACAGCCACTCGCCGAGCACCAGTGCGAACTCGGGTGGGATCGCAGCGCTTTGCCGCACCCTGAGGATGTGCACGCCGTCGCCGACGTGGGTCAAGTCGAAGTCGAACGGATCACCCTCGATGTAGTCGTTCCAGATCGTGCTGATAGTTCCCCGGTGCGAATCTGCGCGGCCGAGCCTGTCCCAGCAGGCATCGAATGGGGTCTCGGTCATGACTCGAAGTGTTGCCGATGAACCCGCCTCCGGTCGGAGTAGTTCGACTCCGACAGGCCGAGGTGCTGGACAACGCAATTCGGTGTTTCGTCTGCCCAGGTAGAGAGAACGGCATCAACAGTCACCAGCGGACAAGTCTCGGAGAGCTCCACGATCTCCTCCGGCGGAAGAACAACAGCCGGCGCCGGGACCGAGGTTGTCTCGGGCCCGGCGGCCGCTGGCTCAGAAGGGCTCGTGCCCTGGCTTGAGTTCGCTGGCTTCGCTCGAGGCCTTGGGGCTATCGAGGTAGCCGATGAGTGCCGCCACGACTTCGTACCTCTCTCGGGGCTGGCCGGTGTCGGCGTCGGTCCACTGGGAGTGGGCGAGGCGTCCGGTGATGGAGACGAGGCGTCCCTTGGCGAGGAACTTGTGGTGCTGTTCGGCGGGGGTGCCGAAGCACTTGATGGGGATGAAGTCGGCGCCTTCGGTGCGGCCTCGGTCGACGGCGAGTCGGAAGGTGCAGATGGGGTTGCCGTTGGTGGGTTCGAGTCGGGGGTCGGTGGCGAGTCGGCCGACGAGGGTGATGGTGTTCATGGTGTGTGCCTTTCTGGTTGGTGCCCCTTGGTCTGGGTGTTCGGGGTGGCACAACCGCCGGGTGTGAGCGGCGACGCAGCCCGTAGGGCCGTGACCTTCTTCGTCGGGGCCTAGTGAGGGGCTGCCCGTAGGGCAGCTGCACCCGTAGGGCCGAGTGGTTTCGGCGAAGGGGGTTGCGTCGGCGCGGTCCCGGTGGAGCATGACGCATCGAGTACCCCGGTCCGAGGAGGTGGCGGCCAGTGCGCACACCGCTGGGTTACGGCCACGGCTCGGGTGTGTTGCTGGCGTGGCGGTCTCGAGCGGGTCCATGCGGTCGGTGCTGTCGTTCGGGTGGGCATCGACCCCGGTGCGCTGTTGGCTGACGGGATTCACTCGCTCGGGTGCCGCGGTGGTGGCCGAACGCGCTGCACGGCTCGAGCACGGTTGCCAGGGTCGATTGCTGGGGTCTCGGCGGCGATGAGGGCGACGATGCTCGGCGTGGTCGAGCCACGCGCCGGAGGCGACGGTGCCTGGTCGGGTGTTCGACCCCGGCCGGTGTGTGCCGGCCGGGGCCGTCAGGTGAGCGCGTGCCAGTGGTTGGGCCAGAGGTTGGCGGGGTGGGTTCCGATGGCGATGGCGGCTCGGTCGGCTTGGCCAGCGGGGATGCCATCGATGATCCAACGGTGCACGGTGCGGCGGGACACGCCGATCTGTTGGGCGAGGGATCCGATCGACGCAGCACGGGCCTCGGCGGCGAGGGGCCCGAACGGGAGGCGGGCGCTGGCCGGGCGGCTCATGCTGCCGCCTCCTCGCTGCCGCTGCCGCTGCCGGTCGTGGCGGTGGCGAGGGCGTCGAGGTGGTCGACAGCTCGTTGCGCTGCGGTGGCGGTGCGGAACAGGATCTTGGGGTCTTCGTCGAGGAGCTCGATCCAGTGGGCGAGGTAGGCGGCGTGGTCGTCTCGGGGCTGGGTGGTGATGCCGAGGCGGGCGGCGGCGATGGCTGCGCCGAGCTCGGCGATGAGTTCCTCGGTGGCGTAGGCGGGGCTGGCGAACGTGGCGGTGGGGTCGAGCCGGTCGAGGCGTGACCGGTGCCCGGAGAAGTGGACGTGTTCATGGAGGGACGTCGCCAGGAATGCGTCGGCGTCGCGGAACTGGTCGGGGTGGGGAAGGTAGATCCGGTCGACGGCGGGGGAGTAGTAGGCGCGATCGCCTCCATAGACGACATCGGCGCCGATCGCAGCGAGCCATTCGTCGGCGGCGGTGCCGGTAGTGGGTGAGGGCTGGGGGGTGTGGCCGTCGACCTGGTGGGCGTTGAAGACGGCGTAGACCTTCGGGACGAGCCGACGCCGGCCGGTGTCGCCGTCGCTGTCGGCGGTGTCGGTGTCGGTGCGGCTGGTGGGGGTGACCCATTTGGTGATGTACGCGGCGCGTTCGCCTTTGCGGACCTGGGCGCCGGCGTTGCGGTAGGCGTTGAAGGTGGCGTAGTCGGCGGTGGGGAAGCCGCGCTCGAGGGCGTCGAGGAACAGGGCGATCGTGTTCGCTCCGGTGTAGGGGGTTCCGGTGATCGCGTTGCGGGTGTTGAACAGCCCGGCGGCGCCGTGGGTGTGCCAGGGCATGACCCATTGGCCGTGAGCGCCGGTGCGGATCATGTCGACGAGGCGAGTCGTGACGGCGTTGGTGTGGTCGGTGTAGTTCATTGGTGATCGTCTCCGTTGGTTCGCATGTGCGGACGCAGCGCTGCGCTGCGTTCGCTGGAAGCGATCCCGCCGGGACGGCCCGCGGTGTCAAGCCCTGGCCTTCGGCCCGCAGGGCCGGAACACGGGTGTGCTTCGGCCCGCAGGGCCGGGTGATGGTGAACGGGCTTGACGCCGGAAGCGGGCCGTCACGGCAGCCGACTCCCGCTACCCGGCACCTTGGTTGCGCGTGAAGGGTCGGCGGCCGGGATGTGCCGCCGCCGACCCGGTGGGCTATGGGAAGAGCTGGTGGAGGGCTTCGAGGTCTGCGGTGTGGGCTCGGCGCATCGGTTCCGGCCAGCGGCGGGTGGAGCGTTCGGTGACGATCGAGGTGGTGGTCCAGATGGTCAGGCAGGGCTCGGCTGTGGGGTCGCCGGGTTCGATGTCGTAGCGGCCGAAGCCGAAGGTGACGAGCCGGTCACAGGTCCGGATCAGTGGGGAGTGGCGTCCGGTGCCTTTGCCGAGTCCGAGGCGGATGGCGAGTTCGGTGGCGTCGTGGACCTGCCAGTGGTCGGTGGCGGTGTGGGTGAGGTGGTCGAGCAGGACGGTGGCGGATGGGCCGATGATGGGGAGCCACCAGCGGCGCCGGTAGGGGTGGGCGATGTCGATGTCGGTGGGTGTCGGGTGTGGGCGGTCGGTGAGGCGGGTGGCGATTCGGGTGTGGTGCATCGTGGGCTCCTGTGGTGGTGGCCTCCGATGGGAGAGGGCGAGCCCCGACTTCCCCGACGAGGCTCGCCCTCTGATCGGTTCCCCGGTTTCGGTCCGGGGTTCGGCTGTGGAGCCGTCAAGGCGTGCGGTGCCGGCGGGCAGATTGAAGGTGCAGCCCCTGCAGCGCAGCGAAGCGGAACGACCTTGTCGGCACGACGCCCGTACGCCAGGTTCCACCACAAGCCGCAACCCGTAGACCGAAACGGGCCCCGGTCAGTGGGCGCTTCGACGGGCAAGTCAGCGGCCTGGCCACGCAGACACCACCGGGTCAACGACAGCAAGCCGATGAGCTCGATCGCTTTCCTCCGCCAGGACCTCTCATGCGGCGCCGTCTGAGCGAGCAGCGCGATCTCGGGGTTGACCGTCGCTACGAGTGCTCACTGCGTTGGCGGTTTGGCCGGTTCCGCCAGAACGACTGCGGTCGACGTGTACCGGCGACACGGTTGGGACCTTCCGCAGGGCTTATCGGCCGTCGGCTCGATGGCCGACGACTCCCGGGTTGGCGCTCAGGTCGAGGAGCCGTGGCGAGCGGCCAGCGGATCCAGCCCCACGCTTGCCGCGCTCGCTGCATTGGCAAGTCGCCGAATTCGCAGGCCGCCTCGCGTCCGCCCGGGAGTGCCGCAGGAGTCGTTGCTCACAACGACCCCGGTGTCTGGTGGGTTCTCGCTCGAGGCAGCGGGATCCACTGGCTGTCTCGCAGATTGGGGTCTAGTCGGGTCCCTCGAACAGCCACTTCCGGGGTTCTACCTCCCAGAGCACAACGGTGCCGACGTCGGCGTCGTGTTCGACGGTGATGTCCCAGTCGTACTTCGTCGCGAACGCTTTCACCACGTCGTCGGGACGTTCGTGGAGGTGGACTGTGGCGATGCCCTCGGCGACGATCGGTTCGTCGCCGTCCTGGAGAGCAACGGAGACCGATGGGTTCGTCGTGACGTTTCGGGTCTTGACGTTGTGCTGACCAGTGCCGATCCAGAACCGTTCACGGAGATAGACGAACCAGGTTGGCGTGATGTGCGGACGCCCGTCTGGACGCACCGTGGCGAGCCACACATTGCGGTCGTTCGCGAGCCGCTGTTCTGTTCGGCGGGAGGCATCGGTCATGGGAGCGAACCTAGAACCTCAACCATGCTTTAGGTCAATGCCTGGGCGATCGGCGCACCTGCGCTCGCCGGCACGCTGTCCACGCGTGTGTCGTGGACTTGCCAGTCGTGGTGTCGATAGCGGTGAGGTGGTCGAGCAGGACGGTGGCGGTGGGTCCGATGACGGAGAGCCACCAGCGGTGCCGGTAGGGGTGGTCGAGTTCGACGTCGCCGGGTCGGTGGTCGAAGCGGTCGATGATGCGGGCGGCGATGCGGTCGATGTGCATGGATGGCTCCTTGCCAGGTGCGCCTCCGAGCGGCGAGGGCGAGCCCCGACTTCCCCGACGAGGCTCGCCCTCTGATCGGTCCCCGGTTTCGGTCCGGGGTTCGGCTGTGGAGCCGTCAAGCCGTGCGGTGTTGGCGGGCGGAGGAAGGTGGAGCCCCGGAGCGCAGCGACGCGGAACGACCTTCGCAGTCCGACGGCCCGGATGGCAGGTTCCATCAACAGCCGAACCCGTCACCGAATCCGAGAATGGAGAGGGCAGGGGCTTCGTGGGATGACCTGGCCGCTGGAACGTGCGGTGGCGCGCGGGCATGAAGGAACCTGTCGCCCGCGAGCGCGACACTTGCCGGATGGAGTTCGCTGACCAGATTCGTTCGACGTTGACCTCGACCGAGCGTCAGGCGCTGTCGGATGCGGTGGAGCAGGTCGACGACTTCTTGCTGGCCGAACTCGTCGAGCTCTACCACGAGACCGGGCCGGCGGCGGTGCCTCAGATGTTCAGCGACCGATTCCTCCCGGCGCGCTACGTCGACTTCTACGACTTCAAGATGATGCGGCGCATGTACGCCTGCCTGCTGGTGGTCGCGGGCAGGCTCCAGGACAGATGGGAGCCACCCCGGTGCCGGGGAGAAGAGCTGGTCCTACGAGCGGTCCTCGACCATGCCGAGATCTGCTTCGAGGAACTGACTGGCGAGCAGACAAGGACGTTCTACGACCTGCGAGACCTGCTGTTCGAAGACCTCGACCACGAGTACCTGTTCGACCCGGCCTTCGACGGCATCGACGACCCCGACACGTACGAGGGATCGCAGATGGGCGTCGAGTCGCTCCACCCATCGGCCTGGTTTCGGCCGATACGGGGAGCTTCCCGCGTTCATCCGATGTTGACCTGAGCGCTGAGCGGACGTTGTCGGATCGCGGCCGCTTCAGGTTGAGGTCTTGACCGGCCGTGCCGGGTAGGTTCGGCAGATGCTCGTGAGGGTTCGGAGCTGATTCGCGCGTTGCCCGTGGCGGGTTGGGTATGCCGTCCCTGGTAGGAGGTCTGTGTTGAGCGTCTTTGTGAGTGGAACGTCGTGGTGCACGACGGAGGCGGTCGCTGAGGCGGGGTCGCGCCGTGGGGAATTCGGAGGCGCTGGCGATGGATGATGCGTTCCAGCTGACGGCTGTCATCCTGGCAGCTGCTGCTCTGGTCGGATTCGTTGGTACGAAGCTTCGACAGCCACTGATCGTTGCCTTCATCGCCGTCGGCGTGGCACTGGGTCCTTCGGCGTTTGATCTGGTGGCCGACGCCGAGCCGCTGGAATTGTTCGCCGAGATCGGTATCGCAGTTTTGCTGTTCCTGGTCGGCTTGAAACTCGACCTTCAGTTGGTGCGCACGATGGGCACGGTCGCATTGGCGACCGGTTTGGGGCAGGTCGGATTCACTTCCGGGGTCGGGTTCTTGCTGGCGCTGTTGCTGGGAATGGACACGGTCACTGCGCTGTACGTGGCGATAGCGCTCACGTTCTCGTCGACGATCATCATCGTCAAGCTTCTGTCCGACAAGCGGGAGCTGGATGATCTGCACGGCAAGATCGCGATCGGTTTCCTGATCGTGCAGGACATCGTCGTGGTGTTGGTGATGATCGCCTTGAGCGCTTTCAGCGGCGACTCGGACCAGTCGCTCGCTGTCGACTTGGGGCTCATGGTCGTGCGCGGCGCGGCCTTCCTGGGAGCGATCGCCTTGATCATGAAGTGGGTCCTGCCGGCGGTGTTGCACCAGATCGCCAGCTCCTCCGAGCTGCTCCTCGTGTTCGCCGTTGCGTGGGCCGTTGTGGTCGCTGCGGTGAGCGATGCGCTCGGCTTCAGCACGGAGGTCGGAGCGTTCCTGGCCGGCTTCGCACTCGCATCCACCCCGTTCCGGGAGGCGATCGGCACGCGGCTCACACCGCTTCGGGACTTCTTGTTGCTCTTCTTCTTCATCGAGCTCGGCGCGCAGATGGACCTCGGGCTGATTGGTGACCAAGTCCCCTCTGCGATCGTGTTGTCGCTGTTCGTGCTCGTGGGCAACCCGATCATCGTGCTCGTGATCATGGGGGCGATGGGCTATCCACGTCGGGTCGGGTTCCTCGCCGGTTTGACCGTTGCCCAGATCAGTGAGTTCTCGCTGATCTTGGCGGCGTTGGGGCTCGAGCTCGGGCACATCGAGTCCGACACCGTGGGCCTCGTCACCCTGGTGGGTCTCATCACGATCGGGTTGTCGACCTATCTGATCTTGTACTCGGGGCCGATCTACGAGCGAATTGCTCCGTTGTTGACGATCTTCGAGCGTCGATCGACCAAGTCCGAGGTTCCCGAACAGCGAGACCGTTTCGACACGATCGTCTATGGCTATGGCCGTTTCGGACGGAACCTCGTGCATCATCTGGTCGAGGGCGGCCACAGGGTGCTGGTGGTGGACTGGAATCCGTACGCCGACGACGACCGCGAGGGCCCGGTTGAGTTCCGGTACGGCGATGCCGAGGACCCGGAATTCCCCGGGACGCTTCCGCTCTCCGATGTGGGGTGGGTCATCAGCACGATCCCTCGCGCCGATTCGAGTCGGGCGCTTATGGCCGCACTCCACCACTGGAGCTACCACGGGTGTACGGCCGTGACCGCTCATGACGAGCTCGACGCAGCGTCGCTCGGCACGTGCGGCGCGACGGTGGTGTTCGAGCCGTTCACCGCAGCGGCCGAGGTGGCTGCGTACACCATTGGCGACCGCTGACGGGTGTGCGGCGCCGCCTCGGCCTTGTCTGCCACTCGGTGGGGGAACGGCGGCGGTTCAGCGGGTGAGGACGCTGACCATCGGTGATGTTGGTCTGCGGACTGCATCAGCCGTTGCGGTCGTCGGCCCGGCCGCTGGTGCCGGTCAGTTGTTCGGTTCTCGGGCGAGTTGGCGCAGGTGTTGGAAGCCGTCGGGTGTTGCGAGGACGAGGAGTTCGTCGTCGGATTGCAGCACGGTGGATCCGGTGGGGACGGCGAAGGAGCCGTCTCGTCGGACAAGGACGATCATGGTCCCGGCGGGCAGACCGAGGTCGACGACGGCTCGGCCGTCGGCGGCGGTCTCGGCGGCGACGGTGACTTCGCGCAGTTCGGATCCGTCGGGGGTGGGGGTGACGAGCTCGAAGGGCCAGGCGGTTCGTTGGGGCATGGGTTCGGTGACGCCGAGCCAGCGCGCCGCGAGGGAGATGGTGGTCCCTTGGATGAGCACCGAGGTGAGGACGGTGAAGAACACGACGTCGAAGATGAG
Organism: Acidimicrobiales bacterium; assembly: GCA_046290435.1. Classification (GTDB taxonomy): domain Bacteria; phylum Actinomycetota; class Acidimicrobiia; order Acidimicrobiales; family UBA8592; genus CAVQUE01. The sequence goes on from JBKAGO010000044.1 coordinate 28,418, forward strand.
GTCGGCGTCTTCGGCGCCTTCCATGAGCGGGAAGGTCGCCAAGATGATCGGTGCTGCGCCCCGCAGGCCGACCCAGCCGATGAGCGCCTGTTCCCGCCACGGTGTCCGGAACGGGGTGAGTGAGAGGAACACCGCAATGGGGCGGGCGACGAAGATCAGGATCCCGGCGATGAGCAGGCCTTCGAGGGCGACGTCGGGAAGGTCCGACGGGAACACCAGCAGGCCGAGGACGACGAACATGCCGATCTGGCCGACCCAGGCGATGCCGTCGAGGAAACGCATGAGGCTCTGTTTGTGGATGAAGCGGTTGCGGCTGCCGATGATCCCGGCGATGTAGACGGCGAGGAACCCGCTGCCTTGCAGCAGGGCGGCGACGCCATAGGTGGCACCGACGAGCGCCAGGGCGAAGACGGGGTAGAGCCCGTCGTAGTCGAGTCGGATCCGGTTCAAGGACCAGACACCGAGGTACCCGGCGCCGAAGCCGACGGCGGCGCCGACGGCCATCTGCGACGCGAACAGCGGAAGCATGCCGAGCGCTGTCGAGTCGGGTTGGGTGACCAGCTCGAGGAACCCGATGGTGAGGAAGACCGCCATCGGGTCGTTGCTGCCCGACTCGAGCTCGAGGAGCGGCCGTATGGGGCGGCGAAGGCCGATGTTGCGTGAGCGCAGCACGGCGAAGACGGCGGCGGCGTCGGTGGAGGACACGATGGCTCCCACGAGTAGGCCGGTCGCGAGCGGAACGTCGAGGATCCAGATGGCGCCGATCCCGACGATCGCCGCGGTGCTCAGCACCCCGACGCTTGCCAGGGCGATGCCTTGAGGCAACACGGGACGGGCCTCTCGCCAGGAGGTGTCGAGGCCGCCGGAGAAGAGAATGAACGCAAGAGCGATCACGCCGAGGGACTGGGCGAGCTCGGCGTTGTCGAATGCTATGCCGCCGGGGCCATCGGAGCCGGCGAGCATGCCGACGCCCAGGAAGAGAAGGAGCGCAGGGACACCGATGCGCGACGACAGCTTGCTGGTGAGCACCCCGACCACCGTCAACGCCGACGCCACGACGATCGCGGCGTTCAGACTCTCCACATCACCTCCGGCTCCATAGGCGCGACATCGCTGCCCGCTCCCGGCAGCCTCGCGTGGTTGATGCTATGGCGACAGACGTCGCTACCCCCGTCCGAGCCAGACCGCGGTGATGACCGGGAGATGCCGCCGGTGGGTCCGGCAGCGCCCCTCACGCAGGCGCACGGCTCGGGGAGGACGCTTGCCCTGGACGTCGGGGATGCAGCAGCCGGCGATGGCGCAGGCCAGGCGCTTCGTCACCCGCCCGGGCTGGGTGACGCGCCTTGGTCGATCAGGTCCTGCTCGACAGCTGCGGGCACGACGACTCGCCAGCCGTCAGCCTCGAGCGCCGCTCGGCCCATTTCGATATCGGCGGCCACAACCCCTTGGCTCTGGAAGCGGAAGACCCAATCGTCGCCCTGGTCGAGCACAAGAGCGATGGATCGTTCGGTGCCTCGCCCGATCGTTCCAAGCGGAAGCCACGCCTCGTCGTCGGCGGCTCGTGTCGAAATCGTCATGTCGTAGACGGTGGAATTCGAGAACGCGATGTCGACCCGTGCCGGTTCGTCGAAGAGCGCCAATCCAAGTGCTGACGCGATGAGGGCAGCGACCACCACAACGAACATGTTGCTCTCGAACGCTCGGCGGATGTGGCGGTTCGCGATTTCCGGCTCTGCGGTCAACAACGACATGGTCAACGGCTTTCCCTGGTCGGCGATGCCATGCGCCGCTTCAGGCGAGCGTCGATGCGCATGTCTCGGCTGGGGCTCAGGCGGTAGCTGGCCCAGTCTGACATGCAATGCATCCGTCGTCACCTGTCGACACAGCTCCCGCGCCGTTCGGATTCGGCGCGAGGGACGGGCGGGCGGGACCTGCTGAGGGTGATCCTCGCCAGCGCAGCGATGTTTGTTGGCAGCCGATGAGTGGGCCCGGAGACGAGGCAGACTAGGCTTAGCCGGGAAGCCTGGTCGGCAGCAACCGAGTCAGTCGGAGTCTGCCTGTGCCTGCCCTCATCCCAGCCCCGTCAACAAGGTATTGGTCGACGCGCTGGCTCCCCATGATCGCCGGCGTGGTCGGACTCACCGTCGCAGCACGGACAGGGTTGTGGCTCCTCCCTCTATCGGCGGCTGTCCTGCTGGGATGGGAGATCGCGTCGCGACGCATCGTGGACCGCCGCCGAAGCGCCGTCGCACGGGCGATCGAACACGCACGAGGCTCGTCGCCGGCCACCTCCGATGGCTACGAGCACAGCATCACTGCCGCCATCGCCGCAGCCGCCGGCAACGCGGGTGACGCGGTGCTCGACACTGCGGCCGATCTCGTCAGCAGCGAGCACCGGACTGACCGATGGGTTGTGGAACTCGCTCACGAGCGCCTCGGGGCCGTGGATCGCTGCGCCGCATCACGCTCGCCGTCGCGTGTGGTTGTCGCATCAGCCCTTGTCTTGACCACCACAATGGTCATCGGGGCATGGACCGCGGCCGAGGCCTGGCTCGCGCCGACCATGGTGGCCGCCGTCGTGTTCGGCGCAGCCCATGCTTTGCGTCAGGACCGGCGCAACCGCATCCCAACGGAGCTCGCCTGGTACGCCACCGCGCCACCCTGGAGCAACGCACGATCCCTGCCCATAGCCCTCATCGACGACTTCATCCACGAGGTCGCCGCCAGGGGCCACATCGACGGCCGCGCTGACTTCGCCACCGAAGAATCGATCGGAGTCGCTCGGCTTCGTGCAGTAGCGCGCTCCGCAACCACGTCGCTTCCGCACGGTGCACGCGGCCCCATCGCCAGCGTGGCGCTTGCCAGCTGCACGACAACCGCGCTCAGCCACCTCATCATCTGACACCTCGACGACCTGGAGTTCACAATGGAGATCAACATTCGAGAATCTCGCCTCCCTGGAATAGGGCTGCGCTGGGAGCTCGATCTGGAAGACGGAACCTCGATCTTCGTCGTCGCCGAACGAAGCGGCCGTCGGGTCCTCGGAAGCATCCGAGCCGACGGCGATAGGCCGGAGTGGACCCTCGCTCTCGACCAGCAGCGCGCCGTGGCTATCGCGGCGTTGCTGCTGGGCGCCAAGTTCGTCCCGGAGAGCGCCACCCCCGACACAGCCGAGTCCGACACCGTCGTGGTCGACACCGTCGAAGTCGGACCCACATCGCCGCTCATCGGTCTTGCGCTGACCGAGATGACGCTTCCCGATGCCGACGCCATCGTGCTCGCCATCATCGATGACCGCACGCCCGACCTGATCGAGCACGGCATGGAGCGCCGCTGCCAACCACACGACCGGATCGTGCTCGCAGCCCGCTCCAGAAGAATCGACGAAGTCACTGCCTACGTTCAGGGTTCCGAGCACCACCCCGCGAATACCGTGTGAGCTCGGGCACCGAGGCGCATCTCGGCGACCACCACGACGACCGGATGGCGGTCAGAGGTCGGCAAGGATCCCGAAGAACTCGTCCTCGTCCTTTTCGGTGAGATCGTCGATGACGAACTGGGAGAGGTCACCGATCGGCTCTGCCCGCGCGATCACCTCGGCCAAGGTGGGCTCTGGGGTCCCGGTCGGTGTTGACTCGGTGTCGGACACGTCGTCCATCGTATTCTCGAGGTGATCGAACCGATAGAGCGATGCCTCCGCCGGACAGCGATGTCACGCATCGTGGTCACCGCTGCGGGTGCAGCCTCGGGCGGGTTCGGCCGATCGAGGTAACACACAGGTAACAGCACAACCGTAAACAGGGGGGTGCCACGGGGAGCAGAAGGGACCACCGACCCATCGACTAATAGCCTCTGACCTGCGAGGATGTCGTTAGCCGCTGGTCGGGCTGGGTGAGCCGGAAACTAGATCGTCGGGCTCATAACCCGAAGGTCGCAGGTTCAAATCCTGCCCCCGCCACCACGTGAATCCCCAGGTCAGCGGCCTGGGGATTCTTCGCGTCTGGGGTGGTGTCTACCGGCTTCGTCTACCGGACGCCCGTGTCGGAGGGCTGTGACCTCGGTGTTCGTCTGGTCGAGCCGGTGGACGTCTACCGGCCCTCGGTCGAGGTCTCCTCGTCTGGGTGGTTGTCGGGGTCGTCACGGTGGGTGGTGAGGAGGGCGGCGAAGCGGCTGGCGGCGTCGGCTCCCATGCCGGGCAGGACGTGCTGGTAGGTGGCCATGGTGAAGTCGGGGTTGGCGTGGCCGAGGCGTTCGGAGACGACCTTGATGGGGACGCCGGCGGCGATGAGCAGGGTGGCGTGGGTGTGGCGCAGGTCGTGGAACCGGATCGCCGGCATGGCGGTGCGGGTGACTTGGCGACCGAAGAGTTGGCTGATGGTTTCGGGGTGCAGTGGGCGGCCAGTCGGGTTGGTGAAGATCGGGTCGTTGAGTTCGACCGGGTGACCGTCAGCTTTCTGTTGGCGGCGCCAGCGGCTGAGGGTGGTTTCGGTGGCGGGGTCGAGGTCGATGCAGCGCCGGCTGGAGCGGGTCTTCACGGGTGTTTCGACCGAGCGGCCGCCGATGGACTTGCGTGCTCGGGCGATCGACAGCGTGTGCGTGGCGTGGTTCCAGTCGCTCCAGCGCAGCCCTACGAGTTCGCCGCGTCGCATCCCGGTGGTGGCGGCGACCACGAAGGCGGGGTGGAGGCGCAGGTGCTGGGTGGCGTCGAGGAATGCGCTGAGTTGGTGGGCGGTCCAGCACTCAGGGCTGTGCCGACGGCGAGATCTTGGCTTGGGGGCGCGTGCGCCGTGGGCGGGGTTGGTGGCGATGAGGCGGGCGTCGACGGCGTGGTTCAACGCGGCGCGGCAGATGACGTGGACGTCGTAGACGGTCTTGGGGGCGAGCCCCTGTTTACGGGCGCCGCCGGTGGCGAGGAGGTCGGTGTAGAGCCGGTCGAGGTGTTCGGTGCGCAGTGACCGGAGTCGGAGGTGTCCAACGGCGGGGATGATGTAGTGCTCGATCATCCAGCCGTAACGGTGAGCGGTCGAGGGATCGAGGTCATGACGTCGGACCGGGAGCCATTGTTCGACGAGGTAGCGGGCGACGGTGAGCGGGTCGGCGCCGGTCGGGGTGTCGACCGCGGCGAGTTCGAGGTCGAGGTTGGCGGCGATGGCTTCGGCGTCGGCGCGTGAGTGGCCGACGGGGTGCCAGCGTCGGTGTTCTCGGCCGGTGATCGGATCGATGCCGTCGTAGGCGACCACGTAGAAGCGGGACTTGCGTTGCACGATGTAGGTCATCGCCACCCATCGGTCGGCTTGAGGACTTCGGGCGCAACCCGAAGGTCGCGCTCGTCTGCAGCGGTCGGGGGCGTGCGTTCGGAAGTTGTCGGTGTGGGGGTTGACTCTCGAGTTTGTTGAGGCCCCAAGGTGGTGCTCGTGGACGAGTTGATGACGATCGGAGTGTTCGCTGAGCGGACCGGGCTCTCGGTGAGCGCTATCCGGTTCTATGCAGGTCAGGGACTGCTCGTGCCGGCGGAGGTGGATCCTTCCAGCGGCTATCGCCGCTATGCGGCCGAGCAGATCCCGGACGGGATGCTGATTCGGGACCTTCGGCGATTGGAGATGCCGCTTGCTGACATCGCCGTCGCGCTGGAGCGGACCGAGGTCGAGCGGAGGAAGCTCGTCAAGGAGCACCTGCGTCGGCTCGAGGCGATCGTCGAACGCGCCCACGTCCTGGCCCGAACGATGGGCGTCACCAACCTCTCGAAGGAGATCGCAATGACCGCGACACTGACCGTTTCCGAACTCGATGGCGCTTTGCGCCAGGTGCTGCCCGCCGCCGGTACCGATCCCGAGCTCCCGCACATGATGGGCGTGCTCATCGAAGCCAAGCAGGGATCGTTGAGATTCGTTGCCACTGACCGGTACCGGCTGGCGGTGCGTGATCTGGTGCCTTCGAACCTTTCGGTCGAGTTCGCTGCTGTGGCGCCGGCGGCCACCCTGGCCCAGTGGCCGGAGCATCTCTCCAAGACCGGGGCGGTGACGATCGGCCTCGACGGGGCTGGTCTGCGTGTCCTGGGAGACGGCCTCGACCTCGTGGCCCCGCTTGTTCCTGTGACCTTTCCCGGCTACGAGAAGTTCCTCGAGTCGGCTCGCTCCTCGACGAGCGTGAGGGTCGACCGGCAGCGATTGCTCGCGGCGCTGCCCGACGAGGCAGGCGGTTGCGCCCTCACCCTCTCCGCATCGCCCGGTGCGCTGCGACTGGAGCACGGGGGCGGAACAACTGAGTTGGACGCGGTTGTCGACGGAGTGGCGCAACAAGTCGTACTCGACTCCGGTTTCGTGGCTGATGCGGTACGGGCCGGGGTTGGCGCTGAGTTGGTCGTCGAGATCGAGGATCCGTTGAGCCCGGTGCTGTTCCGTTCGGCTGATGACGGCACGTTCACCACGCGCATCATGCCCATCAAGGCGGACTGAGCGAGTGAGGGTCGGGACTGGTTCGAGGCGGCGGGCCTTGCCACGTCCCGGTCCCCCGCCCTCACGAAGTAGTCGGAGGCCGCAGCACCGCCCGAGTGGGCGAGTGGCGAGGTGGAGACAGATCGAGGGGTCCGTCGTAGAATCAAGGGATGCCGGTGACGCTGGACCTCTCCGATGAAGCGGTGGCTCGCCTTCGGGCTGAGGCAGACCGGCGCGGGATCTCGGTCGAGGTGCTCGTGGGCGAGTTGGCCGCTTCGCTCCCTGCCGAGGGACAGGGCCCGGCGCCCAGGAAGCTCCGGTTCTTCGCGATGGGTGCTTCGACGTCGGGCCGGAGTGCTGCTGATGCGGATGAGATGTTGGCCGAGGGGTTCGGGCGAGACTGACGGTGCTGGTCGTCGACACCGGTCCGATCGTCGCTGCTGCCGACACGGCGGACCGAGACCACCAAGCCTGCGTTCGTTTGTTGAGCACTGCGCAGGGTCCGCTGATCGTGTCGCCGCTGGTGATGGCGGAGGCCGCGTATCTGATCGGTCGTCAACTGGGACCCAACGCCGAAGCAGAGTTCTTCCGGTCGATCAAGGACGGCGATCTCGTGATCGAGAGCCTGACCGCCGCGGATCTCGCTCGGGTCGCTGAGCTCGTCGAGACCTACATCGATCTGGGGCTCGGCGGAACCGACGCCAGCGTGATCGCGATCGCTGAGCGGTTGGGGCAGTCCGAGATCGCCACCCTCGACCGGCGGCACTTCTCGGTCGTACGTCCCGCTCACGTGGATGCCTTCGGATTGTTGCCATGACCGGATCTCACGCAACGTGGCCAGCTGCGGGTCGAGTGGGCCGTAGCGGCATCTACCAGGGATCTACCGACACACCGGTAGATAGGGGGGAGCAGGGGGGAGCAGCAGGAAGTCGGAAATGGCTCCTGAGCTGGGAAAACACCGCCTGACCTGGGTAGACCTCAAAGGCCGACAGCGCTCATAACCCGAAGGTCGCAGGTTCAAATCCTGCCCCCGCCACCAAATCTCGCATGAAGGCCCAGGTCATCGACCTGGGCCTTCGTCGTTCGTGGAGGCTGCTACCGGGTTCAGGCCGACTTCTTCCGGTTTTTCCATCGGCCGTCGCCGGTAAAAGGGTCGACGAGCGTGGCGAACAGGTGGGCGGCGTCGGCTTGCATGCCGGGCAGGACGTGCTGGTGGGTCTCGATCGTGAACGCGGTCGTCGCGTGGCCGAGGCGTTCGGACACGACCTTCACCGGCACGCCTTCCTTCATCAACAACGTGGCGTGGGTGTGGCGAAGGTCGTGGAATCGGATCACCGGCAGCCCGGCGTTGCGGTTGACGCGTTCGAAGGCTTGGGAGCTCGAGTGGGGATGCACCGGCCCGCCCTCGGGAGTGGTGAACACGTGCTCGGCCTCGATGCCGGCGATGCGCTGCTCGATGGTGGTCCAGTTCTTCCAGGCGGCGAGGATGTCGACGGTGGTGGGGTCGAGGTCGATCGAGCGGCGGCTGTTGGCGGTCTCGCCTCGTGATTCGGTGAGTTCGTAGCCGATGGCGACGAGTCCTCGGTTGATCGACACCGTGTGCGAGCTGGGGGTCGAGCTTGACCTTGGCACTGGACGGATCCATCAGTCTACAATGTAGACTGATGGTCATATGGTGAAGTTGGTTCCGTACCTCATTCTGCGAGTGGCCGCGTTCATCGTGGCGGGAGCAACCACGCTGCTGTTGCTCACTGGGGTGATCGGGGAGGACTTCGTCGTTCCTGATGTTGCGTTGATCACTTCGCTCGTCACGGGGGCGTTGCTCGGCGAGTCGGCGATGTCGCGAGCGTGGCTGTTGGCTGCGTTCGCGGCGACGGCGGGGGTGTTCTCGGTGTCGGCTTGGCAGTCGTTCGTCGATGCTGAGCCGAACTGGCGAACCACCGCTGGTTCACTCTTGGTGATCGCGCTGGTCGTGTGGACGGTGGCGAGCTACCGCAGTCCTTCGGGCCGCAGCGAATCAGCGGCTCGGGGGGCCGAACGTCGTGTGTAGATCGTGGGACCACGGATCAGAGAGCGATCGGCGAGAACCGAGGAGAAGGAGATATGAAGATGATGGACCTGACGGGTACGACGACTGTTGTCACGGGAGGTGCGGACGGGATCGGGTTTGGTCTTGCGTCGGCATTCGCCAAGCGTGGGAGCAAGGTTGCGATCCTCGACATCCGTCTCGGCGCCGCCGAGGATGCGGTGGCGAGGTTGCAAGCTTCGGGCCATGAGGCCGTGGCTGTCGAGTGCGACATCGCCGAGGCGGGCAGCGTGGTTGCGGCGGCGTCCAGCGTCGAAGCACGTCTCGGTCCCGTGAACGTGTTGTGGTGCAACGCTGGTGTCGGCGGGATCGGTCGACTGTCCGAGGCGCAGCCTGACGACCTGGACTGGATGTACGCCGTCAACGTTCATGGCACGCTCAACACGTATCGGACCTTCCTGCCAGCAGTGCGGGCGGCGAGCGGCGTGCGCCACGTCGGCTTCACCGGTTCGTCGAACACACTCGGCCACATTGGTCCGAGCCAGGTCGGCACCTATGCGGCGACGAAGTGGGCGGTTGTCGGCATCGCCGAGGCTGCTGCTGGTGAACTGGTCGACGATGGGATCGGGGTGACGATCTTCTGCCCCGGTCTGGTGAACACGAACATTTGGGATGCTGCCCGTGCCCGACCCGACCGCTTCGGCGGGGTGAACCGCATGCCAGACCGGGTGGGTGACCGCTGGCGCACCGAGGGCGGTTCGGTGGAGTGGGCTGTCGACGCTGCCCTGGCTGCCTTCGACGAGGGCCGTCTCTATGCGAATCCGGTAGAGGAGCACTCCAAGCGCCAATTCGCGGCTCGAAACGACGAGGTACTCGCCGGGTTCGTGACCCGGCCCGATCAGCAGTCGGCACTCGCAGATCCTGCTCCAAACGAACCAACCGAGCACTCCTGAGGCACCACACCCGGTCGACGTGGTCGGCCTCGTCGGCCTCGACACCGCCTTTGCCGCCCAGGCGAATACGATCGGCGTGCGCTCCGACCTGTAGGCGATTGCCTGCCGTACCGGCGCCTGACGATCACGCCATGGCAACGAAACCAGCGAACAACCCGACAAGACGGCCCGGGCTGACCCGGGCGACAATCGTCGACGCTGCGCTCGAGGTGATCGACGAGTCGGGCATCGACTCGCTCACGATGCGAGCGCTCGGCGAGCGACTGGGCGTCGATCCGATGGCGGCGTACCGCCACTTCGCGAACAAGGCCGAGATTCTTGACGCTGTCGCCGATCGCGTTGTCGCCGATGTCGCCGCCCCGGACTCGACGGTCGCCTGGGACGAACGGCTCGTGGCGCTCGCCCTCGACGCTCGTCGCGCCCTGCTTGCCCACCCGACGATGGCGCGCTATCTGGCCGCTCGTCCTCCGCTCGGCCCGGCGTCGCTTACGTTGGTCGACCGCCTGCTTGGCGTGCTTGCAGACGGCGGGTTCGATACCCGCACCTCCACCCGAACGGCGCAGTCGATCATCGCCGTGGTCCTCGGTACCACTGCTGCGGTCACTGACAGCGGCAGTGCCGCTGAAGAACGGATGAACATCGTCCGACAGGCCTTTGCGGCCGCACCCGGCGAACTCGAGCACCTTCACGCCGCGGCCGAGGTGATCGGCGACGACAACGGCGACGTCGGCCAACTCCGCTGGTCGCTCGAACTGCTCGTCGCTGGCCTCCGGGCCCGCAGCCACTGACAGCGTCGCCTAGGTGCGCTCAACTGCTGCTGCGAGCGTGATCGGCGATCGCACGTGCTACCTCGGCGGGGTGGGTCAGCGGCAGAAGATGCGGCGCACCGGGAACGACTCGCAGTTCTGCATTCTTGACGCCGGCGACGATTCGCTCGGCGACCGACGGCGGCGTCGAGGTGTCGACGTCGCCGACGAGGACCGTTACTGGCACGTCGATCGAGCCCAGTCGATCGCGAGCGTCGAAGTCGCCAAGCGAGTACCAAGCTTCCGCCCACCGCTCGGGATCGACTGAGACAAGACGGTCACGGCAGTACGCAAGCGATCCGGGAGCCGGGTCGGCCCCCAACCAGCGCTTGAGGGTCGATGCCACCACCGGCTCGATTCCGCGTCGACGCGCATCATCGCCTCGGTCGTGCACGGCTGGCGTTCCTGTCGGTGTCGTCGCCACGAGAACCAGCGCACCGACCAGGTCTGGACGGCGAACAGCCAGCGACATTGCGATGCACCCACCGAACGAGCAGCCAATGACGACCGCCGAAGCTCGCCCATCGGCGTCGAGGCGTCGTGCGAGATCATCGGCCAGGCTTTCGACCGGCCCAACGGGCTCGGCGAAGCGTTCTCCGTGACCCGGTAGATCGACCGCTACGATCTCGATCTCGGCGGCATCGCCCCCCGCATCGGCGTGTTCGCGGCGGACCGGGTCCCACATCCCCCGATCAAGGCCGAGTGCGTGGATCAGGACCGCCGTTCTCAGCCTGTCACTCATCGTCGAGCACTGAACGCAGGATTCGGTTGTAGTCGAGTGCTGCTGGCACACCGCAATAGACCGCCACCTGCAACCCGACCTCGATCAACTCATCACCCGACATCCCGTTGCGCAGCGCACCTGCGAGGTGGATGCGCAACTCCTGCCCTCGACCGAGCGCGGCGAGCATGCCGAGGTTCAACAGGCTGCGCTGGGACCGGTCGAGCCCCGGACGGGTCCACACGGTCCCCCAACACCACTCGGTGACCAACCGGTTCATCGGTTCGCCGATGTCGTCGAGACGGGCGAGCGCTGTGTCGACGTACTCATCGCCCAGCACACTGCGCCGAATCGCGAGACCCGCCTCGTACACGTCGCCCTCGCTCGACTCTGCATGGTTGTAGTTCGAGGCATCAGTGCAGTTCGAGGTTGCGGCGTCGTCGCTCATGCTGTGTCATCCAGTCGTGTGATTCGGGCGATGTCGTCGGTGATCCGTTCATGGTTCGTCAGCGTCGCCGGGTCGTGGCCTGGCACGACGAGTGACGGGTGGCTGGCCAAGTCGCCGACCAGACGCAGCGCCGCATAGGTCTCGGCCAAGTCGTGGAACACCAGTGTGGGCCACACGGTTTCGACGTTTGCTGCGAAGTAGGCGATGTCTGAAGCGAGGACAACCGTCCCGTCGCCGGTCTGGACCGTGACGATCTGGCACCCGTGGGTGTGGCCACCCGTGTGGCGGAGTTCGATCCCGTCAATCACCTCAGCCACATCGTCGACGACGGTCAGACGGTCGCCGACCATCTCGAGTTGGTCGAGGTGACTACGTTCGATTGCCGCAGCGAAGGCAAGCTCCGCCGACGCCGACGACTGCCAGAAGTCGAGCTCGCGTCGCTGCACCCACACCTTTGCCCGGTCGAACAGAGCGAGATTGCCGACGTGATCCCAGTGCAAATGAGTCACGACCACGTCGTCCACATCACCCGGAGCAACGCCGAGATCAGCGAGGAGCTCTTCGATAGGGCGACCCAGTTCGACGCCACGGCGTTCGGCCACTTCAGGTCGGGGCCCGGTGTCGACCAGAACGGTGCGTGAACTCGCCCGGATCAGCCAGCAGTAGTAGGCGAGCTCCATCGGCTCAGCGGCGTGGTCGAAGTAGAACCCGACCGAACTCGTGGTTGGCTTCGTCCCCAAGTGAAGGGCGAACACATCGTTCATGCCAGCCCCCAACCGTCGAGGGCTGCGATGAGCCGATCGGGCTCCTCGAGATGAACGAAATGGCCGGCCTCGTCGAGCTCGACGAATCGAGCATGGCTGATGCCGTCAGCGACCTCGCGAACCATCTCCACCGGCACCGTCCGATCGGCCGAACCGGCGATCACTGTCGTTGGTGCCATGATCTCCCCGAGTCGATTTCGAACGTCGAACGCAAACGTCGCCGCAACCTGCCGCTCGTACCACGGCTTGTGCATTCTTGCGACCATGTCGACCACCCACGACAGCATCCTGGTATCCACGTCCTCGGAGAATGCTGTTTCGATTCGTCGTTGTGCGCTTTCGCGCATCGACTCACCAGCTACGCGTTTCATCTCGGCATCCAGAAACGGGCGCACCTCGTCGGCGAACCCGGCGAACGAGCCGATCACCGCCAACCGGCCCACCAGTTCCGGCCTATCGAGGGCGAGCTGCAACGCGACGGTGCCTCCCATGGAGAGGCCGATCACGTCGACCGAGGACAAGGACCGATCCTCGATCAGCCGTGCGACGTCACCCGCCATGTCAGCGGTTGACCAGGCGACGTCGTCGTGTGGTCGCGAACCTCCGGACCCGCGACAGCACACTGCGAGTACACGTCGACGCGTCGCCAGTCGAGGGATCAACGGGTCCCAGATCGACCGATCGCACCCCAATCCGTGAATCAACAACAACGCCGGACCACGATCGTCCGGTTCCATCGCAGCAACATCGACATCGACGTAGTCGACATCTGCGGGTCCGTTTGCGAGGAGCGAGCAGGTTTCTACACCGTTCATTCGATGAGTCTACAGTGTAGACATCTGCGCGACTCAAGACCTTTCCGTCGACCGCGTCATCGACCGACCCTCCAACACCGGCAGCGGGACCAAGGCCTTCAGCGGCCGCTTCCTCCCGGCCCGGGACGCGATTCTCCCCCCGGCCGTGCCGCACACGCTCGCCGGGACCGGCGATGCCCTCCAGATCTTCGACGGTGACGTCACCATCCGTGTTCCGATCACGCAGCGCAGCCGGTCGTTGACCGAGCTCGACGACGGGTCCTACGTCCAACGGATCACCGGCAAGGTCGGGTGGCAGTTGTGTGACGACGACACGTGTCACCTGCCGCGCTCGGATCGCTTCAGCATCGACGTTCCGGCGGCACCGCATGTCCGCCCCGAGGCCGAGCTCGGCGATCCTTTGGCAGGGTCCCGCTCCGTTGTCAGGCGCCGCCTCTTCGGGCGGGCAGTGGTCTGATACGTGCGTCCTCAGATAGCTAGCAAAAATGGAACGACTGTTTCGTCAATGACGGCTATTGAGCCAGACTTCTGCCGGGCGGTTCCCGTAGAAGGAGCACGATGATGGCCAGCTGCTCCCGATGGGAAGACATCGAGAACCGAAAGGCCCCTCGGCGTCGCCGCCGAACGCTTCGTGACCGGTGACGTGCTCGTGCACACGTGGAATCTGGCGACGGCCACTGGCCAGGAGCCCTCGATCGATGTCGACTTCGCCGCCGACATGCGTGCGTCGATTCCGACGTCGGGCTCGGGTTCGATGAGCAGGGTTGGGGTCTGACGAGCTCGTGCCCAGCGCCGTCCAGCAGTTCCTGGGTCGTCGTCAATCCATGCGGTGGGTCGATCGGCGGCGAGTCGTTCGATGTCGGGGAGCTTGTCGAGGCGGATGCCGATGCGGGGTCGCTGAGCGAACTCGACGATGGGAAAGACCCGGATCGACAGCAGCGGTCCGAGCGTGCGAGGAGCGTCGTGTTCCCAGCCGGTCGCCCAGGCGATGTCGTAGACCTGAGCCAGGATCGTGAGCGCGACGCCGTGCAAGGGGTTCAGCCAGAGGTCGTGGACGTCGCCAATCGAGGACACGACGCGGTGGGGTTCGAAGCCGTCCACATCGGGGGTTCTGAGCGCGAGGACGCCGTCGACGTCGAGGAGGAGCAGCGGTCGTCCCATGGGTTCGAGTCGGTTTCTCCGGAACGTGAGATCCCAGCGGGGTTGATCGTCGGGTGTTCAGGTTGGTGTGTAGAAGAAGCCGCGTCCGGCTTTGATCTCCTTGCCGGGGGAGAGGTCACCGCGTTCTTCGAGGCTGGTCAGGATCTGGCCGGCTCGGACGATGCTCAGGCCGAGAAGGTCTGCGACTTCGGTTGAGGAGACTCGGCCCCGATGTCGAGCGCAGCTGAGGATGACCTGGGCACGGACCGGTGCTGCGTCGAGGCGTTCGGTTCGGCTGGCGAGCTGTGCACGTGCCGGGTCGGAGAGCCGGTAGGCGGGTTCGTGCCCATCGGGAACGCCGTTGAGACCGACGATCAAGGGATGGCCGGCGAAAGTGGTTGCTGTTGCCCGTGCCAGTGCCGCCTCGGTCTCGCCCGGGGGGCGTTGGATGAGGGGCCGGGCCGTGGCGACGTCGACGAAGTGATGGTTGCTGAGATGGTTGATCAGGAGCACGACGTCGAGGTCTTGAGTGGCCTGCGGGGGGTCGAGGCCAGCCAGCAGGTCGACGATCTCGGGATCGGGTTCGCCACCGAACAGCGATACCCGAACCGAGGGGCCGGCGGTCTCGGAGATCTCTGGTTCCGGGCGACCCCTGGTCAGCATGTCAGCGATCATGCGGTCCACGCCGATTCCTTCGCGTTCAGCGAGACGAAGGGCAGCCATGGCGTCGAGTCTGCCCGCGCTGGTCGTTGGTGTCAGGGGGTCGGTTCGAGGGCTGCGGAGGTGCGGCTCCATTGTTTGGGGGGTTGGCCGTAGTGTCGTTTGAAGTCTCGGCTGAACTGGGCGGGGCTGGCGTAGCCGACGTTGGTGGCGGCGGTGGTGATGTCGCGGCCTTGGGTGATGAGGGTGG
Organism: Acidimicrobiales bacterium; assembly: GCA_046290435.1. Lineage (GTDB taxonomy): Bacteria > Actinomycetota > Acidimicrobiia > Acidimicrobiales > UBA8592 > CAVQUE01. Next base: position 43,435 of record JBKAGO010000044.1, read on the forward strand.
CGGCGGCGTTGAGGCGGAGGGCTTTGATGAATTGGAGTGGGGCGTAGCTGGTGGCTCGTCGGAATCGGCGATCGAAGACGGGTCGGCTCATGCCGGCGTGTTGGGCGAGGTCGTCGATGGAGAGCGGCTGGTCGAGGTGGTCGCGGATGAAGCTGATGGTGTGGTTGAGGTCGTGGGATTGTCCGATGGTGTGCCACAGCGTTGGGCCGGCTGGTCCGGTGAGGACGAGGTAGAGCAGCTCGCGGAGGCGGCCGGGTCCGAGGGCTCGGCGGCGGGCGTCGTCGTCGAGGAGGACGAGGAGCTGGTGGAGTGTGGTGGTGAAGGTGGTGTCCCACTCGACGACGGTTGGGGCGAGTTCGGGGCCTTCAGCGGGGCTGGGTCTGCGTCGGGGCTGGTGTTCGTTGAGGTCGACGAGTAGCTCGGTCACGGCTCTGGTGTTGAGCATGATCTGGATGCCGAGGATGGGTTGTTCCTCGCTGGCGTTGGGTGCTTCGGATTCGATCGGCAGGGTGGTCGGGGCACAGATGTAGCTGCCGGCTCCGTAGCGGTAGGTGGTGGCGTCGAGGTAGGCGTACTTGGTGCCCTGGACCACGATGTTGACCAGTGGTGGCATGACCGCCGGTTGACGCGCGCTTGGTGTCGCCTTTCGGTAGAGCGACACGCCGTCGAGACCGGTCGGGAACAGGCCATGGCGCGGTGCGTGGGTCGCGACCAGGCGCCGGATGTCTTCCATGAGCAGAACACTAGGCCGAGAGCCGCGTTCGCCGAACAGGAGCGATCGGATCGAGCAAGAATCGGATCGAATCGTGGAAGCAGTGGCGACGGGGCCGTCGTAGCGTACGGGTCAGACGTCAGAGCAGCCCTCCGGGCGAACCACGACCGGGCGCCGCGCCTCGACCGCCAGGTCGCGCGGGCAGGCAACAGCATCCGTGGAACCACGGTCCGGTCATCGCCAGCGGGCGCGCTGCCGGGGCTCGAGGGTCCTCGCCAACCGACTCCTCTGCATCTGCTTCCGACCCCAAGGAACGACCTCATGAAGAAGATCCCCCGAGACGACCCGAGAGCACAGCGCATCGCCACGGCCGACACCGTCGAGCTCGACGGTCTGATCGAGTTCGCCTCCGGCAGGCATGCCTTCGTGCTGTCGACTACTCGTCGAGACGGCCGGCCACAGATGAGCCTGGTGACCGGAACGATCACCCCCGAAGGCGAGCTGCTGATCTCGACCTACCCGCGTCGAGCGAAGGCGAACAACGTCCGACGCGATCCGAACGTCTCGGTGCTGGTGATGGGGGAGGGGTTCCATTCGGCGTGGATTCAGATCGACGGTGATGCCGAGGTGATCGACATGCCCGACGCCGCCGGTGTCCTGGTCGAGTACTACCGCTGCATCAGCGGCGAGCACCCCGACTGGGACGAGTACCGCCAGGCCATGGCCGACCAGGACAAGTCGATCATCCGTATCCGCCCGACCCGTTGGGGGCCCATCAGCACCGGCGGGTTCCCACCCGAACTCTTCGAAGACGACTGAACCCGACCCGACGATCAGAGAAACGAGAGACCCCGTGACAGACAAGACCGTCCTCATCACCGGCGCCAGCAGCGGCATCGGCCGTGCCACCGCCCAGCACTTCCACAAGCACGGTTGGAACGTCGTCGCCACGATGCGGACCCCCGACGGTTCCGACCTCCACAAACTCGACAACACCCTCGTCGCCCGGCTCGATGTCACCGATCTCGGCTCCATCGACGGTGCGTTCCAGGCCGCGCTGGACCGGTTCGGCGGTATCGACGTGCTGGTGAACAACGCCGGCTACGACACGTTCGGCCCGCTCGAAGCGATCCCTCGGGAGGCCATGGTCCGCCAGATCGACACCAACCTCGTCGGCGTGCTCGATGTCACCCGCGCTGTCCTGCCGACCATGCGTCGGCGAGGTGAGGGCGTCGTCATCAACCTCTCCTCGGTCGCCGGCCAGATGACGTTCCCGTTCAACTCGCTGTACCACGCCACCAAGTTCGGGCTCGAAGGAGCGAGCGAAGCGCTCGCCTTCGAGCTCGGTGGGATCGGCGTCCGAGTCAAGATCATCCAACCCGGGAGCATCGCCACCGAGTTCTGGGGAAGCTCGTTCGACTTCCACGACGACCCCGACCTTTCCGAGTACCGGCCGATGATGGACGCCATCAGCCACGCGATCGCCCAACGCCAAGCGAACTCAGACGCCGCCTCCCCGCCATCGGCGGTCGCCGAGGTCATCTACCGAGCCGCCACCGACGGCACCGACACGATCCGCTACCTTGCCGGCAACGCCACCGACTTCTTCAGCAGCCGGGGCGACAAGACCGACGAGGAGTACATCGCCGCCACCCGCCAACAATTCGGCATCTAGCAGTGCCCGCCCTCGACGGCGCGTCAGCGATTTGCCGGACCCGATGATCTCGCCCGGCGCCCGTCGCGCCCGGGAAGGCAGCCCGGCACTCGCCACGTGCTCGGAGAAGCGAGCCACGCAGCACGGCGGGTTGGGTGGAGCTCGACGATCTCGAGATGTCCAGGCAGGGATCGATGCTCACTTGGGTCGAAGGAGGCGCAAGTCGTCGACGTTGTCGAAGATCCCGTCTTCGGTGGCGAGCGGGAGCCCGCCAGCGATCGCGGTGGCTGCGACCCATCGGTCGGCTTCGTGGTCCTTGGCTCCGAGCCCGTGGCCGTTGTTTGGCGCACCAGGTCCGGAGGCTGACGTAGGCGTCGATGACTTCGGGGAGCGGGGGCGACACCTGGGTGTTGGCCACGAGTCGTTCGAGGACGGCGGTCCGGCGTGTCCCCCAGTTGGCGACGCTGGCACCGAAGCGCATCTCGGCGACGACCACGAAGGGCAGGACCCAGCCCGAGCGTTCCAGCATCGGGGCCCAGCGAGCGCGACGGGTCGACACGGTTCGGCCGAGCCAGGCGCTGGCGATCATCGTGTCGACCACGACGACCGGATGATTGTCAGAGGTCGGCAAGGATCCCGAAGAACTCGTCTTCGTCTTCCTCGGTGAGATCGTCGATCACGAACCGGGAGAGATCGCCGATCGGTTCGGCCCGCGCGATCACCTCGGCCAACGTGGGCGCGGCGGGCCCGGTCGGAGTTGACTCGGTGTCGGACACGTCGACCATCGTACTCTGGGTACCGTCATGCCGATAGAGCGGTGTGTTCGCCGGACGGGGGCGATCTCACGCAGCGTGGGCGCCTCCGGTCGAGCCGACTCGAGCGAGAGCCGGCGATCGAGGTAACACACAGGTAACAGCACAACCGTAAACAGCGGGGTCGAACGGGAAGCAGCGGGGACAACCGACCCATCGACAAACCGACCATGACCTGCGAAAATGGCGAAATCTGCTGGTCAGCCCGACAAAGCCGAAAACTAGCTCGTCTGTCTCATAACCCGAAGGTCGCAGGTTCAAATCCTGCCCCGCCAACAATCTTCCTGTTCAGAGGGCCGCACTGCGGTGTGGTCCTCTTTCGCGTCCCCTTCGGGGTGCGAGACCTCACCCAGATCTCACACGCCGTCGACGTCTGTCGGCATGCATCACCGCAGGTCAGAGTCTCGGAGGCCGTCGGGAGACCTTCGGGTTGGTTGCCGACGAGCCTCTGCCCTCACCCTGCTGCGATCGTCGCCGACAGCGCATACTGCCGGTTCCGCGCTCGGTCCTCCCCGCCGCTCCGACCGGCGTCGATATGCCCCGACGATCCGGTGGGCGGCCCCCAGCGCGAGCACACGCGCGATGCTGTCTCGGTGTTGCACGATTGGCACATCGAGCCACGCGAGTACACGCGCCACGAGCAGCGTCGTGGTCGTGGACAAGGTGCCATTCGGCATCGACACGGTCCTCATCACGGGCACGGTCGCGAACGTGTGCTGTGAGTCCACGGCTCGCGATGCCAGCGCGCTCGGATACCGAGTCGTGATGGTTGCCGACGCGAACGCCGCCGTGCGAGACCGCGACCTCAACGCCACGCTGCACACCATCTACCGGTCGTTCGGCGACGTGCGCCCAACGGACGACCTGATCGCCGTACTCCGCTGTCGTTCAGTCGACTGAGACCACCCGTACGAGCGCGCACAACGCTTGCGAATACAGAAGCGACACGCGTCCGGCGGAGATGCGCTCGGCGATCATGACGCAACCGAGGTAGGCGTTGCCGGACGGGATCGTGGGCATCACGGATCCGTCGGCGATCCGCAGGCCGGTGACGCCGTGTACGCGGCGGCGTCGAGGACGGGCCCCATGGGGCAGGTACCGTCCATGTGGGCGTAGGAGAAGAGGTGTCGTTCGAGGGCGAGCGGAACCGCGTCCTCAGCGGTGAGGTCGATCGGCTCGAGTTGTTCCGCGCCGAGCTGGGCGAACGATTCGTTTTGTTGGCAGGCGATGAGCTTGTCGGATGAGTGGCGGTAGCGGCCGTGGGCGTCGGCGGGCCGGGAGGGCAGGTGACGACGGGTCCGTCGTCGCGGGCGAGCCGGTCATCCAGGCCGATCTGGTCGATCGGAGGGGAGCCGACACAGCGACCGTCCTGCCGAAGCGACGTAACCTACCCACCGCCGGGGTCCGACCACCCGCCACGTCAGCCGCTGGTTTCAGCGAGGCTTCAGCTCCCGCTGTCATGCTCGGTCCACCGCCCGTTCGTCCCGAAGTGAGGTGTGCTGCAGCGTGCGAGTGCTGGTGGTGGAAGACGAGGAACTGCTGGCCCGTTCGCTGCGCTCCGGCCTCGAGGCGGAAGGCATCGCCGTCGACACGGCGCACGACGGCGTCACCGGCCTGTGGCTGGCCCGTGAACACTCCTACGACGTCATCGTGCTCGACGTGATGCTGCCCGAGCTCAACGGGTACGAGGTGTGCCGAACGCTGCGAGACGAGCAGAACTGGACCCCGATCCTGATGCTGACGGCCAAAGCGGGGGAGTGGGACGTCGCCGAAGGGCTCGACACCGGCGCCGACGACTACCTCACCAAACCGTTCAGCTTCGTCGTGTTGCTCGCCCGGTTGCGGGCCCTGATGCGTCGGGGTTCCGGCGAGCGACCGGCAGTGCTGACAGTCGGCGACCTCGAACTCGATCCCGCAGCGCAGTCGGTCGTGTTGGCCGGCACTGCCGTCGACCTCACGGCGAAGGAGTTCGCCGTCCTCCACTTCCTCGTGCGCCAGCCGGACGTCGTCGTCTCCAAGACCCAGATCGTCGAGAACGTGTGGGACGTCGAGTTCGACGGCGATCTCAACATCGTGGAGGTGTACGTCCGGTCCATCCGCAAGAAGATCGGGGCCGACCGCATCGAGACCGTGCGGGGCGCGGGCTACCGCTTCCGGGATGCGATCACGTGAAGCTGCGGGACCACTCGCCGGTTCGGTCGCTCCGTACGCGTCTGACCCTCGTCGGGGTGGGAGTGCTCGTCGCCGGTCTGTCCCTCGGAACGCTCGCCTTCTCCTCCCTCTTCGAAAAACAACTCCTCGACGATCTCGACAGCTCGTTGGAGCGCCTCGCCACCGAGCGGGCCCGAGGAGTCGAGGCCGGGCTCGATCCGGCGTTGCAGATCGATCCGGGCGGGCGCGACGCAGCGATCGCCGTCTTCGATACCGACGGCGCGCTCCTCGCCAATCGCGGCTTCGTGTCGCCGTCGGAGGTCCTCGACGACGCCGACGTCGTTCCGTCGACGCTGCGCGTCGACTACGTCGAGCCCGACGATGACGATGACGATCTCGAGGACGGGGATCTGCGGGTCGTGGTGGTGTCGCAGGGCGACACCACCGTCCTCGTGGCCGCAGAGCTCGAGGTGGTCGAGGGTTCGGTCGACGACGCACGCGCGCTGCTCTTCCTTGCCGTGCCCCTCATCACGGTGCTCGGCGGCGCGCTGCTGTGGGTCGTGATCGGGCGGGCATTACGCCCCGTCGAGCGCATGCGACGAGACGCGCAAACGGTGGCCGAGCTCGGAGGCGAGCAGCGGGTTCACGATCCGGGGTCGAGAGACGAGCTCGGTCGCCTGGCGTCGACCCTGAACGACATGCTCGACCGCCTCGACGCGAACGCGACCGCGATGCGCCGCTTCGTGTCCGACGCCTCCCACGAGATCCGCAGCCCGATCACGAACATCCGTGCCCGCATCGAGACCGCCCACCCGAGTGATGCGGCGGCGACACGAGCCGACGTCATCGGCGAGGTCGAACGGATCGAGACGATCATCGACGACCTCACCTACCTGGCTCGGCGAGACGAGGGTCGCCTCGAGCGGGCGAACGAACGGGTCGAGCTCGACGAGATTCTCTTCGCCGAAGCATCACGCCTTCAACGCACCGGAACCGTTGTGGTCGACGCAGCCGACGTCGAGCCGGTGGTGATCTCGGGCGACGCATCGCACATTCGCCGAGCGGTGCGGAATCTGGTCGACAACGCAGAGCGCCACGCCGCCGGAGCCGTCAGGCTGGCGGTGACCTCGTCTGCATCCGAGGTGGTGGTGGACGTCGACGATGACGGTCCCGGGATTCCCTCCGGCGACCGGCAGCGGGTGTTCGCGCGCTTCGTTCGGCTCGACGAATCGCGCCAGCGAGGCAGCGGAGGGACCGGTCTCGGGCTCGCGATCGTGGCCGAGATCGCCGCGAGTCACGGCGGGACGGTGGAGGTCGCCGACGCTCCGCTCGGCGGAGCTCGCCTGCGGCTTCGGCTGCCGATGACCTAACCGGTTTCGATGCTTCAGCGAGCCTTCAGCTTCGCCAGTTCACACTCGCCATCGTGACGATCATCGATACTCCCACGGCCACTCCCGCCAATGCTGCCGACGATGCCCCGGCCAAGAGCCTCGCCGCCACCGTGCTCGGGCGGCGCTCCGACTGGCTGCGCACCCCGCGTCTGTCCCGGCCACGGCCGGGCCTGCACTGGGTCGGGCCCCTCGTGGTCGCGGCCACGACATTCGGCCCGTGGTCGGCATTCAGCGGAGCGATCGGGGAAGGCGGCGGCTCGGTCGGCTTCGGCCTCTACATCGGTGCCGTGTCCATCGTGTTGATGGCGTGGTCGTTCGTGCTGGCGCTGCGTGTTCGATGGATGGAGCGATTCTTCGGGGGCCTGGACTCGATGTATCGGGTCCACCGCTGGGCCGGTGCGCTCGCCGCGGGTGCGATGTTCCTCCACACCCGGAACGAGCCGGAGATCGAGAACGGGATCGCCGGCGCCTCCGAGTCGATGGCTGACGCAGCGGAGGGGCTCGCCGGTACCGGCGAGGTGATGCTGTACCTGCTGGTGCTGCTGTCGGTGTTGCGCTGGATGCCGTACCGCTGGTGGCGTTGGTCCCACAAGCTGCTCGGGATCCCCTTCGTGTTCGCCTGCTGGCACTTCTTCACCGCCGACAAGACCTACGCCAACTCGTCGGGTTGGGGGCTGTACTTCGGCTCGATCATGGCCCTCGGGATCGGGGCCTTCGTCGCCCGTGTTCTCGTGCGTGATCCGCTGCTGAAGGGCGCTCGGTATCGGGTCAGCGAAGCCGTGACGAGGGGCGACACGATCGAGCTGCTGCTCGACCCGGTCGGTCGGCCGGTCGAACACCGAGCCGGCCAGTTCGCTTCACTGAAGGTGCAGCGGCGGGGACTGAGTGAGCCCCATCTGTTCACGATCGCTTCCCGGTCCGACGACGGTTCGCTGCGGTTCTTCATCAAGGACCTGGGTGACTGGACCAACAAGATCGTCGAGCTCGGTGAGGACCTGGTCGGTGCCGAGGTCCGGGTCGAGGGCCCCTACGGCCGGTTCGAACCGCTGCCGACGTCGGGGTCGGACACGACGGTCTGGGTGGCCGGCGGCGCAGGCGTGACCCCGTTCCTGGCCGCCATCGACGAGCTGGAGCCCGCTCCGGCCGGGCAGCGGCCCACGCTGTTCTATGCCGTGCGGGGCGAGGACGACGCCATCGCGATCGACGTGGTGCGTGCCGCCGCTGCCGACGGACGAATCGATCTGGTGGTGTGTGACTCCTCGTCAGGTGGACGCTTCGACCCGGCGATGGTCCACGATCGGTTCACCGCAGCCGAGCTCGACGGCTCGCACCTGGCGGTGTGTGGGCCTGCGGGTCTGGTGGCCGCCGTCCAGCGACTGGGCGACGTCGTCGGCGCCCGTTCCGTGGAGCAGGAGGACTTCGACATCCGCCAGGGCTTCGGGCCAGATCTCCCGCCCGGCACGCTGACCGCCGTCGTCGATGCTGCAGCCGACCGCGTGCGCCGGCGTCGAGCTGCTCCTCGTGCCTCGTCCCGGCCGGGCTGAGCGCGTGGGCGAAGCTGCCGTTGCGGTCACCTGTAGTGCGCAGCTCGCCTGTTCCCTGGTGCGCGGTTCCCTGGTGGTCGACTGCCGGCCGCTCGGACGATGGATCAGTTCGTCGGTAGCTCGATGGTGAAGGTCGTGCCCGATCCGATGGCGGAGTCGGCGGTGAGGCTGCCGTGGTGTCGCTCGATGATGCTGCGGGCGATGGCCAGTCCGAGGCCGGTTCCCTCTGGCCGGGCGCCGGCGCTGTCGCCGCGGTGGAAGCGTTCGAAGATGCGGTCGAGGTGTTCGGGCGAGATGCCGGGGCCGGTGTCGGATACCCGGATCCGCACCGTGTCGTCCTCGCGGCGCGCGTCGATGGCGAGGGCGGCCGTGCCGGGGGTGTGGCGGAGGGCGTTGGTGGTGAGGGCGGTGATGGCCTGGGTGAGCAGGTGGGTGTCGGCGCCGGCAGTGAGACCGGGGGCGATGCCGGTGACGTCGATGCGGCGCTCGGGTTGGATGACCGATGCATCCGCAGCGATGTCGTGGAGGAGTTGGGTGAGGTCGATCTGCTCGCGTTGGAGGGGGCGGGCATCGTCGAGTGAGGCGAGGCTGAGCAGGTCCTCGACGAGCGCAGCCATCCGGTCGGCTTCGCTGCCGATCCGCCGCATGGCGTCGTCGATCTGAGCGGGGTCGGTCAGGCCCCCCTGGCGGTGCAGGGCGGTGTAGCCGCGCAGGCTGGTCAGTGGCGTTCGCAGCTCGTGGGAGGCGTCGGCGACGAAGCGTCGTTGACGGTCCTCGGCTCGTCGGCGGGCGTCGACCATGGCATTGAACGCGATGCCGAGTCGCCCGGCTTCGGTCCGGGCGTGGGGGTGTTCGACCGGTCGGGTCCGGCGCCCCGAGGCGATGTCTTCGGCGGCGGCGGTGAGTCGCTTGATCGGTCGGAGCGAGAGCCGGTCGATCCAGAACCAGCCGAGCGCGATCGCGAGCGCGACGAGCCCGACCGCGAGGGCTGAGGTGGTCAGGAGCTGGCGTTGGGTGTCGTCGATGTCGGCGGTGGATACCGCCGCAGCGGCGACGCGTCCGTCGGGGAGATCGACCAGGATGGCCCGCGCCTGGCCTGATCCGTCCAGCGAGCCGGTGGTGAACGGTGTGTCTCGTGGGTGGTCCTCGAGGTCCAGGTCAGGGGCGAAGTCGGGGTCCGAGACGGGCTGGGCGATCGCACGCTGGGTGAGGTCGTCCTCGACGATGACGAACCAGAGTTCGCCGGTCGGTGGTCCGGGGCGGCTCTGGCCCGGGCGGTCGCTGTCGGAGGTGTCGGTGGGGTCGAAGGCATCGCTTCCGCGGGCGATGTTGGCCGCAACTGCGTCGAGCTGGTCGTCGATCTGGTCGATGAGCACGCCGCGTTGGCGCACCACCGTGACGGCGAATGCGGCGCTCACGACCATCATCAGCGCGATCGCGACGAGTGCGAGCCGCGTGCGCAGGGTCATCGTGGGCGTCCCGGTGATGGGGCCGCAGACGAGGTCATGCGGGTGGTCGGATGGTGTAGCCCACGCCGCGCACGGTCTCGATGAGCCGTGGTTCGGTGTGATCGATCTTCTTGCGGAGCGAGGAGATGAAGCTCTCGACGATGGCGGACTCGCCGTCGAAGTCGTACTCCCAGACGTGATCGAGGATCTGACCGCGGGACACGACACGACCGGCGTTGGTCATCAGCAGCCGGCACAGCTTGTACTCGGTCGGGGTCAGGTGAACGATGCGGCCGGCTCGGCTGACCTGGTGTGCGTCGTCGTCGAGGATCAGGTCCGCGACCTCGAGGCGGGCCGGGGTGGCGGCAGCGCCGGCACGTCGCAGCGCGACGTGGACCCGGGCGACCAGTTCCTCGAGCGCGAACGGCTTGACGATGTAGTCGTCGCCGCCGCTGGTGAGACCGCGAACCCGATCGGAGGTGTCGCCTCGGGCGGTGAGGAACAGCACCGGCATGGTGTGGCCGCGCTGGCGGAGCTGTTGGAGCACACCGAATCCGTCGGTGTCGGGAAGGCCGATGTCGAGCACGACCACGTCGGGACGCACCCCATCGGCTTCGCGCACGGCGTCGTGTCCGGTTCCGGCGACGGTGACGTCCATGTCGGCGAGGCGCAGGGCCGAGGCGACCAGGAACGAGATGTTCTCCTCGTCGTCGACCACCAGCACCCGCGGGTGATCGCCGCTCATCGAGCCGAACCCCCATGCCGGTGACGCGTCGTGGCTCTGGGTCGTCGAGTCATCCACCAAGCATGACGTTCCGTCCTGCGCATCGGCTGGATGATTCCTGCAGATCTCCTGAAGTCCAGCTCTGGTGGCCTCCAGCGAACTCGCAGGTTTCGGCCATGGGTTCTCCAGGTGCGTCGCCGATCGTGCCGTTCGACCCCACCCGGACACCCGAGGAGCACGATCCCATGACCACCCCCCGTTCACGGCACCGGACGCTGCTGAGCAGCAGCGCTCTCGCCATCGCTGTGTTGGCCGCCGGCTGCGGTGGATCCGACGACGCCGCGGACACACCCGTCGTGGTCGTCGAGGACAGCGACACCGCGACCGGCGAGACGACGGCCGACGACACGTCTGCGGCCACCGCCGACGCCGAGACGTCCACCGACGGCACGACCGACGAGGAGCAGGCGTTGGCGTTCGCGCAGTGCATGCGCGACGAGGGCATCGACTTGCCCGACCCCGTGGTCGATGCGGACGGATCGATCGACTTCGGGGGTGCCAACCGAGACCGAGAGCAGGAAGGATTCGCGCAGGATCCCGGATTCGGCGACGCGATCGACACCTGTGGCGCCCTCATCGAGGGCGCCAGCTTCTTGCCCGAGGCCGGCGACTTCACCGAGCGTGAGGACCTGTTCCTCGAGGTCGCCGAGTGCCTGCGCGACAACGGCATCGACGTCCCCGATCCCCAGTTCGGTCAGAACGGCCCGGGCGCCGGTGGACCCTTCGGCGAGGACTTCGACCCGGATGACCCCGACACCGCGGACGCGATCGAGGCGTGCCAGGACGTCTTCGCCGGTCTCGACATCGCCCCGGGAGGTGGGAACTGATGCCGCTCGTCACCCCCGACCAGACCCAGGGCGGGAGTTCTCACCACTCCTCCGGCGACAGCGCCGCCGACGAGGGACAAGGCCCCGCACCCCATCGGTCGCCCGCCGAGGACACCCCTGCATCGAGCGGACGGAGCCGGCGCCTGGCGCTCGCCGGCGCGGGGATCGCCGCATTGGCGATTGGTGGCATCGCCGCAGCGTCGTTCGCCTTCGACGGCGACGACAGCACAGCACCCGCCGAGGAGCCGACCGCCACGATCCGAGCCGTCGAGGCCGGCGTCAGCGACCTCTCCGAGAGCCTGACCGTCGATGGCGCCGTCGCCTACGGCGATCCGATCAGCGTCTCCTCATCGGTCGACGGCACGATCACCAACGTCGCAGACGCCGATGCCCTGCTCGAACGCGGCGACGTGCTCTATGCGGTGAACGAGAGCCCGGTCGTGGTGTTCTACGGCGACGTGCCGCTGTATCGACCCATCGGAGCCGACACGTCCGATGGCGGCGACATCGAGGTGCTCGAGACCAACCTCGCGGCGCTCGGTTTCGATGCCGACGGGACCCTCGTCGTCGACCGCGAAGTGGACGAGGCCACGATCGAGGCGATCGATGCCTGGCAGGCCGACATCGGCGCCGACACCGATGGAGCCGTCGATCCGGCCCAGGTGCTCGTCGTCGCCGGCCCCGCTGTGGTCGCCGACGTCGTTGCCGACGTCGGCACCGCCATCCGGGTGGGCAACCCGGTGCTGTCACTGCAGGTCACCTACGCCGCGACCACGATCACCGCGCCGTCGAGCAATGGCTTGGCGACCGAGGTACCCGATGTCGGCGACCGATTCGAGACCGGCGACGTCGCCTACGAGATCGACACCGACCCCGTGGTGGTCATCGTCGGCGACGTCCCGATCGACCGGGTGCTCGCCGAAGGCATCGACGACGGACCCGACATCGAGTTGTTGGAGCAGACCCTCGTCTCGCTCGGCTACGACGACGACGGCGACCTCGAGGTCGACGAGGACTTCGACGAGCACACCGCGAGTGCGCTCGCCGAGTGGGAGGACGATCTCGGCATCGAGCCCGACGGCGTGGTCTGGGTCGGGCAGTTCGTGGTCGTCCCCGCCGGGAGTGAGGTCACCGACGTTGCCGCCGAACGCGGCGACACGCTCCGAGCAGGAGCAACCGTGTTCGAGCTCGGGGTCAGCACCCGCACCGTGACCGGGGTCATCGACGAGGCTGACGCCGACCTGATCGCCGTCGGTGACACCGTCGAGATCGCCGCCGGCGACCAGACCACCACCGGCGTGGTCGTCGGCATCGACGACCCCCAGGCCGACCCGGCAGACCCCGCGACCGAGACGGTGACCTTCACGATCGAACCGGACACGGCGATCGAGATCGACGCGGCGACGGCGCAGCTCGACGTCGAGATCACCATCACCACCCGCCTGGCGCAAGACGTCATCACCGTGCCCGCTACCGCGCTGATCTCGACCGGCGACGGCGGCTACGCCGTCGAGGTCGTCCGAGGCGACACCACGGCCTTCGTGGCCGTCGAACCCGGCGCCTTCGCCGACGGCATGGTCGAAGTCACCGGCATCGACGCCGGCACCGCCGTGGTGGTGCCGTCATGACCGCCACCGCCACCACCCCCGCAGGCCCGTCCCGACCGATGCAACCGGCAGGCGCGCTCGAACTCCGAGACGTCGCCAAGCACTACCCCGGCACACCACCGGTCGAGGCGCTCGACGGCGTGTCGGTGTGGATCGACCACGGCGAACTCGTCGCCGTGGTCGGTCCCTCCGGCTCGGGCAAGTCCACCATGCTGAGCGTCATGGGCACGCTCGAACGGCCCACCGCCGGCACCGTGCTCATCGACGGCGTCGACACCGCCGCCCTCGACGACAGGCACCTCGCCGGACTCCGAGCGCGACGCATCGGATTCGTCTTCCAACAGTTCTTCCTCCTCCCGGGCATGACCACCGTCGACAACGTCGCCAACGGGCTCCTCTACCAAGGCGTCCCCCTCGCCGAACGACGCGACCAGGCGGTCGAGGCCCTCGGCCGGGTCGGGCTCGGCCACCGCCTCGACCACCGACCCAACCAACTGTCGGGCGGCGAACAACAACGCGTCGCCGTCGCCCGGGCCCTGGTCCACAACCCGGCGTTCGTGCTCGCAGACGAACCCACCGGGAACCTCGACTCCCGCTCCACCGCGGCGGTCATGGACCTCATCGAAGGCCTCCACGCCGACGGCACCACCATCGTCGTCATCACCCACGACCTCGACGTCGCCCAACGCTTCCCCCGCCGACTCGCGATTCTCGACGGCCATCTCCACAGCGACACCCGACAGGACTCCACCCGATGAGCAGCCATCCACCGACCGTCGAACCCAGCCGCCTGACCCCCGTCGACGTCTTGCGCACCGGCGCCTCCGGCCCCCGGGCCCGCAAACTCCGCACCGCGCTCTCGGCCCTCGGCGTGTCCATCGGCATCGCCGCCCTCGTCGGCGTCCTCGGCCTCTCCGACTCCTCCCGCGCCGATCTCCTCGACCAGATCGACCGCCTCGGCACCAACCTCGTCACCGTCGAGTCCGGCGCCGGCTTCGGCGCCGGCGACGCTGCTCTCCCGCCCGATGCCGCAGCAGCGATCGAGCGCATCCCCACCGTGGAGACCACCGCGGCCCTCTACGAGCTCGACAGCAACGTCTACCGCAGCGACTACATCGACCCTGACCGAACCAACGCCATCACCGTCGCCGCCGCCGACCCGACCCTGCTCGACACCGTCGCCGGAACCATCGCCGAAGGCCGCTTCCTCGACGACGCCACCGCCACCTACCCCGTCGCCGTCGTCGGTGCCGTGGCTGCCGAACGCCTCGGCATCACCGACCTCGACCAACCCACCTACGTCCAGATCGGCGACCACCAAGTCGAAGTCATCGGCATGCTCGAAGCGTTCCCCCTCGCCGCCGACCTCGACCGCAGCGTCCTCATCGGCGTCGACGCCGCCACGACCTACTACGACGCACCCGACACTGCGTCCATCATCTACACCCGGATCGAACCCGGCAGCATCGACCAGACCCGCGCCCTCATCCCCGGCACCGCCGACCCCGAGAACCCCGAAGAAGTCACCACCAGCCGACCGTCCGACATCCTCGAAGCCCAAGCCGCAGCCGAGACCGCCTACACCGACCTCTTCCTCGGCCTGGGCGCCGTCGCTCTCCTGGTGGGCGGCGTCGGCATCGCCAACGTCATGGTCATCGCCGTCATCGAACGGCGCGGTGAGATCGGGCTCCGCCGGGCCATCGGCGCCACCCGCGCCCACATCCGCCGTCAGTTCATCACCGAAGCCACCATCCTTTCCCTCCTCGGAGGCATCGCCGGCATCGCCATCGGCATCACCGTGACCGCCACCTACGCCACCATCGCCGGCTGGAAGACCGTCATCCCGACCACCGCCATCGTCGGCGGCCTCACCGCCGCCGTCGCCATCGGCGTCATCGCCGGCCTCTACCCCGCCATGCGCGCCGCTCGCCTCTCACCCACCGAAGCACTCCGCACCTGAACCAACCCGACGAAAGGACCACCGTGCACACCACGCCCTCCCCGAACCACCGATACCCCAAGTTGGCCGCAGCCATCGCGCTCAGCGCCGCGCTCCTCATCGCCGCCGGATGCAGCAACACCGACGAGTCCGAGCCCGTGAGCGGCCCCGAACCTGCAACCGAGACAGAGGCCGACGACCTCGCAGCCTTCCTCACCGCCTGCATGCGCGAGCAGGGCATCGACGACTTCCCCGACGCTCGAGTCCTGCCCGACGGCTCCCTCGACCTCGACATGAGCGCCCTCGACGCCGCCGGCCTCGGCCCCGGCACCCCGGATTTCAACACCGCGTTCGCTGCCTGTGAGTCCGAAGCAGGTCAACCCATCGAGCTCGGCGACCACACCAACGAGTTCGACGGGTAGCGGTGTGTCTTGTCGGGGGCGCGGCGTCGGCCGCCGATTCGGCGAAGATGGGGGAGATGAAGTCGTTCGACGAAGACGTGCACGCATGACCCTGCCCGATCGCGACTCCCACATCGCGTCGGCGATCCGCCACCCCAGCAGGTGGTGAACACCGGCTACCCGCATGTGAAGCCGTCGTTCGAGCGCACCTCGGCCCGCTGACCCCACTCGAATGGGGCTCCGGCGACGTCGGCTTCGAGGAGGTCATGCGCGCCACGCTCGTCCTCGCCGAGCCCTTGGGCGAACGAGTCCTGTCGGTGAGTCTGTTCCGGGACGACGAGTAACCGACGCCGCGGACGGCAGGCGCGTCCGCGGGCGCGTTTCGTCACGCTCGCTGTGGTCGCCGAAGCCCGCCGCTTCCGGGTCGGCGATGCCTGCGGGGTGAGCGAGTGCCGGCGGGGTCAGCGAGTGGCGACGAGTCGGCCGGAGACCGGGGTGAGGTCGTACATCTCGAAGGTGTCGATGATGTCGGACATGTCCTCGCCTTCGCCGTGGTCGTCCTTGCCCTGCTCGGTGGCGAGATGGTCGTAGAGGTCGCTGCGGTCGGCGAAGGTGACCCAGACGACGACGGTGTTGCGGTCGCGGTCGACGCCGACCTGGCGGGCGAGCATGCCCGGCACCTTTCCCTCCATCTTCTCGCTGGGTTCCGCGGCGAGGCGGACGAGGTCGTCGAGGCGACCGGGCTTTGCGGTGGACACGCTGACGAAGGTGTACGTGGGCTGGGTCATGTCGGAGTCTCCTGTCGGTCGACGATTCGGTGGATGAGGGTGATGGCCCGCTCGGGATCGGCGGGGTCGGCGGCGGCGGCGAGGCCGAGGACGAGCGGGGCGTCGCCGACCGGTTCGAGGTCCGGTCCGAAGATGCCTCCGTCGATGCCGTCTCGGAGGATCTCGGCGACGAGGTCGGTGATGCGGGTCTCGTGTCGGGTGAGGACGTCTCGGGCTGCCGGCGGCAGCGTCGAGCGGAGCGTGGCGGTCCCGGAGTGGTGATGTCCCGCTGCCCGAGCGACGGCGTCGAGGAGCGTGTCGAGCCGGGCGGTGGGGTCGGGTCGGGCCCGCACGTGGGCCTCGAGGTCGTCGTCGTGGGAAGCGACGAGTTCGGCGACGCCGACGAGCACGGCGTCGATGTCGGGGAAGTAGCGGTAGAGGGTCTGGCGGGAGATGTCGGCCGCTGTCGCGATGGCGGCCATCGTGAGGGCGGGGGCCCCGTGTTCGAGCAGGAGCGACAGTGCGGCGCCGGCGATCGCATCGGCCTGTCGGTTCCGGTGATCGAGCCTTGTTCGCTCCCAGCTGTCGGTCACTCGGTCCCTCCTCGGCAGTGACATAGCGTCCTTGGTGTGAGACAGAGTGTAACATCCCGCGAGCGCTCCTACGCTCGGGCGGCGGCCGGCTCGACGAGCTCACAGAGATCTCACGGACCAGCGGGAAACAGTGAGGGACAGCGGGGACTGTGGGGCTCGAGTGTCACTCGCTCGCAGAGCGGAGGCGTTCGAGCGCTCGTTTCTCGATCTGGGCGATGCGCGACGGTTTCAGCTCCAAGTGGTGTGCGACCTCCTGGAGCGTGCGTGGCTCACCGCGGTCGGGGCCGAACCGCAGCTTCAACACCTCGGCCTCGCTCGGGTCGAGTTGCGAGAGGAGATGCTCGATCTCGGCGGTCATCCTGATGGTGGTGACCGCATCCTCCGCCTTCGACTCGGTGAGTACTTCGGGCTCACGCGGGATGATCGTCGATGACGAACCGTGGAAGGCCTCGCTGACCAGCGGGTAGGCGTGCGCGAGAGTGAGCGGACATCGACCGACGGAGAGCGCCGTGACAACCACGATCACCCGTGACCGGTGGGGCATCGCCCACGTCGAGGCCTCGAACACCGCTGCCGCCTTCGAGGCGCAGGGGTACTGCGCTGCGGCTGACCGGATCTGGCAGATGGAGTACGACCGCCTGAAGGCGGCGGGACGATGGTCGGAGGTCGTCGGTGCGTCCGGCGTGCGAGAAGACACCTTCTTCCGCCGCATCGGCGTGGAGACCGTGGCCCGACGCGACTGGGAAGACCTGTCCGGCCCGGCCAAGGCGATGACGGTCGCCTATGCCGCCGGCGTGAACCGCTGGCTCGACGCCAATCTCGACTTGCTGCCGGCCGAGTTCGACCACCATCCGTTCCCGCCGGCGCGCTGGGAACCCTGGCACTGCTGCGCGGTCTACACGGTTCGTCACGTGTTCATGGGCACCTTGATGCGGAAGCTGTGGCGCGGCGCAGTCCTTCGGGCAGCCGGCCCGGAGATCGTCGCGGCGATGCAGGGCGACGCGGGGGCGGCCACCGCCATGGTGCCGTCGTCGGGACCGGAGCTCGAGCTCCTCGACGGGGTGGCGGAGGTACTGGCTGCGGCTGCAGCTGACCTCACCGCCATTCCCGACGTCGATGGCGGGTCGAACAGTTGGGCGCTCGACGGGTCACGCACGGCGTCGGGGGCTCCTCTGCTCGCCGGCGACCCTCACCGCGGCATCGAGTTCCCGAACGTCTACCTCCAGTTCCACATGGCGTGCGACGCCTTCGACGTGATCGGGTTGTCGTTCCCCGGGGTGCCCGGATTCCCTCATTTCGGCCACAACGCCGACGTGGCCTGGTGCATCACCCACGCCATGGCCGACGACACCGACGTGTTCGTCGAATCGACCGCGGCGGTGACCGATCGGCACGAGCAGCTCATGGCCGTTCGCAACGGCGCACCGGTCACGATCACGACCGGCCGCTCGCCCCGCGGCCCGTTCGTCCTCGGTGATCTCGACGGTGACGGCCCCGTGCTCTGTGCGAACTGGACCGGCCTGACCGGCGACTCGACCTTCGAGTGTCTCGAGCCGATGCTCACGGCATCGGACTGCGACGAGCTCGAGGAGGCGGTTCGTCGCTGGGTGATACCGGCAAACAGCCTCCTGAGTGCGGACACTGCGGGCAACATCTCGTTCAAGATCCGCGGGCGACTGATCGAGCGGCCCATCGCCAACCGGTGGATCCCGGTGCCCGGCGACGAGGAGCACTCGTGGGAGGGCCTCGCCCCGGTTCCCCACGATGACCTCCACCACTGGCGCAACCCGGACCGGGGTTTTCTCGTCACGGCCAACAACAGGGTCAGCGACCGAGGACCCTACGTCTCGCTGGACTTCGCCGGTCCGTCACGCCACGACCGCATCGTCGAGCTGCTCTCGGACCTGACCGACGCGACCGTCGCCGACATGACCGATGTCCATGCCGACGTCCGCTCGCTCGCTGCGCCGGCGGTCACGTCGATCCTCGCCGAACTGTCGCCCACGACACCGCTCGGGGTCAGGGCTCGCGACCTCGTCGCCACGTGGGATCACCAGGTCACCGCCGACAGCTCGGCCGCGGTGGTGTACGGCTCGTTCCGCCAGGCGTGGGCCGACGAGGTGGAGCGTCGCCTCGACCTCCGGTCGCCCCAGCTGGGCGAGCCGGGCTGGCCACGGGCCCTCGACGCCAGCCGCATGCATCTCGACGCCAGCACCACCCTCCTGACGGGCGATGGCTGGCGGCTGCTCCCCGAGCTCGAAACCGACGAGGACGTGCACCGACTGCTGGCCGAGCTGCTCGACCAGGTGGCGGCCGAGGTCGCGACCCGCCAGGGCACGGACCCCGCGGCCTGGCGGTGGGATACCGCCCACGTGATGCTGAGCCCCCATCCGCTCGCCCTCGGCATCGCCGACGCGGCCGAACTCCATCCTCCGGTGATCGGTGTGGCCGGCGACGGCGAGACGGTTCGCGCAGGCGGTGTCGCGACCCTGTACGGGCTGCGGTGCTACCTGAGCTCCTGCGCCCGCTACGTCTTCGACGTCGGCGACTGGGACAACTCGGGATGGATCGTCCCCCACGGCGTGAGCGGGGTGCGAGGCAGCGGTCACGATCTGGATCAGCGCGATCACTGGGCGGCCTGCGAACTCATCCCGATGGCGTACACCGAAGCCGAAGTCGCAGCCGTCGCCGTCACCACCGAGACCTGGGTTTGATGCCCGACGGGGCCCCGGCCTCTCGGGGTTCAGGACGGTCGGACGAACGGCAACCGTCCCGGCCGCGTCGTCGTCGGTGGTCGTGGGTCCTGAGTACCGAAGGGTCTCCCGTCGGACGACAGGTCGACGCCTCAGGAACCAGGCCGGTTCGGCACCCGCCTGATCGGTCGGTCGCTTCTCGTGTCTCCGGTCGGGCTGGCCAGCGCCCGCTCGAGCCCGGTGAAGAGGTCCAGGACATCGGTGGCTTCGAAGACGCGGTAGCGCTGTCGGCCGACGTTGCGTTGCGTCAGGACCCCGCCCTCGGCGAGCGCATTGACCGCGTCGGTTGTTCGTGCCTTCGACCGGCCGATGAGCTTGCTCGCCGACTCGACGGTCATGATCGGCGCACCCGGTAGCACCCCGAGGAGCAGATCGGTGCTGGAGTTCGCACGTACCCGACCAAGGCGTGCCCGCCAGTCGGCGTCGAGGGCCGCGATGTCTGCCGAGTAGCGCTCGGCATCGGCGCAGGCTCGGGTCGTCGCCGATGCGAACGTCCGCAGCCACAGGGCAGCAGCGGCAGAGCGCTCGGAGCTGTCGGGTTCGCCCAGGTGCCGGAAGGTCATGAGGCCGGCGATGTAGTCGGCCGACCACGTCGCCAGCACGAGGCTGATCGGAGGCACGAACTTCGGGGCCAGACCGCGGCGTCGGAGCACGACATGGACGAGCGCTCGGCCGGTGCGGCCGTTGCCGTCGCCGAAAGGATGCAGCGTCTCGAACTGCGCGTGAGCGAGCGCGGCTTGGACGAGGGGGGAGTGGGCATCGCCGTTCACGTACGTGAGGAGGTCATCGAGTAGCTCGTCGAGCCGCTCGGGTGGCGGCGGCACGAATGCTGCCGAGCACGGGTTGAAGGAGCTGCCGCCGATCCAGTTCTGATCGCCCCGGACGACGCCGCCGAGTTCGGGGGTCGGCGAACTGTCCATCAGGCGGCGATGGATGGCGAGGAGATCGTCGAGCGCGAAGGGGTCGGCGCTGGTGGCGCGCTCGACGGCGTCGTCCATCGCCGCAATGTTCCCGATCACCTCGACCGCGACACGATCGTTGGCGTCGCCGCCGAGTGAGAGCGCCGCCTCGGCGCGGGCCAGTCGACGTGCTGCGGCTTCGAGGCCTTCGATCTTGGAGGACCCGACCGACTCCGCGCGCAGCAGGAAGCGGGCGAGGCCTTCGAGGCTCACGTGGGAGGTCCCCGCGTCGTTCAGGCGCCGGACCGCGGCCTCCGCGTCAGCGATGTCGGCGGCCACGTCGGCAGGGATGGACGGATCCCACCCCGACAGCGGGTCGGGCACGTACGCGTGGTACCAACAGCCCTGCCGATCGCGTCGGCTCATGCCCTGGAACTGGGCATCCCAGCGTTTGCGCAACTGTGAAGCCATGACTCCTCTAAGTATCGGTTGGACAATAACCGTAACTTAGATCCCTACGGGCAACCGGGTCTCGGGGAAGGTTCGGCCATCGTGCCCCTGGGGTCGCACTCCAGCATCGTCGATGCGCTGCTCAGGTCGCGATGGCAGTCAAGCGCGTCGCAGCGGCTCCAGTGCCGAGACGTAGTCCGCGAGCCGGGCGGCGATCTCGATGGCGGCGTCGACATCGTCGGGGTCGGGTTCTTCCCAGACCTCCGAGATCCGTCGCCAACGGTCGGCGCCGATGAACACCCCCGCTTCGGGTTCGTGGCCGAGTTCTCGACGCCAGACGTGCTCGGCGTCGAGGAGACGCCCGAGCACGGCCTCGTTCTCGCCGACCTTCGGGTACTCCGAGTGGAACCCGATCTCGAGCACGAGATCGCCGTCGACGCGGACGAGTTGCGCTTCGTAATGCTCCCGGGTGGCGTCGCCGCACCAGATCTTGACGCCGCGGTTGTGGGCGCTCGAGTGCAGCGTGGCGCCGACGTCGATCACGAAGCCCTCGAACACGTCCTGCACCTGATGGAAGAACGACCGCTCCACCGGCACCTACCGGCCGGCGCTGTTCGGGTCGGTGAGCACTGCGAAGGCCAGCTCTGCGTGGGCCCGCACCGTGTCCGGGTCCTCGCCCGCTGAGACCCGGGTGAGCATCGTCGTGAGTTGGGCATCGACGTAGGTCGCAGTGGTCTCGAGCGAGGCCGGCAGCTCGATGTCCCCGTTGTCGGCGCACCTTCGGAGCCATGCGGCGTACGCCGCGACGGCGTCCGCTCGGAGTTGGTCGACGTGGGCGCCGGTGATGGGACCCAACCGCCAGCGGAAGCTGCGCATCTTGGCGAAGAGGCAGCCCGAGGGAACGTCCGGTGACTCTTCTCGGGTCACGAACTCGATCAGGGAGTCCAGCGTCTCGCGGAACGGTCGGTCGTCGGCGAGCGTCGCCAGCACGGGGCCGAGCACGGTCTCGCTGTAGTGCGTGAGCGCGGCGTCCATGAGTTGGTCCTCGCTGCCGAACTCCCGGTACAGGCCGGGCTTGGAGATCTTCGCCCGCCGGCAGATCTCGTTCACCGACACCGCATCGACGCCGTCGCGCCACCAGCTGTCGATGGCGACGTCGAGCGTGTGGGCGCGGTCGAACGTCTTCGGTCTGCCTCTTGGGCGTCGGGTGGCGTCGGCTGTCATCTCGATCCCAGTCTGGCAAGTATGCGAACCGATTGGTACTCAAAGCTCGACACGGGGCGTGGCGCCCAGAGATGCATGCCGATCGGTGCGGAGTGGGAGACCGCCGGCGGCCGTGAGCAGGCCGCTCGCGATGGTGAACCACCAGAGCCGATCGAAGCCGGCCAGTGCGTCGGCCACGCCTGCGGTGGTGCCGACCAGGGCGATGGCGACGGCGACACCGAAGGAGCCGCCGAATTGACGGATGGCCTGGGTCGTTCCCCCGCCCACGCCCACCTGGTTGGCCGGGAGGGCCTGCGCGGCCGCGCTGGTCACCTGGGGGAAGACCAGGGGGATCGAGACGGCGACCATGGCCAGGGGAACACCGAAGTCGGTCAGATAGTCGACCTCTGCGGTGAGGAAGACCAGTCGGCAGGCTCCGGCTGCTGCGAACAGCAGACCCCCGGCGATCACCAGCGGGCGCTGGCCGATCTGGCCGCCGAGACTTCCGAGGCGGGGAGCGAGCAGGGCAGCGACCAGGGGCCCCGGGGCGACGGCGAAGCCGGCCTGGATGATCGACCATTCCCAGACGTCGACCAGGAAGAGGATCAGCCCGAAGAACATGGCCGAGAAGCCGGCCGAGTAGCTGAGCATGCCCACGTTTCCCCATCGGAAGTTCCCGAGCCGGAAGAGGGCGAGGTCGAGGGTCGGCGATTCGGTGCGCCGCTGATGGGCCACGAAGAGCCCGAGCAGGGCCAGTCCGCTGAGGAGGACCGCACCGGTTCGGGCGGTGGCCCAGCCGTAGGTGGCCGACTCGACCACCCCGTACACCATCGCTGCGGCAGCGGAGGCAATCAGGAGGACCCCGGTCGGGGTGGGCAGGGCGACCGACGCATCGCGTCGCTCGGTCAGGAGGCGGGAGCCGGCGGCCAGCGTGACCACCCCGATCGGCAGGTTGAGATGGAAGGTCCAACGCCATCCCAGCCCCTCGACGATCAACGCACCCAGCGAGGGCCCGAGGGCGGCCGAGAAGGCGCCCACGGCCCCCCAGATGGCCACCACCTGGGGAAGTCGATCGTGGGGAAAGGCTGCGATCACCAGGGCCAGCGATGCCGGGACCAGGATCGCCGCGCCGGCCCCCTGGACGACCCGAGCGGCAACGAGGAGGCCAACCGTCGGAGCCAGGGCACACGCCATCGAGGCCACGGTGAACAGGGCAGAGCCGCTGAGGAACACCCGTCGGTGGCCGAGTCGGTCGGCGAGCTTCCCTGCAGGCACCAGGAGGGCAGCGAAGGTGATGGTGTACCCGTTCAGCACCCACGACAGCGTCGATGGTGATGCCTGGTCGAAGGTGGCGGTGATGTCGGGGAACGCAACGTAGAGGATCGTGGTGTCGAGGTAGGTGGCCAGGGCAGCCAGGGCCGCCACTACCAGGGTGGCCCCGGCGCGGCCCTCGGCATCGATGGCTTCTCCCGTCATGGGGATGGAGTCTGGCAGAGTTTCGAACTTCTCGGTACTAAAAGGTTGACGGATGCACGGTGGGCCGATATAAATACCGCTCGGTACGCATTCGGGCCAACCGACTCGGCCGACCGATCCGATCCACCAATCAGGAGTTCCCGCCATGAGCACCGCAGCCTCGACGACCGCGAACCATGCCACGGTGCGTGCGTTCTACGCCGACATCCTCTCCTCACCCGCCACCACGACCGAGGACCGCTACTACGAGCTCTTCTCGCCCGACGTCGTCTCGATCCCCACGCCTCCGGGAGGGCCGGGTGCGCAGGGCATGTTGAACACCGTCGCATTCCTCGGCCAGGTGGTACCGGATCTGACCTGGGAGGTGAAGGAGATGATCGCTCTCGATGACGGCCGTTTCGTGGTCCGCGGTGAGGCATCGGGTACCCCGACCGGCGCGTTCTTCGGTGTCGAGACGCCCACGGGCCGCAGCTTCTCGGTCATGTCCATCGACATCCTCACCCTCGAAGAGGGCAGGATCGCCCACGTGTATCACCTCGAGGACTGGACCTCCGCGATCGCGCAGCTCACCTCAGCGGAGTGACTCGAAGGTGTCGGGTCGGAGAGTCCGGCCCGACGCCACACGTACAGATTCCAGTGATCGATCAGACCCACCAACCAGGAGAACCGTCCATGCCCGAGAACGTCTTCATCACCGGCGCCAACGGCGGTTTCGGCCGACTCACGACGTCGGGCCTGCTTCAGGCCGGCCACACCGTCGTGGCCACCATGCGCGACATCGAGACCCGAAACCTCGCCGCAGCCGACGAGCTGCGAGCCGCCGGCGCACACGTCGTCGAACTCGACGTCACCGATGACGGCAGCGTCGAGGAAGCCGTGGCGAGCGCGGTCGAGTTCGCCGGAAGCATCGACGTGGTCGTGAACAACGCGGGTGTCGGATCGATCGGCCTGCTCGAGACGTTCACGCCTGCCGATTGGCAGGCGATCTTCGACATCAACGTGTTCGGCGTGCAGCGGGTCAACCGTGCCGCGTTGCCGTTCCTGCGTGCGCAGGGCTCGGGCTTGCTGGTCGTCGTCTCGAGCGTGGTCGGGCGCATGGCGCTGCCCTTCTTCGGTCCCTACAACGCCGCCAAGTTCGCGGTCGAAGGCCTCGCCGAGACCTACCGCAGCGAACTGTCGTCGCTCGGCATCGAGACCTGTGTCGTGGAGCCGGGGGCGTACGCGACCAACTTCGTCGACGGGCTGATGCAGTCGAGCGACCGCAGCCGCGACATCGGCTACGGCGACATGGTCCACGCACCGCGCAGCCTGGTCGACAGCTTCGAGGGCGCGATGGCGTCGAACCCTGCACAGGACCCGCAGAACGTCGCCGATGCGATCGTCGCGCTGGTGGACGCCCCGGCTGGTGAGCGCCGATTCCGCACGGTGGTCGACAACATGGGTATGGCCGACGCTGTCGTGCCCTACAACGACGGAGCCGACCAGATGACCGCCGCGATCTACGGCGCCTTCGGCATGGCGGACCTCCTCGACGTCAGCACCCGGACGAGGTGACGCCGCCATGGCCTCACTCGACACCGTCCGGTCGTTCCTGACCGAAGAACACGGCCTCGCGGTCGTGTCCACCGTGCAAGCCGACGGCGCGGTCCTGTCGACGGTCGTGAACTGCGGCGTCATCGACCATCCCGTCAACGGCGAACCACACCTCGCGTTCGTGTCCCTCGGCGGTGCCGCCCGTCTCCGCCACGTTCGCCGCGGCTCGCCCGTGACCGCGGCCATCCGGCGGGGCTGGAACTGGGTATCGGTCACCGGCCCAGCCGAGCTCATCGGCCCCGACGACAACGCCCATGATCTCGACGCAGAGCGCATGCGGGTGCTGCTCCGCGATGTCTTCACCGCAGCCGGCGGCGACCACGACGACTGGGACACCTACGACCAGACCATGCGCGACCAAGCCCGCACCGCAGTGCTCATCGCCCCCGACCGGATCCGCGGCAACGTCTGACGCTACCGCCGGCACTCCCACCGCTACCGACCACCCACACCGAGGAACACATGAGCGACACGACCATCTCCACGATCGCACTGCTGCTGTGCCTGGCACCGGGCGTGCTCCACGCCGCCGAGGTGGCCTTCCCGCTGCTGGCCCGATGGATCGTGAACTACGTGCTCCCGTTCTTCGGGCCCGCACTGCCCGCCAAGGCCGGGTCGCTGGCGAACGACGAGCAGCTCGCAATGCTCGACGCAGCCGTCGATGCGGCCCCGGCCGCCAAGAAGGAGGCGGCAGCGGACTACGTCTTCTTGATGCTGTTCGAGCAGCGCCAGGGTTCGCTGGCGTTCCTGTCGGTCATCGCCGGCGTGATCTACGCCCTGACCCTGACCCTCACCGAGCGCAACCCGTTGCACCTCGTGCTCGTCGTGATGGCGGCGCTGTTCGCCCTCGTGAACCTGAACCACGCCGGCATCCCGTTCCTGGGCCACCACCCGAGAGTCACGCGCCACGGGCGAAACGTCGGCATCGTCTTCGGCCCGTTCTGGGCGCTTGCGGCCGTGCTGAACGCACTCGCCTTCTCCTCGTCGCTGCCCGCGTGATGCTGCGAGGTCGGCTCAGTGCTCGGGCGAGTGAACACCTCGGCGAAGCCGGTAAGCGTCTCGGGTGACCTGCGCTGCGCATCGACCGGGCGTCTGATGCGGGCTGGCCGAGAAGATGAGGCGATCCATCCCGCAGGCCGTCGACGCAATGGCACGTGCCCACGAGACTCGAATGCGTCGCCGCGGACCCACCGCAGCCATGCACCGAAGGAGTCGCACCGTGGCCGACCAACCGAGATCGACCATTGCGCGACGATGCCTCGCCCTGGCGGGAGCCGTCTGCTGGTTCCTCGCGGCAGCGCCGGCAGCCAGCGCCGAGGATGCTCCGGTACCGGTCGACGCCGAGGCCACCGGGGGTGCGTACGAGTTCGTATGCGAAGACGGTGGGCGCGGCACGAGCGTCGTCGATGTGCTCCAGGCGACCGGCGAGCACGAGACGTTCCTCGACCTGTTCAGCCGGCACGACCCCGAAGGCTTCGAGATCCTCTCGGACCCCGTCCTGTCCGACAAGACCGTGTGGGCGCCGACAGATGGTGCGTTCAGCGCGCTCGGCGATGCCGTCTCGGCCCTGTCGGATGCCGAGATCAAAGACGTCCTCGGCTATCACATCACGCCGCCGAGACGAACGCCTGAAGGGCCGTACCCCATCATCACGCCGGAGTACCTCCTCGACGGCGGCGAGGTTGTCCACCAGACGCGGACCGGCATCCTCACCGGTTCGGATCAGCGCGTGAGAACCAGGGCGACCGAGGGTGTGCTGACCGTGGAGGACTCGACCATCGCAACCACGGCGTGGTGCACGCAGACGGGCTCGGTCTTCTCCATCGATGCGGTGATCACTGACGCTTCGGCACCGAGCCTGGCGGAACGGGCGATCTACACCCTCTTCTTCAGGGCGCCGATCGTGACCCTGGCCGGACTGGGTGTGCTCGTCGCCGGCGTCGTCACGCTGTTTCGGCGGAGGCGGACGACACGCCGCCCGGTCCCGTCGGCACTCAACTGATTCGTACGACGACCTTGCCGACTGCGGCGTTGGTGGCGACACGGTCGATGGCGGCGGGGACTTCGTCGAAGCCGAACACCTGGTCGACGGGCGTGCGGATCTTGCCTTCCTCAGCCCACTCGCACAGCGTCCGGTGGTGCTCGCGGGACTCTTCCGGCGTCCGGGCGCCGGGGAAGGCGCCGACGAGGGAGTAGCTGCGAAGCACGGCGTGCAGCGGATCGACCTTCGGCCACGAGCCACTCGAGTAACCGATCAGCACGACCCGCCCGTGGCGGGCGATGCACTTGACCGCCTGGTCGTACGCCTCGCCGCCGACGGGATCGAAGATGACGTCGACACCCGCCCGCCCGATCGCGGCTTCGACACCCTCGTTGATCGGCGTCTCCCGATAGTTGACGACGTGGTCGGCACCGAGCGACCGGCAGAAGTCGACCTTCTCGGGTGAGCTGACCGTCGCGATCACCGTCGCTCCCACTGCCTTGCCCAACTGGATCGCGGCCGAACCGGAGCTCCCGGCCCCGCCGAGGACGAGCATCGTCTCCCCGCCGCGGAGCTGACCGCGTTGGATCACCCCGACGTAGCCGGTGTGGAACGGGATCCAGAAGCCTGCCGCCTCCTCGACCGACATGCCCGCCGGCCGATCGTACGTGGACCCCTCGTTCACCTGGCAGCGCTCGGCGAGGCCGCCCATCCCCTCGGCGAACCGCGTCATGCTCACCACCTCGTCGCCGACCTGACGGGTACACCCCTCGCCGACCGCGGTGACGATGCCTGCGATCTCCTGGCCGGGCGTGATCGGCGGTCGACGGACGGCGGGGTAGTTGCCGCGCACCATCAGCACGTCGGGCAACCCGATCCCTGCCGCCTCGACCTCGATCTCGACCATTCCCGGACCGAGCTCGGGCAGCTCCCGGCCGGCGAGGTGGAGTACGTCGCGGGCCTCGCCGAACTCGTCGGCCATCCAGTAGCGCATCAGCCCATCTCCTCGTCGCAGGGTTCGTAACGGGATCGATCGGTGGTCGAACCCACGCTGTCGGCGTCGAGGCCGCGGCGGTCAGCCGCATCACGACCGGGAAACGGGATCTGCAGGTTCGCCATCGCCGGAGCCTAGGAGATTCCCGGTTCGCACTGCTGCGGGCTCATGGCCGGACCGATCCTCGGGTGAACGACGGTGCCTGCCAACCGGGGGAGTGTCTGCGATGTCGGGCGCTGCGCGGCGGATGCCCCCAGGTGCGCGGGCTGCTCGCTGTGGCGCGCAGTCACGATCAAGCCATCCCTTGGTGTCGCCGGCTCGAGAGAAGCGTCAGCGCAGGACGGGCGTCGGCGGCCGCCGCTCTCCGGAGACTTCCCGAACGCAGCCGCGCCCGGCGTCACCCTGCCTGCCGGGACTCCAACTCGATGTCTGCTTCCTCCGCAGCGGCCTCAGCGGTGAGGTACCAGCCGTAGCGCTCGTCGCCGACCTGGTGACGCTGGAGGAACGACACGGTGTAGAGGTTCTGGAGCCGGACGGCCTCGTCGATGGGATATGCAGCCGGACCGCACGTCGATCGGTACGGTTCGACGAGGTCGGCGGCGCCGACATCGGCCCACCGGTCCTCGGTCAGCCCCAGGTCGAGCAGCAGCTGACCGAAGGTGCATACGGCCGCGAAGTGATTGTGGGTCGCCCCGACGATCGACACCTTGTGGACGACCGGCGCACCGGTGAGGTGTTCGAACGCGAGATCGTTGTTGGCGATCGGCACGTCGACGTCCTCGGTGCCGCCCATCAGGAGCACAGGGATCTCGATTCCCTCGAGTTGGGTGGAGCTGAAGCCGGCGTTCGGTCCCGTCCGGTCGGTCTGTTGCAGGTCACCGTCGATAACGCCGGAGATCGCGACGATGGCGACCACACGCGGGTCGGGGTCCGCCCCCGCCCAGCCGGCCGCTGTCCCGATCGCTGTCATGGCGCCGAAGGAGTGGCCGACGACGGTGATTCGCTCCTCGCCGAGGCGACCCGCGAAGGGGTCGGTCGCGTCGCGGTGCTTCGCGATCATCGTGTCGATCAGGAACGCCACGTCGGGGACCCGGTTGGCTGCGGCGGTGTCGAAGGTGTCGCCTGGCGCCGACTGGCTGTTCCCGACGTGCTCGGGCGCTGCGACCACGAAACCGTGGCTCGCCAGCGTCTCCATCAGGTCGACCGACTGCTTGTTGATGCCTTCGTAGCCATGGGAGAAGATCACGAGCGGTTGGTCCGCTCGATCCGACACCGGAGCGTCCTCGACCGCCACATCGGAGTCGAGCCCGATCCCCGGGGCCAGTGGCAGCGATGTCGGCTCAGCGGCACCGGCCGTGCCCGGATCGACCGGATACCAGATGTCGACAGGGATCGACCGGTCACCGCGATCTGCGTCGACTGCGACGAACGACGTGTGCCCCACCTCGAACGCGCCGAGTTCGTCCGGCGGGTCGACGTCCGGCGGTGACACCTCTGCGCTGTCGACCTCGTCGTTGCCGACCGAAGCGTCGGGTCGGGAGAGGAGTTCGCGTGGGAAGTAGTCGATGAGGCTCTGTTCGCTCCAGTCCGGGTAGGCGTCGATCATCGCCGCCTTGTACTCCTCGCCAGTGACCGAACTGGCGAGGTTGGCTCGGGCGGTGCGTAAGTAGGTGATGGTCTCGGCGTAGACGCCGGGTCCGGCCGGCGGCCCGTGGCCGGGGTACACGTTGGTGGGCGAGTCCGACTGCAGGTCCTCGAGGATGGCGATCCAGTTGTCGAGATCGGGTGTGAGGAAGAGATGGACCTCGTTGAAGACGAGGTCGCCGGTGAATACGGCGTCGTGATCGGGGAGGGTGATCACCATCTGAGCGCTCGCCTCTGCATCGAGGTACTCCTCGACGAGGTAGGCCACGCCATCGATGGTGAAGGAGTTGTCGAGGACCTCCACATCGCGGTCGCCGGCATCGACGAGCCCGGCCACGGTTGTGGTCGTGGCGACCGGTGCGTCTGCGAACGCCGTGTTCAGCCCCCCGACGTGGTCCGGGTGATCGTGGGTGATCAGCACTTTCGCGATCGGCTTGTCGAGTGCGTCCACCGCAGCTCGGAAGGTCTCGGGGTCGCCGCCCAGATATTGCGTGTCGATGACGACGAGCGACGACGCCGACTCGATGATGTAGGTCCCATTGCTGAGGCTTGCGCCGAGGAACGAGTGGATGGTCACATCGCCGATCGTGTCGGCGGTCGACCCGGGCGCGGACTCCGGTGTGGCGGCGTCGTTCGCCTGCGGCGCAGCGTCGTCGCCACCGCACGCCGCGCCGAGCAGGAGCAGGCACGCAACGGCGAGGATGGCCCCGTGTCGCCGCCGCATCGTGCGTCGTGCGTTCATCCGTTCTCCGAGCGCTCTCCTGCGCCCGTCGCGAGGGGTGGTGTGCGCGGGGTTGGGACTGGTGTCGTCATCGAGTCTGCTGCTTCGGTTGGGCGGTTTGCGTACCGATCGGTAGGAATTGACCGTAGTCGGTGGCCGATTCGAGCCGCAAGGTTGTGTACCTGGTGGTCCGAATGGGGAAATGGCCGTCAGGTGGCTCGCAGTAGCCCGGCAAACGTCAGTTTCGATTGCGCTCGCAGTGTCTCGGCGTCCTCGCCGAGGGCGGTTTGCATCAGCAAGGCGGTGAGCTGATTGTCGAGGAAGGCGGCTGCGGTCTCGGCCGGAATGTCGTCGCGGATCTCACCGGCCGCTCGAGCTCGCTCGACCCACCGCTGGTACGTCGCTCGAGAGTCGTTGCGCAGCGCGTCGACCCTGGCTCGTGTGCTGGGTCCCAGGTGGGACGACAACACCCGCATCTTCGCCAGCAGGCAACCTCGAGGCAATTCGCCGCTCGGGCCGATGATGGCCTCGATCATCGAGTCGAGCACGTCGGTGAACGGGCCGTCCTGTTCGGTCATCCCCAGTAGGGCACTCAGGTAGTTCTCGGAGTAGTACTCGAGTGCGGCGTCCATGAGGCCGTCTTCGCTACCGAACTCGCGGTACACCGCCGGCTTCGACGCCCCGGCCTGGCGAACCACCTCGTTGAACGACACGGCATCGGTGCCGTCGCGCCACCACGACTCCATCGCCACCTGCACAACGTGTGCTCGGTCGATGCTCTTCGGCCGGCCCGGCGGTCTCGGTGTCGAAGTGTCGTCCATGGGTCGCTCGCGGGTGCGCCCCAGGTCCGTCGACCGGTCGCGCGATCACACCGTACTCATCGCTCGGGGTGACGGGGGTGCCGAAACAAAATTTCGTACTTGATGGTCCGGATTGGAATAGTCCGTCCGCCGGTCGAGTTTCGTAGTTGCGTACCGACTGGTACGAATCGACCGGAGGAGCCAGACCTACCCATGCGACCACTTGCCCCCGTCCTTCTCGCAGCACTGCTCGTGGCCTCGGCCTGCAGCAGCTCTTCAGAGACGGATTCGACCCCGGCGACCCCTGCGTCGCCCATCACCACCGACACCCCAGCCACCACGACCAACGGCACCGAACCCGCAACCACCGAGGAGACAACCGACATGACCGACGCATCCACCTCCACCGAACTCGTGCTCGCACTGAGAGAAGCACTCTTCGTCGACTTCGACGTCGCAGCGGCCGAAGCCCTGCTCGCGCCCGACTACATCCAGCACAACCCCGGGGTCCCGACCGGCGCCGCTCCCGTCCTCGGGGCGATCCCCGCCCTCGAAGAGAGCGGCCTGCGGATGACAACCCACCGAGTGTTCACCGACGGCGACTTCGTGGTCGCCCACAACACCTACGACAACGCCGACTTCTTCGGTGCCCCGACACTGGTCGGCTTCGACGTCTTCCGCGTCGAGGACGGCAAGGTCGCCGAGCACTGGGACAACCTCCAGGCGCCCGCTCCCCCCAACGCGTCGGGGCGGACCCTCACCGACGGGCCGACCGAGGTCACCGATCTCGAGGAGACCGAGGCGAACAAGGCCCTGGTCACCGAGTTCGCCCAGACCGTTCTCATCGGCGGGGCCTTCGACCGGATCGGCGAGTACATCATCGGCGGTGACGCCTATCTCCAGCACAACCCGCTGTTCGGCGACGGCCTCGAGGCGCTCGGCGAGGCGTTCGCACAGCTCGCAGAAACCGGCAACGCCATCGCCTACTCCGAGGTGCACTACGTCCTCGGCGAGGGCAACTTCGTGCTCACGATGTCCGAGGGCACGTTCGGCGACACCCCGACGGCCTACTACGACCTCTTCCGGCTCGACGACGGCAAGATCGTCGAGCACTGGGACGTGATCCAGGAGATCCCCGCCGAGATGGCTCACGACAACGGCAAGTTCTGACATCGACCACCATCAACCGTCGACGCCCGCCGGACTCGGCGGGCGTCGACGTCGTGTCGCCCCGACGACCGACGGCGTGGGACCGCAACTGTCTGACTCAAGACTGACGCCTGCCGGTCGACTCTCTCTACAGACGCGCATATGCGGGTTTGGTGTCGGGAGACGGCATGGCACAGCAGATCGCAGACCGGCCGGTGATCCGGTGAAGGTCAGCCAACTCGCCGTGTCCGAGATCGGCCCGGCACCCCACTGTGCTGACGCGCCGACCACGCTGGTCCTCGCGCTGTCCCGCCGAGAGGTCCATGTCGGCGATCACGGCCCCGCCATCGCCCACCCTGAAGCCCTCGGGTGCGTCGCATGACGCGCTCGTCTGACGCATCGGCGCCGTGTGAATCCGCATGTCGGCCTCGGCCCCCACCAGACGGGTCAGTACCGGGCTCCAGGGCCCGGCCGCGTTGACGACGACCGGCGCCCGGACGACCTCGCCGCCGGCCAGCACCACACCGGCGATGCGGTCACCATCGCGCAGCACCTCGGTCACCGCCGTCCGGGCTCGACGACCGACGAACAGCCCGTTCTGACCACGCTCGACGGCACCCTGGAGAACGTGCAGTGTTCGGCGGAGACCACGATCTCGGTCGGAGACGAGGTTGTCTACGACGAGTCCGAAGTCGACTGCCTCGAAGAGAACCTGGAGTAATCGTCGCCGTCGGGCACCCCATTCCGATGGATGCTGCTTGATCATCGCCTGGCTCCAGGCCGACCGGGCCGCCCGATGTCCTACGGCGTGCCGACGAACTGATGCGTGCCCGCGCCGACTTCGATCGAGTCGGTGCCCACGGTGATGGTGGCGCTGGAGCCGGCCGGGATGGTGGCGTCGACGACGATCTCGCCGTCGCGGGTCGACCAGCCGGCAGACACGAGCCCGCGGCCGGTCCGGAGATCGGCGCGAGCGTGGGTGATGCGCCCGGCGGGATCGGGTCGGGGCCGGATGAGGACGTGCTCGTACCCGGGCCTGTCGGGGTCGGTGTCGACGCCGACGACGTAGCGGTGGAGGAACTCCCCGACGGCGCCGAAGGCGTAGTGGTTCTGGCTGACGTCGGAGACCGATCCGTCGGGGGCGACGGCGTCCCAGGTCTCCCAGATCGTGGTGGCTCCCTTCGAGACCGGATACAGCCACGACGGGACGTCGGTACCGAGCAGCACGTCGTAGGCGAGTTCGGTGTGGCCGGTGTCGACCAGGGTGGGGCACAGGAGCGGCGTCATGGTGAACCCGGTGGCGAGCCTGGCGCCGTTGGCCCGCACCACAGTGGCGAGCGCGTGTGCAGCGGCGTTCACGTGTGGTTCGTCGACGAGGCCGAACGCCAGCGAGGCCACCAGGCCGATCTGGTCTCGGCGGTGGGGGAGGCCGTCGTCGGCGAAGAGGTGCTGACGCACCGCGGCGACGACGAGTTCGCGGCGCTCGAGCAGTCGTTCGCCTTCGCGGTCGTGGCCGAGCACGGATGCGATCCGGGCGACCCGGTCGAGGGTGCGGGTGTAGAACGCGGTGGCCACCAGCGGGTCGGGTCGCAGCAGCCCGCGGATCCAGTTCTTCGCGAGGGTCTCGCCCGGCGGGAGCCACTCGGCCCACTGGAAGCCCTGCTCGATGATGTGTTCGTCGTGGCGGCGACGACCCAGGCGGGTCCGGGGATCGACCACCGCCCACCACGGGTCGCGTCGTGCCCGACGTTCGAGCGCGCCGATCCAGCGCTGCATCGTGGGGTAGTTGTCCTCGAGCACCCGAACGTCGCCGTAGTGCTGGTGGAGCGTCCAGGGCACGTCGACGCAGGCATCGGCCCATGCGGCAGCGCCGTGGGTGGGCCGCATGTAGAAGGTGTTGTAGCTGGCCGACACCGGCACGACGCAGGGGATCCGGCCGTCGGCGAGTTGATCGGCGCGAACGTCGCCGAGCCAGCGGGTCAGGAGGGGGGCGACGTTGCGGTTGAGTGCCCCCGTGCGGCCGAACACGGCGATGTCGCCGGTCCATCCGGCCTTCTCGCGGGTGGGGCAGTCGGTCGGGATGTCGACGAAGTTGGACACCTGGGACCGGTCGATGTTCTCGACCAGCTGGTTCAGGCCCGCGTGAGAGCACTCGAATCGCCCGACCTCCGGGACGTCGCTGCTGAGGACCAGCGCGGTGAACTGCTCGGCGGTCGGCGCCGGGCCGGGCGGCCACTCGTCGATACGGGCGAAGCGGAAGCCGTGGTAGGTGAACCGGGCGGCGTACTCCTCGCCGCCGGCCGTGCCGGCCAGCGTGTAGCCGACCTTCTGACGGGACGCACCGAAGGTGTCGGAGGTGAACTCGCCGTCGGCCGTGAGGGTCTCGCCGTGGGTCAGCCGCACCTTCGACCCCCGGGGCCCGGTCACTGCGAACTGCACCACTCCGGCGATGTTGACGCCGAAGTCGACGACCGTCTCGCCCGATGGGGTCCGGAACACCCGCTGGGCCGGCACACGATCGATCACCCGCACGGCGGGCCCGACCTGGGCGAGGAGCCGCTCGGTCGGGCCGTCGACGATGGTCGCCGCACGCCAGCCGGTGTCGTCGAAGCCGGCCTCGGTCCACCCGTCCGGCTCGAGGCGGGCGTCGAACTCCTCGCCGTGGAACAGACAGGCGCGGCGCACGCCGCCCTCGGTGGTCGTCCACGTCGGGTCGGTTCGGACCAGCGTCTCGCCGCCGGATTCGAGCCGTGCGATGAACGCGACCTGCGTGCCCCAGTTGTCCGGCTTGCGGAACACGCCGACGCGTCCGCGCCACCAGCCATCGGCGAGGGTGACGCCGATGGCATTGCGGCCCTCGACCAGCAGCTCCGACACGTCGTAGGTCTGGAACTGGATGCGGTGGTCATAGGCCGTGAACCCCGGCCGCAACCGGTCACCGGAAACCGGGACACCGTTGACCTCCACCTCGTAGATGCCGAGCGCGGAGCAGTACAGGCGGACGTCGGAGATGTCCTGGCTCGGTGCGATCTCGAACTCCCTGCGCAGGAGGGGACTCGGCCTGTCCGCGCTGTCCTTGCGTCGCTGCGGCAGCCGCGACGCCTTGGTCGGCTCGGGGGGAGGAGGTGGCCCGATCCACGCAGTGCCCGCCCAGTCCTCGGGGCGCAACAGGCCGATCTCGAACGACGCCGGGTCGCTCCACGGCCCGGCTTCGCCTGCGTCGCCATCACCGTCGGCGGGCCCGGCCCAGACACGCACGGCCCAGGAGCAGAGCTGCCGCGACGCCAACGCCGGTCCTGCGTAGGGGATCAGGATCTGCGCGGCGCCTTCGACCCGTCCCGTGTTCCAGACCACCGCACCGCCGCTGGTGACCTCGATCTCGTAGGCCAGCTGCACATCTCCCGGATCGTCGGTGCCTTCGAGACGCCAGGAGAACCGGGGGCTCGTCGTCCCGAGACCGACCGGGTCGCGTTCGTACTCGGTGGTGAGGTCCGTTGCACGCATCGTAGGCTCCCCTTCGGAGTGGTCGTCCGACAGCATGGCCCGATCGATCGTCCTCGCGCGCTGCGCCGTGCGACACTGCCCGCTGTGGCGACGAAGCTGATCTTCATCCACGGACGCAACCAGCAGGGCAAGGACCCGGCCGAGCTGAAGGCGAACTGGCTCGCCGGGCTGCAGCGGGGATTCGAACGGCTCGGTTTGACGAACCCGATCGTCGCAGAGGACGTGATCTTCCCGTTCTTCGGCGATGCGCTGCACGAGCTCACGAGTGAGGACTCACTGGACGAGGCCGAGGCGGTGATCGGCGACGACCTCGAGCCCGGCGTGTCCGACGAGGAGGAGGCCACGGTTCGCCTGGGTCGAGAAGTGGTCGGCGAGGTCCTCGACGCATCGGGTGTGTCCGCCGAGACGATCGAAGCCGAACTCGAAGCCGAGGCCGAGACCCTCGACGAAGCCGAGGTCGAGGGCGCCCGTGCCCGTGGCGCCCTGTCCTGGGAATGGGTGCAGGCCGGCCTCGCGATACTCGATCGCCTCATCCCCGGGGCGAGCGCCGCCAGCGTCGCCTATGCGGCGGGCGACGTCGCCCAGTACCTCGAGAACGAGCGCATCCACGCTGAGATCGACGCCGTGGTGGCGGCAGCATTCGAGGAGTGCAGACCGGACGACCGGATCGTCGTGGTGGCCCACTCGCTGGGTTCGGTCATCGCCTACAAGTTGCTGGCCCACGGCGGCCTCCTACCGGACCGCTCGATCGCGACGTTCGTCACCTTGGGTTCGCCGCTGGGCGTCACCGCCATCCGCGAAGCGGTCAGCCCGGTCGTGCATCCCGGCGCGGTCGAGAACTGGCTGAACGCCTATGACGATCGTGACGTCGTGGCGCTGCACCCCCTCGACGGTCGCCACTTCGCGGTCTCGCCGCCGATCCTCGACCACGGCGCCGTCGCGAACCCGTCGCCCAACCACCACAAGGTCGAGGGCTACCTCGAGGACCCGGTCGTGGCCTTGACGATCCACGAGGCCCTGACCACGGGCCGGCTCCCGCCCGTTCTGGCGCGGCGACGTCGGGTAACCGGCGACCCGGCCACGGTCACCGACCTGTCGACGCCGGCGCTGGTGGTCGACGCCGCGGTGTTCGAGGCGAACTGTGCGGCCATGGACGCAGTGCGTCCTGGCCTGGAGCTGCGTCCGCACGTCAAGGCGTTCAAGTCGACCGCCCTGGCGAAGCGCCTGGCGGCCGACGGCCACGTCGCCTTCTGTGCAGCGACACCGCGCGAGATCGAGGGAATGGTCGCTGCCGGCCTCACCGACGACCTGCTCCTGGCCAACGAGACGCTCGACACCGCCCGGTTGGGGGCGCTGGCCGATCGAGCCCGCATCACCGTCGCCGTCGACAGCGACGCCACCCTCGACGCTGCCATCGTCGGCGGCGTCCGGTCGGTGCTGATCGACGTGAACGTGGGGCTTCCCCGTTGCGGCTGCCCGCCCGGCGATGCCGGCCGCCTGGCCGAACGTGCCCGCACAGCCGGTCTCGAGGTGCGCGGCGTCATGGGCTACGAGGGCCACCTGATGATGGTCAAGGACCGGGCAAGGAGGATCGAGCAGGTCGAAGCATCGATGGCCGATCTCCTGGCCGCTGCCGACGCGGTCGGCGGCGACATCATCTCCGGTGGCGGCACGGGCACGTTCGACACCAACACCTGGTGCACCGAGATCCAGGCCGGTTCCTACTGCCTGATGGACACCCACTACGCCGAGCTGGATCTGCCGTTCCAGGTCGCGCTCGAGGTCCTGGCCACCGTGATCGCCATCCATCCCGACGGCCTGGTGATCGCCGACGCCGGGCTGAAGGCGCTGGGCATGGATCACGGCAACCCCAGTTGGGCCCACGGCACGGTGTTCTTCTGCTCGGACGAGCACGTGACGCTGGCCCCCGACGAGCCCGGCGCCTGGTCGGTGGGGGACCTGATCCGGCTCCAACCGGCCCACGTCGATCCAACGGTGGCACGCCACCAGGATTTGTGGGTGGCCGATGGCGACCGGATCGTCGACCGGTGGCCCATCGATCTGCGCCACTGGTGAGGGTCGGGCCGTCGGCCGGTCTAGGACACGATCCGGTTGTCGTGGGCGAAGACGATGGCGGCGCTGCGATCGCGCAGGGCGAGCTTGGTGAGGACCCTGCCGAGGTGGGTCTTGACGGTGGCCTCACTGACGAACAGCTCGGCGGCGACCTCTCGGTTGTTGAGACCCCGCCCGACGGCGCGTAGGACGTCGAGCTCCCGGTCGGTCAACATCGACACGTCGGCGGGTTCGGCCGCGGCGTGGTCGCGGTAGGCGGCGAGGACCCGGCCGGCGACGTGCGGGTCGATCCAGGATTCGCCGCCACCGACGGTGGCGATGGCACGCAGGATGTCTTCGCCGGGCGCGCTCTTGAGCGCGAACCCCGCAGCGCCGGCCCGGAGCGCGGCGGCCAGCGTCTGGTCGTCGTCGAAGGTGGTCAGCACCAGGACCGGCGGGCCGCCCATCGCCCGGACCGCACCCGTGGCGGTGGCGCCGTCGACGCGTTTCATGCGGATGTCCATCACGACGACATCCGGGGCGCTCCGGGCGATGTGGTCGACGACCTCGTCGCCGTCGGCGCACTCGGCTACGACGGTGAGCTCGGGGTCGGTGGCGATCAGGCTCCGCATCCCCTCGCGGATCACCTCCTGGTCGTCGACGAGCAGGACTCGGATCATCGGGGGATCCTGGCGCACAGCACCCAGCGGTGGGAGCCGTCGGCTCCGACCTCGAGGGTGCCGCCGACAGCGGTCACCCGCTCGCGCATGCCCGCCAGTCCGCTTCCCCCCGTCGAGGCGGCGGCGCGGGCGACGTCGTTGCCGATCCGGATCTCCACGTGGTCGCCTGTCCCTGGGCTGTCGACGGCGAGGTCGATGGTGCCGGTGCCGTGGCGGACGGCGTTGGTCAGCCCCTCCTGCACGACCCGATACGCGGTGAGTGCTGTCGTCGCGGGGAGGTCGCCGAGCTCGCTGCTCACCGCGCAGTCGATCTCGGCACCTGCGGCGCGGAACTCCTCGACCATCTCGGGTATGTCGCCGGACAGCGGTGCCGGCATCCGGCCGTCGCCGTCGTCGTCGCGCAGGAGGCGGACGACGCTGCGGATGTCGTCCATCGATCGGCGCCCGTGCCGCTCGGCACGTTCGAGCGAGGCGATCGCCGCGTCGGGGTCGGATCTGACGGACAGGCGTGCGGCGGTGGTGTGCAGCATCGATGCCGACAGGGTGTGACCGACCACGTCGTGGACGTCGCCGGCGAGGCGGCGACGCTCGTCGGCCAGGTTCCGCTGTGCCAGCCGGTGTTCGACGGCGATCCGCTCGTCGACGATGCGCAGTAGGACCAGCATCAGGCCGAGGGTGCCGACACCGACGAGTGCGACACGGGCGCCGTAGTCGGATTGGCCGACGCCCTGGCTGATGAGCACCAACGAGACCGCCACCGGCAGCGAGCCTCCCCACACCGATGGACCCGCGTCGTTCGATCCGCGGGCGAGGCGCTCCAGTCCGATGGTCAGCGCGGCGCCGCCCGCCACGGCAGCGCCGAGGCCGGCGATCCACGACGCCGTCCACAGACCCAGGCCCGCAGCCCAGATCACGAATCCCACCACGACGAGCCAGCGCGCCTGGCGACGCTGCCGCTGATCGGAGGCAGCGTCGCGCCCTGCGTCGTCGGAGACCATCACCGGATACTCCCAGACCAGCGCCGGGCCCGCATCGTCTCGCGGTCTGATCCGGCCTGGCCCCGAAGATGACCCGGATCCGCTCCGTGGCCGACGACGCCACGGCACCGGTCATCCACACTCGGATCCATCGGGCAGCGGACATCACCGCACCGAGAAACAGAAGAGGACTCACATGGCAGAACGATCGCAACTCCCGCCGTACGCCGGGCTGGTCTCGGGGCTGATCGGTGTCGCCATCGGCGCCGCCATCGGTGCGGGCACCGGCATGTGGTGGATGATGGGTGTCCTGGGCGGAGTCTTCGGCGGCGCGCCGGTGCTGTTCCAGAGGAACAAGGGCTGAGGAAGCGAGCGATGACCGAGACACCTGCGGTGGATGCGACGACACGGCCCGCATCGGGACCGGTGCGGGCTGCGGAACGGATCACGTCGCTCGACACCATCCGGGGCGTGGCCATCCTGGGGATCCTGCCGATGAACGCGTTGGCGTTCGGCCTCGATCAGGCGGCCTACGTCAACGTGTCGGCCGACGGCATCGGCCAGCCGCTCGACTGGGTCATCGGTGTGCTGACCATGGTCTTCGTCGACCAGAAGATGATGGCGCTGTTCTCGCTGTTGTTCGGCGTGGGTGTCGTCATCTTCGCCGAGCGGGCCGCGGCCAAGGGGCGGCGCGTGGTGTGGCTCAGCCTGTGGCGGTTCGCGCTGTTGTTCGCCGTCGGTATGGCTCATGCGGCGCTGTGGTTCGGCGACGTCCTGGCCTTGTATGCCATGTGCGCGCCGGTCGTGCTGCTGCTGCGCCGCCTCCCCGCCCGGCTGCTCGCTGCCGCCGGCGTCGCGCTCGCATTGGCCGGGACCGTCACCGCACCGTTCTTCCAGTCGGCCGTCGGCAGCGACCGCGCCGAGATCGGCAAGCTCTGGTTCGCCGGCACCGACACCATGGGCTCGACTGCCGAGACATGGTTCCTCATCAACGCCGGCGGGCGGGCGCTGGGCCTGATGCTCATCGGCGTGGCGCTCCACCAGCTCGGCATCGTCCAAGGCGAACGTGACGACGCCTACTACCGACGCCTGGCGCTGTGGGGCCTCGGCGTCGGTACCGCCGTGACCGCCATCGGCTCGATCTGGCACATCGCCGGCGACTGGTCCGCCGACAACGCCATCACCGGCACCATCCCCACCGGCATCGGCACCATCCCGATGGCGCTCGGCTACATGGCGGCGATCATTCTCTGGAATCGCAGCGGCAGCCGTCACCTCGAGCGGTTCCGCAACGCCGGTCGCATGGCGCTCACCAACTACCTCACCCAGACCCTCATCGGACTCGCCACGCTGGGCTGGCTGCTCGACGGCGTCGACCTCACCCGCACCATGATCGCCGTGTGGATCGTCGGCGTCTGGGCCCTGCAGCTGTGGTGGTCGACCTGGTGGCTCGAACGCTTCCGCTACGGACCGTTCGAATGGGCATGGCGATGCGGCACGTACCGGTCCCGGCAACCGCTGCGGCGGTCACGCACCGCCGCCTGACGCGCCCACTTGTTGTTCGCGGCGTCCGCCATTCAGGTCGGCCGGGAGCGGGGTGCCGCTGGGCAGCGCCGTCTGCCAGCATGGTCCGATGGATCCCCTGACGTATCGGACGATCGCGGTCAACGACGTCGAGTTGCAGGTGTCGGTCACCAACGAAGGCGGCCCCGCCGGTCTGGCACTGTTGCTCCACGGCTTCCCGGAGCTGGCGTTCTCGTGGCGGTATCAGATCCCGGCGCTCGCCGAGGCCGGCTACGAGGTGTGGGCACCGAACCTGCGGGGCTACGGCGAATCGTCGAAGCCGCCCGAGGTCTCGGACTACACGATGGATCGGCTGCTCGATGACATCGCCGCACTGATCGACGCGTCGGGCCGCGACGACGTCACGCTGGTCGGCCACGATTGGGGCGCAGCGCAGGCGTGGATGTTCGCCATCCGCCGGGTGCGGCCCATCCAGCGGCTGGTGATCATGAACGTCCCCCATCCGGCGTGCATGCGACGAGAGCTCCGATCGTTCCGCCAGCTCCGCAGGTCCTGGTACATCTTCTTCTTCCAGATCCCGTGGCTTCCCGAGAAGCTGTTCCGTGCCCGTCGGGCGCAGGCGGTCGCTGATGCGTTCGAGAAGATGGCGGTCGACGAGAGCAGGTTCCCGCCCGCCGTCACCGACGTCTACCGCGAGGCGGCGCTGCACCCGGGCGCGATGCGGTCGATGATCAACTACTACCGCGCCGCGTTCCGAGGGGCTCGACACTCGGCGCGCGAGGAGTACGCCGTCATCGACACCCGGACGCTGATGGTGTGGGGTCTGGAGGACACGGCGCTGTCGAAGGAGACCACCGACGGCACCGAGGACCACGTCGCCGACCTCACCCTGCGGTTCCTCCCCGGCGTGTCGCACTGGGTGCAACAGGAAGCACCGGAGATCGTCAACGCGATGCTGCTCGCCTGGCTCGCCGGCGACGACGTACCCGAGGCCGGTGACGTCGTCGTCGAACGTCTCGCCGAACCCGCAGCGCGGCGGTCGGGCTGACGACACGACTCCAAGGGACGCGTCCCGCACATCGCTCGCGGGATCGACGAAGTCAGCGCGGCCTCTGGGTCAGAGCTGCTCGCCCGGGAGGTGGCTTCCCTGGGTGAACCACGACGTGAGGAGGTCTTCGTCGAGGTCGTCATCCTCGCGGATGTCGAGGTACCGGACGTCGGGGACCTTGGACGACTTCGGCGGCTCGG
Organism: Acidimicrobiales bacterium; assembly: GCA_046290435.1. Lineage (GTDB taxonomy): Bacteria > Actinomycetota > Acidimicrobiia > Acidimicrobiales > UBA8592 > CAVQUE01. The sequence goes on from JBKAGO010000044.1 coordinate 85,713, forward strand.
GGTCCAGCGACGCACCGTTGTGGAAGCAGATCTGGACGTACTTGGTGAAGCACCGGAACGAGGCGAACACGGTGTGCTCGTCCACGCCGTAGAAGGGCTGGTTCCAGCGGACCTTCTTGTACACGTCGGAGACGGCAGCTGTGATGAGCTCGTCGATGCGTTCGCCCAGAGCCCGTTTCCATTCGGGCATCGCCTCGATGTAGGCCTGCACCGGCTCGTCGCCGTCGCCCTTGGGGATCTGGGGGTTGCCGCCCGAGAGCAGCGTCACCTCGGTGGGTTTGTTCCAGGTGCTCATGTGAGGACGCCTTCCAGTGCGTCGAGTCGGGCCGTAGCCCCACATCATGCCGAAACACTGCAATCTCGGCCTTCGGCTCGATCTCGTTGATCGTCCGATCATTGCCCCTCGCTGACCGGAACGACGACGAGGGCATTCGACGGAGAGCGGAACGCACTCGCCGGAATTGTTCTCGACGACGGCCGGTGGTGGGTCATCATGAGGGGCCCTCGATCCGGCGGTTCCCGATGCTGTTGACCATCACGACCGAGCATGCGCCTGCGACCGATCTCGGGTTCCTCCTGCACAAGCATCCCGACAACGTCCGTGCCGTGTCGTTCCCGTTCGGTGAGGCCCACGTCTTCTTCCCCGAGGCGGGGGAGCAGCGCTGCACCGCCGCATTGCTGGTGGAGGTGGACCCGATCGGGCTCATTCGCCGCCGGGGACACAAGGGCCAGGAGTCGTTCTCGCTCGCCGGCTACGTGAACGACCGGCCCTATGTGGCCTCGTCGTTCCTCAGCGTCGCCATCGGCAAGGTGTTCGGTACGGCGATGTCGGGTCGATGCGACAAGCGTCCCGAGCTCGTCGGCACGGCGCTGCGGTTCGAGGTCGAGGTGCCCGTCCTGCCCATCCGGGGTGGCGAGGCGGTGCTGCGTTCGCTGTTCGAACCGCTCGGGTACGACGTCGAGGCGACGCCGATCCCGCTGGACGAGGAGTTCCCCGTGTGGGGACCGAGCCGGTACTGGTCGGTGCGGCTGGCCGGTGTGGTGCGCCTCGCCGACCTGTTGTCGCACCTGTACGTGCTGTTGCCGGTACTCGACGACGCCAAGCACTACTGGGTCGGCGACGACGAAGGCCGCAAGCTGCTCGACAAGGGTGGCGCCTGGCTGGCGTCGCATCCCGAGCGCGAGCTCATCAGCCGTCGCTACCTCAAGCACCGCCGTTCGCTCGCGGACGACGTCCTGGTTCGCCTCGCCGACGACGCACCGGACGACCTGGCCGTGGCCGACGAGGGCCACGACCGCGAAGAGGCGGAGGTCGAGGAGCGCATCAGCCTGAACCAGCAGCGTCTCGAGGCCGTCACCGCCGCGATCGTCGACGCCGGAGCGGCGCGGGTGCTCGACCTCGGTTGCGGCGAGGGACGCCTCGTGCAGGCGTTGATGAAGACGCCGCAGATCGCCCAGGTGACCGGTGCCGACGTGTCGACGCGGGTGCTCGAGCGTGCGGCCGCCCGGCTCCACCTCGACGACCTGTCGGACCGCCAGCGCGACCGGGTCAGCCTGATCCAGGCGGGTCTCACCTACCGCGACAGCCGGTTCGCCGGGTTCGACGCGGCGACGCTGGTCGAGGTCGTCGAACATCTCGACGAGCCCCGGCTCGGCGCGCTCGAGCAGGTCGTGTTCGCGGATGCCGCACCGGCGACGGTGATCGTCACGACCCCGAACCGCGAGCACAACGTCCGGTTCGAGTCGCTGCCCGCAGGGGAGTTCCGCCACCGCGACCACCGGTTCGAGTGGACCCGTGCCGAGTTCGCCGACTGGGCCGGCCACATCGCCTCGGCACACGGCTACGCGGTGGCCTTCACCCCGATCGGCCCCGACGACCCCGAGGTCGGCCCGCCGACGCAGATGGCGGTGTTCACCCGATGACCGCCTCCACGACGATCACCATTCCCGACCTGGCGTTGGTCGTGTTGATCGGCCCGTCCGGCGCGGGCAAGTCCAGCTTCGCGGCCCGCCACTTCGCGCCGAGCGAGGTGCTGTCATCGGACTTCTGCCGCTTCCTCGTGGCCGGCGACGAGAACGACCAGGCGGCAACGCCCGCGGCGTTCGACGTGTTGGGCTACATCGCCGGCAAGCGTCTCGAAGCCGGCCGGCTGACGGTGGTCGACGCCACCAGCGTGCAGCGCGACGCCCGCGCCCCGCTGATCGCCCTGGCCCGGGAGCACCACGTGCTGCCGGTGGCGATCGTGCTCGACGTACCCGAGAAGGTCTGCGCCGAGCGCAACGCCACGCGCCCCGATCGCAACATCCCCGCGCACGCCATGCGCCGCCAGCACCAACAGCTCCGCAAGTCGATCAAGGGGCTCCAGCGCGAAGGGTTCCGCCGCGTCTTCGTCCTGAAGGGCGCCGACGAGATCGACGCCGTCACGATCGAGCGCGAACGGCGCTGGACCGACCGCCGCGACGACCACGGCCCGTTCGACTTCATCGGCGACGTCCACGGCTGCGCCGACGAACTGGTGCTGTTGCTCGCCGAGCTCGGCTACGACGTCGCGACCGACCGCTCCACCGCCGTGCATCCGGCGGGGCGTCGGGCGTTCTTCGTCGGCGACCTCGTCGACCGAGGTCCCGACAGCCCCGGGGTGCTCCGCCTCGTCATGGGCATGGTGCGCGACGGAACCGCGGCCTGCATCCCCGGCAACCACGAGAACAAGCTGGGGCGCGCCCTCGCCGGCCGCAACGTGCAGGTCTCCCACGGCCTCGCCGAGACCCTCGCCCAGCTCGAGGCCGAGCCACCGGAGTTCCGCACCGAGGTCGCCGCGTTCATCGACGGCCTCGTCAGCCACGCGGTGCTCGACGACGGCCGCTGCGTCGTCGCGCACGCCGGGCTGCCCGAACGGCTGCAGAACCGGTCCTCGGGTGCGGTGCGCGCCTTCGCGCTCTACGGCGACACCACCGGCGAGACCGACGAGTTCGGTCTCCCGGTTCGCTACCCCTGGGCCGACGACTACCGGGGCTCCGCCATCGTCGTCTACGGCCACACGCCGGTCCCCGAGGCCGAGTGGATCAACAACACCATCTGCATCGACACCGGCTGTGTGTTCGGCGGCAAGCTCACCGCGCTGCGCTATCCCGAACGCGAGCTCGAGTCGGTGCCGGCGGCGCGCACCTACTGGGAGCCGATCAAGCCGCTGCGGTCCGAAGTGGAAGAGATGGAACGGCCGGCCGCGCTCCTCGACGCCACCGACGTGCTGGGCAAGCGCATCGTCGACACGCGTCTGCAGCCGCGCATCACCATCGGCGCCGACAACGCCGCAGCCGCGTTCGAGGTCATGAGCCGCTTCGCGATCGACCCCCGCTGGCTCGTGTACCTCCCGCCGACCATGGCGCCGACGGCCACCTCGGCGCGCGGGGATCTGCTCGAACACCCGTCCGAGGCCTTCGCCGCCTACCGGCGAGACGGCATCACCGAGGTCATCTGCGAGGAGAAGCACATGGGATCGCGGGCGGTCGTCGTGGTGTGCCGCGACGCCGAGGTCGCCGCCCGGCGGTTCGGGATCGACGACCCCATCGGAGGAACGGTCCATACCCGCACCGGGCGGGCGTTCTTCGCCGATCCGGCATGGCAGGCCGCGGTCGTCGAACGCACCCGCGCCGCCATCGCCGCCGCCGAACTGTGGGACACCCTCGAGACCGACTGGTTGGTGCTCGACACCGAGCTGCTGCCGTGGAGTGCCAAGGCCGAGGAACTCCTGCGGACCCAGTACGCAGCCGTCGGCGCGTCGGGTCGCGCCATGACCTCGCGTGCGGGCGAGCTGTTGGCCGCGGCGAGCGCCCGAGGCATCGATGTGTCCGACCTTGCCCACCGAACCGAGGAGCGCGGCCACGCCATCGACGGGTTCGTCGACGCCTACCGGCGCTACTGCTGGCCGGTCGCCGGACCCGATGACCTGCAGCTCGCGCCCTTCGTCGTCCTCGCCGGCGAGGGGAACCTCCTCGCCGATCGCGACCACGGCTGGCACATGGCCATGGCCGAGCGGCTCGCCGCAGCGAGCGACGGATTCGTCCGACCGACGCGGAACCAGACCGTCGACCTCGGCGATCCCGAGAGCGAAGCCGCCGCCGTTGCGTGGTGGGAGCAGCTCGTCGACGCCGGTGGCGAAGGCATGGTCGTCAAGCCCCTCGGGTCGATCGTGACCGGCGGGCGGGGGTTGATCCAGCCGGGCATCAAGTGCCGCGGGCCCGAGTACCTCCGCATCATCTACGGCCCCGACTACCTCCTGCCGCGCAACCTCGAGCGGCTCCGCGAACGCAACCTCGGCAGGAAGCGATCGCTCGCGCAGCGCGAGTTCGCTCTGGGCATCGAAGCCCTCGAACGCTTCGTCGCCGGCGAACCGCTCCACCGGGTCCACGAGTGCGTCTTCGGCGTCCTCGCCATGGAGAGCGAGCCCGTCGACCCCCGACTATGAACGGGACCGAAGTCGTCCGCCGGCTCGTCCTCGTCAACCGATGTTCACGCCGGTGGCGGCGGTGGACCCGGCGGCCATGTAGCGGTCGAGCGTCTCGTGGAAGTGCCTGATGCGGCTCTCCTGGTAGCGCATGAGGGTGACGCCCGGCTTCTTCGAGGCGCGCAGCCCGCGCTGGATGCGCATGAGATTGTCCGTGTCCTGATCGGCGACCATTGCCGCCGAACCGAGTTCAGGCGCGTCGGACCACTTCTGATCCGGGCCGAGCAGCCGCATCTTCGCTGGTTCGGGATGGCTGCCATCGGGGGCCTTCGAGAACAGGAACATGATCTCCATGATCGAGGTCTCGGGGTCGTCGCCGTTGGGTCGGAACCGGTAGGTGATCGGCAGAGCCTGACCGCCCCAGGGGACCATGTTGGGGAACAGCATGTACTCGATGAGATCGAGCGACTCGGTGTCGGACAATCCGGACAGGTCGCGTCGGGTCGAGCGCGAGATCTTCTCGCGTGCCCGCTCGGCGAGTTTGTCCCTGGCCCGTTCTCCCTCCGCGACTTCGATCGGCGCGCCGCCGAAGAATGGAACGTCGCGGCGCATCTCCTCGACCGTGCGTTCCGGTGGCGTGCTCTGCATGGACGGGCTGGGCACACCTTGCACGCTGATCATGCGGCTCACGTGGCGGATCCCGGGCCACACGTCGTACTGCGTGTTCGTGTCGCCGTAGTAGGCGAGCACCTGAGGGTGAGCGGAGGAGACGTGGTAGGCCTCGACGAAGGCCTCCATGGCCAGCTTCCAGTTGCAGGGCATGATCTTGGCGACGTGGGCCGCCGTGTAGCGATTCTCGAGTTCGAACGCTGCGAAGTGCTCCGGGAGGTTCTCCAGGTACGCGTCCAGGGGTTCGGCGTCGGGGTCGAGGTTGACGAACACGAACCCGCCCCAGGTCCCGACCTGCGCCTCGTGCAGGTTGAGCTCGGTCGGGTCGATGTCGGGGAGGTCCCATTGCTGGGGGATGTGGGCCAGGGTGCCGTCGAGCCTCCAGGTCCAGGAGTGGAAGGGGCAACGGAACCGCTGGACGCAGCCGCCTTCGGTCCGCAGCATCGTGCCCCGGTGCAGGCACGAGTTGATGTAGGCGCGGATCTCGTCGGGGCCGGTGCGCACGACGATGATCGAATCGTGGACGATCTCGTAGATGACGTGGTCGCCGACGTCGGGGATCTCCTCGACACGGCAGGCGAGTTGCCAGCACTTTCGCCAGACGTGTTCGACCTCGCGGTCGTGCCACTCCTTCGAGAAGTAGCGGTCGATCGGGATGTCGTCGGTGCTCTGGTCCCGGGCAGGCGACTCGACACGCATGATGTCCGGCGCAGGATTGACGTCGTCGGCGAGGACGTCCTGCACCGACGGCGACGGGCGGTTCGAGATGAGATCCATGGTGCAGGTCCTGTTCAGGCAGCCGGCTCGCGCCGTGTCGGGAAGCGGGTCGGCACGAGCGTCATCGGAGTTCGAACCACTCGTAGCGGAGCTCGCTGAGCTCGCCTCGGCCGACCGCCAGCAGCGGGTTGAGCCACGTGTACTGCGGTGCCGCGGTCTCGAACATCACCGCGACATGGATCGGTGCGGTTCCGAAGCGCTCGGCGGCGTCGCTGCGGCCCCGGTACTGCACGAAGACGATGGCGTCGTCGTCGGTGCGGATCGTGGCTCGTACGTCGATGGTCGCGACCTCGCCGGCGATCGTCAGCCAGTCCGCCGCAGCCGGGCCTTCCAGAGCGCCGCTGAGGCGGTCGCCGCTGAGCCGCATGGCCGCGATGGGAGCGATCATCCGTGTGCCGGCCGGGCCTCCCTTGATGACGGTGGGCGCCGCCAACTCGAGCTGGACGGAACACAACGGGACGAGTGTCGGGGACTCCATGGCGTAAGGCTGACACCGAGTTGACAGGGCGTCAACCAATCCGTCGGCTTCCGTCCGCCCGGACGCTCAGGTGGTGGGCAGCCCGATCGCCCGGGCCCAGACCACGGCCAGGGTGCGGATCGCCTCGTCGTCGTCCAGGTCGTGGCCGAGCAGGTAGCGGCCCCGGGCCATGTCCTCGACCATGCCTCCCAGGGCGATGGCCATCATGTGTGCCTCGAGCCCATCGGGGTCCTGCCGGCGAGATCGGCCCGGCAACGCCTGTGCGATCGCCTCGGCGAAGCGCATGCGGATCTCGAGGCGGACGGTGCGAAAGGCGTCGCTGGCGACGGTTGCCTGGTCGAGCACCGCCAGGAGGGGCGCCCGATCGCGGTAGGCATGCATGAACTGGCCGATGGTGGACACGAGCGTCTCGAACGGCGACGTGCCGGGCGAGAGCGGACGGGTCGACGCTTCGAACAACTCGTCGGCCAGCCCCCGCACCAGTTCCTCGAGGGCGGCATCGGCGGAGGTGAAGTAGGAGTAGAACGACGCCCGGGAACCGCCGGAGCGTCGCACGATGTCCGCGACGGTCGTCCTCGAGTAACCGACATCTTCGAAAGCTTCGCGGGTGGCTGCGAGGAGTTGATTTCGCCGTTGGCGTCCGCGATCTGTCGATACCGGCTGGTCCGGGGTTCTCGCCATCGGGCCCGACCCTATTCGATCCGCATCCGAGGCCGGAGTGAGGTCGAACCGGTGCCGGGTCGATGCCCGTCGCTGCCGGTCCGACCGTCGTCGACGTGGACCGGCTGGTCGGTGCTACTGAATGACCCAGCCGCCGTCGATGTGGATCATCTGGCCGGTCATGTAGTCGCTGTCGTCGCTGACGAGGAAGGCGGCCGTCCCCTTGATGTCGTCGGGGGTCGAGACGCGCTTCAGCGCGAGGATCTCGGCGAGATCCTCGAACGCCTGGCCTTCGCGCTCCTTGAATCCGATCTCCACGAGGTCCTTGTCGAGTTGCTCCCACAGCGGGGTCTTGACGACGCCGGGCGCGTAGCCATTGACCGTGATGTTGTGCTCGGCCAGAGCCACGGCGCCGCAGTGTGTCAGGGCGAGGCAGCCGTACTTCGACGTGCAGTAGACGGTGACGTCCACCAACGGCTTGCGCGACGCGACGGAGCCGACGCAGATCATCTTGTAGGGGCGTTCCTGGGGGCCCTGTTCGATCATCTGGCGGGCGGTCTCCTGCATCCCCAGCCACATGCCCTTGGTGTTGACGTCCATGATGAAGTCCCAGTTGTCCTCATCGATGTCCATGAAGAACCGGGGCTTGTTCAGGCCGGCGTTGAAGAGGCCGACGTTGATCGTTCCGAATGCGTCGACCGTTGCGGCGACTGCTGCGGCGTTGTCTTCGCGTTTGGTGACGTCGCACCGCACCGCTATGGCCGAGCCGTTCCCGCTGCCGTTGATGCGGTCGGCCACTGTCTGGGCCTCGTCGACATCGATGTCGGCCAGGCATACGTTCGCGCCGAGTTCGGCGAAGTGCTCCGCGTTGGTTGCCCCCATGCCGCGGCCGGCGCCGGTGATGAGAATGTTCTTGCCCTCGAGACGGTTCGGGTCCACGGCGAGCGCTCTCCCTGTCGTTGTGCTGTCGTGTGGTCGGCTGCCCCACCAGGCGCCACGCGCAGGCCGCTGGTGGCTGCGGTGACAGGGGACACAGCTATCGTAGCCTGTCGTTCGGAATGGTTGCAAACGATTGCATCCAAATCAGTTATGGCGCTGAGCATGCGCACGGAGCTAGAGTCTCTGGGCTGCAATCGATTGCATGTCCGGTGTTGATCGATGGCTCCGCATGGGCCACGGTGGACCACCTCCGCCGGCCCGGCGCGATGGGAGGAACCCGCAATGGACAACGACATCCTCGAGGCGCACGACATCTCGAAACACTTCGGTGGTGTCTTCGCTGTCGACGACGTCAGCCTCTCGGTCCCGCGCGGCGAGATCCACGGCCTGGTCGGGGAGAACGGGGCAGGCAAGTCGACGCTCATGCGGGTGCTCGCCGGAATCCTCCAGCCAGACAAGGGCCACGTGGCCATCGACGGCAAGGAGCTCACCGGCGGCGCCGCAGAGGCCATCGAGGCCGGCATCTCGCTCGTCCACCAGGAGCTGAGCCTGGTGCCCGAGATGACGGTGGCCGAGAACATCATGCTCGGATCCACACCCACCCGCGGCGGCTTCGTCGACCGGGCCGAACAACGGCGCGTCGCCGCCGAGGCGCTCGACGAGATCAACGTGAAGGTGGACCTCGACGAACCGGTCGTCAGGCTCTCGGTCGCGTTGCGTCAGTTCGTCGAGATCGCCCGCGCCGTGGCCCGTCACCCCCAGGTCCTGATCCTCGACGAGCCGACGGCCACGCTCACTCCTGCCGAGACCGACTACCTGCTCGACATGCTGGAGCGCCTCGCAGCACGCGGGCTGGCGATCATCTACATCTCGCACCGGATCCCGGAGATCTTCCGGATCTGCCACCGGGTCACCGTGCTCCGAGACGGCAAGCACGTCGACACCGTCGCCATCGAGGACACCCAGCCCGACGAGCTCGTCGAGATGATGGTCGGCCGTGAACTGAAGCAGACGCTCGAGGAACGCCGAGAGGCAGTCGTGCCCGGAGAGGTCATGCTGCGTGCCCGCGGGATCCGGGCGAAGGGGGTCAACGACGTCGACCTCGACGTGCGGGCAGGCGAGATCGTCGGGCTCGGCGGGCTCGTCGGCGCCGGACGGACCGAACTGGTCCGCGCCATGATCGGCGCCGACGACCGGTGGGCCGGCGACACGACCTTGCACAACGGAGAGAAGCTGGTGCGCCTCACGAGCTACCGGCGGGCCGTTGCCAATGGCCTGGCCTACATCCCCGAGGAGCGGAGGTCCGATGGCCTGGCCCTCACGATGACGGTGGCCGAGAACATCACCCTGCCCAACCGCCAGGCCCTGTCCCGGGGTTTCGTGCTCGCGTTCCGACAGATCGGCCGGTTCTCCCAGGACCTGGCAGATCGGGTCGGTCTCCGGCCGCCGGAGATCCGACGCGACGCCGGCGACTTCAGTGGCGGCAACCAGCAGAAGGTGGTGCTGGCCAAGTGGTTGGGTCGCGAGCCCCGCGTCATCGTGCTCGACGAGCCCACCCGGGGCGTCGACGTGGGCGCCAAGGCCGAGATCCACCGGCTGGTCCGCGAGCTCGCGGACCGCGGCGCCGCCGTCCTCGTCGTGAGTTCCGATCTCCCGGAGTTGCTCGAGTTGTCCGACGTCATCCATGTGATGCGCGACGGCCGCATCGTCGGCACCCTGCCGGCAGAGGTGGCCGACGAGAAGTCGGTCATGTCGTTGGCCTCCGGGGAGACCGCAGCGGTCAGCGGTGGGTGAGCCGGCGGGGCCACGCCCGCCAGGAGCGCAGGCGGCCCGAGGCAGTCGCAGGCGCCGCCACCGTCACTGGTGAGCTGACTTCCTGATCGTCTCGACGATGCGGTCCACCGAGGGGATGGTCGCGTCCTCGAGGGAATCGGCGGCGGGCAGCGGGACATGTGGCGTGGTGATGCGTATCACGGGGCCGTCGAGATCCCAGAACGCTTCTTCGGCGACGATCGAGGCGATCTCGGCGCCCCACCCGCACAGGCGAGGGTTCTCCTCGACGGTGAACAGGCGGCTGGTCTTGGCGACCGAAGCGAGGATCGTCCGTGTGTCGAGCGGGACGAGCGAGCGCACGTCGATCACCTCGGCGTCGATCCCTTCGGCCGCCAGCCGGTCCGCGGCATCGAGGGCTCGATGGACCATCAGGGCGAGCGCCACGATCGTGACGTCGCTGCCGGGCCGGACCACCTTGGCCACCCCGAGCTCGTCGACGATGTCGCCGTTGTGGTCGGGCAGATCGAACTTCATCGGGTAGCACGACTTGTGCTCGAAGAACATCACCGGATCGGGATCGCGCACCGCCGCAGCGAGCAGACCGATGGCATCCACGGCAGTCGACGGTGCGACGACCTTGAGCCCGGGGACCGCCATGGCCCAGTTCTCGACGCTCTGGGAATGCTGCGCTCCGAACCGGGATCCGCCGCCGTTCGCAGTGCGGATCACGAGCGGGAACGACATCTGGCCCGCAGTCATGTAGCGGCTCTTCGCGATCTCGTTGGCGACGATGTCCCAACAGACCGCGAGGAAGTCGCTGAACATGATCTCCGCGATCGGTCGGAGGCCGGTCATCGCGGCGCCCATTGCTGCCCCCAGGATGGCCTGTTCGGAGATGGGGGCGTCGCGCACGCGCTCGGGACCGAACTGCTCGAGCAGACCCGTGGTGGCCTTGAAGACCCCGCCCGCTCCGGCGACGTCCTCGCCGAGGAACACGACCCGCGGGTCGTGGGCCATCTCCTGGGCGATGCCCATGCTGACGGCGTCCCGGTAGGTCAGTTGCGCCATGATGAGCCTCCGTCTGCCCACACATCGGTGAATATCGTCGCGAGGTCGGGCATGGGCCCGTCGATCGCTGCCTGGGTGGCGACGTCGACTGCCTGTGCCGTCTCGGTGGCGATCCGGGTGAGCTCACCCTCTTGGACGCCGAGGTGGAGGAGCCGCTGGTGGTACATGGGGATCGGGTCGCGTTCGATCCATGCCTGCACCTCTTCCTCGGGTCGGTACTTGCCCGGATCGGCGCGGCTGTGGCCACCGTGGCGGTAGGTCCGCGCTTCGATCAGGGCCGGTCCACCACCCGACCGGGCTCGTTCGAGCGCATCGGATGCCACTGCGTACACGGCGTCGGCGTCGTTGCCGTCCACGACCACGGACTCGAGTCCGTAGGCGGCGGCCCGATCGGCGGCAGGGTTCGCGACCGGCGACACCTGGCCGATGGCGGTGTACTCCATGTACAGGTTGTTCTCGCAGACGAACACGGTGGGCAGGTTCCACACCCTGGCGAAGTTGACCGCCTCGTGGAAGGCGCCGATGTTGGTCGTGCCGTCGCCGAAGAAGGCCACGGCGACCTGGCCCGTTTCGTCGAGCTGTGAGGTCCACGCCGCGCCGTTGGCGACGCAGAGGTGAGCGCCGATGATCGCGTAGCTGCCCATCATCCCGTGTTCGACGCTCGTGAGGTGCATCGACCCGCCCTTGCCTCCGAGCAAGCCGTTGGCCCGCCCGAGGAGCTCGGCCATCACCGGCGTCATGGGAACGCCCCGGGCCAGCGTGTGCGCGTGCCCTCGGTAGGTCGCGAAGGTCCAGTCGTCGGCGCGCATGGCCGCGCCGAATCCGGCGGCGATGGCCTCCTGGCCCAGCGACAGGTGGCTCGTGCCCTTGACCAGGCCCCGCAGGAAGAGGTCGTAGGCTCGCTTCTCGAAGAGCCGGATCTCCTGTTGCATGCGGTACAGCCGGAGCCGGACGTCAGGCGCGATCGGGAGCTCGGCGTTGGAGTGGTCGACCGGCTCCGGGAGGATCGGCTCGTGATTGCCGTACTCCTCGAACGAAGGCATCGTTGTCATGGCAGCCTCAGTACTCGTTGGCGATGAAGAGTTCTTCGGCCGGGAACAGCGTGATGACGTCGCACCCGTTCTTCGTCACCACGACCTCCTCTTCGATACGGGCCGCGGACACACCGTCGGAGGCGGGGCAGTAGGTCTCGAGGGCGAACACCATGCCCTCCTTGATCTCCATCGGGTGGTCGATCGAGTTGACCCGGCTGATGATCGGCCGTTCGTGGAGGCCGAGCCCCAGGCCGTGCCCGAACTGGAGCCCGAACGCCTCGAACTCGCTGTCGAAGCCGAACTCCTCGCACGTCGGGAAACCCTCCGCGACGTCTTTGGTGCTCACTCCGGGCTTGATCATCTGGATCGCCGCGTCGATCCACTCCCGGGCCTTGGTGTAGGCATCATGCTGGGAGGAGGTCGCCCGGCCGACGTTCAGCGTCCGGTAGTAGCAGGTCCGGTAGCCGTTGAACGACTGGATGATGTCGAAGAAGGCCTGATCGCCGGGCCGGAGCAGACGGTCCGAGAAGTTGTGCGGATGGGGGCTGCACCGTTCGCCGGACACGGCGTTGACCGCTTCGACGTCGTCGGATCCCATCTCGTAGAGGCGTTTGTTGACCAGCGCAACGATCTCGTTCTCCCGGATGCCCGGCTTCAGCACCTCGGCGATCGTCTGGTAGGCGCCATCGACCATCGCCGCGGCCGTTGTCAGCAACATGATCTCGTCGGCCGACTTCAGCTCTCGCGCGTCGAGCATGATCTGTTGACCGTCGATGACGGTGATGCCCTCGTCCTGGAGGGCGAACAGCATCGGCGGTTCGACGATGTCGACGCCGAGGGGCATGTCCGCGACCCCCTGCTCGCGCAGCATGCTCGCGATCTCTTTCGCCGTGCGGATGAAGAGCCCGTTGTCGGGCGGGATCGCCCCACGGAGCCCGTTGAGGCCGGCCCGGCAGTTCTCCGGCTCGAGCCAGGGTGCATAGAGGCGGTGATGTGCAGCCGCGGACCCGAAGTCCCACACCATCGGCTTGCCATCGCGCGCCAGCAGCGAGAACCGCGTCATCTTGTCGCGCGCCCACTCGCCGATCTGGGTGCTCGTGGTGTAGCGGATGTTGTTCGTGTCGAAGCACAGCAGGGCACCGGCAGAGGATGCGTCGAGGGCCTCGCGGACGCGAGCGAGCCGGTAGTTCCGGAGCCGGTCGAAGTCCACGCGCTTTTCGTAGTCGACCGCCATCGAACCGGGCGACGGGGTCACGGCAATCGCGAATTCAGCAGCCATCTCTTCCTCCCTTTCGTCTTCGCCCTGGGTTCCTCAACGGCGTGCCCGGTGGTGGGCAACGTCGCGCCGTGGCCGTCGCGGCGGCCGGTGGCAGCCGGCGGGCTCTCGAGATACTACGTGTTCTCTGCAACCGATTGCAATGAGCGAGCCGATGGTTGTTCCGGCTGTGTCGAGATTGCACGCGATCTGATGCCGATCGCAGGACCTGATCTTGCAATCGATTGCATCATCTGTTAGGTTCATCATCGCCAGTGGCGCCTGGAGGGGGGGTCTGCGCATGACAAGTGAGACGGTCGACGCGTTGCCCGACGCCGTCGATCTCGATGCGCCGACCAACGTTTCCGTTGCGGAACCGTTCAATCTGCTCGCCTGGATGGCAGACCGCGGCATCTTCTTGTTCACGGCCGTGCTCGTGGCGCTCGCGGCCATCTTCGTCGACGGCTTCGCCAGCGTGGACAACATCACCGACGTCTTCAACCGAGCCGCCCCGATCGGGATCGTGGCCGTCGGCATGACCTTCGTCGTGATCAGCGCGAACTACCTCGACCTCTCCGTCGTCGCCCAGGTCGCCACCTCGGCCGTCCTCCTCATCGCCGTGAGCAACGACTCGAACCTCCCGACAGCCATGGCTCTCGCCCTCGTCGTGGCCCTCGTCTACGGCCTCGTGAACGGCACCGCAGTGGGCGTGTTCGGGGCCAACGCCGTCATCGTCACCCTGTCGACCACCTTCATCGGGCTCGGCATCCTTCGCTGGGCCAGCGGCGGGAGCATCTACTTCGGGTCGAACGACGGCATCATCCGTCAGTTCGGGACATCGGAGATCGGGCCCTTCCCACTGTCGATGCTCCTGCTGGTCGTGGTGGCGTTGGTCCTGCAGTTCGTCTTGAACAACACCACCTTCGGGTTCCTCGTGAAGTCCTACGGATCCAACCGTGAGGCCACCCGGCTGACCGGCGTCAGCACGTCGTGGGTCGTCATCGGTGCGTTCACGTTCTCCGCGTTGGGCGCGATGCTCGGCGGCTGGGTGCTCGCCGCGTTCTCCAACACCGCCGTGTCGTCGATGTCGCAGGGCTTCGACTTCGAGGCGCTGGCCGCCATCATCGTCGGTGGCACCAGCGTGTTCGGCGGCAAGGGGAGCGTGCTTCGGACCCTGCTCGGCGTCGTCTTCGTGAGCGTGCTCACGAACATCATGGTGTTGTCCGGCTTCGGGTTCGGCTACCAGCAGATGGCAATCGGAGCGCTCATCGTCCTCGCGGTCTCCATCGACGCCCTGGCCCGAAAGCTGGTGCGCGCATGAGCCAGACCGCCGGCCTCGACCTGGGCACCCGCCAGACCGGTCTGCTCGGCAGGCTCCGGACCACCATGGCCCGCCGCACCGAAGGTCGCGCCATCCTGCTGCTCGTCGGTGTCACCATCTGGGCCTTCACCCAGGACGGAACGGTCTTCACCTCCTATGAGGTCACGCTCGGCCGGATCGCGCTGATCGGTCTCGTGGCGTTGGGGCTCACAGCGGTCATCCTCATGGGCGAGCTCGATCTCAGCATCGCCAGCACCCTCGCCGTCGCCGGCGTCGTCATGGCGAGCATCGACAGCATCGCGGTGGGCGTCATCGCCGCGCTCGTCGTCGGGCTCCTCATCGGCGCCGCGAACGCGTTCTTCGTCGTGATCGTCGGCATCAACTCGTTCATCGCGACGCTCGGCATGCTCTTCTTCCTGCGCGGCCTCGCCTTCGTGATCTCCGACGAGGAGCCGGTCCGCATCTCCGATGTCGACGCCGGCATCTCGTTCGGCAAGCCGCTCATCGGCGACTTCACGCCCCGGATCCTCGTCTTCATCCTGACCTTCGTGGCGATGCAGGTGTTCCTGACCCGGGTCCGCGTCGGCCGCGAGTTCTATGCGGTCGGCGGCAATCGCGAAGCCGCGCGAGACGCAGGCATCCCCGTTCGGCGCCGCATCTTCACCGGTTTCATGATCTCAGGGTTCGTCGCCGCCGGCGCCGGTGTGATCAACACGCTCGAGCGCACGGCCGCCGATCCAACGGCCGGAGGCACCGTCCTGCTGTCGAGCTTCGCCGCTGCCATCGTTGGAGGGATCCTGCTCACCGGCGGGCGCGGCTCGGTGGTCGGGACGCTCCTCGGGGCCGCCTCGCTCGGGATCCTGCAGATCACGCTGACGCTCACCGCCGTCGAGGTCGACGTCCAGAACATCGTCATCGGTCTCGTGCTCTTCGTCGCCGTGGTGACCGACCCGACGACGCTGCGGTCCGTCATGGCCAGCGCTCGTGCTGCGATCCGGGCCCGGCGCCCGAGCGCAGCAGATGCATCACCGCACTCGGAATCAGCACCCACCAGTCACTGACCCAACCACAACGTCGATGTCACCACATCGAGAAAGGACCCAGTGAAACCAATGAGCACAACACACACCACTGCAGGGCGATGGAGGTTGCTCATCGGCCTGTTCCTGGCATTCGCGCTCGTCGCTGCGGCATGCGGGGACGATGACGACGAGCCCGCAGCTGAAGCCGCCTCCGACGACGGTTCTGCCGACGACGGCGCTGCGGCCGACGGCGAGACCTTCGAGGTGTTCGCCCTCCTCCCGCAGGGCAACGATCAGCCGTATGGCACCACCTACCTGCCTCCGTTCGAGGCGAAGGCAGCCGAGCTGGGCCTCAACCTCAACATCACCAACTCGGGCTACGACGCAGACATCCAGGCCAGCGAGTGTGAGGTCGCGGTGGCAGCCGAACCGGATCTGATCATCCTGTGGCCTGCCGTGGGCGACACGGTGCGTCCCTGCCTCGAAGCCGCGAACGACGCCGGGATCCCGGTGACGGTCACGAACTCCGACCTGAATCCCGAGGATCAGGAACTCAGCGCGGCGTACTCGGGCCCGGACACCTACGGCCAGGGGGTCGCGTCGGCAGAGATCTTCTGTGAACTCGCAGCCGGCGAAGAGGTGGGCATCATCATGGTCAACGGCCTGACCGGCAACTCGACGGCCATCGATCGTGAGGCCGGCTTCGAGGACACGATCAACGAGCAGTGCCCGAACGTCGAGATCCTGGCCCGCCAGCCGGGCAACTGGAACAAGGACGACTCCCAGCTCGCCGCCTCGGAGATGATCACCTCGGTCGGTGCGGAGAACATCGGTGGCGTGTATGCCGCCGACGACACCATGGTGGCCGGAGTGATCGATGCATTGAAGGCTCGTGACATCGATCCCGCCGACCTCATCATCACCTCGATCGGCAACACGTTCCTCGGGAACCCACTGGTGGTCGCAGGCGAGCTCGACGGGACGGTCTTCCAGTCCTCCTCCTGGGATGGGGAGAATGCTGCGATCACGGCCCACGAAGTGCTCACCGGTGACACCAGCGAACGCATCGTGAAGTTCATGCCTTCGGTCAAGGTCACCGCCGACAACGCGGACGACCCCTCGGTCGCGCCAGAGTGGTAACCCGCAGATGACGGTTGCACGCGGGATCCGGGGAATGTCGCCCTCCGCATGGTCCTCGGGTCCCGCGTGTCCGTCCCTTGATCGGGAAGCATGGAGCGATGGGCGTCAACCTCAAAGATGTGGCAGACCGAGCGGGTGTGAACGTGTCCACCGCATCACGCGCGTTGAGCGCCGACAAGAACACGTTGGTGAAGCGCTCCACCCGGCTCCGGGTGCTCGAAGCCGCCGAGGAGTTGGGCTACCGGGGCAACCTCCAGGCCTCCGCGCTTCGGCGGGGACGCACCGGGACGATCGGTGTGATCGTCGCCGACCTCAGCAACCCGTTCGTCGGTCCCGTCCTGCGGGGCATCGCGAACGCGTTGAGCAGCAGGGATCTCCTCCCGATCATGACCGAGTCCAGGGATTCGTCCCAGGACCTGGCGACCATTTGCGACAAGCTCTTGGCGCAGCGGGTCGACGGCTTGATCGTGACCGCCGGTCGCTACCGCGATCGTTCGCTGCTGCGGCGCATCGCGGCCGAGGTGCCGACGGTGCTCGCGGTGCGCGAGCTGCCGGGGAGCGGCATCCGCGCCGTCGCTCACGACGACGTCTCCGGCGGCCGCCTGGCGGCCGAACACCTGCTGGGACTGGGGCACACCCGTCTCGCCCAGTTGACGGGTCCGCAGGACATCTGGTCGTTCGAGGGGCGCGGGCAGGGCTTTCGCACGGCGGTCTCGGCCGCCGGCGCGACATGCATCGACGTCGATGCCTCGGTGCACCTGCCCACCGTCGAGGCCGGCAGGCGTCTGGCTGCCCGCATGCTGGAGCTGGAGGGCGAGCTTCCCACTGCGGTCTTCGCCCACAACGACAGCATCGCGATCGGGGCCATCGCCGCCTTGCGGGCCCATGGCCTCGACTGTCCCGGGGACATCTCGGTGGTCGGCTACAACGACGTGCCGCTGACCGACCAGATACAGCCACCGTTGACGACGATCCGGCTCCCGGGCTACGAGCTGGGCCGGCTCGCCGCCGAAATGGTGCTCTCGGGTATCGAGGGGACCGAACCGTCGACGGACAAGATCATGTTGGCCCCCGAGCTGATCGTGCGCGAATCCACTGCACCGCCGCGGCACGGCCACGGGTGACAGGGCGCCGCCGGCGCCCACGACCGAGGAGCGAGATCCGATGGGAACGATGAACGGACGCGCCTGCATCGTGACGGGGGCCGCACGCGGCATCGGTCGAGCGATCGGCGAGGCCCTGCTCGACGAGGGGGCCGATGTGTGCTTCGCCGACCTCGATGGCGACGGCGCCGCTGCGGTCAGCGCGGCCAACCAGCAGCGCGCCCGCGACGGTGGCGGCCGGGCCATGGCAGCCACCGTCGACGTGACCGACCGCTCGCAGGTTCGGGCGATGATCGCAGCGACGGTCGAGGCGTTCGGCAGGTTGGACGTCAAGTTCAACAACGCCGGCGTGAACAAGCCGATGAACTTCCTCGATGTGACCGAGGAGAACTGGGACTTCATCATGCGGGTCAACGCCCTGGGCGTCCTCATCGGGACGCAGGAGGCAGCCAAACAGATGATCACCCAGGGCGGCGGCAAGATCATCAACACCGCTTCGATCGCCAGCCGCCAGGGCTACGACAACGTCGCTCCGTACTGTGCGTCCAAGTCGGCGGTGGTCTCCCTGACGCAGTCGGCGGCGCGCGACCTGGCGCAGCATGGGATCACGGTCACCGGTTTCGCTCCGGGTGTGGTCGCAACCGAGATGTGGGAGGCCGTGGACGAGGACTTGATGGCCATCGGAGCCTCGGAACGCCCCGGCCAGGCGATGGAGGAGTTCTCGGCCGGCATCCTGCGTGGGCGGGTGGCGACGCCGGCCGACATCGTCGGCACCACGACGTTCCTGGCCTCGCCGGCGAGCGATTACATGACCGGCCAGATCGTGATGATCGATGGCGGCATGGAGCTCATATGACCCGTGTCGGCGTCGTCGGTCTCGGCCGGATGGGCGCCCCGATGGCGAACAACCTGCTCCGGGCCGGATTTCCGGTCGCATTGTGGAACCGCAGTCGGGCCAAGGCCGAGGAGGTGGCCGCCGGAACCGATGCCCGGGTCTGCGACACCCCGCGCTCGTTGGCGGAGGCCAGCGACGTCGTCCTCACCATGCTCGCCGACGATGCGGCGTCGCACGCGGTGCACGTCGGCGAGGACGGCCTCTTCGCCGCCACCGACGGTGCCTCGGTCCTCTTCGAGATGGGGACACTGAGCGTCGATCACCTCGTCGAGCTCGGCGACGCGGGTCGGGGCCGCCTGGTGATCGATGCGCCGGTGTCGGGATCGGTCGATGCTGCGGCCGACGCGCAACTCCTCGTCATGGTCGGAGCCGCCCCCGAGGAGATCGATGCGTTCCGTCCCGTCCTCGCATCGATCAGTCGCAGGATCATCTGCCTCGGGAACCGTCGGGCCGGCGCGGCCATGAAGCTCGCCGTCAACCTCGTCATCCACGGCCTGAACCAGTCGATCGCCGAGGCACTGGTGCTCGCCGAGGAAGCCGGCGTCGATCTCGCCTCGGCCTACGAAGTGATCGAGAACTCTGCAGCAGCCGCACCGATGGTCGGCTACCGCAAGCCGCAGTACCTGGACGAGGCGGCCAGCCCGGTGTCGTTCGCCCTGTCGCTGGCGCGCAAGGACCTCGAGCTCGCGCTCGCGCTCGGGCGTGCCGTGGATGTACCCATGCCGCAGACAGCCCTGAACGCGGACCAGCTCCGAGCCGCCGAGTCAGCCGGCTTCGGCGACCGTGACATGGCCGCAGTCCTGTCCTACCTGAGAGGGAACCCATGAGTGAGAGGGATGTGCGTTCGGCAGCGCTGTTCGTCGGAGGTTGGGAGGGGCACAGACCCCAGGTCTTCTGCGACTGGGCCCGCGAACTCCTCGAGAGCGAAGGTTTCGACGTGGTCACCCACGAGAGTCTCGCTCCGCTGGCCCACCCGGAGGAGATGGTCGACATCGACCTCATCGTCCCGATCTGGTCCAGTGCCCGGTCGTCGCACCAGCCCGAGTTCGGCAACATGACGAAAGCCGAGGAGGATGGCCTGCTCTCCCTCATCGCCGACGGATGTGGCATCGCCGGGTGGCACGGCCACATGGGCGACGCGTTCAGGGATCGACCGACCTACCACTTCCTCATCGGCGGCCAGTTCGTCGCTCACCCTCCCGGTTGGCCCGACAACCTCGTCCCCTCCGAGGACTTCGTCGACTACGACGTGACGATCACCAGGCCGGGCGATCCCATCGTCCGGGGAATCAAGAGTTTCCGGCTGGAATCGGAGCAGTACTACATGCTCGTCGATCCCTCGAACGAGGTCCTCGCCACGACCACGTTCTCGGGCGAGCATCTCTGGTGGATCGAAGGCACCACGATCCCCGTGGTGTGGAAGCGGCGCTGGGATCGCGGGCGCGTCTTCTACTGCAGCATCGGTCACCGCATCGAAGACCTCCAGGTGCCGCAGGTGACCGAGATCATGCGTCGAGGCATGGTGTGGGCAGCGGCCGGACGCCGCGAGGTCGACGCAGCCTGATGCCCGGCCGGGCATCGCTGGGCGGCGCGGCTCAGCCCGTCGGCCTGGGGTCAACCGGTTCTGTGCGAGTGACGGTCGAGGCGAGTTGCTCCGGCGTCAGCTCGTCGAGCATCCGAGCGACCATGTCGCGGCGCCCCTGCCTTTGGGCGCCGTGTACTTACAGGATGGCGATGCGGAGCAGGTTGGCCAGTTCTCGGACGAAGCGGGTGGGTTCGTCACCGTTCAGCAGTGGTTCGGTGTCGACGACGCGCACTCGTCCCTTCAGTTCGTTGCGATAGACCACGGCGACGTCCAATCGCTGGTGGTGGAGCACCTCGGATGCGAGGCCGTCGCAGTTGCGCTCGGCGTGCATCCGACCCTGGCGCGACGTCCACAGGAACCCGCTTGTTGCCTTGGTTGCCACGAGCCGCTCGGCCGCCTCGCGGGTGCATGGGTAGTGGCGGGGGAGGGCGTCGGTCAGCTCGGTCGGCTCGACGTCGAGCGCGGCGAGGGCTTCGTCGCGGAGGTCGACGAGCTTCACCGCAGGCGTGAAGCGCAGCCGCAGCAGGCCGTACTGGGCCAGCTGGGCTCGATAGATCCGGG
This sequence comes from Acidimicrobiales bacterium, assembly GCA_046290435.1. GTDB lineage: Bacteria > Actinomycetota > Acidimicrobiia > Acidimicrobiales > UBA8592 > CAVQUE01. The sequence continues at coordinate 106,438 of JBKAGO010000044.1, forward strand.
GGTTGGGGCCGTTTGCCTCGTGTAGGGCCGACTCGAGCAGCGCTGCCGACCGCTGCTCGGCCACATAGGTGTGCGGCCGACCGGCCAGGGGCGAGAACCGGCCCTCGCCCATGCCCTCGGGCGTGAAGGCCGAGTCGGCGTGACGTAGCCGGGCGGCGCGGTAGCGCTCGGCGCCGGCATCCCAGGTGACGACGCGTAGGCGTCGGCGGTCGATGCGCTCGGGGTCGATGATCGGACAGTCGGGGCGCCCGCAGGGGCGGTCAGCCATCGATCAGGCCGCTGACTGCCGCCTGCAGGTCGGGGGTGCCGATGACATCGACGGGCCGGGCACCGATCCACGGGTTGTGGGCGCAGAACCACTGCCACATCGCCCAACCCGACATCCCGAACTCGGTGAGCCGCTCGACGGCTGCGACCACGCGCTCGTCGAGGTCGAACACCTCGTCGAGCTGGAACGACGGGATCAGCGTGCCGCCGGCGTGGTCGACCACGAACATCCGGCCGGCGCTCCGCTGGCGCTTCACCCACTGACGGGCCGCCAGCACCGAAGATGCCCGGCCCTCGGCCAGTCCCTCGTAGTCGACGGACGGTTCGGTCGACGCCAGATGATCACGGGCGAGACGCACGAGGCGCGCCTGCTCGACGGCGGCCCGATCCAACATCGGGGGCGCAGGAGGCACGTCCTCGAATGCGATCATCGCAGCAGGCATGTCACGAGCGTACCAGAGAAGTCCTCGACGAACAGATGGTACGACACGTCGGTTCTGTCGGCTGTGCGGCTCTGTCGACATCGAACGGGTGGCGTGGGCCAGGGCTGCGCTCGGCTGGTACGCCTCCGGTCAGAGCCGGGGCATCGCCGGGCGATGGCCGTCGCGGTCGCCGGCTGCATCGGTGGCGTCGAGGAGTGCAGCGGCGACCTCGTCGTAGCGGTCGGCGGTGAGGCGGTCCGAGGGGGCGCTCACGACGATCGCAGCCTGCGGCCGACCGGTCGCATCGCACACCGCTGCGCCGAGGCTGGTCGCGCTGGCATCGACCGCGCCAGCGTTGAGTGACCAGCCGCGCTCGCGTGTGCGATCGATCTCGCGCCGCAGGGCCGCGCTGACGGGTGCGCCCAGGAACTCGGCGACGGCTGCGAGGTCGAGATGGGCGAACAACGCGAGCCCGGCGGCGCTGGCCTCGGTGGGCAGGATCGAACCGAGCCGTGGCGCGGCGCGCACCAGGTGCGGGCTCTCGACCACGTCGACGGTGACGATGCGCCCGGCGTCGGGCACCGCCACCGAGACGCTCTCGCCCGTCGTGTCGCGGATCGACTCGATGAAGGGATGCAGGCGCGTCACCAGGCCGGAACGCCGGCGGGCCTGGCCGGCGACGACGAGTGGTTGCTCGGTGATCTCCCAGCGTGTGACCTGATCGCCGGTCGGGCGGATCCAGCCCGAATCGGCCAGCGTGACGAGCGCCCGCTGCAGCGCGCTCTTGTCGTCGTCGAGGACGCGGCACAGCTCGGCCAGGCCGATCGGTTGGTTGGCGGCGATCGCCTCGATCACCCGGAGCGCCCGTTGCACGCTGCCCAGCGGCTTGACCGCCATGCCCGACCCTCCTACGCTCGTAGTGTTATGTGACACAGTGTATCGCATAGCGATACATATCGAACAACGGCACTGCGACACAACGGCACACGGGCACCCGGCCAAGCTGCTTCTGGAGGAATCACCACCATGACCACGCTCGACCCCGAGCTCTTCCTCGCCGAACCCGAACCACGCGAGGTGCGCTACACCGTCATCTCGGTCGACGACCACGTCGTCGAGCCCGCCCACCTGTTCGCGACCTACCTGCCAACGTCGCTGCGAGCAGACGGCCCCCGGATCGTCCATGCAGCCAACGGCGCCGAGGTCTGGGAGTTCGACGGGCAGATCTTCTCCCAGGTCGGCATGAATGCGGTCGCCGGGCGGCGGCCCGACACCGTCGAGCTCGAACCCTTTCGCTTCGACCAGATGCGCCCCGGTTGCTACGACGTCCACGCCCGAGTGAAGGACATGGACATCAACGGCGTCTGGGCCATGCTCAACTTCCCGTCGATGATCACCGGGTTCTGCGGGCGCGTGTTCGGGTTCGCGTCGGACATCGAGGTCGGCAAGGCGTGTGTGCGCGCCTGGAACGACTGGTTGTACGAGGAGTGGTACCTGTCGTACCCCGAGCGGATCATCCCCCTCGGCATCACGTACCTGAACGATCCCGCCGAGGCCGCCCGCGAGATCGAGCGCAACGCCGAACGCGGCTTCCGATCGGTCTCGTTGCCCGAACGGCCCCATGCCATCGGCCTGCCGAGCCTGTGGGATCGCGACCACTGGGATCCCATCATCGGTGCGTGCGTCGACACCGGCACCGTCATCTCCCTGCACGTCGGCAGCTCCGGCGGCTACCCGTCGCCTCCCGGTAGTCCCGCGCTGCAGGTCGGGGCCACCCTGTTCGGGCAGCTGTCGCTCGGCGCGTGCGCCGAATGGTTGTGGTCGGGCTACCCGGCCGAGCACCCGACGCTGAAGATCGCCATGAGCGAAGGCGGCATCGGCTGGGTGCCGATGCTCATCGACCGCCTCGACAACATCGTCGACCGCTCCGGCTACGGCCTCGGTTGGGACGAGCGTCCGGCCGACGTGCTGCGCCGGAACTTCTGGTTCTGCACCATCGACGACCCCTCCACCATCGCGCTCCGACACGTCATCGGCGTCGAGAACATCATGTTCGAGACCGACTACCCCCACGGCGACGGCACCTGGCCCGACACCCAGGACGTCATCGACCGCTACTGGGGCGACATCCCCGCGCACGAGGCCCGGATGATGCTCTGCGAGAACGCCGCCGGGCTGTTCCGTCACCCGCTCCCGAGGGTGGTCCTGCCGCTCGACCAGCCTGTCGCCGAACCGGCCGACCGCAGCACGCCGGGGGCGCCATGACCTTCGTCCCCACCCCCGACCAGCTGATCCCCGAGCTCACGCCGGCGCAGGAGATCGTGTTGCTCGCGCGCACGCTGTGGCGCGAGGGCTACAACGACCACCTCGCCGGCCACATCACCTACAGCCTCGGCGACGGCACCCTGCTGTGTAACCCGTGGCTGCTCACCTGGAACGAGATCCGGCCCCGCGACATCATCCGCATCGACCTCGACGGCAACGTCGTCGAAGGCGACTGGCCGGTCCCGCTCGGCATTCCGCTGCACCTCGAACTCCACAAGATGCGCACCGACGTCAAGGTCGCGATGCACAACCATCCGCTCTACGGAACGGTGTGGAGCGACATGCGCGAGGTCCCGCCGCCGTACGACCAGAGCTCGAGCCTCGGAGGCGGCGGAGAGCTGGTATTGGTCGACGAGTACGACGGCGCGGTCAACAGCTCCGACGCGGCACGCAAGGCCATCGACGCCATGGGCGACGGCGAGATGGCACTGCTCGCCGGCCATGGCGTGTTCGTGCTGGGCTCGACCGTGCGCGCCGTCCACCAACGCGCGGTGGCGCTGGAGCAACGCTGCTCGCACGCCTGGCACATCCGCGCCGCGGGCGGCCGGACCGACTCGCCGCTGCCGCAGTGGTGGCTGGACCGCATGAAGCACTCCGACGGCAACGGCTTCATCGGATTCTGGGAGGCAAGCGTGCGTGCCGAACTACGCGACGACCCCACACTGCTGGACTGACCGAGGCGGATGATTCGAGACCGTCGCACCGGCCGTGAAGCGACAGGGAGCCCGGTGGTCAGATCGCCATGTCGTCGGCCGCTGCGGCGACCTCCGCCCCCGGGCCGACTGCGAGGCGACCGCCACGCGTCCTCCCTCTGATACGAAGAGCGACATAGCTGCCGACGACGATCACCGCGGCGACGGCTTGGGCTTGCCGGAGCATGTCGCCGGGGTACAGCACCCCCTCGACGTATCGCTCGATGAAGGACTCCTGGTAGCGGCCCTCGCCGGCCCGGTAGCGGAGGTCGCGCTCGATCGACGTGAGCGGGCAGTTGATGCTGAAGGTGATGATCCAGATGCTGTAGATCACCGAGGGCACGTGCAGCCAGAGTGCTCTCGGCCAGCGCAGCGCCAGCAGACCGCCGATCACCACGAAGACGACGAAACCGAAGTGGATGACCACCACCACATCGGCAATCAACCGAGCGCTCATCTGCGTCCCTTCGTCCCGGACCCCGCCGCCGCGGTTTTCGCTGGCGCAGTAGTCCTACCGGCGTGCGCCCGCTCCTGGCGCCCTACTCGCTGAACAGGCCCGAGAGCCGCCGGGAGATCACCGCAGGCGTGAGCTTGTTGAGCGCGACGGCGGATCGGTACTTGATGGTGGGGACCACGACGGGCTTGTTGCGGTCGACGCCGGCGAGGCCGATCCCGGCCACGGTGCTGGCGTCGTCCCACAGCATCGCCGGGATCTTCGAGGTGTCGTACTCGGCCCGGGTCTGGAACTCGGTGCGAGTGAAGCCCGGGAGCAGCGCCGACACGTGCACGCCGCTGTCGCGCAGCTCCAGGTGGAGCGCCTCGCTGAATCGGGTGACGAACGCCTTGGTCGCGCCGTAGGTGGCGTTGTTCGGGGCCGGCACTTCGCCGGCGATCGACGAGACGTTGAGGATGCCGCCTCGCCCCCGGGACCGCATCGCAGCGCCGGCGGCGTGGGAGAGCCGCACGACCGCCTCGACGTTGACGGCGAGCACCGCACACTCACGTTCGATGTCGAGCTCGACGAAGTCGCCGGTGAAGCCGAAGCCGGCATTGTTCACCAGGAGGTCGATCGGCGGTTCTGCCCCGAGGCGGGCCTCGACCCCCGCGAGCGCGCCGGCGTCCGCGAGGTCGGCGACCAGGACCTCGACCCGGTCCTCACCGAGCTCGGATGCGAGCGCTCGCAGGCGGGCCTCGTCCCGGGCGACGACCACGAGGTCGGTGCCCTCGGCGGCGAGCTGTCTCGCCATGGCCTCGCCGATCCCGCTCGATGCTCCGGTGACGAGGGCGCGCTTCCATCGGGGTGACATGGCGGAGACCCTATTCGGCCGCCCCGCTGTCGGGGCCCGGCCAACCGCCAGATCTGGGGAAGATCTGGTTGCCCGCTGCCTCGATGCGGATCCGACGCAGGTACATCGACGCGATACGCCACGCGCCGTCGTCGCATCGCAGGTAGGTCTCCTCGTACCAGCCGGTTCCCCACATGTGGCCGAGGCCGAACTCCGGCGGCCAGAACAGATGGTCCTCCATGGCCCACACGCCCGACGCGGTGTCGCCGTCCACGGCTATCTCCGGCATGTGCCCGTGGTGGATGGTGGGCACCGCGTCGATCATCGCCCGGAGTCCGTCGACGAATACGTCCCTGCCCACGATCGGTTCCGGATCGCCGGTGTCGTCAGGAGTGCGGATCTCGACGTCGGGGACGAAGACGTCACGCCACTCGTCCCACCGCTTCTGATCCAACAGTCGGAAGTAGCGGGCCTTCAGCTGCTTGATCGCTTCGATGTCCGACAGGGTCTGAGCATCAGCGGCCATGGCGGCGACCGTACCGGATGTGCAGCGACGAGCCCGGCGATCGCGTCGCCAGGCGCGTAGGGGTGCCGATGATCGGGGCGATGGCGCGTTCGGCGGCTGCGATGGCGCCCTCGATGTGGCCGGGTGCGACCGGTGCCGTCTCGGTGGAAGCCCAGTGGATGCGGCCATTGCCCGCCGGCTGCTGGTAGAGCGGGTGCGCATAGGTGGACATAGCGGTTCCCGCTGCGATCACCGGCGGAACCGTGTGGCTGTCGGCGCGCCAGTCCTTGACGAGCACCTCTGTCGGGGTGGCCGCCTGCGGTCCGAAGAGTTCGACGAGTTGGGCGACGATCTCGTCTTCGGTCGGGGTGGGAACACCCGGCGCGAGGGGCGCGAAGCCGAAGAGCGCAGCGGGCGCGCCGTCGGGTCCGCTCATGTCGTGGACCTCACGGAGCGGGCCGAGGTGGCTGATCGCCGCGCCGGCCAATCCGTCGCTGCGCCAGAACGCCGAGGGGTACACGGCGACGGCCTTGGCCACGTTGCCCATCCACACCGGGGTGGCGGCGGCCAGCCGCTGCAGCGGGTCCGGGAGCACTGGCCGGAACTCGATCTGATGCACGGCGAGCGACGGGGGCAGTGCCAGGACGACGTGCCGAGCGGTGAGCGATCCGCCGGCGTAGTGAACACGCAGTTCGGGTTGGTCGTGTTCGATCCGGTGCACCCGGGCCTGCAGCTGCACGGCATCGCCGAGGCTGGCGGCGAGGCGTTCGGCGAGCGAGGCGGCACCGTTGCTGAAGCGGCCGGAGGCGACGTCGATCGGGTTGCCGGCGATGCGCTGCGCGCCCGCGGCGACGTGGTACATCGCGTCGCCGGCGAGATGTTGGCCGTGTGTGGCGACGCCAAGTTCGTCGATCAGTGCTTCCACCCGTTGCTCACCCGGCCAGAACCATGTCGCGCCGAGGTCGAACCGCCCGGCCGCGGTGTCGTGGGTGAGGAGCCGGCCCCCGACGCGGTCGCGGCTCTCGAGCACCACGCACGTGAGGCCGGCGTCGATCAGCCGGGTCGTTGCGACGAGCCCGGCGATCCCGCCACCCACGACGACGACATCGACGTCGCCCGTCGCGATCGATCCGGAGTTGCTGGCATCGTTGGTCGTCACCGGCGCGACGTTGCCACACTGCGGCGCAACCGAGGAGCCATCAGCCCGCCGCGGGTGGGTGGTGGCGTCGATGGTGGCAGGGGGCGCAGCGGAGTCGGAGTTCGTCGACGAGGGTGCGCTTGGTGGTCTCGTATTCGGGGACGTGGTCGTATTCGCCGAGGTCGTGGCGGCCGCAGTCGACGCAGCTGCGGTCGCGTTCTTTGACGACTCTTCTCTGGCGGGCGGTGGGGTGGCGTTGTCTGCCGGACGCGTTGATGGGCTTGGCGTCGGCGTCGTGGATCAACACCCGCAGGAACGCGTCCGGCACCAACTCGGCGATGACGGTGTCGCAGATGGGGGTGCCGTCATCAGTGGTGGCGCCGTCGCCGCGGACATGGAGGATCACCTCGGTATCGACGCGTCCGGTGCCCTCATCGAGGATCTCCTCGACTGCGTCCGCGTACTGGGCTGCGCTCGACGGGTAGGAGCCGTCGGCTTCGCGGCGTGCCTTCGAGCGCATGACCAGCACCGACAGCACCGAGATCA
>JBKAGO010000045.1:0-91499 GCA_046290435.1 Acidimicrobiales bacterium
CGTGAGCCCCACGGTGAGCATCACGCCCATGCTGGCCGTGCCGGCGTGCGGCGAGGTGGCAAGATTGCCGAAGCTCGCCGTCGTCGTCAAAGCGCTGAACAGCACCGCGCGGGCCGAGCTGGAGGCCAGTAGCGGGACGTCGTCGCGCCCGGTGGTCTTGTAGCGGTGCAGGATGTGCAGTGCACTGTCGACACCGATGCCCATCAACAGCGGCAGCGCGATGATATTCGCGAAATTGAACGGCACGCCGAGCGCGACGCTGACGGCCGTCGTCAGCAACCCGGCGAGCAGCAGCGGCGCCAACACCACGACGACCTCGCGCACGCGGCGCAGGATCACGAACAGCAATAACGTGATGCAGACGCCGGCGGTGGCGAAGGCCTGGTAGAACGCCTGGGTGACCGCGCGGCTCGCCTCGATGTTGATGATCGGTGTCCCGGTTGCGCCCGGGCCCGTCACGGCGCGCACGTCGCTGACGAAACGCTCGAGCGCGTGGTTGTTGTCGAGGTCCTCGCTGGGCGCAATCTCGAGGCGCTGCCGGCCGTCGGCGCTGACCCAGCGCCGGCGGAGTGCGTCGGGCAGGTCCTCGAAGGTGAACGCGGAGGCGGCAAGGCCCTCGTCCAGCCGTTCGAGCAGGGCGGGGAAATGCGCCATCAGCGTCGTTTGCAACGCGGCCAGGCGTTCGTGCGCAGCGGCCGCGGGGAGCAGGTCCACGGTCTCGCGCAGGCGCGCGAAACTGTCGGCGAGTTCGTCGAACACCTCCGCCAGCGGCGCCCCTGGCTGCGCCGCACGCAGGCTTACGACGAGCGCCGCGAGGCGTGCTTCGACGTCGGCGGTGACGAGTGGCGATGCCGTGCCGGCGGCGAGCGCGCCGCCGTCGGAGGTGTTCGCAGCGAGCACGGTGCCGCTGATGTCGTCGTCGATGGTGAGGCCGCCGACGCCGATCGTGTTGGCGGCGATCACCTGGTCGTCGGAGGAGTCGGTGACCACCACGGATTCGAGGACGCAGTTGCGGAACAGCGTGTTGCCGGGCCCCGACGGCCCCCACCAGTCGGCGAACACGACCCGGTCGACGATGTTGCCCTCGAAGAGGTTGGCCTGGGGCCAGTGGCCGTGCAGCGAGATGTCGGCCCGTGGCTGGCGGTCCTCGTAGCCCGCAGACCCGCGGGCGTGGTTGAAGGCGAACACGTTGCCGCTGGCGCCGAGCTGGATGATCAGCGCGTGGCGGAGGTCGTAGAGGGTGTTGTCGGCCACCAGGCATCCGGTGGTGTGGCGGGCCACGCTGACGCCGTAGGCCCGACCGCCGTCGCCGAAGTCGCTGGCGTCGTGGATGATCGAGCCGATCACGTCGCAGCGCCCGACCTGGTCGAGTGCGACATGGGCGCGGGTGGTCCGGGTACTGACCACGTCGTCGACCCAGACGTCGCCGGCCCACCGGAAGGCGATGGTGTTGCCGTAGCCGTCGTCGGTACGAACGATCGCCAGCGACTCGACGCCCACGTGACGTACGGCGTCGAAGCGCCGGATCCGGGCGTTGCGATCGGTTGCATACGGGCTGCGGATGCCACCGTCGAGGGTGACGGCGCCGTCGCCGATGGCGACGATCTCGGCCACCTCGCCCACCGAGCCCCGGCCCCACTCGACGTCCCACTCGGGTTTGGTGACCATGGCGTCACGGTCGTTGTCCTGTTCGAGCTCCACGAGGTCGCCGACGACGAAGAGCGAGGTGTCGGCGACGGGCACGGTGGTGTCGCCGACGGCGAGATCGGCGCCGACGGCCTGCCATGCGTCGTCATTCGCGCCGGCGCCCTGGGCCACGATGGCCTCGATGTCGGCGTCGCCGAGGTCGAACGTCAACCGGGAGCCGGGCCCGGTGCCGCGCAGGACGGTGCGGTTGCCGAGTTGCAGGGTGGAGGTGACGAGGAAATCGCCCGCAGGGATCGCGACGATGCCGCCGTCGTCGCGGGCGGCGTCGATGGCGGCCAGGAAGGCGTCGGTGTCGTCGCCGTCGTCGTCGGCCACGGCACCGAAATCGGTGACGTCGAGCGTCGTATCGGGTTCGAGCCGTCGGGCCCCGGCACGATCCCAGCCGTAGCCGGCGGTGACGGCCACGACAGGTGAGGCGGAGGTCGCGTCGTCGCCCGAGGCCGAATCGCCCGCCGCAGCTGCGTTGTCGGCGTCGCCGCCTGCGGGCTCGTCGCCGGAGCCCGCCGTGGCCGACGGCGCCGCAGGCGAACCGGGATCGGCGGCGTCGAGGGACGGCTCGTCGTCGCTGCTGCACGCCACCAGGGCCACGCCGAGCACGACGAGCGCGCACAGCCATGCACCGGTGCGAACGATGCCGGCGCCGCGGTCGGTGATGCCTCGAGAGGAGAGTGACGGACGAAGGCGCATACGTGGCCTCAGCGCAGCGCCGCGCGGGCGTGGTCGTGGGCGGCCAACAGGTTCTCGGCGCTGTGCTTCCACGACAGCGGACCGGCAATCCGTTCCTGGCCGATGCGGGCCATCTCGGCCCGACGTTCGGGGTCGTCGACGAGCTCGATGATGGCGTCGCCGAACGCGGCTGCCGAATGGTCACGGGCGTAGATGGCTGCATCACCGGCCGAGACCCGAGACTCGGTCAGGTCGAAGCTGACGACGGGGAGCCCCATCGCCATGTAGTCCATCGTCTTGATCATCGTGGACACGTTGTTGAGCGGCAGATCGAGATCGGGGGCCGCGCCGATGTCGGCGGAGGCCAGGATGTCGAGCATCTCGTCGTCGGGAATGAAGCCCGTGAACCAGGCGCCGTCGCCGAGCCCCAGCTCGGCGTGGCGCTCCTGCAGTTCCTCCCAGGTGTCGCCGGTGCCGACGAACACGAACCCGATGTCGTCGCGGCCCTTGTCGATGCGGACGTGGGCTGCAGCGTCGAGTAGCACGCCGACGCCGTCCTGGTGTCCCATCGTGCCGACGAACACGACGAGGTGTTCGTGGCCGCGCTTGAGCTCGGGCTGTGGCCGGCGGGGCGAGAAGAGGTCGAGGTCGGGGCTGTTGCGGACGGTGAACACGTCGGCGTCGTCGACGCCGCCGCGCCCAGTAGCCCGGGCCCGGTACGACTCGTTGGTCACCACCACGGCCTGCGCAGCCCGGTAGCTGCGGCGCTCCAACCACCGCAGCACCACACCGATGGCACCCGCCTTGCGTTCGAACTTGCTCTCGAAGGTCTCCGGGCTCAGGTCGTGCTGGTCGAACACGAACGCCACGCCGAAGGGGCGGAACATCCAGCCCAGCCCGAAGAACAGATCCGGCGGGTTGGCGACGTGGATCAGGTCGAAGCGCCGGCGCAGGAACACCCGAATGGCCAGCAGATGACAGGCCAGCACCGCCCAGCCGTACTCGAGGACGAAGTCGGCTCGGCGCCTGCCGCCGAAGGGCATCGGGAACCGGTACACGTCGATGCCGTCGAGGACCTCGCGGCGTTCCGTGGCCTGCAGCTTCTCGCTGGCGGGGCTGATGATCGTGACGTCGTGGCCGGCGTCGCGCAGCGCCCGGGCCTGGTTCCACACGCGTCGGTCGTGGGGTACGGGCGCGTTCTCGACGACGAGCAGCGCGTGCGGTCGGCGTGTCACCAGGCCACCCCCAGGTAGCGCCCGCCGCGTGCCTCGGCGGGCAACCCGACGAGGTCGATCAGCAACTGGTCCGCGGGACGGCGGGCGAGTGCCGCAGCGAGACCGTCGATGCGCTTGGACACGATGAGCGTCTCGGCGTGGGCGATGAGCTCGTCCAACGACGGGCTCATCCACCGTGTCAGGTGCGGGATCTCGCGTTCGATGAAGGCCCGGTTGCCGCCGATGAGGTCGGGCGCCGAGACATCCGGGTCGAAGATGCGGCAGTCGAAGCCCTTGCCGATGAGGCGCTCGAGCACCTCGACCACCGGGCTTTCACGGAGGTCGTCGGTGCCTTCCTTGAACGCCAGGCCCACGACGCCGACACGCCGGTCGGTGACGGCGACGGTCTCGTCGATCACCCGGGACACCTGCACGTCGTTGCTGGTCAGCAGCGAGCTCAACAACGGCACGACCACATCGGCGGACTTCGCGGCGAAGTTCAGGGCCCGCACGTCCTTGGGCAGGCACGACCCGCCGAACGCGAAGCCCGGACGCAGGTACGCAGGCGAGATGTTCAGCTTGTCGTCGTGGCACAACAGTTCCATGACGCGGGTGCCGTCGATGCCGAGGCTGCGGCTGACCGCGCCGATCTCGTTCGCGAAGGTGACCTTCGTGGCATGGAAGCTGTTGTTGGCGTACTTGACCATCTCGGTCAGCCGGACCGGTTCGACGAAGCGGTCGGCCCCGATGCCGTCGTAGAGGCGCAGCACCATCTCGCCGATCTCGTCGGTGTCCGCGCCGACGAGGATCAGCGGCGGATCGTTGAAGTCGGCGACCCCGGTGCCCTCGCGGAGGAACTCGGGATTGACCGCGACCGAGAAGCCCTGTCCGAGGGTGCGGCCGCTGCGGTCGGCCACGATCGTTGCGACACGCGCCGCGGTGCCGGGCAGCACGGTCGAGCGGATGACGATGACGTGGCGGCCCTGATCGGAGTCCGCCAGGGCGTCGCCGATCTGGGCGGCCACCCCTTCGATGTAGCGCAGGTCGATGTCGCCGTTGTTGTGCGACGGAGTACCCACGCACAGCAGCGACAGGTCGCTTGCGCGAACCGCCTCGACGGGATCGGTGGTGGCCCGGATGCGTCCTGCGGCGACGGCGGCTTCGAGGCGCTCGGGGACGCCGGGCTCGAGCACGGGGCTCCGGCCGGCGTTGATGCGCTCGACCTTGTCGGCGTTGACGTCGACACCGATCACGTGGTGGCCGAGATCTGCGAAGCACGCCGCCGACACGGCGCCGACGTAGCCGAGACCGAACACGGCGATGCGCAACGGCTCGGTGGTGGCAGCTGTCGAGGACGGCGCGGGGGTGGTCGTGGTCGGGCTCACGTGGGATCTCCGAGTTGGACGGGCGTACGGTCGGGTTCGAGGAGCTGGCGGGCGCTGATCTCGAACGACAGCAGCAGGGTCAGTGGTCGGCGGTGGTTGCGGTGGCCGCTGCGGTGCTCCTCGACCAGCGCCGTCAGCCGGTCGCGGCGCAGGTGTTGGGTGCAGTGCGAGTCCGGGGCCAGCACGGTCCGGTCGAGCAGCGAGGTCAACTCGTCGGCGAACCAGCGGTCGATCGGGGTGGCGAACCCGCGCTTGGGGCGATCGACGACGCTCGACGGCAGCATGCGGCGCGCCGCGTCCTTGTGGACCCGCTTGGCGGTGCGGCCACGCAGCTTGTGCGACGGTGGCAGCGTCTCGATGAATTCGACGACGTGACGATCGAGCAGTGGTACCCGGGCCTCGACGCCGTTGGCCATCGAGAGCTTGTCGCCGTAGAGCAGCAGGTCGTCGGGCAGCGACATCCGGGTGTCGATGTGCAGCAACTGGGAGAACTCGTCGAGGTGGGCGACGGGAAGCTGCCAGTACTCGATCAGGTCCTCGGCGCGGGCGTCGCTGGCCGCGACGGGACCCAGCGCCATGTCGGCGACCTGCGCCGGCGAGAACACCTGGTGGATGGCGGCGAAGCGCCGGACCGGGTCCGATTCGCCGAGCGAGGCGGTGGCCCGCCGCAACCGGGCGGCGCCGGGTACGGCTTCGCCGACCGCGTTCGCCAGCGACGATCCCAGCAGCCAACGGGCGTGGCGCCCGTAGCGCTCGCCGAGATAACGGTCGTAGCCGGCCCAGGGTTCGTCGGCACCCTGACCGGTGAGGACGACCTTCAGGTGGCGCCGGACCTCGGCGGTGAGGTGATGGAACGCGAACGTGCTCTGAGAGAGCACCGGCTCCTCGAGGTGCCAGACCGTGCGGTCGAAGATGTCCGAGAACGCGCCGCCGTCGAGATGGACGGGAATGTGAGGGCTGCCGAGGAGCGCCGCCGTCTCGGCCGCGTCGGCCATCTCGTCGTGGGAGAACTCCGCACCGAACCCCACGGTGAAGGTCGTCAGCGGCGTCGATGACGCCTTGTTGGCCGCGGCCAGCACCATGGCCGAGTCGACCCCACCCGACAGGAGACAGCCCACCGGCACGTCGGCGACCAACTGGCGGCCCACCGCTGCGGTGACCGCCGCGTGGTACCGCTCGGTTGCCTCGGCGACCGACAGGTCGTGGTCGATGACGGGGCTGTTGTCCCAGTACCGGTGGATGGTGGAGCCCGCAGGCGTCGAGACCAGGACGTGTCCGGGCCGCAGCCGCTCGACGCCACGCAGCGGCGTGTGCGGCGACGGCAGATAGCCGAAGTGCAGGAGCAGCCGGATGGCGTCGGGGTCGAGCTCGCGGGAGACGGCGGGATCGGCGAGGATCGCCCGCATCTCGCTCCCGAAGCGCAGGCAGCGGCCGTCGTCGTGGTGGTAGACGGGCTTGATGCCGAGGTGGTCCCGGGCCAGCACGAGCTTCTGCTTCGGGTCGTCCCAGATGGCCAGGCCGAACATGCCGTTCAGTCGGTCGAGGACGCCCAGGCCCCATTCCTCGTAACCGTGGACGATGACCTCGGTGTCGCTGTCGGTGGCGAAGGTGTGGCCGGCGCCGAGCAGCTGGGCCCGGAGCTCGCGGTAGTTGTAGATCTCGCCGTTCAGCTGCACCCAGACGGTGCGATCCTCGTTGGGGATGGGCTGGTGGCCGCCCTCGAGGTCGATGATCGACAGGCGACGGAATGCGAATCCGATCCCGGGCAGGGACAGGTACCCGTCGTCGTCGGGACCGCGGTGCGCGATGGACGCGCCCATTGCCGCGAGCGCGGAGGGATCCGGCGTGGATCCATCTCGACGATGGATGCCCGAGATGCCACACATGGCAGCGTCAGCGCTGGTCTGCGGTGACGCGTCGGCTGTCGAACGCGAACATCGCCTCGAGGGAGTCGACGTCGATCGTCGGCGACTCCGCAGTCGCCACCGCCCGGTCAACCAGCTCGTTCAGTTCTGCGTCGTGCGCCGCCACATCGGCCGCGTCCCCGGCCCGGTTCCGGGAGGGGTCCGGAGTGCGCAGCAGCCTGATCGCCCACACTGCGAGCAGTGCGAGGATCAGGTTCACTCCGATCAGCACTGGAATCAGCATGCTCTGTCCCTACGGTCGTCCACCCGCAGGACGGGACGCTAGGCGTCGTCTCCTGGTGCAGGAGAGCGACCTGTGGACAATGGGTCGGAGGGCCCACACGGTCCGACACCGCCCGACTCGGCGGGGCCACGGGCCGTGAGTTTTCCACAGGGCGCGCTACCCGGTGTTCACGTCCTGGTCCCGGCCCGCCGAAGGCAGCCGGACCCGCACCACGAGGCCGCCCTGCGGGCTGTCTGTGAGCTCGACGCCACCGCCCGATGCCCGCGCGAGTTGATCGACGATCGCCAGGCCCAGCCCGGTTCCACGTCCACCGCCACCTCGCCAGAAGCGGGTGAGGGCGGCGGCCTTGGCGGCGTCGTCGAGGCCAGGACCGGAATCGCTGACCTCGAGAGCCACCGACGGGCCCCGAGGGCCAGGACGATCATCGGAACGGACCGCCACCACGACGACATCGTCGTGGCCGATCGATACGACCCCGCGGCGGTCTCGACCGGCCACGATGGCTGCGACGGCGTTGTCGATGAGGTTGTCGAGCACCTGCTCGATACCGCCGGGCACGGCCTGGACGACGCAGGCCCGGGATGTTCCCTCCGAGCGCAACGTGATGGACTCCGCTTCCGCCACCGCCGACCACGTGTCGACCCGATCACGCACCAGCGCCGCGAGGTCCTGGTCCGTCGGTGCCGGCGCCTGCTCGGCCCGGGCCAGGACCAGCAAGGACTGCACGAGCTCCGTCAGGCGATCGATCTCTGCGACGGCTGCATCGAGTTCGGCTGCATCGGCGGTGCCGTCGGCCTGCATCTGGAGGTTCTCGAGGCGGAGCCGCAGCGCTGTGAGCGGGGTCCGAAGCTGATGGGATGCGTCGGCCACGAAGGCTCGCTGCTCGCGGATCAGCCCGTCGAGGCGTTGGGCCATCGTGTTCATCGCCGTCTCGAGGTCGCGTAGCTCGGCCGGAGCCCCGGGCTCGGGTTCCGCGATGGCGAGATCGCCGCCGGCGAAGCGGGCAGCGGTCTGCTGGAGCCCACGTATGGGACGGGTCACCGATCGGGCCACCGCCCATCCCACGGCCGCGACTGCCGCGAGCACGACGATCGCCACGAGCCCGAGCCCGAGCCAGAACCGCTGCACTCGTTCGGTCACCTCGTGGCTGTCGAACGTGAGGCGCAGCGCGCCGTGCACGACGCCTCCGGAGGCGACCGGCACGGCCACGTAGACCAGTTCGGTGCCGAGTGTCGTGGAGAATCGTGACCCGGTGTCGCGGCGCCCGCCGAGGGCGATCACGAACTCGGGTCGTGTCGAGAAATCGCGGCCGGTCACGTCGTCGGTGTCGACCTGTGCGATGCCGGCCGTGTCGACGACCACGACACGGGCTCCGGTCTCGGCGCGGTAACGGTCGGCGGGCGCCGGATCGAGCGGGGTGTCGGTCTCCAGCGCATCTTCGTAGATGGAGCCCAGCACGGCGGCATCGCGTTCGAGGTCGGCGGTGAGGCGCTCCGTCTCGCGCTGCTGGAAGAAGACGGCCAGCGGCACCTGGAGCAGGATGAGGACGAAGACGGTGACCGTCAGATAGCCGAGCAGGAGGCGGCGGGTCACGGGTCGCCGGGATCGTGCAGGACGAATCCCACCCCGCGCACCGTCTCGATCCAGTCGGCGCCGAGCTTCTTGCGCAGCGATGCGATGTGGACGTCGAGGGTCTTCGTCGAGCCCCACCAGTTCTCGTCCCAGACCTCGGTCATGATCTGCTCGCGGGTCGAGACGGCGCCGTGGTCGGCGGCGAGGTGGACGAGGAGGTCGAATTCCTTGGGGGTCAGCGTCAGCTGTCGACCGTCGACGATGACGGCGCGAGATCGGCGGTCGACGTGCAGACCACCCACATCGATGGTGTCGAGCGGTGCCGATCGGTCCGAACCCGTGCGTCGCAGCACGGCTCTGATCCGGGCGACGAGCTCGCGGAAACCGAACGGCTTCACGACGTAGTCGTCGGCCCCGAGCTCCAACAGGATGACCCGGTCGATCTCGTCGCCGCGGGCGCTCACGACGATGATCGGCACGCCCGAGCGGTCGCGCAGCTCCCTGCACACGACCCGGCCGTCGAGGTCGGGCAGACCGAGGTCCAGCAGGACGAGGTCGGCGGGTTCGGCAGCGAGGGCCGCGTGGCCCGTGGCGGCGTGGCGCACGTCGAACCCCTCGCGTCGCAGGCCGGTGCACAAGGGCTCGGCGATCGTTTCGTCGTCCTCGACGACCAGCACCCGCATGCCAACAGCTTGGCGCCGCCCGCCCCCCGATGCGGTCATCTTTACCTTTTCTTGGCAATCCGATGGCGATCCGTTGGTACGGCGATTCCTACGTTGGGCACCGAAGATCCGAACCCCCAGGAGATCTCGCCATGAAACGAACCGCATTTGTGACCGCTGCATCGATCGCCGCCGTCGTCATCACCGGCACCGCCGCCGTGGGTGCGAACATCGGCATCCTGTCCTCTGCCGACGACAGCCCGGTGGGGGAGCTGAGTGCTGCGACCGAACTGTCGGCGATGCCCGTCGAGGTCGTGGTCGAAGTCGCCACGCCCGAACCGTCGGCGAGTCCAGAGCCCACCACGCAGCCGACGGCGAAGCCCACGGTCGGTGCAGCCGCCCAGGACCAGCCGGGGTCAGGCATCCGCACGGAGGCCTTCCAGGTCGACCAGGCCGGGACCGTCGTCGTCGCCGTGGAGGGACGAACCGTGCAGGTCGCATCGGTCGAGCCCACCGCCGGATGGTCCTGGACCCCCGACGACGACGTGCCCGACGACAGCCTCGACGTCCGGCTCAGCTCCGGTGCCGAGGTCCTCGTCCTCCATGTCGAGGTCCGGCCCGACGGAACGCTCGATGCCCGGATCGACCGTCCACAGCCGCCGGCCGTGGCGAGCCCGTCGACCTCCGCGCCGAGCTACGACGATGACGACGACCGCTACGACGACGACGACGATCGGTACGACGACGATGACGATGACGACGACGACCGCTACGAGGATGACGACGACGAGCACGAAGGCCGCGACGATGACGACTGAACCCGAACCGACCGTCGAGCTCGACATCACCGCCGAACTCGACGCCGAGACCCGGGCGCGGATCGCCCGCCTGCAGGCCCGTCGAGGCGCATCCGGCGCACCCGGGTCACGAAGCAACGGCCCCGCTGCGACGGCTGCGCCCGGGCGGCGTCGGCGCCGCCACCCCGCGAAGAACAGCCGGATCGCCGCCACGGCCTTCGGTCTCTCAGCGATGTTCGGTCTGGTGGCGGCCTACGGCGTCGCAGCGCAGGCGGCCGGCCCCGAGCTCACCGAGATTGCACCGCCCGCCCAGGCCCGCGAGCCGATCGTGATCCAGCTCCGCCTCGTCGGGCTCGACGCGACGCCCGCCGCAGCGCCGGTCTCCACCCCGGCCGCCAGCGGTGGCGCTCCTGCAGAGCAGGCGCCCTCCGCAGCGGCGCCGGCGCCACCCGTCGCAACCGCCGCCCCGCAGGTACGGGTCCTCACCGCTCCGGCGGCGGCCGCACCGCCGGCGCCTGCACCAGTGGAAGCGAGCACCAATGGCAGCCGCTGAGGTGCCCGTCGTCGTCGAGCACCGCTTCCGCGTGATGGGCAGCGACGGCCACGTCATCGTGGTCGGCCCGCCCGAACAGGCGACCCGGCTCGCCGAGCACACTGCGCCCCGTCGCCTGGCCGGGCTCGAGGCTCACTGGAGCCGGTTCGTCCCCGCCAGCGACCTCTGCCGTCTCGCCGCCGCCGAAGGAGACTGGTGCCGGGTCCATCCCGACACCATCGCCCTCGTCGAGACGATGCAGGCAGGCTCGATCGCCACCGTCGGCCGCTACGACCCCACCCTCGCCGTGCACCTCGCCGCCGCCGGGCATCCATCGAGTGCAGCGCTGCCCGACCGGCCACGCCATCTTCTCGCGCACCACGCCGGCCGCAGCTCCATCCACGACATCGAGGTCGATCGCCGGTCCGGACTCGTCCGCACGCCGGCCGGCCTCGCGCTCGACCCCGGCGGGATCGGCAAGGGCCTGGCCGCCGACCTGGTGGCCGCCGAGCTCTGTGCCGCCGGGGCGGCCGGGGCGCTCGTCGGTGTCGGCGGCGATCTGGCCGCACGGGGGACACCGCCCGACGAGAACGGCTGGATGATCGTCGTCGAACACCCGGACGAGCCCGGCACCGTGCTGGGTCGCATCGCAATCGACGGCGGCGGCGTGGCCACGTCGAGCACCAGGTCCAGTCGCTGGGTCGTCGACGGGAGCGAGGCCCACCACGTCATCGACCCGGACTCGGGTTCGCCGTCGACGACGGACCTGGCAGCAGTGACCGTCATCGCCCCCACGGGCTGGCAGGCCGAGGTCCACGCGACCGCTGCACTGCTCGAGGGGTCCGAGGGCGCAGTGCGCCACATGGAGGCCTGGGAGCTCGACGGCGTGGCGGTTGCACTCGATGGCACCCGGTTCGCGACCACAGCACTGGCACATCTGGGGAGCGCATCATGAGTGGCGAGATGTGGTGGTATCTCTCCCGTGCATCGGGCATCATCGCCTGGCTCATGCTGACGGCGACGGTCCTGTGGGGCATCGCCTCGTCGGTCGACCTGTTCCCGCGGCGCCGTCGGGTCGCCTGGCTCGTGGACCTGCACCGTTGGCTCGGCGCCCTCACCGCGGCGTTCGTGGCGCTGCATCTCGTCGCGCTCGTCGCCGACAGCTACGTCCACTTCGGGCTGACCGATCTGTTCGTTCCCTTCGCGAGCGACTGGAAGCCGCTGCCCGTGGCCCTCGGCGTGGTGGCGCTGTGGGGCCTCGTCGCCGTGCAGGCCACGTCGCTCGCCATGCGGCGGCTGCGGCGTCGCACCTGGCACGCCATCCACGTGGCCGGCTACGCCGTCTTCGTCCTCGGCAGTCTCCACGGCATCACCGCCGGCACCGACGCCACCCAGCCGATGTATGCGGCGACCACGGCCGCCTCGATGCTGGCGGTGGGTTGGGCGTCGATCCGGCGGATCCGAGGACTCGAGCAGCGGCGCCGCACCCGGCAGGAACGCGCCGGCGTCAGCGCAGCCGCACGCCCTGGCGCACCGGTGGACGAGCCTGCGACTCGGCCCGCACAGCGCACTCCGGTGCCCAGTCGCAGCCCCGGCACGTGAAGAACGACGCCGTCCGGTGCAGGCCGTCGGGACCGACGGGGCGCGCGGTCACTGCATCGGCGGCCCACGCGGCGGCCTGGACCGCCCGGCCCCAGAGCTCGTCGCGCGGCCGGGTCTCGTCGACGCCGGTGCCGAGGACGACGATCCTGACCGTGGCGGGCGCCGAGCGCATCTTCAGGGCATAGAGCATCGACGAGAACGCGATGCGGTCGAGGCGGGCGTCATCGATGCTCGGCACGACGAACAGCGGAACGTGGCTGCCCTGCTCGATGAGATCGACCGAACCCTGGAGGCGCAGCTGCCGACCGGGGAAGTCCCACTGGAAACGACGCCCGGTGCTCCAGCGACCGAGGGTCGGGTCGCCGAGCACCGCGGCCGTGCCGTGCAACCAGCTGGCCGCCCGGTGCATGGTCTCGACGAGCGTGGGCTGGTCGCAGGCGGCGAGGTGATCGCACAGCCAGTTGTCCACAGTCGAGTGCCGGCTCCGGGCCCGTCGCACGAACTCGACCAGCGCAGGGCGGACACCGCCCTCGGAGGACACCAGAGGTGCGGCGGCGCGGGCGACGGCCTTGAAGGTGGTGAAGATGCCGGGTTCGAACGGGCTCGGCAGACCGGCGGCGTTCGCCTGGCAGCGGGCTGCGGTCTCGACGTCGAAATCGCCGACGCGGGTGCTGGTGTCCCAGTCGAACGAACCCGACGGTGTGCGCAGCGCAGCGGGCTCGAGTGCCTCGGCCAGGCGGTCCTCGAGCACCCGCAGCTCGGGGGTGGGGCCCCGGCGCGCTCCGCTCGGCGGCGTCTCGCTCACCACGGTTCCTCGTCGTCGTCGGCATCGATCGGCTCTGCGAGGTCGCCGAGGTCGTCGCCGGAGCTGCCGGCGGGCCGGACCCAGGTCTCCACCCGGGCATCGCGTTCGGCGATCGCGATGTCGGGCGCATCCGGGCACCGCGGCGCGGCGCCACACCACGAACAGGCCTGTCCCGGGCGGGTCTCGGGCCAGGCGCCGCCGGCGATGGTCCGGTCGACCTCGATCAGGGTGGCCGCCGTCTCGACGATCCGCAGCGCGACCCCCTCGAGCAGGTCCCAGGTGACCGCATGGGCGGAGATGATGGGCGGATCGAGGGTGACCGCCGCGACCGCAGCGGGGGCGACGCCGTCGCGCAGCGCGAACAGCAGCGCATAGAAGCCGAGCTCGTCGATGTGGGAGGGCCGGACCGATCCCGACTTCACCTCGACGATCGAGCGCGGCGACGAGGCCGCCCCCACGACGAGGTCCGACCGACCCGACAACGACACGCCGGGCCCGTCGAAGATCACCCGGGCACGTTCCTGGGCCGTGACGTCGACGCCGGTGAGGTCGCCGAGCACCCCGCGCAGGGCGTCGCAGCGCTCGTGCACCACGGTGCGCAGCTCGTCCCGGACGTCGATGGGCAGATCGGCAACGGCCTGGGCGAGCTCGGGCTCGGTCTCGCGCAACACCACGAGGAGCGCATCGAGCCAGCTCGCCCGCCCCGGGATGGTCGCGCTGGTGGCAAGCAACGCCGCTGCGGTGTCGACGATGGTCCCGACCGCCAGGTCGTGACCGAGGGTGCGTGGCGCCAGCTCGCCGCAGACCGAGGCCGGGCAGCGTCGGGTGGAGAACATGCGTCCCTTGGTGATGCCGAGCAGCCCCGCGGGGCGGTCCCAGCCCGTCGTCGCCTCGGACAGCCGGGCGCCGAGTTCGGCCCGGAGCTCGGCGACGTCGTCGCGGCCCGGGTGGTCCTCGGCGACGCGAATCGAAGCGAGGTCGACCACCTGCGTTGCCTGGATCATCACCCACCTCCGATCGCATCTCGTGTCCCGTGGCTGGACGCCCCGGCTCGGCTCGGCCCCTGCAGTTCTACAGGGCATGGGAACGGCAGGGGTCAAGTCCTACTTTCTCACTTCTCGAATCAGTCGAGCCCCGGGCCGGTCACCCCGGAGAAGTGAGAAAGTAGGACTTGACCCCAGTGGCACCGGCCCCAGTGGTGCTGGCCCGGCGAGACGGTGAGCACAAAGTCCCTGTCCATTCGGTCATGCTCGCGACACGATCAGTGGCCCAGCCATTGGGTCACCACCCCCCAACCCGAGGAGACGCCGCCATGCCAGTCGTCGATGCCACCACCACCGAGGTGTCCCACAAGGGCGAGGTCCGCGACAGCGACGTCGAGTACGCGACCGGCAAGATCCGGGCAGTCGCCGACACCTGCCGCGAGCGGGTGCGTCACATCGAGATCCGGTTGGTGCTCGAGGCCGACCGTGGCCGCGAACGCCCCGCGCAGGCAGAGGCCGCGCTCGACATCGACGGCAGCCCGGTACGGGCCCACGTGGCGGCGAGCACCGTCACCGAGGCGACCGACCTGCTGGTGGACCGGCTCACCCGCCGGGTCCGGCGCCACGAGGACCGCCGGCACCGCCTCGACAGCCGTCACCGCCACGACGAGACCAGCTGGCGCCACGGCGATCTTCCGACACAGCGCCCGGAGTTCCTCGACGTACCGGTCGACGAGCGTGAGGTCGTGAAGCGCAAGACATTCGCGTGGGGTCCGATGTCGCTCGACGAAGCCGCGTTCGAGCTCGACCACCTGGGTCACGACTTCTACCTGTTCGAGCACGCCGAGACCGGCCGCGATGCAGCGCTCTGCCATGGCGAGAACGAGATGCTGGTGCTGTTGCACCCCGACGCTGACGCTGTGGACCTCGACGGGGTGGTGGCGCCGATCGAGCCGAGCACCGCGGTGGTGCCGACGATGACCGAGGCCGAGGCTCGGGAGTCGCTCGACGCCAGTGGGCGCAGGTGGCTGTTCCACATCGACCCCGAAAGCGCTCGTGGTCGCATCATGTACCGCCGCTACGACGGCAACTACGGGATGATCCTCCCGGCCTGACCCGACTCTGCGAAATCTGGAGATCTGGGGCCTAGGGGAGGACCCAGATCTCCAGATTTCAGCGGTGAGGCTGCGTGGCGGAATCGCGCAACGCTCCTTCGCCGCGGGAGGGCTACCGTCGAGCGGTGGCGAAACCGTCGATCCAGCCGTCCCGCCTCTTCCGGCGCGTCGTCGCGGCGAGGGCGGCGCTCGTGGTCTTCGTGGTCTTCGTGGTCGTTGCGGCCACGCTCGTGCCCGCTCCGTTCACGTCCGCTCCCGCAGGGGCCCAGAACGAGATCGACGAGGTGCGTCTCGTCAGCCTCGGCGACTCGTACATCTCCGGCAACGGCGCCCGCGCCTATACCGGGCCTGCGGGCTGCTACCGATCGAACCGGTCGTTCGGTCAGCGCTGGGTCGAGCTCCAGAGCGCCCGTGGGGCCCGGGCCGCGCACACGAACGCTGCGTGCAGCGGGGCGCGGACCCGCGACGTCGACGCGCAGATCCGCGGTGCTGCCTCGGAGCTGCGGGCCGCCACCCACGTGATGATCAGCATCGGTGGCAACGACGCCGGGTTCGGCGATCTGGTGTTCCAGTGCCTGGTCACCCGCGATCGCCGCGACTGTGAGAGCGCCGTCGAGGACGCGACCGACCTTTTGCCGGAGCTCCGTGCCCGGCTGCGGTCCAACCTCGATGCCATCGCCGCCGCTGCGCCCGACGCCACCGTGGCCGTCGTCGGCTACCCCCTGTTGGTGGGAGCGAACAGGTATCGCCTGCCCGGCTACGAGGCCGGCAATGCCATCCGCACGCTCGGGGCCCTCGCTGCCGGTGCGTATCTGGCCGAGGTCCGCGCCGCGAACGCCGGCGATCCCGGGCGTTTCGTCTACGTCGACCTTCACGGCGTCTACGCCGGTCACGAGCTCGCGGGGCCGCGCGCCGACTGGATCCGCCAGATCGGCACCAGCGTGCTCCGCGCCGAATGGGTGCATCCCACCGCTGCGGGGCATCGGGCCACAGCGGCGCACCTCGACGCGTTGGAAGGCTTCGCGGGGCCCCGGCTGCGGCTGACGCCGGGCGACGTGGTCGTCGATGCGGGTGCCGGTATGGGCGTCGCCGTCGGAGCCGATGGTGTGGCGCGTCGCATCGTCGCCGGCGACCTCGCCTGTGTCGTGGCGGCCGCACCGCGGGTGCAGGAACGCTCGGCGGTGGCCATCGCCTCGTTGCCCACGGACCCGGGAGAGGTGACGACATGCGCCGGGCCTCGGGCATCGCCGATCGGTCCCGATCTCGACGGCGACGGCCGGGCCGAGCTCGTGGTCGGCGCCCCGGGCGAATCCACGGGCACCGTCGAGGGCGCGGGAGCGGTGACCGTCGCGCCGGCACCGTTGGTGCCCTCGTCCGGTGCGGTATCCGACGGCGTCGTCCTCGGCCAGGACACCCCCGGACTCGACGGCGAGCCCGAGACCGACGACGGCTGGGGCCGGACGCTCGTCGTCGCCGACGTCGACGGTGACGGCATCGACGACCTCGTGGTCGGAGCCCCTGGCGAGGACGACGGCACCATCGTCGATGCCGGGGCGGTCACGGTGGTGCTCGGCGGCGCCGACGGACCGGGCCCGCGGAGCATCTTCGTCATCGACCAGAGCACCGCCGGGATCGCGGAGCGCTCCGAGACGGGCGACGGTTTCGGCGCGTCGCTCGCTGCAGGCGACCTCGACGGCGACGGCTACGACGACGTGGTCGTCGGCATCCCCGGCGAGGGACTGAACGGTCGCAGCGACGTGGGCGCGGTCGTCGTGGTGCCGGGCTCGGCTCTCGGTCCCGTACCGGACCGGGCCCGGGTGTTCCATCAGAACCGGCCCGACATCGCCGGCAGCAACGAGACCGGCGACCGGTGGGGTGCAGCGCTGGCGGTCGGCGACCTCAACGGTGATGGCTACGACGATGTCGCCGTCGGCGCTCCCGGCGAGGGCATCGGCTCGGCCCGAGCCACAGGCGCGGTGACGGTGCTGTGGGGCGCCGCGGGTGGACCGCGTGGCGCCACGACCGTGCACCAGGGCACGGCAGGTGTCCCCGGTGTCAACGAATCCGGCGACCTCTTCGGCGCAACGCTGGCTGCCGGCGACGTCGACGGCGACGGCGTCGACGATCTCGCCGTCGGCGCCCCCGGCGAATCGCTCGGCGACCGCACCGGCGTGGGGACGGTCACGGTGCTCCGGGGTTCCACCCGAGGGTTGCGTGGCGACACTGCCGCGCTGTGGCATCAGGGAACACCGGGCGTGCCGGGCGTGAACGAGCCCGGCGACGGCTGGGGCTCGTCGTTGGCGCTCGGCGACCTGACCGGCGATGGTGTCGCCGACCTGATCGTCGGGGCCCCCGCCGAGTCGCTCGGTCGCATGCCGGGTGTCGGCGCAGCGACGGTTCTGGTCGGATCACCGGCCGGTCCGACCGTCGACGGGTCGGTCATGTGGCATCAGAACCGCTCCGGGGTCCCCGGCGTGAACGAGGCGGGCGATTCCTGGGGTGCGTCGCTGGTGGTGACCGATCTCGACGGCGATGGCTTCGGCGATCTGGTCGTCGGCGCGCCCGGCGAGTCCATCGGCGGCGTGACCGCGACCGGAGCGGTCACGGTGCTGCGCGGCTCGTCGGCGGGCATCGTCACCGCCCGCAGCCGGCTGCTCCACCAGGGATCCGCCGGTATCGCGGGCGACAACGAGTCGGGTGACAGCTGGGCCGTGGTCGCCCTGCGCTGAATCCGGACCGATGAGAAGAGTTCAGGACCGGCCCGATTCCGCCGAATCAAGCGGAATCGGCCGGGCCGGACAAGATTACGAATATGTTGCGTCTTTACATGTTCGTAATCTTGTCCTACGGTGCCGTCCCGATGCGGGCACATCAACGAACTCGAGGTTTCGAGCCAATGATCAACCGTCACCCAATGCAGACCCGACCGTCGGATCAACCGTCGGTCAACGAGCGAGCGCAGCGTAGGCGGCGCCTGCGGGCGATCGTCGTCGCCCTGGTCATGATCGCTTCCACGCTGACCGCGGTCTCGGCCACACCCGCGGCCGCTCAGGGCCGCCAGACCATCCATGTCGCCCCGAACGGCAACGACGCCAACCCCGGCACCCTCCAGCGTCCCAAGGCGTCGATCCAGGCGGCCTCGCTGGCGCTGCGCAACGGGGGCGTCATCTCGCTGCGCGGTGGCACCCACTACGTCGCCAACGGCGGCGGCTGGCTCCTCGAGGGCGGATCCAAGGGCAACCGGGTGATCGTCACCTCCCGGCCCGGCGAACGGGCCCAACTGGTGTCGGCGGACGGCAACTTCTGCGTCGCCAGCGACCAGTCGTACATCACCGTCAAGCGCATCGACTGCACCGGGTCCCAGGGCATGGGCTCCTTCGGTGGCAGCCACGTGACCTTCCGGAACAACCGCATCCACGACCTGTCCGCCCCGTTCATCCAGGGCATCATGATCGCCGGACGTGGCACCCGGAACTTCAAGGTCATCGGCAACGACATCCGCAATGTCGGCCAGACCGGCATCGCCGTCGGCGAGGGCGAGGTGGGGGTCACCCGCAACATCGTCGTCAGGAACAACACCGTCCGCCGGGCCAACCTGAGCTTCCAGGACCCGTCCATCGGCACCGGTTGGGGTTCGGGCATCTCGGTCATCGGTGCGACCAACGCCCGCATCGTCGGCAACGACGTCCGCAACATCTTCGGCGAGGGCATCAACTGTCCGCTGTCGGACCGCTGCCGGGTACGTCGCAACGTCGTGGTCGACACCTACAACGCCCTCTTCTACGCCGACAACACCACCCGCTCGCTGTGGGAGGGCAACATCGGATGGACGACCGGCGACCCTGCGCACACCCGCGACTACGGCACCGGCCCCCGCGTGGCCGCCGGCGTGCAGTTCGCGAACGAGACCGCCTGGTTCCCGGGGCCGACCAACCCCACGCGAGGCAACATCGTGCGCAACAACATCCTGATCGACACCGACCGGGGCTTCAGCTTCGGTGGCTACGAGAACGGCGCCGCAGGGATGCGCAACACGAAGATCCTCAACAACACCATCGTGCGAGCCAACTGCGGCATCGACATCTTCGATGGTGGTACCAACCGCGGCAACGAGGTCCGCAACAACATCGTCACGTTGCGGCCGGGTGGCTTCTCGCTCTTCTGCGGTGGCGCCCGAGGGACCGCGTTCTCGCACAACCTGTGGGCGGGCGGATCGCCCGGCGCAGCCCGTGGTCCCGGCGACGTCCGCCGAGCGCCGCAGTTCGCCGGCAACGGCAACCGGCCGGGTGACTTCCGCCTCCAGCCCGGCTCCCCCGGTATCGATGCCGGCACCAGCACCGTCCGGGTGCGCAACGACCACGCCGGCCAGGGCCGTCCCGCCGGCGGAGCACACGACATCGGCGCCTTCGAGCACTGAGATCACGCCCGGCCCAGCCGACCGGCTCGGCCGCCGAATCCTCAGCGGCGCATCGTCACGTTCGTGGCGGTGCGCCGCTGGGCCTTTTCACGACGCGATCGTCGCGCCGAAGCGGTCACCGACCGATGGGCTGCCCGGCACCCCCCGTGATGCGAGATGCCTCGCCACGTCCGGAACGACGAAGTCGCCGTCGGAGGTCCCCGCCATGATCTGCACGCGGCCTGCCTCCGGCCGGGATCGGAACGTGGCGCCGGGCGCCCCGACGACGACGTCGCCGAGGCCGTCGCCATCGAGATCCATGATCGCGACCGCCGCACCGAAGGCCGAGCTGCCCGCCGAGGCCACACGCACTCCGCGGTCGCTCGGCGCCCACCACGCCGTCGTCGCCGACCCTCCCAGCGCATCGCCGACGATGGTGATCGCACCCATCCCGCGGCTGCTCCCGGGTGCGCCGACCACCAGCTCCGCGGGGCCGGAGCCGTCGAGGTCGCCGATGGCGAGAGCGCTTCCGAAACCGGCACCCGGCGTCGCCGCCCGGCCGGCGCGACCCGGAGTCCAACGCGTCGTCGCCGCACGGTCGAGCCCGGTAGCGGAACCTGCGACGACGTGGACTGCTCCGGCGGCCATGATCCGGCCGAGTCGGGTCCCCGGGGCGCCGATGGCCAGGTCGTCGATGCCGTCGCCGGTGAGGTCGCCGCCGACCAGGGTGGTTCCGACGCCGGCACCCGCCCGAGGTCGCCCGTCGAGCCCGCCCCAGCGGTTCTGACGCCACGCGCCCGCGGGTTCGAGCCGTGCCGGGCCGCCGGCCATGATCTGCACGATCCCGGCGTCGTCGCGGCCGCCGACCCGCTCGCCCGGCACCCCGATGGCGACGTCGTCGTGGCCGTCGCCGTCGAAATCGCCCGTCGCCAGCGCCGCGCCGAAGCCGTCGCCGGCCCGCGGCGGCGTGGCTACGCCCCGCCGCGCCTGGGTCCAGGTCTCGCTGTCTGCCGCCCGCAACCGGTTGGGTGTGCCGTAGAGCACCTGGACGGCGCCGGCGCCGGCGCGACCGCGCACCGCCTCACCGGGCACGCCGATGACCAGGTCGTCGATGCCGTCGCCGTCGAGATCGCCGACCGCCAGGGCCGCCCCGAAGCGGTCGCCTGGGCCCGGTCGTCCGCCGAGCCCATCGCTGCCCTGGCGCCACGTCTGTGCCCGTGCCGGGACCAGCCCGTCGGCGCGGCCGTACAGCACGTGCACGACGCCGGCTCCGGCGGACCCGTCGACGGTCTCGCCCGGCACGCCGACGGCCACGTCGCCGAAGCCGTCGCCGTCGAAGTCGCCGCACGCCAGCGCCGATGCGAACCCGTCGCCGGCACCAGGGACCCCGCGCAGCGCCGACCGACGCTGATCGAAACCGATCGCCGGAGCGCCGTCGGCATCGAAGCTGACGAGCCTGCCTGCGCCCTCGCGGCCACGGATGGTCGCTGCGGGCATCGCGACCACGAGGTCGGCGCGCCCGTCGGCATCGTGGTCACAGTGACGGGGCCGCACGGTGTCGAGGGTGACCGACGCCGAGTACGCCGAGACCCGACCACCGGCGACAGCCGCCACCCGGAACTCGGTCCGGGCATCGGCATCGAAGCCGCGAATGCGCAGCTGGCAGCGCTTCGCCCGGCAGGTGACGGTCTGGGTGGTCCACCCGCTGCTGTCGATCTGTTCGAGGATCCAGTCGGCGACCGCGGAGACCCGCGTGTAGACACCGGGCGATCCCGGATTGGCACAGACCTGGTGCCCCCAGCTGGTGACGCCTGTGAGGACGAGTCGACCGCCTTCTTCGACGACCAGCGGTCCGCCGCTGTCGCCGTTGCAGGTGTCGACGCCCTCCCCGCCGTCGGGAGCGGCCGCGCAGAGCATCAGCTGCCGCTCGAACCGCGATCCCCAGCCCGGGCACGGGGCGCCGCTGTCGGCGCGGAGCTCGACCTCCGCGATCTGCAGCTGATCGGGCTGACTCCCGCCGGTCCGCAGCAGCCCCCAGCCACTGATGCGTGCCGGCGTGCCGGCGAGTGGGGTCGAACGATCGGTGTCGATCGCGATGGTGACCGCATCGGGGATGGGGCGTGACAGCCGCAGAACGGCGACGTCGTTGCGGTAGTCGAGACTGTCGTGGTCGTAGCCGGGGTGGATCTCGAACGAGGTGACGGCGACCCTCTCCGACGCCGGGATACGTGTCAGGCGGAGCTCGCCGGTCGCGACCTCGATGTCGCCCGGTCGGGTGACCTCGGCGACGCAGTGGGCGGCGGTGACGACGATCTGGTCGGTGACCATCGTCCCGCCACAGAACGTGCGTGGCAGGAAGACCGCCGCCTGGTAGGGGGCATCGGTGGCGGTCGCGGGGACACCGCCGACGATGCGCGGTGCGGGGGTGTTGGTGCGGAACTGCACCCGGTACGTCCGCGGCTGCCCCGACGGTCGGCTCCAGGTGACGACCGTGTCGCCGTCGACCTCGATCGCGCGGACGCCGGTGGGCACGCCGGGTGTGGTCTGGGCGCCGGCGGTGGAAACCGGGAGCGCCGCCACCAAGGCCAGGACGAGCCCGGCCGCGAGGAACGCTGCGAGGCGACGGCCGGCGACGGTGCGCGTGGTCACCAGGAGGGGGAGCTGCCCGGAGCCGAGCTGCCCGTACCCGATCGCGATCCCGCCGCCAGCGACAGGACCACGAGTGCGATGGCGGCCAGCAGGCTCAGCCAGAGGCCGAGACCGAGACCGGGATCGGTCGGGACATCGAGGAGGAGACGTCCGGCCACGACCAGCAGCCCCGCGACACCGGCCAGGATCCCGACGACGCGTGCTGCGGGCTGACGGGCCACGAACAACACCGCGGCCACCGGGCCGAGCACGATGGCCCCGTAGAGCGCCTGCAACAAGATGATGCCGATGTCGGTGCGGGTCCCGAGGTCGCCTGCCTCGCCGCGTCCGCCGAAGGCACCGCGGCCGTCGCCGGCGAGCTCGAAGGCGTGGTCGGAGAACCCGTCGAAGGTCGCCCAGGGAAGCAGATACGTCACGACCAGCAGCAGCCCCATGATCGCCGCAGCGATGGACAGGGGATCGATGCCGCCGCGGGTGGTCGATGCCGACGTGGCACCCGATGGTGGGGCGAAGGCGCTGGGGACACCCCCGCCGATGGGACCTGCCGGGGCACCGAGGGGCTGGCCCACCGCAGGCTGCTCGGCGGCATCGGGTGCCCCGATGGGTTGATACACGGTCTGGTCGGCGGGCGGCGTCGGCGTCGGTGCCGGTGCGGGCGTCGGTGTCGGGATCGGTGCGGCCGGTGCCGGTGCCTGAAACGGGGCCGGAGCGGGAGCCGGCTGGGCCGCAGCGGGCGGTGCCGGGCTCGCCGCGTTCGCCAGAGGCACGAGCAGCCGGCCGTCGACCCAGGCCGACCAGCCGTTGTCCGCGGCGACCTTCGCCCATGCACCGCGGTCCTCGATCCGGTGCAGGCGCAGACCCGCCGACAGCGACGTCAGCGGCGTCAGCGACGGATCGGGTTCGGCATAGGCCGCCATACCCGTCGGCGGGACTTCATCGGTCGGCTCCCACGTCACGGGTCGCAGGGTAGTGGCGATGGTGCCACGGAGCGAGAGGAACTCCGACACCCGCAGCCAGGAGCCACCGTTCAGCTGGTCGGGGGCTCGTCGCCGGGGTCCTCGAACGAGGCCAGGAAGTCCTCGAGCTGTTCGACCGTGGCGTCGATCTCCTCCTGGCTGAGCTCGACCACGGCGGCCTCGTCGGCGGGCTCGCTCTCGTCTTGTTCGACGATCCCGGCCTCGGCCAGGACGGCATCGGCGGCGAACACCGGTGCGCCGCAACGAACGGCCAGGGCAACGGCATCGGACGGCCGGCTGCTGATGCGAACTTCTCCTGCGTCGTTGTGCAGGACGAGCTCGGCGATGAACGTGCCGTCGCGCAGTTCGGTGACGTCGACCTCGGTCAGCGTGGACCCCATCGACTCGAGCGTGGTCATCATCAGGTCGTGGGTGCCGGGACGGGGCGGCTCGAGCCCGGCCATCGCCACCGAGATCGACCGAGCCTCTGCCGGCCCGACGAAGATCGGCAGGATCCGATGCGGGGCCGAATCTTCGCGCAACAACATGACCGGGGCACCGGTGTTCTGTTCGACCTGCACGCCGGTGACGGTGACCGGGATCAGCGCCATGGAGTCAACTTCCTGCTCGTCGGGGGTGCGGGCCCGTTCCGGGCCCACGGTGGCTCACCACCGCGCACCCGTCGATCATTGCAGGTCCCGGGCACGAGCATGCACGCGTCGGGCGCACTCAGCCCGTCACGCCGATCGGGTTCGGTAGCACGGCGCCGAGTAGGTCGTCCCAGGTGCTGATCCCGCAGCCGTTGGTGCGGTCCACGGTGGTGTCGACCGGCTGTTCGTCGAGGGTGCCGGTGATGACGGCGACATCCGGCCCGCCGTACTGCTCGGTGCAGACCTGATCGGCCGGCGGGCCCTCGATCAGTCGGGTCTGCACCTCGGGCTCGGCCAGGGCGAGGCAGGCGGTGCTCTCGTCGAGCTCGACATCGCCGGTGATGGTGGCCGTGTCACCCAGGCAGGTGATGCGATAGGTGAACGACACGCCCTCCTCGGGATGCTCGTAGGTGATGTTCAGGTCGGCAATGGGGTAGGGGCCGCCGCCGATCGGTTCGTCGCCGTCGCCGTCGCCATCGGTCGCATCGTCATCGGTTGCAGCGCCGTCGTCGGCTGCCGGGTCGCCGGTACTGACCGTCTCGTCGTCGTCGCCGCACCCGGCGGCGAGGACCGCCGTGGTCAGCAGCGCCAGGGCCAAGAGGAGGACTCGTCGCATCGTGGGGCCTTTCGTCGCAGGGCTTCGGCATCGACGCCGAAGGGTTGTCATGGGCTTGTGACGGCTCGGACACCGTGCTGAGTTCCCGGAACGGGCGATCGCGACACCTACGTTGCCGATCGTGGTTCGGCGGGCCGGGCCGGCTCGGTCACGGCGGTGGCGTCGACGCCCCGTATCTGGCAGGTTTTCCGGACGGGGACACGAGGAGGGACGTTGCTCGCTGCGACCGGATATCAGACGAATGCGGTGCTCGTCACCATCGCGGCCATCACGACCGCTGTCGCAGCTGTCGTGATGGTGTGGACCTGGCGGGTTCGCCGGCCGCCGCGCCCGGCCACCGGCCCGGCGACCCCCGAACTCGGCCCGGAGACCCCGGCGATCGTCGATCTGCTCACCGGCGGGTTCGTCGTCGAGGACGATGCTGTCCCGGCGACCCTCGTCGATCTCGCCGCCCGCCGCTGGTGCACCATCGAGGAGGTCGCCGGTGGTCACGTCATCGTGCGTCTGCGACGGGCATCTCCCGGGAAGGGCCCGCTCACGCCCTACGAGCAGCGGATCCTGCGCCACCTCGAGGCCAAGGCGGTCGACGGCATCGCCCCCGCCGAGGCGCTCACCCTCGGAGCGGAGGGAGCGACCCGGCGGTGGTGGAAGGGGTTCGTGCGTGAGGTCAACGCCCACGCCGGCGAGCTGGGACTGGCCGTGCGCCGTTGGGACATCGGTCACCTGGCGATGATCTGGTTGCCGCTCCTGATCGCATGGCTGGCGGCCGGAGTCGCCGTTGCCGCCGCCGAGACCGTCGAGGATCCCGCCGCCTGGGGTGAGCCCGCCACGGTGGGGTTGGGGCTCGTGGGCGTGGCCGTCCTCGGACTCACCGAGATCGCACGGCGTATCTCCTTCTCCGATGCGCGCTCCGAGACGCCCGCAGGCATGGAGGCGGCATCGCGCTGGCTCGGGGTCCGGCAGTGGATGGCCGACAACGCGTCGTTCCATGACAAGTCAGCGGCATCGGTGGTGCTGTGGGAACGTCAGCTCTCCTACGCCACGGCGATGGGACTGGCCCCGGAGGTGCAACGGCAACTCCCCTTCGAGGCCGATCACGATCGTCATGCATGGAGCCGCGCCACCGGCAACTGGCGGCGGGTGCACATCCGCTATGCAGCCTTCACGCCGTCGTGGGGAGAACGTCCGTGGGTCGTCGCGTTCTCTGCGCTCGTCCGAGGCGGGCTGGCCGGCGTCGCGGCGTGGTTCGGGTTGCGGTTGGCCCGCGACGAGTTCGACACTTCGGCCCTGCCGGAACCGTGGCCCGATCGGGTGCCACTCGTCGGTCTCGCCGTGGCCGTCGCCGCGCTGGCGATCGTGGCCTGGCAGCTGTACCGGCTGGTGCTCGGCCTGTCCGACCTGTTCGCCCGCGTCGAGGTCGAGGGCGAGCTGGTCCGCAAGCGCCGGTTCCTCAGCGGCCACCGGCTCCCGGACCCGCTCGAGGCGGTGATCTGGTCCGGCAACGACTCCCATGGTCGGCGGCGCGACAGCTCTCGCGAGGAACGGCGGCACCTGGCCGTCGACGACGGCAGCGACGACAGCATCGTCGCCTATCGGGTCGACCCGACCCGCTACGGAGAGGTCCGCGAAGGTGCTCGCGTGCGGTTGCGGGTGAGCCCCCGCCTGGGCTGGGTGGCCGAGGCCGTCGAGCTCGAGCCGCCGCCCGACATCGAGCACGCGGGTCCGGTCGACGAACGAGCGGGCGAGATGCTGGCCATGCTCTCCGGTCGGCTCGGCACGGTGTTCGCCGCGGCCGGCGCGAGCGCGGCTCAGAACCCGCAGCTGGCTGCGTCGCTCGACCAGCACGGCGGGCTCCTGCGCGAGCAGCTCGAGCGGGCGCGCCGCGAGCTCGCAGCCGCTGAGCAGCGCGGCGCGTTGGAGGGCGACGGTGCCGCACTCGCCGGCATGATCGGCGGCATCGAGCAGATGCTCGGTGCGCTACCGCCCGAGGTGGGTCGCGACGGCGCTGGGCCGCCCGCCACCGGCTCCGCGGATGGCGCAGGCGCCGGCAACCCTGGCCCCGGGGTCTGACCGGTCGGCGCGATCAGCCCAACAGATCGGTCACGACGTCGATCCACAGCTGGGTGGTGAGCGCGAGCGACTCGACGTCGATGCGTTCGTCGTTGCCGTGGAAGCGCCGGGCGAAGTCGGCGGCGGCGAGGTTCGGCGAGCACAGCGCTGCGCCATAGGCGACGGCGCCGAGGTCGCGGTGCACGCGGGCGTCGGTGAAGCCGACCGTCAGCTGCGGCCTGATCGTCGAGGCGGGAAAGGGTCGTGCCACCGCACGTTGCAGGCTGTCCCACAGCGGGGTGTCGGTGGGACTGATCGAGGCCCGATCGTTCATCAGCGCCTCCACCTCGACGTGGTCGGCGAGGTCGCCCAGCGCCGCGCGCAGATGCGCCGCGACCTCCTCGGGGCCCTCGCCGGGCATGGTGCGGATGTCGACGTCGAGGTGCACGGTGTCGGGGATGACGTTGGTCTTGGTCTGGCCCACCGAGACGTTGGGCGACATCGTCGTGTGGGTGCAGGCGTGCAGGTACCCGGCGCCGGCGGCGGGTGGCAGGCTGTCGAGGAGTTCGTCGATGCGGCCCCGGTCGAGCAGCGCGGCGCAGATGTCGGCGTCGAGCCCCATCGTCTCGACCTCGCTGCGCCAGTGCTCGTGGAACGCGGGCGCGGGCCGGTAGTCGGCCAGGCGCTGCACCACTGCGGCGGCCTTGACCAGTGCGTTGTCGGACCCGAAGGGCATGGAGCCGTGGCCGGGTGTGCCCCGCACCGTCAGGCGCCGCCAGGCCACGCCCTTCTCGCCCACCTTCATGCCGATGGTGGGCGACGTGGCCGGCCCGGCGTGCAGGCCGCCGTGCTCGGTGAGGACGTAGTCGGTGGTGATGAGGTCGGCGTGGTGGTCGGCGAGCCAGCGGGCGCCATGGGCGCTGCCGGCCTCCTCGTCGGCGACGGCGAGGAACACCAGGTCGCCGCGAGGGCGGAAACCCGACGACGCCAGATGGGCGACGGCAACCGCCATCGAGGCGGTGAGGTTCAACATGTCGACCGCGCCGCGGCCCCACACCTCGCCCGCGACGAGCTCGCCGCCGAACGGGTCGCGCGACCAGCCCTCGGGTGTCACGGGCACGACGTCGGTGTGACCGTTCAGGCAGAGGCTGGGTGCGTCGGGATCGGTGCCCTCGATCCGGGCGATCAGCGACGTGCGCCCGGGCGCGGCATGGAAGAGCTCGTAGTCGATACCGACGCCGTCGAGGACGGTCGCGATGAGCTCGGCGTTGCGGATCTCCTGGCCGGACTCGACGGTGCCCTCGTTGACGCATGCGTTGCGGATCATCGCCTGGAGGAGCTCGACGGTGCGGTTCGTGCGGTCCGTGGTCATCGGGCACACCGTAGGTGGGGTCGGACCCGTTTTCGTCGGACTCCGGGGCCGTCCGGCGGTGTCGCCGCGCCGTAGGAGCAATCTGGAACACGGGTCTGTCCCCCCGAGTCCCTAGAATCTGCGGCCTGAGCCCGGAGGGGCACGGAGGGAGAAGAACCATGCGTTTCAAGTATCTGCTTGCGATCCTGCTCGCGTTCGCACTCGTGGCCGCAGCCTGCGGCGACGACGACACCGAGGAGTCGACCGCCGCCGAAGACGGTGCGGCCGAAGACAGTGCGGCTTCGTGCGACACGCTGCCGCTGAAGACCGAAGGTGTGCTCACCGTCGCAACCGGCGAGCCGGTGTTCCCGCCCTGGATGATCGACGACGATCCCACCAACGAGCAGGGCTTCGAGAGTGCCCTGGTCTACGCGCTGGCGGCCGAGCTCGGCGTCGAGACCGTCGAGTGGGTCCGGACCGGCTTCGACGAGGCCATCGCCCCCGGCGACAAGGACTACGACTTCAACATCCAGCAGTACTCCATCACCGCGGAGCGCGACGAGGTCGTCGACTTCTCCGATGGCTACTACCAGGTCGAGCAGGCCCTGATCGGCTCGCCCGACAGCCCCGTCGCTTCGGCGGCAACCGTCGCCGATCTCGTCGACACCCGTTTGGGTGCGGCCATCGGCACCACCAGCCTCGACTACATCGACGAGGTCATCGCACCTTCGACCGAGGCCCAGGTGTACGACGACAACGCCGCCGCCAAGGCCGCGTTCGACGCCGGCCAGGTCGACGGCATCGTCTTCGATCTGCCCACCGCCTACTTCATCACCGCAGTCGAGATCCCCGAGGCCTCCATCATCGGCGTGCTGCCGCGCACCGATGGCGAGCCCGAGGAGCTCGGCATGCTGTTCGAAGAGGGCAGCCCGCTCGTCCCCTGCGTCAACGATGCGCTGGCCGCACTGCGCGACGCCGGCACCATCGAAGCCATCGAGGACGAGTGGCTCAACCAGGGCGGATCCATCCCGACGCTCACCAACTGAGCACGAAGACCGTAGGGACCGGGACGCAGGAGCAGGCCACCCGTGCCACTCCTGCGTCGCGACCGCACCCCTGACGAAACGCCGGGTACCCGACCGCCGTCCGCTCGCGGACGGCGGTCGGCCGCGTTCGGGGACTTCATGGGCGAGGAGGGAGCCAAGGGCGCCCTCGTCGCCACCGCATCGACGGTGCTGTTCTTCGGGCTGGTCATCTGGCTGATCGGGTCGAGCGAGAACTGGCCCCGGGTCCGCGACCAGTTCTTCAACCCCGACGACTTCCGCGAGGCGTGGCCCAGCGTCCTACGGGGCTTCTGGCTGAACGTCGAGATCTTCGTCTACGCCGTCATCGCCATCCCGATCGTGTCGCTGCTGATCGCCCTGATGCGCAGCCTGCGGGGACCCGCCTTCTTCCCGGTGCGGATGCTGGCCGTCGTCTACATCGACCTCCTTCGGGGCATCCCGACGTTCCTGTTGATCGTGCTCCTGGGCTTCGGTGTCCCGTCGCTGCAGCTCGACGGCGTGCCCAACGGTGCGCTGTTCTGGGCGGTCGTGGCGCTCGTGTTGTCGTATTCGGCCTACACCGCCGAGATCCTGCGATCCGGCGTCGACGCCGTGCCCGAGAGCCAACGCTCCTCGGCGCGGGCGCTGGGGCTCACCCAGATCCAGACGCTGCGCTTCGCGATCCTCCCCCAGGCCATCCGCAATGTCGTGCCGGCGCTGATGAACACCGTGGTCAGCCTCCAAAAGGACGTCGCCCTGGTGTCGGTCGTCGGTATCCGCGACGCCTTGCGCAACGCCGAGATCTACACCTCGCGCACGTTCAACTACACCTCCTACATCGTCGCCACGGTGCTGTTCCTGCTGTGGAGCGTTCCGCTGACCCGTTTCGTCGACTGGTACATCGCCCGCGATCGGGCCCGTCGATCCCAGACCCAGGTGTGACCTCGATGGACCGACCCGACGGCGTCGCCGACGACCGACCGCACGGCACCGCCAAGCTCGAGATCGAGGGCGTCCACAAGGCCTTCGGCGACAAGCACGTCCTCAACGGCATCGACCTCGCCGTCGACGAGCACGAGGTCGTGTGCCTGATCGGCCCCAGCGGATGCGGCAAGTCCACCCTGTTGCGCTGCATCGACCTGCTCGATCGGGTCGACGCCGGCTCCGTCCGCCTCGACGGCACCGAGATCACCGGTCGCGGCGTCGACCAGAACGAGATCCGGCGCCGCATCGGCATCGTGTTCCAGTCGTTCAACCTGTTCCCCCACATGACGGTCCTCGACAACATCACCCTCGGTCCGCGACGGGCGCACAAGATGCCCAAGCGCGAAGCCGAGGAGCGCGGCCACGAACTGCTCGCCCGCTTCGGGCTCGGCGACAAGGCCAAGGAATACCCCGACCGGATGAGCGGCGGGCAGAACCAACGGGCGGCCATCGTGCGGGCCCTGATGATCGACCCCGAGGTGCTGCTGCTCGACGAGGTGACCTCGGCGCTCGATCCCGAACTCGTGGGCGAGGTGCTCGGCGTCATCCGCGAGCTCGCCGGGCGCGGCCTGACGATGGTGCTCGCCACCCACGAGATGGGCTTCGCCCGCGACGTCGCCAACCGGGTCTGCTTCCTGCACGAGGGTCGGGTGCTCGAGGCGGCGCCGCCGGCCCAGCTGTTCTCGGCGCCGGTGCACGAGCGCACCCAGCAGTTCCTGGCACGGGTGATCGAGGCCGGGCGCCTGTGATCTTCGGCGATCGTGCCGGGGCCGGTCGTCGGTGATCCGCCTCGTCGACGATCCCGACGAGCTGCGTGCCTTCTACGGCGCCGATCCGGGACCGCACATCTACGCCCTCGCCGATCTCGACGAACCCTGTTGGTCGGCCAGCCGGTGGTACCGCGATGGCGACGCCGTGGTCGGCGTGGTGGGCCTCCCCGAGGGCGACCGTGTCGTGTACGCCGTGTCGTCGGTGGCGCCGGAGGCCACCCTGGACATGCTCGTCGAACTGGACACCGAGATCCCGGCGGCGACCCTGCTGACCGGACCGCTCGGACTCGGCGCTGCGCTCGCACGGCGGGGCGGACGGTCACTGGCCTGGAACCGCACGTACCACCGGTACGTGCTGGGCGACCTGTCGGCGATCGCCGCGGTCGACACTGGCGACGTCGTGTCGCTGGGCGTCGACGATCTCGACGAGCTCGAGGCCTTCTACGCCTCCGATCCGGGTGCGGCGTTCTTCCTGCCGTCGATGCTCGAGGACGTCACCTTCGTCGGGGTGCGTTCCGAGGGGCGCCTCGTCGCCGTGGCCGGGACCCACGTGCTGGCTCCGCACGTGCGTGCTGCCGCCATCGGGGCGGTGCTGACCGCGCCCGAGTCCCGTGGTCGCGGCCTGGCCGCCACGGTGACCGCGGGGGTGTGGCGACGCCTCGAAGGCCGGGCGACGCTGGTGGGATTGAACTGCGCCGACCGCAACGTCGCGGCGCAGCGCGTGTACACCCGCCTCGGGTTCGAGCCGATCCTGCAGTACGAAGAGGCCGAGATCACCGCCTGACCGGGGTCCGACCCCATCGTCTACGGGCGCGGTGGTTCGATCAGTTCGACGCACTCGCCGTCGGGGCCGTCGAAGAACAGCGCCCGCAGTTGCGGCAGGCCCGGACCCATCGTCAGGTCGACCGGTGGCGAGTAGCGGTGGGTGCCGGCATCGAGGAGCAGCTGGTGATCGCCGTCGATGTCGTCGGTGAACAGGGCGGTCCGGAAGATCCCCAGCTCGTTGGCGATCGCCGGCGGGCGCATCGGGTCGGTTTCGATCCCATCCGCCGTCGACGGATCCGTCGGCTGGGGAGGATCGGCCGGGCGGCAAACGTCGGTCAGGTGGGCCGTATCGGTCAGGTGGAACGTGAAGCCGCGCTCGGCATCGACGGGGCGGCCCTGCGTGTCGAGCGCCAGCCCGACGACCTCGTGGTACCAGCGGCGGCTGCTCGAGATGTCGGCACAGCCCACCACGAGGCCTGCGATGGCGGGTGCGCCCTCGACGACGATCACGGTGGTGCCGTCGGGGTCGGTGACGAGCCGCCCGCCCTCGACCAGATCGGTGGGGGTCGCGCCCTCCGGGGGCTGCGGCGCGGCGGCGACGAGGGCGACGAACCCGGTCTCGCCGATGCGGCGTGGGGTGCCGGCGGCCGGCGGCACCTGCCATTGCAGGAGGTCGAGGACCACCCCGCTGTGGCCGGCTGCACCCTGCAGGATCCAGGCATCCCACTGCACGCGATCGAGCCCGAACGCCGCACCCGGTTGCGGCTCGTCGGGCCGGGTCCGGACCAGGGGGGTGAGGCCGAGCGTCTCGCCGTACCAGGCCAGCGACCGGTCGAGCTCCGAGCAGTTCACGTTGACGTGGTAGCAGCGCGTGACGGCGAGGGGCATGGCGCCATCCTGCCCGATCGGTGTCCGGCCCCGCGGCGGGCTGTGCGATGGCCGACGCGACGAAACCCGGTGCGGGAGCGGGTGGTCCGCTACCTGCGTCTGCTCGCCGAACTCGCCGAGCAGCCCGAAGGCCGAGAGGGCAAGCGCCGCCGAGCCCCCAGCCGCCGCGGAACCGCCGGGAGATGAACCGCTGGGGTGCCCGAGCGTTGGGCCCGTCTCGGTTCCGGCCGCAAGCCGCAAACCCGATGCAGGGCCACGGCGCCTGGGGTCAGGTCGGCGTTGTCGCCTTTCCCGAGACGGCCGTGGTGGGGAGGTTTGGGGGCAGTGTCGTGAGCCGTCTCGGCGTTTCGCCGCTGCTGTGCAGCCCGCCGACACCGTCCGGCGACGTGCGTCCGGGAAGCGGGATGCGACGAGGGTGAGCGTGGGATCCCGGCGCGTGGAGGCCGGAGACGAGCCGGACCAGCAGGACCGTGTGTCCAGGGCGGCGGCGCCTGGGGTC
Organism: Acidimicrobiales bacterium; assembly: GCA_046290435.1. Taxonomy (GTDB): domain Bacteria; phylum Actinomycetota; class Acidimicrobiia; order Acidimicrobiales; family UBA8592; genus CAVQUE01. Next base: position 32,805 of record JBKAGO010000045.1, read on the forward strand.
AGGTCGGCGTTCTCGCTGCTCCCGAGACGGCCGTGATGAGGAGGTCGGGGGGCAGTGACGTGAGCCGTCTCGGCTTGTCGCCGCTGCTGCGCAGCCCGCCGACACCGTCCGGCGACGTGCGTCCCGGAAACCGGATGCGACCAAGGCGAACGTGGGACCCCGGCGCGTGGGAGCCGGAGACGAGCCGGACCAGCAACACCGAGCCGGACCAGGACTAATTGTTCCTTGCTCGCATCCCACCGTCGACGGGGATCGCCGCGCCGGTGATGTAGCTCGCGGCGGGCAGCACCAGGGACAGCGTCATGTGGGCCACCTCTTCGGGGTCGCCGTAGCGGCGCAGTGCGGTACGGCGACGGGCGAAGGTCGCCTTGGCGTCGTCGGGGATGACCTCGGTCATGCCGGTGTGGATCGGCCCGGGGCAGATGGCATTGACCGTCACGCCGGCCGGGCCCAGCTCGACGGCGAGCGACTTCGTTAGGCCGACCACTGCGTGCTTCGAGGCCGTGTAGGGGGAGATGCCGGCCGACCCGCCGAGACCTTCGGTCGAGGCGATGTTGACGATCCGGCCGTCGCCGTTGCGCCGGAGGTCGTCGAGGCACGCCCGGATGATGCGCATCTGAGCGTCGATGTTGACGGCGAAGGTGGCGGCCCAGGTGTCCTCGAAGGTGGGGTCGTCGAGGGGCAGGCCGATGCTGACGCCGGCGTTGTTGACCACGACGTCGATGGGGCCGTGCGCGGCGCGGGCGGCCGTGACGAACGCGTCTATGGCCGCAGGGTCGGCGAGGTCGACGGTGTGGGCCGATGCCGTGGCGCCCGCCGCCACGATCTCGTCGACCACCGCAGCGACACCGGCGCCGTCGCGATCGCAGGCAGCGACCAGGGCGCCCTCGTCGGCGAGCAGGCGGGCGGTCGCCCGGCCCATGCCGCTCGCGGCTCCGGTGACGATGGCGACCCGCCCGGCGATGGAGCGGCTGAGGGAGCTGAGACCTGGCATCGGCCGAGCGTAGGCGAGCAGGCAAGCGCCGGGTCGGTGAGCCGAGCCTTCCCCTGAGACGTATCGCCCGACGCCCCTTCCGTGGAGCTCCTAAGCTCGCCGCGGTGAAGCAGCGGGGGATCAACCGGGTCGTCGTGGCCGTGTGGGATTTCGATGCCGGCAAGGCCTTCTACGAGAAGCTCCTCGGCGCCACGTTCGCGCCCGAGAACGACGACGGCGAGGCGGCGGCGTTCGGTGTCCGGGTGGCGATGGCGTGGGACGCCGGTGTCGAGCTCGTGTCGCCGCTGCCCGGTGTCGACAGCCCGATCCGTGCCGATCTCGAGGCCACGGGCGAGGGGCTCAAGGGCGTCGTTTTCGCCGTCGACGACGCCGACGCCTCGATGGCGGCGGCGCGTGAGCTGGGGATGGACCACTACTACTTCCTCGATTACACATCCGAGCAGATCGACAGGAAGTGTCAGGGCCGCTTCGACCGCTACAAGGAGTACTTCGTGGCCGCTCGTGCTCCGCTCAGCGGCACCGTGCTGCTCGGCGAGTTCATCGAGCGAGACGACGGCTGATCACGTCTGGGGCGCTCGGAGGACGAAGGGTTGTGCAGGGCAGTTAGTGCCCCTAGCATGACCCGAGCCGAATCTGACGGTGTGTCAGATTTGTGCGCCATGGAAGATCTCGGAGGGGTACCCATGAATCGACGCCTGTTGCGCATCCTCGCGGTCCTGTTCAGCTTCGCGCTGATCGCCGCTGCCTGCGGTGGTGACGACACCGCCGAAGACGAAGCTCCGGCCGCCGACGACGCCGGCGCCGAAGAGACACCCGCCGAAGACGGCGAGGCCGAGGAGGCCCCAGCCGACGACGACAGCGGCACCGAAGAAGAAGGCGCCGGCGAGGAAGAGGGCGCCGGCGAGGAAGAGGGCGCCGAGGAAGAGGGCGCCGCCGGTGGCGACGACATCGCCCGGCTGACCGAGGCTGCCGCCGAGGTGTTCCCCTGCTTCGAGGGCGACGGCGGCACCCCCACCGACTCCGCTCCCGAGAACGGCGTCACCGCCGACGAGGTCCGCCTCGCCTATCTCGACGCCGACCTCACCACGCTCATCGCGCTCAACCTCTCGGTCGATCTCGGCCCCAACGGCGAGCGCTACAAGGCGATCATGGACGACTACAACGCCCGGTGTGGCGGGATCAACGGTCGCCAGATCGTCACCGACATCTACACCTACGACGCGATCAACGGCCCCGTCATGGACGAGGTCTGCACGCAGGTCACCCAGGAGAACCCGGCACTCATCGCCCAGACCCGGGTGTTCCCGCTGTCGAAGGATCTCTGCATCACCGAGGTCAACGAGTCCATGTTGATGTACGAGACCGGTCGTCCGCAGGCGTCGATCGATCGGGCCGGGGGCCGGCTGTTCTCGGTCGACCTGCCCGAGGACAAGCAGGCGTTCCTGCAGACCGGCATGCTGGCCCAGGCAGGGTTGCTCGAGGGTGCGACCATCGGGGTCATCCACTCCACCGCCGACGAGCAGACCGACATCGCCAACGACGGCACCGTCGCCGGCCTCGCCGCGCAGGGCCTCGAGCCCGCCACCGTCGTGGCGCTCCAGCAGGCCGGCGTCACCTGTGAGGGCTACCCGAGCGCCGTGCAGCAGATGGTCGAGGCCGGTGTCGACACCGTGTTCCTCGTCCTGTCGGGCAGCTGCGCACCGGGGTTCGTCGGCGAGGCCGCAACCCAGGCCTACTTCCCGCAGTACATCGCGGTCAACCAGTCCGGTCTCGGCGGCGACGTCGGGACCCAGGGCATGATCGAACTCGGCGACGCCTTCGACGGCGCCCTGTCGCACATGACGCTCGCCCAGCAGGTCACCGGCTTCCCCGAGGAGTTCAGCCCGGCACCGTGGGATCAGGCCTGCAACGACTACCTCAACGGGCTGCTCGGCACCGACTTCCAGTTCGGCGATGGCCAGTGGTCTGCAGCGGTCTTCGTCTGTTCCGGTGCGTACGCCACGTTGGCCGCCATCGCCGCTGCCGGCTCCGACCTCACCCAGGAGAGCTTCCAGGCTGCCATGGAGACCGTCGACTTCGTGCCGCTGCCCCGCAACCAGGTCGGCTCCTATGGGCCCGGTCAGCCCTGGGCAGCCCCGCAGCGCATGTTCACCGTCGAGTGGCAGGCCGCGTGCGGGTGCTACAACTACGTCGACGGCCCGACTCCGGTCGGCTGATCGCAGCCGACGACGCACGCGGTCCTGACCGGACCGAGGGGGGCTCTTGAGCGGACTCGACCACGAGCAGACCGTCGGCGGCGACGACGCACCCGCGTCGCTCGCCGCGGCGGTCCTCGACGAAGAAGCCCGCCGTCAGGAGGCCCAGGCCGCGTCGACGGTCACGATCCTCCAGGACGACCTCCTGCCCGGGGTGGGCAGCGAGGCGATGCCGCTGCGCGATGGTGTCCGCGCCGGCGGTACCAAGATGTTGTTCGTGTTGACGGCGCTCGTCACCTTCGACGAGTTCGACCGCGCCGCGATGACGGTGCTGGCCCCCGACATCCAGCGGACGCTCGGCGTCAGCGACGGGGTCCTCGGAGCGGCAGCTGCAGCGTTCGGCGTTATGTTCGTCCTCGGGGCCATCCCGTTGGCGACCCTCGCCGACCGGTTCCCCCGAACGAAGGTCGCCGCGATCGCCACGGCGGTCTGGTCCGTCGTGGTGCTGCTGACCGGTTTCGTGGTCAACGCGTTCAGCCTGTTCGTGGCCCGCCTCGGCGCAGGGCTCGGCCAATCGAACGTCCTGCCCATCCACGGTCCGCTGTTGGCCGACACGTATCCGATGGCCGCGCGTGGCCGCATCTTCGCGCTCTATTCGATGGGCAGCCCGATGGGTCAGCTCATCGCACCGGCCATCGTCGGCGCGATCGCGGAAGTCGCCGGCGGCGAGGAGGGCTGGCGGTGGGCGTTCTTCCTCATCGCGCTCCCGCCTGCGATCCTGGCGCTCGTCACCTTGACGCTGCCCAACCCCAAGCGGGGACGCTGGGAACAGGAGAGCGTGCTCGGTCAACAACTCGACGACGAGGCCAAGCCGCTGCCCACGTCGACGACGATGGCGTTCGCCCGGCTGCGCAAGATCAAGACCTTCTACTTCATGCTCGTCGGCCTGGGTGTGCTCGGGTTCGCGCTGTTCAGCATCCCGATCTTCGTCAGCCTGCACCTCGAGGACGAGTTCGGACTCAGCGCCCTCGAGAGGGGCACGTTCTTCTCGCTGGCGTTCCTTCCCGCACTGATCGGCATTCCCTTCGCGGGCGTGCTGAACGACAAGCTCCTGCGTCGTTCGCCGGCCCGGAGCCTGCTGCTCGTCGCAGTGCTGGTGCTACCGCTGGGTCCGCTCGTGTCGCTCGGCATGTGGATGCCCAACACGATCCTGACCTTCGTGTTCGTGGCGCTCGGCATCAGCAGCAGCCGCATCGCCTTCTCGGCATGGGGCCCCGTGGTGGCCGCAGTGTCTCCGTACCGGCTGCGCTCGCAGGCCTTCGCAATGGTCGGGGTGTACATCTTCCTGCTGGGTGCCTTCTTCGGGGCCGTGCTGACCGGCATCATCTCCGACGCCGCCGGCGAGCCCACGGCGCTCACCATCGTGACCATCCCGTCGAGCATCATCGGCGCCGGTCTCATCGCCTACGGCGCCCGCCACATCAACCACGACATCTCCCTCGTGGTCGAAGAGCTCAAGGAGGAGCAGGAGGAGCTGCAGCGGGTCTCGGACCCCGACGTCGAGATCCCCCTGCTGCAGGTCCGCAACCTCGACTTCTCCTACGGCAAGGTCCAGGTGCTGTTCGACGTCGGCTTCGAGGTCCAGCGCGGCGAGGTGCTCGCGCTGTTGGGCACCAATGGCGCCGGCAAGTCCACGGTCCTGCGGGTCGTCAGCGGCCTCGGCGTGCCCGACCGCGGTGTCGTGCGTCTCGAAGGTCGCAACATCACCTTCTGTGAGGCCGAGCTGCGGGTGGGTCTGGGCATCGTGCAGGTCTCGGGCGGCAAGGCCGTCTTCGGCGACCTCAGCGTGCGCGAGAACCTCCGTGTCGGGGCATTCCTCGAACGCCACGACCGCGACGACGTCGAGGCCCGCATCGAGCGGGTCCTCGACATCTTCCCTGCGCTGCGCGAGATGCAGAACCAGGCGGCCGGGTCGATGTCGGGTGGCCAGCAACAACAGCTCGCCGTGGCCAAGGCGCTGCTGCTCGACCCCGAGGTGCTCGTCATCGACGAGCTCTCCCTCGGCCTCGCGCCGTTGGTGGTCCAGGAGCTGCTCGAGGTCGTCGAGCGCCTCAAGGCTGCCGGGGTCACGATGATCATCGTCGAACAGTCGCTCAACGTCGCGCTGGCCCTGGCCGACCGGGCCATCTTCATGGAGAAGGGTCAGGTCAAGTTCGACGGCCCCGCCCGCGAGCTCATGGAGCGCGACGACCTCGTCCGCGCCGTGTTCCTCGGAGCCGAGGGTGGCTGACACCGCCGCGCCCTCCAAACGGTCGGTGGCAGCCACTCGGGCCGGGTTGATCCCCGGCGTCGGGTTGATCGTGCTGATCCTGTGGCTCTCGACGATCGACTTCACCGTCACTCGCGGCACCGTTTTCACCGGCCTGATGACCGGAGCGATGACGGGACTGCTGGCCGTCGGCATCGTGCTGGTCTACCGATCGACCAAGGTCATCAACTTCGCCTACGGCGAGGTGGGCATCTTCGGGGCGACGCTGTTGTCGATCCTGGTCCTCAACTACGGATGGAACTACTGGCTCTCGCTCGTCGTGGCGCTCGTGGCCGGGGCGGCGTTCTCGATCGCCATCGAGATGACGGTGGTCCGGCGGCTCTTCGAGGCGCCGAGGGTCATCCTGTTCGCAGCCACCCTGGGCGTGTCGCAGCTCGTGTTGGTTGCGACGCTCGAGCTGCCCGACACCCAGGCCGGCACCTACCCGTCGCCGTTCTTCGTCCTGCCGTCGCGCAGCAACCCCGAGGCCACCTACTCGCTGTTCGGTTTCGACATCCCCTTCGAGATCTTCGGCGTGCAGATTCTCGGCCGCGACGTCATGGTTCTGTTGTTCGTTCCCCTGGTCGTCGTGTTGTTGACGCTGTTCATGGGGCGGACCCTCTACGGGCTGTGCGTCCGGGCCTCGGCCTCCAACGCCGACGCCGCCCGCCTGGCCGGGGTGAGCCCCCGCAAGATGTCGACGGTGGTGTGGGCCATCGCCGGTGCGCTCGCCGTGCTGACCGCCGTGATCCTCATCCCGGTGCTCGGCATCCCGCCGGGCCCCCAGGCCCGCATCCTCGGCCCGACGATCCTGTTGCGCGCCCTCGCCGGCGCGTTGGCCGGACGCATGGAGTCGATGCCCAAGGCCATGGCCGCCGGCATGATCCTCGGCGTCGTCGAGGAGCTCATCCGCTTCAACACCAACGCCGACCGTCTGCTGTTGAACGACCCCGGCTTCGCGTTCATGGTGCTGTTCCTCGTGGTCCTCGGTCTGGTGCTGTGGCACTCGCGGGTAGGTTTCGGCGACCGGGACAAGGCGTTCTCGTTCTCGCCCCGCACCCGGCCCGCTCCCCTCGCGCTGCGGGACCGCATCTGGGTGCAACGCCTCCCGCAGATCGTCGGCATGGTTGCGTTGGTGATCGCAATCCTGTTGCCGTTCGTCTACAGCCGGCCCTCGAAGCTGATCATCCTGTCCACGGCGCTGCTGTGGGCGGTCATCGCCCTGTCGGTCACGGTCATGACCGGCTGGGGCGGCCAGCTGTCGCTCGGCCAGTACGCGCTGGTCGGCGTGGGCGGCATGACCACGGCGTCGCTCACCACCCGTGGCATTCCGTGGGGCGGGGGGCGGTGGTTCGCCGACGGGCTCCCCTTCGGCGTGGCACTGGTGTTGGCCACCGTCGTGACCATCGTGGTGGCCATGATCATCGGCGCGCCCGCGTTGCGGGTGCGCGGCCTGTTCCTCGCCGTGACGACGTTCGCCTTCGCGGTCGCGTGCGAGTTCTGGCTGCTCGGTCAGCCCATCTTCATCGAGCGGGGTGCGACGTCGGTGTTCGTGCCCCGGGCCTCGCTCGGCCCGATCGACCTGTCGTCGGAGCGGACCTACTACTACGTCTGCCTGGCCGTGCTCGTGCTGGCGGCGACCACCGTCGCCCGCCTGCGGCGCGGCGGCATCGGCCGGACCCTCATCGCCGTGCGTGACAACGAGCCGTCGGCGCAGGCGTTCACCGTGTCGCCCACCAGGGCGAAGTTCATCGCCTTCGCACTCGGCGGCGCCCTCACCGGTGTGGCGGGCGGCCTGCTCATCGGCCTGCAACAGAACGCCGCGCCGGCGGAGTTCACGGTCACCCAGTCGCTCAACGTCATCGCCGTGGCTATCGTCGGCGGCGTCGGCACCGTGGCCGGGCCCATCATCGGCGCCATGTGGACCCAGGGCCTGCCGGCCGTCGTGAGCTTCACCGACGAGGTCAACCTGCTGCGCAGCGGCATCGGCCTGCTCATCATGTTGATGTACTTCCCGGGCGGTCTCGTGCAGATCGGCTACGCCATCCGCGACGGCATCTTCGACGTGCTGGCCAAACGTGCCGGACCGGTCGACACGTCGCGCGACGCCGCCGCGCCCATCCCGGCGCGCCCCAAGGCCGAACGCCCCGACGAGGTCATCGCCGCCGACACCCTGGCGCTGCAGACCGACGAGGTCACCGTCCGCTTCGGGGGCAAGGTGGCCGTCGACCGGGTGTCCATCACTGCGGCCCAGGGCGAGGTCGTGGGCCTCATCGGCGGCAACGGCGCCGGCAAATCTACGCTCATGAACGCGATCGGCGGCTTCGTGCCCTCCGACGGCACCGTGCACATCCTCGGCACCGATGTCAGCTCGTTGTCGCCGCACCGCCGGGCCCGGGTGGGGCTGGGGCGGACATTCCAGGCCGCCGACCTGTTCGGCGACCTCACGGTGCTCGAGACGGTGCAGGTCGCCCTCGAAGCCCGCGATCGCGCCGACCTCGCGCCTGCGCTGTTGGGCCTGCCGAGCGAGCGCCGCAGCGAGAGCCGCAAGAAGTCCGATGCGTCGGACCTCGTGTCGTTCCTGGGCCTGGGGCGCTACGCCAACTCCTTCATCAACGAGCTGTCGACCGGCACCCGCCGCATCTGCGAGCTGGCGTGCCTGCTGGCCGTCGACGCCCGGGTGCTGTGCCTCGACGAGCCCACCGCCGGCGTGGCCCAGCGCGAGACCGAGGCGTTCGGCCCGCTGATCAAGCGCATCCAGGCCGAGCTCGGCGCCACGCTCATCGTGATCGAGCACGACATGCCGCTGATCATGAGCATCAGCGACCGCGTGTACTGCCTCGAGGCCGGCCAGCTGATCGCAGAGGGCGACCCGTCCTCGGTCCGCAACGACCCGCTGGTCATCGCCTCGTACCTGGGCACCGACGCCCGAGCAATCGAACGCAGCGGATCAACCACCCCGATCTCGTAATGCTCAGCCACCGTGACGGTGGAAGAACATGACGAGATCCGGGCAATCAGGGGGAAAGCCATGATCGTCGAGGGAAAGACCATTGCCGTGTCCGGGGTCGGCCCCGGCCTGGGCAGCGAGATCGTCGCCGCGGCGTTGCGCGACGGCGCCAACGTGGTGCTCGGCGCCCGCAACGCCGACCGGCTCGACGAGGTCGCGGCTGCGCTCGACCCCGGGGGCTCCCACACCCTCGCCCAGCGCCTCGACATCTGCGACGCCGACACCTGCGCCGAATGGTTCGACGCCGCCGCCGAGCGCTTCGGCTCGATCGACGCCGTCGTCAACGTCGCAGCCATCGACTACCTCCCCGGCGGGCTGCTCGACAGCGACCTCGACTCCTGGCGTGCCGCCACCGAGACCAACATCATCGGCACCATCCAGCTCTTGCGGGCGGGTGTGCCCCACCTGCGCGACGCCGGCGGCGGGGCCATCGTCCTGGTCGGCTCGCAGAGCTACACGCTGCCGCCCGACATGCCCATGGCGCCCTACGCCTCGTCCAAGGCGGCGCTCGAGTCGCTGCAGCGGGCCATGGTCGGCGAGCTCGGCCCCGACCGCATCCGCGTCAACACCGTGCACCCCACCTGGATGTGGGGGCCGCCCGTGCAGATGTACGTCGACTTCACCTCAGCGGCCCGTAAGGTCGACCGCGAGGTCGTGATCGAGGAGCTGCGGTCGAAGTTCCCGCTGGGCGAGATCCCCGCCGACGACGACGTCGCCGAGGCCGTGCTGTTCCTGTGCTCGGACCGGGCCCGGATGATCACCGGTCAGAACCTGTTCGTGAACGCCGGCGAGCACATGCCGTGAGCCGGCAGCCTGCCACGCTCCGCTCACCCGGCAGTGCCGGCCGACGTAGCGAGTGCCGGGGAGCCACTCGATGAGCGGGCAGGCCGCCGATGCCGTGCGGATCGACGACCTGGTCGACCCGGTGTTCCCGCCCGGCGTCGCCGATGCGCTCGCCGGCGCCGCCGCCGCCCTGGAGGCCATCGACTGGACGCCCCAAGCAGTGCTCGACGCCGCCATCGCCGAGGCCGGCGGACTCGACGACTTCGGCGACGACTTCGACGAGCCCGTGATCAGCGGCGGGCTCGCCATGCAGGTGCGCGTCGCCGCCGAGAGCACCCGGCTGAGCGACGCCGGCAAGGTGAGCGCCTGGCGGTCTCTGGTCGAAGCCGCTCGCAACCGGCTGCTCGTCGTCGACCAGCTGCGCCGCCACCCCGAGATCGCCGACATCGACATCCGACGGCCGATCGTCATCGCCGGCCAGGCCCGCACCGGCACCACGCATCTGCACAACCTGATCTCTTCGGATCCGGCGCTGCGGTCGCTGCCGTACTGGGAGAGCCTCGAGCCGGTGCCGCCGCTGGACGAGCAGGGCCGCAGCTTCGACGTCGACCCTCGGTGGGAGCGCTGTGCGCAGAAGACCGGCGGCCTCGACTACGCGCTGCCGTTGTTCAAGCGCATGCACGACATGTACCCCGACCACGTGCACGAGGAGATCCAGCTGATGGCCTCGGCGTTCGGCGGGATGCTCTTCGAGAGCGGCCGGGCCGAGCCGTTGTGGCGCGACTGGTACCTGGCGAGCGACCAGACGCCGGTGTACCGCTGGACCAGGACCGTCTTGCAGGTGCTCACGCATCTCGGCGGCGGCGACCGGTGGGTGCTCAAGAGCCCCCAGCACGTCGAACAGATCGGGCCGCTGATGGCCGCGTTCCCCGACGCGGTGGTGGTGTTCACCCACCGCGACCCGGTCGAGGTCACGGCCTCGGTGTCGACGATGATCGCCTACACCGCCCGCATGTCCCACCAAGCCGAGGCGTTGGCCGACGTCGGGCGCTACTGGGTCGACCGCATCGAGCGCATGTTCCGCGCCGGTGTCGACCAACGCGATCTGGTGCCGGCGGAGCAGTCGATGGACGTCCGCTTCGACGACTTCATGGCCGACGACATCGCCATGGTCCGCCGCATCTACGACTTCGCCGACCAGCCCTTCGACGACGCCGTCGAAGCCCACATGGCCGCCTTCATGGCCGACCATCCCCGCGGCAAACACGGCCGTATCACCTACGACCTGTCGATGTTCGGCATCGACCCCGCTGAGCGCGCCGCTGCGCTGGCCTTCTACCGCGAACGGTTCTTGTAGGGCTGGGGTCAAGTCGTACTTTCAACCAACTCCAGGGCACGCGGCCCTGGGCCCTCCTGTGATGAGTTGGTTGAAAGTACGACTTGACCCCGGTGGTAGGGCCCAGTGGTGCCCAAGCCGTTCACGCCGTTGGCATCGGTCGTGGCCGGGTGGCCAGGGGGTGGCGGGCGGAGCGCGCGCGGAAGTGGGCGGCGGCGGCCGCGCTCGCGGCCGGGTCGGCCCTGATGGTGTCGATCGCGGACTCCAGCGTCCGGCGGACCTCCCGGTGCCACGTGGCCAGGACGACGGGATCGGCGGGATCGCCAGGGCTCGCCGGCGCCTCGATGCCGACCGACGCCAACAGCGCACCGGTTGCTTCGATGTCCCAGCGGAGGAACGGCGCCACGGCATCGACGCCCGCAGCCAGGGCCTCGAGTGTGGTGACGGCGCCACGCAGGATGTCGGCGGTGTAGGCGTCGGTCACCTCGGGAGCGACGAGTTCGCGCAGGATCCGGGCGACGCCCGCGAGCTGGTCCGCGACGTCGGGCTGCATCAGGCGCCGATCTGCTCGGGGCCGTCGGAGGCCATCAGGCTGATCCTCTGCGATCTCTCGGCGGGCATCAGGCGCCGATCTGGTCGAGGAGCAGGCGGTGGATGCCCACCGGGCTCTGGTGGATGCGGTCGAGGCGGCCCTCGGCGAAGGCGCGCATCCCGGTGACCACGATGACCGCCAGCTTGAGGTTCGCCAGCACCTGCCACCAGCGCAGGGCCTCGGGATCCACGGTGCGACCCGTGGTGGCCGACCACCGTTCGAGCAGGTGGGCGGGCTCCCACACCCCCGGGATCCGGTGCTCCCGGGCCCGCAACGGGTTGGTCACCCACCCGAGATCCTCGTGGGGATCGCCCAGATGCGCGGTCTCCCAGTCGAGCACCGCCGTCACCCGGTCGCCGTCGAGCAGCACGTTCCCCGGCTTGAAGTCGCCGTGGACCAGCACCGTGGCCTCGTTGGCGGGGGCGTGGTCGCGGAGCCAACCGATCACGAAGGTGAGCTCCGGCTCCGGTTCGAGCTGCTCGCGTCGCAGCTCGGTCTCCCAGTGCTCGACGGCCGCCATCGCAGCGTGGGGCCCGGGGTCGGCGAGGACGTCGCCGAGATCGAGCGCAGCCCAGTCGACCTGGTGGATGGCCGCCAGCTGGTCGTAGATCCGGTGCGCGAGCGCCTTCCACTCGGCCTCGGGCCGCTCGCCGGCCAGGACCAGGCCGTCGCAGACTCCGGTGACGAGATCCATGACCAGGCAGGGACGACCGCAGCGCTCGTCGGTGAGGTCTGCCCACCGCAGCCGCGGCGCCGGCACGGCCGTTTCCTCGAGCGCCCGGAGTACCGCCGCCTCGACTGCCCGGTCGGTGACGAGCACGCTGCCCGGGGGGTCGCGGCGCGCGATGAGTCGGTGGTGGGCGCCGCCCCAGGCGGCGTCGACGACCCAGTTCTCCCGGGAGAACCCACCGGCGGTTCGCCCGACGATGTCGACCGTCACCGGTTCGCCGACCTCATCGGTGAGCCAGCGGCGCAGCTCGTCCCTCACGACACCCCGTACAGCCGTGCCGCCGTGCCGCCCAGCACCTTGGCGCGGATGTCGTCGGGGATGTCGGCCAGCACCTCGCGTATGTAGGGCACCGGGCCGACGGCCGGAGTGCGGGGGCCCGGGTGCTGGCAGGTGGGGTGGGGGAAGTCGGTCTCGAACATCATGTTGTCCGGGTAGGCGAGCAGCGCCGAGGTGAGGTGATCGCGCTCATACCAGAAGCACCCGTAGATCTGGCGACGGAAGTACTCCGAGGGCAGCAGGTCGTACTCGGGGTTCTCGTCGGTGACGCCGCTGTTGCGCCACTGCCAGTCATAGGACTCAAGAGCGGCCGGGATGGGACCCACCCCGCTCTCGACCGAGACGAAGGCGACCTCGGGGAAGCGGTGACACACGCCGCCGTGGATGAGGTCGGAGATGCAGGCCAGGTTGTCCATGAACAGCATCGACGAGATCCGCGAGAAGTTGGCGCGAAATCCGAGGTCGGCGCCGAGGGCGAACTCCTCGCCCATGCGCCCGCCGCCGATGTGGAAGTTCACCGGCACGCGGGCGTCGCGCACCGTGGCCCAGATGGGATCCCAGTGCCGGTCCCACAGGCGTGGCTGGTCGAACTTGGCGGGGGAGTTGCAGAAGTTGATGCCCCGGTGCCCGAGGTCCACGCAGCGTTCGATCTCCGCGATCGAGGCGTCAAGGTCCCAGAACGGCACCGATGTGATGGGGAGGAGCCGGTCCGGGGCCACCGATGCGAAGTCGGTCTGGAAGTCGTTGTAGGCGCGTACCGCCTCGAGCGCGAACGCCGGGTCGCCGTGGTCGGTCCACGCGCCGGCGCCGAAGCCGCCGAGGTTCGGGTACAGGACCTGCGCGGTGATGTCGTGTTCGTCCATGTGGGCGACGCGGGCCACCGGGTCCCATGCGGCGCGGGGCATGTCCGCGTAGGTGCGGGGGCCGTCGGGGAGGGTTCCGTCGAAGCCGGCCATGGCGGTGTTGCCGGGCTTCGAATAGGGCCGACCGTTGACGACCCACATGTCGTAGCCGTCGATGCACTCGACGTGGGGGATCAGCTCTCCCCACTTCGAGGCCATACGTGAGGTCCAGGTGTCGGGGGGCTCGGTGATGTGGGTGTCGACATCGATGACCGGGTGGGCTGTCGGCATGGCCTGAACTCCTCGTGGCTGGATGGCGGCCGACCGCCTCGGTCGGGCTCTTGCGCTGTGCAGGCCGCTCGCCCTGGAGCGCTGCGTATACATCGTATACTCGGGCTATGACCGGTGTCACCACTGTCGAGAAGGACCCGGCCCCCGGCGCCGGAGTGCGCGTGTCGCGGGCCGTATCGGCATGACCTCTGCCTCGTCGACCGAGCCGGCTTCGCGGCAGGGCCTCAGTCGCGAGCGCATCCTCGACGCCGCCGAAGCGCTGTTGTCGGCCGGTCAACCGTTCACCATGCGTGGCATCGCCGAGCGCCTCGATGTCACCGCCATGGCGCTCTACCGGTGGTTCGCCAACAAGGACGAGCTGCTCACTGCCCTCACCGAACGTATCGGCGGGCCGTCCCCGGCCGTCGCCGGCACCGATGGGCCCTGGGCCGATCGGGCGTTGCGGTTCGCGATCGGGATCCGCCGCGGATTGCTGGCACACCTGCCGTTGCTCCAGATCGAAGGTGCGGGCCGGCGCCTCGCCGCCAACGTGTACCTCAGCGCCGACGAGGGCCTGCGGCTGATGCTCGAGCTGGGTTACCGGGATCGTGCCGCGGTCGACACCTACCGGGTGCTCTTCTGGTCGGTTCTCAACCACTGCCTCGTCATCGACGCCACCGACGCGATGCCGGCGATTGCCACTCCCGGCCAGGTCACCGAGCAGGTCATCGAGGAGGCCGGCGACGAACTCCTCGAGCGGATGCCCACCCTCGCCGGGCTCCTCGAACACTTCACCGCCGTGGATGCCGACGAGTTCTTCGAGCGGTCGATGCGGGTGGTGATCGCCGGGATCGAGGCCGGCGCGCCGAACCGCCGGCGCTGATCGGCGCGGCCCCTCAGACGATCAGGGTGAGCGAGCCCGTGCCGGTCTCGCCGCTCGCGCCATGGATGGCCACCGGCGCGATCCGGTGCGCCGGCCGCTCGACGCTGCCGTCGGCCAGGACCACGTCGGCGGGGTGGCCGACGTCCCAGGTCTCGTGCTCCACCACGTCGACGCCACGCCACACGCCGAGGCCACGACGGTCGTTCCATCCCCCGGAGTAGCCCAGCCCCGCCATGACGAAGGTCGATGGTGCCGAGACGGTCTCGAACAGCACACGCTCGCCGTCGTCGAGGTGGACCTCCCACGTGGCCGACGCGAACCGCCGGGTGTCGTCGTGCAGCACGGGGGCGAGGCTCGCGTGCACCACGTGCCGCTCGGTGCCGGGATCGTCCCAGGAACGCAGCAGGCCGGTGAGGTAGGGCTGGCCGCGATCGCGGGCGGCGAGCTGGACGTGACCGGCCCATCTCGATGTCGTGAAGAACAGGAACGCGAAGCGGACGTCGACGGCGGGCTCGGCCCGCGATGCTGCGGCTGCCGCCGGTGCGGCCGTGGCGGGAGGAGGTCCGGTGGTGGGTTCGGCGATGCCGACGTTGGCCCGCACGCCCCAACTGTGGTCGCGGCAGCCCCACCAGTCGTCCACCCGGATCTCGCCATCGGCGGTCGTGATGACGCCGTCCACGCGGCCCACCTGGTCGAAGCGCTGGTAGTCCTCCACGACGCGACCGTCGCGGCGCGTGAAGTGCGGGCGCTCCTCCTCGGGGGCGAGCAGTGCCGTCCAGGTGAGGTCCAGGGCGATCCCGTGGTCGCCCGGTTCGACGACCAGTCGATGCCGCTCCATGGGAACGACGGGCTCGACCCGGAGGGGGCCGGCCACGGTCTCGAAGCGGGGGCGCAGCGAGCGCGACACTCGCAGGTTGTGCTGCCGGGACCCGGTCAGCACCATGACGCCCCCGTCGAGCACGTTCATGTTCGAGTACACGCCCATCGTCACCTGCACCGCCGCCGAGCCCGCCGGGTCGTAGCCGGCGAACCACCAGCGGTCGAAGAACCGGGGGTCACTCGTGCCGACGTGATCGAAGGTGGTGGGCAGCTGGTGCCACAGGCTGTCGTCGAGTGGGGAGAGCACACGATCCTCCGGCGGTCGTGATCGAACTTCTTGCGGGCCAGTTACCCCGTGCCCCAGTCGTAAGACTGGGACACGAGGCGGAGATAGGTCATCGTCTCGACGCTCGATACGCCGTCGATGGGGCGAATGCGGTCGTTGACGAGGTCGAGCAGGCGTTCGGCGTCGATGCACACGACCTCGGCCAGGATGTCGTAGCGGCCGGTGACGATGACCGTGTACCGCACGTCGTTCATCGAGGCGAGCTGTCCCGCGACGATCTTGACGTCGCCGTCGACGTTGACGCCCAGCATGGCCTGGAACGGCAGGCCGAGCCGGGCCGGATCGGTGACCGCGACGATCGACATCACGCCCCGATCGATCAGCCGGTTGACCCGCTGTCGCGTCGCCGCCTCGGAGAGCCCGACGATCGGGCTGAGCTGGGCGTAGGGCAGACGACCGTCGTCCTGGAGCGCCCGGATGATGGCCTTGTCGACATCGTCGAGTTCGGCGCCGTTGATGCCGTCGTTCACCCGGTCATCATGCCCCGGCGCCGACGAACGTCGACATCTTCGCCATGGCCTCGGTCAACGCCGTGCGCAGGGTCTGGTTGACGAAGTCGAACTCGTCGGGACCGGCCACCAACGGTGGCGACAGCTGGATGACCGGTTCGCCACGGTCGTCGGCCCGACAGATCAGGCCCAGCTCCAGCAGGCGGTTCGACAGGAAGCCCCGCAGCAGGAAGTCGGCCTCGGCGGCGCTGAAGGTCTCGCGGGTGTCGCGGTCCTTGACCAACTCGACGCCGTAGAAGTAGCCCGCGCCACGGACCTGTCCGACGATGGGCAGGTCGAGGAGGTCGTCGAGGGCGGCACGGAACGCGTCTTGATGGTCGAGCACCCGCTGGTTGAGCTTCTCCTCCTCCATGATCTTCAGGTTCTCGATCGCCACCGCCGTCGACACGGGATGGCCGGCGAAGGTGAAGCCATGCAGGAACGAGTGGGCGCCACCCTCGAAGGGTTCGGCCAGCCGGTCGCTGACGAGCATGGCGCCCAGCGGCGCGTAGCCCGAGGTCAGCCCCTTGGCGCAGGTGATGATGTCGGGCTGGTACCCGAATCGTTCCGCACCGAAGGTGTGGCCGAGGCGCCCGAACGCGCAGATGACCTCGTCGCTTACGAACAGCACGTCGTGCTCGTCGCAGATCTCGCGGACCCTGTCGAAGTAGCCCTCCGGCGGAACGAAGCAGCCGCCGGTGTTCTGCACGGGCTCGAGGAACACCGCGGCCACCGAGTCCGGGCCCTCGCGCATGATCATCTGCTCGATGTCATCGGCGCAGGTGAGCGTGCACGCCGGCTTGTCGCCACACATGTAGCAGCGGTACTGGTTGGTGTTCGCGACCGTGAAGGCGCCCGGCACGAGCGGCTCGAACTCGGTGCGGATGGAGGGCAGGCCGGTGATGGAGAGCGCGCCGAGCGACGTCCCGTGGTACGACAGGTACCGGCTGATCACCTTGTGCTTGTTGGGCTTGCCCACGGCCTTCCAGTACGACCGTGCGAGCTTCCAGGCCGACTCGACCGACTCGGATCCGCCGCTGGTGAAGAACACCCGGTTGATGTCGCCCGGTGCAGCCGCGGCGAGCATGCCGGCCAACTCGATGGCAGTTGGATGGGTGTAGGTCCACAGGGGGAAGTACGCCAGCTTGCGGGCCTGGGTGGCGCCGGCGGCTGCGAGACGCTCCCGGCCGTGGCCCACCTGGCTCACGAACAGGCCGGCGAGGCCGTCGAAGTACCGCTTGCCCTGGTCGTCCCAGACGTAGCAGCCCTCGCCGTGGTCGATGATCGGGGCTCGGTCGACGCCGCGTCCGAGGGTGGAGAACTGGCCCCACAGGTGCCGTTCGGCGACGGCGGTGAGCTCGTCGTGTTGCATGCTTGCTCCGGTTCTGGGTTTCCGTGCCTCCACCGATTCAACACGCCAGGGGGGCATTCGGCAACTGATTCCGTTGTCGGGCGTCACTTTCGCATCAGAAACGAGCGAGATCCTGGAGTCGGCGCGTTCGGCGTCACTACTGTGGCGGAACCCGACGGGTACATCTCTCGAACGACAGGACGGTCAGCAATGACGCACGCCAACTACATCGGTGGGGAATGGAAGCAGGCAGCGGACGGTGCGGTCGACGTGATCGTCAACCCCGCCACCGGCGAGGCGATCGGCGAGGTGCCCTCCAGCGGCGCCGCCGAGGTCGCCGACGCCGTGGCCGCGGCCACGGCTGCGTTCGCCGGGTGGGCGGCCACCACCCCGCGCCAGCGCAGCGAGATCCTCGGCCGGGTGGCCGACGTCATCGCCGAGAACATCGACGAGCTGTCACGCATCGAGTGCGAGAACGTCGGCAAGCCGGTGTCGATCGTCGAATTCGAGATGGACCTCACCGTCGACAACTGGCGGTTCTTCGCGAGCGCTCCCCGCTTCCTCGAGGGCAAGGCTGCCGGCGAGTACCAGGAGGGCTACACCTCCTATGTGCGGCGCGACCCCATCGGCGTCATCGGGTCGATCGCCCCCTGGAATTACCCGCTCAACATGGCCACCTGGAAGCTGGGCCCGGCCCTGGCCGCCGGCAACACCGTGGTACTCAAGCCCTCCGAGCTCACGCCGTACTCGGCGCTGAAGCTCGCCGAACTGGTGGCCGACATCCTGCCGCCGGGCGTGCTCAACGTCGTCTGCGGCGACGGCGGCACCGCCGGCGCGGCGCTGGTCGAGCATCCCGACGTGGCCATGGTGTCGCTCACCGGCAGCGTGGGCGCCGGCAAGGCCGTGGCCCGGAGCGCGTCGGACAGCCTCAAGCGTGTCCATCTCGAGCTCGGCGGCAAGGCGCCCGTGATCGTGTTCGACGACGCCGACGTCGAGGCCGTGGTCGCCAACCTGAAGGAAACCGCCTTCTACAACTCGGGCCAGGACTGCACCGCACCGTGCCGGGTCATCGCCGGCGCGGGCATCCACGACGACTTCGTCGATGCCATGACCGAGGCCGCCGGTTCGGTGGTCGTCGGCGATCCCATGAGCGCCGACACCGAGATGGGCCCGGTCGTGTCCGAGGCCCAGCTGGGTCGCGTGACTGGCTACGTCGAGCGGGCGGTGGCTGCCGGCGCCGAGGTAACCGTCGGCGGCGGACCCCGCGGGGGTGCGGGGTTCTTCTACGAGCCGTCGGTGGTGATCGGCGTCGACCAGGCCGCCGAGATCGTCCAGCGGGAGGTGTTCGGGCCGGTCGTCACCGTGCAGTCGGTGCCCGACGAGGCCACGGCGCTGGCATGGGCCAACGACGTCGACTACGGCCTGGCCGCCAGCGTCTGGACCAGCGACGTCGGGCGCGCGATGCGCATGACCAAGGGCCTGCAGTTCGGCTGCGTCTGGGTCAACGACCACATCCCGATCGTCTCGGAGATGCCCCACGGCGGCTTCAAGCAGTCCGGCTACGGCAAGGACATGTCGATGTATGCCGTCGAGCACTACACCGAGGTCAAGCACGTCATGATCAAGCACTGACTGTCCCGCCCAGCGCAGGGGTTCACCCGACCTCGTGTGCCGAAATCTGGGACTTCGCGTGCACCTGCTGCACGCAAAGTCCCAGATTTGGGTCAGGTCAGGTCGACAGCGCAGGGCGATCAGCCCTTGGCCTCGATGAAGGCGTCGCTGAAGTTGATCTCGAAGTCACCGGTGTCGCTGATGAACTCGAGGTTCGACGTATCGGTCGGGTAGATCGCCGGATCCTCCAGGATCGCCGGATCGATGAACTCCTCGGCCGCAGCGTTGGGGCTGCCGTAGGAGTTCCAGTTGGTCAGCGCCGCACCGTTCTCGGCGTCGAGGATGAAGTTGATGAAGGCATGCGCAGTGCAGGGATGCGGGGCGTCCTTGGCGATGGCCATGTTGTCGACCCACCGTGTCCCACCCTCGTCGGGCACGAAGTACGTGTACTGCGACGGATCGTCGGCCGATGCGATGCTCACGAGCATGTTGCCGCTGAAGCCGTGGGCGACGGCGCTCTCGCCGGCCACGAGCAGTTCGTCGTACTGATCGGAGTCGAAGGCAAGCAGTCGCCCGCGGGCAGCGCTGATCAGATCCCTCGCCTCGTTCAGTTCGTCCTCGCTCGTGGTGTTGAGTGAGTAGCCGAGATACTTCAGGGCTGCGCCGATGGACTCGCGCGGATCGTTCAGCATGGTGATGCTGCCCGCCACGCCGTACTCCTCCGACATCGCTTCGTCGAAGATCAGGCCCCACGATCGCGGGACGTCCTCGCCTGTGACCGACAGGTCGACGCCGAGTCCGGTCGTGCCCCACTGGTAGGGGACGGAGTACGCGCCCTCGGGGTCGTACGGCAGGCCCGAGGCGAAGTCGGGATCGAGGTTGGCGAGATTGGGGATGGCGTCGCGGTTGAGCGGCACCAGGTCGCCCGAAGCGATCATGATCGACACCATGTAGTCCGACGGGACGATCACGTCATAGCCGGAGTTGCCCGCCGAGATGATCGGCTGCATGGCCTCGTTGGAGTCGTAGAAGTCCTCGGTGACCGAGACGCCGAACTCCGCCGCGAAGTCGTCCTTCAGCTGCGGGTCGATGTACTCGGACCAGTTGAACAGGGCGAGATCGCCGTCGACCTCACCCGGTTCGCAGTCCGGGACATCACCTCCGGCTGCCCCGTCATCATCGTCGTCGCCTCCGCATGCCGCCGCTGTCAGTGCCAGTGCGGCGAGGATTGCGAACAATCGCATCCATCGGGTCATCGGGTCATCCCTCCTGGGGTTGCTTGTGTGAGCTCTTCGGCGTCGTCGTCGCCGGCGTCGGTTCGATCACGTCCCGTGGATCGCTGCGCCAGCAACGACAGCAGGACCAGCACGATCGAAGCCGCCAGCATGACCACCGAGACGGCGTTGATCAGCGGCGTGACGCCTCGTCGGATGAGGCTGAACACGAAGACCGGCAGCGTGGTCGAACCGGGGCCGGATACGAACTGGGTGACGACCACGTCGTCGAGCGACAGCGTCATGGCCAGCAGGGCCCCGCCCGCGATGCCCGGGCCGATCAGCGGCAGCGTGACGAAACGGAACGCCTTCCAACGGGTGGCGTAGAGATCCTGCGCAGCCTCTTCGAGGCGGGTGTCCATGCCGCTGAGGCGGGCGCGTACGACCACCGACACGAACGAGATGTTGAATGCGATGTGGCTGACGACGATGGTCTGGAACCCGCGGGTCATCTGCCAACCGAACAAGGTGTCGAGCAGGTCGAACGCCTGGGAGAAGAACAGCAGCATCATCACCGCCATGGTGACGTCGGGGATGATGATGGGCAGGTAGAGCAGCCCGTCGAACACCTTCTGGCCCCGGAACGTGAACCGTTCGAGCGCCAGGGCTGCCATGGTGCCGAGCACCACCGACACCAGCGTCGACACCAGTGCCACGCGCACCGACACCCAGAGGGCACCCTGCACCTCGTCGTTGGCGCCGAAGTCGCGATACCAGTCGAGCGTGAACCCGCCCCACTGGCCGACGATGCGATCGTCGCTGAAGGAGAACACGACGAGCAGAAGGATCGGCGCGTAGAAGAAGATGAACACCAGCCAGGCGTTCAGCGTGAGGCCGAGATTGCCGAGGCCGCGGGGCTTGCCGGGGGCGCTCACAGGTTCTTGCCCCCGCTGCGGAAGTACACCATCGTGGCGGCCAGCATGACGGCCATCAGCACGAACGACAGCGACGCCCCGACGGGCCAGTTCCGGGCCGTGAGGAACTGGGTGACGATGTAGCTGCCGAGCAGTGTGGTCTTGGCTCCGCCGAGGATCTCGGGGGTGACGTAGGCCCCGAGGCTGGGAACGAACACCAGGATCGACCCGGCGATGACACCCGGCATCGACAGTGGCAACAACACCTTCGTGAAGCTCTGCCATGCGTTGGCGTAGAGGTCCCGGCTGGCCTCGAGCAGGCGACCGTCGATGCGCTCGATCGATGCGTACAGCGGCAGGATCATGAACGGCAGGAAGCCGTAGACCAGTCCGAGCACGACCGCGGTCTGGGTGAACAAGATGCTCGTGTCGCCGAGTCCGACGGCGTTGGTGACCGACGAGGCCGGGCCGTCGTTGCTCAACAGCACCCGCCAGGCGTAGTTGCGGACCAAGAAGTTGGACCAGAACGGGATCATGACGCCGATGAGCAGCAGGTTGCGCACCATCGGGCGACGCGTGGCGATGTAGTAGGCGAAGGGGTAGCCGACCACCAGGCAGATGACGGTCGTCAGCAGTGCCAGCCACACCGACCGGAACACGATGGTGCGCACGAGCGGCTCGCCCAGAGCCCGGTACGCCTCGAGGTTCCAGCCCGACAGATCCGTGCCGCCGAAGCTGTTGCGGGTGGCGAAGCTGTAGACCAGCACGATCACGAGCGGGATCGCGAAGAACAGCACCAGGTAGAAGTAGGCGGGCAGCGCCATGAGGAAGCCGCGGCGCGATTGCGCACGAAGGGCGGCGGCCTCGTGTTCGGGGGTGGCGGCCTCGCCTACCTCCTCGACGTCGGGCCCGTCGAACTCGGCGCTCGAGTCGGGGTCGAGACCCGGGTCGACGACGGTCATCAGTCGCCCACCAACGAGATCGCGTCGGGAGCCCACGAGACGGTGACCACGTCGCCGACCGCGATGGGGTCGGTCCGGGTGTTGGTGGTCGAGCGGACCTCGACGGTCATCCAGTCGAGCGCCACCCGGTACACGAGGGCATTGCCCAGATAGGTGATCTCGAGGAGTGTGCCGTCCACCGACGGGAGGTCAGAGGGAGCGTGGCCCTTGGCGTGCAGCCGGGCCCGTTCGGGCCGCAGGCTGACGGCTACCTTCGTGCCCGCGGCGAGCGAGGACTCGGCCGGGATGCGGGTGCCATTGGAGAGACAGACGACGGTGGGGCTCTCGACGGTGGCCTCGAGCAGGTTGGTGCGTCCGATGAAGTCCGCGACGAAGCGGTTGGCGGGGCGCTCGTACACCTCTTCGGGCGAGCCCACCTGCAGGAGCTTGCCGTCGTGCATGATGGCCATGCGGTCGCTCATCGTGAGCGCCTCTTCCTGGTCGTGGGTGACGAACACGAACGTGATGCCCACCTCGCGTTGCAGCGACTTGAGCTCGACCTGCATCTGTTGGCGCAGCTTCAGATCGAGTGCTCCCAGCGGTTCGTCGAGCAGCAGGACCTTGGGGCGGTTGACCAGGGCCCGGGCCAGCGCCACGCGCTGCTGCTGTCCGCCCGACAGCTGGGTGGACCGGCGGTGCTCCATGCCGCCGAGTTGGACGAGGCCGATGGCTTCGCGCACCCGGGGACCGATCTCGGACTTGGGGACCTTGAGCATCTTCAGTCCGAAGGCCACGTTCTGCTCGACGGTCATGTGGGGGAAGAGCGCGTAGTTCTGGAAGACCGTGTTGACGGGCCGCTTGTTGGGCGGCAGCGTGCCGACCTCGTCGCCGAAGATCTTCAGGCTTCCCTCGGTGGGGAAGTCCAGTCCGGCGATCATGCGCAGGGTGGTGGTCTTGCCGCAGCCGGACGGGCCGAGCATGGCGAAGAACTCGCCGTCGGCGATGGTCATGTCGATGGCGTCGACGGCGACGACGTCGCCGTAGCGCTTGGTGATACCGCGAATGGTGACCGCCGCGAGGGCGTCGTCGGCGGGGCCCTCGGGGGCGGTCGCCGACGCCCCGGTCACGTCATGGACGGCGTCGGTCGCAGGGGCTTCGGTGTCGCCGGCTGATCGGGTGTCGTTGGTTGAACCGGACACGCTCCCCCTCGGTGGTCTGGCCATCTGGTGATGGCGATCGGATCCGTTTCGATTGCGGCCGTCGGAGTGTCGTTGTCGTGACGAGAATGGGAACGACGCCGGGCCTGTGGGTGACGAGACACTAGGCCGATCGCTACTCTGAACTCCAGAGCGCAACGAAACTGTTCATAATTCTGCAACGAAGCGACCGATTCCGTTGTCGCAACGAGGTGACACCAATGAATCCATCGGCGAACGGCGCGCCTTCGACGGACACCACCACGACCCCGGACGGCAACTGACATGGACGGCGCCTCGAGTTGGGCCCGCGTGGCGCTCGACGGCGCCGCCCCGCGGGTGTTCTGGAGCGACGTTGCCGACGCCCCCGAACCGTCGCCGTCGCTGCGGGGTGAGACCACCGCCGATCTCGTGGTCATCGGCGCCGGCTTCACCGGCCTGTGGGCCGCGATCCAGGCTGCGGAGGAGCAGCCCGGGCGCCGCATCGTGGTACTCGAGGCCGAGACCATCGGGTTCGGTGCCAGCGCCCGCAACGGCGGGTTCTGCGCAGCATCGTTGACCCACGGCCTGCTGAACGGTCTCAGCCACTGGCCCGACGAGATCTCCACGCTCGAGCGGCTCGGCCGCGAGAACCTCGACGGGATCGAGGACACGCTCGTCCGCCATGGCGGGGTCGAAGCCGCCGATTTCTGCCGGGTCCCGGCGCTCGATGTCGCCACGGCGGTGTGGCAACAGGACGAACTCGCCGAGGACGTCGCGGTCTTCGCCCGCCACGGCCACGATGTCGAACTGCTCGACTCGGCCGGGGTGCGGGCCCTGGTCGACTCTCCCGCCTACGTCGGCGGTCTCCTTCGCCGCAGCGGCAATGCGCTGGTCGACCCGGCCCGTCTGGGGTGGGCGCTGGCATCGATCGCCCGCTCGCTCGGTGTGGTGATCCACGAACACAGCCCCGTCGCCGACGTCGATGCCGACGGCGCACAGCTCGTCGTGCGGGCACCTGCGGGCACGGTGCGTGCCGATCGGGTGGTCATGGCCACCAAC
The DNA here is from genome assembly GCA_046290435.1 of Acidimicrobiales bacterium. Lineage (GTDB taxonomy): Bacteria > Actinomycetota > Acidimicrobiia > Acidimicrobiales > UBA8592 > CAVQUE01. Next base: position 56,945 of record JBKAGO010000045.1, read on the forward strand.
GCCTACCCCGGCCCGCTGCGACGACCCCGCCGGTACGTGGTGCCGGTCTACGACCACGTGCTGATGACCGAGCCGCTGTCACGAGACCAGCTGGCCTCGATCGGGTGGTCCGGGCGAGAGGGCGTCGGCGACGCCGCGAACCAGTTCCACTACTACCGGCTGTCGGCCGACGATCGGATCCTCTGGGGCGGCTACGACGCCACGTACCACTTCAACAACGCCATGGGTCCCCGTTTCGATCAGAGCGACGAGACCCACGGCATGCTCGCCGAGCACTTCTTCACCACGTTCCCCCAACTCGAGGGTCTGCGGTTCACGCACCGGTGGGGCGGTCCCATCGCCACGTCCACGAGGTTCTGCGCCACCTGGGGTACCGCCCACGACGGTCGCCTCGCCTGGGTCAGCGGCTACACGGGCCTGGGCGTGGGGGCCAGCAGGTTCGGTGCCCGGGTGGCGCTCGACCTCGTCGACGGCCTCGACACCGAACGCACCGAACTCGAGATGGTACGCACCAAGCCGTTCCCGTTCCCGCCCGAGCCGGCCCGCTGGATCGGCGTGCAACTCACCCGCAAGGCCATCCAGCGAGCCGATGACAACGAGGGTCGCCGCGGACCGTGGCTTCGTGTGCTGGATCGCTTCGGCGTCGGGTTCGATTCGTGAGCGGACCGATGGCCGGGGCCACCGGTTCAGGAGGAAACAGTATGGGCGGTGCGACCGACGAGGCGTCGATCCGGGCGTTGTCGATGTGGCACGACACGTACCCGGGATCGTTCGTGCCGCGACCCGCGCTCGCCGGCGATCTCGAGGTCGACGTCGCCATCGTGGGCGGCGGCTACAGCGGGCTGTGGACCGCCTACTACCTGCGCCTGCTCGACCCCACGCTGCGCGTCGTCGTCATCGAACGCGAGGTCGTGGGCTTCGGGGCGTCGGGCCGCAACGGCGGCTGGTGCATCGGCGAGGTCGCGGCGTCGCCCGACGTCGTGCAACGAGCCTCGTCCAACGACATGGCCCGCCGCTTCCTGCACGAGGTCCACGGGGCGGTCGACGAGGTCGGCCGCGTCGCCGCTGCAGAGGGCATCGACTGCCACTTCGCCAAGGGGGGCACGCTCCGACTGGCCCGCAACCCGGCGCACCTCAGCCGCCAGCGTGCAGAGGTCGAGCACCACCAGCACGAGTTCGGACTGACCGACGACGATCTCCGCATGCTCGGCGCATCCGAGGCCGCCGCCCGGGTCGGCGCCACGTCGGTGCTCGGCGCCATGTACTTCGCGCACACCGCCGCGCTCCATCCGACGCTGCTGGTGCGGGGCCTGGGCGATGCGGTCGAGCGTCACGGTGGCGTCATCATCGAGGGCACGACGGCCGATGCCATCGAACCCGGCCAGGTGCGGACCACCCACGGCACGGTCCGCGCCGAGGTGATCGTGCGGGCCACCGAGGGCTACACCCGCGATCTCGAGGGCCACGACCGCACGCTCGTCCCGTTGTATTCGTTGATGATCGCCACCGAGCCGATCGACGACGCCACCTGGGAGTCCCTCGGTCTGGCCGAGCGCGAGACCTTCTCCGACGACCGTCACCTGGTCATCTACGGCCAACGCACCGCGGACGGCCGCATCGCCTTCGGGGGTCGGGGCGCCCCGTACGGCTACGGGTCGCGCATCGATCCCGCCATCGAGCGGCAGTCCGCAACCCACGATCTGGTCGAGTCCACGCTGCGCGACCTCTTCCCCCAGCTCGACGACGTCGCCATCTCCCACCGGTGGGGTGGTGTGCTGGGCGTGCCACGCGACTGGTTCCCCTCGGTCGGCCTCGACCGATCGACGGGGCTCGCTTGGGCCGGCGGGTACGTGGGCGAGGGTGTCGCCGCTGCGAACCTGGCGGGCCGGACGTTGGCCGAGGTGATCTGTGGCGTCGAGTCGCCACGCACCGATCTGCCCTGGGTCGACCACCGGTCCCGACGCTGGGAACCCGAGCCCCTGCGCTGGCTCGCCATCAACGGTGCGCTGCGGGCCATGACCCTGGCCGACCGCGCCGAGGCCCGGTCGGGCAAGGACTCGCTGATCGCCCGGACCCTCTGGAAGCTGCTGCGCTGATCAGGCGGTGAGGGCCGCCTCGCTCAGGACGGCCACCAGCGCCCCGACAGCTGGGTCCGGCGCCGTCGTCGCCCGGGTGGCCACGACGAGCGACCTGGTGGTCAGCGTCCGGGCACGACGCAGCGGCCGCAGGCCCGTCTCGGCCTGCACCGTCGGCAGCACGGTCCAGCCGAGTTCGAGGTTGACCATCTCGGCCAGCACGTCGGGCTGGTTGGACTCGGCGATCACCTCGACGGGGGCACCGATCGCTCGCAGCTCGGATTCGATGACGGTGCGGGTGTGGGAGCCCTGTGGGAACAACACCCACGGCCCCCAGCCGGCCGGCGGTCCGGCCCTCCCGCCGCCGGGGCGGTACACGGCGAGCTCCTCGCGCAGCAGCTGCCGAACCCCGATGCCCGGCGGGGCCGGGTCCGGGGCGACGCAGACCGCGACGTCGATGCGGCCGGCCGCGAGATCCTCCAGCAGGCCGGCGGACGGTCCGACCTGGAGGCGGATCTCGAGGTCGGGATGGTCGGTACGGAAACGCCGCAGCACATCGGGGTAGTGGTGCACGGCTGCGGCGTCGATCATGCCGATGCGCAGCTGTCCCAGGTCGGCGGTGCGCGTGCGGGCCGCCCACCGGGCGAGATCGCCGGTGAGGGCGAGGACCTGGCGCGCGTGGTCGACGACGGGTTCGGTACCCGGGCGAAGAACCCGCCGGCGACCCTCCCGGTCGAACAACGCGATGCCGAGACGGCGCTCGAGCTCCGACATGCCCTGGCTCAGCCCCGATCCCGAGACGCCCAGGGTGGACGCTGCCTCTGCCCAGGTGCGCGACTCGCTGACGGCGACCAGGTACTCGAGCTGGCGGATCGACAGGTCGGGAAGCGCTGCCGGCGCGGGTTCGGCCACCGCGACATCATAGTGAAGACTTCCTTCACTGAATGATAATCCTCTTCGTTGTCACTTATCTTCGAATCCATGACTGCACGTGACATCGCTCCCGCCACCGGCCGCCTCGGGGTCCTCACCCCCGGTGTGGGCGCCGTGGCCTCCACCTTCATCGCCGGCGTGATCGCCGCCCGCCAGGGCATCAAGCCCCCCATCGGCTCGCTCACCCAGATGGCACACATCCGCCTGGGTACCAAGGAAGAGGGCCGCAATCCCCGCATCCGCGACTTCGTGCCCCTGGCCACCCTCGACGATCTCGTGTTCGGCGGATGGGACCCCATCTCTCCCAACGTGCTCGAGGCCGCGAAGACCTCCGGTGTCATCGAAGGCAGCGACCTCGCCGACATCTCCAGCGAGCTCGAGAGCATCGTGCCGATGGAGGCCGTGTTCGACCAGCGCTGGGTCTCGCGCCTCGACGGCGTTCGCGTCAAGGACATCCCCAACAAGTGGGACCAGGCCATGGCGCTCATGGCCGACATCGAGAGCTTCCGCACCGAGAACGACTGCGATCGCCTGGTGATGGTGTGGTGCGGCTCCACCGAGGCCTACCAGGAGCCGAGCGACGTCCACGCCACCGTCGAAGCATTCGAACAGGGCCTGCGCGACAACGACGACAACATCTCGCCCAGCCAGATCTACGCCTATGCGGCGCTGCAGTCCGACGTGCCCTTCGCCAATGGCGCGCCCAACCTGTCGGTCGATCTGCCCTGCATGATCGAGCTGTCCCAGTCCCGCGGCGTGCCCATCGCGGGCAAGGACTTCAAGACCGGCCAGACCCTGATGAAGACCATGCTCGCCCCCGGCTTCAAGGCCCGGATGCTCGGCATGCGCGGCTGGTACTCCACCAACATCCTGGGCAACCGAGACGGCGAGGTCCTCGACGACCCCGAGAACTTCAAGTCCAAGGAGGTGTCGAAGCTCGGTGTGCTCGACACCATCCTGCAGCCCGAGGTCTACCCCGACCTCTACGGCAACATCGACCACGTTGTGCGCATCAACTACTACCCGCCCCGCGGCGACAACAAGGAAGGCTGGGACGCCATCGACATCTTCGGGTGGCTCGGCTACCCGATGCAGATCAAGGTCGACTTCCTCTGCCGCGACTCCATCCTCGCCGCCCCGATCGTGTTGGATCTGGCGCTGTTCATGGACCTCGCGCACCGCGCCGGCGAGTCCGGTGTGCAGGAGTGGCTGAGCTTCTACCTCAAGGCGCCGCAGGCTGCAGGCGAGAGCCCGGCCGAGCACGACCTGTTCATCCAGCAGACCAAGCTGAAGAACACCCTGCGCGAATGGATGGGCGAACCCGCCGTCACCCACTCCGAAGCCGGCTAGCGGGTACCGAAATCCGGGACTCGTGCCGGAGATCTTCCGGCACGAGTCCCAGATTTCGACGTCCGGTCGGCTCCCGTCCTTGCCGACGTGTTCCGTTGTGGCGTGTCGGTGCGCCAGACTGCTGCGATGCAGCTGTTGACCCCCACCCGACTCGGCGATCTCGACCTGCGCACCCGGGTCGTGATGGCCCCGATGACCCGGTCGCGCGCCGGCGACGCCGACGAACCCACCGACCTCGTCGTCGAGTACTACCGCCAGCGTGCCGGCGCCGGGATGATCATCAGCGAGGGCATCTATCCCAGCGCCGACGGCAAGGGGTACGTCCGCACGCCCGGCCTGGTGACCGACGCTCAGATCGCCGGCTGGCGCCGGGTCACCGATGCCGTCCACGAGGCCGGCGGCACCATCGTCGCCCAGCTGATGCACTGTGGACGCATCGCCCACGCCGACAACAAGGATCCCGGCGCCCGCACCGTGGCGCCCTCGGCCATCCGCGCCGACGGCGCGATGTACACCGACACCGTTGGCATGGCCCCGTTCGACGAGCCGGTCGAGCTCACCACCGACGAGGTCGTCGCCACCATCGACGACTATCGCCACGCCGCCGCCAACGCCGTGGCAGCCGGTTTCGACGGCGTCGAGCTCCACGGCACCAGCGGATACCTGCCCGCCCAGTTCCTGTCGACGGGCACGAACCACCGCACCGACCGCTACGGCGGGTCGGTCGAGAACCGGATCCGTTTCGTGGTCGAGACCCTCGAGGCGTTGGCCGCCGAGATCGGAGCGGCACGGGTCGGTCTACGGGTGTGCCCGGGCAATCCGTTCAACGACCTCCACGACGACGACCCCGCCGAGACCTTCACCGCGCTTTTCGGGGCCATCGAACCGATGGGCCTCGCCTACCTGCACGTGATCCGCATGGACGCCGGCGTCGACAACCTCGCGCTGGCCCGGAGCCACTCGAGCGCCCCGCTGATCGTCAACGACAGCTACGACGTCGCCGAGGCCGAGCGAGTCGTCGCCAGCGGGGCGGCGGCTGCGGTGTCGTTCGCCCGCGCCTACATCTCGAACCCCGACCTGGTCGAACGCATCCGCCAGGGCGTCGATCTGACCGCCTTCGACCGCAAGGCCCTCTACACCGTCGGCCCCGAGGGCTACACCGACTACCCGGCAGCGACATAGGAAAGGGCGGGGTCTGCCCTTCCTGGTTCTGGAACCACCCGGCGCGGTGGCGGCGAGGCCGGGGAAGGGCAGGGGTCAAGTCGTACTTTCAACCAACTCGTGTCCATCGCGGCCCGGAGGCCGGTCGCCTCGGAGTTGGTGAAGTCGAGGTGGCCGCCGAGTGGTCGGCAGCCGGGCAGATCAGCTGGGAGCCGGTCGGCGCTTTCGCTTGTTCCGACGGGCGACGACCGGCGTTGGCGTGGTGGGTGCCGCAGCCGTCTCGGCGTCGCCGCTGCTGCGCAGCCCGCCGACGCCCGGCGACGGTGGCGACCGGGCAGCGGCGAGACGGGGCACGCGCAAGCTGGGTGTGAGACCAGGAGACGAGCCGGCCAGGAACAGGTGCCCCGGGCAGACACACATACGCGCAGGTCGGCGCTTTCGCTTGTTCCGAGACGGCGACGACCGGCGTTGGCGTGGTGGGTGCCCCCGAGCCGTCTCGGCGTTTCGCCGCTGCTGCGCAGCCCGCCGACACCGCCCGGCGACGTGGCGACCGGGCAGCGGCGAGACGGGGCCACGGAGCCCGCGCGCTGGGTGTGAGACCAGGAGACGAGCCGGGCCAGGAACACCGCGCCGGGCCAGGGGACTACGCGTCGGCGGGGATCTTGACGGTCTCGGTGTCGCGGCCGGAGCGGAACACGATGCCCGGCAGGTTCTCGGTGGCAACGCCCTCGACGATGGTGGCGACGCCGTTGACGAACACGCGGCGGATGCCCTCGGCCTCGGCGAACAGGCGCCCGCTGCCGCCGGGGAGGTCCTCGACCATCACGACGTCGCCGGAGTTCACCGTGGCGGGGTCGAAGACGACGATGTCGGCGTGCCAGCCCTCGTGCAGCTCGCCGCGCTCGGTGAACCCGAACAGGCGTGCCGGCACCGAGGTCAGGTGCTGCACGGTCTCCTCGAGGGTGGTGAGCTTGCGCCCGTGCAGGGTGTCGTGGAGCCACGCCGTGGTGTAGGGCGCGCCCGACATGCGGTCCAGATGGGCGCCGGCGTCGCTGCCGCCGATCATGACGTCGGGATGCTCCCAGGCTTCGCGGCGCATGTACCACGAGGCGGGGTCGTCGTCGGTCGGGCCGGGCCACAAGATGGTGCGCAACTCGTCGGCCACGACGATGTCGAGCAGCGCGTAGAAGTCGCGCACGCCGCGCTCGCGGGCGATGTCGGCGACGAGGCGGCCCTTGAGCCCGTCGTTGTCGGGCGAGAACGTGTCGCCGATGCGGTAGAGGCCCCAGCCGGTGAGGCGGCTGAACACGCCGGCCTCGGGCGAGGCTGCGGACTGTTCCATCTGCACCCGCACGGCCGGATCGCGCAGCTTCTCCATGCGCTCGGGGACCGGGAGGCCGAGGATCTCGCCCCAGCCGGGCAGCATGTTGAGCGCGCAGTAGGTGTTGAAGCTCATGTTCATGCCCACCAGCACCGGCATCGTGAGCGCAACGACACGGGCGCCGCGTTCGGTGCAGCGCTCGAGGGCCTCGAGCTGGCTGCGGTAGTCGTCGGGGCGCGCCGAGTCGACGGTCAGGACATTCCAGTTGAGGGGTCGACGTCCCGCCAGCGACATGTCGGCCATGAGCTCGACCTCGTCGTCGGTGAAGCCGTTGAGGCAGCCGTCGGATGCCCACTCGAGGGTGGTGCCCTCGTAGTCGGCGACCACGGCGCACAGCTCGAGGAGCTCGTCGACCGATGCGACCCGTGACGGCACGGGCTTCCCGGAGCCGTCGGAGTGCGTGTAGGCCCGGGTGGTCGAGAACCCCATGCCGCCGGCCTCGATGGACTCGATCAGCAGGCGCTTCATCTCGGCGACCTGTTCGGGGGTGGCCTGGGCCTCGGTGGCGTCATCGCCCATGACGGTGCGGCGCAGGGCGTTGTGGCCGACCATGGCGCCGACGTTGAGGGCGACGTTGCCGTCGAGGCGGGCCAGGTATTCGCCGAAGGTGCTCCAGGTCCAGTCGATGCCGTTCTCGAGCGCGGCCAGGGGCATGCCCTCGACTTTCACCATCATCTTGCGGATGTAGTCGCCGTCGTCGGGCGACCCGAGCGGCGCCAGCGTGAATCCGCAGTTGCCCATGACGACGCTGGTGACGCCGTGCAGGTTCGACGGGGTTGCCCGCGGATCCCAGAACAGCTGGGCGTCGTAGTGGGTGTGCGGGTCGACGAAACCCGGGCAGACCACCAGGCCGGTGGCGTCGACGACGTCGGTGTCGCCACCGATGCGGTCGTCGGCGATCTCGCCGATGGCGACGATGCGGCCATCGGCGATGCCGATGTCGGCCACCCGAGCCGGGGCGCCGGTGCCGTCGACGACGGTTCCGCCCTTGATGACAGTGTCGAGCGTGGTGTCGGACATGGCGTGATCCTAGTTGACGAGGCCGTATCTGACGACCCGTCAGTTCTCGGGGGCAGCACGAACGGTTGCGATTCGGTGGATCCGGATCTGGTGTCTTTCGCTCTGGTTCGCTGCGCTCACGGGCCGCTCGGGCCGCGGTGTCTCCCGCTCTGGTTCGCTGCGCTCACGGGCCGCTCGGGCCGCGGGTCAGCGGGCGAAGACGTGGGTGTCGTCGGCGAAGGACTTGAACTCGAGGGCGTTGCCGCTCGGATCGAGCAGGAACATCGTCGACTGCTCGCCGACCTCGCCGACGAAACGGACGTGCGGCTCGATGACGAACTCCGTCCCGGCGCACACCAGGCGATCGGCCATCGCGGTCCAGTCGTCCGGCTCGAGGAGCAGCCCGAAGTGCGGCACCGGCACGTCGTGGCCGTCCACGAGGTTCGTCGGATCGGCCCTGTGGTCGGCGTCAGCGGGTGAGCCCGCCACCAGATGGGCGACGATCTGGTGACCGAACAGGTCGAAGTCGACCCAGTCCGGTGCCGACCGGCCCTCGGGGCAGCCGAGCACGCCGCCGTAGAAGGCCCGGGCGGCGTCGAGGTCGTGGACCGGGAACGCCAGGTGGAAGCGGGGGCGCTGATCGGTCACGGGGCTCTGTTGTTCATCGTCGACCGCCGCTCGTGATGCACCGAGCTCACGGGGCACCGATGCCGAGGCGGGCGAACTGTTCGGACGGGGCATCGACGGCCGCGAGCGCGGTGCGCAGCAGGTCGATCATCTCGGCTTCGGACGCCTCGCCGACGCGGTTCTCGGCCTCGTCGGGGTCGACGGTCAGATCGTAGAGATGGTGTTGGCCGACGGTGCGGGCACCGCCCGCCCAGAACGGTGTGGGGTCGCCGGCCTCGTAGGGCTGGCGGATCACCGGGATCTGTGACCCCGGCATCGTGTCGAGCCAGGCCCGCTGATCGGGCGGGGGGAGCTCGGTGAACCCGGCGATGTGGGTGGGCATGGTCGACCAGCGGTTCGACCACATCGACAGCGGCAGGTTGTCGCCGTCGGCGGCACGGGCGTACTTGCGGCGGCCGTCGGTGACCTGCACCCAGCCGCCCCACACCCCGCCGATGGCCCAGTCACGCACCGAGTCGGCGTCGCCCGCCAGCACCGGGACGAGCGATCGGCCGTGGGTGCGGTGACCGACGGTGACGTCGTAGACGTCGGCGATCGTCGCGAAGAGGTCGACGTTGGTGGTGAGCGCATCGCAGGTCCCGCCGCCGGGGCGACCGGGCCAGTGGATGAGCAGCGGAATGTGGCCCAGCGGCTCGTACTGGGGGACGCCGGGTTTGCCCCACACGTCAGTCCCCTCGCGGGTCTCGCCCAGGTAGTGGCCGTGGTCGGTGCAGACGATCAAGGCCGTGTCGTCCCACAGGCCGCGCTGGTCGAAGGCGTCGAGGATGGCGCCGAACCAGTGGTCGATCATCGACAGCTTGGATCCATAGTTGGCCCGCAGGTGCCGACCCTCGCCCTCGGTCATGTGGCCCTGGGCGATCACGCCGGTGCCGTAGGGCGGCCAGATGATCCAGTCGTCGTCCCACGGGCCGTCCTGGTAGCGGCCGGCCCAGGGCTCGGGGGTGTCGAAGGGTTCGTGGGGGTCGAACTCGTCGACGAAGCAGAACCAGCGGTCGTGGTGGGGAGTCGCCTCGGTGAGGAAGCGGGCGGCGTCGCGCATGGTCCGGGGGCCGGGGTAGTCGGCCTCCTCACGGAAGAAGGTGCGGGCGCGGTCGTAGCCCCGGTCGAGGCCGTCGACGCCGAACACCTTCTCGAAGTACCAGCCACCGGGACGGGCGGGCATCGCCGGGCTGCCGATCCAGGAGGGGTCGGGATGGGTGCGCCACGGGTCGCCCTCGTGGCCGCGGACGTACTCCCAGCCGGAGAAGTCGGTGTGGTAGTTCTCGCCGCCGCTCTCGAACAGGTGGGGGTGATCGGTGGAGAGGTGGCTGACGACGCCGGCACCGGCCAGGGCCCGGGTGATGGGTTGTTCCCAGATCTCGATGGAGCCCCAGGGCTTCCAGAGGAAGTCGAGTGCGCCGCAGAGGATGTCGTGGCGGGCGGGCATGCAGGGGAGCGACCCGGTGACGTGGTTGGTGAATCGGGTGGCGCGCTCGGCGGCGAAGCGGTCGAGGTTGGGGGTGGCGAACTCGGTGCCGCCGTAGCTGCCGAGCATGTGCCGGTTGAGCGAGTCGAGCAGGACGACGCAGACGTTGGTGGGCCCCGTGGGCTCAGGTCGAAGGTCGCGATCCATCGGTGGATCCTGCCACGCCAGCCGCCGGTCCGGTCGGCCAAACGTTCTGGCGCCGAGAATGGTTGCTCTGGCGACGTGTTTCGGCGCCGGTCTGGTTGGCCAGAGGTTCTGGCGCCGAGAATGGTTGCTCTGGCGACGTGTTTCGGCGCCGGAACCGTTGGCCTGGTCGGCCGTTGGCCTGGTCGGCCGTTGGCCTGGTCGGCCGTTGGCCTGGTCGGCCACTGCGCCTGCCTGCCTGGATCGCTGGCTGCCGACGGGGACGCTGCGTCAGTCCCGCCAGGGTTCGTCGAGTTCCCAGTCGTAGCGGTAGCCCTCTTCCTCGCCGGGACGACGGCGTGGCTCGGCCAGTGCCCGGGCCACCAGGAAGCCGACGATGAAACCGAACAGGTGGCTCTCCCACGACAGGTCACCCTGGGGCACCAGTCCCGCCAGGCTCCCCGAATACAGGAAGACCGCGATCAGTGCTCCCCCCAGGGCGGCGGGGCGTCGCTCGAACCACGCTGCGCCGAGCAGCGCCCCGAAATAGCCGAACACCACACCGCTCGCGCCGATGTGGTTGCCCGACCCGCCGAGCAGCCACACCAGGGCGCCGCCGGCGGCGATCGTGATCAGCGTGATCCGGGCCCAGTACGTGCGGCCCCGCGCCGCGATCAGCCCGCCCATCACCAGCAGGGGCACGGTGTTGGATGCCACGTGCCCGAAGCCCGAGTGCAGGAACGGCGCCCACACGATGCCGTCGATGCCGTCGACCTCGCGTGGGTGGATGCCGTTGCGTTGGAGGCGATCGTCCATCACCACCTGGTCGACGATCTCGATGATCCACGCCGCCACGACCGCGACGAGCAGCATCCCGAACCCGCTGCGGGCGAAGTCGCTCGCCCGGGCCTGCACGGTCGGTCGTTGCGGGACACCCATGCAGATCAACCTACAGAGCGGCGGCCCGGCCGGAACCTCGGCCCGGCCGAGCGTGGCGCCGGTCGGACGCAGTGCCTACGAGACCGCTCGGATGCAGTGCCTACAGCACCGGTCGGGCGGCGCGGAGTTCGCGCACACCGAGTGCCGTGCCGACCAACGGCAGGATCACCAGCGCTGCGAATCCGGCCACGGCAGCCCACACCGAGATATCGGCGGCCACTGCGGCGACGATGCCGGCTGCCACAGCGAACCAGCCCGATGCCGACAGCCACGTGCCGATCCGCTCGTGGGCCCGCCGCCAACTGTCCGCGCTGGTGGTGTCGCGGGTGTGACCGCCCAGCGGCAGGTCGATGCGACCATTGCGCGCGGCGGAACCGAGGGCGGCCATGGCCGTACCCAGGCCGATGAGCAGTATGGCGATGAGCGTCGTTCTGCTCACAGCAAGGTGTCCCATATGAGTCGTGGTCGCGCCCGCCGACGCGTCCCCGGTGGTGCCGCCGAGGTCAGTCGAGCGTGGCGTAGGTCGTTGAGCGGTCGAGGGTCGTCGTGCCGCTGACGTCGGCCACCGATGCAGCGAGATCGTCGAGGTACTGGTCGATCACGCCCGTGTTGGAGTTGGAGACGGTGGAGTGCAGCGAGTCGGGCGGGCCCTGGCGGTCGAGGTACCAGCCTCGTGCCCGCAGTGCGTCGCCGAGGGCGAACACGTCGACCGGCTCGCCGGGAGCGGCCGGGTCGGCGGCGAGGGCGATGAGGTGCAGGTCGCCGTCGCCGAGCACCCGGATGCCGTCGATGGCCGCGATGCCGGCCCGGACGCGGTCGGCGTTGTCGAGGGTTGCGCGCGTGAGTTCGACGTAGCCGTCGACGCCGAGGTGGCTCATCACCGCCCAAGCGCACGCCATGGGAAGCCCGGATCGGGTGCCCTGCAGGTTGGGCGACGCGTAGAACCCGCCGAGCCAGTCGTCGAACACGAAGGTCTGGTAGCGGCGCAGCTCCTTGCTGCGATGCAGAATGACCGACACGCCCTTGGGGGCGTAGCCGAGCTTGTGGATGTCGGCCGAGATGGTGGTGACGCCCGGGACCCGGAAGTCCCACGGGGCGATGGTGCGGCCGAGCCGTTCGGCGAACGGCAGGACGAACCCGCCCATACACGCATCGACGTGACAGCTGGCGCCGACCGACTGGGCCAGCGCTGCGATCTCGCCGATGGGGTCGATCACGCCCTGGGGGTACTGCGGAGCCGAGCCGACCACCAGCACGGTCTGGTCGTTGACGTGCGCAGCCATGGCATCGACGTCGGCGGTCCAGTCCGACCGCACCGGGGTCTTGTGGACGGTGATGCCGAACAGGTGGGCGGCCTTGTGGAACGCTGCGTGGGCGCTCTCGGCGAGGACCATCTCGGGCGCGGTGATGCCCCGCTCGGCGCGGCCGCGCTCGCGTGCGGCCTTGACGGCGCAGAGGATGGATTCGGTGCCGCCGCTGGTGAGGAACCCCGAGGCGGTGTCGCCACCGTGGAGCAGGTCGGCGGTCCAGCCGACGACCTCGGACTGGATTGCGCCCAGCGACGGGAACGCCTGGGTGTTGAGCGCGTTCTCGTGCAGGTACATCGCCGCTGCGGCCTCGGCCACGTGATGCACGCCGGGTCCGCCGTCGTACACGAGCCCGAAGGTGCGCCCGTCGGCCCAGCGCACGTCGTCGGCGCGCTTGACCGAGAGCTCGGCGATGACCTCGTCGACCGGTCGGCCGTGCTCGTTCAGCGGCATGGCGGGGATCGTAGGCGCGCCAGTGACCCCTGTCACGAGGTCTTGTCAACCAGCGCGCCAGGTCTGGCGCCGAGGATCGTTGCTCTGGCGACGTGTTTCGGCGCCGGTCGGGTTGGCCGTGGGTTCTGGCGCCGAGGATCGTTGCTCTGGCGACGTGTTTCGGCGCCACCTGCAACGGTCGAGGAGACGTGCGCTTCAGGGCGACGACCGGCGGCGCTCGGTCCGCGCCCGTGTCGCGGCGACGACAGTCAGGGCACGAGGTCGGCGTGCCAGATCTCGGCGACGTCGGGGTGGCTGCGGAGGCGGAACTTCAGCCAGTTCTCGCCGTAGGTGGCGAAGATCGGGTCATCGGGGTTCGCGTTTTGTCCGCCCGGTGCCCGAGCCGCGAGTGCGGGCGGGAGCTCGATGGGGTCGAGGCGGGACTCCATGCACGGGTTGAAGAAGTACGCCACCGAAATGCGCTCGCACCCCGGCGGAGGGCTCACTACCCGATGCTTGGTGGCACGCAGGTAGCCGTTGGTCGCGACCTGGAGCATCTCGCCGAGGTTCAGCACGTAGGCGCCGGGCATCGGGGTGGCGTCGACGAGGGTGTCACCGGTCTGCACCTGCAGGCCGCCGACGTCGTCCTGCATGATGAACGACAACAGACCCGAGTCGTGGTGCAGTCCCACGCCCTGGCCGGTGTCGGCTGCGATGTCCTGGGCCGGATACCGGATGATCTTCACCAGCACCTCGGGGTCGGGCGTCACGACGGGCTCGAAGTGATCGGCCGGCAGCTCCAGCCCCAGGGCCAGCGCCGACAGCACCGCACGGCCCACCCGGGCCATCTCTTCCATCCAAGCGGTGACCACGTCCTGCATCTGCGGGACGGCGCTCGGCCACTGGTTGGGGCCCCGCAGCCGCAGCCATGGCGGCGCATCGGGCCCGAGGTCCGGAGCGGCACGTTCGGGGCCGATGTCGATCTGATCACGCCAGTCGCTGGTGCCGTTGGTGTGCTCCTGACCGAGACGGGTGTAGCCCCGGAAGTGCGGCGTGTTGGTGTTGACGATCTCGAGGCGGTCGGGCTCGGGCAGGGCGAAAAACGCCGCGGCCAGCTCCATCACCCGGACCTCGAGCGCCGGGTCGATGCCGTGGCCGACCAGGTGGCAGAACCCGATGTCGTGCTCGGTGGCGATGAGCTCGTCGACGAACCGTCGCCCGGCAGCCGAGTGGGGATCGTCGAGGAACGCCGAGATGTCCAATACCGGTAGCGGGCCCACGGGCCGAGGATATGCCCGTCGGCCGCGGCGATGCCGGTCGGTGTGTGGAGGGTCAGCCCAGTCCCGAGCGGGGGTCGACCGCGGCGAGGACGCGGCTCTGGAACCACGACACGGCGTGTTCCTGCGGCGAGCTCGGTGCGGCACCCCGGTACACGCCCGAGGCCATGTTGGCGTGGACGGCGGCACAGATGGGCTGGTCGTCGCGCACCAGTTGGGCGCAGAGGTCCCGCAGGGGTTTGTCGTCGACGCCGGGAAGGGTGAAGAAGTCGAACGCGAGCAACGTCTCGTGGGGTCCTCTCGGCAGGACCTGGGTCCAGCACAGCGTCGACCCGAGCACCTGCAGCAACACGTTGGGGTACAGGTAGTACCACCGCATCACCCACCCGTTGCTGGTGCGCGCCTCCTGCGCCGTCGTGCGATCGTCGAGGATCGACACGCTCGAGGCTGCCATGTCGAAGTGGGTGGCCAGCACGCTGTGGGTCCGGGCGGCGTGGTAGCTGTCGAGGTAGTTCTCGACGACGAGCTTCCAGTTGCAGCGCATGGTCTCGGTGCGATGGCCGGTGAACTGCATGGCGCCGAAGTCCACGTCGGCACACTGGGACATGAGCGATCCGAGCGCCTCGTCGAGCGAGATGGCCGAACCCGCCAACGACACCCACAGCATCTGTCCGGCGCGCCCCATCGAGATCTCCGACAACCGTTCGCTGTCACCGGAGAGCGCAGAGGCGTCACCGAAACCCGGGGCGTCGACCAGCGCGCCTTCGAACGAGAAACACCAGCCGTGGTATCGGCACTGCAGCGTGTCGGTGACGCCTCGCCCGTTGGGCAGGATGGGTCCCGCCCGGTGGGGACAGACGTTGTGGTAGCCCCAGGGATGGCCGTTGCCGTCGAGAACGATGAACACCGGGTAGCCGGCGATCTCCTCGGCGACGTAGCCGCCGGAGTGCACGAGCTCGTCGGTGCGGCCGAGGATCATCCACTCTCTGCCGAACACCGCTGTCCGTTCTGCCTCGAAGGCATCGTCGTCGACATACAGGCGCGATGGCAGGCTCGATGACACATCAGGACCTTAGAGATGGGGCCGGGCCCGTCGGTGGACCCCGCCGTCATACCGGACGAGTGGCCCCGTGGCCCCCGCCGCCGGGAGTGGCGATCTCGATGGCGTCGCCCCGCTCGACCCGGACCGACGCGACGCCGGCCAGCTGCTCGGTCGAGCCATCGGCCCGGAGCACGAGGTTGATCCCGACGGCCCCCGGCGAGCCGCCCGAGGTGCCGTAGGGCGCCACCACCCGCCGCGACGACAAGATGTTGACCTCCATGGCCTCGTCGAAGCGCAGGCGGCGGACCACGCCGTCGCCGCCGCGATGGGCGCCCTCGCCGCCCGAACCCCGCCGGATCGAGAACTCCTCGACCCGCACCGGGAAGCGCCACTCGAGCACCTCGGGATCGGTCAGCCGGGAGTTGGTCATGTGGGTGTGCACGGCGCTCGCACCGTCGGCGGTGGCGGTGGCACCGGCGCCACCACAGACGGTCTCGTAGTACTGGTGCCGGTCGTTGCCGAACAACACGTTGTTCATCGTCCCCTGCGACGCACCGGCCACGCCGAACGCTCCCAGGAGCGTGTCGACGATGAGCTGGCTGGTCTCGACGTTGCCGGCCACGACCGCCGCCGGGTATCTCGGCGAGATCAGGCTCGGGTCGGGGATGATCAGTTCGACCGGGGCCATGGCGCCGGCGTTGAGCGGGATGGGGTCGCCGACGAGCAGCCGCAGCACGTACCGGACCGCGGCGTGGCACACCGCGCGAGGGGCGTTGAAGTTGCCGGGGTGGGGGCCGCTGGTGCCGGTGAAGTCGATCACCGCCGATCCGGCGTCGCGGTCGACGCGGATGGCGACCGACACCTGCGATCCATCGTCGGTCGCGCACGTGAACGCGCCGTCGGACAACCCTCGCAGCAGGCGCCGTACGGACGCCTCGGCGTTGGCCTCGACGTGACCCATGTACGCGTGGACGACGTCGAGGCCGTAGTGGGCGACCACCCGGCCCAGCTCGGCGATGCCCTTCTCGCAGGCCGCCACCTGGGCCCGCAGGTCGGCGATGTTCTGATCCGGGTTGCGTGCCGGATGGCGGCCGCCGGCGAGCACGGCGCGCAACTCGTCGGTGAGGAAGCGGCCGTCGGCGACGAGGAGGTGGTCGTCGAGGAGCACGCCTTCGTCTTCGACGCTGGTCGAGTGCGCCGGCGCCGACCCGGGCGTGATGCCGCCGATGTCTGCGTGGTGGCCGCGAGCGGCGACGTAGAAGATCGGCCGGTCCCGGGTCGGGCCGCCGCCGGAGGTGACACCGGGCTCGGCCGACTGGGCTTCGCTGGTCAGTGCGGTGCCGGATAGGGCGTCGGCGAACACGGGTGTCACGACGGTGACGTCGGGCAGGTGGGTGCCGCCGCGGTACGGGGCGTTCGTGACGTAGACCTCGCCGGGCGCCATCCCATGACCCGACGACGCGGCTGCGTCGCCCGAGGCCCGCGCCGATCGTGAGGCGATGACGGCCTTGACGGCGTCGCCCATCGAGCCCAGGTGCACCGGGATGTGCGGCGCGTTGGCCACCAGGTCGCCGTCGGGTCCGAAGATGGCGCAGGAGAAGTCGAGGCGCTCTTTGATGTTGACCGACGCCGCGGTCTGCGCCAGCACGACACCCATCTGCTCGGCGACGTTCATGAAGAGGTTGTCGAAGATCTCGAGCTGCACGGGATCGACGGCGGTACCCACGCCGCCGGCACCCGGCCGTGGCGTGATGCGCTCGATCACCAGGTCCCCGGCCGCCGTCATGGTGGCCTGCCAGCCGGGATCGACGACCGTCGTGGCGTTGGTCTCGACGATCACCGCCGGCCCCTCGACGCGGCTCCCGGCGGCCCACGAGGCCCGATCCACGAATGGCGCGGGCCGGGCGGAACCGGCGACCACCAGCTCGTGCATCCTCCGATCACCGGCGCCCGACGATGCCTGCGCGGCCGGACCCGCCAGATCCAGCTGCGGTGTGGGTCCGATGCCCTCCACCTGTGCGGCTTCGACCACCAGCGAGCGGTCGTCGTCGACGAAACCGAATCGGCTCCGGTGCGCGGCGACGAAGGCGGACCGCACGTCGGCGGCCTCGCTTGCGTCGACCACCAGGGCCGTGTCCGAACCCGCGGCGCGCACCGAGAGCCGGCGCACCAGCCGGGCGGTGCCGGGCGCGACCCCCCGGGACACGAGTTCGGAGCCGACCTCGGCCTCGAGTGCGGCGAAGACTGCAGCCAGGGCCTCGCCGGCGTCGTCGAGGGCGATCTCGACGGCGCGGCCCGCCACGTGGCGGATCTCGGCCAGGCCGATGCCGACCGCGGAGAGCACCCCGGCCTGGGGATGGACGAACACCCGGGGAATACCCAGCCGGTCGGCGACGGCGCAGGCGTGCTGACCGCCCGCCCCGCCGAACGACACCAGGGTGTGGTCGCCGACATCGTGGCCGCGCTGTACCGAGATGCGGCGTATGGCGTTGGCCATGTTGTCGACGGCGATGGTGACGAACCCCTCGGCCAGGCGCTCGAAGGTCCAGGCCTCGCCGGTGGCCGCCGATACCTCGGCCGCCAGCTCGGCAAACCCCCGTCTCGCCGCGTCGGCGTCGAGCGACGCGTCGCCGCCGGGGCCGAACACCTTCGGGAAGTACTCGGGACGCAGCCGACCCAGCACGACGTTGGCGTCGGTGACCGTCAGGGGCCCGCCGTTGCCGTAGCACGCAGGGCCGGGGTCGGCGCCGGCGGAGTCGGGACCGACCCGGAACCGTGCCCCGTCGAAGTGCAGGATCGAACCGCCGCCGGCGGCGACGGTGTGGATGTCCAGCATCGCGGCGCGCACCCGGACCCCGGCCACCTCGGACTCGACGACGCGTTCGTACTCGCCGGCCAGGTGCGACACGTCGGTCGAGGTGCCGCCCATGTCGAAGCCGATCAGGCGATCGAACCCGGCGGCTCCGGCGGTGCGGGCCATGCCCACGACCCCGCCGGCCGGGCCGGACAACAGTGCGTCCTTGCCGCTGAAGCGGTGCGCGTCGGTGCGCCCGCCGCTGGACTGCATGAAGGTCAGCCGGCAGTCGGCCGGGAGCTGCGCGGCGACCTGGTCGACGTAGCGGCGCAGCACCGGCGACAGGTAGGCGTCGACGGTGGTGGTGTCGCCCCGGGGCACCAGCTTCATCAGCGGGTCGACCCGGTGGCTCACCGAGACCTGGGCGAAGCCCACCTCGTGGGCGAGCTCGGCCAGTCGGGCCTCGTGGTCGGGGTACCGGTAGCCGTGCAGGCACACGATGGCAGCCGCGGTGCAGCCGTCGACGGCGGCTGCGGCCAGCGCGGCCCGGGCGGCGTCGACGTCGAGGGGCACGAGCACCGTGCCGTCGGCGGCCACCCGTTCGTCGACCTCGACGACGGTCGAGTACACGACGTCGGGCACGACGATGTCGAGTGCGAACAGGTCGGGGCGGGCCTGGGTGCCGATGCGCAGCGCATCGCGGAATCCCCGGGTGATGACCAGCGCCGTGGGTTCGCCCTGCCGTTCGAGCAACGCGTTGGTGGCGACCGTGGTCCCCATCTTCACCGCGGCGATGGTGCCGAGCGGCAAGGGCTCGGGTTCGGGTACGCCCAGGACGTCGCGGATGGCGGCGATGGCCGCGTCGGTGCTGCGGTTCGGGTGTTCCGAGAGCACCTTGCGGCTCTGGACGGTGCGGTCGGGCGCGATGGCGACGACGTCGGTGAACGTGCCGCCCCGGTCGATCCAGAACTCCCAACGACCGCCGGCGTCACCCGCCGCGGTCACGGTCCCGAGATGGCGCGCCCCAGCAGTGCAGCCTCGACCGGCGCCCGCAGCGCGGCGATGCGCTCGACGGTGTCGGGATCGAGCGCGGTGATCGCCGCGGTGTCGGCGTCGACGAGCGCGAGCAGCGACTCCTGGGTGGCGACGATGGTCTCGGCCGGGTTGCCGTCGTCAGAGGGCTCGTCGTCGATCTGGCGCAGCTCGTGGAACAGGTGGAGACGCAGCTCGTCGACGCCGACCACGAAGGTGTCGACGGCGATGCGATCGTCCTCGAGGAGCTCGTCACGGAACACCGTGTGGGTCTCGGAGGTGAAGTACACCGCGGCGGTGTGCTCGAGGTTGGGGTCGAATCCGAGCAGCACGAGCATCTCGTCGGTCGCGTCGGCGAAGACGTGGCCGTAGCGGGCCTCGGCCATGTGGCCGTTGGCGTCGATCCAGCGTTCGTCGACGATGCCGGTGAAGGTTCGGGTGAATGGCCCCGTTCGGGACTGCGATGCCGGCATGGCGAGAGTGTACGGCCGCCCACGTCGGCCCGGTGGCGGCCGACCCGGCGGCGCGAGGTGCGGTCGGGCCACCGGCCGCCGCGTCGGTACCGGGCTGTTTTGTGACAGCAGCCGAGTCAATACGATCGGCCGGTGGACCAACGAACCCCTGTGATCATCGGTGCGGCCCAGCGCAACGCTTCGGACGACACCGACCACGACCCCATCGACGAGATGGTGCGCGTCGCCGAGCGTGCCCTCGCCGACGCGGGCGAGGCTGCGGTGCGCGACGCCCTGGGTGCCGTGCGGGTCCTGGGTGGTATCTGGCCCTACAAGGACCCCGGGCGTCTGGTGGCGGCTGCGCTCGGTGTCGAGGAAGCGTGGACTTCCCGCTCTGCGATCGGCGGCAACGAGGTGTACGACCTGGTCGGCGACACCGCCGCGCGCATCGCCGACGGCAGCCTCGACGCCGCCCTCGTCTGTTCCTCCGAGGTCGGCCGCACCCGGCGTCGGCTCGCCAAGCGCGGCGAGGAGGCGACGTGGCATCCCGAGCGTGACGACGCCGTTCCCGACGAGGGCGAACCGGCCTTTCCGGCCATGATGGACCAGGCGATGATCAGCGCAGGCGTGCGGAGTGCGCCGGTGTTCTATGCGCTCGCCGAGTCCGCCATTCGTCACCGCCGCGGGGAGGACGTCGCGGCGAACCTCGGTCGGATCGGCGCCATGTGGGCCGCTGCCGCGCAGGTGGCCGCCGGCAATCCCCACGCCGTGTTGCGCGACGCCCCGTCGGCCGAGGTCATCTCGACGATCACACCGGCCAACCGGTTGGTCGCGCACCCGTACCCCAAGCTGATGACCGCCAACATCGATGTCGACCAGGCCGCAGCGCTGGTGATGGTGTCGGTCGAGACCGCGACCCGCCTCGGGGTGCCTCGCGACCGCTGGGTGTTCCCCGTCGCCGCCACCGGCGACGACGACGAGATGATCCCCACCCACCGCCACGCCCTCGACGAGTCGCCGGCCATGGGGCGCTCCGGCCGCCGGGCCCTGGAGCTCGCCGGGGTGGGCGTCGACGATTGCAGGTACCTCGACCTGTACTCGTGCTTCCCGGCAGCCGTCGAGCTGGCCCAGCGCGAGATCGGCGTCGCCGAGGACCGGGACTTCACCATCACCGGAGGGCTGACCTTCGCAGGTGGCCCGCTCAACAGCTACTGCCTGCACGCTGCGGCCACGGCGGTGGCGCTGCTGCGCGAAGCGCCCGAGGAGTTCGCGCTGCTCACCGGCAACGGCGGTTGGTTCTCGAAACACAGCGCACTGGCGCTGTCGGGTCGCCCACCCGCGGAAGGCTTCCGCCGGGACCGCCGCATCGGCCCCACCGGCGCCGATGTGGCGCGCCCGACGCCTGCCGAACTCGCCGAGGGCGAAGAGGTGGCCGCCACCGTCGAAGCAGCGACGGTCAGCGCAGGCCCTGGCGGACCCGACGCTGCGATCATCTCCTGCCTCGACGCCGACGGTGCCCGCCGCTGGGTCGGCTCGACCGACCGCGCCGTGATCGACCAGGTGCTCGCCGGTGGCCTCGTGGAGGCCACGGCGACGGTCGTGGGTGATACAGGCGGGCAGACCCAATTCGCGAACTTCTCGGGATAGGGGCGGTCGGCTCGGGGAAACCTCGAGGGGGGATCTGCGCGACTCTGCACGAGGCATACTCGAACGCACGGAGTATGCGTTGCATGGCACACTGATGCGATGACCCGGACGACCATCGAGATCGACGACGAAGCGCTCGCCGCTGCCGCGCAGGAGCTGGGTACGACCACCAAGGTCGAGACGGTGAATGCTGCGCTCGCCTTCGTCGCAGCACGTCGTCGTCGCGCCGAGGCGTTCGACGATCCCGCTGTTTGGGGAAGCCCCGATCTCGGGGATGAAAGGGTGCGCAACGAGGCTCGCCGTTGATCCCCAGAGGTCTGTACCTCGCGGACACCAGTGCAGCGGCGCGTGCGGCGAATCCCAGCGTGCGAGCAGAGCTCACCCGTATCGGGAGGCTCGGCCTGGCAGCCACGTGCGTCACCGTCGACCTGGAGATCCTCTACTCGGCTCGCAACCCCGGCGAGTACGAGGACATCTCGGCGGCGAGAGCGGCCGGATTCACCGATCTGCCCATGAACCAAGCGATCGCGGACCGTGCCAGAGCTGTGCAGCGAGCGCTCGCAGCGCAGAGCCAGCACCGGACGGCGGGCATCGTCGACCTGTTGACGGCCGCAACGGCCGAACACCACGGTGCAACCGTCGTGCACTACGACGCCGACTTCGACGCAATCGCAGCGCTCACCGGCCAACCCGTGCGGTGGGTGGTGCCCAAGGGCTCGGTGTCGTGATGCGGGGTTCGGATCCCGCTGCCTCGATCGAATCCGCAGCGGGGCATGGCGCCGACTCTCTATCCTCGTGCCCGTTCGATCCGTTCCCGGGGATGGCCGTCGTCATCGAAGCAGCGACCGTCAGTGCGGGCCCCGGCGGCCCCGACGCAGCTGTCTTCACCTGCCTCGACGCAGATGGTGCCCGCCGCTGGGTCGGCTCGACCGACGCGACGGCCATCGAGCGGATCTTCACCACCGACCCGGTAGGCACCTCGGCCACCATCACCGCCAGAGCCGACGGCGCGCTCGTGACCAGCAGTTTGTGACTATTGACTCAGGAGCGGGGGGGGTACCTTGCATGGCATGGCTGGTCGTTGCGGTGGTCATGATCGCCAGTACCACCCTATTCGTAGCTCCCGTTTCAAATGCGCAGAACCCCCCGCCGACGGGCGGAGGACCGGGCTCGTCGGAATGCTGTTCGGCGACCAGCTACTCGAAGAGTAGTGACAAAGCCGTGATGCAGGCACTCGGTCCATGCGCTGCGATATGCCTGAGAGCGCGGTATGTGATTCCCGGCCAAGGGGCAAGTTGGACGTCGTGGACGTGCTGCGCATGGTTGTACAGACAACTATCCACATCGTGGAATATGAACGGTCGCCAATCATGGATGCGGACACATCTCTGACGCTCTCATTTCCTACGGAGTATCATGCTGCTTTCTAGACTCGTCATCGGTGTTGTTTCGGCTTTGCTGCTGATCGCAGCTACTGGCTGCGCAGGAACCCGTGACACCGAAGTGGTCGCAGGTCAGCCTGGCGTCGGTGGAACGGTGGAGGCGCCAAGCGTCGAACCGGCTCCAGACGCACGTGCCACCCCTGCCCCTGCCGATGAACTCCTCTCCCTGGAGGACGTCGAGGAAACACTCGATTCGATCGATCCGGAACGGTTCCGCGATCCCGACCCCGCTCTTCAGCGGGACCTTGCCGGTCTCGATCTCGTCGAGTCGGGGATCGATGAGAGCCAGGCCGATGCGCTCGCCGATGGGGTCGTGACCCTCGACGAGTATCGGACGCAAGTCGAGCGAGGCGCAGATTGCGTGGCCGACACCGGGCTCGTGCTCGATCCGCCCTGGATCAGGACAGAGACGACCTTCGGCGTCGAGCAGTTCACCTATGGGTTCGGAAACGAAGGTACGAGCATCACCGAAGAGGAGATGTTTCGGTTGGCAGACGACTGTCAGGGCAGGTACTTCTTCCTCTTGCAGTTCGTGTACGAGATTCAAAACGGTCCCACGCCAGATGACACCAGGCAATTGCGCCTTGAGATTGCTCAGGAGGCCTGGCCGTGCATGATCGAAGCTGGGTTGCAGCTGGACGATTTCAACGTCAACGAGCTAACCATCGAGGAAGCCGAGGAGATCTGGGTGCGTGCTCTTTCCCAGGCTCCAGAAACCGAAGCCTGCCTGTTGGACCTCTTCGCAGACGCCACCTGACCGGCCAGACGCGTGGGCGCTGTCGCCCACGGGTTGGGCGCGACCACCGAGGTCGACACCATTCGGTGCGACGTCCCCCTGGGTCGGTTCCGTAGGCGTCTGCCGTTCACATCGCAACCCACCACACCGCAACCCGCTGCGCCGTACCGTGCCGAGTCTCTATCCTCTCTGCGGTTCCATCCGTTCCTGCATCCCGACTGTGAGCACCCATGGCCGATACCCCTGATCCCGCCGACACGCCCGTCCAGCTGAACCGTGTGTCGTCGCGGATCACCCAGCCGGCCAGCCAGGGTGCGTCGCAGGCGATGCTCTATGCCACCGGCCTCACCCCGGCCGACATGGACAAGGCCCAGGTCGGCATCGCGGCGTGCTGGTACGAGGGCAACCCGTGCAACATGCACCTGGGTGGCCTGGGCGACCACGTCAAGCGTGGCGTCGTCGAAGCCGGCCTCATCGGCATGCGGTTCGACACCATCGGCGTCTCCGACGGCATGTCGATGGGCACCGACGGCATGTCGTACTCGCTGCAGAGCCGCGACCTCATCGCCGACTCCGTCGAGACGGTCATGGCCGCTCAGTGGTACGACGCCCTGGTCGCCCTGCCCGGCTGCGACAAGAACATGCCGGGCGTGGTCATCGCCATGGGTCGCCTCGACCGGCCGTCGATCATGGTCTACGGCGGCACCATCAAGCCCGGATGCGCCACCATCGGCGGGGTCGAGGAGCAGCTCGACATCGTCTCGGCGTTCCAGAGCTACGGCCAGAAGCTGGCCGGCACCATCACCGAGGAGGAGCGCCAGGCCATCGTCGCCAATGCCTGCCCCGGCGCCGGCGCCTGCGGCGGCATGTACACGGCCAACACCATGGCCAGCGCCATCGAGGCCATGGGTCTGAGCCTGCCGTTCTCGTCGTGTACGCCGGCCGAGGATCAGGCCAAGATCGACGAGTGCGTCGCCGCCGGCCACGCCATCAAGGTGTGTCTGGAGAAGGAGCTCACGCCGCGACGCATCGTCACCCGGGCGTCGTTCGAGAACGCGCTGGTGCTCACCATGGCCCTCGGCGGCTCCACCAACGCGGTGCTGCACAGCATCGCGATGGCCCGTGCCTTCGGTATCGACCTCACCATCGACGACTGGCTGTCGGTCAGCAACCGGGTGCCGCTGCTGGCCGATCTCAAGCCGTCGGGCGCCTACGTCATGGAGCAGCTCCACGACGTCGGCGGCATCCCGGGCGTCATCCGCTACCTGCTCGAGAAGGGCTACATGGACGGCGATCAGATGACGGTCACCGGCCGCACCCTCGGCGAGAACGTCGCCGACGCAGCGCCGTTGACCGAGGGCCAGACCATCATCGCCCCGGTCGAGACCGCGGTGAAGTCCCGAGGCCACATCTCGATCCTGCGCGGCAACCTGGCGCCCGGCGGCGCCGTCGGCAAGATCACCGGCAAGGAGGGCCTGCGGTTCTCGGGCCCAGCGCGGGTGTTCGACTCCGAGGAGGACATGCTCGTCGGCCTCGAGGAGGGCCGGATCGCGTCGGGCGATGTCATCGTCATCCGCTACGAGGGTCCCAAGGGCGGCCCGGGCATGCCCGAGATGCTCACCCCCACCAGCGCCCTCGCCGGCGCCGGCTTCCTCGACGACGTGGCCCTCATCACCGACGGCCGGTTCTCCGGCGGCAGCCACGGGTTCATCATCGGCCACGTCGTGCCCGAAGCGCAGGAGGGCGGCCCCATCGCGCTGGTGCACGACGGCGACCTCATCACCATCGACGACGAAGAGCACACCATCGTCGTCGACGTGTCCGACGACGAGCTCGCAGCCCGTGCCGACGCATGGACGGCCCCGCCGTTCAAGGCAACCTCGGGCACGCTCTGGAAGTACATCAAGCTGGTCGACGACGCCAGCCACGGCTGCATCACCGACGGCTGAGCGTCCCGGCCCCGATCTCGTCGCGGTGATCCACCGTCACGGTGGAAGAACACAACGAGATCGGGGCGAATGCTCCGCTGGTGCGGGCATCCGGCTCGTCACTGGTAGCTGACGTAGACGGGGAGGGGGTCGAGTCGGGCGAGGACCTCTCTCGGGGTCAGCCGATTCGTGTCCTCGTCGTAGAAGATCTTGAAGCCGCGTTCGAAGCGGGGCGGGAGCAGGTTGTCGTAGTCGGCGATCTTGGCGGCCGGGCCTCCTTCGCCGTCGGCGTGGAAGATGATGCGGACGCCGGGCCGGTCGACGATCGCGTCGGTGTTGGTCACCATCGCCGCCCTGAACCGATGGATGATCAGGATCCGTGGCGGCAGGTCGTGGTCGGCTGCGAGGTCCGAGAGGTAGCGCGAGACCCGGTTGATGTCGGCGGCGTCGAGTGTGCCGATCCGCCCTGCGGGCGTCTGGGTCGGCCCGACGACCCACTCCGGGTCGATGGCGAGCCCGACATCGGGCTCGGTCAGCAGGTTCTCGTATGCCCGGGCTTCGTCGACGACGTCGGCTCTGCCGGGTTGGATGTCGAGGACGAGGCGACCGCCGACGGTGCGTATCTCGTCGAGGTAGGTGCGCAGCTCGGCCTCGCCGGCTCGGGAACGGTAGAGGCCGTCGGCGCCCGGGCTCGCGGTCACGAGTGTGGCGATCATCTCGAACACCGGAACGATCTCCCGTCCCGACGCCGCATAGGGGGCCGCCTGGTCGAGCAGACGTGACAGCGCCCGTGCCGGTGTCCCTTCGCCGGCGACGCCGAGCACGGGAGCGGACGGGTGCCCGTAGAACGCCACCATCAGCTCGGACGCCGGGTTCGTCCCGTCGTTGAAGACGAGGTGGAGCTGGCCGGCGTCGCGTGTGCCGTGGCGGTCCTCGAGCGGGACGCCGACTGCCAGATCGGGGGCATCGTCGCCGTTCACGTCGCCGACCGCCAGCGCTTCGGCCCAACGGTCGCCGCGTTGGGGCAGGCCGAAGATGGGGCGGCGCTGGATGATGATGGTGGCGTCGAGCGCTTCGATGCCGCGTTGGTTGCTGTCGTACACGGCGAGTGCGCCCGCGTCGCTGCGGTTGCGGACCGACTCGCCGGGGATGCCGACGACGAGGTCGGCGACCCCATCGAGATCGAGATCGCCTGCCGCCAGCGTCCGGCCGAACTGGTCACCGCGCTCGGGGATGCCCGAAACGGGGCCGCGTTGGCTGAGGAGCTGATTGCGGGCAGCGCCGATGCCATGGGAGCGGCCGTAGAGCACGTTCACGGCCCCGGCGTCTTGGCGACCCCGCACGCCCTCGCCCGGCACGCCGACGGCGAGATCGTCGATGCCGTCGTCGTCGAAGTCGGCGGCGACCAGGGCCCAGCCGAAGAGATCGCCGGCCTCGGGGCGTCCGACGACAGGACCTCGTTGGCTCACCAGCATGCTGTCGGCCTTGTCGAGCCCATCGGGCGAGCCGCCGACGATGGCGACCTTGCCGGCGTCGGCGGTCCCGCCGACGTCCTCGTAGGGGATGCCGATGGCGAGGTCGTCGTGGCCGTCACCGTCGAAGTCGCCGGCTGCCAGCGCATGGCCGAATCCGTCGCCGTTCTGGGGAAGGCCGACGACGGGACGGAACTGGTTGACGAACTGGTTGCGGTCGGCAGCGAGCCCGGCGGGCGTCCCGTAGATGACATTGACGGCGCCGGCGTCGGTGGCATCGCGTACGGCGAGGTCCTCACCGGGCTTGCCCACTGCGAGGTCGTCGTGGCCGTCGGCATCGAAGTCGCCGACCGCCAGCGAGAACCCGAACCTGTCGCCGGGCTCGGGCCGACCCGCCACGTCGGCTTCGGTGAAGACGCTGGACTCGGCTGCGGTGAGCCCCTCGGAGGATCCGTACACGACACGGACGGCGCCGGCATCGGGTGCACCGGGGAGGTCTTTCAGCGGCACACCGATGGCGACGTCGTCGAATCCGTCGCCGTCGAAATCGCCGACGGCGACGGCATGGCCGAAGCGATCACCCCGTTCGCTCTCGCCGGCGCCACCGCCGAACAAGGTGTCCTGGTCGACGAGCGACGATGCGGCCGGCACGGGCCCGTCGGAGGATCCGGGGACGATGCGGATACTGCCGCCGCTGCCATGGCCGGGACTGCCGACGACGATGTCGCCGTGGCCGTCGCCATCGAAGTCCCCGATGGCGACCGCTGCGCCCAGGTTCTCGTCGCGCTGGACGGCGTCGCTGCCGAGGTCTGCGCTGTCGAACGCGACGTTGGCATCGACATCGAGGTCCGCCGCAGCCACGCCGACGAGGGCGGCGAGCGTGGCGACGACGATCCACGCTCCCAGGGCACGCGCCATTCGTCGGGCAACGGGCCGATCTCGCCGGACGCGAGCCGGCGTGGCGGGTCCGTCCATGGTGTCGATCCTCGTGGCGGCGGCTTTCAGCCCGGCGATCGCCCGGCAGTCGGGCATGGTGTTCCCCGAAGGGGGATCACCCAAACCGGCCGACACCGGGCAGTGCTTCGCCACCCAGTGTTCGCTTCGACGTCATCGCCGGTCCATCGACCTGGTCGGGCTGCGGTCCTACGGTTCGCGCTCGTGCAGACCGATGAGCGCGAACCAGGTACAGGCGAGGTATCCGTGGACATCGACGGCCTCGAAGCCGGCGCCGTGGTGCTGGTCCCGGCGGGGACGTCGACGCCCTACGAGACGGTCACGGGCACCCGGGTCGACGGTGGCCGGGTCGTCGATGTGTTGATCGACGCCGACCTGGGCCTGGCCGCCACGGTCGTCGAGGCCGATGGCGGCCTGCTCCGGGTCGTCCACGAATGGGAGATCTCCCGTCCCGGCGCGGGCTATCCCGAAGCGGCGTTCGTCCCGAGGAGCAACCGCCACAGCAGCGCAGCCGAGGAGCTGGCGGCGGCCAGCAGGGAGGTGGCCCGCAAAGCGGGTGGTGGGCGCCGGGCCGTCGAGGCGTTGGTGGCCGAGGCCGAGGCCCGCTTCGCGTACGCCCACCCCGAGCACGCGTTCAACGAGGGCAGCGACGCGGTGCCGTACCTCGCCTGCGGCACCACCCCCGGGTCCTGTGTCGACATCAACACGTACCTCGTTGCGAGCCTGCGTGCCGCAGGGATCGACACGGCCTACGTGTACGGCTACTTCTTCCCGGCCGAACGCGGCGGCATCGCCTACGACATGCACTGCTGGGTTGTCACCCGCTGCGACGGCGAGATCCTCGAGTGGGACATCGCCCACCACATGAAGGCCGGCCTCGGGCCCACCCGACCGGCGCTCGACCCGCGGCCCGGTCGACGGATCGCGCTCGGCCACTCGATGGGCCACCGCTACGTCGGCCAGAGCCGGGCGACCGAGGTAAAGCTGCTCGCCCAACCCCTCCTGGAGTGTGGCGGCGACTGGTCCTGGATCGACGTCACGGCCACGCTGCGCGAGCCGGTGCGCCAGACCACCTGAGCGCGGATCGCGCCGGCGATGCGATGCCACGGCTCACGGGACTGCTGATCACGTCGCCTGCGGTGCTGCCCACGACCGGGCGGTCAGGTACCCACCGTCCGCTCGAGGAGACTCGGGATGAAGCGCCGGTGCATCGGTCGTACCAGAGCGAAGTAGAAGCGGCCGGTCCGCCGCCATCGGTACCGCACGACCGTCGCTGCCTCGGCGGTGCCCGGCCGATCTGGGGGTAGGCGGAACGCCGTCCGGAACTCCATGAAGCCCAGGCTGTCGCCGAAGACGATCTCGTCGTCGCTGCGCTCGAAGACCGCCCACGAGCCCACGGCCGACCCCACCCGGTAGCCGCCTTCTGCGATTGCGCGCTCGACGCCGGTGGTCGAGAGCGAGTTCGTGCTCAACAGCCGAACCCACCGGGGTTGACGGGTGAACCAGTCGGTTGCGACATCGTCCACGGTGCGGTGACGTTCGGGGTCGCACGCAATGGCGAACCGGTCGGCGTAGTCGGGCGCCTCGAAGACACCGGCGACCAGGGTGTCGGTGTCCAGAGGGAGTTCGGTGGCTCTCGGTTTCGTCATCGTGTGGCCAGCCAGTCGTGATGGAAGGAGCGGAGTTTGTCGGGGTTCAGGACCGTGTAGGCGGCTGCGACCTTGCCGTCGCGCCAGTCGGCCACCACCAGGCTGTGGGGCTCGTCGTGGAGCGTCAGGTAGACGCCGACCTGCCCGTTGGCCCGGACCAGGTGGAGTTCGGTGGCGGGGTCGAGGCGGGCGGTCAGGTTGGTGAAGTACCGGGCCACGCGGTGGGGCCCGACGATCGGTGCTCTTGCGGCGCGGCGCTCGGGCCCGCCGTCGGAGACAGCGATCACATCGTCGGTCAGCAGGGCCTGGAGCGTCTCGATGTCGCCGCCGCCGGCCGCGGCCAGGAACTGTTCGGTCAGCGCCCGGATCTCATTCGGGTCCGGCCGGAACCGTGGCCGATCGACGGCCAGGTGGTCGCGCGCCCGTTTGGCGAGCTGGCGTGTGGCGGCGTCGCTGCGTTCGATCACCTCGGCCACTTCGGTCAGCGGCATCGCGAAGACGTCGTGGAGGACGAACACGACCCGCTCCAGGGGCGACAGGCGTTCCAGCACCGCGAGGAAGCCGATGGTGATCGACTCCATCAGCACGGCCTGGTCGGCAGGGTCGCCGCTGCCGTCGTCTGCTCCCGGTGGGTCGAGGGTCGGTTCGGCCAGCCACGGTCCGACATAGTCGGCCCGTGTCCGGCGGGCGGTGCGGAGCTCGTCGATCGCCAGGCGGGTGACGACGGTGGTCAGCCATGCCGCCGGATTGTCGATCGGCGTGCTGGTCGCGCTGAACCGGAGCCAGGCGTCCTGCACCACGTCGTCGGCGTCGCTCCGGCTGCCGAGCATTCGGTAGGCCACGCCGACGAGGCGAGAACGTTCGGCCTCGAAGCGCGCCGCCTTGTCTTCAGAAGCCGCAGCCTCGGCAACCGCAGCCTCGTCGGACTCAGCGGCGACCGGGGCCGCCGGGCGCTCGGAGGGCTGCGGAGCGGGGCTGTGGCCGGTGGGTGTCGGCGCGCTCACGTGGGCACGACCCGTGGCCGGCGTTCCAGGTGCCGGCTCGCCAGCATCGCCGCGGCCCGGGCGCTGGCCACGGCGGCATCGGCCAGGTGCCCGGTGGGCCCGACCCAGTCGCCGGCGACGAAGACGCCGTCGTGGCTGGTGGCGTCGACGGCGGGCCGTCCGGCCATGCCGCCCCGGTCTGCGGTGGGGACGGCGGTCGCAGCGGCCATGCGGTGCATGCGCCGTCGTTCGGCCACGGTTGCGGGGTCGATGCCTGCCATGTCGACCCAGGTTGCCAGAGCGGCGGCGTCGGGTTCTGCGTCGGGACCTCCGGCGGTGCCGAGGTACTGTATAGCGGTGACGCTGTGGCCACCATCGGGCGCCAGTCCCGAGGCCGTGGAGTGGTCCGACAGGTAGAACGGCACGTCGCCGCCCAACACGAATCCGTGGGGCGGCGCCTGCGTCAGGCCGAGATCCTGCACGCTCACCGCGGCCGCGGGACCGACGTCGAAGCTGCGGCCCAGCAGCCGACCGGCTTCACGGGCGTTGCCCACGGCGACGATCACCACGCGCGCCTCCGGGAGCTCGCCACCGGTGTCGTCGCTGGCGGTGACGATCTCGATCCCCGGGCGTGCGGACAGTTGGTCGATCAGCCGTTGCCAGCCGCCGTCGAGGTACCGGACGCCAGGCCCGAGCGCGAGTTGGATCTGGTGCACGGCCACGTCGGCGCTCAGGGTCTCGGGCACGTTCGAGTAGGTGGCGAGCCGCACCAGGGCCGTCAGCAACTGCCGTGGCCGGGTTCGTTGCACCGTGGCGTCGATCCATTCGGCTGCGGTCGTCTCGGCGAGCGTCTCGGGTCGGACTCGAGGGAGCGACGCCAGGACCCGGGCGAGCTCGACCTTGTCGCGGACGCCGAACGCGCCGGTGGCCAGCAGCGAGAGGGGCCCTGCGGGTGCTCGGTGGAGCTCGCCGTCGATCAGGATGCGTCCGCCGGTGGCGGGCGCAGCGCCGGGAAGGCCGATGCCGAGTTCGGTCAGCGCCGCCGCGGCCGCGCCACCCAGGTACAGGGCGTGCGGTCCCCGGTTGAAGCGGTAGCCGTTGCGCTCGTCGGTGACTGCCTGGCCGCCGGGGTGGGCCGATCGTTCGAGCACGGTGACCGTGTGCCCGTTCGCAGCGAGGTACGCCGCCGCCGTCAGGCCGGCCAGCCCGGCGCCGACGACCACGACATCGGATGAGGGTTTCGTCGTCATGGAGACCCGACGGCTCAGCGCCATCGATCGTGACATCCCGCGCGAGCGCCATTGGATGAGCGCCGTCAGTCGGCGGTTCCACGGTCGACGATCCAACGATGCGGTCGGCCGGTGACGGCGCAGAGCAGTTCGAAGTCTGCGTCGTAGTGCAGCACGGTGAGGTCTCGCGACTCGGCGATCGCGGCGACGAGGGCATCGACGAGCGACACGGCGCGGTGATGCCCTTCGAGGGCCAGCAGCCCTTGGAGCTCGAGCGCTCGTCGGTGGTCGCCGTCGGTGGTCGGTGCCATCTCGAATGCGTCGAGGCGCGCCATGAGTTGGTCGTGTGCAGCGGCAGTGCGAGCGCTGAACCCGAGCTCGAATGCGACCGGCGCGCACAAGGCAACTCGCCCCTGCGCGACGAGGGGTCCGCCGGCGGCGGCGACGTGGGGCTTGTGCAGGCGCGCGAAAGCGCTGGTGTCGATGAGCAGATCCGCCCGCGCCATTCAGTCCGTGCCGCCCCAACCCTGGTCGCCCGAGAGGACTTCGTGGTCGAAGGCGTCGTCGTCGGCGATCAGGGAGACCAGTTCGAGTCGCCGTTTGGCGTTGACGACTTCGCGCAGGGACGCATCGATGGTGTCGCGCAGCGTCGTGGTGCCGAGGATGGCCGCAGCCTGCGCGGCGATATCTCGATCGATCTCAACGGATGTCTTCGACATGGCTTGGAGGATATCCATTTCCATGGAGCTGTATGCGAGCCGGGCCGTCACACCGTTGGGTTCAGGGGCCGTGGCGGGTGATGGGTGTGGGTGGGTCGATGATGCGGTCGAGGGTGCCGTCGGGGCGGCAGAGTCGCAGGGTGCGGTCGGGGTCCATGGTGAGGGTCCAGCCGCCGTGGTGGATGCGGTGATGCCAGGTGGTCGAGATGGGTATGAGGTTGTGGAGTTCGGTTTCGCCGTGGGGTTGGAATGGTGTGTTGACGTGGTGGATCTCGCAGCTGTGGAACGGGGTGGCGCCGTCGAGAGGGCACGTCGGATACAACGCGCGTAGCTGCAGCCGTTGGAGGCGGGTGGCGTGGCGGCGGCTGCGTCCGACGCGGGTGGGTTGGCCGAGGTGGTCGTAGAGGATGAGGTACCAGTCGGCGTCGCAGGCCCGTCGTTGCGCGGCGCGTGGGTCGATGGGGCGGCCTTGCCAGGTCTCGGAAACCGATGCGTCGTGGGGGCCGTGTGCGAGCGTCGCCGCATCGACGATGATCCCGACGGCCAGGTCCGGACCCATCACCCACTCGGCACCGCCACCGCTGGCGCCCCCGCCGCCAGGCGGATTGTCATGCGCCGGATCCCGGAAGGCCTCGGCTTCACCCGTACCCGAAGCGCCGAGGGGGATCCCGCACAGCAGCTCGAATGCGGCGACTGCCCGGTCGTTGGCGGTGACCTTGCGTTGCCCGGCCGGGCGCCGGTTCGCGATCTCCCGGGCCCGCGCGGTGACTGCTGCGTCCATCCGGGCGCCGCGCTCGTCGTCCATCGACGCCGCGACCGCCCAGGTTCCGTCGGGGCGTTGGAACATCGTCCACGCCGCCGCGGCCTTTGCCCGTTCCGCCGCCGACAGGCCGTCGTCGTCGGGCGGGTCCGCCACCTTGACCAGCAGTTTGGCCAGCCAGGTCCGGAACGCCTCGGGTCGTAACAGCGCCGCGTTCGATGCGATCTCGTGATCGTGGGCTGCGAGGCGGCCCTTCTCGGTCGGCGACAACCGGCTGAGCCGCTCGGCGAGATGATCCGCGTTCTCGGTCCTCGACGTCCCCGACTCTGCGCCCGCGCCGGACTCGGGGAGATCCTGACGAATCTCGCCGCGTGCCGAATCCTTGGCCTGGGTCTGTTGTGACTGTTCGCCGTCGGGATCCGTCAGATCCTCCGGGCTCGGAGACGACCCCGACTCCTGACGCCGCTTCGCCTCCACCGAGACTGCGGTCGCGAACGCTGCGAGGTCACGCCGCCCGCGAGCGATCGAGCGGCCCAGATCGGCCAGGCCCACATCGTCGAGAACCGTGAGATCAGCGTTGCGCCGGGCGGCGAGATCAGCGAGCACCGTCATGACACCCACAGTACCGAGGAGGTGTGACAGTGAACCCGAACAAGTGACAAGGGTCCGCACGATATGGGGATGGATGAACCGCCGAGGCCCCAGAGCCGAGCCCGAACGACACAGCCCACCTCGCCTCGCACAGCACCACCCGCCCCAACGTGGTGCCGATTGCCAGGGGGTTCGGGGGTCGGGCGTGGGCCCGGTCAGCCGAATCGCAGAGCGTTGATCACCAGCGCGACCCTGAATGCGATCGCGCCGTAGGCGATGGCGCCGAACAGGACGAAGCCTTCGTCGGAGATGCACCTCGAGCCATCAGGGCACGCTCGAATGCGAGCAGCCCCGGGGGCCAGTCGATCCCGAGCGCCTGAACCCGGGCGCTGGCGGCGTCGATGCGGGCGGCGAGCGCTTCCTCGCTGTGCGCAGCGATCTGGCCTCGATGGCCCGCTGGGTTGCAGAGAGGTTCGACGGCCGACGAACCTTTTCGAGCGCTTGTGGGTGCGTCGCCTCGGGCTGCTGACCCGTTCCACGTAGAATCTGCGCCGTGACCCAGGCACGCCGAACGCCACTGCGGGAACTCGTCGAGATCCACCGCGACGAGATCAAGGCAATCGCAGCGCGCCATCAGGGGCGGTCGATCGCACTGTTCGGCTCTGCGGCGCGTGGTGACGATCATGCTGCCAGCGACCTCGACTTCATCGTCGAGTTCGAACCGGGCACGCGGCCCTTCGAGCTGCTGCTGCTCGGCGCAGAACTCGAGGCCGTGCTGGGCGTGCCGGTCGACATCGGTACGCCCGAGACCCTCCGCGAAGGCATCCGAGACGAAGTCCTGGCCGAGGCCATGGCCCTGTGAGCCGCCACGACGCCTCTCGCCTGGCCGACATCCTCGCCGCCATCGAGGCGATCAGAGCACACCTGACCCACGGCGAATTCCACCAGGGCATCGTGTACGACGCCGTTCGGGTCCGGCTGATCGAGATCGGCGCA
>JBKAGO010000046.1:0-85513 GCA_046290435.1 Acidimicrobiales bacterium
CACGTGCCCGTCACCAGCGACCGCCGAACACGACGGGCCGCTCCGCGTGGTCGACGCGCCGTCTACGCCACGGCCACGGTGTCCAACACTGCAGCTGCGCGCTCGACCAACGCCACGGCGTCGGCTCCGGGTCGGCTGAGCTCGACGAGGTTGATGCCGATCGCTGTGGGCGCGTGGCGAGCGGCTTCGGTGGCGAGCACTGCGGCGACGTCGTCCCAGCCCGACGTGTTGGTCATCGACCGGTCGGCTGCGGCCGACTCGTAGAGCGCGATCTCGACCGCCGAGATCGCCCGGACCCGCTCGACGATCTCGACGTGTTGAGCAGCGGTGCAGCCCGACAGGAAGACCCCATCGGCCACCCGGGCCGCCAACCGGGTGAGCTGCGGGCCACGGGCGCCCACCCAGATCGGCACCGCCCGCGGCCCGAAGGCGTGGCCCGGCGCCACGTAGCCGGGCCCGTCGGCGGCCGAGAGGACGGCGCGGGCGGTGGCGATCGCGTCGCGGAGGATGGCCACGGGGCGTGGCGCCGCGATGGCGAAGGGTTCGAGCGATTCGTGCCCGCCCACGCCGAGACCTAACACGGCCCGTCCGTCGCTCAGCTCGTCGAGGGTCGCGGCGGTGGCGGCGATGGCGCCGGGGTGGCGCAGCAGGGGAGAGGTGATGCCGATGGCCAGGCGCACCCGCCGGGTCTGGCGAGCTGCGGCGGCCAAGACGGTGAAGGGCTCGCGCGCGACACCCTCGTCGGCGATCCACACCTCGTCGAGGCCGAGTTCGTCCGCGGCGATGACGGCATCGGCCAGCGCACCGGCCGGAGCGCCCGGATACATCCACACGCCGCGGCGCACCGCAGCGGCGGCGGCACCCGTGTGTTGCGGGGTCGTGAATCCGTCGGGGGCGGGTGCTGCGCTCATCGGCTCACTCTCCTACAGTTCGTCGGATGCGCACAGGGATCTTCCTCTTCGGTGGTGTCGAGATGGACGACGCGGGTGCCGGGCCACCGGCGCCCACCGATCGGCGCTACGGCGCGAAGGAGGTGTGGCGGGCTACCGAGCAGATCCTCGACACCGGCGTGTTGTGCGACCAGCTGGGCTTCGACTCGTTCTGGCTGACCGAGCACCACTTCCAGTACGAGGGTTACGAGGTCGTGCCCAACGGGCTCATGACGGGAGCGATCCTCGCCGAGCGCACCCGCACCATCCGTATCGGCACGATGTTCAACGTCGTCGGCCAGTGGCATCCCCTGAAGCTCGCCGAGGACTTCGCCACGATGCACAACGTGTCGGGCGGCCGCGGCATCCTCGGCATCGCCCGCGGCACCGTGCCGCGAGAAGCCGAGAACCTCGGCACCAAGATCGGCAGCTTCGACAATCCCGACCAGGCCGCCGCCGACGAGTTCAACCGCAAGCAGTTCGACGAGGCGGTCGAGGTCATCCACCTGGCCCTCGACAACGAGTCGTTCTCCTATCACGGCGACGTCTTCACGTTCCCGGTGCCCGGCATCCCCGACCGCGGGGGCTTCGTCACCGAGCTCAGCCTGCTGCCCCGTCCCCTGTATCCCTACGACACCTGGCAGGCGATCACCTCGCCCCCCACCCTCGAGACGGTGCCGCGCAAGGGCTGGGGTGGCGTGATGTGGCTCAAGCACGCGGACTTCATGAAGCAGTACTGGGAGCGCTACGCCGAGATCTACGCCGAAACGCACGGTAACGAGCTGGCGCCCGGCGAGAAGAGGATGCTCGTGCTCAACACCCGGGTGGCCGACACCCGCGAGGAGGCGATGGCCTCGGTGCGAGACGGCCACGACGAGTTCTGGAAGTTCCTCGGCCCCTACGGCTGGTCGAAGGGCTACATGGGCGAGGGCGGCAAGCCGGCCGAGGCCGGACTCATCCCCACCCTCGAGGAATCGATCGACAACAAGGTGTGGCTCATCGGTACGCCCGACGACGTCGCCGAGCAGATCGCCTGGTACCGCGACCACCTGGGCGGCGTCGAGGACCTCATCATCTTCCCTGCGATGCCCGGCGACCGCTACGACATGGTCAACGAGCAGCTCCACCGCCTCGCCGAAGAGGTCCTGCCCCAGTTGTAGTCGACGCTGGTGTCCGAGGGCTGGGGTCCAACGCAGGGGTCAAGTCGTACTTTCAACCAACTCGTCACGCGGCGGCCTCCGGGCTCGACGGCCTGGAGTTGGTTGAAAGTACGACTTGACCCCAGTGGTTCCTCGGCCTCCGGGCTCGACGGCCTGGAGTTGGTTGAAAGTACGACTCGACCCCAGTAGTTCCCAGCCGTTCTACGATCGGGTGATGTTCGATCTTGTGATCAGGGGTGGCACGGTCGTCGACGGGACGGGGGCGGCGCGTTTCGTCGCCGACGTCGCGGTGCGCGACGGGGTGATCGTCGCCGTGGGGCCCGACCTCGAGGGCGAGGCCGCCGAGGTCATCGATGCGACGGGGCTCGTCGTCACGCCCGGTTTCGTCGACATCCACACCCACTACGACGGCCAGGCCACCTGGGATCCACTGCTCGAACCGTCGTCGAACCATGGCGTCACCACGGTGGTCATGGGCAACTGCGGGGTCGGGTTCGCTCCGGTCCGGCCCGGCCAGGAGGCCTGGCTGGTCGAGCTCATGGAGGGGGTCGAGGACATCCCCGGCACCGCGCTGCACGAGGGCATCCAGTGGGAGTGGGAGACCTTCCCCGAGTACCTCGACGCCCTCGACCGCCGGAGCTACGCCATGGACGTCGCCGCGTTCCTGCCGCATGCCCCGCTGCGGGTGTACGTGATGGGCGAGCGGGGAGCCGCCAACGCCGACGCCACCGACGCCGACATCGAGGCCATGGCGGTCCACGTTCGCGACGCCATCGCCGCGGGCGCGGTGGGGTTCTCGACGTCGCGGTCGCTCAACCACAAGTCCCTCGACGGCGAGCTCGTCCCGGGCACCTTCGCCGCTGCCGACGAGCTGACGGGCCTGGCCCAGGCGGTCGTCGACGCCGGCGGCGGCCTGTTCGAGGTCGTACCCACCGGCGAGACCGGTAGCGACGCCGACCAGATCCTGGGCGAGATCGATCTCATGGCCGAGGTGTCACGCAGCGCCGATGTCGACGTGTCGTTCCTGCTCGTCCAGTCGATGGGCGCGCCCGACCTCTGGCGAGAGCAGCTCGACCGCGTCGAGGTGGCCAACGCCACCGGGGCCCGGCTGATCCCCCAGGTCGCGGCCCGGCCGGGCGGGATGCTGCTCGGTGTCGTCAGCTACCACGGCCTGATGCGCCGTCCCACGTTCCGTCGCCTCGAGGACTCCCTGCCGCTCGACGAACTGTTCGAACAGCTCCGCCGTCCCGAGGTCAAAGCCGCCATACTCGCCGAGGACGACCTGCCGCGCGATCCCCACCGCCAGTTCGAGGGCCTCACCGAGAGTACGCCCCACATGTTCCACCTGATGTTCCCGCTGGGCGACGACCCCGACTACGAGCCAACCGCCGACCGCTCGGTCGCCGGCATCGCCGCCGCAACCGGACGCGACCCGTGGGAGGTCCTGTACGACCACCTCGCTGCGGGCGACCTGCTGCTCGGGGCGTTCACCAACTACACCCAGGGGTCCCAGGACCATCTGCGGACGATGATCGACCACCCCGACACCGTCATCGGGCTCTCCGACGGCGGCGCCCACGTCAAGATGATCTGCGACGCGTCGATGCCGACCTATCTCCTCACGCACTGGGCGCGGGACCGGACCCGCGGCGAGCGCCTCGACCTCGAGACCGTCGTGGCGAAGCAGGCGGCGGGTACGGCCGCGGCGGTGGGCCTGCACGACCGGGGGACCATCGAGGTCGGCAAGAAGGCCGATCTCAACGTGGTGGACTTCGCCGAGCTGCGTCTCCATGCGCCCCGGTCGGTCGACGACCTCCCCGCAGGCGGACGGCGCATCCTCCAGGACGCAACGGGCTACGTCGCCACCGTCGTCAGCGGCGTCGTCACCCGTCGCGACGGCGTCGACACCGGCGCCCGCCCCGGCCGCCTCGTGCGCAAGGGGCGCTGACGACGCCGGCCACGCCGCGGCGCCAGGGCCACCGACCCCCGACCCGGGCCGCCTCGAGCGGGAGGGACGCTG
This sequence comes from Acidimicrobiales bacterium, assembly GCA_046290435.1. Lineage (GTDB taxonomy): Bacteria > Actinomycetota > Acidimicrobiia > Acidimicrobiales > UBA8592 > CAVQUE01. The sequence goes on from JBKAGO010000046.1 coordinate 4,110, forward strand.
ACGCCCGACCCCGGCTGCCTGGTGCGCGATGGGCGCTGGCGCCCGACCCCGGCCGCGTCGAGCGAGCGGGACGCTGACGCCGCCACCGGAGGCCAGGTCGAGGGCGGATCGACCCATCCTGGGCGGCGCGGTCGATACCGTGCCGCGCCATGGAGACGGCTCTCGTCCTCGCAGCTGTCTCGGGCGTCTGCTGGGCGCTCAACATCATCGCCGTGCGGTGGGCGCTGCCGCGTACCGGGGCGCCTGCACTCATCGGCGCAGTCGTCGGCATCTCGGTCGCGGCGGTCGTGGCGCTCGTCATCGCGATCGCATCGGGCAGCACCGGGCCGTCGACCGGCGACTTCTGGCGGTTCGCGCTGGTCGGGGCCATCGCCCCGGGATCCTCGCAGGGGCTGTTCGTCGCCTCGATCGGTTCCATCGGCCCGGCGCGTAGCTCGGTGCTCGTCGGCACCGCACCGATGTTCTCGATGTTCGGTGCCATCGCCTTCCTCGACGAGTCCTGGAGTGCGATCATCGTCGTCGGCACGCTGCTGACCGTGGCCGGCGGGGCGTTGATCGGATGGGAACCGGGCCAGTCGTGGCGCCGGTTCGGCGTGGTCTACGCGATCGCCGCAGCGCTGACCTTCGCGGCACGAGACGTCGTGGCCAGCAGCTTCGGGAGCGACAGCGACGTGTCGGCGTGGTGGTCGGGAGCCCTGGTGCTCGGTGCCGCCGCCATCGTGTTGATGGGCATCGTGGCCGTGTCGCCGGAGCGGCGTCGCATCCGGGTCGGCGTGACGGCAGCGCTCCCCGAATTCGTGGCCTCAGGTGTGGCGATCGGTCTGGCGTTGCCGCTCTTGCTGGCGGCACTGGAGCGGGGCCGGGTCGGCGCGGTCGCACCGCTGTCGAATGCGGTGCAGAACCTGACGGTGGTGGTGCTGGCCGGCATCTTCTTCGGTGTGCAGGAACGGACGCCGCGGGTTCTGGCTGCGCTGGCGATGGTGGTCGTCGGGGGAGCGCTGATCACCGCGGCCTGAGGCCGGGGCGATCGGACTCTCGGTTCGAGCAGGTTGCGGGCCGACGCAGAGGCCCGGTCACAGCGAGCGCCCGGTCGACGCACGTGCCCCGTCGCAGCGAACGGCCGGTCGGCAACGGGGACGTCAGGCCTGGCCTCGTTCGTTGCGATGGTGCTGCGAGCCCGGCACCGTCGACCCGTCGGGACGATGGGGATCGCGGGACTCACCCACGTGGGGGAACTCCTCGGCGTGGGTTTCGACGCCGGGCTGTGTCAGACGCTTCGGCCTCGCCCGCGACTGCGCGACCAGGCGCGCCACCACTGCGAACACGATGGCGACCACGATGAGCACGACGATGGCGATGCGCATGGCTTGGGCGTGTCCGCTCCGCGTTGGAGCGAAACATCCGTTGCCCGGCCGGTCCGCCGACGTGGGGGCGGGCGATGCTTGAGATGCGCGGGTCGTGGGCAGAGACGGTGCCATGCTCGACCACCTCGTCGCCCTGGTCCTGATCGCACTGCTCGTTGCCGCGCTCGCCGCGGTCGGCGGTGAACTCCTCGACATGGCGGCCGCCGCCACGGGCTGAGCGGGTCTCAGCGGGGGGTGACCCAGGGCCCGAAGGAGGTCCCGACGGCATCATGGTGCTCCGTCGTGTCGCGGTGCGGCCGCAGTCCGCCGTCAGCGGGGGAGCGCGTTGCGCAGTTCGCGTTCCCACATGGCGATGAAGCCGTCGGTCGGGTCGCCGATCTGGTGGAAGTAGATGTGGTCGACGCCGGCATCGACGGCGGCCCTGCTGGAGTCGACGAGGGGTTCGACGATGTCGGGTCCGCAGGGTGTGCTGTCGGCGATCATGTCGGGGGTGACGATCTGCACGGCCTGTTCGAAGTGGTCGACCGTGCGCAGGTCCTGACTGAGCTGGCCGGGCAGCGCGGTGTTGGGCCACTGGCGGTGGGCTCGTTCGACGGCGACGTCGCGGTCGGGGTCCCAGCAACACGACAGCTGGGACCACACCGGACCCGAACCGCCGGCATCGCGCCAGGTGTCGATGACGTCGCTCTTGACGCCGGTCGACCACAGGCCGTCACCGATGGTGGCGGCGCGTTCGGCCGCCAGGGGTCCGAACGCCGAGATGACGATGGGCGGCGCCTCTGCGGGCAGATCGAAGATCCGGGCGTCCTCGACGGTGTAGTGGCGGCCGTGGTGGGTGACGCTCTCGCCGGTGAGCAGGCGCCGGACGACGTGGACGGCCTCTTCCATCATGTCGAGGCGGATCGGTGCAGGCGGCCAGCGGTCGCCGAAGATGGATTCGTTGAGCGCCTCGCCGGTGCCGACGCCCCACGTGAATCTGCCCTCCAGCAGGCATGCGGTCGTCGCCACCGCCTGGGCCACGACGGCGGGGTGGATGCGAACGGTCGGACAGGTGACCCCGACGCCGATCTCGATCGATTCGGTGGCTTCGGCCAGTGCCCCGAGGACCGACCAGACGAACGGGCTGTGCCCCTGCGCGCCGATCCAGGGGTGATAGTGGTCCGAGATGGACAGGAAGTCGAAACCGGCGGCCTCTGCGGCGCGGGCGATCTCGACGAGCTTGGTGGGTCCGTGTTCCTCTGACGAGAGCGTCAGTCCGTAGGCGACCACTCCGACCTCCGATGCGGCGACTGCTGTGCGGGCTTCCCCGCTGCGGCCGGCACCAAACGGGCGGCGTCAGCCGGTGGGATTCAGAGGGGCGTGGAGATCGACGTGCTCGTTCGGATACGGACCCGTTGCCTCCCGCTGTCGTTTGCTGCGTTCACGGGCCGCTCGGGCCACCGCCCGGTGATGCGTCGAGCTCGGCGAGCCGATCGAGGAACTGTCGAGCCGCTGTTGCGTTGGAGCGGCGCCACATGTCGACGACGTCGGCGGGTTCGTCGCCGGTGAGTTGATCGAACGTGTCCGCGAGGGCTTCTCGTTGCGCAGCCACGAGGCGGCCGGCGTCGCGTGCTCGTCGCTGGTTGAGGCGGAGCTTGGCGAGGAACTCGATGCGGAGGTCGCGGATGTGCGCAACCGGCTGGTCGAGCCACTGCTCGACGGCGCCACAGCCGGGGTCGGTGGCCCGGTGGACGGTGCGGTTGGGGCCGGCGTCGCCGGGTTCGGTGACGTGGGGCTCGGCCAGTCCGGCGGCGACGAGCCGGTCGAGCGCCCGGTACACGAGGGGCCGATGCACGGTGATGATCCGGCCCAGGTCCGTCCCAGCCCGCAGCTCCTTGGCGATGCCGAAGCCGTGGGTGGGTGCCTCGGCGAGCAGGGCCAGCACGGTCCACTCGGTGAGGGAAAGCTCCGGCGGCCGGTCGGATGGTTGGTCGGTGCCCATCGGGAGCGAGGCTAACCGGCGGTGCTTGCACTGGTAGGCACAGTGCGACTAGACCGTCAGTGGTCTCGAAGAGACTACTAACCCGAGGGGAACGCTGATGTGGAATCGCCTGTCGATGGCATTGGTGGCGCTGACCCTGCTCGCAGGGCTCGTGGCATGCGGCGATGACGACGAGGGTGGAGGTACCGACGGGGAGATCGGCGGCACGGTGCTGGTGTTCGCTGCAGCCTCGCTCACCGATGCCTTCGACGACATCGAGACCGCATTCGAGGCCGAGTACCCGGGCGTCGACGTCCAGCTGAACCTGGCGGGCAGCTCGTCGTTGCGTGAGCAGATCCTCGAGGGTGCCCCCGCCGACGTCTTCGCGTCGGCGAACCAGTCGAACATGGATCAGTTGATCGAGGCCGGCGAGGTCGGCGGCGATGCGCCTGTGTTCGCGGCGAACCTGCTACAGATTGCGGTACCTGCGGGGAATCCCGCCGGTGTCACAGGGCTCGAGGATTTCGCCCGGGAGGAGCTCTTGATCGGGTTGTGTGCCGAGGGTGTGCCCTGCGGCGACTTCGCCCGCGAGGCACTGGCCAATGCCGCAGTGGAGGCATCCATCGACACCAACGAACCCGACGTACGGGCCCTGCTGACCAAGATCGGCGCCGACGAACTCGACGCAGGCATCGTGTACGTCACCGACGTCACCGCCGCCGACGACCTCGTCGAGGGCGTCGACATCGCCGAGGACGTCAACGTCGTGGCGGGCTACCCCATCGCGCCGTTGGACGGGGCTCCGAACCCCGACGCCGCTGCCGCATTCGTCGACTTCGTCCTGTCCGAGGAGGGCCAGGCGATCCTGGTGTCGTACGGGTTCGCCGCACCGTGACGTCGCGCGGCGGGGTCCGGCGCGTCCCCCAGCGGCCACCATGGCCGCTGGTGGTGCTCGGGGTGCTCGGCGCCCTGCTCTTCGCGCTGCCCCTCGCCGGCCTGGTGGCCCGGACGCCGTGGCGGAACCTGCACGAGCTGATCGCATCCGATGTCGTCGTCGACGCGCTGTGGCTGTCGCTCGTCACGTCGCTGGCCGCCACGGCGCTGTCGCTGATCCTCGGTGTGCCACTGGCGTGGCTGCTGGCACGGGTCGAGTTCCCGGGTCGGCACCTGGTCCGGGCCGTGGTCACGCTGCCCATGGTGCTGCCGCCCGTGGTCGGCGGAGCGGCCCTGTTGTTCGCCCTCGGCCGGCGGGGCCTGGTGGGCGAACCCATCGAGGAGGCCACCGGCTTCATCCTGCCGTTCTCGATCTGGGGCGTCATCGTGGCCAACACGTTCGTGGCCATGCCGTTCCTCGTCATCACCGTCGAGGGTGCGCTCGCCGGTATCGACAAGGGCTACGAGCGGGCCGCCGCGACGCTCGGGGCCTCGCGTCTGACGGTGTTCCGCCGGGTGACCCTGCCGATGATCGGCCCCTCGCTGTGGGCGGGTGCGGTACTGGCCTGGGCCCGGGCGCTGGGCGAGTTCGGGGCCACCGTCACCTTCGCCGGCAACCTGCAGGGCCGCACCCAGACCCTGCCACTGGCCGTCTTCGTCGCCCTCGAATCCGACCGGGACACCGCAGTGGCGATCAGCCTGGTCCTCGTCGCGGTGTCGCTGGTGGTGCTGGTGGCGATGCGCGACCGCTGGTGGGGACGGGCCACATGAGCACCGGCCTCGACGCACGGTTACGGCTGTCGCGCGGCGACACCTTCACCCTCGACATCGAGCTCGCCATCGGTGCGGGGTCGACCGCAGCGCTGCTGGGCCCCAACGGTTCGGGCAAGTCGACCACGGTCGGGGCGCTCGCCGGGATCCACCCCATCGACGAGGGTCACATCCGCCTCGGCGACCGGGTGCTCGACGACCCGGTGACCGGGACGTTCGTCGCGCCCGAGCACCGCCGGGTCGGGGTGGTCTTCCAGCGCTACCTGCTGTTCGAACACCTCGACGTCACCGACAACGTCGCGTTCGGTCCCGCCTCGGCCGGGCTGCGCCGGCGCCCCGCACGGGCAGCCGCCCGCCGCTGGCTCGAAGCGCTCGACCTGGCCGACCTCGCCGACCGGCGGCCCTCGCAGCTCTCGGGTGGGCAGGCCCAGCGCGTCGCGCTGGCCCGGACTCTTGCCGCCGAACCCGAGGCGCTGCTGCTCGACGAACCCCTCGCCGCCCTCGACGTCGCCACCCGGGCCCAGCTGCGCCGCACCCTGCGGACCCATCTCGACGGCTACCCCGGACCCCGGCTGCTCATCACCCACGACCCGACCGACGCGTTCCTGCTCGCCGACCGGATCCACGTCATCGAGGACGGCCGCATCACCCAGACCGGCACCCCCGACCAGATCCGACGCAGCCCCGCCACCACCTATGTCGCTGCTCTCGCCGGGCTCAACCTGCTCACCGGCACCAGCGAGGCCGGCACCATCTCGGTGTGCGACCATCGGTTGACCCTGCACGCCGCCGACACCCACACCGTCGGCGAGGTCCTCGTCACCATCGCCCCCAACGCCATCGCGCTGCACCTCGAACAACCCCACGGCAGCCCCCGCAACAGCTGGCCCACGATCGTCGAGGCCGTCGAACCCCTCGGTGAGATCACCCGGGTCACGTTGGGCGAACCCGTGGGGTTGGGCGTCGACATCACCCCCGGTGCCGCGCAGAGCCTGGCCCTGGTGCCCGGCGCCGCGGTGTGGGCCTCGGTCAAGGCGACCGAGATCTCGGTGAACCCCAGCTGAGCGGGATCTGCCACGTCGAGGGCCGAGCGAGCAACAGGAATCGGAGTTCTTCGCAGGCGGGGACGCCGGCCGTGATACCACTTGTCCTGCGCCGCAGTCGAGCGGCCGGGAGGGGCCGATCGGCATGGACATCGAACAGCAGTGGTCGGCGCTGCGGGATGCGATCGACTTCGCCGTGAGCCGGGTGGTGGACGACGACGAGCCGCTGAACGAGCGCGAGGCCGCCGACGGTCACCAGTACGTGCTGCGCGTGCTGCGGGCGGTCAGCGAGAGCGCGCTCATGACGGTCGATCCGCGGCGTCCCGGCTTCCTGCCGATGCTCGATTCCGTACGTCACCTGGGTGCCGCCGGGCCCGACATCGATTACGACGTCGCCATCCTCGTACCGGGCGGTACCTACTGCATCAGCGGCACACGCGGCGGTGCAAGCTATGTCGGGATCGCCGTCTACGCCGGTGCGGGCGCCGGGGGAGCGACGGCCATCGTCGACTCGGTCGATGTCGACGACCTCGTCGCCGACGACGGCACGTTCGTCCACGAGGTGCACCACCCCGATGCCGTCCGGGTGATCGTGCGGCAGTACTTCCACGACCGGACCACCCAGGAACCGGGCAGCTGGACGATCGAACGCACCGACGAGCCCGCTGGCCGCATCGGGGGCGAGGACGGCGACGGGGGCGCCGGGTCGGCTGCACTGCTCCCGACATCGGCGTCGGTCGCGGCCCGGGTGGCCAACGCCGCCCGGTCGGTCCGGTGGAATCTGCAGCTCAACCAGCTGTGGACACCCGAGCGGCGGGCGCAATCGAACGCCTTTGTGCGCCAGACCTCCGACGACATCGTCGCCGCCGTGCCCAACCCCGATGTGCTCTACGCGTTCTCGTGGTGGCGCATCACCGAGGGCGAGGCCCTGGTGATCGACGTCGATCCGCCCGACAGCCGCTACTGGGCGGTGCAGTTGTGCGACCGCTGGTTCCAGTGCTTCCCCGACCGCCGGTCGAACCTGAACGACCGCCAGCTGGTGCCCGAGCCCGACGGTTCGGTCCGCATCGTCGTGGCCGACGGGTATCCCGGCCACCCCAACTGGCTCGACACGAGCGGTCACCGTGTCGGCACGATCTTCTTCCGCTGGCTCCACGCCGATCCCGACCATCTCCCCACGTGCAGGGTCGTCGCCCACGACGACGTGGCCGGTCTGGCTCCCGGCGCCTGACCGTCGGCGGTCGGCGGCGCCGGGCGGGCCGGAGACGCATACCCGAGAACGACAGTGGCCCGGAGCTGAGCTCCGGGCCACTGCATCACTGGTACTCGGTTCGGATCAGGGCGATGCCGTGATCACGTGAACGCCGTGATCAGCCGACGCCCCACAGGGCGGCGAACTGATCGGCCATGCCGTCGGGGCCGGGCCAGCCGTTGGTGGCGATCAGCGGCTCGGCGACCTCGGGCGAGGACACGAGGAACGTCGGGAGGATGGCGTTGGCGCGCTCCTCGGTGTTCTCCTGGCCGATGCTGTGGCGGGCCATGCCGTCGACCATGAGCCAGGCGGAGTAGGGCTTGGGGTTGGCGGTCCAGAACTTGTGCGTCCCGTCGACGATCTCCTGGAGCACCGCGGCGCTGAAGTCGACACCGACGAGGGTCACCGTGTCGGCGAGGCCGGCGTCGGCGAGGACGCCGGAGACACCACCGGTGAGGCCGTCGAAGGCGAAGTGGACGTAGTCGATGCTGGGATCGGCCTGGAGGGCGGCCAGCACGGCACCCGGCACGTCGCCGGCCAGGAGCTGGTCGATGGTGACGGCCAGCTCGTTGAAGGTGCAGTCGGGGCAGTTCGCCTCGTAGGTGGCTGCAGAGGCGTCACGCTCGACGGCGAGGACCTCGAAGTCCGGGATGTTGACCATCAGGGTGTTGGCCGTACCGCCGGAATCCGCGATGACTGCGTTGGCGATGAGTTCGCCGGCGATCTCGACGGAGGTGTCGTCGCCGCAGTTGACCCAGATGTTGTTCTCCTCACCGGCGGGATCGGTGGTGTCGAAGCAGCTGAAGAACGCGATGCCGGCTGCGGCGGCCGCATCGATCTGGGCCTGGATGAGCGCCGGCGGGGTGCCGGTGATGGCGATGTAGTCGACACCGAGGGCGATGGCCTGCTCGAAGCCCGGAGCGGGATCGAAGCTCTGCACGCCGATGACCTCGAGGTTCCACCCGAGGAGCGCAGTGGCTTCTTCGAAGCCGGGGGTGATGTCCTGGCACGACGGCAGTTCGCACTCGAGCCATGCGACGGTCTTGGTCTCGGGCACCGAGTCGAGCGGGATGGTCGGGCCGATGGCGGTCGGCGGGGTGGCGTTGGCGTCGACCATCGCCTGGGCGGTAGCGAGACCGTCACCGCCGGCGGGAGCCTCTTCCTCGGCGGCTGCCTCGTCGTCGGCCGCCGCCTCTTCATCGGTGGCTGCCTCGTCGTCGGCGGAGCCGTCGTCGGTTTCGGCAGCAGGTTCGGTGGCGGCACCGTCGTCGGATTCGTCGTCACCACCGCACGCGGCGGCTATGAGAGCGAATGCCAGCAGTGCAGCCAGCAACTTCGAGAACTTCGTCATGTCTGGTTCTTTCCCCTCTGAGAGTCCTGGTCGGGCCCCGTAAGAATCGACGGTCGCCCAATTGTTGGACGCCCAACTTCCTCGTTGGACGAGGGAACGCTAGCGTGACCCGGCCGGAAAGGGTGTGCAGTCGTGGCTGAACCGCTTTTGATCATCGAAACACTGTCGAAGGCCTTCCCGGGCCAGGTCGCGCTCGACAATGTCGATCTCGTCGTCCAGCAGGGCTCCACCCACGCGTTGGTGGGCCAGAACGGGTCGGGCAAGTCGACGCTCATCAAGGTCCTGTGCGGCTATCACGAGCCCACGGGGCCCTCGTCGGCCACGTACCGCGATCCGTCAACGGGTGCCGTGCGGCCGCTCCGCCTCGGCGATGGTGCTGCTGCGGCCGAGGCCGGCATCCGTTTCGTCCACCAGGACCTCGGCCTCGTCCCGGGCCTCGACACCGTCGAGAACATCTGCATGGGCATGGGCTACACCACCGGGCGCGGCGGCCGCATCGACTGGAAGTCCGACCGGCGCCGGGCCGAGGCCGCGCTGGCCGACCTCGGGTTCACCGACATCGACGTCAAGCAGCCCGTGGGCATGCTCGCCCCGTCGCAGAAGACCGCAGTGGCCATCGCCCGCGCGCTCGACGGCTGGGAGGAGGGCGCCAGCCTCCTGGTCCTCGACGAGCCCACCGCCTCGCTGCCCGGTGCCGACGTCGAACGCCTCTTCAGCGCCATCAGGCGGCTGAAGGCCCGCGGCGTCGCCATCCTCTATGTGTCCCATCACCTCGACGAGGTCTTCGAGATCGCCGACGAGGTCACGGTGTTGCGCGACGGCGAACGGATCGCCACGCGCCCCATCGACGGGCTCGATCACGACCAGCTCATCGAGCTCATGATCGGCCACCGCCTCGAGCGCAAACGTCAGACCGAACGAGAGAACAGCGATGGTCACGGCGGACTCGAGCTGATCGGCCTGCGTGGGGGCAGCGTTGCCGGCGTCGACCTCCACGTCGAACCCGGCGAGATCGTCGGCGTCGCCGGTATCACCGGGTCCGGCCGCGAGATGATCGTCCCGCTGGTGACCGGCCAGATCCCGAGCGATGAGGGCTGGGTGCGCGTCGACGGCACGTACATCCCCAACTACGCCCCACGCGAAGCCCTTGCCGCCGGCATGGCGTTCCTCGCCGCCGACCGCACCTCCCAGGGAGTCATCCCCCTCCAGGGGGTGCGCCACAACCTGACCCTCAGCGATCTCAAGCGACACTGGCGTCGCGGCGTCCTGCGTCGACGCGACGAGACCGCCGAGGTCATCGACTGGATCGGCCGCCTGCGCATCAAGACCTCGGGCCCCGAGAACCCCATCTCCGCTCTCAGTGGCGGCAATCAGCAGAAGGTCCTCTTCGGGCGCAGCCTGCGTCTCGAGCCCAAGGTGCTCGTCCTCGACGAACCCACCCGGGGCATCGACGTCGGCGCGAAGGAGGAGATCCACATCCTCATCGACCGCGCCGGCGCCGAGGGCGCCGCCGTCCTGGTCGCGTCGACCGACACCGACGAGTTGGTGCGCCTGGCGCACCGTGTGGTGGTCATGCGCGAGGGCCGGGTCGCCGGCCAACTCAGCGGCGACGAGATGACCGTCGAGAACATCGAGCGAGCACAGCTCCAGACCCAGCACAAGGTGACCGCACCATGACGATTGCCCCGCCCGAGTCGACCGTCGACACCGACGACGTCGCCACCGCCCCCACGAGCAGTCGCAGTTGGGTCAACCGGCTCGGCTTCGACCGCTTCAGCGCGCTGTATCTGCTGGGGGCGTTCTTCATCTTCTTCGGATTGACCGAGGACCAGTTCCTGGTCTGGAACGGCAGCTTCGAGTTCGTGCTCACCGAGGAGGTGATCGTCGTGATGCTCGCGCTCGCCTTCCTGGTGCCGCTCACGACGGAGACCTTCGACCTCTCCATCGGCGCCAACATGGCGCTGGCCCTGGTCATCGTGAACAAGATGGCGGTCGAGACCGACGTACCCCACGGTGTGGGGGCGCTCATCGCCATGGGCGCCTGTCTCGTGATCGGCTGGCTCAATGGCCTGGTCGTCGTCCGATTCGGGGTCAACTCGTTCATCGCCACACTCGGTATGAGCCAGGTGGTGGCGGCGCTCATCCGGCTCATCCACGACGGCGGACAGATCACCGGGGCGCTCAGCCAGGGCTATCTCGACTTCGGCAAGGCCGACGTCTTCAGCTTCACCTGGCCCGGATCCGGGAGCACGATCTCGCTGCCGTTCTACTTCGTCTTCGGGCTCATCGTCGCGGTGCTCATCTGGTACGTGCTCGAGCACACGCCGGTCGGGCGCCACATGTTCGCGACCGGCGGCAACCGGGAGGCGGCGCGGCTGTCGGGTGTCAACACCGACCGGCTCACCTGGGGTTCGCTCGTCGCCTCGGCGGGTATCGCCGGGTTTGCCGGACTGATCTACTCGTGGAAGTTCGGGACCTACTCGGCGTCGGTGGGCCCACCGCTGCTGTTCCCGGCGGTGGCCGCGGTGTTCTTCGGCGCCAGCCAGCTGCGGGGCCGCCCCAACGTCTGGGGCGCGGTCATCGCGGTGTACACGCTGGCCTTCGGCATCAAGGGCATCGGCCTGCGCTATCCGCGTGAGATCGCCTGGATGCAGCCGATGTTCGAAGGGGTCACGCTCATCATCGCGGTGGGCATCGCCAGCCGCCAGGGCATCGTCCGGGTCCGTCGGCGTTCGGAGGAACCGCCCGACGACAAGGCGCCGGTGACACCGGTGCCCTCCTCGGACCTGTCCGAAGAGGGTGCCACCACGCACTGACGGATCACCCCCGGCGCCGCCGCCGGGGGTGATTTCGTCGACCGGGCAGGTTGACGGTCCGTTGCGTCGGGTAGAGGCGGCGGGCCATGGAGTATCCCTTCGTCCTCGCTGTGCTCGGCATCGCCGTGCTCGCCGCCGCCGTCCTGCCCAGACCACTGCAGCGCCTTCCGCTGTCGATACCGATCCTCGCCGTCGGCGTCGGCGCGCTGATGTTCTCGTTGCCGCTGGGCCTCGAGGGCCCGCGTCCGGGCGCCGACGACGACATCGCCGAACGGGTGACCGAACTGGTCGTCATCATCTCGCTGACGGGGGCGGGCCTGAAGCTGCGACGTCCGGTCGGCTGGCGGAGTTGGGCGACCACCTGGCGCCTCCTCGCCATCACGATGCCGTTGACCGTTGCGGCGATCGCCGTGCTGGGAGTGATCGGGCTGGGGTTGCCGCTGGCGGCGGCCGTGCTGTTGGGTGCGGTGTTGGCACCGACCGATCCGGTCCTGGCGTCGGAGGTCCAGCTGCCGGGGCCCGATGATCGCGCCGTGGGTCCGGGCGAGCCGATCCGGTTCGCCCTGACGTCGGAGGCCGGACTGAACGACGGCCTGGCCTTCCCGCTCACCAACCTGGCCATCGCGATGGCCGTCGGAGGCGACTGGTTCGTCGGCTGGTTCGTCGATGACGTCGTCGTCAAGCTGACGATCGGTCTGGTGGTCGGGATCGTGCTGGGCCGCGTCATCGGCTGGCTGACGTTCGCTCGTGGCCGTCGCTACACGTTCGCCCGTTCGGGCGAAGGCCTCGTTGCCTTCGGCATCACGTTGGCGGTCTACGGGCTGGCCGAGACCCTCCACGGTTACGGATTCCTGGCGGTCTTCGTCGCAGCCGTCACGCTCCGCCAGCGTGAGTCCACCCATGAGTTCTACGGCGTGATGCACGACTTCGCCGACACGCTCGAACGGATCGCCAGCCTCGCGTTCCTGCTGCTGCTCGGGGGAGCGGCGGTCGACGGAGCGCTCGACCAGCTGACGGTCGGCGGCGCTGCGGTGGGTATCGCCGTGGTGTTGATCGTGCGGCCGCTGAAAGGCTGGATCGGCCTGCTCGGCAGTGACGAGACGGCGGCGTCGAAGATGGCCATAGCGTTCTTCGGCATCCGCGGGATGGGAACCATCTACTACCTGGCCCACGCCGTGAACGAGGAGTTCTTCCTCGCGGCGCGCCAGGTCTGGGCGGTCGCGGTGTTCACGATCCTGGTGTCGATCGTCGTCCACGGGGTGAGCGCCGGTCCCGTGCTGGCCCGCCTGGAGCGGGGCCAGCAGTCCCGGCGGCGCGCTTCGGGACCCATGACCTCCTAGAACCTCGCCTCACGAGGTTCGGCGACCACCGGGCGCGGTTGCACGGAACCTTCACATCGGACGCGGGACTTCTGCACCCGGGATCCGTACTCTCGGTCCCCATGGGTGCAGTGATCCTGATCATCGAGGACGAGATCGACATCGCCGATCTCGTGGCGGCACGGCTGCGGAGCGAGGGCCACGAGGTCCACGTCGCCGTCGACGGGCCGAGCGGTGTCGACCGCTGCACGGCGCTCGGGCCCGATCTCGTGGTGCTCGACCTGATGCTGCCGGGCCTCGACGGCCTCGAGGTGTGCCGTCGGATCCAGCGTGGCGGGCGCGTGCCGGTGATCATGTTGACCGCCAAGGACGACGAGACCGACATGCTGGTGGGCCTCGGGGTCGGTGCGGACGACTACCTCACCAAGCCGTTCAGCCCCCGCGAGCTGGTGGCCCGGGTCGCGGCGGTGTTGCGGCGGGTGGGGGAGGACCGTCCCCGGCCCGATCGGATGTTCCTGGGCGACGTCACCATCGACGTCGCGCAACGCCGGGTCACCCGCAGCGGCGAGATCGTCCACCTCACACCCACCGAGTTCGACCTGCTCCGGGCGCTCGCCGTCGCCGACGGTGCGGTGCTGTCGAGGACCCAGCTGCTGACCGAGGTGTGGGGCTACCGCGACGGTTCGGGTGCCCGCACCGTCGACAGCCACGTGCGGGCGGTGCGGCGCAAGCTCGGCGAGGAGCTCATCCGCACGGTTCACACCGTGGGCTACGCCCTCGACGTGTCCCGGGGCGAGGCGGCCGACGGCGAGATCGGCACAGCCCTCGACGGCGGCGCAGTTCTCGATGACGGCGCAGTGCTCGACGCCGGCGATGCAGCGTTCGACGGCGGGGCCCGACCGTGAGCGCCCCGGCGGAACGTTCGGCCACTGCGCAGGCCAACGGGCGTATCGACCGGCTGACCGGTTGGTTCGACCGTCTGTTGCCGTTCCGTCAGCTCCGTCCGCTGCAGCGCATCCCGTCGCTCAAGGTGAAGCTGAGCATTCTCATCGTCGCCGCGGTCGGGGTGACGATCGCTGCGGGAACGGTCGGCTTCTGGCTGAACGTCCGTCCCCGGTTCAGCGTGGCTGCGGCGGTGCTGCTGGCCCTGGCGATGGTGCAGATCCTGGCGCGTGGCATCACGACCCCGGTGCGCGAGATGGCCGATGCCGCCGATCGGATGGCCGCTGGCCACTACGACCAGCAGGTGTCGGCCGACGGTGCCGACGAGATCGGCCAGCTCGCCCGGTCGTTCAACTTGATGGCGGCCCACATCGCCGAGCTCGAACAGCAGCACCGTGATCTCATCGCCAACGTCAGCCACGAGCTGCGGACCCCGCTGGCCGTGCTGCAGGGCAGTCTCGAGAACCTCATCGACGGCGTCGAGGCCGATCGCCCCGCGACGCTCGAGGCGATGGTGCGCCAGACGGCCCGGTTGAGCCGACTGGTCGCTCAGTTGCTCGATCTGTCGCGCCTCGACGCCGGCGTGGCGCCCTTCCACCCCGAGACCATCGATCTCGTCGCCGTGATCGGCGATGTGGTCGAGGAGGTCCGGCTGCGCCAATCCCCGCCCGACCTGGCGATCGACATGCCGCCGGAGCTGGCGATGACCGGCGACGCCGAGCGCCTCCATCAGGTGGTGGCGAACCTCGTCGACAATGCACTGCGCTACGCCCCGGCGGCATCACCGGTGCGGATCACGCTCGAACCCTCCGCCGATCGGGTGATCGTCGCGGTCGCCGACGACGGCCCCGGCATCGCCGCCGACGAAGTCGAGTGGATCTTCGGCCGCTTCAACCGGGCGACGCATGCCTCGGCCTCGCCGGGTGGCTTCGGCCTGGGTCTGGCCATCGGCCGTTGGATCGCGGAGCTCCACGGAGGGTCGCTGCGGGTCGTGAACACCGATCCCGGCTGCCGGTTCGAGCTCGAGCTCCCGCTCGGGTCTCCGCCTGCAGCGCCTGCTGCCGTTGCCCGCGCCCCGGCGAGCGAGCCGCAGACCACCAGCACCGGACCTGCTTCCTAGACGTCACCGTCGTCGGCCCTGCTTCGACGCGCCCGCAGGTCGGATTGGCGCACCACCACCGCCGCCTCTTCCTCCTCCTCCTCCACGACCGCTCCGCCGCGCCCCGCCCCGACCCGCCCCACCGAGAGGCCACTGCCATGCCACATCACCGCCGCCACGCCCCCGACCCCGCCGCCGACCCCGCCGCCGGCCCCGCCGCCCCTGTCCGCATCGCCGGCCCCGCCTGTATCACCCTCGTTGCCGCCGCCACCGGCGCCGTGGTCGCGGTCGTGGCCGCCGCCCTCGCCTGGTGCGACCGCGCCGTCGATGACCGGTGGTGGGTCCGGGGGGCGCGTGGCGCCGCCGTCGCGGGACGACACGACACGCCCGGCAGACCTGGCCGGCGTCGCCGCCGCGGCGGCGTTCGGGCTGGGGGCGACGCTGTGGGTCCACAACGACGTCGTCTCGTTGGCGGGCACGTCGTTCTTCGTCCTCGCATCGCTCGGGCTCCTGTTGTCGGGTCGGTTGGTGTCGGGCCAGAGCCGGACCCTGGTCGCGCTGGCGCCGGTGTTCGGCGTGTGGCTGTCGATCCGGGCGTCGCCGTGGTTGATCGTGCTCGACGTGGCCGTGGCGTCGGGACTTCTGCTGGCCGGCATCGCGACCTCGACCGACGGCCGCCTCGCCGGATACCGG
The DNA here is from genome assembly GCA_046290435.1 of Acidimicrobiales bacterium. Lineage (GTDB taxonomy): Bacteria > Actinomycetota > Acidimicrobiia > Acidimicrobiales > UBA8592 > CAVQUE01. The sequence continues at coordinate 19,653 of JBKAGO010000046.1, forward strand.
ATACGGGACCTCGTGGCCATGCCGGTCCACTGCGCCGGCCAGGCCCTCGACACCGCCGGCTTCGTGACCCGGGCGCTCTCGGCGACCGGAGGCGAGCGCCGTCGCCGCCAGGGTGCCGCGATCGGCGTCGGACTGGGGCTCGCGCTGCCGATCGTGGTCGTGCTGGGCGGGCTGTTGGCGTCGGGGGACCGGGCCTTCGCCGCCATGATGGACGCTGCGTTCGGCGGCGCATTCGGCGATCACGTCGTGGTGTTCGTGTTCGCGGCGGCCGTCGGCCTGGTGCTGGTGCGCATTGCCAGCGGCGCCGACGCCGTGCCCCGGCCGGAGCGGCCGCCGCTGCTCGGCGCCGTCGAGACGCTGACGATCCTGGCGGCGATGATCGTGCTCTACGCGCTGTTCGCCCTCGCGCAGGTGGTGGGCTCGGTGGCGCCCGACGGCGAGGTCCTGGCCTCGGCCCCTGCGACGGCCGAGTGGGTCCACAGCGGCTTCTTCCCGCTGTTGTGGGCGTCGGCAATCACCCTCGGCGTGCTGGTCACGCTCCGCTCGATCGGGCGACGAGCCACGGCTCGCGAACGGCGGTGGTTCGCCGGTGCCACGGTTGCCGTGGTGGCCCTGACGTTGGTGGTGGTCGGTGTGGCCGTGCACCGCATCGCGGGGTACTCCGACGCATTCGGGCTCACCATGTTGCGCCTGTACAGCCTGGTGTTCGCCTGCTGGATCGGGGTGGTGTTCGTGCTCTTCGCCGTGAGCACGGCCGGCATCGGGGCGGGACGCCGTTGGTTCGCGGGCACCTGCGTCGGGATCGGCCTGGCCGTTGTGCTGGCGTTGAACGTGGCCGACCCCGAGGCCCGGATCGTCCGCTTCGACGTCGCCGAACTCGCCCGCTACGACGAGGCCTATCTGGTGGGTGAGCTGTCCGACGACGCAATCCCCGCGCTGGTGGCGGCGCTCGGCGATCTGCCTCTTGACCGGGCCGACAGCCTGGCCTCACGGTTGTGTGCAGGACGCGACGTGGATCGTGGCATCGACGGCCTCGACTGGAACCGTTCCCGCGCCGCGGCCCGCGACGCCCTCGCCGAACTCTGCGACACCTGACCGCTCGGCCCCGGCCGGAGCGGCCCGTGAGCGAAGCGAACAAGAGCGGGAGGCGATGGGTCCGGCTCGCGCTGCTCTTCGGCGTGATCGCCGTGGTCGACCGGGCGCGTGGGGACGGGGCCCGCATCCCTCAGCACGTCGAACGTGTGGGACGACCGCCCCTCGGGTGAGCAGCGGAAGACCTGGCTGATGCCCGCCTTGGTCCTGCGGCGGCTACGGCGGGCGACATGCGAGTCGTCCCATTGACAGCTGGGTCGCCTCCGGTACCGTCTGCGTCGTGGAGCAGGTGCTCAGCGACGAAGAACGAGAGGGCCGGCAACGTCGGCTGCACATCATCATCGGCGTCGCCATGGCCCTCTTGGTGGCTTCGACCGGCCTCGGGTTCTTCGTCGATCGCAGAGCCGACGCCGCGCAGGCGGACCTTCGTGACCGACTGGAGGAGGCCGTCGCGACGGTCGAGCACGAGGTCGTCCTCGATGCGTGGTACCGGTACCGCGAGGCAGTCTGGGCCGGCACGCCACATGATCTCGACGAGCTGGTTCCCGCCGAAGACCGCATCGCGATGCGGGCCGAGGGCGAAACGGTCGTCGCCTTGTACAAGGCCGGCTTCGCCGGTCAGGACCGGTGCTTCGACTTCCTCGTCGGCCCCGACGGCACCGAGATCGACGAACGATCCTGTTGAGCGCCGCCGGACGGTGCAGCTACCGGGGCCGGAAGGGCCTCCCACACCGGCACAGGTGAGGCCACCCTCGGTCGGCTGGTCGGTAAGGCTGCGTCGAGGCGAACCCTGCTCCCTGGGAGCTGCCGTGCACTCACGGCGCCGCACGACGCGGTCGCGCAACTTCCACGTCAGCGGCAATGATGCGGTGATGGATCATCTCGCACCGCAGAGCAGCGACCGGCCGCTGATGCCCGAGGGCTACGGCGTGCCCGAGACGACCGACGGCCTGCTCGAGTGGGCGGCGGTCGAGGCCCGTCTCGTGGGGTCGGCGCAGTACTGGATGGCCACGACGCGCTCCGATGGTCGGCCCCACGTCGTCCCTCGCTGGGGTGTCTGGGTCGACGGCCGGTTCTGGTACGACGGGTCGCCCGCCACGGTCCACGTCCGCAACCTCGGTCCCGAGGGCGCCTGCACGTTGCACCTCGAGGACGGCTGGCAGGCGGTGATCGTCGAGGGCGTCTCGGCTGTGGCCGCGCCGCCCGGACTCGAGCTGGGGGAGCGGCTCGCCGCGGCGTTCGCCGCGAAGTATGCCGAACGGGGCTACACGCCCGAGCCCGACGCGTGGGAGGGCCCGCACTCGGGCGGTCTACGCGTCCTCACGCCGACCAAGGCGCTCGCCTGGTTCGACTTCCCCGGCGACGTCACCCGCTTCCGGTTCCCGGATTGACCAACACTGCACGCACCGGGGCGGTCTCACCGGTGCGGCGTGTCAGCGCCCGTCCGAGGAACCATGTCGGCTGCGATGCCACGGCTGCGGCCGGGCGCAACCACCGCGTACGGCGACGATGCGATGCCCTCTGCGCAGTTCGAGCACACGGTCGTCGTCCACGAGACAGGCGCCGAGATCCTCACCGTCGCGGGCGACGGCTGGAGCGCCACCTCGCGGGGTTGACGCGCCCCGCCGTCGGGCGTCCTCACGCCGATCGAGGCGCTGGCGTGGTTCGACTCCTCCCGGGGCGTAACCCGCTTCCGGTTTGCGGGTCGAGCAACGGCTCGCCGCCCGACATGGAAGTCGTTCGCTCCGACGACTGGCAGCGGGCATCATCGGATCCGACGAGGAGGCCGCCCATGGGCATCGTGACGACGCCGGAGCCGCCCTACACGGCGGTGATCTTCACATCGCTGCGTACCAGCGCCGAATCCGATGACGGGTACGCCCAGATGGCCCGACGCATGGAGGGGCTGGTGGCGGACCAGCCCGGCTACCTCGGGCACGAGTCCGCTCGCGACGACATCGGGATCACGGTGAGCTACTGGGCCAGCGCCGACGACGCCCGCGCCTGGAAGCAGGTGGCCGACCACCTGGCAGCGCAGCGCCTCGGGCGCAGCCGCTGGTACGCCGACTACCGGGTGCGGATCGCAGTCGTTCACCACGAGTACGGACACGCCGACGGCGGTGCCACGTAGCAGGGCGACGCGGACGCATCCTCTGCCGAAGCGGCGGCGCCGCCGGGCGGCCGTCGCGGTCAGGGGCCGTGACGGGTGATGGGGGTGGGTGGGTCGATGATGCGGTCGAGGGTGCCATCGGGTCGGTGGAGGCGCAGGGTGCGGTCGGCATCCATGGTGAGGGTCCAGCCGCCGTCGTGGATGCGGTGGTGCCACTCGGATGACACGGGCACGAGGTTGTGGAGTTCGGTGTCGCCGCCGAGTTCGTAGTCGAGGTTGACGTGGTGGATCTCACAGCGTGCGAACGGTGTGACCCCGTCGATCGGGCACGTCCGGTACAGGCCCCGCAGTTGCAGACGCTGCTCGCGGGTGGCGTATCGGCGGGAGCGCCCGACCCTGGTGGGTCGGCCCAGCGCGTCGTAGATCATGACGTACCAGTCGGCGTCACAGCACTGACGGAGCGCGGCGCGAGGGTCGATGGGGCGGCCGTCCCAGGTCTCGGTGACCGATGCGGCGTGGGGGCCGTGGATCAGGGTCGCCGCGTCGACGATGATGCCGACCGAGAGGTTCGGACCCATCGCCGGACAATCGTCGGCGGCGTCGGCGGCGTCGGCGTCGGCGGTGTCGGCGGCCTCGGGGGTGTCGGGGGTGTCGGCGGTGTCGTGCGACACGAACGCTGCCGAGTCCGTGGCTCTGCCCCCACCGCTGCGGGTCGGTTGGCCGCCGTGACCGCTCCGAACTGATCCGCTGGCCTGGCTGGAGCGGCCGAGGGTGATGCCGCACAACAACTCGTACGCGGCGCGGGCCCGGTCGTTCGCGGTGATCCTGCGTTGCCCCGCCGGGCGCAGGTTGGCGATCTGGCGAGCCCGCTCGGTGACGGCGGCGTCCATGCGGGCGCCGCGTTCGTCGTCCATCGACGCCGCCACGGCCCAGGTGCCGTCGGGACGCAGGAACATCATCCACGACGCCGCCGCCTTGGCCCGCTCGGCAGGGGACAGGCCCTCGTCGCTGTCGGGCGGATCGGCGACCTTCACCAGCAGGCGCGCGAGCCACGTCCGGAATGCCTCGGGCCGCATGAAGGCAGCATTCGACGCGATCTCGTCGTCCTGGCCGGCCAGTCGGGCCTTCTCCGGCGGCGAAAGGCGAGCCAGCCGACCGGCGAGATGATCTGCGTTCTCGGTCCTGGCGGCCCCCGACTCCGCGCCCGCGCCCGACTGAGGAAGGTCCTGTCGGATCTCGCCACGGGCCGAGTCCTTCGCCCGCTCCGAGGCCGACTGCTCCCCATCGGGGTCCGACAGGTCGTCGGGGCACGGCGACGACCCCGACGCCTGCCGACGCTTCGCCTCCACCGCCACCGCCACCGCCGTCGCGAACGCCGCCAGATCGCGGCGGCCCCGCGCGACCAGACGACCCAGACCAGCAAGCCCCTCGTCGTCCAGGGCGGTCAGATCGGTACCCCGCGCCGCAGCGAGATCAGCCAACAAACTCATGCCCCCGACAGTACTCAGGGGGTATGACAATGACTTCGAAGGACTGGGAAGCATCTGTCGCTATCGGGATGCCATGGCGTGTCGCGTGGCGTTGTCAGCGCGCACGAATGGTTTCGGCTGCACCGGCTCCACCGGGTCGTCGAACACGCGACGGTGTCCATCCCTGCCCACCCACGGCATCGGCGATCGCCGGGCCCTGACGGGGTGTCTGCGGCGGGCGGGCTCAGCCCAGTCGCGCGACCTGCCGCAGTGGGGTGTCGGAGCAGTCGAGGTCCACGCCGCGTTCGGCCGCCTCGTAGTGGGCGATCTTGGCATCGAGTATCCCGAGTGCATCGGTGAGCTCGTCGATGGCGGCGGCGACGTCGGCCCGGTGCTCCTCGAGCATCCGGCGGCGCTCGGCCACGGTTCCCTCGCCGGCCCGGACCTTGCCGGCGTAGTCCTGGATCCGAACCATCGACATCCCGGTGGCCCGGAGTCGTCTGACGAACACGATCCAGCCGAGGTCGTCGTCGGTGTAGGTGCGCTGACCGCCGGTGGTCCGGCCGATGTCGGGCAGCACGCCGGCCCGTTCGTAGTAGCGGAGCGTGTCGACGGTGGTGCCCGTGGCCGCAGCCGCCTCGGCGATGCCGTACGTCCGGGCGGTCGTCGGGTCTGCGACGTTCGTCATGGACTCCACCGTAACGAGCTTGACCTGGAGTGCACTCCAGGGTGTTGGCTGGTGTGCATGAGCGAATCCGATGCCTCCACCACTCCGCCACCGCCGATGGCGGCCACAAGCCTCGTGGGCACGAGCGGCCTGCAGGTCTCGCCGCTCGGTCTCGGCACCATGACCTTCGGTGTCGAGACCGACGAACACGACGCCTTCGCGCAGCTCGACCTGTACCGGGCCCGTGGCGGCACCTTCGTCGACACCGCCGACGTCTATGGCGCCGGGGAATCCGAGCGCATCGTCGGCCGCTGGCTCGCCGACCGCCGGCCCGACGACATCGTCGTGGCCACCAAGGGCCGCTTCGCCCCGCCTGCGGGATCGACCGGGGCGTCGCGCCGCGGCCTGGTGCGCGCGGTCGATGCCAGCCTGGCGCGCCTCGGTGTCGATGCCGTCGACCTCTACTTCGTGCACGGTTGGGACGACGAGGTGCCGGTGGCCGAGTCGCTGGGCGCGCTGAGCGACCTGGTGGCTGCCGGCAAGGTCCATGCGGTCGGCTGGTCGAACGTGACCGGTTGGCAGCTCGCCGAGATCGTCACCACCGCCCGGCTCGATGGTCACGCGATGCCGTGCGTGGTGCAGCCCCAGTACAACCTGCTGGACCGCGGCATCGAGGCCGAGGTGTTGCCGGCCTGCCTGGCCTACGGACTGGCGGTGACGCCGTGGTCGCCGTTGGGCGGGGGATGGTTGACCGGTAAGTACCGGCCCGATCAGCGCCCGAGCGGAGCGACCCGACTGGGCGAGGACCCGGCTCGCGGCGTCGAGGCCTACGACGCCCGCAACACCGACCGCACCTGGGACGTCATCGAGGTGCTCGCGACGATCGCCGCCGACCACGGTCGGCCGATGGGGCAGGTGGCGATCGCCTGGCTGCTGCGCCGGCCCGGCGTCGCGTCGGTGCTGTTGGGTGCCCGCACGGCCGAACAGCTTGCGGAGAACCTGGGCTCGGTCGACTTCGATCTCTCGTCCGAGGAGATCGATCGCCTCACCGCTGCGTCGGCGCCGGGCCTGGCTCCGTATCCCTACGGGATGATCGAGGAGTTCTGCGACGTCTCGGTGTGGCGACAACTCGGCACCCGGTGACCGGCGCCCGTCGAAGCCGGGCACCTGTCGACGGCGGAGCCGGTTGAGCAGGGACCGACAGCACGGCACGGCTTACCGCTGTGTCGAAATCAGCACGCTACCGACATCTCGATTCGTGTGTCTCTATTGACACAATCGTGCAATCAAGTACGGTGTGTCGATATGGACACACAACCGTATCTCGTCCGATCGGGTGCCGATCTCGGGCGCATCGTGCGCGAGGCGAGGACCGGGCGCGGACTCACCCAGGAGCAATTGGTCGACGAACTCGGCCTCGGTTTCGACCGGGCTCGGCTGTCGCGGATCGAGGCCGGTCAGGGTTTCCAGTCCCTCGACCGGGCGTTGTCTCTCCTGCGCCGCCTCGGTGTCGACGTCGTCGCGACCGTTCCGGTTCCCGACGACGACCGATGAGCCCTCGGCGTCTCGGCGTCTGGCTCGACGGTGCGCGGATCGCAACGCTCGAGGCGGTCAAGCCCTGGGATCTGCGCTGTCGCTACGAACGTGATGTCGTCGCTGCCGGCATGGCGAACCGGCCGCTCCTGTCCTGCTCCCTACCTGTCACACGCCAGAGCGAGCGAGCGACCCCGTGGGTGCGGGGACTGCTCCCCGAAGGCAGCCATCTCCTCGCCCTTGCGACCCGAGCCCGGGTCCCGACCAACTTCTATGTGGATCTCCTCGATCGCTACGGCCGCGACATCGCCGGGGCATTCACCATCAGCAGCAACGATCCCAGCCCACGAGCATGGGCGATCGAGCCCTACACCGAAGACGAACTGGCGGCCGAACTCCGGCTGGTCGCCGACGAACCAGGGTTCGGGGTGCGCGACGACAGCGAGCTGTCCATCGCCGGGCTCCAGAACAAGCTGCTCGTGAGCGAGTTGCCGGACGGGAAGTGGGGCCGCCCGTGCAACGGGGCGCCGTCCACGCACATCATCAAGCTCGCCGACGGCCGCCACGAAGGACTGCTCGCCGCCGAGCACGCCTGCATGGGTCTCGCTCGTGCAGTGGGTCTCACCACGGTCAGCACCTGCCTCGCTGATTTCGACGGCATCGAGGCGTTGATCATCGAGCGCTACGACCGGGCGAGAGACCCCCGGTCCGGGGATGTCCGTCGCCTCCATCAGGAGGACGCATGCCAGGCCTTGGGGATCGACATCGACGCCAGCCGGGGTCGGGGCAAGTACGAGCGCTTCGGTGGGCCATCGTTCGCCCGGATCGCTTCGCTCCTCGACCGTCATGGTGACGCAACCATCGAGATACCGAAGCTGCTGCGGGCGCTGGTGTTCACCGTCGCGATCGGAAACGCCGATGCGCACGGCAAGAATCTCTCGTTCCTGATCGACACCGACACCGGCGCCGTCAGGCTCGCGCCGCTCTACGACACGGTTCCGACGATGCTCTGGCCGAAGCTGCGCGACAGCCCGGCGATGTCGATCGGTGGCGCGTTCGGATGGCCGTCGCTCGACGCGGTCATCGCCGAAGCCCGGCGCTGGGGACTCGGTGCACCAGCGGCCGAAGCGACCGTGTCCGCCGCCATCGCAGAGCTCCGCCAGGCGGTGTCGGCCTGCGAGAACGCCCGAGTCGCCGAGACCGTCGACACCCGGCTCGATGGCCTGACGGCCTGATGGCCTGACGGCCTGACGGCTGCGGGCGGCCGCCGATGTCATACCCCCCTCGTAGTGTCGGGTCGGCTTCCCCTCATCGCACCCCCGGTCATCAGGCCGGTCATCAGTGGAGCTCACTATGCCCTCGTCATCTCGTTCCTACTCGCCGCCGACTTCGGCGATCCGCTTCTCAGCCGACTCCTGGGAGTCCGCCACCGCAGTGCTGGGCGAACTCGAAGCGCGCGTCCCGTTGGCATCGCTCGCGGCCGGCCTCGGCTCGCTCTGGCGCAAGGGCTGGCAACCGCTCGATGCGGCCCGGCTGATGGACACCGTCGACGAGCGTGTCGGGCGCCGTGTCCTCGTCGATGCGCTGCTGATCGACCGCGAGCGCTGGCATCAGCGCGCTGCCCCGCTGTGGGCCGAGCAGGCCGAGCGTCTCGGGGCGACCACGCCGTGGTGGGATCGCTCCCTTCCCTACTGGGCGCAGGTGGTCGAGCGGTTGACGGTGCACCCAGCCATCGTCATCAGGACGGCGAACACCGTCCACGACCTGCTCGTGGATCCGCCACCGATGCCGTCGTTCGAGGCGCCGCCCACCGAACCGGCCCGCGTTGGCGCCGGCGCGGCCACCGACCCCACGGTGCTGGCGCGAGTGCGCGCGTTGCTGGCCAAGGCCGAGTCCACCACCTTCGAGGCCGAGGCCGACGCGCTCACGGCCAAGGCGCAGGAGCTCATCGCCCGCCACGCCATCGACGTCGCGCTCCTGGGCGACGTGGCCGACGTGCCCGGCGGACGCCGCATCCTGATCGAACGGCCCTACGCCCGGGCGAAGTTCCAGCTGCTGGGGGGTATCGCCCGGGCCAATCACTGCCGGGCGGTCTGGCACGGCGGCATCGAGGTCGCCAGCGTCATCGGCCACAGCGACGACCTCCACCTCGTCGAGGTCCTCTACACGTCGTTGCTGGTCCAGGGAACCAGCGCCGTGCTCGCCGCGAGCCGCCGCGGTGAGGTCGAGGGTTCCACCCGGGCGTGGCGCAACGCGTTCTGGCAGGGATTCGCCGGCCGGATCGGGCAGCGCCTCGCAGCGGCGTCGGCAGCGGCCCGGGCCGACCACGCCGAACGTCACGGTGACGATCTCCTGCCGGTCCTCGCAGCACGCAAGGACGCCGTCGACCGGGCGCTCGCCGAGGCGTTCCCCCGGTTGGGCACACTGCGGATGTCGGTCTCGAGCGGCGAGGGGCTGCACGCCGGACGCCGTTTCGCCGACCAGGTCCGCCTCGACGGCAGCGGCGACATCGCCGGCGGCGGCCGCCGCGCCATCGGCCGGTGAGCGCTCGAGTGGTCACCCACGTTCCCCTTCGGTGGCGGTCCGGAGCGGCGCGGTGGTGCGAGCAGCCTGCGAGCGCAGCGGACCGGAGCGGGATATCGGCGGGCCCGGATTCGCCGGATCGCGCCGATCCGTGCTGCCTGTAAGGTGCGCGCATGTCGGGTATCCCGGAGGACGCGCTCGTGTTCTACACCGAGCTCGAAGCGGACAACACCAAGGCCTTCTGGGAGGCCAACCGGCAACGGTTCAACGAGGTCGTTCGAGGGCCCGTCGAAGAGCTGACCGAAGCACTGTCCGACTATGGCCGGTTCCACATCTTCCGGCCGCACAACGACATGCGCTTCTCCAAGAACAAGCCGCCCTACAAGACCCACCAAGGCGCCTACACCGAGTCCGAGGGTGGTGCCGGCTTCTACTTCCAGCTGTCCGCTGCTGGCCTGATGTGCGGCACCGGGTACTACTCGATGGCCAAGGACCAGCTGGAGCGGTTCCGCTCGGCGGTCGATGCGGAGGCAACCGGTGCCGAGATCGACGGGATCGTCGCCGAACTGGCCGAGCGCCGCTACACGATCGGCGCGATCGACCAGCTGAAGACCGCACCGCGCAGCTACCCGAAGGACCATCGGCGGATCACGTTGCTCCGGCGCAAGGGCCTGCTGGCGTCACGCGAGTTCGGCGCACCCAAGTGGCTCCACACCGGGCAGGTCGTCACGAAGATCCGTCAGGCATGGGACGGCGCCGCCGAGATGAATGCGTGGCTCGACACCCATGTCGGCCCATCGCAGCTCGAGCCCGACGGCTTCTTCTGAGCGAGATCCCGGCGCCATCGGCGGTTCATCGCGAGTTGAGGACAGATCGACGTGGCGACCATGTCCTGCGGCGAGGCTGAGGGGCACAGGCGACGGAGTGGAGGCCGACCATGGCATTGCAGCGAACCAAGCATGCGCCCTTCCTGACGATCGCGATGATCGACGACGAGCGCATCGATGCCGTCGTCGCCGGCGACTTCGACGAGGGATGCCCGCAGAAGGTGCTCGATCGTCTCGATCGGCTCGCCCGATGCCGGACGCGCACGCAGCGTCTCCGCATCGACCTCTCCGGGATCCACCACCTCGACGAGCGTGCGGCCCGCTCCTTCGTCGACGCCGCAGAATCCACGGGCCGGACCGGTGGCCGGATCGAGTTCGTCGGAGCATCCGCCGAGGTCGAAGGCGCACTCGGCGCAGCGATGGGCAGTCGTGAGGATCAAGAGGCGGATAGGCGAGGCGCCAGGCGAACCTGACCGCTCGGCCGCGGCTCGTGATGGCAGCGAACAAGAGCGGGAGGCGACGGTTCCGGTTCCGAGGGGTGCCGCATTCAGCGACCCCCTGAGCCATGGCGAGCGGGTCGAGGCAACGTCGATGACGGCCGGTGCCGGCGGCCGGCCGAGCCGATCACCCCGTGGCGGGGTGTCCCGGCGCGCAGCGGCTGGTGGCCGATCAGGCGCCGATCGCGGCGAACGTCGCCTCGCCCAGCAGGGTGCTGCGCGCCGTGTAGGTGTTACCCGCCGACACGTCGAAGGGAGCGGTCAGGCCGCCTGTGTAGACGATCTCGCCGGCCCGCAGCGAGCGCCCCTCCTCGACGAGCCGGCGTACGAGCCAGGCGACGGCTTCGGCAGGCGACCCCATCGCCTGGTCGGCGCTTCCGGTGCGCTGTTCGGCGCCGTCGGTGAACAGGACACGTGCGCTCATGGGGTCGTGTCCGGCCGCCGAGGACGGGCCGGTTGCGATCGCTCCGGCGGAGGAGTTGTCTGCTGTGTTGTCGAGCCAGGTGAACCCATAGGACGCGTACCGGGGGTGGACGACTTCGATGCCCACCGCCCAGCCTGCAGCGGCCTCGATCACGTCGTCGGCGTCGATGCGGGCATCGGCGAGATCGGCCCCCGCCACATACACGACCTCGGGTTCGGCTTTCGGGTGTCGGAGCGGCTCGAGGTCGAGTTCGCCGGCGATGCGCTGCGACGCCCACAGCGTGCCCCAGTTGGGTTGGTCGATGCCGAGTGCCGAGCGCATGGCCGCCGAGGTCCAACCGAGCTTGTAGCCGATCGGCGTGTCGCCGTCGTCGTGGCGTAGGGCGTCGCGGGCCAGTGCGATGCGTCGGGCATCGTCCCAGCCGAACCCGGCGAAGCGCTCGGTCGGTAGGGCGGCCGGTGGCCCGCCGAGCTCGGCTGCTCGGAGCTCGGCGGCGAACTCCCGGGCATCGGCGTCGCCGATCACCGAACGGGCAGTCCCAGGAGTTGCGCGACGTCGTCCCAGGCCTGACGTGGGTTGGCGACGTCGAACCAGATCGCGTCGAGGCCGAACGCCGTGGCGCCCTGGACGTTGAGGGGCTGGTCGTCGATGAACAGCATGCGTTGCGCAGGAACGCCGATGATGTCGACGGCCCGCTGGAATGCACGCGGGTCGGGTTTGAGGATGTCGGTGTCGGAGCAGTCGACGATGTGGTCGACCAGGCCGAGGAACTCGACATCGGCTTCCCATCCGGCGCCGTGGAATGCCCGCATGTCGTTGGTCAGGACCGACACGCCGAACCCTCCGGCGAGGGCCCGCTGCACGACCTCGGTGGCTTCTGGGCGGATCATCTCGGGAATCGGCGGGTCGTACAGCAACCGCATGTAATCCCGCAGCGCGAACTCGCGTCCGGCAGCAGCGCCGACGTCGGCGGCGCGCCGGGCCCAGTACTCGCGTTCGGTGACCCCCTCACCAGCGACCATGGCCTGCCAGAGCGGGTCGGTCGACGGGTCGACCGGTCCCATCCACTCGAACGTGCCCGATGGCAGGCCCAGCGCGGCCTCGGCGCGGTGGTGCAGCTCGACCGGGTTGAGGAGGCAGACGCCGCCGAAGTCCAACAGGAGGACGTCGTGACGTCGCGAGGCACCGGGAACGACCATCGGCGAACAGTAGGCCTCAGCGGGAATCCCGTCGCGGAGTGTCCCGCAGTGCGGGATACGGGTTGTGTCGGTCAACCTGGATGCATCGCCCGCCCGCGGTAGCCCAGGCGCCGCGAGGTCGACCATGCCAGCGACACCACCGCCTCGGCGACCTGGTCGCGGCGGTTGTCGATGCGATCGGCCGGGCCGGCCACACTGAGCGCGGCGACCGTTTCGCCGCCGGCGTTGCGGATCGGGGCGGCGATGGACACGACGCCGACCTCGGACTCGTGTCGGTTCTCGGCGTACCCGCGGGCGCGCACCTCTGCGAGATGGGCCCGCAGTGCGGCTCGCGACGTGATCGTGTACTCGGTCTTGGGTTCGAGGACCCATCCGTCGAGGAGCTTGCGCAGCGCCGCGTCGGGGGCGAAGGCCAGCAACACCTTTCCCGAAGCCGTGCGGTACGCGTCGTTGCGGCGTCCCAGTTCGGTGAACATCCGCAGCGTGTGTGGGCTGTCGAGGCGCTCGACGTAGACGACCTGGCGTCCGTCCAACACGCCCACCTGGACCGTCTCGCCGGTGGCATTGCGCAGATCCGTCATCGGCAGCAGGACCGCTTCGTGCAGGTTGCGCTGGGAGGGCACCGCGGCGGCGAGGTCGAACAGCGCCAGGCCCAGGCGGTAGCGGGCGGTGTCGGGGTCCTGTTCGAGCAGGCCCTCGTCGGTGAGGGTGCTCAGGATGCGGTGCACCGTGGATCTCGACATGGCGAGGTGCTCGGCGAGATCGGCGACGCCCCAGTTCGGGCGGGTCGCGGTGAAGGCCTTGAGCACGCGGACGGCGCTCGCGACCGACGAGAGTCGGTTCCTCGACATCGCCTCACCCTACGCGATCGGAACGTTCATCCCGCGATGCGGGATCGTGGTGGCGTGACATCCGTCTCGTCCTTAGTGTCCGAACTCGTGGGAATCCTTCGTCTCAGTCACGTCGACATCACCGTGCCGGATCTGGAGTTGGCCGAGGCCTACTACACCGAGGTCCTCGGACTCGACGTCTCCGACCGCACCGAGGACCGCATCTTCCTGAAGTGCTGGGACGAGCGGGACCATCATTGTCTCGCCATCCGCCAGGACGCCCGCGTCGGCATCGACCGCTTCGCCTTCAAGGTCGAGTTCCCCGAGGATCTCGCGGCGTTCGAGTCCCGCATCGAAGCAGCGGGGGTGCCCGTCGAACGCGTCGCCGCCGGCGAGGAGATCGGCCAGGGCGAATCGATCCGGTTCCAGGTCCCGTCGGGCCACGAAATGGAACTGGTCTGTGAGGTCGACAAGGTCGGCGGACGGCTGCCGCTGTTGAACCCGCCGCCGATCGTGCCGAACCTGCGTGGGATCGCTCCGCCGCGGATCGATCATCTCCTCGTGCATGCCGAGGAGGTCCCCGAGGCCGCCCGGTTCTTCCAGGAGGTGCTCGACTTCCGGCTGACCGAGCAGCTCCTCGACGGCGGGGGCCACCAGACCATCGCGTTCCTCGAACGGTCGGCGAAGCCCCACGACATCGCCTTCGTGCAGGGACCGAACGGTGCGTTGCACCACTTCTCGTTCTGGCTCGACGACTGGGACCACGTGCGCCGTGCCGCCGACATCCTGGCCTACAACGGCATCACCATCGACATCGGCCCCACCCGCCACGGGCTCACCCGGGGCAGCACCATCTACTTCTTCGATCCGATGGGGACCCGCAACGAGGTGTTCTCCGGGGGTTATCGACCCGATCCGGACTTCCCGACCATCACCTGGACCGACGATCGCGCCGGCCGCGCCGTCTTCTACTACGAAGGGGTGCTCAACCACCGCTTCGCCTCGGTGCACACATGAGCGCCCCACGGTCCACCCATCGCAACAGCGAGGGCATCCTGCGGCTGTCCCATGCCGACGTGCGGGTGCCCGACCTCGAGCTGGCGGTGGCGTACTACGCCGAGGTCGTCGGCCTGGTCCTCACCGGGCGCACCGATCAGCGGGCCTACCTCAAGGGGTGGGACGAACACCAGCACCACTCGTTGATCCTGTCGAAGGCGCCGACCTACGGGCTCGCCAGCCTGGCGTTCAAGGTGGTCGAGGAGTCCGAGCTGGATCGCCTCGCCGCCCGCCTGGAAGCAGCCGGGGTCGCCACGCAGCGATTCCACCCCGGCGAGCTCGCCGAGGCCTCGGGCGCAACGGTGCGCTTCGTGGCCCCGAGCGGGCACACGATCGATCTCGAGTGCGGCATGGGTCAGGTCGGCAACGGGCTGTCGCTGATCAACCCGCCGCCGGCGCCCGACGACCTGGTGGGCATGCACCCGCCGCGTCTCGATCACATCTTCCTGCTGTGCGAGGACGTCGACGGCGTGACCCGGTTCTTCCGGGACGTGCTCGAGTTCCGCCTCACCGAGCAGATCGTCGCCGACGACGGCCACCAGCTGACGACCTTCCTCGAGCGCACGCACACGCCGCACGACATCGCCTTCCTGACCGGACCCGACGGCGGTTTCCACCACCTGGCCTTCTGGGTCGACGAGTGGAACGATCTGCGCACCGCCGCCGACACCTGCGCCTATCACGGGGTCCCGATCGACGCGGGTCCCACCCGCCACGGGGCCACGCGGGGCTGCGGGCTGTACTTCTTCGATCCCGCCGGTAACCGCAACGAGGTCTACACCGGCGGTTATCACTTCGATCCCGACGACGAGCCGATCACCTGGACCGAAGCCGAGATGGGCCGCGCCATCTTCACGTACAGGGGTCAGGTCGACCCCGGATTCATGTCGGTGCACTCATGACGACCCACACCAACGGATCGACCCCGGCGGGCCCGACCGACCGGTTCGAGGCCCCGATGTACCTGGCCCGGTTCCGCGAACGCCACGGCGATCCGGGGCACGGCGACCACGGCGACGTCGACGACGGTTCGCCGCTGTATCTCAAGCGGTTCCGGGACCGTCCGAACGCCGAGCCCGCCATGCGGTCCGACCTGCCGCTGTGGCAGCGGGCGGACCTCGGGACCCAGCAGGCGCTGACCGAGGACAACCGCAACAAGGAGATCTCGGCGCCGGCATCGGCCGCACGCCAACTCCTCAACGACGTCTACCTCATCCGCCACGGCGAGACGCAGGGCTACTCGACCGATTCGGGCCTGACGCCCCAGGGCGTCTGGCAGGCCCACACCTACGGGCGCACGCTCGCTCGTCGGGTCAAGTCCGGCGAGACGATCGTGTTCCGCCACGCGGCGACCAACCGGGCCCGGGAGACGGCCGAGCAGATCCACCGTGGCCTGCACGACGGGCTGGAGCAGTACGAGAAGGACGTCACCATCGTCGAGCCCGAGCCGGCCGACGAGTTCCGCAACTTCCAGTTCGTCGCACCCGACGGCCTCAAAGACGTCACCGCGGCGTTCCGTCAGTACAGCGCCCTGCTCGAAGGACACGAGCGCACCGCGGCGGGCGACCGGCCGCTCTGGCTCGTCGAGATGGACCGCTTCTGGCGGACCCAGCAGGGCGGCGGCGATCCCATCCAGCACTGGCTCACCACGCCGCTGATGCACTTCGAGCCGCCGTCGATGACCACCCGCCGGTTCTGGGCGGGGATCAGCCGGCTCTCCGGCGAGTTCCCCGGCGCCCGTCTCGCGATCGCCACCCACTCCGGCTGCATCCGGGCCTTCGCCGTGTCGGCCTTCGGTTACGACCCGGGCGAGCCGTACAACACCGAGCACGTGCGGGTGAAGCTCCTCGGCGACGTCGAGTGGTCCCGCGGCGGCAGCGACGCCACGGTCACCTACCGGAACCGGGTGCAGGAGATGAAGGTGCCCGACGTCGCGCAGTTGCCGACCTGGGCTGTCCACGACGACTGGCCCGGCATGACGCCGGCACCTGGCGCCTCGGCGCCGTGACGCAACCGACCACACAACCAGGGGGAAGCATGGACACGAGGGGGACGACCGAATGTGTGAAGCCTGTCCGGTCATCGACTGGGCGCAGGAGCTCCCGACGATCCGGGCGTTCACTCCGACGAGGGTGGCTGCCGACATGACCGATTTCATCGTCTGGTACGACCGCTACGAGCCCGACCAGAAGGCGCTCGTCGGCGGCAAGAACGCCAGCCTCGGCGAGATGATGCGTGCCGAGCTGCCGGTTCCGCCGGGCTTCGCCCTCACCACCGACGCCTACGGGCTGATCTGGCGCGACAAGGAACTCGTCGACGCCGTCAACGAGTTGCTCCGCGGGATCGACCACGGCGACTTCGCCCACAACGTCGAGGTCTCCCACAAGATCCGTCATCTCATCGAGGGCGAGCCGTTCCCCGACGAGGTCGTCGACGACCTCGGCACTGCCTACCAGGCGCTGTGCGACCACTGCGGGGTGGAGGACCTCCCGGTCGCCGTGCGGTCCTCGGCCACCGCCGAGGATCTTCCCGACGCCAGCTTCGCGGGCCAGCAGGACACCTTCTTGTGGGTGCGGGGCCTGGCCTCGGTCATCGATCACACCCGCCGGTGCTGGTCGTCGTTGTTCACCGACCGCGCCATCGCCTACCGCCACCAGATGGGCTACCTCCACACGGCGATCGCGATGTCGGTCGCGGTGCAGAAGATGGTCGACCCCATCGCCTCGGGGGTCGCGTTCACGCTGAACCCCAGCAACGGCGACCGCTCCCAGGTGGCGATCGATGCCTCGTGGGGCCTGGGCGAGGCCGTCGTGTCGGGCGAGGTCACCCCCGACAACTTCCTCGTCGACAAGGTGCTGCGCGAGGTCGTCAAGCGCGACATCTCCACCAAGCTCGTCGAGTATCGCCTGACCGACCACGGTGTGGTCGAGAAGCTGCCCGTCGAGGAAGAGCGCCAGACACGCCCGTCGGTGACCGACGACGATCTGATCGCCATCTCCATGCTCGCCCGGCGCGCCGAGAAGCACTACGGCTGCCCCCAGGACATCGAGTGGGCCATCGACCGGCACCTGCCCGAGGGCGAGAACGTCGTGATGCTGCAGAGCCGGCCCGAGACGGTGTGGTCGCAGAAGCGGGTTGCGCCGCTGGCCGGCAGCGGTTCCGACAACCTCTCGTCGATCGTGTCGACCCTCGTGTCGCCGCTGCACGACAAGCACCAACCGACCGTAACGACCTGAAGAAACGCCACTAGGGGGACATGGACATGACCGGCAGACGATTCCCGAGCCCGTTCGAGATCGAGGGGCCCGAAGGTGTCGAAGGGTGGGAGGAGCTCTACCCGTACTCGGTGACCTTCGGCGAGGCCCGCCGAGAGTACGAGGACAACCGCTTCTGGTTCTGGGACTCGATGCACTGGGGTCAGGCGATGACGCCGTGGGATTCGACGTTCTTCGAGGTCGCCATCGCGACGCTCAGCCAGATGAACAGTCGCCACTATCGCATCCCGCCGGCCGATGGCATCGACTTCCGTGTCCTCTACGGCTACGCCTACCTGTCGCCGGTCGGGGTGGACCCTGCGCTCATCGAGGCACGGGTCCCGCAGTTCCTCGAACGCGCCGGTCACTACTTCGCCAACTGGGACGAGCTGTACCTCAACTGGCTCGTCAAGGTGAAGGACACCATCGCGGAGATCGAGGCGTTGGACTTCTCGCCCCTGCCCGAGATGGAGGACCTGTCGGTCATCACCGACGGCACGGCCATCGGCAGCGGCTATCACCTGCTGTCGTCGTACAACCACTTCAAGGATCTGATCCTGAAGACGTGGATGTACCACTTCGAGTTCCTCAACCTCGGCTACGCCGCCTATCTCGACTTCTTCGGCTTCTGCAAGCAGGCGTTCCCGTCGATCCCCGACCTCGGGATCGCGAAGATGGTCGCCGGCGTCGAGGTCGACCTGTTCCGTCCCAACGAAGAGCTCAAGGTGCTCGCGAAGCTGGCCGTCGACCTGGGGATCGCCCGGGCGTTCGACGATCCGGCCGATGTGCGCCTCGACGGCGACGCCGGCGCGCAGTGGCAGGCGGCCTGGGACGCGGTCGCTGACCCGTGGTTCAACTTCACCTCCGGCAACGGCTTCTACCACTTCGACAAGATCTGGCGGGACCATCCCGAGATCCCGTACGCGTTCGTCCGGGACTACATCGGCCGGATCGAGGCGGGCGACGACATCAGCCGCCCGATCGAGGAGATCACCGCCGAGCGTGACCGCATCGTCGAGGAGTACCGCGACCTGCTGGCCACCGACGAGGACCGTGACGCCTTCGACGGCAAGCTCGGCCTGGCCCGGGTGGTGTTCCCCTATGTCGAGAACCACAACTTCTACATCGAGCACTGGACCATGTCGGTGGTGTGGCGCAAGGTGAAGGAGCTCGGCGCCACCCTCGCCAAGGACGGGCTGCTCGACGCCGACGACGACCTGTTGTTCGTCCGGCGCGACGAGGTCAACGAGATCCTGTGGGACTACTACTCGGCGTGGGCGGTCAACGCGCCGACCGCGTCGAAGCACCACTGGGCGCCGACGATCGCCCGCCGCCGTGAGATCCACCAGAAGCTCCAGGCCTGGCAGGCCCCGAAGGCACTGGGGGAACCGCCGGAGGTCATCACCGAACCCTTCACGATCATGTTGTGGGGGATCACCAGCGAGTCGGTCGACAACTGGCTCGGCTCCGACGACGACGTCGAGGGCGAACTGACCGGCATGGCGGCCTCGCCGGGTCTGGTCGAAGGCCTCGCCCGGGTGGTGTTCAACCCCGAGGACGTCAACGAGATCGAAGACGGCGAGATCCTCGTCGCGCCGATCACCGCGCCGAGCTGGGCGCCGGTCTTCCCGAAGATCCAGGCCTGCGTCACCGACATCGGCGGGATGATGAGCCACGCCGCGATCGTGTGTCGCGAGTACGGCGTCCCGGCCGTCACCGGCACCGGCTTCGCCACCAACACCATCAAGACCGGCGATCGGATCCGCGTCGACGGCTCCTCCGGCCGCGTCACCATCCTCCCGTAGCGGCCTCGCCGCCCGAGCCACCCATCACAGAACGCCAGGAGCCAGGTCATGCTCACCCGAGAAGAGAACGAACAACTCACCCAGGTCGGCCCCGGAACCCCGATGGGCGACGTGCTGCGTCACTACTGGTATCCGGTGGCCTTCACCCGTGAGCTCGACGAGTTCCCGGTGAAGTCGACGCGGCTGCTCGGCGAGAACTGGGCGGTGTTCAAGACCGGCGACGGCGGCTACGGCATCGTCGACGAGCGCTGCCCCCACCGCGGCGCGTCGCTCGTCTACGGAATCGTCGAGAACGACGGCCTTCGCTGCGGCTACCACGGCTGGAAGTTCGACACCTCCGGGACATGCGTGGAGATCCTCGCCGAGCCCGACTCGTCGCCGAAGTTCCGTGCCGACTGTTCGGTCCGCTCCGGTGAGGCCCAGGAGCTCGGCGGGCTGGTGTGGGCCTACGTCGGCGACGGGCCCGCTCCGGAGCTTCCCCGCTACGAGGCCTACGTGATGGAGGGCATCCGCGACATCGGTCATGCGATCATCCCGTGCAACTGGCTGCAGATCATGGAGAACGCGGTCGATCCGTACCATGTCGAAGCCCTGCACGGGAACTACTTCGCGTTCATCGCTGCCCAGCAGGGCACCCCGATGCCGGAGTCGTTCGGGGGCAACAAGCACGAGAAGGTGGCGTTCGATCCCTTCGAGCACGGCATCATCAAGCGCCGTCTGCTGGTCGGGCAGTCCGAGGACAGCGACGACTGGAAGATCGGTCACCCGCTGGTGTTCCCCTACAAGATGTGGGTGGGCGGCAACGGCGTGTTCCAGATGCAGATCCGGGTGCCCGTCGACGACACCCACACCCACGTGATGTTCTACACAGTGCATGCACCCGACGGTGCACCCGCGCCCGACGGCGACCGGTGCGTCGACTATCCCATCGAGTGGATCGACGCCGACGGCAAGTACATCGTCGACTACATCGAGGGCCAGGACATCATGGCCTGGGTGACCCAGGGCGCCGTCGCCGATCGGGTCAACGAGAAGATCACCAAGAGCGACGTCGGGGTGCTGGCCTGCAGGCGCATGTTCCGCGAGGCGATCGAGGCGGTCCGCAACGGCGAGGATCCCATCGCGGTCATGCGGGAACCCCACGACGTCATCAAGCTGCCGCTCGAGCGCTCCAAGTTCGGGCGGGGCGCGGCCTTCGCGACGGACTGGATCAACGACGGGTCGATGCGGTACAGCCCGATCGCGGACGAGCTCAAGAAACTCCACATCGATGCGGCCGCCACACGTGACCAGATCGGTGCGAGCTGATGACCATCGATCATCTCCAGTGGGCCTCCTACCTGTTGGCGGGCGTGGACGAACGGCGCGAGCTCCAGGCGATCACGGCGCAGGTCGACTCCCTCGGGATCGACGATGCGTACGCCATCCAGGCCGCGCTGCTCGAGCTCCAGCTCGGGCGTGGCGACGTGCTCGCGGGAGCGAAGCTGGGGCTGACGTCTGTGGCCAAGCAGGAGCAGATGGGGGTGGCCGAGCCGGTGTACGGCTGGGTGCCGGCGTCGAGTGTGCTCGGCCCCGACGGCCATGTCCCGCTGGACGAGCTGATCCACCCGCGCTGTGAACCGGAGTTCGTGTTCGTGCTCGCCGAATCGCTGGCCGGGCCCGACGTCACCGCCCACGATGTCCTCGACGCCACCGAGAAGGTGGTGGGAGGGATCGAGGTGATCGACTCGCGCTACGAGGCGTTCTCGTTCACGTTGCCCGACGTCATCGCCGACAACACCTCGGCGGCGCGCGTCGCCATCGGCACCGAGGGCATCGGCCCACGCGACGCCGACCTGACGACGCTCGGCTGCGTGTTCGAGGTCGACGGCGACATCACCGGCACCGCAACGGGCGCGGCGCTCCTCGGCGATCCTGCGCACTGCGTCGCCATGTTGGCCAATCATCTGGCCCGCCACGGCCAGAAGCTGCAGGCCGGGTGGATCGTCATGGCCGGTGCCGCCACCGACGCCCGCCCTCTCGGTGCGGGAACGGTCGCGACAGCCCGGTACTCCCATCTGGGTCCGGTCACCGTGACGGGGGTCTGAGGTGCCGCTCGTCAACGTGCACATGGCCGCAGGGCGCACGACCGAACAGAAGCACGCGCTGATGACCGCGATCACCGACGCGGTCGTCGAGCACCTGGGTTCGCCCCGGGCGTCGGTGCGGGTCTGGATCGACGAGTTCCCCAGCACCGACTTCATGGCGGGCGGCGAGACGCTCGCCGACAAGCAGGCACGAGAGGCCGCAGCGGTCCATGATGCCGGCGACACAGCATCGACGCCGGCATCGTGAGGCCCCTGCCATGACCACCCCCGACAGCATCCAGCAAGCCGCGGCAGCGCTGCGGGCCGCCGCCCGCACGGGCGAGGCCTGCGGGCCGGTGCGCGACATCGTCGACACCGCGACCGACATCGACGTCGGCTACGCCATCCAGCAGATCAACACCGACCTCGACCTCGCCGACGGCCGGCGGATCAGCGGCCGCAAGATCGGCGTCACGTCCAAGGCCGTGCAGGAACAGATCGGCGTCGACCAGCCCGACTTCGGCACGCTGTTCGTCGACATGGAGTTCGGCGACGGCGTCGAGATCCCGGCCGGTCGGCTGCTGCAGCCCCGCGCCGAGGCCGAGGTCGCGCTGGTGCTCGAGCACGACCTCGACAAGGGCGAGCACTCCTTCGCCGACATCATGCGGGCCACGGCGTTCGTGCTGCCGTCGATCGAGGTGGTCGACAGCCGCATCCGCGACTGGGACATCCGCATCGTCGACACCGTCGCCGACAACGCCAGCTGCGGTCTGTACGTGCTCGGCGGGCGCCCGGTGCCGCTGGATCGGGTCGACCTGCGGACCATCCCGATGTCGATGACGATCAACGGCGAGGTGGTCTCGACCGGCGCCGGTGCCGCCTGCCTGGGGCATCCCCTCCATGCCGCACGTTGGCTGGCCGACGTGATGTGTGCCCGGAACACGCCGCTGCGCGCGGGCGATGTCGTGATGACCGGCGCGCTCGGCCCGATGAAGCCCCTCGCCGCGGGTGACGAGGTCTGGGCCGACTTCGGCGACCTGGGCACGGTCACCACGATGGTGTCCGCCGACTGAGTTCCACGGGACGCCTGCCGGCGATCCCGACCGGCTCCGCCCCGACATCGATCACCGACTACCTCCGACCGCCGACTTCGAAAGCACGAGACGAACCATGACGGCAACGGCCGCGATCGTCGGTTCCGGCAACATCGGAACCGACCTCATGTACAAGCTGCTCCGCTCCGACCACATCGAGCCCCGGTGGATGATCGGTGTCGACCCCGACTCCGAGGGGTTGCGACGCGCCGCGGCGTCGGGCCTCGAGGCCTCCGCCGAAGGCGTCGACTGGTTGATGGCCCAGGCGGAGCTGCCCGACATCGTGTTCGAGGCCACCTCGGCGTACGTGCACGTCCGCAACGCGCCGCGCTACCGGGAGGCCGGCATCCGCGCCGTCGATCTGACCCCGGCGGCACGGGGGCCGTTCGTCGTGCCGCCGGCGAACCTCACCGACCACATCGACGAGATGAACGTCAACATGGTCACCTGTGGGGGTCAGGCCACGATCCCGATGGTGCATGCGGTGTCGCGGGTCGTCGACGTCGACTACGCCGAGATCGTGGCCACGGTGGCATCGAAGTCGGCGGGTCCCGGCACGCGCCAGAACATCGACGAGTTCACCCGCACCACCTCGGCGGCGGTTGCGTCCATCGGCGGCGCCGACCACGGCAAGGCGATCATCATCCTCAACCCGGCCGAGCCGCCGCTGATCATGCGCGACACGATCTACTGCTCGATCCCAGCCGACGCCGACACCGACGCCATTGCACAGTCCATCCACGAGGTCGCCGCCGCGGTACGGACCTACGTGCCGGGGTACCGGCTCACCGCCGATCCCCAGTTCGATCGCCCCGCAGCCGGCGACGACCGCGGCCGGGTCGCGATCTTCGTGGAGGTCGAGGGCGCCGGCGACTTCCTCCCGCCCTATGCCGGCAATCTCGACATCATGACCGCGGCGGCCACCAAGGTCGGTGACGAGATCGCGGCCCACATCGACTCGTCCAGGATGGAGCCCGTCTGATGCCCTTCTCACCCGAACTCGACGTTCGTGTCACCGACACGTCGCTGCGCGACGGATCCCACGCCAAGCGGCACCAGTTCACCGAACAGAACGTGCGCGACATCGTCGCCGCCCTCGACGACGCCGGGATGCCGGTCATCGAGGTCACCCACGGCGACGGCCTCGGGGGTTCGTCCTACAACTACGGCAAGTCCCTCGTCGACGAACGCGTCCTGATGAAGGCCGCGGTCGACGAGGCGACCAACGCCAGGATCGCGGCGCTGATGTTGCCCGGCCTCGGAACCAAGGACGACATCAAGGCCATCTGCGACATCGGCGTGTCGATTGTGCGGATCGCCACGCACTGCACCGAGGCCGACATCTCCGAGCAGCACTTCACGCTGGCGCGCGAGGTGGGTCTGGAGACCGTCGGCTTCTTGATGATGGCCCACACGGCCTCGCCCGAGCTCCTGGCGGCCCAGGCGCGGATCATGGCCGACGCCGGTTGCCAGTGCGTGTACGTGGTGGACTCGGCGGGCGCGATGATCCTCGAGGACGCCGCCGAGCGTGTCGCCGCGGTCGTCGCCGAGCTCGGCTCCGATGCCCAGGTCGGCTTCCACGGCCACGAGAACCTGTCGCTCTCGCTGGCCAACACCATCGCGGCGATCCGTGCGGGCGCGGTCCAGATCGACGGCTCGACACGCCGGTTCGGTGCCGGGGCGGGCAACACCAGCTGCGAGGCGTTCGCGGCCGTCGCCGAACGCCTGGGCATCGTCACCGGCCTCGACGTCTTGAAGATGATCGACGCCGCCGAGGACGTGGTACGGCCGGTCATGGACGAAGAGTGCGTCCTCGATCGGCTGGCGCTCATCATGGGCTACGCCGGGGTGTACTCGAGCTTCCTGAAGCACGCCTACCGGGCGTCGGAGCGCTACGGCGTCAGCGGCGCCGACATCCTGATGGAGTGCGGCAACCGCAAGCTCGTCGGCGGCCAGGAGGACCAGATCATCGAGATCGCCGCCAACCTGGCCGCATCGAGGTAGCTGCATCGAGATAGCGACCGGCCGCGACGGCGCTCCGCCATGGGGAACAATCGGTCCGTGACCGACCCCCGAGCCCGCCGATCGCATCCGTGACCATCAGCCGTTTCCACATCGCGGCCATGGACTGCGCCGCCGAGGAGCAGCTCGTCCGCATGGCGCTGTCGGAGATCGACGGCATCGACCGCATCGAGTTCCACAGCGACCGACGCGATGTCGTCATCGACCACCGGTCCACATCCGCCACGATCGACGCGGCGTTGCAGGCGCTGGATCTCGGGGCCCGTCACGTCGATGACACGAGCGCGATCGGCCCGCCCGTCGATCCCGGCCGCGAACGCAATGCGCTCGTCGTCGCCCTGGTGATCAACGCGGCGTTCTTCGTCGGGGAGCTCACCGTCGGGCTGATCAGCGGCTCGATGGGCCTGGTCGCCGACGCGCTCGACATGGGCGCCGACGCCGGCGTCTATGCGCTGAGCCTCGCTGCGGTCGGCACGGCGGCCACCCGAAAGAAGCGACTCGCCCGGGCGAGCGGTTACCTCCAGCTCGGTCTCGCCGCAGTCGGTCTGGCCGAGGTCATCCGCCGTTTCGTCGTCGATACCGACCCGCCCGATCCGACGTCGATGATCGTGCTCTCCCTGCTGGCGTTGGTGGGCAACATCGTGACCCTGGTCGTCCTGGGCCGGGTCCGCTCCGGCGAAGCACACCTGCAGGCCAGTTGGATCTTCACCGCCAACGACGTCAAGGTGAACGCGTTGGTCATCGGGGCTGCGATCGGCGTCGCACTGACCGACTCCGCCACCCCCGACCTGGTCGCCGGCGCCGTCATCTTCGTCGTGGTCGCCAACGGCGCCCGCCGCATCCTCGGTCTCAGCCGCTGACCTCGTCGTCGCGACCGGGCGTCAACCCCGGGGGGTGAGCGTCCTGCGGGGGAGTCCTCTGCGGTCGAGCCGATGCCGATGACCGGGGGGCGGGCAGGAGGCTCCGAGCCGTTTGTGTCGCTGGGTCGGAGGGTATGGGCGTTGAGCACAGCTCGGCCGCCCCGGCCGGCGGAGGAGGCAACCATGGACGCTGCGATGTTGAACGAGCTCGAGTCCCAGCACCGCGAGGTGGAGAGGGTGCTCGCCGAACTCGCCGAAGCGAAAGAAGCCGACGAGCAACGCCCGCTCGTCGAAGAACTCGCCGAGATGCTCAGCCGGCACATGGAGATCGAGGAGAGCGACGTCTACCCCGAGCTCCGCGCCTTCGATGCCGAGATGGCCGACGAGGGAGTCTCCGAACACGACCTCATTCGAGACGGTCTGCAGAACATGCAGGAGATGATCGGCGCGCCCGGCTTCGGTGCGGCGGTCGACATGGTGGAGTCCGGCATCAGCCATCACGTCGAGGAAGAGGAGAGCGAGGCGTTCCCGCTCCTACGACGTGAGCTCGGTCTCGAGGGTTCGGGTGCATCGCGTAGCTCCGCACGATCCGGTGGCTCGGGCCGATCCGGATCCGGCGGATCCGGCGGTTCGGACGAACCGACCAAGGCCGAGCTCTACGAGCGGGCCAAGGAGAAGGGCATCGAAGGCCGATCGACGATGTCGAAGGACGACCTCGCGAAGGCCCTCGGCGAGCGCTGACGCCCATCCGGCACCCGAGGCTCTCGTGGCGGCGGGGACGGTCGTCACGAGAGCCCGATCGGGGATGAGGCGCTCCAGCCCGATCGAGCGCGGAGGCGGCAGCGCGGACCCGCCGCCCGCATGGTCACGCACTGTCGTCGTCCGCTTCGACGAGCAGGGTGGGTAGATCCTGGGCGTAGGAGAGGAGCCGGACCACGTCGAGGTGGTCGGACCGCTCGAAGTAGAACCAGCCGCAGGGGAACCCGGAGATCCGGAACGACCGGAGGCCGGGGATGTCGCAGAGCTCCCCGAGGCGTAGCGAGCCGATGCCGGGCATGGTCTCGATCCTTTGCAACGTGGCGACGGCTGCGTCGAAGAATCGCTGCGCCACGTCGAGGCTCGCCTCGGCGCGGTGGTACCGGGTTCGTTCGACCAGGTCGCTCTCGGCCAGGGGGCGCAGCCGGGCGGGCGTCACCGATCGGTTTCGAGCGCGGCGCGGCGGAGCTCGCCGATCGTCTCCTCGGTGACGGGTCGTCCGTCGCCCGATGCGAGTCCGTCGGCGATGAGGCGACGGAGGTGCCGGGCTGCCTGTTCCTGCTGGTCGCGGCGGATGAGGTCCCGGAGGTACTCGCTGGTGTTGCCGTACTCGCCCGAGCGGACTCGCTCGGAGATGTAGTCGCGCATCGCTTCGGGAAGCGCGAAGCTCATCGTGTTGCGGCTCATGTCGCCAGTCTGCGCACGGCTGACAACTGTTGTCAACGCTGCTGTGGCACCGACCCGTGGCGTCGCCAGCCCTGGTAGCCGGTGACGGCGAAGGTCATCAGCACGAGCGGCGCAGCGATGAGTGCTGCGGGGGCCACGACGTCGGCGGCGTCGCTGTCGTTCGCGTCGAGGACCAGGTAGGCGACGTAGGCGATGTAGAAGGCGGTGAGGACGAAGCCCTCCCACCGCTTGATCTCGAACCCGTTCCAGAAGATGGGCACCAACACGATGGAGGCGGCGATCATGACCGGGAAGTCGAGCCGGAGCGATGCGTCGCCGACGGCCACGCCGCTCGAGGTCACGATGCCGGTGAGGCCCAGCACGCACATCAGGTTGAAGAGGCACGAACCGACGACGTTGCCGACGGCGATGTCGCGCTGACCCCGGAACGCAGCCAGCATCGACGTCGCGAGCTCCGGCAGGGAGGTGCCGACGGCGACGACGGTGAGTCCGATGATCAGGTCGCTGACCCCGAGCGATTCGGCGATGTCGGTGGCGGCATCGACGAGCAGTTGCGAACCGATCACCAGGACCACGAGACCGCCGATGACGTAGGCGATCTGCACCAGGAGCGGCCGCTCCACGGCTGCTCCTTCGACGGCCTCGACCGCCGCTGCGTACTCGGCGGCGACGTCGTCGTTCTCTGGGTTCTCTGCGGTCTCACGCCGCGACGCCCGAATGAGCCACCACGTGTAGGCGAGGACGCCGGCGAACAAGATGATGCCGTCGATGCGTCCGATGCGGTTGTCGAGCGACATCAGCAACGCCACCACAGAGACCCCGACCAGCAGCGGGACGTCGATGCGCACGATCCGTTGCGACACGGCCAGCCCGCCGACGATCGCTGACGCGCCGAGGATCAGCAGAATGTTGACGATGTTGCTGCCCACGACGTTGCCGAGCGCGACGTCGCCGTTGCCGGAGAGCCCCGAGCCGACGCTCACCGCCAGCTCGGGTGCGCTGGTGCCGAAGGCCACGACGGTGAGGCCGATGACCACCGGCTGGACGCCCACTCTCGTGGCGATCGCCGCGGCGCCCTTGACGAGGATCTCGGCGCCGCCGACGAGGCAGACGAGACCGATCGCCAGGCTGATGGCCGCCCAGACGCTCATCGGGCCGTGCCCAGTCGGGAGAAAGCGAGCACGGGCGCACGCGAGTCGGGGGTCGTGGAGGCGAACTGGAGCATGACGAGCCTTTCAGCGCACGAATACACGGTCGCTGAAGGTCTCTCCGCCCGATCGCCGGGCTGGCCCCGCCGGCTCAGACTTCGAGCGAGATGACGACGGACCTCGTGGGATACTCCCCCTCAGTTCGCCCCACGCTACGCCCCGTTGCGCCAGTTGCGAGCGACAGCTCGAGGTTTCGCGCGCTGACAGGCGAGCCCTCGGCCGCTCTGCCGTGCCGGGGATCGGGAGGTGCCGTCCGATGCACTCGTGGCCATGAGGAGATTCGGCGGGTCCGTCGTCGTGGCGGCGCTGACCGTCGTCCTCGCCGTTCGCTTCGGTCGTCGAGCCACTGGTGCAGGCGGCCGAGTCAGGCGGTAGGCAGGAACGATGACGGACCATGGACGAGTGGTGAGGACCAAGTCGATCGCCGAAGCGATCGCAGAGGTCGGCGCCACCGAGTCGGTACCGGTGACGTTCGAGAGCTGCGATCACGTCGAGGGGCCGTTCTTCCATGGCACGAAGCTCGGCTTCGTCGTCGGCGATCTGCTCGTGCCGGGTCATCCGTCCAACTACCACCGGGGACGGGTCTCGAACCACGTGTACTTCGCCGCGTTGGTCGAACCGGCTGTGTGGGCGGCCGAGCTGGCCGTGGCGCTGGCTGCGAGCGAGGAGCGTGGCCGCATCTACATCGTCGAGCCGACCGGCCCGTTCGAGGACGACCCCAACGTCACGAACAAGAAGTTCCCCGGCAACGTCACCCGGTCGTATCGCACCCGCCACCCCATGCGCGTGGTGGAGGAGCTCGAGGCCTGGGACGGCCATGCGCCCGAGGCTCTGCAGGCGATGCTCGACAACATCACTCGGCTCCGCGAACAGGGCCTCGACGTCATCGAGGACTGAGGCGCGGCGCGTCCCGCCCGGCTGTCGTGCCGGCGGAGCGCGCGCATTGCGGTTTGCTATGCTCCACGCATGGCACAGTTGGTGACTCGTGTGACGGATGATCTCGCGGCTGCTGTCGATCGGCTCGTCGATGCCGGCGTCGTCGCGAGCCGCTCCGAGGCGGTGCGCCTCGGTCTCGAACAGCTCGTCGACCGTTTCCGGCGCGACGAGATCGGGGCGAGCATCGCTCGCGGCTATCGAGAGCACCCGCAAGACGACGCCGAGGTCGCATGGGCGGATGAGTCCTCCGTGCGGATGATCGTCGAGGAGCCCTGGTGAGTGCGACGCCGACCCAGGGCGAGATCTGGTGGGCCGAAGCCGAGGACAAGCGGCGACCGGTCCTGGTCGTGACGCGCAGCGATGCCGTGCCGGTGCTGACCTGGATCATCGTCGCACCGGTGACGCGCACGATTCGCCGGATTCCGACCGAGATCCGTCTGGGTACCAGCCATGGGCTCCCCGACGAGTGTGTGGCGTCGTTCGACAATCTGCAGCCCATTCGCCGCTCGTTTCTCACCGGCCGCGCAGGTGCCCTGCAGATCGACGAGCTCGACGAGATCTGCCGGGCACTCGGTGCGCTGGCCGACTGCTGAGGATCTCGTCGTGGGGGCCTCGACGACTGCATCGGGGCTGCGGCTGGGGAACCGAGCCGCACCTTGCGAGGGGGACGGAGTCCGGTGATCACCGCTGAGCAGATCCGATCCTTCCGTCGACGTGCCGGCGGCCTCGACGAGCGCCGGCCGTGGGGTGCCGACGCGCTGGGGCATGCCCTGCTGGCCGGGGCGAGTGACAGCATGCCGAGGGGCGCGTTGTTGTCGTTGCACGCACGGCTCGATGGGGTCACCCCGACGGCGCTCGACGATCCGCTGCTGACCCAGGTCTGGGGGCCGAGGTTCAGCGTCTATGTCGTGGCGGCCGACGACGTGGCACCGTTCACGTTGGGTCGGTTGCCCCGCAACGCCCGGCGCAGGGAGCGGGCCGAGCGGACCGCCGAGGCCCTCCTCGGGGTCCTCGAGGAGGGCCAGCCCCGGCCCTACGGCGATGTCGGCCGTGAGCTCGGGGTGCACCACAACTCGCTGCGCTATGCCGCGCCGACCGGCATGGTCCGCCTGCGGTGGGACGGGGCCCGTCAACCCACCATCGAGGTGGTGGCTCCACCCGAGGTCGACCCCGAGGATGCCCGACGGGAGCTGGCTCGGCGCTGTCTGCGGGTGCAGGGGCCGACGACACCGGATGCGTTCGGCCGGTGGGCCGGCGTGAACGCCGGCGAGGCGCGGACCACCTTCGACGCCATCGCCGACGAGCTGGTCCAGGTCGACACGCCGGTCGGGCCTGCCTTCGTGCTGGCCCAGGACGAGGCGGCGCTGCGGACCGCAGCCGTGGACGTCGACCCCGGCAACGCTGGTCGCAACGCGTCGGCCGTGCCGAGCCGGGCGGCGTCAGCAGGCCCGACGGTGCGGCTCCTTCCGAGCGGCGACGCCTACTGGCTGCTCCACGGCGAGCAGCGAGAGCTGCTGGTGGGGGATGCGGCGGCCCGGGACCTGCTGTGGACGCCGAGGGTGTGGCCCGGCGCGGTGCTCGTCGACGGCGAGATCGTGGGGACCTGGCGCCGGGCCGAACACGTCGTCACCGTGTCCCCATGGCGCTCGCTCTCGGCCGACGAGCGCCACGCCATCGAGACCGAAGCGTCGAGCTTCCCCCTGCCGGACCTCGCCCGCCCCATCGACGTCCGGTAGCCAGTGCCCTGCTTGCCGTGCGAGGCCCGCCCGGCGTGGTGATCGTGCAGGAGAATGCTGCGGAATACGGGGTGCCCGGTCAGAGACTGACGTCGAACGATGCCGCGGCCATCACCTGACCGGCGACCTGGAGCTCGACGCGGTGGGTGCCCGCCCGGTAGGTCCGGGTGGACGCCTGCTGGATGGATCGGCGCTTGGCGAGTGAGCGTCGCTCGCCGGGGGCGAGGTCGATCGTCGTCCACTTGAACACCTTGGGCGATGTCGCACCCGACGCGTTGACGTGGTGCACCACGAAGTCCACCACCAGTCGTTGGGGCCCGGTGGCCGCCGACCGGAGATCGGCGGAGAGGACGATGTGTGCGCCCATCTCGACCGCGGCGGGCGACACCTCGAATCGTTCGACGACGACCTCCGGCTCGGTCGTGAAGCCGAGCACCGCGAGCGCGCCGGGTTCGCCACGCTTCACCAACGTGCGGAGCGCATGGCTGACCATGCGTCGATCGATTACCGGTTCCTGCATCCAGGCGGCGAGCGTGTCCACGACGAGTTCGGGATGATCCTTGGCGACGTCGTTGAGGTGGTTGGCGACCGATCGGCGGACGGTCTCGGACGGGTCGTGGCGGAGGCGGTGCAGGAGCGCCAGTCCGGGGAGCGGGTCGTCGAGCAGTCGCTGCACCCGCATGCCCCACGGGAGTCGTGGACGAGTGCCCTCCGACGGCAACCGCCGGACACGTTCGTCGTCGTGGTCGGTGAACTCGAGTAGGCGGGCGTAGGTGTCGTCGTAGTGGTCGCGAAGGAACGGCCGGACGGCGAACTCGCAACTCATGCGCTGGGTGACGTACTCCATGGAGTCGAGCGCCTCCGCCGGCCGAGCCGATCCGAACAGTTCGACGACCGACGCCAACGGCCACGCCGCCCACCCCTCGACCGGCGGCTCCGCCCGTGCGACCTCGACCAGGCAGGCCAACGACGCCGCCGGGTCGCGGTCGCCGAGGGCCCGCCACAGCTCCCGTGCGATCACCTCCATCCTGGCCTTGAGCTCCAGCCCGTCGAGCTGCGGTGTGGTCCGCTCGGCGAATCCGCGTGCGTCGAAGCCGTCGTCGACCGCAGCGAACCGACCGGCGAGTTCGTCGACGACCGCCGCATCGACCGAGTCCTTGAGCGCAGCAGGCATGGCGGTGACCGTAGTGGGCAACGCCGCGGCGTCGTGAAGCCACCTCTCGATGGCCTGGCCGGTCTACCACCGTCGCGTCCCGCGGTCCGTTGCGTTTATTGCACTTGTGACGTACGCTCGTGCGGGTGACGAATGCTGTCGAGATCAGGCCAGGTTCGGTCCAGTCGCACGACTTGGAGGTGATCGAACGCGCTCTGACTCGCGAAGGCGTCGAGGGAGCTCGTCTGGTCGACTCCGACGGTGCCACGGTCGAGATGCCGGCAGAGCTGGTGGGCGCGCTGAAGGCGATCGTCGAACATCTCAGGGCCGGCCATGGTGTCAGCGTTGCGTCATTGCAGGCCGAGTTGACGACGGTCGAGGCCGCCGAGCTCCTGAATGTGAGCCGCCCCCATCTGGTCAAGCTCGTCGATGGCGGTGCGCTGCCGTTCCGGATGGTCGGTACGCATCGACGGCTGCGCCTGGTGGACGTGCTCGCCTACCGCGATGAACAAGATGTCGTCTCACGTGAGGCGCTCGACGAGTTGACCCGCCAGGCCGAAGCTCTCGGCCTGTACGACTGAACCTGCGGCGGTGTCTCGTCGTGTCGCGGTCGTCGACGCGAATGTCCTGTACTCGATCGAATTGACGGACCTGCTCCTGACATTCGCAGCGCATCGAATCGTTCGCCTGCACTGGTCTCCCACGATTCTCGACGAAGTCCAACGGAACCTCGCCAAGCGCGCCGACCTCACCCCGGACGCCATCGACTACCGCATCGACCGAATGAACCTGGCGGTGCCGGCGGCGCTCGACGAAGCGCCCGAGAGTCTGGTGGCAGCGATGCCGATCATCGCCCACGACCGGCACGTCCTTGCGCTCGCAGTGCATGTAGAGGCGGACAGCATCGTCACGTTCAACGCGCGTGACTTCCCGCTCGTCGCGTGCGAACCGCACGGAGTGGAGGTCGCTCACCCGGACAGCTTCGCCGTGGCCGTTGTCGAGAGCCATCCGGCGAGGGTCGACGCTGCGCTCGCTGACATCGCTCGACGACGCACCCGTCCTGCGATGACTGTGCACGAGATCTTGGACCGACTGGCCGTCGTCGTGCCCGCCTTCGTCAGCCGGGTGCGCGCGACGTCACTGGGCACGGCGTGAGCTGCTGCCCGTCAACGGACCACGAGCGGCCGGAAACCCGTGCCTGCGGCAGACCGGGCTGATCTCTCGGATGTCTCAGGTTGCGCGGGTGAACTGGCAGGGGTCGTCGCTGACATCGAGTCCGGTGATCTGCAGGACCCATAGGTGGTCGCCGGCGATCTCGCTCGGTTCGAGCTCGAACGACCGGGCGGTAACCGGGTTGCCGGACTCGAAAGCGCGCCATTCGCTCGCGGCGACGAACCCGGCCGACCCGACGAATCGGCCCATTCCAGCGCCAGTCTCACGAGTGGTGTCGAGCACCTCACCGCCACCGGCGAGACAGCCGATGCATCGCTCGAGGTCCTCGCTCAGGTTCTCGTCGCCATCGAGGACGAAGAGGTCTGTGCGTTGCTCGGTGGCGTTGCCGATCACGCGGCGCCCAGAGGCGATCTCCATCGCCGCCAGGTCGGCAGGCAACTCGCTGCGAACCGGGTCGAACCCGACGATCCCAGGCTCGTCGCCGCCACGCGTGCACGCTGCCGCCAAGAGAATGATGACGGCGACCGCGGACAATCTCTCCATGGTCACACGGGCGACTGTGCCACGATCGAGCTGCCCGTCTCACGACCCCCAGGTGCAACGCCCGATGATCGAACAGGAGATGGACCCGAACTGGAAGTCCAACGCCCACAGGGCGTTGAGAATTTGGCGACATCGGCACGACATGGCCGCCGACGCCGGTCAGGCGTTTGCGTGCCGCGGCGGCTGCCACGGATGTGGCGCCCTGATCGATCGCTGGTCGACCGCCGAGCTCGATCTCGATGCCGGCCCAGCGCCGGTCGGGTAGCGAGACGACGGCGTCGATCTCGTGGTCGTCGGTCCGGAAGCACGACACCGCTCCTCCGAGTGCGCCGGCCAGGACCCGTAGGTCGCGGATCGCCATGGACTCGAAGAGCAGAGCTATCGCCCGCGTCGCTCACGAGGCACCCGCCCTCGGCCGATGGGTCGCGATGAGAGCCCGGCGAATCTCGGCGATGTTGACAGTTGGTCTGCTCGCTTCTGCCTGCGGACAGACCGCCACGGTGTTGACGGACGCCCAGATCCGGAGCCACGCCGAGCGGTCGAGCTCGCTCGCGATCACGGATCCGAGCGACGACATCGGCGGATCCGAAGAGCACGACGGCGACCCCTCGCCGATTCCTGCGTTCGCGGATCCGGCAGCGGTCTTCACCCGTGTGCTGACAACGCCTCTCGCGGACCAATTCGACCGAGCCCGGTTCTCGATGCCACTCGCAGGTGACGGCGCCGTCACCGGCGCCATGGATCTCGCCGACCAGCGGTTCTCGTGGAGCGCCGATGGACGGCCGGTCGCATACCGCAACGGCGATCGGTTCTTCGCCCGCGACGAGCAGTACGGCGTTGCGTACTGGCAACAGGACGACAGCGAACCGGAGAGCATGGGCCGGTTCCTCTTGTTTCCGTGGCCTGGGGTGGTCAGCGAGCCCTCCGATGCTGCGCTCGTCGAGCTGACCGACCCGGTCCACGACGTCGGAGCGGCGACCATACGGCAGGTCCCTGTCCGCGAGCTCGTGATGGCAGGAA
This sequence comes from Acidimicrobiales bacterium, assembly GCA_046290435.1. Lineage (GTDB taxonomy): Bacteria > Actinomycetota > Acidimicrobiia > Acidimicrobiales > UBA8592 > CAVQUE01. Next base: position 54,193 of record JBKAGO010000046.1, read on the forward strand.
CGCGCGTGGTCGGTGGGGACGTCATGTTCGGCGAAGAGGTCTCTCCCGAAGAAGTGGTCGATTCCGAGATCCACCTCTTCGTCGATGCCGAATTGCGGCCCCGCCGTATCGACTACACGCTCTGGCTGTTCGGCGAACCGATTCCCGTCACGATGGAGTTCTGGGACCTCGACGGCGATTTCTCCGTCGACCAGCCCGATGATCTCGACGACCCGCCGTCCGAACGTCCTTCCAGCGGCCCGATCGGCGAAACGTCGCTGCGCGTCGAGCTACGGGACCACGATTTCGCTGAGGACACAGAGGAGCTCGTCGACGTCGATGACGCAGACGTGAGCTTCAGCCTGACGGCAAATCCGCCGAGCTACGACTGGGCGCCGGGCGAGCTTCGGGCCCACGTGCTCTCGCAGCCCGAAGACGGCCGTGCCCGATCGTGGACCGTCACCGTGCTCCCTGCCGACGGCAACCGGGTCACGCCGGGGGTGTATCCGATCGTCCAGATCCTCGACGCGCAACCGGGCACCGCCACCCTCGACCTGGACGAGTACTTCTGTTCGACCAGCACCTCACCACCCGAGCTGCTGGTTCACGAGGTGGAGTACGACGAGTGGGGTCCGACGAGGTTCAGCGCGTCCTTCGCGGTCGAGTGCCCCGACTCCGGCGGCCAGTACTACGCCGCTGCCGCAGGCGAGCTTCGGATCAATGTCCTGACAGGTTGACACCACGTCGTTCTCGTCGACCTGCCGTGTCCGGTTGATGTTCTCGGGCCGCTGACTGAGTCCTCTTCTTCATCCAGGTCGAGACGCGCCAGGTGATCCTCGTCGGTCTCACCGAGAATCCGACTGGCGCCTGGACCAGCTTCGACGAAGTCGGCGGTGTGGCCTCGCGCAGACTTCGGCGTTGCGGGGCGCGCCGTGGAGACGCACGCCGAAGCGTGCGGCGTCGGGAGTTCGATTCTCCCCTCGGGCGCGCTGTCAGGTCCACCGGCCGTGCGCCAGCTGTTGTGACCCATCGGGGTCGCCGAGAAGGGAGCGGGCGGCTCGTGCTTCGATGCCGTCGGCGAGCGGGAAGGTGTGCTGGCCCGCATGGACGATGACGGCACGATCGAGGCGGAGGGTCTCGATCGCGGAGCGGATCGAAGCCGTCACCTTGGGTGTCGCGGTGCGCTTGACCTCGAAGCCGATTCGCTCGTCTCCGCGCACGATCAGCAGGTCGAGCTCGGCTCCGGCGTGGGTGGCCCAGAAGTAGCGCTGGTCGCGGCGGGCGCCGGTGATCTCGATCAGCTGACGGATGATGAACCCCTCCCATGAGGCACCGACGACCGGGTGCCGTTCGAGGGCGGTTCGATCGTTCAGATCGAGCAGCGCGTACAGGAGCCCCGAGTCGTTGATGTAGGCCTTCGGGGATTTGACCTGGCGTTTGCCGACGTTCTCGTGCCACGGCTGGAGTTGGTCGACGACCAGCGTGGAGGTGAGAGTGTCCAGGTAGCGGCGAACCGTCGAGTCGGCGACGCCGAACGACGAGGCGATGCGGCTGGCGTTCCACACCTGCCCGTGGACGTGGGCGAGCATCCGCCAGAACCGGTCGGTGGTGGTCGACGGCACCCGGCTGCCGAGTGTCGGCAGGTCGCGTTCGACGAAGGTGCGGATGAAGTCGAACTGGTGAACGGGGCCGCTCCAGCCGCGGACGATCTCGCCGGCGAGCGTCGTCTTGTCGACCTGGCGAGCACCGAGCAGGGCGAGGCAGGGTGACTGATGGAGCAGTCTCGTGCAGCGTTCGAGGTGACGCTTCCGAGGCGACATAGGGCGGCTGTATCGAAATCTCTGCACTCACCGCCGGATTTTCAAGGCAATACGGGATTGGCGAGACCCCAGTGCGTCGGGAGCGATTGGCGACATCGGCCCGATATGGGCGCCGACCGGTCAGGCGCTTGCGTTTGCGTCGCACGGGCGCACGTCGCCGAACGTCGCCGGGCCCGTGGCGGTACGTGGTCAGGGTCCGAGCAGCGCGAGTGGGATGACGTACACGCCGTCGGGACGCCGATAGGCGTACTCCCCGACAGCGGTGACGACCGCGAGAAAGGCCGGTGGGCCGGCTTTGGTCTGATCGATCGAGGCTGCGGCGGCTGCCACGGATGTGGCGCCCTGGTCGATCGCTGGTTGACCGCCGAGCTTGATCTCGATGCCGGCCCAGCGTCGGTCGGGTAGCGAGACGACGGCGTCGATCTCGTGGTCGTCGGTCTGGAAGTACGACACCGCTCCTCCGAGTGCGCCGGCGAGGACCCGTAGGTCGCGGATCGCCATGGACTCGAAGAGCAGACCGGTGTAGTTGAGGTCTGCGAGCAGGCGCCCGGTGTCGGCGTCGAGCGCCGCGGCTGCCAGGGACGGATCGACGAAGTGGTGCCTCGATGCCTGGCGCAGGTTGCGCGAGGAGCGCAGGTGGGTGTTGAACGCTCTGAGCGGCTCGATGAGCATGAGCCGTCTGAGGGCTGCGAGGTAGTCGTGCACCGCCTCGCGCGAGAGGTCCGCGTCCGTGGCCAGGGTGGGTTCGCCTGCGTTGGTGGCGACGTGGCGAGCGAGGGACGCGACCAGGGATCGGATCTTGTCGGGGTTGCGGCGGCGTGAGGGACGGTGGCCGTCGGCGCCGGGGCTGGTGGCGAGGTCGACGTTGACCGCAGCGTCGAGGTAGCCGGTCACCAACGAGCGACGTGGTCGGGTCGTCTGGGCCGGCCAGCCACCCAGGACCAGCTGGTCCACGACGGCTTCGAGGTCGGTCGTCCCGCCCGTTGCGGACTGGTCCTGGCCGTCGAGAAGCGCGGTGAGTGACACGCCTGGAAGCTGCCAGGTCTCGTGCAGCGTCATCGGGCGCATCGTCATGGTCGCAATCCGGCCGGCGCCGGAGTGGTACCTCGCGTCGTCGTTCGGAGTGGCGGAGCCGGCGAGGATGAACTGACCGGGCTCGCCGCCAGCATCGTCGACGGCGCGTCGGACGTGGTCCCAGAGCGTCGGGCGCAGCTGCCACTCATCGATCAGTCTCGGTCGGTCACCGACCAGGATGAGGTCGGGGCTGATCTCGGCGAGCTGGGCCGCGTCGTGATCGACATCGAGTCGGACCTGCGACGCGGCGACTCGGTCGCTCACCATACAGAGTTCGGTATCTTTACCATACAGTTATCCGACTAGGTGGCCCTACAGGTCTGCGGCGAGCTCGAACCCGCCCCATGCACGAGTCCACGACCTTCTCTGCGGGCTGCTCGGCCGCTATGTGCATCGGCATGTCTGAGTGAGGGAGCTGCGTGAACGCCCACGCTCGCCAGAAATGCGGCCTGTACCGGCACCGGGTGGCGGGGGTTGCTTCGCGGTGGATTGCGGCGTCTTCCGCCCACCCGACAACCGGCGATGCAACAAGGCCCCGCCGACCGCATTCGTGCAGGTCAGCGAGCCGTTCTGTCGCAGTGCCCTCGGCAGGATTCGAACCTGCGCACACGGCTCCGGAGGCCGGGTACGGATCGACCCATAACCCCTGTTCAGAGCGCCAGCGCTGCCAGCTGCGCCGCCTCCCTCCCACTGTCCTCCCACTGGCGTAGGCTCTGTCAACCGGCGGGTGAGCGGGGGAGCGGGGATGCGCCAGACAGTCAGGGTGTTCGGGATTCAGGATCGCCGGGGTTCCGCGCGCGTCGCCCGGCCGTGGGTCGTCCGCTGGGAGGTCGACGGTAAGCGCACGAGCCGATCGTTCAAGACCAAGGCGCTCGCCGACCGCTACCGATCGAACCTGATGGTCGCGAGCGACCGCAGCGAACCATTCGACCGTGCCACCGGTGAACCGCTTGCGTGGGCCCCGAACGCCGATGACGCCACCGTGTTCGAGTGGAGCCGGCGATGGCTGGCCGAGCAGTGGCCCGAGTGGCAACCCCGCACCCGGGCATCGGCGGTCGAGGCGCTCGCCCGCTTCGTGTCGCTGGCGGTTCTCGACGGCGCGCCGTCGCCTCCCGACGACCTTCGTGCGTTCGCGACGCGAGCTCTTGCACCCGACGGTCGCGCTGGCGTCGCCGATCCCTGTTCCCGTTGGCTCACGCGCTTCTCGCGACCGCTGAACACGCTCACGCGCGAGAACTTGGCCGAAGTCGACGCGGCGCTCGGCGTGGGCGTCGACGGCTCGCCGCTGGCGCCGTCGACTGCTGGACGGTTCCGCAAGGTCTCACGAGCCTGCGTGCGGCGCGCAGTGGACCTTGGCATTCTGCAGGCCGACCCGTGGCCCCCTCCGGCACGCGGCCGTACGCAGCGCAAAAGCAGCCGGGCCGTCGCTGCCTTCGACGTCCGGACCCTGCCCGGACCGGCCACCATGGCGAGGGCCTTGGCGGCGATACGGACCCATCAGCCTGCGAGTCAGACGTATCAGGTCATGACGGCGGTGGCCTACTACGCAGGGCTACGGCCGTCAGAGGTCGTGATGCTGCGCTCGTCGGCGCTCGATCTGCCCGAGTCGGGGTGGGGGCGGATCGATGTCAACGAAGCCGACATCTCCTTCGACGAGTCCGGCGAACCCAAGACCGGCCGGCGGTCGGTTCCGATCCCGCCCGTGCTGGTCGAAATGCTGCAGTCGTGGATCGACTCGGGTGACTTCGAGGGCGAGCAGCTGATCTTTCGGACTCGTCGTGGCAATCGGCCGACGGCCTCGAACTGGTCACGTGCCTGGCATCGAGCACTGCGATCGATCGACCAGCCGACGCTGCGGGTCTACGACTGTCGCCACGCCGCAGCGACGACCTGGCTCGCTGCGGGCGTGCCTCTCGGCGAGGTTGCGAAGCGTCTCGGTCACAGCGTCGAAACCCTCGTCACTACCTACGTCGGAGCGATCGAGGGCGACGAACGACTCGCGAACGACCGCATCGACGCCGCGCTGGGCGCCACGTCCATTCCCGCTCAGCCGAGGGGCGATGCCAGCTGATTGACAGTCGGCCTGGGTGGACGCAACAACTCGAGCAAGCCGATGCCCGGGCCCTTCCCATCGCAGGGATTTCGTATTACGATACCGTCGTGTGGAGTTCCACGGCTCGGCGTTCAAGCACGGCTTCGACGAGGTCGCCATCATGCACGCGATCGATCACGCGCTGGTCGAAGTCGACCTCGACCCCGATGCCGATCCTCCCAAGCTGCTCGCGATCGGCCCCGACCTCGCCGGCAACCTCATCGAGGTCATCTGGCTCGAACTCGACGGCACTGGTCTGGTGATCCACGCGATGACCCTGCGATCAACGTTTCATGACCTACTTCCCGGAGGTGACCAGCCATGACCCGACGAACCCGATCCGGTCGAATCCTCGATGACCGCGAACTCGACGCGCTCGCCGAAGAAGTCGAGACCACCGATTACGACATCGACGCCTTGAAGCAGCGGCGGCGCCCGGGGCGACCATCGATGGGATCAGGTCCAGCCGACGTCGTTCCCGTGCGTATCGAGCCAGAACTTCGCGCTGCCATCGAAGCCCGAGCGAAAGCCGACGCAACGACGACAAGTGCCGTCATACGACAAGCACTGCGGAGCTTCCTCGACGTCGCCTGAACTGCCGAATGTCGTGCAGACCTGTGCGCCCCCCCAGAACCCCATCGCTGCCGACCGGTGGAGACGATCGTGGGCGTGGCGGTGGAGACGGGAGTGAGGTGCGCCGGTAGCTGGGACTGGTGAGTGCCTCCGCACGCGCCGAAACGCTGGTAGGTGACCTACCGATACCACTGTGGGCGTTGGTGAAGCGGCCTACTGGTGCGCGCATGTGGGGTTGGCGGTAGCGGCCTCACCGCCGACCTCACAAACGCCGCGCAGACCGTTGAGGAGAGGCCACCTCCTTGGTGGGGGCGGGGGATCCCGCTGGAGCGAACCCGCCGTGTCTCTGTGCCGGGCGGCGTGAGATCGATCGTCGACGGAGCTGCGCACTCCCATTGTGGCTTTGGGAGATCACGCTCAGTGACGGAGAGATCGGTGGAGACGCTGTCGGCGCCGAGGTCGTCGGCGGCGATCGGTGGTAGGTGCACCCAACGGGCCACCTACCGGGAAACTCCTCCGTTGAGAGATCGGTGGTAGGTGAAAGAGTAGATGCCGCGGTAGGTGGTTTCGCGACGATCCGCCGCCATGGACACCTCTGAATGGACTGCGAGCAGCTCGTCGGTTGGGCGCTCGGGTCACCTGATCGACATCGACGGGCTCGCCGCGCGGCTCGGTGTCACGGAGCGGTTCGTGCGCCGCCTCGTCGCCGAGCGACGGATCCCATTCCTCAAGATCGGCAAGTTCGTGCGCTTCGATCCTGACGAGATCGATCGGTGGGTCGAGGAGCGCCGGGTCCCGCTGCTGTGAGCAACCCCGCTTGCATTGGCACCGGTACGGCCGACCACGGCCAGTCCCGGGGGCTTTGGGGTCCGGCTGGGTGCGTCGTGTTCTGCGGGCGGGTGCGATGCGCCGAGCACGCATCGCTCACGCACATCGATCCCGCATGCAACGCATGCGACGGCGATAGGGCGCCGCAAGCGGTGACCGGGCTACGTGTGAGCCGCTACAGCTCCGCATCCCGAGCGCGGCGGACCAGACCCATGCACGCCAGCATGTCGCCGGCGGCCCAGGCTCGCGCCGGTGCCTGTCCTCGCCGCTCGGCGGCGTCCGCCCCGCACGCCAAAGCCTGCACCGAAGGAGCCGATCTCACAGCCACCTACCGGAACCTCTACTGCGGATTGACAGACGAGTGCACAGCTTGTGCTGGGAGATGGTCGCCGTCGACCGGTAGGTGGCTGGCGCCGGCTGGGTGGTGGTGGTGACGGCGCGAGTGACGACCCTGAAGGGCCCTGATGCGGGCGCGTATTACGTGGAGGCGTTGCCGTCGTACTACCTCGATTCGGAGGAGCCGAAGGGACGGTGGCACGGCGGCGGCGCCGCGCAGCTGGGTCTCGAGGGCGAGGTCGTGGACGGCCAGTTTCTGCGCGTGATGGCCGGGTTGTATCCGTTCGGCCGGGTCGGGGTGCACCTGGGTCGCGCATATGGGGATGGGTCGGTGCGGGGGTTCGATGTGACGGCCTCGGCACCGAAGTCGGTGTCGACGTTGTTCGCGCTCGGCGACGACACCACCCGCGCACACGTGTTGGCTGCGCATGACGTGGCGGTGGGGGTGATGGTCGACTGGATCGAGGACCACGCCCATACTCGGTTCCGGATCGGCGGCGAGATCTCGATGGTCGACGCCGACGGCATCGTGGTGGCGTCGTTTCGGCAGCACACCTCGCGGGCGCTTGACCCGCAGTTGCATTCTCATGTGGTGGTCGCGAATCGGGTGCTGTCGCCTGATGGCCGCTGGTTGGCGCTCGACGCCCGCAGTCTGAAGTTGGATCAGCGGACGGTGTCGGCGATCTATCACACCACCCTGCGCTCCGAACTCACGGCACGGCTCGGTGTCGACTGGGCCCCGGTTGTGAACGGCATCGCCGAGATCGCCAACGTGTCTGATCGGGTGTTGGAGGAGTTCTCGACGCGAGCCGGCGATGTGCAGCGGCGTGTCGATGTGAAGCTCGACCAGTTCGTCGAGGCGTTCGGTCGGGAGCCGACACAGCGGGAGCGGTGGCGGCTCGATCGCGAAGCGGTGATCGACAGCCGCCCACCCAAACCCGAAGCAGCCGACGCAGCGGGGTTGCATGCCCGCTGGGCTGGACGAGTCCGGAACCTCGGGATCGACCCGGACAAGGTGGCGCATGAGGCGACGGAGTGGGTGCGGTCCCGCGACCTCGACACCGCCACCACCGAACAGGTCATGGAACAGGCGGTCGCAGCGCTTGCCGACAAGCAGTCGACCTGGCGCCCGGCGGAGGTGACCCGCGAACTCGCTGCTGCACTTCCGACCGACATCTACGTCGAGGCCGACGCGATGGGGCAGCGGTTGGACCGCCTCACCAAGCTCACCATCGACCGACACTGCGTGGACATCTCCCGCCCCATCACGGATGGCGCGCGGGTGCGTCGTGATGGGCGCCCGGTGACCGAGTCGGTCGCTGACCGGGCGTTGACGACGCCGACGATTCTTGCCCAGGAGGAAAGGCTCTTGGCGTGGGCTGAACGCCGGATGGCGGACACTGGGGCCGATTCTGCGGCTGCGGCAACTCGGAGCAGGGTGGGGTTGACGGTGCCGCAGGCCGAAACGGCGGCGGCGGTCGCCGGTACGGGCGATCTGGTGTTGGTGGTGGGTCCAGCGGGCACCGGCAAGACGACGGCGATGGCACCGGCGGTCGATCAACTCCTCGCGGAGGGACGGGTCGTGTTCGGTGTCGCGCCCTCTGCCGCGGCTGCGGAGGTGTTGGGCGCCGAGACCGGGATCGGCGCCGACACCGTTGACAAGCTGTTGTTCGAGCACTCCCGGAAGCGGCCGCCGGATCACCGCTACAACCTTCCGTCGGGGTCGACGGTGATTGTGGATGAGGCCGGCATGGTCGGCACCGACCGCCTCGATCAGCTCGCCGCACTGTCCGATGCGAAGGGGTGGCGGGTGGCGTTGGTGGGGGATCCAATGCAGTTCTCCGCTGTTGGGCGTGGCGGGATGTTCAACCATCTGATCGACACCCACGGCGCGATCGAACTCGACCAGGTTCACCGCTTCAGCCATCGGTGGGAAGCCGAAGCATCGCTTCGGCTCCGCGCCGGCGACGTGTCAGTCGCCGAGGAGTACGAACGCCACGGGCGGCTCCACGGCGGCACCGGCACCCGCATGGAACGCGACGCCCTCGACGCCTGGCAGGCAGCCCGCCAGCGCGGCGAGAGCGTCGTGCTCGCAGCGCCGACAAACGACACCGTCGCCCGCCTCAACCACGCCGCGCAACAACGACGTCTGAACATGGGCGACCTCGACGCTCGAGGCCGCACCGTCGACGCCGGCGGCTACCGGTTCTTCGGCGGCGACGAGATCGTTACCCGCCGCAACCACCGACAGTTGCATACGGATCGGGGCCTCATGATCGCGAACCGGGACCAGTGGGTAATCGACGTCGTGCACCGCAACGGGGACCTCACCGTCAACGGCCACAACGGCACCGTCCGCCTCCCGGACGACTACGTGAAAGAACACGTCGAGCTGGGCTACGCCCAGACCAGTCACGCCACCCAAGGCCGCACCGTCGACCGATCCATCCTCGTCCTCGACGGCCCCTGCGACGTCCGCGGCCTCTACGTCCCGATGACCCGCGGCCGCCACCACAACGACGCCTACATCGCCACCACCGGCCAGGACACAGCGCTCGACGTGTTCGCGGCGTCGGTAGCACGCAGCTGGATCGACCAACCCGCCCTCGCCCGCCAAGCCGAACTCGCCAACCACGGCCGATGTCGACCGGGGACGCTTCCGGCACATGAACTCCAGGGCCTGCTGGCCCGACAAGAACAGCTCACCGCAGCGCTCGCCGAGCTGCGTCAAGATCTGCGGGCGTTGCCGGAAGACCTCAAGGAATTCCGGGAGCAACAGCGCCGGGTCGTGTCCGACATGGCGCGGGATCGCAAACGCCTCCAACGAGCGTTCGACACCCTCGAGGCACGCGACCGGCCGCTACGGCGCCGAGGTCACGAGACGGCCATTGCCAACGCCAAACGGGCCGTCGCCGACCTTCCTGAAGCAATGCGCCGACACGCCGCCGCGATCAAGACTTTCGATGGCCACATCGCCAGACTTGAACGACGCCTCGATCAGGCCCGTGTCCGGGACCAGCGGCGCCCGGCGATGACGACCGAACTCACCGACGTCAGCGACCGTCTCGGCGACGACCGGACCATCCGCAGCCGCCAGCTACGAGGTGACACCCCAGATCGCATCACCGACACCCTCGGCAACCGACCCCGAAGCGCCGACCACGCCCGCACTTGGGACACTGCCGCCAGTCACCTCGACCAACACCAGACTGCCTTTCGGCTCAGCACCGGTCTCGGCCCGGCCCCACGCATGGGATTGCCCGTCGGATACGCACACAGCCGCACCATCACCGAAACCGCCGAACGCGCCTACCAACAAGGCATCGCACTCGAACGCCGCCAAAGCATCCAACGACAAGGCCCCTCCATGGGCATCGGGCGCTAGCAACCGTGGACACCCGATCTACATCGACATGCGACGACACCGATGTGCTCGATGGCCTCGTCGATGCGGCGAAGCCGATCGCCGCGGTCGCCGGCGGCATCGGGCTGCTCGGCGGGATGCTGTTGTTCACGCTGCGGCGTCTGCGTCATGTCCAGGCTGCACGTCGCCGCCCCGGCACCACGATCGACGCCCCCGATGCCGCTGCGGCGGATCAGGAACGCCGTATGCGTGCGATCAGCGTCGACGGTGAGGATGTCCGCTATCTCCAGCCTTCCAGCACCCGGCCGATCAGCCCGGTCAACAAGCCGCCATCGCCAGTCAACGACACCCCCTCGGAGCGGGCCCGGGCGACCAGCTCAGCAGCGATGCCATCCAGGTCAGCCGGCGGGCCCGGCCCCTCATCGGCGGTGTCAGCTTCGAAATCGATACCACTCATCAGAATGATCCTTCCCGGCCCACGCGATCAACACGCGGACCAGCTCAGGACCACCCCGACTTACACGCACACCAATCCACAGTCCCCTCTAAGGAGTCGGTAGCAACTCATGCTCTATTGAAAGAATGATTCGTGAAAGGGCAGAGATTGCTTGTTCGGGCAGGGATAAGTCTTGAACTGTCAGTGCGCTACGATTTCTTTCTAGGGTGGAGACGGTGACCACATAGTTCTCCATCACCCGTCCAGCATTGCATGTGAACTCTGGATCGGCAGAGCAGAATGCATAGCTCTCATTGGGAGAGCCCTGGGCTGCGGTGACGGCGTTTCGCAGGGATTTCGGTGCAGGGCCTTCACTGCTGGCGTCGCCAAATCCGTCCTCCCACTGACCGGAGTTGTCCTCCAGTAGTCGCTTGGCGTTCTCGGCGGTGTCGACTTCGGCGATGCTCACGCTAAAGGTTCGATCCCTAAGGACGAAGTCATAGTCGACACCCACCCGCTCGCATACCGGCTGTCCCCGTTGCGACTTGCGCGCCTCGTACACCTCCCGCGGTCGGTAGTCAACACCCGCTGCGCGATAAGCGGCCTCCAGCAACTCCTCAGTGTCGTACTCGGCTTGGGAGCAGTCCAGCGCCGCAAACTCAACCCCCTGTGAGCAGCTACCCGCAATGAGGAGCGTCCCGGCGAGCGCCAACACGGTTATCCACCTCCGGTTGCAGTATTCATTGATGGAATGGTGTCTCACGTGCACCTTGCGCCGCCTGGTTTGCACCTGATCACAGCGTTGTCGTCTCTTCTTGTACTCATGATGCGCCAACGTTGGATCTCTCCCGCTAGTTCGACAGTGAGCGACGCAATGGTAGCTATGGGGGATGATGTGGCGACGCGATATCCGAGGCGCACGAAGACTGGGTCCATCTCGGACTCGCCTCCAAATATGAATCGGAGAGGCTCAGTGCAACGGCCTCCGAAGCAGACTTCCCAGGTCCCGAGCGCAGCAATCTGGTTCGCTCGCCTCTGGCTGATGCCGGTTGCTCGCATGACGGCCCCGTAGTGAATGTTGCCAAAGACATCGTTGCGAATCCCGAATGTGCGATCACCGAGGTTGAGGGGGGTTCGGGTGGGGAAGAACTGCTTGATGTCCCAGGCGCCACCGGCCCGAAAGAGGTTGGCGATGTCGAGGGCGTGCTCAGCCGCTACTCGGAGGTCGTTAAAGTGGCACGCGGGGCAGATCCCCCAATACGCTATTCGCCATGTGCTGGGATTCAAGAACCCATTGATGCCGCGAACTGCAGGGTGATCAGCGTTTTCTTCGATCTGAGCGGCGGTGAACACTATTGCGCTTTTGAATTCGTCATTAACCCCCGAAACCAAAGCGAGGCGTGCTGGTATCTCCGGGAGTTGTGGCTTGGCCCTGCGAACCTCAAAGGTGCGATCCGTTGGTCGGAGGCCGAGTGGGTCGTTGAGGTTGGTGGGTGTGTTGTTGGCGTAGTGGTAGGGGTTGGATGTTGTTGGGGTGCCGGGGACGTTGGCGAGTGGGTCGGTGGTGGTGAAGGTTTGGTGTTGGGGGAGGTAGTCGCGGTTGCGGAGGTGGATGGTGGGGCCGATGTGGAGTTCGCCTTGGTATCCGAATCCGATGCGGGTGGGGTCTGGTCCGTTGGTGGGGTTGCCGTAGGGGTCGAAGTCTGTGGCGGTGGTGTGGTTGGTGGTGGCTGGGGTGGTGAGGGTGTTGCCGTGGTGGTCGTGGGCGAAGAGGGCTGTGGTGTTGTCGGGGTTGATGAGTGCTTCGCGTTGGTTGCCGTAGAGGTAGTTGGTGGTTTGGCCGTTGGTGGTGATCGCGAGGATTTGGGGGACGGGTTGGAGGGTGTTCCAGGTGAGGTGGTGGGTGGTGGTTGTGGTGTCGGGTTCGGTGATGGTGATGTCGGTGAGGAGGCCGTCGCCGTTGTAGTCGCGGGTTTGGGTGGTGGTGCCGGCGGGGTCGGTGGTGGTGATGGTGTCGGGGAGGCCGCGGGCGTTGTAGGTGATGGTGGTGTTGTCGAGTTGGGTGAGGCGGCTGGTGGGGTCGTAGGCGGGTTCGGTTCGGAGCCAGTTGATGGTTTGGTTCAGGGTGGCCCAGCCGTTGGTGGTGAGGGTGGCGAAGGCGTTGCGGTGGTAGCCGAGCAGGGCACGGCGGTCGGGTGTGGGTGTGTTGTTGGCGTCGAGGTCGCCGGTGTCGAACACGATCAGCGCGCCACGATCGGGCTGTCCGGTCTTGGGGTTGGCGACGAGGTGCGCGTCAGCAGGAATGTCCGCGGCGAGGGCGTAGCCGATCGGCACGTCGGCGGTCGTGGTCGCGCCGGAGATCCCAGCGACGGTGGGGTGGGTGGGGTCGGTGACGGCGATTGCGGTGGAGGTGGCGTAGGGGTAGGAGCCGGCCTGGTTGTCGACGAGGCCGTGTTCGTCCCAGGTGTGGGTCGCCAGTGTCAGCACCGGGATGGCTTCGTCGGTGTAGTTGCCGGTGGTCTGGGTGGAGCCGACTGATTGGGTGATGATCACCAGATCGGCGCCGGCGACGTCTTCGGGGGCGCCGTCATCGATCACGTTGACGGTGTAGCCGAGGGTGTTCTCGAGATGATCGATCAAGGTCACATCCCCCGCGTCAGGCGAACCAGCGTTGCCCACAATGACATGCACGGTGCCTGCGGTGGGTTCGGGTGGGGCCGGTGGTGGGGTGACGAGCCAGTTGATGGTTTGGTTCAGGGTGGCCCAGCCGTTCGATGTGAGGGTGGCGAAGGCGTTGCGGTGGTAGCCGAGCAGGGCACGGCGGTCGGGTGTGGGGGTGTTGTTGGCGTCGAGGTCGCCGGTGTCGAACACGATCAGGGCGCCACGGTCGGTCTGTCCGGTTTTGGGGTTGGCGACGAGGTGCGCGTCAGCAGGGATGTCGGCGGCGAGGGCGTAGCCGATGGGGGCGTCGGCGCTGGTGGTCGCGCCGGAGATCCCGGCCACGGCGGGGTGGGTGGGGTCGACCACGGCGATCGCGGTGGAGGTGGCGTAGGGGTAGGAGCCGGCCTGGTTGTCGACGAGGCCGTGTTCGTCCCAGGTGTGGGTCGCCAGTGTCAGCACCGGGATGGCTTCGTCGGTGTAGTTGCCGGTGGTCTGGGTGGAGCCGACTGATTGGGTGATGATCACCAGATCGGCGCCGGCGACGTCTTCGGGGGCGCCGTCATCGATCACCTCGACGGTGTAGCCGAGGGTGTTCTCGAGATGATCGATCAAGGTCACATCCCCCGCGTCAGGCGAACCAGCGTTGCCCACGATGACATGGACGGTGAGCTCGGTCGGGGTGACGGCTTGGGCGGTGTGGTCGGTGATGCGGGATGCGTTGTCGTGTTCCCAGGTCTGGGTGAGGGTCGGGGTCGTGGTGGTGGCGGGGCGTCCGAGGTCGTAGGTGTAGGCGAAGGTGTTGCCGGTGGCTGCGGCTTCGGTGAGCTGGCCTGCGGCGTCGTAGGTGTAGGTGGTCGTCGAGGCTGCGGCGGTGAGGGTGGCGAGACGGTCCGCGGCGTCGAAGGTCGCAGTGGCGTTGTTGGCGCCGCTGTCGAGGCTCTGGGTGAAGCCGGTGAGGTTGCCGGCGCGGTCCCAGGTCATGGTTCGGGTTTCGCTGCCGGGCAGCGACACCGCGGTAGGGCGCTGCGCCAGATCGTAGGTGTAGCCGATGGTTCCGACATCGGCGTGGGCGACAGAGGCGAGCGCGCCGGTGGGGTTCCAGGTGTAGGAGGCTGTCGAGGCGTCGGGGTAGGTGATCTGGCTGGTTTCGCCGCGGGCGGTCCAGTCATAGCCGATCGTGAGGCCGTCGGCGTCGGTGATCTGGTCGGGTCGCCCTGCGGTGTCGTAGGTGTAGGTGGTGGTGCCGGTCGCGTCGATCATGGTGAGGCGCCGCCCGGCGGCGTCGTAGGTGTACGCGACGGTCGTCGAGTCCGCGAAGGCCCGGCCGAGGAGCCGGCCGGCGTCGTCGTAGGTGTGGGTGGTGGTGTTGTTGTTCGGGTCGGTGAGTGTCGCGACACGACCTGCACTGTCATAGGTCATGGTCGTGATCCCACCCGCGAGGTCGGTGCGTGTGAGGACCCTGCCGGCCGCGTCGTAGGTGGTGACGATCGACGCGCCGGTGGGCACGGTCTCGGCGATGAGGCGGCCCGCGTCGTCATAGGCGTAGGTGGTCGCGTTGCCCAACGGGTCGGTCACCGAGACCGGGCGCCCGGCATCGTCATAGGTTGTCGTGGTCGTCGAGCCGGTCGGGTCGACCGTGGCGATCGGGCGTCCGGCATCGTCATAGGTGGTGGTGGTCACGTTGTCGTTGGCGTCAGCGAACGCGACAGCGCGGCCGGCGGCGTCGTAGGTCGTTTCGGTCACGGCGCCGGTCGGGTCCGTGACGGCCACGACCCGGTCCAACAAGTCATAGGCATAGGTCGTGACCCCGCCGCCGGGATCGGTGACCGTCGCGACCCGTCCTGCGGTGTCATAGGTAGTGGTCGTGATCCCGCCGGCTGGGTCGGTGACCGCCGCGACGCGTCCCGCGGTGTCATAGGTGGTGGTGGTGACCCCGCCGGCTGGGTCGGCGACCGTCGCGACCCTTCCTGCGGTGTCATAGGTCGTGGTCGTGGTCTTGGCGGTGGGGTCGGTCACGGTGATCTGGCGGCCTGCGGTGTCGTAGCCGTAGGTGGTGACGCCGCCTTCAGGGTCGGTTTCGCTCAGGAGCCTGCCTGCGGTGTCGTAGGTGTAGGTGGTGGCGTTGCCGGCGGGGTCGGTCATCGCGGTGACCTGGCCGACATCGTCATAGACGTAGCCTGTTGCGCGCCCGGTGGGGTCATCAACCGACACGACTCGGCCGAGGTCGTCATAGGCGTTCGTGGTGATCCCGCCTTCGGGATCGGTGGCGGTGACCTGGCGGCCGGCGGTGTCGTAGGTGAACGACGTGACGCCGCCCTCGGGGTCGGTCTGGGTCGCGACCTGGCCGTTGAGGTCATAGGTGAAAGCGGTGACGCCGCCGTCGGGATCGGTGACCGTCAGGACCCGACCCAACGGGCCGTAGGTGGTGGTGGTGACGCCGCCTTCGGGGTCGGTGACGGTGAGCACTTCGCCGGCGCCGTTGTAGGTGTAGGCGGTGACCCCGCCTTCGGGGTCGGTCGTGGACGCGAGCAGCCCGGCAGCGTTGTAGGTGTTGGTCGTGATGCCGCCGTTGGGTCCGGTGATGGTGAGGACGTCGCCCGCGTCGTTGTAGGTGTAGGTCGTGGTGCCGGTCTGGTTTGTGGTCTCGGTCAGGATGCGGCCGTCGTCGTCGTAGGTCCACGACATCGTCAGCCCAGACGCCTGGGTCTCGGTGATCACGCGTCCGGAGCTGTCGTAGGTGTAGGTCGTGATCCCGACCGCCGGGTCGTTCACGCTGAGGAGCTGGCCGGCGGCGTCGTAGGTGTAGGTGGTCGTGACCCCGGTCGGGTCGGTCGTCGAGGTGACCAGATCACCGCTGTGGACGAGGTCCCATTGTTGGCCGTCGGCTTGTTGGATGGTGTCGGGGACCCGGCTGTTGCCGGTGTAGGTGAACTCGGTCGTTTCGCCGTCGACGCGTTCGAGGGTCACGGGCCGGTTCAGGCTGTCGTAGGTGTAGGTCGCGGTGCCGTCGGGCCCCGCCACGGCTTCGATGAGCCCTTCGGGGGACCAGTCATAGGTCGTGGTGACGCCTTCGCGGTCGGTTTCGGTGGCCAGGTTGCCGCTGTCGTCATAGCTTCGTTGCAGGTTCGCCATCGCCGCGTCCTGGACATCGACGAGGCGGCCGCCGGCGTCGTGGCTGTAGACGGTGACATCGCCGGTGGCGCCGTCGGTCATGGTCGTCACGCCGTAGTTGTCGTCATAGGAGAACCACACCAACTCGCCGGTGTTCACGGTCTGTTCGATCACGCGGGCTTCCTGGTCATAGACGTTCGCGACCACGAGACGGTTCTCGCCGTCGCGGATCTCTTCGATGCGGCCTTCGGCGTCGTTGATGAACGACCACGTCGTGGCACCGGTGTCGATCCCGCTGAGCAGACCACCGGTGTAGGTGTAGGTGACGGTCCGGCCATCGGATCCCTCGACCTGGGTGATGTGGCCGGCACCGTTGTAGGTGAACTCGACCGTCCGGCCCGTCGTCGAGGTGACGGTGTCGACGCGGTCGTTGACGTCACGGGCGATGGTGACGCCGTCGCCGGCCCAGTCCTGGACCGATTCGAGCAGCCCGTCGGTGTCGAAGTCCCACACGGTGTCGTCGGGGTACACGATCGAATACGAGCCGTCACCATCGTCGGTGAGCACCCCGACGAACTCGTCAGGCTGGTCCCAGCCGCCCGCTCCGTCCGACACGAATCGGACGAGGCGACCCTCGCTCGTGACGAGATCGACATCGTCGCCGTCCTCGTCGAGGTGATCGCTGTAGTGCACCGACCAGCCTTGGCTGAGGGGCCCGTCGCTGGTGTCGAGAGAGTTGTAGGTGCGCCCGAACCCCAGATACGGGTCCGCCGCCCCGAAGTCGAGATCGGTCCAGGTGTCGGTGAAGTTCCCGGTCGCGATGTTCACCGGATCACTTGCGTAGCCCTGAGACTGCAGCGATGTGCCGTTCACGGTCGCAGGCTCGACCGCCAACGGCGCCGAGTTCGCCTGGTACTCCCCTTGGGTCGTGAACAAGACGTGGCGGCCGTACTCAGAGATCGACGCGATGTCATAGGAACCGTTGCGGAACGCGGCGCCCTCGACCTGCATCGTGGTCTGGATCTCCATCGGGTCGTCATAGAGCGCAGCGAGCTGATCCAGGACCCCTTGGGATTCCCACATGCCGGCGCGCCGGTAGTAGCGCTGCCAGGTCGGGTCCTGCCCCACCAGCAACTCGGTCACGACAGCGTCGGCTTGTGCTGCAGTCGTCGGGGTGGCGCCAGCAGGGCGTTCGAAGATCACCATCCGCTTCAAGTCGAGGGTCAGCGCTGCACGGGTGTAGTCATCGGACACGTCGGCGCCGGTGATGATCTCCAACGGGGCGTTCCCGCCGACATCGCCGATCAGGATCAGTTCGTTGTCGACCGTGGACAGCGTCTCGGGGAACCGCCACACCTGCTGGGTGTCCTTGGTGATCAGGTAGATCCAGTCCTCCACGGTGAACATCGCTTCGGCGTTGTACGCGACGTTGCCCGGAAAGTGGAACGGGTAGATCGCGTCGACCCCGACCGAGGTGCCGGTCACCGGATCAGGTTCAGCGACGCTGATCAGCTTGAAGTCGCTGCGGTACTGCAGGGCGCCGTCCCAATAGTCACCGATGTCGCCGATCAACAGGCCACCGTTGGGGTCCTCCACGATTGCTTCCCAGTCGATGTTGTCGATCCCGGTCACGTCGATCTCGCGGGTCACGTACCCGTCGAGGTTCTGGACGAGGCCATCAGCACCGATCTTGATCGCGTACAGCTTCGATCGGTCACCGGGGCCGTTGTCGCGGATCGCCCATTACACATCGGTGTAGGTCGACGACGCAGTCAGCCCCGACGCCTCGTCCGCCGCCGCGAGCCCCAGGTCATAGCTGCCGGCGCGGTCAGGGATGAAATCCCAGGTCTGTTTCCACTGCGGGCCGGTCGTGTTGAAATACCGCCACCGCGACGGATTCCCCAACCGGTCGCCGTCATCGATCGCGTACACACGCCACCGATACGACGAATCCGCGTCAAGGATGTTCGGCACAGCGACCTGCGCGATTCCACCCGCCGCGGGCGCCGGGACCGGGTCCGACTCCCACAACACGTCAGTGCTGGTCTCGGTCTTGACCTCGAACACATACGACGCGATGTCGCGATCCGCGAGGCCGGTATCTGCGGCCGGGAGAGCAGAGGAATCGGCACGCAAGATGTTGTCCGCAGCCGGCACGTCACGACGCGGGAACATCGGATACGGCGGTGTCGGCTTGTCCAGCACCGCCTGCACCGAGAACGAACCCGTCGATGACCACGCACCCGGCGCTTCGCCAGGCGACCACGACCTCACCCGCCACGTGTAGTCATAGCCCGCCTGGAACGACCACGGCGCCGACCGGATCTCCACCGCCGCCCCCGACTGCGCAGCGCTCACCCGCCACTGGTTCTGCCAATACGGAAACAAGTTCACCGTCGCGCCGTCCTGCACCCGCGAGACCTCGACCTGCACCACCTGCTCACCCGAGTGCGAACCCACGTTCACGACGAAGAACGCCTCGAACCACGACTTGAGCGACGTCGTCGAGGCACGCGGCTGACCCGACGAAGGGATCTGCTCGATATGCCCGGTCGACGGCACCGGCGGCGCTGCGAGGGCTGGGGTAGCGGCGGCGACCAACACCGACGCCACCAACGACACAACCAACGCGGCCGTCGCCAAACGCCGACCGAGCCCTCCACCAGATCCCGTCATCGCAGCCATCGAGGTCCCCCATCAATCGGTGACCCGACCCAGCGCCGACGCCACAACAGCCCCAGCAGCGCTCAACTCCAGGAGCCGACGAGACACCCAGGTATCGGCCGCCACC
Organism: Acidimicrobiales bacterium; assembly: GCA_046290435.1. GTDB lineage: Bacteria > Actinomycetota > Acidimicrobiia > Acidimicrobiales > UBA8592 > CAVQUE01. The sequence continues at coordinate 73,258 of JBKAGO010000046.1, forward strand.
AACGGCGACCTCGAGGCAAACAGGCCCAACGACCCCCGCACCACGGCCCACCAAGGCCTCAACATGAGCCACCCGACTGCCGATCAGGCCGACCGACTCAACCCTCCCACCCGACCGCGACGACCCGATCGGGCGTGCCCGGGCGGCACGGCTCTGGCAGCTCGTTCCGGCAAGGCTCCGAGGCTGCTCATGGCGCGAACGCCATGGGTGGGTCAGGCTCCGCCTTCCGCTCGCCGGCGGTGTCGGGTTGCTCGGCGGGATGCTGGTGTGCACGCTGCGGCGACTGCGCCACGTACAGGCCGCACGCCGCCGCCCCGGCACCTCGATCGACGCCCCCGACCCCGACGATCAGGAACGCCGCATGCGTGGGATCAGCGTCGGCGTCGAAGATGTCCGCTACTTCCAAGCCGTCAACCGCTCGGCGCGGTCTCGATCGAAGGCACCACCGACGACGTCCTCGGATTCCAGCGCAGCATCATCGCTGGGCTGTGCGCGTCGCCGTGGGGCACCGAAGTCGACATCGTCGCCGTCGGCATCGACGGCCTCTCCGGCGACGACCTCAGCCGGGTAACCGTCCCCGACAACCCAGCAGCGTGGGCTGAGGAGACGGCGAAGAAGATGCGCCAGGTCGCCGCGTCGCTCGATCGCAGCCCCTACGAAGAACGCATCCATCACGGCGCGGTGCATCACCCCACCGTCGTCGTGATCGGTCCTGCAGCAGACCTCGCCGGGGTCGCGCAGCACCTCGGACCCGTCGCAGATCTCGCCTACGCCCCGCTCGCTGTCATCTCCGCCCACCCATTGGCCAGTGAGTACCGGATCGCCATCGACGGCACCGACGCCACCATCGAACCCCTCGGCATCAGCGTCGTCGCGCTCTCACTCGCCTCAGCCGAAGGTGTGGGTGCCGGCGCCGACGCCGGTGATGTTGATCGAGGTGACGGCGTGGGGGCCGGCGTTGCCGGCGCCGTAGGTGTAGTTCCATGTCGAGGTGCCGCCCCAGGTTTCGGTGCGGGTGTCGATGTTGCCGATCTCGTCGTAGGCGTAGGCACGGTCATAGGTGGTGCCTGGGTCGGCGGTGTAGGTGCCGTCGGTGTCAGATGCGGTGGTGGTCGTGCACGTCGAGGGGGCCATGTGGGTCCAGGCGTCGATGAGCCGGTTCTGGTCATCGTAGGCGAAGCACTGGTTCTGGCCGCCGAACACCCATGGGTTGCGCCAGTCCCCGCCCGAGGCACCAAGTCACTGGCACGCAACGGTTCACCTGGTTTGGTTTCACCGGTCCTGCGTCGGGCCGATATCGAAATCGACCGTCGCTGGCGACGCCTACGGCTCCCCGACATCCGGGCGGGAACCACCCCGCATCTCCTCCCACTGTCCTCCCACAAACCCCGGTCAACAAAGGCAAAAACCGGGGAATAGCGGTCAACGTAGGTGGTGGGCCAGAACGGCCCTGAACAGCTCGTTTGCCCAGTTCAGGCAGTATTTTCGCTGCGTGCCCTCGGCAGGATTCGAACCTGCGCACACGGCTCCGGAGGCCGATGCTCTATCCCCTGAGCTACGAGGGCGGGGATCCCAGCCGATGTGACCGGGGCGCTCATCATAGGCCTCCACCCCGGCGTTGGCGCACGGCGATGCCCACGCCCGCCAACAGCGCGGCCGTCTCCACCAGGGGCAGGCCGTAGACGTTCGACCGGCTGCCTTCGGTCACGGTGACGAAGTCCTTCGCCGCGCCCTGCACGGCCAGGCCACCGGCCTTGTCCAGGTGCTCACCGGCCGCCAGATAGGCGTTGATCGTTGCGTCGGTCAGCTCGTCGACGGCCAGTCGCGACACCGCGGACGCCTTCGACCACCTGCCGTCGGTGGGGGAGACCAGCACCAGTCCGCTGATGACCTCGACCTCGCTGCTCGAGAGCCGGCGCAGCATCGCTCGGGCGTCGTCGTCATCGAGGGGCTTGCCGAGCACGTCGCCGTCGTGGACCACCTCGGTGTCGACACCGAGCACCGGCATGCCCTCGACGCCGTGCTCGTCGGCCCGGATGCCGTTGGCGATGCGCGACACCCGCGCCGCCTTCCTCCTGGCGCGGTCCACGACGGCAGCGATCGGGTCGGCGTCGGCGTCGGAGCCCTCGGTCTCGTCGACGCCCGAGACGATGACCTCGAACTGCACGCCCAACATCGCGAGCAGCAGGCGCCGACGGGGCGACCCCGATGCCAACACCAGCTGCGCCGGCCGGTGGTCAGCCACCCGACACCAGCGCCTCGGCCTCTTCGCTCAGCGCCAGGTCGCTGTCGGGGCTGTCCAGCCAGCCCTCGGGCAGCGCCACCGGCTTCGGGCCGCCCTTGTGGCTGCGGGCCACACGCAACGCGTCGAGAGGCAGCCGGACCTCGCCGTCGAGCTCGGAGGCAATGGCCTCGAGCTCGGCCAACGACCCGATCCGCTGCAGACGGTGGCGGACCTCGCCGCCGACCGGCAGGCCGGTCAAGTACCACATGGCGTGCTTGCGGAAGCCCCGCAGCGCGTCCTCGGAGCCCATCCACTCGACCAGCAGGCGGGCGTGATCGAGCATGACCGCCACCGTCTCGGCGAGGGTGGGGCGCGGCGCGACGTCGTCGCCCTCGAACACCGACGTCAGGTCCCGAAACAGCCACGGCCGGCCCAGGCACCCGCGGCCCACGACCACCCCGTCGGCGCCGGTGGCGCGCAGCATGCGCAGCGCATCGTGGGCCTCCCAGATGTCGCCGTTGCCCAGCACCGGGATGGACGTCACGTGCGCCTTGAGCTCGCCGATGGCGTCCCAGCGGGCGTCGCCGGAATAGAGCTGCTCGACCGTTCGGGCATGCAAGGCGACGGCGCTGACGCCCTCGTCCTCGGCGATGCGACCCGTGTCGAGATGCGTGAGATGGTCGTCGTCGATTCCTACCCGGAACTTCACCGTCACCGGCACCCGACCCTCGGCTGCCTGCACCACCGCACGAACGATCCGGGCGAACAGCGGCCGCCGGTAGGGGAGCGCGCCCCCACCGCCGTGGCGGGTGACCTTGGGGACCGGGCAGCCGAAGTTCATGTCGATGTGATCGACGTGGTCGGCATCGAGCAGCTGTGTGACGGCCTTGGCCAGATAGGCCGGGTCGGTGCCGTACAACTGGATGGAGCGCGGCGACTCGTCGGCCCCGAACTCGGCCAGCTTCAACGTCTTGGCGTGGCCCTCGACCAGACCGCGGGCCGTGATCATCTGGTTGACGAACAGGCCCGGGATCGTGGTGGCCGTCGGCGCCAACGGCTCGGCCGAGAACCGCCGGCACAGCCCGCGGAACGGGGTGTCGGTGACGCCGGCCATCGGCGCCAACACCACCGGCGGCCACACCGTCATCGGCCCCACCTGCAGGGGCGCGAATTCGCCCGGAGCCGCAGCCGCCACGTTGGCGTTCAGATCGGTGCGCGCCGGGAGCCCGGTGTCCGTTGCCATCGGATCAGGCTACGGACCGCGCCCGACAGGGCGACGAAACCGGGCTCGCCGGACTCGATCACTCGCCCCGGGCGGCCGCCAGGGTCGCGTCGATCTGTTCCTGGCTGATGCCGCAGTCGAGACCCGCCTGGACCACGGGCACCACCGCCTCCTCGGAGAACGTGGCGATGCCCGAGGCCAGCAGATCGGCCTCTGTCGTGCGGCTCAGCAGCGTCTCGCCGGTGCACACCGCTTGCTGGGGATCGACACCCACCCCGGTCAGCAGATCGAACAACGTCCCGTCGATGAGACCGCCCGGCCGCTCGGTGCCGAACTGGCTGACATCGATGGCACCGCCCTCGCCCTCGGGCTCGGGCTCGGGGGTGGGCTCTGGCGTCGGGGTCGGCAACGCCACCGGCGTGAACGCCAGCTCCTCGGTCGCGCCGGTCGACTCGTCGGCTGACACGAACAGCCCCACGGCCAACGCCGCCACGGCCACGAACCCCACGGCCGCTGCGACGAACGTCGGACCCTGTGCCCTGGCCGCCAACTTGACGGCCTCGTTCTGGGAACGACGCTCGATCGACAGCAGGCCCTTCCCGTCGGCCCAGACCAGCATCGGCGGCATCACCACCAGCGCCGCGAGCAGGGCGATCGCCACGTTGAGGGTGACGATGATGCCGAAGTCACGCAGCAGTGGCAGCGGCGACACCATCAACACGGCGAAACCGCCGATGGTGGTCGCAGCCGACGTGAAGAACGCCCGCCCGGTGCGAGACGCCGCCCTGTCGGTGGCCGCCTGCGCCTCGAGGCCGTGTTCTCGCTCCTCGAGGTAACGGGCCAGGATGAGCACCGAGAACTCGGTGCAGGTCGCAATGACCAGGGGGCCGCTGACGGTGGTCAGCGGGCTCAACACGATGCCCGACGCCCCGACCACGATCGACGACACGCCCACGGCGAGCCCCACGGGCACCATCGCGATGGCAGCTCGGCTGAGGCTGCGATGCCGCCCGATCAACCACAGGAACACCACCGCCAGGCCCAGATAGGTGAGCACCGCCCGGTTGGCCTTGAGGTTGTCGAGCAGGCTCACGCCGACCACCGCGAGGCCAGCGGGCACCGCCTTGATGGCGTCGTCCTCCTCGCCGAGATCGACCAGCAGCACGCTGTCGGCCGGGATGTCCAGCGCATCGATCCGCTCGGCGAGATCGGCCTCGAGGTCCTCGATCAGCACCGCCCTGTCCTCGAGGCTCGCCGGCGCCAACCGCAGGTTGATCTGCGTGGCCGTCTGGTCCTCGGACACCAGCGCCCGCTTGATGTCCGGCGGCGCGTCGGCGATGGCGCCCTCGATGTCGGCCGCGGTCGGCGCCAGCGGCGTCGCCCCCTCGACCAGGATGATCTTGCCCAGCGTGTTGGCCAGGCTCGACGTGCTGACCACCTCGGGCCGTTCCTCGGCAGCGAGGGTGAAGTCCCAGACCAGCTGGTTGACCTCGTCGGCGGCGATGTTGTTCGACTCGATGAGGATGCCGAGCGTCGTCGCGAAGCCGGTCTCCTCCTCGAGGCGGTCGATGTCGGCGACGGTCTGGCTGCCCTGGTCGATCCACTCCACAGGGTCGGACTCGATCTCGATGCCACCCTCGACGAAGATCCCGACGCCGAAGGCCAACACGGCCAGGGCGATCAGCGGCGGCGCCGCCTTCGAAGGCACCGACCCGAGCTTCACGACGATCTGCTCGACGATCGACCGGTCACGCTTCTGGGTCCGGGCCGTCCATTCGCGAATGCCCAGAGCCGACGTCGGGATCGTCAGACCGGTGATGACCAGCACGACGATGCCGATCGACAGCAGCACCCCGAAGTCCCGGATCATCGGGACCTGCGAGACCCGCAGCGCCAGGAACGCCAGCACCCCGGCGATGGTGGCCACGATCAGCGCAGGCGCCAGGTTGGCGAGCGTCTCGCCGATCGGATGGGTTTCCTTGTCGAGGACGACCTCTTCCTCCACCCGATTGTGGATCTGGATGGCGAAGTCGATGCCGACCCCGATGAGGATCGGCAGGCCCGAGATCGTCACCAGCGACAGGTCGATCCCGACGAACCCCACGATCGCGAACGCCCACACGATGCCGACCAGCACGCTCAGCAGAGGGAGCAGCCGCCAGCGCACCGGGAACATCACCAGCAGGATGACCGCCATCACCGCCATGGCGATGAGGCCCAGGGTGATCATGCCGCCCTGGAGGTACTCGTTGATCTCACGCAGGAACACCGGCGAGCCGGTGGCGATCAGCTCGAAGCCGTCGAAGTTTGCGCTGTCGACGATGTCGATGACCGCCTCGGTGCCCGCCGACAGGCTGTCGAGGTCGGCATTGCCCTCGAGGACCACGCCACCGACCGCGGTCTGCTGATCGGGGAACGTCGACGCCAGCGACAGCCGGATCTGCAGGTCCTCTTGGGCGGGCGCCACCACACCGTCGTCGCCGCTGACGAACCCGTCGTTGCCCCAGACCAGCAGGTCGGCCCACTCGGGATCGCCGATCACGGGGTTCTCGACCGCGCCGAGGCGTGCCAGACCGATGCCGATGTCGGCAGTGCGGGCGGCCTGGGCGTCGGGATCGGGGTCACGCTGGGAGGCCGAGATCAGGGCGTTGCGACCCGCGTTCTGGATGAGCGCATCACTGAACTGCAGCGACACCAACGGCGTGACCACGTTGGCGGCCTCGGGGATGGCCTGGAGCTCGGTGGTGATGCGCTCGAGCTCGGCGAGGTTGTCGCCACTGAACAGATCCGTGATGTCTCGGTCGTCGTCGCCGGAGAAGAGCAGCACGACCGTCTCGCCGCCGAACTGCTCCTGGTACGTGACGTTGTCGATGGCCGCCTGGGTGTCGGCATCGAGATAGCTGTCCTGGCCGGTCGCGAACTCCAGGCGGGTGAGGCCGAGCGCGAGCGCGGCGGTGATGCCGAGGCACACCAACAGGACGATCGTCCAGTGCTTGCCCAAGCGGACAGCGGTGCTGCGCCAGAACTGTTCCATCGTGTTCCCCCTCACTGCCGCTCGGCGTGATCGCCGAGCGGTTCGGTCCAAGCCAGGCGCTCCGTTGCGCTCCCCCTGCCGACCGGACGGCGTACGGCCGACCGGAGCGAGGGTGCCCGAGTCTGTCACGCATCCCCCGGCAAGTGGCAGGGACTTTGGTCGGGAGCTTCGCAGGTGCGCCGGAGGGCCCGTACCCTTGGCCGCTCATGATCACCGACACGCTCGACACTGCACTGCGCACCGCTCTGGTCGCCATCGGGGTGACCCCGCCCGACTCGGTTCATCTCGAGCGCCCGGCCCGACGCGAGCACGGCGACTGGTCCTCCAACGTCGCGCTGGCCACCGCCAAGGCCGCAGGACGCAACCCCCGGGAGATGGCCGCCGCGCTCGTCGCCGAGCTGTCAGCCGCTTCGATCCCCCACGTCGACGTCGTCGAGATCGCCGGGCCCGGGTTCGTCAACTTCCGCCTCCACGACACCTGGCTACACGACGTGCTGCGCGCCGTCGTCGACGCCGGCACCGAGCGCTTCGGTCGCCACGACGTCGGCGCAGGTGTGAAGGTCAACGTCGAGTTCGTCAGCGCCAACCCCACCGGCCCGCTGCATGCCGGCCACGCCCGGGGCGCCTGCTATGGCGACACCGTCGCCCGCCTCCTCGAGGCCGTCGGTCACAGCGTCGAGCGCGAGTTCTACATCAACGACCGCGGCGTGCAGATGCAGACCTACGCCGCGTCGCTCGCCGCCCGCAAGGCCGGCCAGGAACCTCCCGAGGACGGCTACCAGGGTCGATACATCATCGACTGGGCCGCCGAGATGCCCGACGACGCCGACCCCCTCGAATGGGGCTACGCGTACGCCAAGGCCTACCAGCAGGAGACCCTGGCTTCGCTGGGCATCGTCTTCGACACCTGGTTCAGCGAACGCTCGATGATCGCGTCGGGCGCCATCGACGAAGCCCTCGCCGATCTGCGCGCCCACGGCGTCGTCTACGAGAACGACGGCGCCACCTGGCTGCGCAGCACCGACTACGGCGACGACAAGGACCGGGTGCTCGTCCGCAGCGACGGCGACTACACCTACATCACCCCCGACATCGCCTACCACCGCGACAAGTTCCGCCGCGCCGACCGGCTGGTGAACATCTGGGGCGCCGACCACCACGGCTACATCGCCCGCATGAAGGCCGCGATGCAGGCCCTCGGCCACGATCCCGACGAGCTCCGGATCGAGATCACCCAGATGGTGCGACTCATGCGCGAAGGCGAGGAGGTCAAGCTGTCGAAGCGCACCGGCGACATCATCGAGCTGCGCGAGATCGTCGACGAGATCGGCGCCGACGCCACCCGGTTCACGTACCTCACCCAGTCGGTCGAGACCCCGCAGACCTTCGACCTCGTGCTCGCCGCGTCGAAGAACATGGACAACCCCGTGTTCTACGTGCAGATGGCGCACGCCCGGCTGCGGTCCATCCAGGCCAAGGCCGCCGAGGCCGGTGTCGTGGCCGCCCCGCTGGCCGAGGTCGACCTGACGCCGCTGTCGCACGAACGCGAGCTCGAGGTGCTGCGTAGCCTCGACCAGTTCCCCGAGCTCGTGTCGATCGCCGCGAGGGAACTGGCGCCGCACAAGATCATCTCCTGGCTGCGCGACCACGCGTCGGCCGTCCACGGCTTCTACCACGACTGCTACGTCATGGGTGACGGGGTCTCTCCCGAGCTCACCCAGGCCCGGCTGTGGCTGTGCGAAGCGGCTCGCGTCGGCCTGGCCGCCGGTCTCGATCTGGTCGGGGTCTCGGCGCCCGACTCGATGTAGGCGGCGATCGTGGCCGGACCCGTCCCACTGTCGCTGCTACCCGACCACGCCGGCGTCGACGACGACGGCATGTTGACCATCGGCGGGGTACGCGTCGACGACCTCGTCGCAGCCCACGGCAGCCCGCTGTTCGTCTACGACGAAGAGCACCTTCGGGCCCGATGCCGAGAAGCGGTCGAGGCCTTCGGCGACGGCGTCGCGTACGCCACCAAGGCGTTCCTGTGCCGGGCGATGGCGCGCCTCGCCTACGAAGAAGGCATGCACCTCGACGTCGCCACGGGTGGCGAACTCGCAGTCGCGCTCGCCGCCGGCGTGCCGGGATCGCACCTGGTGCTGCACGGCAACAACAAGTCTGTAGGGGAGCTGGCCGCCGCGCTCGATGCGGGCGTGGCCCGCATCGTCGTCGACAGCTTCGACGAGATCGACCGCATCGAGGCCATCCACGCAGAGACCGGGCAGGTGGCGACCGCGCTGCTGCGGGTGACGCCCGGCGTCGAGGCCCACACCCACGAGTTCATCGCCACCGGCCAGGACGACTCGAAGTTCGGTTTCACCGTGTCGACCGGTGTCGCAGCGGCGGCGGTGGAACGAGCGACGGCGTCGCCGGCCATCGAACTGGTGGGCATCCACGCCCACATCGGCTCGCAGGTGTTCCGTCTCGACTCGTTCCGGCGGGCCATCGAGGTGCTGGCCGAGTTCTCCAATCCGCTCGGGTTGCCCGAGCTGTCCGTCGGCGGGGGACTGGGCGTCGCCTACGTCGAGGGCGAGGAGACGCTGCCGATCCCGGCCTGGGGCAAGATCGTGCGCGAAGCGTGCGACGCCGCAGGGATCACGGCTCGGGTGACCGCCGAACCGGGACGAACCATCGCGGCGGCTGCTGCGGTGACCGTCTACACGGTGGGCACCGTCAAGGAACTCGAGGGCATCCGCACATACGTGTCGGTCGACGGTGGGATGAGCGACAACCCGCGGCCGGTGCTCTACGGCAGCGGCTACGAGACGTTCCTGCCCCGGGCCGTGCGGGCCGAGCGCCCGCGCCCGGTGCGGGTGGTCGGCAAGCACTGCGAGTCCGGCGACGTGTTGGTGCGCGAAGCGTGGGTGCCCGAGGACCTGGCGGTGGGGGATTTGCTGGCCACGCCGGTGACCGGGGCCTACGGCCACTCGATGGGCAGCAACTACAACATGGTGCTGCGCCCGGCGGTGGTGTTCGTGCGAGACGGCGAGGCCCGTGTGGTGGTGCGACGCCAGACCATCGAGGATGTCCTGGCAACCGACTGCGGCTGACCGCAGCGGTTCGGGCGCAGCGGGGCGCGGCGGCTCTGGCGCAGCGGGTCGAGCTGGTTCGGAACAGCCCGGTCGAGGCGGGCGAGGCGGTCGGTCCGCGACCCGAGGGGTCAACGGCTCCGGCGCCGAGATCTGTTGTTCTGGCGACGGTTTTCGGCGCCAGTCCGGCTGACGGGTGGTTCTGGCGCCGAAACGTGTTGTTCTGGCGACGGTTTTCGGCGCCGGTTCGGGTGGCCAGTGGTTCTGGCGCCGAAACGTGTTGTTCTGGCGACGGTTTTCGGCGCCGGAAGCGATGGCGGTGCGGATACCGGTCGATGGGCGTACGCTCGACATCGCCCGGCGCCAGCGTCGTCGTCGGGGCATTCGACGTCATGTGCGTCGCCTCCTCCACGCTCGGTTCTCCGACGTGACTTCCCCCTCGCATCCAGCATCACCGGGGAGTCCCATGTCCGAGATCCTGCGAGCTCGTCTCGCCGCCCTCGCGTCACGCCAGCACGGCGTGATCGCATCCTTCCAGTGCCGATCGATGGCCTCGCCGGCGGCCGTCCGCCACGAACTCGAGTCGGCGCGCTGGAACCCCATCTGTGGCCATGTCCGCATCGTGGCCGGCGCGCCGCTGACGCCACGGGCGCTCGCCATGGCACGACTGTTGCGCTCGGGGCCGGGCGGCACCGTCAGCCACATCTCGGCCCTGGCGTTGTGGGACGTGATCGACCACGGCCTCGACCCGCTCCACGTCACCCGTATCCGCCACACCAACTCCACCCGACCGCGGACCGACGGCGTCGTGCCCCACGAGACCCGTCGGATGCCACCGACGCACGTCACGATGCACGACGGGTTCGCCGTGGTCACGCCCGCACGTGCGCTGGCCGACGCGGCGGCGTCCACGCCGGGCCCCCGGCTGGAGCGATGGCTCGATGCCGCGTGGTCGATGCGGCTGGTGACGATGGCCGATCTCCACGACGTCATCGTCGACCTGCACCGCCCGGGACGGCGGGGCATCGGGGTGCTGAAGAGCCTGGTGGATCGGCGGGGGAGCGACTACGTGGCCCCTGCGTCGGGTCTCGAGAGCCGCCTCGACGCGGTGCTGCGCAAGGCCGGGATGGGGCCGGTGCGACGCCAGACGAACCTGGGCGGCCGTGACTGGGCCGGACGCGTGGACTTCCTGGTGGTCGGCACGCCGGTGGTGGTCGAGGTCCAGAGCGACCGGTACCACGCGTCGTTGACCGCTCGGGTCGACGACAGGGCCAGGATCGATGCGCTGGTAGCGGGTGGGTTCTGGGTGGTCGAGGTCTGGGAGAGCGACGTCTGGCACCACCCCGAGCGCGTCGTCGAAGCGGTCCGCGCCGTCGTTCGCACCGCGCAACGCGCCGCCTGACGGGCTGCCGTCGGACAGACCAACGGTTCTGGCGCCGAGAACTGCTGCTCTGGTGGCGGTTTTCGGCGCCGGTTCGGGTGGCCCGCTCCGCCGACGGCTCGCGGGCGGGCGCTCGGGGGTACATCGGCTGGGAGGCTGCTAGACACGGGCGCCATGGAGAACCACCCGCAGCCGCGCCGCGTCAACCACCGGGACAGCCGCCGATGCTGTCACGGCATCCGGCCTCATGGCATCCGGCCTCAGGGCGCCCCTTCTCGCGGTAGTCGGCCCTGCGACGTTCGCCGCTGCGGCGTCGATGCCGGGCCTCGCGATGTTCATCGATGTGGCACCGACGCCCGGCTCCGTTCCTACGACGAACGAGGTGCGTCTTGAACCCGCTGAAGGCGTTGTGGGCCGCCGGCGAACCCGCTCTCGGGGGGTGGGCTGCGCTCGGCAGCCCGCTGGCCGCCGAGATGCTGGCCCGCGCCGGGTTCGACTACGTCTGCATCGACAACCAGCACGGCGTCAACGACTACCTCGGCACCGTCGGGCTGCTCCAGGCCATCGATTGTGGCGACTCCACCCCGCTGGTCCGGGTGCCGTGGAACGAGCCGGGCATCATCGGCAAGATGCTCGACGCCGGCGCGGACGGCGTCATCATCCCGATGGTCAACAGCGTCGCGGAGGCCGAGGCCGCCGTTGCCGCCTGCCGCTACGCCCCCGCCGGCGCTCGCAGCTACGGTCCTGTCCGCGCGTCGCTGCGCGACCCCGACTACTACGTCACTGCCAACGACCACGTCGCCTGCATCCCGATGATCGAGACCGTCGCGGCGCTCGCCGCCCTCGACGACATCCTCGCCGTACCCGGGATCGACGCCGTGTACGTCGGCCCGGCCGACCTTTCGGTCAGCCTCGGGCTGCCGCCGGGCAACAACGACGATGCCCCTGCCTTCGTCGACGCCCTCGAGACGATCGTCGCTGCCTGCGAGCGTCACGGCGTCGTGCCGGGCATCCACGCGACCACCGCGCTGACCGAACGTCGACTCGAGATGGGCTTTCGCATGGTCACGGTCACCGCGGACAACGTCGCCATGCGCGACGGGCTCCAGGCCGCAACGGCGGTCGGCAGGAACGGCCGCACCGCCGGTCGCAGCGGCGACGGCGGTTCCATGTACTGACGCTCCGGGACATCCAGCCTGCCGTCTGCCGTCTGCCTTGCAATGCCGGTGTGTCGGGCCGGACTGCTGGGGATGCTCCTATGTTTGTCAAGGGGTTGTGTCGAGGTTTTCGAGGATTCGGTAGAGGCGGCGGGCGATGTGGCGTT
>JBKAGO010000047.1:0-83567 GCA_046290435.1 Acidimicrobiales bacterium
ATCGGCCGAGGGCTTGCAGGGTCGCCCGGTCCGCGTCGGTACCCGGCATCTGCCGCCTCGCCTCCAACGCCAACAGCAGGGCGAGTTCGGGATCGTCGCCGATACTGGCCGCCGACCGGCTCACCAGGGCGGCGAGCTCGGCGTCGGCAGCGGCCTCGTTGGCCTGATCCGCAGCGCGATCCGCGCGCCGTTGCTGCCAGAGCGCGATGCTGCCGGCGATCAGAGCGAGGACCAGCGCGCTGCTGGTGGCGAGCACGAGGAACCGCAGCCGACGGATACGTCGGTGCTCGGCCTCGATTTCGGCGGTCGACGCTGCGGCCGACGCAACGAGGAACCGGCGTTCGGGCTCGTCCAGGCGCAGCGGCGGATCATCGATCCAGCTCCGGAAGCGCTCGAGGGGAGCCGCCGCGAGCAGATCGTCGGGATGCTCGTCATGGGCGACCCATTCGTGGGCCGCAGCGGTGAGACGGCGTCGGGCGAGGAGATGATCGCGGGCGCCGTCGATCCAGCCCGCGAGCCGCACCCACTCGCCGAGCAGCGCTTCGTGGCTGACCTCGACGGTCGGTTCCCGGCTGATGGGGTCGCAGTCGTTGGTGAGCAGACGATGGCGGCCGAATGCCTCCAGCACGTCGGGGACGTTCGGTCCGGCTCCGACCAGCTCGCGGACCGGCACCCGGCGGCGGGTGTCGGCGGCACCCTCGGTCACCGTCACCAGACGCAGGAACGCGTCGCGTGCGACAGCCTGGTCGTCAGGTGAGAGCCGATCGTGGATGAGTTCGGCCCGGCGCGCCAGCGCCGCCGACACGCCGCCCAACTCGCGATACGCCTCGGCGGTGAGTGAGTGGCCGACCCGTCGGTCGAACAACTCGGTGAGGGTGTGTTGCAGGAGCGGCAACGCCGCGGACTGATGCACCACGTCGGCGGTGATCATCGTCACCAGACCGGCCTCGAACCCCACGTCGAGGGCTCGTGCCGGGCCCACCATGGCGGCCTCGAGCTCGGCGGGGTCCATGGGCGTGATCATCTCGGTGCCGAGCGGGAGCAGCGGTCCGATTCCCGGGTGGCGCAGCGGGCGATCCAGGAAGTCGGCCCGCAGGGTCGCCACGACCTTGACCCCCGAGTGACGGTCGGCGACGGCGGCCGCCACCGCATCCATGAACACCGTCGCCTCCGCGCTCGGTGCGCGTGTGAACAGCTCCTCGAACTGGTCGATGACGATGACCGTCTGCGCGCTGGGGTCAGGGCTGCAACGTTCGGCCGTCTCTGCGATCCCGAAGGCGGCCAGGTGCTCGGCGAGGTCCCCCGGCGGCCTGACGGCCCCGCGTCGCATGGCCTCGGCCAGCGCGTCGAAGGGGCGATCGCCCGGCGTCATGGTGACGATGAACCAGTGCTCGGAATCGGGGGCCGCGCCTCGACGCAATGCCGGCATGAGCCCGGCGCGCACCACGCTCGACTTCCCCGAACCGCTCGGCCCGGCGAGCACGACGAAACGTCCGCGGGGTCCGCCGTCGCCGAGTCGGATGATCAACCGTTCGACGAGGCGTTCGCGACCGAAGAAGAAACCCTGGTCGGCTTCGTCGAAGGCGCGCAGTCCCCGGTACGGGTTGCCGAGCTCGACGAGGGCGGCCGGGGACGCCGACGGATTCCGGTCGGGGCTCGACACGGTGGTGCCGAGGAACCCGGCCAAGGCGTCGAGTGCTGCGAGGTCTTCTGCCCGGCCGACGTGATCGGTGTCGCCGGGTTCGTCCGGCGATGCGCCACCGACCCGCGCCGGGGCGTGGATGCCGAACCCGGTCAGGTAGGCATTGGTGTCGTCGTCGATCATCACCTGGTCGGGGCCGACGCCGCCGTGGACCAAGCCACGCCGGTGCGCGGCGTCGAGCGCAGCGGCGATGTGGTCGACGATGACCCGGGCCTGCGCCGCCGGCACGGGCCCGGCAGCGACGAGGTCGGTCAACGTGCCCCGCGGGAAGTGGCGGGTCACGAGCAGCGCGGCGTCGGGCTCGCGCCAGAAGTCGAACACCGGAACGATGCGAGGATGCTCGAGGCTCGCGACGGAGCGGGCCTCGTGCTCGAAGCGCCGGATGAACTCCGGCTCGTTGGCCAAGCCACGCTCGACGATGGTGATCGCCACCTCCCGCCCGACGACGGGCTGGAACGCCCGGTACACCGTGCCCGTGGGGCCCGTGGCGATCGGCTCGCGCAGCTCGTATCCGCGCACGCTGGCCGTGGGCACCGGCGTGGCGGTGTCCGGGAGCCGCAGGCTCGGGTCGTCGAGCAGGATCTGCTCTTCGAGCCGGACGGTCTCGGTGGCAGGGTCGAGTCCGACCGTTTCGGCGAGGTGCTCGCGCAGGTCGGCGAACACCCGCAGGGCGTCGCCCTGGCGGCCGGCCCGATACAGCGCCACCATGTGGAGGCGGACGAGACCCTCGCGGTGCGGGTGGAGGCGCACGAGGCTCTCGAGCTCGCCGATCATGTCCTGGGACCGGCCGCAACGCAGGGCGGCGTCGATTCGCCCCTCTATGGCGGCCAGGCGGAGCTCTTCGAGCCGCGAGATCTCGGCAAGGGCCCAGTCGTCGTAGGTGAACTCCTCGAGCGCCCGGCCCCGCCACAACGCCAGGGCCTCGCCGTAGCGTTGCGACGCCGCCGCCGGGTCGGGGTCGACCAGGGCACGCGCCTCGGCCTCCAGCGCGACGAATCGATGGACGTCGAGCTGACCGGGCTCGGTCGCCAGCAGGTAGCCCGGCGGTCGGGTCAACAAGATCGTCCCGTCGGTGCGCTTCTCCCGGTCCGGCTCGAGCAGGGCCCGTAGGCGCGACACGATCACCCACAGCGCGTTCTGGCGGTCCTTGTCGACCGACGGCGCCCAGAGCTCGTCGATGATCCGATCCGACGACACCACTTCGTCGGCGTGGACGAGCAGCAGTGCCAACAACGCCCGCTGGCGCGCCGTCAGGTCGACCGAAACGCCGTCGCGGATCGCTTCGACCGGCCCGAGCAATCGGTACTCCATCTGCCCCGGCCCCCTGTTGGTCTCCACCGCCCCCTCCAGGCCGCCCATGGTGGTTTGCATCCTCCTACGAAGCCCCAGGCGACTTTCCGCCGACTGTCCGCCTCGGCCCAATTGCCCCGATCTCGTTGGGTTGATCCACCGTGACGGTGGCAGAACAGAACGAGATCGGGGCTAGAGCACGGTCACCACACCTGTGCCGCCGTCGACGCGGATCATCGCGCCGTCGGGGATGCGGCGGGTGGCGTCGGTGGCCGACACCACGCACGGGATACCCAGCTCACGGCTCACGATGATGGCGTGCGACAACGGGGCGCCGACGTCGACCACCACCGCAGCCGACGGCACGAACAACGGTGTCCACGACGGGTCGGTGATGGGCGCCACCAGGATGTCACCGGGCTCGAGCGCGCTCGGGTCGTTGGAGTCGAGGACGACCCGGGCCCGGCCCTCGGCCACACCGTCGCAGCCGGGCATGCCCTGCAGCGTGTCGCCCGCGGCGAGCTTGTCGGCGGTGTCGTCGCCGACCAGCGGCCAGGTCGACGGCGGGCTCGCCTGCCCGACGAACACGAACTCGGCGCGCCGGGTGGCCAGCTCGGCGTACTCGTCGCGACGCTGCCGGATCGTCTCGATCGACACCGTTGACGGATCGGCCAGGAACGCCGGGTACTCGGCGTCGGTGACGAAGCCGAAGTCCTCGATCTCGTCGAACGCGCCCGCGTCGACCATGCGCCGGCCGAGCTCGCGCATGGGCATCCGCATCTCGTGGATGAGCCGGATGTTGTTGGTCTTCGAACGCTCCCGCGCCGGCAGCCACGCCACCGACGAGGCGATGGCAGCGGCGAGCTGGCCATGGGTTTCGGGGTCGGCCTCGACCATGGCCAGCAGCTCGGCGGACGCGGCCTCCCGCGCCGAAGCCCGCTGCGCGTGCTGGGCGGCCGGCGCCGCTGCATCGGGAGCCAGGCGCATCCGGTCGATGGCCGACAGCGCCAGCTCGGGCCGGGTCTCCCAGGTGGGCGAGCGGCTCTCCCACTCGTTGGGGCCCCGGGAGCCGAACTCGTGCACGAACGCGGCGAACGCCTCGCCGAACGCCGAAGCATCGGGCGACGACGACGCGGCGACCCCGTCGAGCACGCCGCCCACCCCGGCGTCGAACAGCGCGGTCAGCTCGTCGCTGGCGGCGACGAGGCGCCCCATGTCCCACATGGTGTGCGACGGCGCCGCAGAGTCGACGTCGCCGATCCCGGCGATGATCGGCATCACCAGGTCGGGACGACCGACCGCGGCGGCGACGCCGCTGATGATGCCCACCGGCACCGTGGCCATGTAGGTGGTGAAGATGTGATGCCCGAACAGCACCCGGTGCTCGGGGAGCCGCTGCTGGTACCGCTCGTAGAGCTCCTCGGTCGACAGCGACGCCAGATCGGGCCGGGCGTCGCGCAGGGCCTCGGTGCTGCGGCGGTCGGCGGTGAGCTCGTCGAGGTCATCGAGCGAGGTCTGCGCCAGCACCCACCCGAACGTCTCACCGATGGCCGCCGTCTTGGCCAGGTCCTCGTCGCCCGGCTGGGGCTCGTAGGGGTCGATGCCGGGCATGGCACCGAAGAACTGCTCGTCCATGACCTGGGCCGACAGCCCCGGCGCCCGCTCGCCGAAGATACGGATGAGCGAGGCGTTCAGATAGCAGTAGCCGCCGACGACGCCGAGCTGGCAGAACTCCTCGGCCGGGAACTCGCCCTGATCGAACGCCCCCATGCGCTCCCACGCGTCACGCCAGCCGAGCTCGGCCAGCCACAGCGCACCGGTGCTGGTGAGCGGCGTGACCGGGTCGGGGAACACCTCGCCCACGTTGGCGCGGGTGTACATCGGGAACCGCTCCGACAGCGTGGTGTCGGCAGCGGAATAGCGCTCGGTCATGGATCCCCCTGGATCGTCGTGTGGCCCGCCAGCGTAGGCGAGGTGCCGCCTGTCACACCGGGTCCAGACCCTCTCTCCCGCTCTCGCCGCCACGCCCGCGGCCGTCATCGGGCACAACCGCTCGGAAGGGCCGGTCGCAGATCCCGTCCGACGCACCCGATGCCGAACGCGGGCTCGACCCTCCGGGGTCAGTCCTCGGCGCGGAGGAGTTCGGCGATCCTCGTGCGCAGCTCGGCGATGCCGGTGCCCTTCTCGGCGCTGACCCAGGTGATGTCTGCCTTCGGGACGGCGAGGCGCTCGACGATCTCGGCGCGGCGACCCTTGCTCTTCGACGGGCGCACCTTGTCGATCTTGGTGACCACCGGGTGCACCGGCACGTCGATGTAGCGCAACCACTCGAGCGTCTGGAGATCGAGATCGGTCGGACCGACCGCCCCGTCGATCAGCAACAGCACTCCGGCGAGCGTCTCGCGCTCGGTCAGATAGCCCTCGATCATCGACTGCCAACGGGCCCGCTCGTTGGCCGACACCTTCGCGAAGCCGTAGCCGGGCAGATCGACCAGGTACCGGTCGGGCCCGACGCCGGCCACCGAGAACAGATTCAACAGCTTCGTCGCACCCGGCGTCTTGGAGGTGTGCGCCAGCTTCTTGCGGTTGGCGATGGCGTTGAGCAGCGACGACTTGCCGACGTTGGACCGGCCCACCAACGCCAGCTCGCGCTCCGAGGCCGGAAGCTGCGCGACCTTCGCCGCCGACTGCACGAACTCGATCTGCAGCGGGCCGGCCATCAGCCCTGCCCCGCCCCGGCGGCGGCTGCGTCATCGGCATCGCCCCCGACCCTGGAGTCAGCGACGGGGGCGGGCAGGCCGAGCAGTGCCCGGGCCTGGGCGATGGCGTCGGCGTGGTCGACCACATCGATGGCGGTCATGCCCACGCTGCGAGCACCGTCGGCCATGGCGGCGAAGTCGTCCAGGAACAGCGCCGCCTCGGGCTCGACGCCCAGCCGGTCGAGCGCGAGCCGGTAGATGGCGGGATTCGGTTTGCGCAGCCCCACCTGGCAGGAGAACACGACCGTGTCGAACCGGTCGTGGGGCGGCATCGCCGCGTCCCAGAACGATTGCCACTCACGCACGTTGTTCGACACGGCGGCGGTCTTGAAGCCTGCGGCGCGGACCTCGTCGACGAAGGCGTGCATCGCGGCCTTCGCTCCGAGCTGGTGACCGAAGAAGTGCGGCGACGCCGGGTCGATGACCATCCGCGCATGGGGTTCGGCCGGGCCGAGCCCGCCGAGGAACTCCTCGAGGCTGATCTCGCCCCGCTCGAGACGGTTGCCGGGCGAGTCGCCGTCACCCTCACCGGCGAACACCGGCAACAACGCTTCGGCCAACAGCCCGAAGTCGGCGCCGGCATCGATCGCCTCGGCCACGAGCGCGTGCGTGAATCCCTCGGTCAACACCCCGGCAACGTCGAAGAGGACGGCCCGATACACGTGCGGCAGCGTACCGACCCGCGGGCCGAACCCAGGTCTGTTGCCTGCCCGACGCACCACTGTTATCGTGGGACACGAGATCTCATGTCTCAAGGTCGAGCGGTGATCGGCCGATGAGATTTCGACGGTCCCGTGGCGGGGATCGGGCGGCGCTGCTGGCGGGGTGCTGATCCGATCGGAACGTTCGGGGGTGGCTCCGAGGAATAGGAGCCCCCCCCCACGAACCCCCGACGCGACATCGAAGTCGGGCGGGCAGCTGCCAACTCCTAGAGTCTGAGCATGGCCGAGCCGACCGACGCCCAGGAGTGCCCGACGATGGAGCGTCGCCCCGGCCCGCCCTCCACCCTCGACGAACTGCGCGAGCGTCTCGTCGCGGCAGGCATGGAGGCCCTGCTCACGAACGGCGTGGCGATCGGGCTCGACACAGTGCGTGTCGCCGACGCCATCGAAGCCACCGGGGCAGCGCGGGCCACCGCGTACCGGGCCCTCGCCGACGACGAACTCGACCCCCAGGATCGGCTCCGCAAAGAGGTACTGCTGAGGGTGCTCGAACGCGACTCCCGCGCCCACAACGTCGACGTGGTGACGGGGGCGTTCACCGACGAGTTCGTGCGCCTGGCAGATCGAGCCGCGTCGGACGACATCGCCGAGCGCACCGCAGCATTCCGATCCATGCTGCGCGTCGGTGGTACCGCCGCCTACCACAACGTGGCGTCCTCCCGGGAGCGGGCCATCCTCACCGCCGCCTACGGATCCGAGTCGTCCAAGGACCCCGATCCCGACGGCTGGCGCCACAACGCCCTCGCTGCGGGCGAGCACCTCGTCACAAAGCAGTTCGCGGAGTTCTACTCAGCGAACATGGCGCTCTTCGGCAACCGGCTCCGACCGGGCCTCACCCTGGACCAGTTCTCGGTGGCAGCCGCGGCCCTGCTCGAAGGTCTCGCCATGCGCGACCGCTTCCGCGACGACCTCGACGGCATCGTCCTGCCGACCGGGCCCGACGGCGGCGACGAGGTCTGGACCCTCTACGCGGCGGCGCTGGAGGGACTCGTCTGGGCATTCTTCGAACCGGATCCCGACAGCCCCACTGCGGTTGACGTCACCCTCCGTTGACCAACCCGTCGCCGGTATCGGCGACCGCTCAGGTCCGACGCCCGAAGAATGCTGCGTCTCGATGACGGGCAGCAGCACTGCGAGCGTGACGTGCGCCGCCCCCGACTCAGACGCAAACGCGGTGGACCATGGCGTGGAGCGAGACGTCCGCTCGCGCCCGAGGGTACTGGTGCCGAGACATGTGTCAGAACCCACCCAACGAATCTGACACAGTGTCAGGTGATGGACGGCACGAATTGCGAGGAACGATGAAGGTGGGCGAGCGCATCCCGGCGTTCGCGCATCCCGAGTTCGTGCGCTTCTGGTCGGGGGCGGTCGTCTCGAACACCGGGTCGATGATGTACCTGGCTGCGCTGGGCTGGATCACCGCCGGCGTCACCGACTCGGCTGCCGCCATCGCCGCCGTGCCCTTCGTCGGCCTCATCCCCCTGCTGCTCGTGAGCCCGTTCGCCGGCGCCTGGGCCGACCGGTGGTCGCGCCGCAAGATGCTCCTCGCTGCGCTCGCCGCGCAGGGGGCCGTGGGAGTCGCGGTCGCGATCATGGTGACCGCCGACCAGGTCACCTACCCCCGGCTGATCATCGCGTCGATCATCGGCGGCGTCTCCGGTTCGGCCGGCGCGCCCGTCTACCAGGCGATCATGCCGACACTCGTTCCCACACATGCGCTGCGCAGCGCGGTGGTACTCAACTCGCTGCAGTTCAACATCAGCCGAGCCGTCGGTCCGACACTCGCCGGCTTCCTGATCGACACGACCGGCGCCGCCACGGTGTTCTGGCTGAACGCCGCATCGTTCCTCGCGGTCTTCACCGCCATCTGGTCGCTCGAGGAGCGGCCCGTGCCGGAGCGGACGACGCAGCGATCCGTCGTGGGCGACATCATCGCCGGCGCCCGCTACGCCGCAGGCGACCGGCCCATCCGCGTTGCCCTCACCGCGGGCGCGGTCAACGCGATGCTGATCTTCCCGATCTCCTATGTCGCCCCGGTCCTGGCCACCCAGGCGCTCGACCTCGACGCCGCCGAGTACGGCGTCCTCGTCGGCTCGTTCGGCCTCGGCGCGATCCTCGCCGGCATCCAGATGCTGCTCAGCCGCGACCGCCCCTACGAACGCATCGTCTCGGTGGGCGTCGCGGGTTGCAGCATCGGCCTGCTGGTCATCGGCCTGGCCCCAGGACTGCTGGTGGCGCTCGTCGGCATGTTCGTCACCGGTGCGGCCTTCATCAACATCACCACAAACGTGTTGAGCTCGCTGCAGATCCAGCTCGACGACCGCGTCCGGGGCCGGGTGATGTCGCTGTGGATGATGATCTACGGCTCCCTCGGCCCCCTGGGCATCATCGCCTTCGGCGCCGCCGGCGACATCGTCGACATCCAGACGGTGTTCATCGTGGCCGCAGCGCTGATGGCGAGCTACCTGACGTTCATGACCGTCCGCCGGGGCTTCGCCGTGCTCGATCCCCCACCCGAGGCGCTCGCCGCCGACACCGACGCCCGATGACCGCTCACCCGTACCGCGACGTTGCGATCGTCGGCATCCACAACACCCGCCAGGCCCGCCGCATCGAGGGCGCCACCGTGCACTCGCTGCTGGTGGAGGCCGTCGAAGGGGCCTGCGCCGACGCCGGCGTCGACATCGCCACCATCGACGCGCTCGTCGGCCAGGGCCCGGCCGAACTGGCCTACGACCTCGGCCTCGGGCCCGTCACCCGGGTGTTCTCCAACGTCGGCATCCCCGCCGTGCGCGACGCCGCCCACATGATCACCACCGGCGAAGCCACCACGGTGGTCGTCGCCGGTGCCGGGGCCGGCATCCTCGGCGACGACGGGGCGACCGCCCCGTGGACCCGCCCGGCCAACGAGTTGGTGGTCGGCTACGGCCTGTTCACTGCGGCGGAGTTCGCGCTGATGGCGCGCCGGCACATGATCGAGTTCGGCACGACCGCCGAGCAGATGGCTCTGGTGGCGGCGACCATCAGGAACAATGGCAGCGCCCACCCGGGCGCCGTGTACAGCGGCCGCGGGCCCTTCGGCGCCGACGACATCCTGGCGTCGCGGATGGTCGCCGATCCGTTCCGCCTGCTCGACTGCGCCACCACCTCCGAGGGCGGCTGCGCACTCGCGCTCACCCACGCCGATCGGGCCCGCGACCTGGCCCGGCGGCCGGTGTACATCTGGGGCTCGGCCTCGGACAGCTTCGGCACCGCCTACTCCCAGGCTCCCAGCTGGGACCTGCGCGGCGCACACAGCGGCGACGACGTGCCCGCCGGCTGGGTCGGCCGGCGCGCCGCCCGAACGGTGTGGCGCCAGTCGGGGCTCGGCCCCGGCGATGTCGACGTCGCCGAACTGTACGACCCGTTCTCGTTCGAGATCATCCGCCAGCTCGAGGCGTTCGGGTTCTGCTCCGAGGGCGAGGGCGGTGCGTTCGTCGCCTCGGGCGCCATCGGGCCCGGCGGTGCCCTGCCCGTCACCACCGACGGCGGGACCATGTCGTTCGGCCACCCCGGGATCATCGCCCAACAACTCCAGCGGGTCGCCCGCGGCGTCGAGCAGCTGCGCGGCACGTGCGTCTCGATGCAGGTGCCCGGCGCCGAGGTCGCGCTGTGCTCGGCCGGCGGGTCGGGCGCGCTGTTCAGCGACGTGATGCTGTTGGGGGTCGAACGGCCGTGATCCTGCGACCGAACCTCACCGGTGTGCCGGTTCCGGTGCCCGGACCGCTGTCGGCCCCGTACTGGGAGGGCACCCGCATCGGCGAGCTCCGCTACCAGCGCTGCGCCGGCTGCGGCGCTGCCAACTTCGGTCCCGGCCTGCGGTGCTCGTCGTGCCGGTCCGGCGCGCTGGTGTGGACGACCTCTGCGGGGCTCGGGCGGGTGTACTCGTGGACGGTCGTCTGGCGACCCCAGACCCCGGCGTTCACGGTGCCCTACGCGCCCGCCATCGTCCGTCTCGACGAGGGCTACGACATGGTGAGCGCGATCGTCGGGTGCGCACCGGACGACATCGTCGAGGGCCTCGCCGTCGCCGTCGAGTTCCACTCACTGACCACCGAGACCACGCTCCCGTTCTTCCGACCCGACGACGCAACACGATGAGACGGGAGCCCACGAGCCGTTCGGCCACCCGTACACGTTTGTGACGGGTTTGCACGGACCCGGGTCCTGTTCGGGCGCGCCACGGCGTGCAAACCCGTCACAAACGTCGGCGGATAGCCTCCCGGCATGGCTGACGCACCGTTGGAAGACCCCGCCGAACTCGAGCAGAAGGTCCGCTTCGAGATCGTCGATCAGGTGGCATGGATCACCATCGACAATCCCGACAAGGGCAACGCCATGTCGCCCGGCATGCGCGACCGCATGCGCGACCTGTTCGAGTCGCTCAACGGGCAGTTCGACGCCCGAGCCGTGGTGCTCACCGCCACCGGTCAGAAGCTCTTCTGCCCCGGCGCCGACATCTCGGTCGGACGCAAGTACGCCGACCGTCCCGACGATGCACCGGCCATGGCCGTCGGCGAATCCCGCCGCATGATGCTGCGCGGCCAGCACACGCTGATGCCGTCGATCCTCGACTGCGAGCTCCCCGTCATCGCCGCTGTCAACGGCACCGCCGCCGGCATGGGCGCCCACCTCGCCATGATGTGCGACCTGGTGATCATGGCCGACAACGCCAAGTTCATCGAGATCTTCGCCCGCCGAGGCCTGGTGCCCGACGCGCTCGGCGCCTGGATTCTCCCTCGGCTCATCGGTCCCATGAAGACCAAGGAACTCATGTTCTTCGCCGAGGACATCCCCGCCGCCAAGGCACTCGAGCTCGGGCTGTGCAACAAGGTCGTCCCCGGCGACGAACTCCGGTCGGCCGCCGAGGAATGGGCGCTGCGCCTCGCCACCGGTCCCACCAAGGCCCACATGTTCACCAAGTGGCTGGTCAACCGCAGCCTCGACGTCGACCGCAACACCATCGCCGAAGAGGAGTCGTGGGCCGTCGAACTCAACAACGGCACCCACGACGGCCAGGAAGGCGTGCGCAGCTTCCAGGAGCGCCGGGATCCGGTGTGGCGAGGGTTCTGATCAGGCGCACCCGGGCGATGGCGGCCACCAGATCGGAACCGACGTGATGGCCGACAAGGGACCGGCACTGGCTCCCGCTCCGAACAAGGGCATGCCCGCATGAACCCGGACGACCACGAGCCGGACCGGCCCATCTCGGTCGACCGCAGGATCACCTCGGCCCAGGCCACCGCCCTCGTGTTCATCACCTCGGCGGCGGTGCTGGTGCTCGAGATCCTGGCCGGGCGGCTCCTGGCCCCCTACGTCGGGATCTCGCTCGAGACCTTCACCGGCATCATCGGCACGATGCTCGCCGGTATCGCCGCAGGGGCGTGGGCCGGCGGGGCCCTCGCCGACACCCGCGATCCCGCGCCGCTCATCGGGCCCACCATCGCGCTCGGCGGCGCGCTGTCGTGGCTGTCGCTGCCCATCGTCGACGCGCTCGGACCCGAACTCGGCGCCGGGCCCGGCTCGATCATCGTGTTGACCGCAGCGGCGTTCTTCGCTCCGGCTGCGGTGCTCACCGCCGCCAGCCCGATGATCGCCAAGCTCCGGCTCCACAGCCTCGACGAGACCGGCGCCGTCGTCGGCGGCCTGTCGGCATCGGGCACCCTCGGCGCGCTGGCCGGCACGTTCCTCACCGGCTTCGTGCTGGTCGCCGCCGCGCCCGTCCGCCCCCTGGTGATCGGCATCGGCGCAGCGATGGTCGTGCTGGGGTTCGCCACCTCGTGGATGCTGGCGCGGGCTCGGCCCACCGCCGGCGTGGTCGTGGTGGTCATCGCCGCCGGGCTCGCCACCGGCGCATCGTCGTCGCCGTGCCAGTACGAGACCCAGTACGCCTGCGTCGTGGTGGTGGCCGACGCCGACAACCCGTCGCTGCGGAGCCTGTTCCTCGACGGTGTCCGCAATGCCGCTGTCGATCTCGACGACCCCGAGTTGCTCGACATCCGCTACATCCGCCTGTTCGCCGACGTCGTCGACACCCTGCCGCCGGGCCCGCTGCGCACCCTGCACGTCGGCGGCGGCGGCTTCGGGTTCCCCCAGTACCTGCAGGCCACCCGTCCGGGCAGCGCCGACCTGGTGTTCGAGATCGACGGCGATCTCGTCGACATCGCCGAGGACGAACTGGGCCTGGTCCGCTCGGACCGGCTGGTGGTCGAGACCGTCGACGCCCGGGTGGGTATCGGCGACGTCGCCGACGACTCCATGGACCTCGTCGTGGGCGACGCGTTCAGCGGACTGACCGTGCCCTGGCACCTGACCACCCGGGAGTTCGTGCGCGAGATCGACCGCGTGCTCGTCGCCGACGGCATCTACATCATGAACGTCATCGACAGCGGCGACCACGACTTCGCCCGCGCGCAGCTGGCCACCCTGTTCGAGGTCTTCGAGCACGTGACGATGATCGCCCCGCCCGGCGGTATCGACACGTTGGCATCGTCGAACTGGGTGCTGTTGGCATCGCCCGTGCCGCTCCCCGAGCCGACCGTTGCCTCCGAGGATGGGATCGTGCTCGACGCCACCGAAACCCGGGCGTTCGCCGGCGGCGCCTACGTCCTGCGAGACGACTTCGCGCCGGTGGACCAGCTGCGCAACTGAGCGAGCCGCCCGCCGGCCGTCGCTGCCCGCGGCGGCCGGGCCACCTCGTGGCGATGTCCCCGAGCCCCCTCGTGGCGATGCCGCTGGGTCACCCGGTGACGATGTTGATCGCTCCCAGGCCGATCACCGCGGCCAGCACCATGGCGACGATCAGCTGCAGATTGCGGGCCATCGCGTGCTCGAGCCGCCCCGACAGCGCCTCGATCTGTCCGCTCACCGACACGGCGATCGCGTCGACCCGCTCGCCCATCGAGTCGAACCGGGCGTCGATCGCGACGAACCGGGCATCGATGGCACCGAACCGGAGATCCATGACGTCGAACCTGGCATCCATGCGATCCAGACGCGTGTCGATCCCATCCAAACGGCCATCGATCCCATCCAAACGGCCATCGATCCCATCCAAACGGCCATCGATCCCATCCAGACGGACGTCGATGCCATCCAAACGGCCATCGATCCCATCCAGACGGACGTCGATGCCATCCAGACGGACGTCGATGCCATCGAATCTGGCATCCATGCGATCCAGACGAGCGTCGACCGTCACCGCTCGGTCACGCATCTGGGCGGCCAGATCGTCGTTGCGGACCATCAGGCCCGCGATGTCGCTCCTGGTCGCGATCTCGTCTCGGTCCATCACAGGTATGGCTTCCATCAACAGGGTTGCGGTGGGCTCACCGAGAGATGCGACGAGGTTGTCGCGCAGGGTGGTCCGCTCGCGTTCGGTCAGGCTCATTGTGTCTCCTCGGAGGAGCTGCGTCACGTGGAGGATCCGGTTGGGCTGCCTCTGGGGCTCCCGACCGCCGGAACGAGCGGCTGGTGCATCACCTGCGATGAAGGTACCGAGGGGGTGTGACGGCCTTCGGCGCCATCCCGCCCGAAGTGCCTGGCCGGTCAGCGGCGGGCGGTGCGGCGGTACTGGCGGATGGCGAGCGGAGCGAAGATCGCGATGGTGGCCACCGTCCAGATGAGCGTGTACGCCTCGGCGTTCGCCAACGGCCACGCGCTGGGCTCGGGGAAGCCCTCGGGGATGTTGCCGAACCGCTCCCGGCTGGCCTGGGTGACCGCCGAGACGGGATTCCACTCGGCGAAGGTGCGCAACGGCCCGGGTAGATCGTCGGAGGGCACGAAGGTGTTGGCCACGAACGTCAGCGGGAAGATCACCAGGAACGACGCGTTGTTGAGCACCTCGACCGACGGCACCAGCAGGCCGATCAGCGCCATGACCCAGCTGAAGGCGTAGGCGAACACCAACAGCAGGACCACGCCGATGAACGCGTCGAGCACCGAGCTGCGGATGCGCCAGCCCACCAGGAGCCCGGTGATGCCCATGACCACCAGCGACAACACGTTATAGATGACGTCGCTGATGGTGCGTCCCGCCAGGACCGCGCCCTGGGTCATCGGCAGCGACCGGAACCGGTCGATGATGCCCTTCTGCATGTCCTCAGCGATGCCCGCTCCCGTGAACGTCGCGCCGAACAGCACGGTCTGGGCGAAGATCCCGGCGATGAGGAACTCGCGGTAGCTGGTGCCCTCGATATCGATCGAGTTGCCGAACACGTACGCGAACAACAACACGAACATGATGGGCGACAACAGCACGAAGACCAGGACCTCGGGCACCCGCCTGATCTTGATGGTGTTGCGCTTCGCGATGACCGCGACGTCGTTGATCGTGTCGGTCAACGTGCTCATGTCTGCACCTCCTGCCCCTGCGGGCCGGGCCGGCGGGCCACGCTCCTCGCACGCTCGTCGCTCATGAAGCGGCCTCCTGCCCCTGCGGGGCGGTCTCGGAGTCGGCGGCATCGGCTTCGGCGTGGTGCCCGGTGAGCGTGAGGAACACGTCGTCGAGGGTCGGCCGGCGGATGCCGATCTCGGCGGTGACGACGCCCGCCTCCTCGAAGGCGTCGAGCGCCCGCCGAAGCGTGGCGGGCCCGTCAGCGACCGGCGCACTCAGGGTGCTGGTGGCGCGGTCGAGTTCGACCTCGCCGCCACAGACGCCCGCGAGCACACCACGGGCCGCCTCCACGTCGGCGGGTTCGACCACGAGCTCGATGCGCTCGCCACCGACCTGGGACTTCAGCTGGCTGGCCGTTCCCTGGGCGATGGCCCGACCCTGGTCGATGACGACGATGTCGTCGGCCAGCTGATCGGCCTCCTCCAGGTACTGGGTGGTCAACAACAGCGTGGCCCCGGTGGCCACGAGTTCGCGGATGACGTCCCACAGACCGAGCCGACTCCGGGGATCGAGCCCGGTGGTGGGCTCGTCCAGGAACAACACCGGCGGCGCGGCCACGAGCGCCATCGCGAGATCCAACCGGCGACGCATACCACCCGAATAGGTCTTGACGCTGCGGTTGGCGGCGTCGGTGAGATCGAACCGTTCGAGCAGCTCCCGGGCCCTGACCGACGCCGGCTTCCTGCCGAGTCGGTAGAGCCGCCCGACCATGTCGAGGTTCTCGTAGCCGGTGAGCACCTCGTCGACCGCGGCGAACTGGCCCGACAGGCCGATGCGTCGGCGTACCTCGGCCGGATCGTCACGGACCGAGACGCCGGCCACCATGGCATCGCCCTCGTCGGGTTCGAGCAACGTTGCCAGGATCGACACGGCCGTCGTCTTGCCCGCGCCGTTGGGTCCCAGGAGCCCGAGCACCGTGCCCTCGGGCACGACGAGGTCCAGTCCCGCGAGCGCCTGGACCGAGCCGAAGCGCTTCGTGAGGCCCGTGGCGGTGATTGCGTCGGTCACGCCGACACGATACGAGCGCGCAGTGACAGTCACAGCGGAGTAACCAGTTGCGCATTAAGGTCCGGGGCGCATTTGCTGCGACAGACAAGGTGGGAGATACCGGTGGATCGTCGAGAAGCGTTGAAGAAGCTCGCCCTGGGGGGCGTGACCATCGTCGGAGGGACGGGCCTGATCGTGGGCACGGCCGGGGCGCAGAAGGGCGGAAAGGGCGGCGGTAAGCCGGGGACGGAACCAACACCGACTCCCGAGCCCACGCCCCCACCCGCGCCCGGCGACCCCATCGGCACCCGACTGACCGAGGGCTCACCGGCCTTCGTCGAGTTCCTGACGTACAAGGGCGGCAGGGGCGCCAAAGCCCGGTTGCGCGTTGCGCCGGGTGGGGGCGACTTCCACGGTTGGCAGACCATGGAGGGTGGCGCCGCGAACGACAACATGTTGTACGAGCAGATGTCGCTCGACTATGTCGACCGAGCCGTGCCCGTGGCCGGCGACGCCACGTACCCGGCCTATCTCGACGTCAAGGCCGCGTTCCCGACCCGCGACAAGACGGGCAGCTTCTCGTTCTACTACTGGCATGGGCCTGCCGAGCCTGTGACCGATGGGATCTACACCGGCGCCACCTACTACGCGGTCACCTGCCATCTCGTCGATGGCTCGTTCGCGCCTGTGCCGTTCGTGGCGACCCAGCTCCTCGAGCCACCGACGAGCGCTCAGCTCTGACCCTGACGGTCTGGGCTGGGCGAGCGCTCAGCCCAGACCGTGGTGGGACTCGACGATGTCGGCCACCAACTCGATGGTCGCGATGTCGGTCGTGCGCAGCGTCAGGCCCGTCACGCCTGCCGGCACCGAAGCGGCATACCGCTCGCGTATGCGTTCGGGCGGGCCGATCAGGCCGTTTATGTCGATGTACTCGTCGGGCACCGCCGCGATCGCTCCATCCTTGTCGCCCGACAACCACAGGTCCTGGATGCGCTGGGCCTCGTCGGGGAAGCCCCGGCGCGCCATCGAGTCGCGGTGGAAGTTCTTCTCCTTGCTGCCCATGCCACCGACGTACATCGCGGTCTGAGGCTTGCGCCGGTCGATGGCGCCCTTGATGTCGTCGGTGATCTCGACCGTCAGGTTGGTGAAGATCTCGAACTCCTCGCGGGGCCGGATGGACGGATCGCGCCGGGCGAAGCCCTTCTCGAGCGCCGGACCGTGCTGCTCCCAACCATCGAGCCCGTAGCCCATGGGCAACCAACCGTCGGCCACCTCGGCGGTGAGCGCGGTGTTGAGGGGCGCGCCCGACGCCAGCCAGATCTCGATACCGGCGGTGGGATGGTGGATGGACTTCAGGGCCTTGGCCTGGCCGATCGACCCCTCGCCGGTGAACGGCAGCGCGATCTGCTTGCCGTCGTGCACGACGGGCTCGTCGCGGGCCATGACCTTGCGCATGATGGCGACGTAGTCGCGCAGCCAGTGATGGGGACTACCCCACGGCCGGCCGTACCAGCCCTCGACGATCTGGGGGCCCGAGACGCCGAGGCCGATGATGGTGCGTCCGCCGCCGGCCAAGGCGTCGATGGTCATGGCGTGCATCGCGGTGGCCGCGGGTGTGCGGGCGGCGCACTGCACGACGGCGGTGCCGAGCTTGATGCGGTCGGTGAGCGCGGCCAGGTACGCCAGTGGCGACAGCGCGTCGGAGCCGTACGCCTCGGCAGTCCAAACCGAGTGGAACCCGACGGCCTCGGCCGCCTTGATGGCGTCGACCGGCAGGTCGAGCCGGGCCTTGTTGTAGACCTCGAGTCCGAGTCCGAGCTTCACGATTGATCCCCTCTGCCGGCGCATCCGCGTCGGCCCGCTGCACGATAGGCGGCCGAAAGGTGTGCCATCGGACCCTGCTCGTCCGCTCACCATGGACGCACGCTGAGGGCATGAGAGCACCGCATCTGACAGCGCAGCAGCGAGTCCTCGTGTCCTTCCGTGTCCTGGCGGTCGTCCTTGTCGCCGCGCTCATCGGCCTCACCGGCTGTGGTGACGACGACGGCGACGACGAGCCGGTCGGCATCGCCAACCCCGCGGCCGAGTACTGCGTAGCCCAGGGAGGCGAGTCGCTCATCGCCACCGAGGCCGACGGCAGCCAGACCGGCCTGTGCCGCCTGCCCGACGGCACGGTGGTGGACGAATGGGAGTTCTTCCGCCAGGGCACCGAGGGTTCGACCGACGAACCGACGACGCCCGCCGAGCCCGGCACCGACGAGCCCGCGGCGACCCCAGAGCCCGACCCGGCCGGCGAACCCACCGCCACGGCTGCGCCCGAGCCCACCGCCACTCCCGAACCGACCGCGAACCCCGAGGGCCCCGTCGACTACGACGTGTACCTGCTGGTCGACGGCGGCGAGTGTGACGAGGTCGTGCCCCGCCCCCGCACCTCCACCGTCGAAGGGGTACTCGGCGATGCCATGACCCAGCTGCTCGCCGGTCCGACCGACGACGAGATCGCCGAAGGCCTCGGCAGCTGGTTCTCGGCCGATACCGCCGGCATGCTCCGGGCCATCGAGATCGACGACGGCGTGGCCCGCATCTCCTTCGCCACCGACCTGCGGACGACGATCCCCAACGCATCGTCGTCGTGCGGCTCGGCGGGCCTACTCGCCCAGCTGGACGCCACCGCCACCCAGTTCGCGTCGGTCGACGAGGCGGTCTACTCCCTCGACGGCGACGTCGCCGCCTTCTACGAATGGCTCCAGCTCAGCGCGCCCGAGTGAGAGCCTGCACGTCAGCCCCCGGCATCAGCCTTCGGCACGGATGGAGCGGACCCGCCGGTTCATGACGTGGCGGACCACGATCCGGTAGAGCCACGCGCGGGGCCCTGACAGGTGCGCCGTGCGCGTCGAAGCGCTGGGTCGAGCCTTGCTTTCGCGCTCCTCGAGGCGCCCGAAGCCCGGAGAGCCGTGAACCACTGTGATCCCCGAGCCCGGCGGCCTGGACAACGGTTCAGGGGCCGTGGCGGGTGATGGGTGTGGGCGGGTCGATCACCCGGTCGAGGGTGCCGTCGGGCCGGAACAGGCGCAGGGTGCGGTCGGCATCCATCGTGAGGGACCAGCCCCCGTCGTGGATCCGGTGGTGCCACTCGGTCGAGATCGGGACCAGGTTGTGCAGCTCGGTCTCGCCGCCGAGTTCGTAGTCCAGGTTGACGTGATGGATCTCACACCGGTGGAACGGTGTGACCCCGTCGATCGGGCACGTCCGATACAGCCCGCGGAGCTGCAGGCGCTGCTCACGCGTCGCATACCGCCGGCTGCGCCCGACCCGGGTGGGGCGCCCCAGGGCGTCGTAGACCATCACGTACCAGTCCGCGTCACAGCACCGCCGCAACGCTGCGGCCGGGTCGACCGGACGGCCACCCCAGGTCTCGGTCACCGACCCGGCGTGCGGGCCATGCACCAACGTCGCCGCATCCACGATCAGGCCCACGGCAAGGTTCGGGCCCATGACCCGATCATCGACCCCGTCGGTCCCGCTGCCCCGCTCTGCGGGCCCCGCCGCCGCACCCGCAGCACCGTCGGGCGCCACACCCGGCCCACCATCACAGCTCGAACCGTCCGACCCACCCCCACACCAATCGCCACTGGTCCTGCAGCTACCAGCCGCACCCGGCCCAGCCGAGCCACCCATGACACCGGACCCGTCGAGCGTGACGCCGCACAGCAACTCGAACGCCGCCCGGGCACGGTCGTTCGCGGTGACCGTCCGCTGACCCGACGGACGCAGATCCGCGATCTCGCGTGCCCGTGCGGTGACTGCTGCGTCCATGCGGGCGCCGCGCTCGTCGTCCATCGACGCCGCCACCGCCCACGTCCCATCCGGACGCCGGAACATCATCCACGACGCCGCCGCCATCGCCCGCTCCGCCGCCGACAACCCCTCATCACCATCAGGCGGATCCGCCACCTTCACCAACAGACGGGCCAGCCACGTCCGGAACGCCTCCGGTCGCAACAACGCCGCATTCGACGCGATCTCCCCGTCATGGCCCGCCAGACGCGCCTTCTCCGACGCACTCAACCGCGCCAAACAACCCGCCAGATGGTCGGCGTTCTCGGTCTTCGCCGCACCCGACTCCGAGCCAGCCCCGGATGCGGGCAGATCCAGACGGATCTCCCCACGAGCCGAATCCTTCGCCCGCGCCGACGCCGACCCCTCCCCATCAGGATCCGACAGATCATCAGCACACGGCGACGACCCCGACGACTCCCGGCGCTTGGCCTCCACCGCCACCGCCGTCGCGAACGCGGCCAGATCACGACGACCCCGACCGATCAACCGACCCAACCCCGCCAACCCCGCGTCATCCAACGAGGACAGATCCGTCCCCCGGACCGCAGCGAGATCAGCCAACAAACTCATACCCACAACCCTAAACAGGGGGTATGACAGCCAACCCGAGCCCGTCTCAGAGCTTCACGGCAATAGACGTGCCATCCCGTGATCCACCGAACACGCAACCACTGGGGTCAAGTCGTACTTTCAACCAACTCGGCACGCAGCGGCCTCCCGGCTCGACGACCCGGAGTTGGTTGAAAGTACGACTTGACCCCAGCCCTGCCCTGCCCAAACCGTCGGCAGCGGGAAGAGAGAGAGAGACTCGACGCCGGCCCTTCTGTGCCACCACTGGTCGGGAGCCGCGTTCCACAGCGCCCATCGGCCGCCTGCGAACTCGAGGCGCACACCGAGGCCCGCTACGCCCCGCGGCCGGATTCGACGCCCTCTGGGTCTCGCAGATCTTCCCGGGTCGGCCCCATCGTCCCCCTCGCAGCGGCAGCCGACATCGACCCATCGAGCGAGGCGGGCACCTCGGTCGTGCCGATCTCCGGCCGCCACCCCCTGGCCCTAGCCGCCATGGCCCGCACCGCACAGTCGGCGCTCGGGCGCGCGAGTTCACGCACTCGGGAACTCACGCACTCCGGCGTGCAGACGTACCGGCACGAACTCGCTCGCCTGCCGACGTGTCGGCTGAGAGAATCGCCACGTGATCGATCACTTCGCCGACGTCGCGGCGCACTACGACGACACGCTCGGCGCCAGGGGAACGCCGGAGGCGGTCGCAGCGACCGTCGACTTCCTCGAGGAACTGGCGGGTGCCGAGCCCGTCCTCGAGTTCGCGATCGGCACCGGGCGGATCGCGTTGCCGCTCGCGGCCCGGGGAGCATCGGTCAGCGGCATCGAGCTGTCGCCGGCGATGGTGGAGCAGCTGCGCGCCAAGCCCGGCGGACGCGAGATCGACGTGACACTCGGCGACATGACGAGCACCCGGGTACCGGGCACGTTCGCGTTGGTGTACCTGGTCTTCAACACGATCGGCAACGTCGAGACCCAGGACCGTCAGGTCGCCTGCTTCCTCAACGCCGCCGCCCATCTGGCTCCCGGCGGCTCCTTCGCCGTCGAGGTCGGCGTGCCCGACCTGCGGCGGCTGGCGCCCGGCCAGGACGCGATCGTGTTCGCCCACGCGCCGGGCTACGTCGGCTACGACAGCTACGTCGACCTCGTCGCCCAGCAGGCGGTCTCCCATCACTTCACTGCCGATGGCGCCGGCGCCGGCGAGGTCCGCACGCCGTTCCGCTATGTGTGGCCGTCGGAGCTCGACCTCATGGCCCGCATCGCCGGTCTGGATCTGCGCGAGCGCTGGGCGGACTGGTCCCGCGCCCCCTTCACCGGCGACAGCACCTCGCACGTCTCGGTCTGGCAGAAGCGACCCGCATAGCGCCAGTAAGAGTGCGGTCGCCGAGCAGGCGATCGCGCGGTCCATGGCCATCGCGGGAATCTCCACGCAGGCCACTCCGAACACCTGCAACCTCCATCGCTTGGGCCACCATCGCCCGCTGAAGCGAGGCCGCAAAGCGATCGCGCCGGAACGCCGATGATGCGTACCAGATCGTCGAGCCGATGCGACCAATTCGACGACGACACCGATCGATCCGACCTTCGGGCGACCAGGGCGCGGGAGGCGTGGATGATGCCCAGGCCATCCTCGATGAGGCGGGCCCGCTCCGCCATGGTCGCGGTCATCGACATGGCCTGGGGCTCGCGGGCCGCGAACCGCTGGGGTCAAGTCGTACTTTCAACCAACTCGGCACGCGACGGCCTCCAGGCTCGACGACCCGGAGTTGGTCGACAGTACGACTTGACCCCAGCCCTACCCGATCCCTTCGGCCGCTGGAGACACCCCGTCCCTGCGATCTCAGCCGCCACACCGCCACCGTCGGCGGTGACAACGCCCGTTCGACGCCGGTCGAGGCAGCGGGGAGGGCTGTTCGCTCGGCGCCGCGCTGCGCTCGACGGCCGAACCTCGGGTCAGACCACCACGGCGCTGGGGGCGTGGATGATGCCCACCAACATGTCGGTGAGGTTGGCGACGAAGACGTCGTGACCGGGCACCAGCGGGCGGCCGTCCTCGATGAGGCGGGCCCGCTCGGCCATGGCGGCGGTCATCAGCATCATCATCGACACCAGGCGCTGTTCGCGCAGGTCGGCGTCGAGGCCCGACGGGCGTTCGACAACCAGACTCAGCAGCCGCTGGAGGTGCTCGTCGCCAGACACCGCGCCACGACGCCACGCCGACAGCCGACCGCGGAGCTGATCGACGATGCGCAGGTAGTCCCGACCCGACTGGGTGGCGAGACAACCGCTGTAGGGCTCGACCAGCGCCCGGATGACCTCGTGGGTGGACGAGTCCGGGCCGACGCCGGCGGCCAGGTCACCGCGTTCTTCATCGAGGGGCACGCCGTGGGCCCCGAGGATGTGGACCATGAGGCCGTCGCGTGAGCCGAAGTGATACGTCAACGCCGACGCGTTGCGTTGCCCCGCGGCTTCGATGATCTCGCGGTTGGTGACCCGGTACAGGCCCTCTGCGGCGAAGAGCCGTTCGGCGGCGGCGGCGAGCCGCGCCCGGGTCTCGGTGCTGTCACGTGGCACGCTGCATCCTCCTGGTCCACGTCGAGACCGAGTCCGCTGCGGGCCGGGCGCCGTGACGGCGCCGGACCCGCCGCGGTCGCTTCGACGGATGCTCAGGCCGGCAGCGGCAGGAGCGCGTTGGACGGGATCCGCTCGATCGTGATGTCGGGCGGCGGGCTGTTGAACATCGGGAACTTCGGCTGCGCCGTGGCCCGCATGCGGTCGGTGGAGTGCACCGGGTCCTTGTCGAACTCGGGGATGACCTCCTGGCCGAACACCTCGAGCAGCTCGAAGTGCTCCTCGTGGCTCATGCCGGCGATGGGCAGGCCGAACACCAGCTGGTCGCAGCCGACGCTCTGGTAGTTCTCGACCTGCTCGCAGACCTCTTCGGGGTTGCCGCACAGCATGTAGCCACCGGCGATGAGCGCATCGAGCAGCTCGTCGGTCCACTCGGGCTCGAGGGTGGGCTCGGGCCAGGTGGGCAGCCCGGCGGCCTTGGGCATGGTGTCGTGGTAGAGGTGCACCATCGTGACCAGGTAGCCGCGGCCGACCTGCTTGGCGATGGCCCGGGCCCGCTCGCGGTCCTTCAGGCAGATGACGGCGTTGGTCATCATCACGTTGTTGTTCTGGAACTGGCCCAGGACCTCGACCGGGTTCTCGGCCGCTTCCTTGTAGGCGTCGATGCGGCCCTTG
The DNA here is from genome assembly GCA_046290435.1 of Acidimicrobiales bacterium. Classification (GTDB taxonomy): domain Bacteria; phylum Actinomycetota; class Acidimicrobiia; order Acidimicrobiales; family UBA8592; genus CAVQUE01. The sequence goes on from JBKAGO010000047.1 coordinate 23,542, forward strand.
AGGTTGTGGATGGGCTCGAAGTTGAAGGCGATGGCGCCGATGCCGAGCGAGCCGGCCTTGGCGAAGGTGGGCGGGTTGCCACAGGCCACCCAGATGGGCGGGTGGCCGGGCCCGTAGGGCTTCGGCAGGATGTTGTGGTTCGGTGGGACCGAGAAGAACTCGCCCTCGAACTCGTAGTCCTTCTGTTCCCACATGCGCGGGATCTCGCGGATGACCTCGTCCCACATGGCCTTGGTGACGTCGGGCGTGGTGCCGTTGAACGTGGCGAGCTCGTGGCTGCCGGCGCCGCGACCGGTGCCGAACTCGAAGCGGCGGTTGGTGACGTGGTCGAGCATCGCGGCGCGCTCCGCGATGCGGACCGGGTGTTCCTTGGTGGTGGGCAGGCTGGTGATGGCCGACCCGATGTGGATGCGCTCGGTCTGCGCGGCCACCCACCCCATGACCGGCGACGGGGCCGACATGTGGCTGTACTCGGTCAGGGCGTGGTGTTCGCCGAACCAGATGTACTTCCAGTTGTGCTTGTCGGCGAACACCCCGTACTCGGCCTCGCGCATGAGCTCGGTGTGCTCGCACTCGGTGTCGTGGGCCGCAGGCCCCGGGATGAAGCCGTTCGAGAAGATGCCGAACTCCACGTGCTTTCCTCCAGCTGTTCGACCACAGGTCGTGGCAGGTCGGGTGACCCCCGTCACCGACGGGATGTAATGTATGCCATTACTACGGCCCCGTCAACGGCGCCCCCGCCCGCCTCCTCGCCGAAATCCGGGACTTTGCGCGCAGCAGGTGCGCGCGAAGTCCCAGATTTCGGCCGTGGGGCCATGCGATAGGTTCGGCGGCGCACGCACACCTGTCCCGGAGGACCAATGAAGCTCGGCGTCGTCTACCCCCAGACCGAACTGCGCGGCGACCCCGAGGCCGTGCGCCGCATCGCGCTCGCCACCGAGGAGCTCGGCTACGACCACCTCCTGGCCTACGACCACGTCGTCGGCGCCACCCACGAGGACCGCGACCCGGCGCTGTGGGGCCCCTACACCGAGAACCACCCGTTCCACTGCCCACTCACGATGTTCGCCTACGCCGCAGCCATCACCGAGCGCATCGAGCTCGTCACCGGCGTGCTGATCCTGCCCCAGCGCCAGACCGCCCTGGTCGCCAAGCAGGCCACCGACGTCGACCTGCTGTCGCACGAGCGGTTCCGCCTCGGTGTCGGCACCGGCTGGAACTACGTCGAGTACGACGCGCTGGGCCAGGACTTCGCCAGCCGCGGCCCCCGCATCGACGAACAGATCGAGCTCCTCCGCCGCTACTGGACCGAGGACCTCTTCAGCTTCGACGGCACCTTCGACATCCTCGACCGCGGCAACATCAACGTCCGACCCAACCGGCAGATCCCGATCTGGATCGGCGGCTTCAGCGAACCGGCGTTCCGTCGGGGCGGCCAGGTCGGCGATGGGTTCATCTACGCAGGCGACACCGCCGGCGTCCTCGAAGGGCTGCGCTCCGTCGAACGCCACCGCGCCGCGGCGGGCCGCGCCGACGAGGACTTCGGCCACGACCTCATCATGTTGCGCGACAAGAGCATCGAGGCCCACCTCGCCACCATCGACAGCTGGCGCGAAGCCGGCGGCACCCACGCCTCGGTCTGCACCATGGGCATGGGCCTCGACTCGATCGAGGCCCACATCGACTACATCGCCGAGATCAAGAGCCGCCTGGGCTGAACCTCCGAGGCGGGCGGGCGGGCCGAGCCTCCGGGCCGGCAGGCCACGACCGGAGGCCAGAACGCCCCGATCTCGTCGTGGTCTTCCACCGTGACGGTGGACAGCCGCGACGAGATCCGGCCGGCGCCCGGCCGGCGCTCAGACCAGGTGCGTCGAAGGCAGCGATGCCAGACCGTCGCCTGCCAGTTCGGCCACGGCAGGGACCGGATCGGGGTCGGCGAACAGCGACTGGTCGTCGACGTCCATCGCCCGGCCCGTGCCGTCGACCACCCAGTAGGACGCCTCGAGGGCGATGCCGTTGGGATCGGTGAAGTACACCGACTTCATGACCCCGTGATCGACCACCTCGGTGCATTCCGAGCCCGCGGCCCGGATGCGGTCACGCAGCGCCAGCAGCGCATGTTCGTCGGGAACGTTGAACGACAGGTGGTCGAGCTGGCTCGGGTACGGGGCGGGCGACCCGGCGCCCTTGGCGAATGTCTCCGCGCCCTCTACCTCGAAGAAGGCGACGGTGTTGCCGGGCGCGATCTCGAAGAAGTAGTGCCGCATCGGGCCGGCCATCAACGTGGTGACGAGCGGCATGCCGAGCGTCCCGGCATAGAAGCGGGTGGTGGCATCCATGTCCGGGGTGACCAGCGCCAGATGGTTGATGCCACGCCAACTGGGGGCCGGGGGCAGTTCGTCGCTCATGGGTCTCGCTCCTCGCCAACGGGTACCGACGACCGTACCGCTCCGACGGCCGGGGACACGGGCGACCACCGCTTCCGACCAACGGTCCGGCCGGCACAGGCGGCCTCAGTCCGCCGACTTCAAGACACCGACCAACTCCATGGTCGCCACCGTTGCCGGGTTGCGCCACGCGGCGCGGCCTTCGGGCCGCTCGATGGCGATGCTCCCACCCCCGACGAGATCGGCGTGGGCCCCACGCCCACCCGTGACCTCCCAGGAGCCACCGTCGACGGGCTCGAGGCGCACGGACACGCTGCCCGAGCCGTCGCTGCAGACCCACTCGGCGATCACCACGTAGTCGACGACCGCCTCGGGATCGGCGGCGTCGACGATGCGGCGGTTCCGGAACTCGACCTCGGCGGGCATCAACGCTTCGCCGCTGACCAGATCCTCGTGACCCGTCGCCTGGTGGAGCCCCTCGGCGCAGAACCTGCCGTCGTCGACGGCGGGGCCCTTCGCGGACAAGCGGTCCCCGTCGGCGATGTCGACGACCACCTGGATCCGATCGGGATCGCCCTCACTGCACTCGAGCGCCGACAGCGCGACCAGCGCGACGAGGACGACCCGAGCGAGATGACGGCGGGCCGGCCACGTCTCGGACCAACGACCACGCCACCGGCCGCAGCTGCTGCTGCGACCGGAGATCAAGGCGACCACCCGTCCGGGCCGCATGCCGTCAGCGGCGGTCGCCCGGTGAGCAGCTCGTAGCGGGCCGCGAGCTCGCTGCAGTCGGGAGGTGGCAGGAGCGGATAACGGGCGTCGGCGGTACCAGCGAGCCCCCACGCGATCGTGGCTGCCGCATGTTCGACGCCCCGCGCGCGCCACACGGCATCGGACCCGTACCAATCGTCGAGGCCGGCGCGCATCGTGAATGCAGCCTCGGTCTGCTGGTCGACGTGGTCGAGCATCCACAGGTGGGCGAGCTCGTGGAGCCCGGAAGTGACGGCGGCGACCGTCCATCCGGACTCCGTCGCAGCCGAAGCCAGATCATCGGCGTCCTGGCACAGGACGGCCGTGTGCCGCCCGTCGTATCGGGCATCGTCGGGGATGGCCAGGCCACTGCGGCCGATGCAGTCGGGCGACGGCGGGAACCAGATCGCTCTGACATCCGGCAGGGGCAGACCGCCTTCGCCATAGCGATCGACGAGCCACCGCGCGAGTGCTTCGTGGCCGGACTCTGCGTTGACGAGGTCGACCGGACCGCCGGCGACGTCGATCACACGGGTCACGTTCGACTCGAGCGATCGGGGCATCTCGAAATCGGTCCACCAACCGTCGCCGACGTCGATGCCACAGCGCCGAGCCGACTCCAGGTGGGCGAACCGGTGCTCGTGCACGATCTCGGGACCGCTCAGCACCCAGCGCCGTGCTTCGAGGCGGGGGCAGTCGCCGTCGAGCTGCACGATGACCAGCGCCTCGATGCGACTCCGGGACCGGTACGCGAAGACCTGCGGCCATGGACCGGGCTCGACGAAGGCGGTGTCATCGACGCCGCCGAGGACCTCGTCGACGCCGTTCCAGGCGAGGCCGGCCAGGTCGTCGCGGATCGTCACGTCGGGTGCGTAGAGCTCGGCGAGGGCACGCCGATCGCGCTGATTCCATGCCGTCGTGTACCGGCCATACAGCTCGAGGAGCTGGGTCTCGTGCGTGCGGGGCGCCACGTAGGGAATCTCCAAGCCGTCGAAGATCCGAGAGGCGGTCCGGCCGCCGGGGCCGAAGACGTAGCTCTGGGCCCAGCTGTGGAACTCGGCCTCTCCGAAGCCCCGCCACCAGACCACCGCTCCATCGATGGAGACGAACACGTGCTCGGCGCGCACGTGATCGAATTCCACGTCGAGGCGCAGCGCCCGGAGCGAATCCACGATCTCGACGGGACTGGTGGCGACCCCGGCCCCCCATTCGGTGAGGTCGAGCGTGCCGCCCGCGGTGTAGAACCTGGCCTGGGCATAGGGGTCCTGGGTGTCGTAGACGTCGGCCAACGTATCGACGACGGTGTCGATGCGACGGGAGCTCTCATGGTCTGCTCCGGAACTGCACGCGACACCCGCCAGGAGCACGAGAAGCGCCACTGCGATCCTGGCCGTCGTCCTACCCACGAGGTCATGGTTCCGTGGCCCCGCGGACGCGACAAGAGGCGAACGTCAGCCCGCGGGCCCGACCGGCACGCGCCCGACAGCCGGCCCTCCATCCCCCGCTCCGGCTCGCTGCGCTCACGGGCCGCTCGGGCCACGGGCCGGCCGACCGCCCGGCACGCGGCCGACAGCCGGCCCTCCATCCCCCGGCCGGCGCTCTAAGGTTCCGGCCGTGTTCGACCAACGTGTGCTGATCCCGTCCATGAACCTCCGAGACCTCGGCGGGTACGAGACCGTCGACGGGCGACGGGTTGCGTCGGGCGTGATGCTGCGGGGTGGGCACATGGCCGACCTGACCGCCGAGGAACTCGCGACCCTGTCGGGGCTGGGCCTGGCCACCATCGTCGACCTGCGCCGTCCCGACGAGATCGAGATCCGTCCCACGCCCCTCCTCGACGGGGTCACCAACGTCAACTACTCGGTGTCGGACCCCGACAACTCCTTCGCCGTGGCCGTCAACAACATCACCGACCCGGCCGCAGCGGCCAACGTCGGCGATGCGGGCATCGCCTACTACCGCGACCTCGTCGCCACGAAACTCCCACTGTTCCGGCCCGTGTTCGACGCCATCGTCGGCGACGGACGCCGCCCGGTGCTGTTCCACTGCACCGCAGGCAAGGACCGCACCGGCTTCGTCGCAGCGACACTGCTCGAGCTGCTCGGCGTCCCGAGCGACGTCATCATGGCCGACTACCTGCTGACCAACGAGGTGCGCGGCCAGGCGCTGGCCGGACGCCTCGAGATCGTGCGCGCCGAGCGGGCCATCGCCCGGGGCATCGGGCCCGAGGGCGTGCCCGACTACGAGATGGACGCCATCCGCCGGCTCATGTTCGTCGAGGAGGCGTTCCTCGCCGCCACCTACGACGAGGTGGAGCGTCGCTACGGCACCTGGGCAGCCATGGCCGAACAGGCCCTGGGGCTCGACCAGGCCACCGTCGAGCGCTTTCGCGACCAGGTCCTGGAGTAGCCGTGGATCCGCTGCCGGGCATCGACGTCGCAACACTCGAGCCGTGGCTCTCCGCGCACATCGACGGCGCGGTGCCGCCGTTCTCGTTCGAGCTCTTCGCCGCCGGCGGCTCGAACCTGACGTATCGGGTCACCGACGCCGCCGGCATGGCCCGGGTGCTGCGGCGCCCGCCGGTGGGCCGAGCCCTCGAGACGGCCCACGACATGGAGCGCGAGGTCCGCATCATCGAGGCCTTGCACACCCATGGCGTCGTGCCCGTGCCTGCCTGCCTGGGGTACTGCGACGACCCGGCCGTCACCGGGGCGCCGTTCTCGGTGCTGGCGTTCGTCGACGGCATCGTCCTGCGCACCACCGCCGACACCGCCGGGTTCACCTCCGCGCAGGCCGGCACGGCCACCGATGCACTGGTCGCCACGCAGGTGGCGATGCACACCCTCGACCTCGACGCCGTCGGCCTGGGCGACCTCGGGCGCCACGACGGCTACGTCGCCCGCCAGCTCCGGCGGTGGCGCCGCCAGATCGATCACGTCGCTCTCCGCCCGCTGCCGCTGCTCGACGAGCTGCACGACCGTCTCGTCGCCACCATCCCGCCCGAGCGAGCCCGGCCGGCGCTCGCCCACGGCGACTACCGCTTCGACAACGTCATCCTCACCGCCGACCTCGGCGTGGCCGCGGTGCTCGACTGGGAGCTGTGCACCACCGGCGACCCGATCGCCGACTTCGCCTGGTCGATCCGCTATTGGGCCGACCCCGGCGATCCGCTGGGCTGGCTGCCCGACGCCCCGACGCTGGCGCCGGTGTTCCCGCGCCGCAGCGAGGTCGTCGACCGCTACGCCGCGGCCACGGGCTTCGACCTGTCGGATCTCGGCTGGTACGAGGTGTTCAGCTGGTGGAAGCAGGCCTGCATCGTCGAGGGCGTGCATGCCCGGCGGCGACGGGGAGCGACGGGCGGCATGCGCGGCGGCGACGTGGCGTCGATCGCCGCCCGGGTCGACACGATGCTGGCCATCGCCCACGACCTGGCCGCCCACCGCCTCTGAGCGTCACGCCCCCGGTCGGGCCGCCTCGACAGTCCGCCCCCCTCCGCCCTCCGCCCTCCGCCGAAATCTGGGACTTTGCGCGCAGCAGGTGCGCGCAAAGTCCCAGATTTCGGCAGGACACCCGGGTCCGGGGGACGTGCCAGACTGCCGGGCATGGCCGGAACGGTGCATCTCGAGATCGACGGGCCCATCGCCACGCTCGTCAACGACAACCCCGACAAGCACAATGCGTTCGACGACGACATGGACGACCAGCTCTTCGCCGCGCTCGGCGAACTCGCCGGCCGATCCGACATCCGGGCCGTCATCTGGCGCGGCGTCGGCGCGTCGTGGTCGTCGGGGCGCGACGTGTCGTCCATCGGGAACCACACCCTCGACATGAGCCACCACGAGCTCATGAGCCGCGGCCACCGTGGCATCCAGCAGATCTGGGCCATCGAGGCGCCCATCATCGTGGCCATCGACGGCTGGGCCATCGGCGGGTCGTTCCAGCGGGCGCTCTTGTGCGACATCCGTATCTGCACCCCGGCGGCGAAGTTCATGCTCCCCGAGGTCGGCCACGGGGTCATCCCCGACACCGGCGGCATGGCCGTTCTGTACGAGATGTGCGGCCATGGCCTGGTCAGCGACATGGTGCTCACCGGCCGCCGCCTCGGCGCCGACGAGGCCCTCGCCCACGGCATCGTCAGCCGCATCGTCGAGGCCGACGCGCTCGACGCCACCGCCCGCGAGATGGCAGACAGGATCGCCGCCGCCCCACCGCTCGCCGTCAAGATGGCCCGGCGGGTCATCTCGCATCTCGCTCGTCCACCCATCCGCTCGTCGATGGACGACGAGCTGATCTACCAGACGTTCCTCAACCGCTCCGACGACGCCGCCGAACTCCGCACCGCCCGCGCCGAGGGGCGCCCGCCCCGGTTCACCGGGAGCTGACGTGCGAGCCCACAGCGCCCGCTTGTGCCCCAGCAACCGCACCGGCAAGCCCGCCACCGAAGGTTGTGGGGCGCAGCCCCACCAGGAAGGCCGACCATGACCACCGGACTCCCCCACCCGCCTCCGCCCGGCGAGACCGCGTTGCGGCCCGGCACCTTCGATGGCCAGACGGTGTTCGTCACCGGTGGCGGCACCGGCCTCGGCAAGGCCATCGCCCTCGAGTTCGCACGCCTCGGCGCGTCGATCGTCATCGCATCACGCAAGCCCGAGCACCTGAGCGCCGGCGCCGAGGCCGTCAACGCGCTGGGCGGCGCCGTCCTCACCGTCGAGTGCGACATCCGCGAACCCACCTCGATCGCCACCGCGTTCGACGCCGCCACCGAGTACCTCGGCATGCCGTCGGTGTTGATCAACAACGCAGCGGCCAACTTCCCCGTACCCGCCGAGGACATGTCACCCAACGCCTGGCGCACCGTCGTCGACATCACGTTGAACGGCACGTTCTTCTGCGCCCGCGAGTTCGGGCGCCGCCACCTGGCCGCCGGCACGCCCGCATCGATCATCAACATCGGCGCCACCTACGCATGGACGGGCGGCCCGGGCTTCGCGCACTCGGCGGCTGCGAAGGCGGGCGTCAAGAACCTCACCGAGAGCCTCGCCGTCGAGTGGGGCCCGTCGGGCATCCAGGTGAACTGCCTGGTGCCGGGGCTGATGCCCCACGAGGACATGACCGACGACATCGTCGGCAACCTCGAACGCACCCACGACAAAGACGTCTGCCAGCCGGCGATGCGGGTCGGCGAACGACAGGAGCTCGGCTGGGCCGCGACGTTCCTGGCGTCGCCGTATGGCCGCTTCATCAGCGGCCACACCCTGGTGGTCGACGGTGCCAACTGGCAGCGGCGGTCGCTGACCAACCCGCCGGTCGTGCCGGTTCGCGAGCAGATGGGACGCGGCCCCTTCGAGCCGTGACGGGGGCCGACGGGCCCCGACCTCGCTGCACGGCCCGGCGCCCGTCCCCCGGTTGCGAGCCGGCGCGACACCGCGGGCGGGCCAGTGCCACGCCGGCGGCGCCTTTCCGCGAACCGGACGCGACGTCCGACGGCGCGGTGTGCCAACCTGTGGCCTGACGCACCGTCAGATCCGCGCACGAACCCAGGGGGACCCATGGCTGCGATCGTCGAACCAGGTGGCTGGATGTACGGGATGCAGCTGCCGGTGCAGACCCTCACCCGGACGCTCGCCGACCCGTGGGAGGACGCCGCCGGCGTCGACGATCTGATCCGCATCGCGCAGAAGGCCGAGGCCACCGGCCACGGTTTCGTCGGGGTGTGCGACCACGTCGCCATCCCCGACAACGAGTACGCGTCGAAGATGACCACCACCTGGTACGACACCGTGGCGACGCTGGCGTTCCTGGCTGCGCACACCGAGCGGGTGCGCTTGCTGTCGGTGGTCTGGATCGCTGCCTACCGCCATCCGCTCCAGACGGCCAAGAGCTTCGGCACCATCGACCACCTCTCGGGCGGCCGTGCCGTGCTCGGCGTCGGCGCCGGACACGTCGAAGCCGAGTTCGAGGCCCTCGGAGTCGACTTCGCCACCCGTGGCAAGCGCCTCGACGAGACCCTCGACGCCCTCGCCGGCGCATTCGCCGAGCCCTACGTCTCCTTCGACGGCGACCTCTACCGCTACACCGACGTCGGCGTGGCCCCCGCCCCGGCCGGCGGCGGACGGCTCCCGGTCTGGGTGGGCGGCTCGGGCAAGGCCGCCTGGAAGCGCGCCGGGCGCCGCGGCGACGGCTACATCCCCATGGGCAACCAGGTGGCGCAGTACCCCGAGATCGTCGACACCATCCACGCCGCCGCCGCCGAGGCCGGCCGCACCGACGCACGCTTCGACATCGGCTACATGCCCGGCTGGTCGTATCTCACCGGCCCCGTCCCCGAGGACCTGCCGATGACCTGGGTCCACGGCCCCGAAGCCCTCGCCGGCGACATCCGCGCCGCACGCGAAGCAGGCGCCAACACCTTCCACATGAAGTTCCGCGGCCGCACCATCGAGGAGTACCTCGACCAGCTCGATGCCTTCGCCGAGTTGGTCGTCCCGATGGTGAACGAAGGCTGACGGCGCGTCACCGCCATGCCGGCCCCCGACCCTCTCCTCGACGACCTCGCCATCGAGCGCCTGCTGCGCCGCTACGCCGACGTCTGCACCCGGCGCGCCTGGCCCGAACTCCACGATCTGTTCGTGGCCGACGCCACCGTCACCCTCGACCTGCGCGACCGCGAGCTGATCATCGACGGGCCCGCGGCTCTCGGCGAGTTCATCGGCAGGTCGCTCGAGCAGTTCGACTTCTTCCAGTTCGCCATCCGCAACACCGTCGTCGAGGTCGGCGTCGGCGGCGACCCCGACGCCGCGGCCGGCCGCATGTGGATGTCGGAGTTCCGCCACGCCGTCGCCGCCACGACCGACGGTCACGCCGGCACCGAGGGCTGGTCGACCATCTTCGGCCTCTACCAGGACCGGTACCGGCGGACGCCCGAGGGATGGCGGTTCGAACGACGCCGCTACCAGTCGATCGCCCGCCCCGCCGAGGGTGCACTGTTCGGCGTCGACGTGATGCCCTTCGACGCGCTCTGACCCCTCGCCGGGGCTCGCGCCGACCCGGCAGCCGCTCAGGCCGGGAGCCGGGCGGCCGATGAGAAGTCCCGACGAGAAATCGAGGATCGGCGAGCGACCGATTACCCTGCGGGGCGTGGTCGGCGGGACCGCGCAGCGACCAATCGGGACGGCGCAGAGGTGGTGACCAATGACGATGCAGTCGAACATCGGTTGGTTCCGTTCGCGTCCGCCCGCGCCCCCGAGCCATGCGATCCGTCGACTCCGCCTGCTCGAGGTCATGAGCACCCGGTTCGACCGTCCGCTCACGGTCATCGTCGGCGGTGGCGGCCACGGCAAGACCACGCTGTTGGCGCAGTCGATGATCGAGAACGCCTTCGAACCTCGCGGCAGCGACGTCTGGCTGTGTTGCAACGACCGCGACCGCAACCCCGAACACTTCCTGTCGGGCCTGTCGGCCACGATCACCGGCGACCCCATGGCCGAATCCGAAGCCACGCTGCCGGGGGCGGCCGCCTCGATCGACGACATCGTCGATCTGCTCGTGCTCCGCTCGCCGGAGTCTGTGGGCGTCATCGTCGACGACGTCCACGTCCTCGACGACTCCCCGTCGATCGACGTCCTACGGGAACTGCTGGAGCGCCTACCCCGCAACGCCAACCTCGTGCTGGCCAGTCGCACGATGCCCGCCGTCGGCGTCCGCCTGCACCAGAGCCGGGGCAGCGCCGTGGTCATCCACCAGCAGGATCTCGAACTCACAACTGACGAACGCGCCGAGATCGCCCTGGTCACCGGGCACCGCGGCGATGCCGAAGACCTACCCGCATGGCCGGCGCTCGCCGTGCTGACGACGTCGCTCGGGCGCGACGCGGGCATCGACTACGTGTGGGACGCCCTGCTGGCCGATCTCGCTCCGGCTCGACGCGAAGCCCTGGCCCGCCTGGCGCTGTTCTCCAGCGTCGACCACGAGCTCGCCACAGCCGTCCTGGGGCCCGACCGACGCCTCGACGAGGTCCTCGACGGCGTACCACTGGTCGACCGTGTGGGCGACGAGTACCGGTTGCACGACCTGTGGTCCGAGGCCCTCGACCGCGAGCTCGACGCTGCCACCCGTCGCCAGACCCACATCGCCGCGGCGCGCCACCTCGAACAACGCGGCAACCAGGTACGGGCGGCACGGCACTACCACCGCGCCGGGGCGACTTCCGACGTCGAGCGCATCGCCCGCGAGGTCGCCTCGCTGCCGATCGCCGGCGGGCTCGACCGGTCGGCCACCGAGGAGATACGGACGCTGCTGGCGCCCGAGGTCCGCGACGGGCCGTTGGGTCGCTGCCTGCTGGCCATCACCCACTGGGCAGATGCCGACCCGCAGACGAGTCTGCGGATGCACGAAGCCGACGCGCTGAGCTGCAGCGACGCAGAGCTGCAGAGCCTGGCGTGGTGGCGGCTGCTCCAACGCCTCCACGACGCGGAGGCACGCGACGACGCATGGCGGACGCTCGCCCGGCCCACCAGAGCCGACGAGCCCGCCAACGATGCGTCGGGCTGGATCATCGCCCCGGAACTCGTCGCTCTCGCCGAGGCCGGGTGGCCCTTCGCGAAGGCGTCGATCGCCCTCGTCCGATCGCATGTCGCCGAACTCGACCGCGACATCGACGCCGCGGTCGCAGCGCTCGATCAGCTCGACGCACCCGATGCCACCACCCTGCTCGGCATCCGGGCGGCGCGCCTCGTTGCTCTGGGCCGGCCCGAGGACGTGCCGGTGTCGCTCGTCGAGGTCCTCGAGTCCGGCGCCTCGCAGGCCGTGCTCGCCCAGGCGGTGTGGCTGCGCGGCGAGGTTCGTGCCGCGGATGCGTGGGCCATCGCAGCGCCGCTGCCGGCCCGGTACGCCCGCCGCCGCTTTCCCAACGTCGAGATCCCCCTTCTGGCCACGGTGTCGGGAGTGGCCCTGGCCGCCGACGAGGTCACCGAGGCCCGCCGCCTGGCCGACAGCTCGCTCTCGCTGGCCGCACGGACCCGCCGTGCAGAGTTGTTCGCCGCCGTGGCCGATGCGCAGTGCCTCCTGGTCGAATCCGGCGACGACGCGGCCCGCCTCCGGTTCCAGGAGCTGCTCGCACCGTGGCCTCTGGAGCCTTGGCCGCCGTGGCCGTACCTGTCGGCGCTGTGCTCGTTGCGCGCGCTCGTGCCCGAAGCGGTCGTTCTCGACGACATGAGCTTCGGGCCATCGCTGGCATTGGCGGTCGATGCAGGCCGGACGATCGCCGAGCTGCGCGGCGGCGCGCCGTTGGCCATTGCGGCGGCGTTGCCCTGGGGCGACCCGGCGCTGCTCGAAGTGCACGTGCTCCCCCCGCTTCGCTGCGAGCTCGCCCTGGCGGCGAGCACCGTCGACGAAGCCGCCGCCGAGTACCTCGACGCCATGGCCGGCCGGGATCGCTATCTCCGCCGTCTGCTCGACCACCCCAACGCGGCGCTGGCCGCCCGGGCGGCCGACCTGGTGTCGGCCGAGCCGCAGCGCCCGGACCACGACCTCGTCGTCACCACACTCGGCGGGCTGCAGATCGAACGCAGCGACGGGAAGGCCATCGACACGCCGTCGGGGCGCGTCGCGCAGCTCCTCGGTCTGTTGGTGCACGAACGGTCGCTGCCGCGCCAGGCCGTCATGGCGCGGCTGTGGCCCGACCTGGCCGCCGGCGCCGCCTCCAACAACCTCCGGGTCAACCTCCACAAGCTCCTCGACCTGATCGAACCCGAGCGGGGGTCCGCCGGTTCGTTCTGGATCCGGGTGCGCGACGACCGCCTCGAGCTGGCCCCCGAGGGATTCAACATCGACCGTGACCTCTTCGATCACCATCAGGCACAAGCCCGCGACGCCGAGAGCCAGGGAGCGCCGTCGGCGGCCGACGAGCACTATGCGGCCATGAGGGCCTTGTACCGGGGCCCGTACCTCGACGGGCTCGACGACGACGCCATCGAGCCCGAGCGGGTTCGCCTCGCGACACTCGCCTACGCGGCGTGTTGCCGCCGCGCCGAGCTTGCGCTCGGGCGCGGCGAACCCGAGGCGGCGCTCGATCTCGCCGTCGACGCGCAGACACTCGATCCCCTCGGAGAGCGCGCCGTGCGATCGCAGATCCTGGCCCAGCTGGCCCTCGGAGCCCGCTCGGCAGCGGCGAAGACCGCCGGCCGACTCGTCGATCACCTGACTGCCGACGGCCTGGCCCCCGAGCCCGAGACCCGCTCGATCCTCGCTCGTCTCGAACGAGCGGGGGCAGGCGGCTGAGCCTGCCGCCCGGCGGGCTGGCGCCACGGCGAGCGACAGGGCAGGCTGAGCGCCATGGATCTCTCCACCACCGGCGTGTGGTACTTCACCGACACCATGTCCGCTTCCGAGGCCGCGGAGTTCGCGGCCCGACTCGAGTCGCTCGGATACTCGATGCTGTGGCTGCCCGAGGCGCTGGGGCGTGACCCGTTCACCCACATCGCCCATCTGGCGAACCACACGACGACCCTCGGTTTCGCAACCGGTATCGCCAACATCTTCCACCGTCACCCCGGGGCGATGCGCCAGGCAACGCTGACGCTGGCCGAACAGACCGGCGGCCGGTTCCTGCTGGGCCTCGGCGTCAGCCACGCGCCGATGGTCGAGGGTCTACGGGGACTCGACTGGTCGAAGCCGCTGGCCACGATGCGCACCTACCTCGAGGCCATGGCGGCGTCGCCGACGATGATCCCCGAGCCACTCGCGCAGCCCAAGACCGTGCTGGCCGCGCTGGGCCCGAAGATGCTGGCGCTGTCGGGCGAGCTGGCCGACGGTGCGCACCCGTACTGGACCACGCCGGAGCACACGGCACAGGCGCGCGAGATCCTCGGCCCCGACAAGCTGGTGATGGTCGAACAGAAGGTGTGCCTGACCACCGACGCCGATGCTGCCCGTGCCGCTGCCGACAATGCGCTGGCAATGTACGCGTCGCTGCCGAACTACCGGAACAACTGGCTGCGGCTGGGCTTCACCGACGCCGAGATCGACGACCGGTCGCCCCGGTTCGTGGATGCGGTGGTGGTGTGGGGCGACGAGGACACGGTGCGTGCCGGCGTGCAGGCCCACTACGACGCGGGCGCAACCCATGTGTGCGTCCAGCCGCTGGACCCAGCCACGGGGATGGGAGCGTTGGACTGGAACGTGCTCGAGGCCCTGGCCCCCGCCAACGCCTGATCGGTCGAGCCCTGTCGGGGGCCGACCTCAGCGGGAGACGAGCCCGAACCCCGTTGCCCGACGTGGCCAACCGTTCCGGCGCCGAAACACGTCGCCCTGGCAACGGTTTTCGGCGCCAGAACGATGGCCTCGCCCGCCGAGCCGATTGCACCGGCCGCGCAGCCGTGGTGAGCTGTGCCATGCGCTTCGGGGTCTTCTACGAACATCAGCTGCCCAAGCCCTGGACGGCCGACGACGAGTTCCGCCTGCTGCACGAGGCGCTCGACCAGGTCGTCCTCGCCGACGAGCTCGGCTTCCACCACGCCTGGGAGGTCGAGCACCACTTCCTCGACGAGTACTCGCACTCCTCTGCCCCCGAGGTGTTCCTCGCCGCGGCAGCCGCCCGCACGAAGCGCATCCGCCTCGGCCATGGCATCCGCCAGGTCATCCCCAACTACAACCACCCCGCCCGCACCGCCGAGTCGATTGCGACGCTCGACCTCATCTCCGACGGCCGGGTCGACTTCGGCATCGGCGAGGGCGCCACCCGCCTCGAGCTCCACGGGTTCGGCATCCCGGCCAAGCGCAAGCGGGCCCTGTCGCTCGAGGCCGCCGAGCAGGTCGCCAACATGATGGTGCTCGATCCCTACCCCGGCTACGACGGCGAGGGCTTCTCGATGCCGTGCCGCAACGTCTTGCCCAAGCCCCGCCAGAAGCCACATCCCCCCATGTGGATCGCCTGCACCAACCGCTCGACCATCGAGGTCGCCGCCGAGAACGGCCTCGGCGCTTTGGCGTTCAGCTTCGTCGACCCCGACGAGGCCCGCACCTGGGTCGACACCTACTACGACATCATCCGTTCCGAGCGCTGCGTCCCCCTCGGCCACACGGTCAACGCCAACATCGCCCTGGTCGCCGGGTTCTCCCTCCACGACGACCGCGCCGAGGCCTTCCGCCGCGGCCAGGAGGGGTTCGAGTTCTTCGGGTACGCCCTCAACGCCCTGGTCGCCCACGACCAGGTCCCGGGCCGGACCGACCTGTGGGGCGAGTTCCAGGCCCGGCGCGACGCCGACGCCGTCGAGGCCCGCATCGCCGCCGCCACCGCCATGGGCGACGACTACGCCGGCTGCATCGGCACCCCCGACGACGCCCGCCGTCACCTGCGCGGCCTCGCCGACGCCGGCGTCGACCAGGTCATCTTCCTCCAGCAGGTAGGCCGCAACCGCCACGAAGACATCTGTGCGTCGCTGCAGCTGTTCGCCGACGAACTGATCGACGAGTTCACCGCCGACGAGCCCGCACGCGAGGCCGACAAGGCCGCCGAGCTCGCTCCGTTCATCGACGCCGCGCTTGCCCGCAAGCAGTGGATGGCGCCTCTGGCCGACGACGCGATCCCCGTCGTCGAAGCCGCCGTGAAGAAGGCCCAGACCAGCGGCCGCGTCTGACGACGCAGTCGAGGCGACGCTCCCGCCGGCATGCGGTCGACAGCGCAGCGATCGATACGACGCCGCTGACGAGCCAGGGAGGGGCGACGAGTGCGCCCATGCCGACCGGCCACCAGGTCGCCTTACTCGCCAGGATTCGCCGGACGGTTCCCGGGTGAACCGCATACGATCCGGCGATGACGAACACCGAGAGCGGCACGCTCACCGCCCAGGACCGGTACCGCGAGGCGGCCTCCATCCTCCACGACGTCGCGAAACCCATGCGCGTCCTCTCCCGACTGGCCTGGCCCGGCGAGCTGCGCGACGAGTTCCTCACCGGCGGCGGCACCAAGCTCCCCGCTCCGACCTATCAACCCATCGACCCCACGCCGGTGCTCGACGGCGTCGCCGCCGCCCGTCGCCTCCTTCGTGGCAGCTCGGCGCCCGACGTGTGGCTCGAGGACCAGGCGCGCGCCATCGAGGCCACGGCCTTGATGCTGTCGAGCGTCGGCACCCCGGCGTTCCACGCCTACAGCCGCCAGCTCTACGGCGTGCCCACCCAGCCGTTGCGCTTCGACCCCACCACGCCGCTCGATCTCGCCGCACGCGTCGAGGCCGCACTGGCCGACCTCGACGACGCGTCGCTGCTGCGCGCCGTTCCCCGCACCCGCAGCGGCGTCGACGTCGCGGCGCACCTCGAGGTCGCCGTCAAGGAACACTTCGGCGACGACGCCCCCGCCATCGAGATCGCCGACGAGCTGTCGGCCAACGCAGTGGCGTCCACCAGCCGCATCAAGGTGCGTCGCGACGCTCAGTTCACCGACAAGGACCTGGCGCAGCTGCTCAACCACGAGGCCTTCATCCACGTCGGCACCGGTCTCAACGGCCGGGCCCAGGTGCACCTGCCGATCCTCGCCATCGGCCATCCCGGCACCACCCGCACCCAGGAGGGGCTGGCGGTCTGGAGCGAATACGTGTCGGGCACCCTCGATCTCGACCGGCTGCGCCGTCTCGCCGACCGGGTCCTGGCGGTGCAGATGGTCATCGACGGCGCCGACTTCATCGAGCTCTACCGCTGGTTCAGCGACCGCACACCGACACCCGAGCAGGCCTTCGAGTCGACCCGACGCATCTTCCGTGGTTCGCCCATCGAGGGCGGCGCGCCGTTCACGAAGGACTGCGGCTACCTGTCGGGCTTCCTGGCCGTGGCGACGTTCGTCCGGGCGGCGTTCCACGCCAAGCGTCCCGACGTGTTGGCCCTGCTGTTCGCCGGCAAGCTCGACATCTCGGCCGTCCCCGCGCTCGCGGAGCTGCGCGCCCAGGGCCTGTGCCTGCCCGCCCGGTTCGTGCCGCCATGGGTGCAGGACCCGGGCTGGGTACTCAGCCACCTGACCATCTCGACGTTCATGGCCGGCGTCGACCTCCACGCCGTCGGCGACGCCGTCGCCGAGATCCTCGACCAGTGCCCCAGGGTCGAGATCGACCTCGACGCCGTCAACGCCACGTCCTGAAACCAGTGGGGTCAAGTCGTACTTTCAACCAACTCGATGGTTGGCGACTGGCGAGCCGGCAGCCCTCGAGTTGGTTGAAAGTACGACTTGACCCCTGCGTGCAACCCCTGCCCTCAGATGGGCAGGTTGCCGGTGGCGCGGCGGGTGGATCCCTCGTCGGTGTAGGCGGCGATGGTGCGCTGGGCGATGCGCATCTGGTGCACCTCGTCGGCGCCGTCGGCGAAACGGGCCCAGCGGGCGTGCTGGTACATGTGCGCCAGCGGCGTGTCGGTCGAGTAGCCGAGCGCACCGTGCACCTGGATGGACCGGTCGATCACGCGGTTCAACATGTTGGCCACGAAGTGCTTGGCCATCGACACCTCGGCCTTGAAGTCCTGCTTGGTGTCGATGAGGTGCGCCGCGTGTAGCACCATCAGCTTGCTCTGGTATAGCTCCATCGCCGAGTCGGCGATCATCCACTGGATGCCCTGCTTCTCGGCCAGCAACGAACCGTGGGCATACCGGTTGAGCGAGCGGTCGACCATCATGTCGAGCGCCGTCTCGGCCTGCGCGATCCAGCGCATGCAGTGCGCCAGGCGGGCCGGTCCCAGCCGGTACTGCCCCAGCAGGTGGCCCTGGCCGCGGCCGCCGAGCATCTGGTCGGTGTGGACCCGCAGGTCCTCGATGACGATCTCGGAGTGGCCGGTGCCGCCGTGCATCGTCTCGATCTCGCGGACGTCGTTCCAGCCCTCGGCGGGCAGGTCGATGATGAAGGCGGTGTTGGCGGCCTGGGGGATGTCGGGGTTGTCCTCGGTGCGGCACACGAGGATGGCGAAGTTCGCACGGCGGGCGTTGGAGATGAACCACTTGTGGCCGTTGATGACCCACTCGTCGCCGTCTTGGTACCCGGTGGTCTGAATGAGTGTCGGGTCCGAGCCGGCGACCTCGGGTTCGGTCATCGCGAAGCACGACCACACCCGGCCCTCGCACAGCGGCCGCAGGTACTTCTCCTTCTGCTCGTCGGTGCCCCAGTGCAACAGCGTGTGCATGTTGCCCTCGTCGGGCGCCTGGCAGTTGAACACCCACGGGCCGTAGCGGGACTTGGCGGCCTCGGCCTGCACCATCGCCAGCTCCACATGGCCGAGCCCCATGCCGCCCCACTTCTCGGGCATGTGCGGCAACCAGATGCCCTCGGCGTGGGCTTGCTTGCGCAGGCCGACCAGCGCGTCGCGCCGTTCCTTGCCGTCGAGCGCCGGCTCGCCGTCGTGGCCCTCGAGGCGGGCCTCTTCGGGTTTGATCACGTCGTCGACGAAGGTCCGGATGCGCATCCGGAGCTCCTCGAGCTCGGGCGTGAGGGTGAAATCGATCGCCATTGGTGGCCTCCGGGCAGGTCGTCGCGATCGGCCCGTGCAGGCCGTGCGTTGCCAGCATCACAGCACGTGGATCGTCGACGTTCCAGCGGGTCCCCGGTCGGGGGCCGCTCGGCTCGCCGTCATCGCCAGCGCGGTCGTACCTGCACCCGGACCGGTTCGCGCTTCGGTCGCGTCATCGACCGCCACGCAACAAGGGCGACGGGAATCTGCGCGAGCCCCGCCATGATCATCATGCCGAACCCGATGTTCGCCCCGGATACGGGTTGGATCCCCACGAAATAGGTGGCCCCGGCCCAAGCGGACAACCATGCACCGAGCCCCGCTGCGGCAAGGGTCGGCGGGGTGATGATGCGCCTCGATCGCGCATTCGCGCCGACGCCGGCAGCGCCGACGATCAACGCGGTCGCAACGCCCCCGATGGCGTTCTCCTGGGACGCCGAGAGATCGGGAGGCGCGATGGCGTGGTCGGGGTTCGGGCCATCCCAGATGTCGAACGGCATGAACCCGAGCAACCACCACGCGGCCGGAGCGCAAGCGAGGGCGCCGACGACGAGAGCTACGGCAACCGGCCACTGCGGCCCCGCTGATCTCACGACACGGCGGTGTCAGCCACCCACGTGCCGTGGGCTCCGTAGGGCACCCGCTGGGGCAGGTGCACCGTGGCCACCGGCGGCGCGGTGAAGTCCTGTGCGTCGACGACGATGAGGCGGCTCTCGTCCGATGCCGTGTCGTGGGTGAGGGTGACGATCCAGCCCTCGTCCTCGCCGGCGTCGGGCGACGCCGGGGCGAACACGGGCTCGGCGCCACGGACCCCGTCGCCGAGGTGATGCTCCCAGCACTGGCCCGAGCGCAGGTCGTACTTCCACAGCGCCGAGCCGTAGACGGGTTCCTCGGCGTTGCCCTCGCCGGCCATGGCCATCAGGTAGCCGTAGCGGGCGTCGAGGCCGACCATGCGGTCGTCGACGCGACCGAAGTCGCCGGGGCGGTCGTCGATCTGCTCTTCGGTGACGGTGCCGGCGGTGAGATCGATGGTCCAGCGCCACAGGCGACCGACCTCGGCGTAGTCGTCGTTGCTGGTGCCGAACGCCTCGGGCTGGCGCGACACGTGCAACACGATGCGGTCGTCGCCCTCCTCGTGGGCGTTGACGGGATGGAACACGTAGCAGGGGTCGATCTCGAACCAGCGGACGTCGGCGTTGGTCGCATCCTCACGAGGCATGACACCCAGGCGGGCGCCGGCATCACGGTTGAATACGAACGGGAAGCCGCTCTCGAGCGCCCCGAGGTCGAAGCACACCGGCAGGTCCATGAAGATGGCGTGGTTCCGAGTGACGTTGAAGTCGTGCATCATCACCATGTTGGGGATGTCGATGCCCTCGAGCTGCTTCAGCTCGCCGTCGGCGCCGATGCGGATGTAGTGCAGGTACGGCGGCTCCATGCCCAGGTAGCTGAACGCCAGGAGGTCGCCTGACTCGGCGCAGATCTTCGGGTGGGCGGTCATCGACGTGGTCAGCTTGCCGCCCCAGTTCTGGACACCCAGCGTGTTGAGCTCGTTGTCGATGCGCCAGGGCCAGTGGCCCTCCTCGAGGCAGAGGATCTGCCCGTTATGCACGTGCACCGACGTGTTGGCCGTTCCCCGCGACAGGTCGCCCATCGAGGCCATCGGGTCGCCACCGACGGGATCGGTGATGTTGGGCGTCTGCACGAACCGGTTGCGGTACCACTCGGCCTTGCCTCCCGACAGGCGGACACCGTGGACCATGCCGTCGCCGAAGAACCAGTGGTCCGATCGCCCCGACGCCGGGTTCGGGCCGGTGCGGATGTAGGTGCCGTCGAGCACGTCGGGGATGGTGCCATCGACACGCAGGTCGGTGGCGGTGACCTCGTCGAGCACGGGTGCCCAGTTGCCCCGCAGGTGCCACGGCAGGTCGGTCTCGGTCGCAGTCATGTGATTCCCCCTCGGATCGTGGGAGAGATTCTCGCACGATCCGGACGTCTCGGGCAGGCGAGGCGCCGGTACCCGGGGCGGGCCGCTGCGTCGACGAATAGTGCTCACCTACGCTGCGGCGATGGAACTACGACTCGACGGAAAGACGGCGCTGGTCACCGGGGGCTCGAAGGGCATCGGCAAGGCGATCGCCGCAGTGTTCACCGAGGCCGGCGCCAGGGTGATGATCACCAGCCGCAAGGCAGATGCGCTGGAGGCAGCGGCCGACGAGATCGGCGGCGACTGCATGTGGGAGGCGGGCAATGCGGGTTCGCCCGACGACGCCGAGCGCATCGTCGATGCATGCATCGAGCGCCTGGGCGGGCTCGACATCCTGGTCAACAACGCCGCCACGAACCCCTACGCGGGGCCGACGATCGACATCGACCTGGCCCGCTGGGAGAAGACGCTGTCGGTCAACCTGACCGGGCCGCTGGTGTGGACCCAGCTCGCGTGGCGCAAGGCGATGGCCGAACGGGGTGGCGTCGTGGTCAACATCTCGTCGGTGGGCGGGCTGACGACGAGCCCGGTTCTCGGGCCGTACGACATCACCAAGGCGGCGCTCATCCACATGACCCAGCAACTGGCCGCCGAGCTGGGCCCGAAGGTTCGGGTCAACGCACTGTGCCCGGGGCTGGTGAAGACCGACTTCGCCAAGATGCTGTGGGAGGGCGACCGCGGCGACCAGGTGGCGCAGATGTACCCGCTGAAGCGCCTGGGCGAGGTGGGCGACATCGCCGCGGCGGCGCTGTACCTGGCTGCTGACAGCGGCTCGTGGATAACGGGGCAGACCATCGTCCTCGACGGCGGGGGCCTGGTGGGTTTCGAGAACCTGAAGGGCTGAGGCGCCGGCCTCGGAGAGGTCAATCGTTCCGGCGCCGAAACACGTCGCCCTGGCAACCAGTTTCGGCGCCAGAACCCATGGCCAACCGAACCGGCGCCGAAACACGTCGCCCTGGCAACCAGTTTCGGCGCCAGAACCGATGGCCTCGCCCGGCCCGCAGCAGGGATACTGGCGGGGCCCGCCAGACCGACCGACCTCACCGACGAAGGAGCGCAGCGACCGATGGCCGATCCGACAGGACCCCAGCGAGCCGAGGCGACCCAGCTGTCGCGACCTGCCGGCTTCGAACCTCCGATCGGCGCCGACGCTCCCGTCATGGACGTCATGGCCACGATGCGAGCGATGCGTCGCCTGAAGCCCGATCCGGTCGACCCCGACCTGCTGCGCGAGATCGTGCAGGCCGCCACGTGGGCGCCCAGCGGATCCGACGCACAGCAGTACGGCTTCGTCGTGGTCACCGACCGCGAACCCATGGCCGAGCTGGCCGAGCTCTGGCGCAGCTGTGTCGAGACCTACCAGCTGATGGCCGGCACGGTCGTGCCCGACTTCGACGACGACCGCCACGCCCGCATGGCCGAGGCACTCCGCTACCAGGCCGACCACTTCGCCGACACTCCGGCCCTGATCGCCGCGTGCTACCAGCGGTCGACGCCGAGCGCCGGCGCGCTGCTCGACAAGCGCACCCGCGATCTCGTCAAGGCGCTCGGGCCCAGGGGCATGGCCGACCTGGCCGGCGGGCTGCGGGTCAGCGCCAACCTCGGCGAGGCGTCGAGCATCTATCCGGCAGTGCAGAACCTGCTGCTGGCCGCCCGGGCACATGGACTCGCCGCGACGATGACCATCTGGCACATGTTCAGGGAGAAGGACTTCCGCCGAGTCCTCGGACTCCCGAAGGACATGGGCCTGTATGCGCTGGTGCCGATCGGTTGGCCGGAAGGCAACTTCGGTCCGGTCCGCCGACGCCCCGTCGACGAGGTCCTCCACTGGCAGAAGTGGTGACTCGCCTCTGCAGCTGAGAGCACCCGACGGCGAAGCCGGGCGGCGGCCAGCACCCTCGGCCATGCAACTGGCGCCGAAACTTGTCGCCCTGGCAACGATTCTCGGCGCCAGAACCAACGGCCGTCCCACCTGGCGCCGAAACTTGTCGCCCTGGCAACGATTCTCGGCGCCAGAACCAACGGCCGTCCCACCTGGCGCCGAAACAAGCCGCTCTGGCAACGATTTTCGGCGCCGGAACCAATGGCGCTGCGCCCTCGACCGAGCGCTCTCCCGTGATCGGGCTCGCTCCGTCGCCGAGCCAGATCCACCCGCCGACTGCGGCTGCGTTGCTCAGCTCGGCGGCGCGACCAGGGGCCACGGGGTCGTCTGCTCGACGACGCGTGCCAGGTCGAACAACATCCGGTCCTCGTGTTGGCGGGCCATCAGCTGCATGCCCACCGGGAGGCCGTCGACCAGCCCGACCGGCACCGACACCGCCGGGTTACCCGAGATGTTCGCCGGGATCGTGAGCGCCCCGTTGTTGCCGGCGGGCACCTTCTCGCCGGCGACCCGGGTGTTGACTTCGACCCAGGCCGGGAATGCGACGTCGGGGTTCGACGCGCAGATGACCACATCGACCTGCGAGAACAGCGCCGCCATGCGTTCGTTGGCGGCAGTGCGGGTGGCCTCGACCCGAGCTGCAGTGCGCATGTCGAAGCGCTCGAGACCGAGCTTGATCCCATGCGCCATGGCCTTGGTCATGAGCGGCTCGCAGTCGGGCCAGCGGTCGCCGAGCTCGTTGCACAGGCTGACCTGGTTGGCGACGGCCCACTCCCAATCGATGGGCGGCAGGTTCACATCGACGTCGACCAGGTGGAGTCCGGCGTCCGCGACCAGCTGCATGCCGGCCTCGATGATCCGTTCGACCACGGCGGGTGCGACCACGGCCGACCCGAGCGTCGGGGCGATCACCGCCCGCTTGCCCTTCAGATCGGTCGATCCGAGGCCTTCCTCCCAGCCGAGGGCTTCTCGGGGAAGGCTGTAGGGGTCGGTGGCGTCGAACCCGGCGCAGACGTCGTAGTAGCGGGCGGCGTCGCGCACCGAGCGGGCGAGGCAGCCCGACACGACCGTCATCGGGGCGATCGCCGTGTGCGGTCCCCGGGGGATGCGGCCGGCGGTGCCCTTCATGCCGAGCAATCCGCAGAACCCGGCCGGGATGCGGATCGAGCCGCCGCCATCGCCGCCGGTGGCGATGGGCACCATCGCTCCCGCCACCGCGGCGGCGCTGCCGGCGGATGAGCCGCCGGTCGTGGCCTCGGGGTTCCACGGGTTCCCGGTGATGCCGTTGAGCTTGGTGTTGCCGACGTTGAGTCCGCCGAACTCGCTGGCGGTGGTGAGCCCGACGAGGATCGCTCCGGCGGCCTTGAGGCGGGCGATGGACGTGCGGTCGTGTGTGGCGATCCGGTCGGCGAACACGAGCGATGCCGCGGTGTCGGGCCATCCCTCGACCTGATCGAGCTCCTTCACGCCGATGGGCACACCACCGAGCGGGAGCGAGACGTCGACGGCGGCGGCCCGCTCGAGGGCGCCCTCTGCGTCGACGAACGACCAGGCGTTGAGCTCCGACGCCTCGATGGCGGCAAGGGTCGCTTCGACCTCGGCCACCGGCGAGTGGTCGCCCGCGCGGTAGGCGTCGACGAGCGACACGACGTCGCCGGTCCAGGTCTGTCGAGTGTGCGCCACTAGCCAGTTCCCCCTTCGGAGTGCGTTCGCCGGCGAGCGTAGGCGACTCGACGAGGCTGCCGCCGGGGCGCCCCACGCCCGATGGCCCCCAGCCCGAAGGGCACGGTCTCGCGGCATGTCGCCGCCCAGGCCGACTCCACACCAGCGTCCATTTCTCTGGCGCCGAAAGTCGTTGCCCCAGCAACGGTTTTCGGCGCCAGAACCAGTGGATCCTCGGGCACCAAGACAGGGCTGCCGCGAGATGGCTTCGAGTGCGTCGATCCGCTGGCCGTGCAGCTCGCCGTCTCGGCGCGAGGGCTGGCATGCTCGCCCGATGGCGATCCCGTTCGAGACCTGGGGTGCGCATCCCCACGAGATCGACGCCGCCATGCCCGGCGACGATCTCATCGACGACCCGGCGATGTCGGCCACCCGCGCCATCGACCTCGACCGCCCACCCGCCGAGGCGTTCGGTTGGCTGACCCAGATGGGGTTCGGGCGAGCGGGGTGGTACAGCTACGACCTGATCGACAACCTCGGTCGGCGCAGCGCCCGCCGCATCCACCCCGAGTGGCAGGTGACCCGAGCCGGCGACTCGGTGCCCGGCGGGCCGGTCGACTTCACCGCTGCCATCGTCGATCCGCCGCACGCGTTCGTCCTGTCGTTGCTGGGGCAGCGCCTCGCCGGTCACCGGATCGACTTCACACTCGCCTATGTGCTGTCGCCCATGGCGTCTACCACGGGAGAGCCATCGGGCTCGCGTCTGGTCTGTCGAGCTCGGGCGAAGATCCACGGACCCGCGGGACGTCTCGTCGTTCCCGCGTTGTGCTTGGGCGACGGGATCATGGTTCGCCGACAGCTGCTGGGTATCCGGGAGCGCTGCGCAGGCTGAATCGCCGAACTCCTATGTGCGGTCTCGGTCGCCGGGGACTCAGGTCGTTGCAGCCCTCGGCGTCACCGACACCGCCGAGCGAGCAGCGTGTTGCGCCCGCATCTTCTCGTCGTGGCACGATGCGTCGATGACGGCCGACGATTCCTGGTTCGACGAGATCGACCTGGACCCCCAGAGGTCCTCCCTGGCGATGGGGACACGGGCGCTCGGTGACCGACCATGGCTGGTCACGGACGACTGCCGCGGCGAGGAGCTCGCCCTGAAGGCCAGTCTGTGCGCCGAACGCCACGCTGAAGTGTTCGCCGCCCTCGACGACACCGAGACCGCCGGCGCGACGGTGGAGGCGATGGTGCAGCTGGCGCTCGTCGAGGCAGGCGTCCCGACCGCCCCCACAGCTACCCACCGCCCCGCTGCGGCGCCTACCGAACCGGCGAAATCTGGAGGTCTGGGTCGTGCAGAGGGACCCAGATCTCCAGATTTCACAACTACAGACCAGGCATGGGGCGGCACGTCGGCGAGCGTCGGCAGGGACGACGAGCTCCACCCGCTCGACCGGGCGGGCCGGTCGACCCAGGAGGATCTGTGCCTGCTGCGTCGACGCGACGACGGCTGGTACCTCGAGGCGGCGTCGCTGTGCTTTCCGTCGCGTTGGCGTCTGGCCGACAAGATCGGGCGCCACATCACCGAGGTCCATGGTCCCGTGCACGGCTACGCCGAGCACCTGGCGTCGAAGATCGACTTGCTGTTCGACCGGCTGACCGACCGACCCGTCTGGCGGCGCAATTGGTTCCTGTACGCCGACCCGGCGCTCTTCCAACCGTCGTCGCCCGTCGACGGAGACCCGATCATCGAGGCCGCACGGGTCCTCGAGGACGTGGTCGTACGGAGCGAACGTCAGACGCTGCGGCGCCTCCCCGACGACGACTGCGGTGGCCGCTGGGTGCTGTTCACGATCCGGGTGCAGCAGGCACCGCTGGCTGCGTTCTGCGGCGATGTCACGGACGGCGGCGATCGACGCCTCGACGCCCTCGACCGCTATCTCGACGGCGCCGACCCGGGGTCGCTGGAGCATCGTGGGTTGACGCCGGGCCAGGTCGCCGAGATCCGAACGGCGTTGGCGGTGGCGTCGTCGCCCTGATCGACGCCGCACCGGTATCGACCGACGTCGGCGCTGCCTTTCGAGGCAAACAACCGGCGCCAAAAATCGTCACCAGAGCAACAAGTTTCGGCGCCAGAAACCCATGGCCTCCCGGGCGGCTGCCCCCGTTTCGCTGGTCAGCGCTGGATGAAGCCGTCGAACAGCAGGTCGACGGCGCCGTCGACACGGGTGACGATGTCGGGCGGGGTCTGACCGAGCTTCTCGGCGATCATCGCCATCTTGGGATCGAGGACCACCAGGCCGTGCATCGTCGCCCAACACGTCGTGGCGGCGGTCTCGATGTCGAGCTCGGGGTTGCAGGCGTCGCGGATCGCCTCGACAGCCTCGATCAGCTGCGCGAACGCCCGGAATCCCTCGGTTGCGAGGCCGGGGTCGTCCGGGTCGTGGATCGACGTGTCGATCATCACCGCGTAGTGCCCGGGATACGTCATGGCGGTGGCGACGTAGGCCCGGCCGCAGGCACGCAGCCGCTGCCGCACGTCGGTGCTGCTCGCCGCCGCTGCGGCCAACGCATCGGCGAGTGCGGTGAACCCCTCCACGGCCACGGCAGTGAGTAGCCCGCGGGAGTCGCCGAAGTGGTGCGCGGGTGCGGCGTGGGAAACACCGGCACGCCGGGCGACCTCGCGCAGGCTGAATCCTCGGGGGCCCCGTTCGGCGACGAGTTCGGCCGTCGCGGCGCGCAGCGTGCTCGGCAGATCGCCGTGGTGGTAGTGGTCCGTCATGGCGAGGCTCCTGTGCCGCTGGTGAGGCGCGAGTCACAGTCTGGGTACTTGACAGTGGCAAGATGGATCTTTACGTTGTCATCTTACCAGCGTCAAGCCCTCCAGGACCGAACCACCGATGCTCACTCCCACCCCCGCCCCGCCGTCACGAACCACTCGGATCGTCGCTGCACTCCAGGCCAACCTCGGCCGCACGCTCGCAGTCGTCGGCGCCATCACCGCGCTCCTCGTCATCCCGTTCCTGGCGATGGCGCCCGACGAATCCGCCAGCACCGAACCTGCCGGCGACGTCTTCACCGCCCGCGATCGCATCGACGACACCTTCGCCTCCACCGTGCGCGGCATCGGCTTCGTCATCGAGGACTCCGGCGGCGACATCCTTCGTGCCGAACCACTGAACCAGCTGTTCGAAGCCCAACAGCGCCTCCGCGAGGACCCCGAGCTCGGTCCGACGCTGTTCACCTACTTCGAGGTCGACGTCACCCGCGACGCCACCGGCATCCTCAGCCTCGCCGACCTCGTCGACGACGAGCTGCGGGCCACCGAGGGCATCGGCCTCGGTGACGCCACCGACGCTCAGGTCAAGGCCGCCGGCGCTGCACTCATCGAACGCCTCGGCGTGCAGTCCGGCGCGCTCGCGCTGTCGACCCAGACGTCGCAGACGCCCGACGGCGACTGGATCGTCCCGGCCATCGCCCCCGTGGTGCTGGCCGACGACACGATCCTCGGCTTCGGCGCAACCTCGGTCAACCTCGGCGGCGACACCGCACCCGAGGAATACGACCGCGAGATCCAGGAGGCCCTGCGAACCGCCGAGGACCTCCAGGTCAACGGCATCGCCCTCGACGTCAACCTGACCAGCCAGGAACAGGGCGCCATCGCCGGACCGTTCATCGGCTTCACGATCCTGGCCGTGTTGGTGATGGTCGGCGTGACCTTCCGCAGCTACTGGGTGCTCGCCACCGTCTCCACGGCGTTCATCGCACTGATCGTCTGGCTGAAGGGCATCACCAACCTCATCGGCCTGAAGGACGACCTGGTCCTGTCGCTCATCGTGCCGATCGCCATGATCTCCTTCGGCGTCGACTTCGCCTTCCACGCCATCGGTCGATACCGGGAGGAACGCGCCCACGGCACCTCGGCCACGCCCGCCATCGTCACCGGCCTGGCCGCCGTGTCGGGCGCACTGTTGCTGGCGCTCGCATCGGACTCCATGGCGTTCCTCGCCAACGTCACCTCGGGCATCGAGTCGATCACCCAGTTCGGCATCGGCGCCGCCATCGCCCTGGCGTCGGCCTATCTGCTGCTGGGCGTGGTGACGCCGCTGGTCGTGGCCCGCATCGAAGCCGACGTCCCCCCGCCGACGCCGGGCCGTCGGGCCACCACACTGCGGGTCGCCGGAGCGGTCGCCGCGGCTTCGATGACGATGGGATCGGTGCTGTTGATGGTGTTCCTGCTGCCGTGGCTGGGGACCATCCTCGCGGTGGCGACGATCGCCACCATCGTCGTGATCCCCTATCTCCGCCAGCGCAACCGCCGCGACACCGGACCCGCCGTCGGCGACCTCCCCGTGGTCGACGGCGGTCACGGCCTCGCCGAGCCGGTGGGTCGCATGATCAGCGCCGTCGCCCGGCACCCCCGCATCGTCGTGCCCGTCGCGCTGGTCGTGACCGCCGCTGCGGCCACCCTCGCCGTGCAGGTGGCGGCCGAGTTCGACGTCGAGGACTTCTTCGCCTCCGACACCGACTTCGTCGTCGGCCTCGACCAGCTCGACGCCCACGTCGGCGATCGTGGCGGCGAACCGGCGCTGATCTACGTCGAGGGCGACCTCGCCGAACCGGCCAACCTGGCGGCACTCGACGCCCGCCTCGACGAGGTCCGGGCGCTCGACACGCCGTCGCTGGCCCGCACCGAGGCCGGCGACGTCGACATCGACGGCGGCGTCTTCGAGGTCCTGGCCGCCACCTGGGAGTCGCCGGCCATGGCCGACCTCGTGGCGAGCCGGACCGGCGTCGTGCTCACCGATGCCGACGGCGACGCCATCCCCGACACCCGCGAGCAGGTCGAGGCGCTGATCGTCGTCGCGACCGAGACCGGCGTGCCCTTCGATGCCGAGCGGTCGATCCTCACTCCCGACGACGTGGGCACGGCCATCAGCCTGAGCGGCACGACGGGGTCGACGGTCTTCGAGCTCGGGCTCGTCGACAGCCGGGCCCAGGAGTCGGTCACCGCCGCTCGGGACGACCTCGAGCCGATCGCCGACGCCATCGCTTCCGACCTGGGTGGCACGTTCGTCCAGGTCACCGGCAGCGCGTTCATCCGGGAGGGGTCGCTGGACGGCACCAACCGGGCGCTGCAGGTGTCGCTGCCGGTGGCCGTGCTGTTGTGCCTGGCGGTTGCGACGATCTTCCTGCGGTCGGTCCGCTACGGCCTGGCCAGCATCGTGCCCATCTTGATGGTGGTGGCGTGGTTGTACGCCTTCATGGAGGTCGCGGGCTACTCGATCAACCTGGTCACGGCCACGATCGCCGCTGTGTCGATCGGCATCGGCATCGACTTCGCCATCCACTTCATCGCCCGCTACCGCGAGGAGCTCGACCGCACCGGCAACCGCACCACCGCCGTGTCGATCACCGGTGAGGGCACCGGCGTTGCCCTGGTGGCATCGGCCGCCAGCTCGGCAGTGGGCTTCGGCATCCTGGCCCTGGCCCCCATGCCGCTGTTCGCCGCCTACGGCCTGCTGACCGCACTGATGATCGTCATGGCCCTGGTGGCGACGCTGGTGGTGCTGCCCAGCGTCCTGATCCTGATCACCCGCGACGCCGTGATCCCGACGCAGGAGCCGACATCGGACCGTCCCGACGTCGAGCGCCTCCACCCGACGCCCGCGGCCTGAGGGTCGGAGGCCGTCGCCGCACCCGGCTCCGGTGGCCGGTGCGGTCGGGGACTACCTCACGTCCAACCAACTCGCCACACGGCGGCCTCCAGGCTCGTCGACCCGGAGTTGGTTGAAAGTACGACTTGACCCCAGCGGTCCCCAGCGGTTCAGCGCCCAGCGGTTCACCAACCCGGGAATCCGATCGTCAGGCGCGGCCCTTGAGCATCAGGTTCCAGTACAGGAACGGCAGGCCGTACCTCTTCAGGTACCACATGTCGCGGCGGGGCTTGGTGAGGTCGATGATCGGGAACGACGGGGTGTGCTCCATCGTGTAGTCGAACTCCGCCAGCAGCATCTCGTGATCCGACGTGACCAGAGGGCACGATGCGTACCCGCCGTAGCTCGCCTCGAGGCTCTTGCCGCTCAGCTGCGCCATGACGTTGTCCACGACAACCGGGGCCTGCTTGCGGATGGCAGCGCCGGTCTTGGAGTTGGGGGTCGAGCCCGCGTCGCCGAGGGCGAACACATTGGGATACCGCACGTGTTGGAGCGTGTGCTTGTCGACGTCGACGTAGCCCGTCGGCTGGTCGGTCGACAGCGGGCTGGACTTCACCCAGTCGGGCGCCGACTGGTGGGGCACGACATGCATCATGTCGTAGTCGATGTCGAAGTCGGGTTCGCCGGCCAGCGACGTGAACGTCGCCCGCTTGTTCGCCACGTCGACAGACGCCAGCTCCGACTGGAAGTGCACGGTGATGCCGTAGTCGGCCACCACCTTTTCGAGCGCTTCGGCGAAGGCCGGGATGCCGAACATGCCGGGCGTCGGCAGCACCATGTGCACGTCGATGGCGTCGAGGACGCCGGCCTTGCGCCAGCGATCGCACGCCAGGTAGGCCGCTTTCTGCGGTGCACCGGCGCACTTGATCGGCCCGTTCGGCATCGTGAAGACCGCCGTACCGGAGGTGGTGGCCTGGATGAATTCCCAGGTCTTCGGGGCCAGGCGGTACTCGTAGTTCGATGACACGCCATCGACACCGAGGGTCTCGGTGAGGCCTGGGATCCGGTCCCAGTCGAGTTGGATGCCGGGGCAGACGATCAATACGTCGTACGACAGTTGCTTGCCGCCGGAGGTCTCGACGGTGTTGTTGTCCGGGTCGAACGCGGTGGCCTTCTCCTTGATCCAGTGCACGCCCTTGGGCATGACCGAGGCCTCCGACCGTTCGGTCTTCTCCGCTGTGGTGAGGCCGGCCCCCACCAGCGTCCAGAGCGGTTGGTAGTAGTGCTTGTCGGACGGCTCGACGAGAGCGATGTCATCGCCGCCGCCCTCGAGCTCGCGCCGCAATCGTGCGGCAACCGTGATGCCGGCGGCTCCCCCACCGACGATCACCACCTTGTGATGTGCCGTCGTTGCCATCGCTGTTCCCCCTTGCCGAGTTCTGCAGGAGGTGTCTCTCTCCCGCAACGAGCAGGCCCAAACCTCTTGTCCGAATGTACGGTCATTGAGCAGAGCCTGCAAGTGCTCCGTCGCGGCGTCGGCGAGACGGCGCCGCCGAGACGGCGCCGCCGAGGCACGGGCCGACGCCGTCGGTGCCCGCCCACTACGCTGCGCCCGTTCGACCACCGAGGGGGCGTCAGCACCGATGACCAAGCCGTTCCGATTCGGGTATCAGGCCTTCGCACCCGAGAGCGCCGCGCAGTGGCGCGACATGGCCCGCAAGGCCGAGGACCATGGGTACTCGGCGTTCCACCTCGCCGACCACTACCTCGGCGAGGGCACCGCCTACACCGAGGCCGCCCACCCACCCCAGAGCGTGGCGGCGGTGCCGGCCATGGTCGCCGCCGCCGCCGTCACCGAGACCATCAAGATCGGCTGCCGGGTCTTCTGCTGCGATTACCACAACCCCGTGGTGCTCGCGAAGGAGATGGCCACCATCGACCTGATGTCCGACGGCCGCCTCGAGGCCGGCTTCGGCGCCGGCTGGATCGCCAGCGAGTACCAGGCGATGAACGTCCCGATGGACCGACCCGGCATCCGCATCGCGCGCATGGCCGAGTACATCGAGTTCTCCAAGGCGTTCTTCGCCGGCGGCCAGATGGACTACGACGGCACCTACGTCAAGGCCTCCGGGTTCGAGGCGCTGCCGGTGTCGCCCCAGCCGGGCGGCCCGAAGATCATGGTCGGCGGCGGCTCGCCGAAGGTGCTCGGCATCGCCGGCGCGATGGCCGACATCGTGTCGCTCAACTTCGACAACTCGGCCGGCAAGATCGGCGAGCACGGCCTCGCCAGCTCCACCGCCGAGCGCACGCTCCAGAAGCTGGGCTGGGTCCGCGACGGTGCAGGTGACCGTTTCGACGACCTCGAGATCGAGATCGCCGCCTACTTCACCGCCGTCACCGACCACACCGAGGCGACGGTGGCCGGCATGGCCCAGGCGATGGGCATGACGCCCGAGACCATGGCGGCCCATCCCCACGCGCTCATCGGGTCCGTCGACCAGATCTGCGAGGGGCTCATCGAGCGCCGCGAGAAGTACGGCATCTCCTACGTCACGGTGGGAGCCACGCAGCTGAACGATTTCGCACCGGTCGTGGCGAAGCTCGCAGGGACCTGACCCAGGGTCCGAGCCGCTGCGACCATCCATGCCAGGGGGGGCAAGCGATGGCAACAGTCAAGGAACGTGTCGCAGCGAGGCGGGCTGCCAAGGCGCGTCCGCACATCCCGCAACGCGTCGAGGAACTGACGCCCGAGTGGTTCAGCGAGACCCTCGGGCCCAACCACGGCGGCGCCAAGGTGGTGTCGGTCGAGACCTCCGAGATCGGTGCCGGCATCGGCTTCGTCGGCGAGCTCCAGCGCTGCCGACTGGTCTGGGACTCCCCGGCCGATCACCTCCCCGCATCGGTCGTGGTGAAGGTTCCCACCGCCAACCCCACCAACCGCGCACTCGGCGAGGGCCTCGGGGGGTACCAGCGCGAGATCGACGTCTACAGCCGCCTGGCCGACCAGCTGGGCCTGCCGATGCCGGCGTTCCACCACGGCGTCTGCGACCCCGACCCCGCACCGTGGATCGGCACGGCGTCGCTGTGGCTGTTCGAGAAGCTCCCCATCGGCGGCGTCCAGTGGCTCACCGACCGGTTCCTGGCGCTCGCAGAGAAGAGTAAGCGGCGGTACCTGCTGATCATCGAGGACATCGCCGACGCCCGACCGCCGTCGCAGGTGGCGGGCGGGACGCTCGACGATGCCGCGGTGGCGCTCGAGGTGCTGGCCCGTTTCCACGCCCGCAACTGGATGACCGGCGTCGCCAACCAGGTCGACAACATCTGGCCCATCGACCGGGCCCCCAAGGTGTTCCAGGCCAGCTACCGCCGCAACCGCGACCTGTTCGTCGAGCGCTTCGGCTCGCTGGTGGGCGACGACATGATCGCCCGCATGGACGACGTGCAGGAGCGGCTGCCGGAGATGACGAGCTCGCTGACCCGGGCGCCGTACACGCTGTTGCACGGCGACTATCGCCTCGACAACATCCTCTTCCGCCCCGACGGGCAGATCGTGGTGTTGGACTACCAGCTGATGGGTGTGGGCCGTCCGGGCAGCGACGTGGCGTACTTCATCACCACCGCGCTGACGCCCGACCATCGCGGCGCCGAGGCCGAGCTGTTGCGCCGGTACCACGAGACGCTCGTGGCGGCCGGGGTCGGCGACTACAGCCATGACGACCTCGTCGCCGACGTGACCGTCACCAAGGAGCTGCTGGCGCATCGCATGATCGGCACCGGCGAGGTCCTCGACACGGCGCTGGCCGACGGCGACGACAGCTTCATGGACGTGATGGTCAAGCGCGTCGTCGGCTGGGTCGAGACCGCCCCCGCCGGCTGACCCGGAAGCCGACCGGCGGGGCTGACCGGGCCGACCGCCTCGCCCGGCTGGCGGGCAGTGCCCGACTGCCCATGCCCCCTCGGCGATTGCGGCACGTGGGCCATCTTTCCGGCGCCGAAAACCGTCGCTGGAGCGACGAGTTTCGGCGCCAGTCCGACTGGCCGCCCGGACGCCGCCGCCAGGGAGGCCGATGCGACCGTCGTGCCGAGCACCTACGCTCGACCCCGGCGACCGACGCCCGAACACACAGGGGGAAACCAGTGGATCCGATCAGCATGCTCGTGCACACCTACGCCGATGCCGTCTGCACCCGCAACGCCGACCAGTGGGGCAGCACCTGGACCGCCGACGCCGAGTGGGACATGGGCCAGGTCAAGCTCTCCGGCCGTGACGAGATGGTCGCCACCTGGACCAAGATCATGAGCGGCTTCCCCGCCGTCGTCCATGTCGTGCACAACGGCGGCGCCACCCTCGACGAGGCAGCCGGCACCGGCTCGGGCCGTTGGTACACCTCGGAGTTCCTGCGCATGGCCGACGGCACCACCCGCACCATGTGGGGCTTCTACGACGACGAGTACCGCAACGTCGACGGCGACTGGAAGTTCGCCAAGCGCACCCTCACCAGCCTCTACAGCGGCCCCACCGACATGAGCGGCGACTTCACCCCACCGAGCTGACGAACTTGGGTCCGACCCCTGGTGCTGCGTCGCTGAGGGACCGAAGGCCCTGAGACCATCGGGCTCGCGTCACTAGCGTGGGCTGCATGGACTCGCCCGTGCGGTGTCAGAACCTGGTCAAGACGTTCGGGGCGACGCGGGCGCTCGACGGGCTCGACCTCGAGGTCGCCGCGGGCGAGGTCCACGGGTTCCTCGGGCCGAACGGCGCCGGCAAGAGCGTCACGATGCGGATCGTGCTGGGGCTGCTGCGCCAGGACTCGGGCACCGCGACCCTGTTCGGTGGCGACCCGTGGCGTGACGCCGTCGCGCTGCACCGCCGCATCGCCTACGTCCCCGGCGACACCAACCTGTGGCCCACCCTGACCGGCGGCGAGATCATCGACCTGCTGGGCGACCTGCGCGGTGGTCTCGACGGTCGCCGCCGCGCCGAGCTGATCGAGCGCTTCGATCTCGACCCCACCAAGAAGGCTCGTTCCTACTCCAAGGGCAACCGTCAGAAGGTCGCCCTGGTCGCTGCACTGGCATCGGATGCCGAGCTGTTGATCCTCGACGAGCCCACTGCAGGCCTCGACCCGATCATGGAGTCCGTCTTCCAGGCTTGTGTCCGTGAGGCGCTCGGGCGGGGGGCCACCGTGTTCTTGTCGAGCCACATCCTCGCCGAGGTCGAACAGCTCTGCGACCGGGTGACCATCATCCGCAAGGGCAGAGCCGTCGAGTCCGGGACGCTGTCGGACCTGCGTGTCCTCACCCGCACCACGGTGTCGGTCGAGGTCGCCGGCGACGCCGACACCATCGCCGACCTGCCGGGGGTGGTCGATCTCGGCCACGACGACGGCCGGGTCACCTTCGAGGTCGAGCACGCCCACATCGGCGACGTCATGGCACACCTCAGCGAACTCGGGATCGTGGCGCTCGAAGCCCGGCCGCCGACGCTCGAGGCGCTGTTCCTGCGCCACTACGCCGACGAGCTCGACGCCAACGGCCCCGCCCATGGCAACGGCCCCACCGACGACAACGGGAACGGTCGGCAGTCGTGACCTGGCCGGCGATCCCCACCGACGATTGTGACGGGTTTGCACGGTCCCTGGGGCGTGCAAACCCGTCACAAACGTCCATCGCGAGCCCATGTCCGTCCGGAGACCACGTGTCCACGCCATGACGACGACCAGCATCCCGGCGCGGCCAGCCGCCCGAACCGACACCGACACCGACACCGACGACCCAGCGGCTGCGCCTCGCCACCGTGCGACCACGTCGCTGACGGGGCTCTGGCGGCTCGTCCGGCTCGTCCTGCGTCGTGACCGTGTCCGGCTGCCGCTGTGGATCGTCGGGCTCACCGCCTTGATGGTCGTGTCGGCCGACCAGATCCTGTCGCTGTACGAGACCCCCCAGCAGATCCGGAACTACGTCGACTCCGTCGGCGACAACCCGGCACTCGTCGTGTTCGCCGGGCCCGGCTACGGCTTCGACGACCCGAACATCGGCGTCATCCTGGTCAACGAGACCAGCGCATGGATGGCGCTCGCATCGGCGCTGATGAGTGTCTTCGTGGTCAACCGCCACACCCGCGCCGAAGAGGACGACGAGCGCGCCGACCTCGTCCGGTCGTCGGTGGTGGGCCGTCACGCGCCGATCACCGCCGCCCTGGTCGTCGCCGTCGTGGCGAACCTGGTCGTCGCCGTTGCGTCGTGCATCGCGATCGTGGCGCTGGGCTTCGCGACCGCCGGCTCCATCGCGCTCTGTGCCTCGATCGGCCTGGTCGGCATCTCGTTCGCCGCCGTGGCCGCCTGCGCCGCGCAGATCGCGCCGACCGGTCGGGCGACGCTCGGCCTCGCTGCCGGTCTCACCGGGGTGGCCTTCGTCGTGCGCGGTATCGGCGACGTGGCCTGGACGCCGCTGGCGTGGCTCACCCCGTTCGGCTGGGGTCTCGGCGTGCGTGCCTACGCCGATGAGCGGTGGTGGACCCTGCTGGGCCTCGCGATGTTCGCGGTCGCCGCCACCGTCGCCGCCTACCAGCTGTCGGTGCGACGCGACCTCGGCAGCGGCATCGTCGCCCAACGCCCGGGTCCGCCCGAGGCGGCACCGTGGATCACCCACCCGCTCGGCCTGGCGGTGCGGCTCCAGCGCGGCGCGTTGATCGGCTGGACGGTCGCGCTGTTCGTCACGGGTGCGGTCTACGGCTCGATCGGCGAGGAGATCGAGACGCTCATCGAGGACAATCCCGACCTCGCCGAGTTCCTCGCGGCGTTGGGCGATGCCTCATTGAGCGACGCGTACCTGGCGATGTCGCTGTCGATGCTCGCCATGTTGGCGTCGGGTTTCGCCATCTCGTCGACCCTGCGGGCCCGCTCGGCCGAGACCGCAGGCCACGCAGAGCTGCTGCTGGCCACGCCCACCAGCCGATGGCGATGGGCGGCTGCGCACCTGGTCGTCGCCGTCGCAGGGTCGACAGTGATCGTCACCGCCGCCGGGCTCGGCGCGGGCCTGGCCTATGCCGGGGTCACCGGCGACGCCTCCCAGATCCCCCGTCTGATCGGCGCGGCGCTGGTGAGCCTGCCGGCGGTGCTCTTCCTGGTCGGCGTCGCGTTCGTGCTGTTCGGCTGGCTGCCCGATGCCACCGTCGCCGCGTGGGGGGTCTTCGCCGTCATCGTCGCCGTCGGGATCTTCGGCGCGGTGCTCGGGTTACCCCAGTGGCTGCTGGACCTCTCGCCGTTCGAGGCGCTGCCCGCGATGCCCGCCGAGAGCTTCTCGTGGATGCCTGTCTTGGTCGTGTCGGCCATCGCCGGCGGCCTCGTCGCAGTCGGTCTCGTCGGCTTCCGCCGCCGCGATCTCGACAGCTGACGACAGCGTCACCCTCGAGCCGAGCCGAGCTGGGCCGGCGTCGTCGAGGCGAGCGGGCGTCGGGGCCGCATCTGCGGCGCCGGTGTCCCCGAAGCGGGTAGCCGTCAGCACCGGGCAGCCGTCAGGGCCGAGCAGCCGTCAGAGCCAGCTGATCCGGGCAGAGGTCGCGTGCTCGTCGGGAGCCACGGCCAGTCGCCCCTCGTGGACCTCGTTCAGCAGCCAACGGGTTGCTGCGACGATCGCCGGAGCGGCATCGCGGATGCCTTCGATGTCGGCGCCGGAAACGTCGTCGGCGCCAACGCCCGCAGCGGCCAGCACCGGACCCAGGTCACGCAGGCGTGCCTCGAGCCAGTCGAGGGGTGCCGCGCCGAGCTCGGGCACGAAGCGGCGTCCGCCCGGTTCCCAGCCCTCGAAACGCGGGTGGTGATGGGTGCGATCGAACGACCCGGGAGGACCGTCGACCGTCTCGAGCAGGTCGATCCGCCACAGGGGGTCTGCAACCGTGATCGGCCGGGCCGCGTAGATCGATCCCTCGATCTCGCCCGCAACCAGCCGGCGGAGCTCGAGCCGGACCCCTCGTTCGGCGCCCTCCTGCCCGGGCTCGGGCGCCGGGTCGACGAAGTAGAGATCGCTCAGGACCATCGCGACCCGTTCGAACCCGAACATCTGCAGCATGTCGTCACCCTACTTCGGAGCATCGGGCGCTCTCGGAAACCGACCGTCCGCTTCGGGGCTCCCGCCGGCGGTATCGTCGCTGTGTCGGCGACCGTCCGTAGTGTTCGGGCTGTGCATCCGAGCGACACCACCGCCGAAGCCGCCGCCGTTCAGCGGCAGGTGTTCGCGGCGATGACCGGACCGCAACGGCTGCTGGCGACCTCGGCCATGGCCGAGGAGGTTCGCGCGATCACCCTGGCGGGTCTCCGCACCCGCAACCCCGACGCTTCCGACGACGAGATCCACCGCCAGTGGCTTCGGCTCCTCCACGGCGAGCGTCTGGCGGACGCTCGCCTGCCGAGCAGCGAATGAGCCAGGCCGAGCTCCACGAACTCGACGAGGCGCGCGCCGGTGTCGTCGTCGGCGGCTGAGCGTCAGCTGGTCGAGGCGGGGACGCCGTTGGCGAACAGGGCGGGGAGGTCGGCGTCGTCGGTGTCGATGAGCGCCTCGACGAAGCGGTGGAAGCGCTGGCCGCCGCCCTCGTTGCGCCCGAACAGGAACTCGGGCTTGGCGCCGGTCTTGACCGACCGCTGGATGCGGTTGCCGGTGTAGTAGTCCTCGTCGCGCACGACGTGTTCGAGGAACGCCATGGTGCCGGCGATGGCCTCCTGGCGTTCCTCGCTGGGCGGATCGACGGCGAGGAAGTTCTGGATGGTCACCGAGCTGTCGGCATCGGCGCCCGGGAACAGCTGGGACACCATGTACACCTTGCCGCCGGCGTCGAAGGTGGCGATGGAGATGTGCGGGAAGATCGTCACGACACCGCCGAGCAGCGCCGTGTCGGGCCATTGGTCGGCCGGGAGATCCTCGAACGCGGCGGCGCGGTCGCTGGGCGAGCTGACCATCTGGTGGGGACCCCAGGCGTCGTAGCTCGCCTTGTTGTTGAAGTCGGCGCCGAAGGTGTTCCGGTGCAGGATCGGCAGGTGGTACAGGTCGAGGTAGCCGTCGTAGGCGACCTTCCAGTTGGGGCCGGCGACGACGTTGGTGCCGACGTGGTGGCACTGGTCGAGCTTCAGCAGGCCGAGCAGTTCGTCGTAGCCCTGGAGGTGCATGTCGATGTCCATGGCGGCGCCGGGGGTGACGCACGCCCAGATGATGCCGGCGCGTTCGGCGACCGGCAGCGGGGTGAGGCCCAGGCACGACGGGTCGACGTCGCCGAAGTCGGCGCGGTCCAAGATGCCGACGAGGTCGCCGCTGCCGTCGTAGCTCCACGCGTGATAGGGGCAGGTGAAGCGGCGGGTGTTGCCGGTGCCGTCCTCCATGATGATGGCGCCGCGGTGGCTGCACATGTTGACGAACGCCCGCACGGCGCCGTCGCTGTGGCGGGTGAGCAGGATCGGCACGCCGACGGCCTCGAGGGCCTTGTAGTCGCCGGGCTCGCGCAGCTCGGCCGAGAAACCCATCACCAGCGGCAGCCGCCGGAACACCATGTCCATCTCGCGCTGCCAGCGGTCGGGGTCGTAGTAGTTGGTCGACGGCACCCGGAAGACGTCGTCGGCCTGATCGACCGTGCCGTTGCGGTGATGCGTCAGATTGCGCTTGGCGATCTCGACCAGTCGTTCACGAGTCATCGGGCAACCCCCAGGTTGTGTCGGCACGACGATCGTACGCTCCCGGCTCCCCGCTCCGCTCGGCGGCGTCGCCCGGCAGCGACCTGCGCGCGCCTCTACACCGGCAACAGCCTCGACATCATCCGCATCCGCACGACCTCGATGCCGTCACGTACCGCAACGGCGTCGTACCAGAGCACCTCGGTACGCGGCGTGCGCGACAACGCCACGATCGTCGCCGACACGTCGTGGACCACATAGAGATGAACGGGACCAGCGAGCAGTTGCAGCGAGATCGCCCCGTACATCCCGACTGCCCGGCCCGCGACGCGGGGCCACAGGTCGGCCTCGACCACGGTCAGCAGGTCGACCATGGTGAGCGGACATGCGATCGGCCCACCCCACGGCGATCTGCTGCGGTACCAGTCGAGCGGTTCGGTGATACACCCGGCGTCGAGCAGCGCGTGCTGGCGGTCCGACGACACCATCGACGGTCGGTTTCTCCTTGGGACAGAATGTGTCACCGCCAACGCCAATTGTGGCGGCCCCCAAGACCGGCGAGTAAAGTCCCGCCAGAATCAAAGGATTGATCGAGTTTGGACTTCGATGCACGGCATCTGGATGAAATCCGGGCTTCAGCCACTAAAGGAAGCACTAGCGGCTAGGTGTGAAGCTAATGGCATCACCTGGCACCAAGCCCCCCCCACCACAACCACAGAATCAGAGCAGTTGTGGTCGATACTTGCACGTTTGGTGATCTCGATGAGCTCTCCGGGCTTGCACAGACGGGCTACGCAGGCGCTGTTGCCATTGTCACCTCTCTTGACGTGAAACTGTTTCGCAAGGCGGTTGGCTTGGGTCTTGGAGTGGTACACCTGGACACGTCGTCCGAGATGATGATTCGCGTAGCCCATGCTGCGGCCAATGGAGAGTGTCTGATTCCATGCGAAATTGCCCGAGCGATCGCCGTTGGGGAATCAACTCCCCGGGGTTCCCTAACAGCACTCGAAGTCGAACTCCTTCAGCGGCTTGCCAAGGGCCAACATATCCCTCAAGTATGCAGTGAAATGAATCACAGCGAGCGAACGATACGTAGGCGCCTGCAGTCAGCATATGCGAAACTTGGCGTGAACAATCGGACAGAAGCCATTGTGGCTGCTGCTCACATCGGCCTCGTTGAACCTGCACAAGAGGCGTTCAAGAAACCCAAATCAATAACAGTGCAGCCGCTAGCGTGAAGACAAACGCCCCAGCAATAGAGGCCACCCATAGGCGCTCCCGGTGGTCGCCGCGTATAACGACCCCCGCATAAGAAGCGAGCAGCAATAGCACGACGACCACGGGGAACCACGATGGCATGCGCCGAACCCTACATTGGCTCACCGAGGCATGCAACGACGAACGTAGCCCTTATTGTTCGACCTCGCCATACGTCGCGCACGCCCTCTGCGCATGCAAGCGGCGAGCCGCCGACGTAGAGAGCCCAGTTCCACAGTTTGCGGAGTGCGAAGGCATTCTGGCCACGAGGCAAGACTTGAGGCTTCCACTCGCGATAGTCGCACGTGTAGTTGTTCGTGGGCGACTCCCAGATGCAGCCGCTGTACATTCCCCCATCCGGGGTTACGATACTGATCCCGAAGCGTGACGCATTCGATCCGGCAACTGCCAAGGGGCGCTCCCGCGGACTAAAGTCAACGACCCAGTTCCGCCGGTTTCCGTGCTCCTCGCTGCCAGCGATACTGCGACAGTACCACACGTACTCGGAATCGCGGCTTTGATTAAAGCAGGCTGTTGGTCGATTTCGTTGAATAGGAACACCTGCGAACCAGTCTGCCCGAAGCTCCTTTCCTGGGTCGCGCGTCGTCGTCGTGACTTCATAAGCTGCGGCTGGCGAGGCGGCCACAACAAGCGTTGATGCGACGAGCAAGGCGGATACAAAGGCTGATAGAGAGCGTCTCAGGACGAGCATTTCAGAATCTCCTTGTGCCAAGGCGGACGATCGGCCGCTTTGGCATCTTTGAAGAATTGCTCGTGCATGTCCCGCCAACTCGCTGCCAGGCCGGGCAAGTCGTGCCGGGGGGGCGGCCATCGATGAGCAGCGCTAAGGCCAGGCCGAGTTGCCGGCGATGCGTGGAGTGGCCGAAGGCTGTCAAGTTGTGCCTCTGCACGACCGCAGTGCCATCTGCCTCGTTCGGACAGCTGAATCGGGAACTCGCTTTGACCCTGGGGGCCGTTGGCCGGCGACTGGGTGCTCGGATCGGCCCGACGACGTCGAGGACGCTGCGTCGAAGCAGCCGGTGCAGCGCTAGATGGACTCCTCTCGACCAACCGTGGGCTCGCATCCTGAGACGACTTCCCCGAGGGCGACGTAGCCGCCATGCTTCGACCGGTCGCTGCACCGTTCCGTCGCTTTCGGCATCGCCCGCGACCGAGCTCACCTACGCATGCACCAACCTCCCAACCGGCGATTCACCCCGACCTGAGCCCTGCGAGCGGTCGCGGTCGTTGTAGTTGGTCGACGGCACTCGAAACACGTCGTCGACCTGGTCGACAGTGCCACTGGGTAATAGGTCGGGTTGTGCGGGCGGGGCGGCGCCGATGACTGCGGCTGCGGTCGACTGGTCCTCCGGCGAGCCGAGGCGCCGGGGAGTAGTTTCGCCGCCATGGACTTCACCATCCCGGCTCGCACCCAGCAGCTCCTCGACGACCTCGACGCGTTCATCGACGACGTCATCAAGCCCATGGAGCAAGAAGACGACAACATCCGCTTCTTCGACCACCGTCGCGAAGACGCCCGCACCGACTGGGACCGCGACGGTCTCCCCAACGCCGAGTGGGAGGCGCTGCTGGTCCGCATGCGCAAGGCCGCCGACGAGGCCGGCTTCTACCGCTGGCACCTGCCCGAGCGTTTCGGCGGCCAGAACGGCACCAACCTCGACATGGCCATCGTGCGCGAGCACCTGGCCCGCAAGGGGCTGGGCCTGCACAACGACCTCCAGAACGAGAGCTCCATCGTCGGCAACCTCGTCACCGTGTTGATGATGGAGAAGTTCGGCTCCGAGGCCCAGCAGGCCGAGTGGATCCCGAAGATGCTGGCCGGCGAGGCCCGCATCGGCTTCGGCCTGACCGAACCGCTCCACGGTTCCGACGCCACCTGGATGGAGACCACCGCAGTGCGCGACGGCGACGAGTGGGTCATCAACGGCGAGAAGTACTGGAACACCGGGCTGCACCACGCCACCCACGACTACATCTTCGCCCGCACCTCCGGGAACCCCGGCGAGGGCCACGGCATCACCTGCTTCATCGTGCCCGTGCAGACGCCGGGCTTCGAGGTGAAGGAGTTCATGTGGACGTTCAACATGCCCACCGACCACGCCCACGTCGTGCTCAGCGACGTGCGCGTCAGCAACGACGACATCCTCGGTGACGAGGGTCGGGGCCTGCAGACCGCGCAGCTGTTCGTGCACGAGAACCGCATCCGCCAGGCGGCGTCGTCGCTCGGCGCCGGCCTGCACTGCATCGACGTCGCCGTCCAGTGGGCCAACAACCGCACGACGTTCGGCAAGAAACTGTCGACCAACCAGGCCATCCAGTTCCCGTTGGCCGAGCTCTACACCGAGGCCGAGATGCTGCGGGCGCTGATCCACAAGACGGCGTGGCAGCTCGACGAGGGCATCGATCACATGGAGATCACCGACAAGGTGGCCATGTGCAACTACCGCGGCAACCGGTTCTGCTGCGACGCCGCCGACCGGGCGATGCAGACCTGCGGTGGCGCCGGCTACGACCGCCGCATGCCGTTCGAGCACATCTACCGCCACCACCGCCGCTACCGCATCACCGAGGGCTCCGAGGAGATCCAGATCCGCAAGGTCGCCGGGTCGCTGTTCGGTTTCAGCGGCCGCGCCAAGGGCTGACGGCGACAGCGGTATCAGACGGTGGGCGCGGGGCGCTTTCTCGGCGGCGTGCGCCCGAACGGCTTTCGGACTCGTTCGGCGCGGACGAAGCCGTCGCATCTGTACTGGCCCCGGGTCCGGATGGGCCTGCTCGCCCTGGCCATCGTCATCGGCGTCGGCTGGGTCGGCTACCGGCTCCAGGGGCTCGGGGGCATCGATGCGCTGTTCCAGACCGTGCAGACGGTCACGACGGTGGGCTTCAACGAGGTGGGGACGGTCGACCGCACCTACCAGATCTTCACCATCGCCTTGATGCTCGTGGGCGTCGGGACGGCGCTGTACACGCTCGGCGTGTCGCTCGAGGCCCTGCTCGAGGGGCGGCTGAGCGCAGACTTCCGGAGGTTCCAGATGGACAAGGAGATCGATCGGCTGCGGG
Source organism: Acidimicrobiales bacterium (assembly GCA_046290435.1). GTDB lineage: Bacteria > Actinomycetota > Acidimicrobiia > Acidimicrobiales > UBA8592 > CAVQUE01. The sequence goes on from JBKAGO010000047.1 coordinate 67,329, forward strand.
GGCACGTCATCGTGTGCGGTCTCGGTCAGGTGGGGTCGGCGATCGTCGACGACCTGGCCCGATCGGGGCACGAGGTGGTGGCAGTCGATCAGCGTGAGGACCAGGCCGGGATTCCCGACGGCGTCCGCGTCCTGACCGGCGATGCCACCGACGACGCTGTCCTCGAGCGTGCCGGCCTCGCGCATGCGTCGACGCTCGTGTTGGCCATGGACGCCGACGCGTCGAACGTGTTCGTTGCGCTGTCGGCCCGCCGGACCCGGCCGGATCTGCTGATCGTGGCCCGGTCGTCGAGGCCGGGATCGGATTCGAAGCTGCTCCAGGCGGGCGCGGACCGGGTGATCAACCCCCACGCCGTCGGCGGCGCCCGTATGGCCGCGCTGGTCGATCGACGCAACGTGACCGACTTCGTCGACCTGATCCACGGCGCCGTGCCGGGAGGAGTGTCGCTCGTCGAGGTCGAGGTCGGCGCCGTCGCCGGGGCCGGCGGCGGGCGTGGCGGCGCCGGTGACGTCAGCGGAGGTGGTGGCGGTGGGTCAAGACACGACCACGGCCTGACGTGCGGCGAGGTCGCCAAGATGTCGGGTGCGGTGGTGCTCGCGCTGCGGCGGCCCGATGGCCCCCTCGAACCGAACCCGACCGCCGACACCGCCCTGCATCGCGGCGACGTCGTCATCGCCTTGGGGACGGTCGAGGAACAGGATCGGCTGGTCGAGGCCCTGGGCAGCTGACTGGCGCCGAAAACCGTCGCCAGGGCGACGAGTTTCGGCGCCAGTCCCGATGTCACACCGGGCGGCGGCCCTCGCTGATCGCGGCGATGAAGTCCTCGGTGCTGTTGGAGTGCGGGAACGGCTCGGTCGGGACCGGAAGACCGAGACGTTCGCAGATCGGCTCCCAGCCGTCGCCGGGGCTCCATTCGAGCCGGCGTTCGGCAGGGACCACCTCACGGATGCGGGCGTTGTGGGCGCCGAACGCGGCCTTGGCGGCGTCGGCATCGCCGAGATCCGACGTGAACGTCGACGCGAACATCGTCTTCACCATCTTCAGCCGCGGGTGCTGCTCGATGATCTCGGCGGGCGCGCTGCGGACTCCGGCGAAGATGGTGGCGTCGGCGCTGGCCCACCAGGCATCGGCGTTGCGCACCGAATGCAGCACGAGGGCGTCGGGGAACGCGTCGGCGATCTCGACGGCGAACGCCGCCGCGGGCCAGTCGACCACGGCGCTCCAGCCGTCGAAGAACGCCTGCCAGTCGGGCGGGTTTCCCTCGAACGCGGCCTGCCACACCGGGACGTCATCCTCGCGATCCATGACCGCGGCCATGTGGTAGCAGGGCCCGCCCAGCAGCTGCTCGAGGGCCAGCTTCAGCGAATGCGTACCTGTGCGTCCGAGCCCGGCACCCACCACCTGCAACGTCATGGTTGTCCTCCCCCGCCATTCGACGGTGATCTGTTGCGCCGCCGCCGGCGACCGACCGCGGCTCTGGCCCTTCACCGAAGCTGCGATGCGGCGGCTGCCGTCGCCGTTCCCATCGACGCCCAACTCGCGGCGACCGTACCAGTGCCCGTTCGAGCCATGTCGACGTGCCGCTCTGCGCACTCCGGCGACGGGCCGACCCGCGCCCGCCGATGTGACGTCGGGCACTACGATCGCGCCCCTACGAACCGGGGGGGGAGGGTGCCATGACGGTGGATGTGCCGAGTGAGGCGTCGGAGATCACGCCCGAGTGGCTGAGCGCAGCGTTCGCCGAGGGCGGGCTGGCCGGCGCTGCGGTCAGCGGGATCGATGCCACGCGCATCGGCGAGGGCGTGGGCTTCATGGGCGAGCTGCACCGCCTCGCCATCACCTACGCCGACGCGCCCGACGGAGCACCGGCGTCGGTGATCGCCAAGATGCCCACCGCCGACCCCGGCGGGCGCACCATGGGCACGATGCTGCGGCTCTACGAGAAGGAGTCCGGCTTCTACCGTCACCTGTCGGCCGACTGCCCGGCACCGACGGCGCGCTGCTTCTACAACGGCGCCGAGCCCGAGGCGCAGAAGTGGTGCCTGCTGCTCGAGGACCTCGCCGACCACGAGCCGGGCGATCAGCTCCGGCCACGCACCCTCGACGAGACCATGTCGATGATCTCCACACTCGCCCGCATCCACGCGACGTGGTCCGACGGTCGAGCCGACACGCACGGCTGGCTCCCCAAGGTCGACGACCCTTGCAGCGCCGGCATGGTCGCCATGTTCGACGACGCGTACCCGGTGACCATGGAGCGCTACGGCCACGTCATCCCCGCCTACATGCACGACTGGGGGCCACGGTTCGCACCGACGGCGCTCGACTGGATCGCCGGCTTCGCCGCCCAGCCGAGCACCATCATCCACGGCGACTACCGCACCGACAACTTCCTGTTCGCGCCCGACGGGTCCTCGGTGCTGCTCGACTGGCAGCTCACGTCCCGGGGCCCCGACGCCTACGACCTGTACTACTTCCTGGCCATGTCGCCCGACCCCGACGTGGTGTGCGAGAGCTTCGACATGCTGGTCGACCTCTACCTCACCGAGCTCGCCGCTGCCGGTGCCACGCCACCGACCCGCGACGTCCTGCTCGACCAGATGCGCGGCATCGGCCTGTGGTTCACCGTGCTCGGCATCGTGACGTTCTCGATGATCGACTCCGCCAACACCCGCGGCGAGGAGCTCTTCCTCAGCATGTGGCGCCGCGGCTTCCAGGTCGCCGAACGCCTCGACCTCTCACCAGCCGTGCCGTGACCCGCAGCCCCCGCCGCTGGGCGGGTGTGCTGGTGCTCGCTGTCGCGGCGATGCTGCTCGCCGGCGGCTGCGGGTGTGACGTCGACTGTGCCGCACCCACCATCGAGCCCACCGTGCTGCGCGGGACGGTGACCGAGCGCGACGGCGCCGTCGCCACCATCGAGCTCGCCGACGGCACGACCCGGGTCGTGCAGGTCACCGGTCGGGCCTGGGCACTCGAGACCGGGAGTGCCTACCGGTTCCCCGTCGGCGAGGGCGACGACGGGACACTTCGGGCGACGATGCCCGGTGGCTGTGCCTGCGGACCGGTGGTCACCGACTCCGACGGCGACCCGGTCGATGTCTCGGTGTGGGCATGGCTGCTGCGCGGGATCGAGCGGATCGCCATCGTCAGCGGGATCGGCTTCGGCGCCGTGGTGCTGCTGTGGTGGCTCGGGCGGACGGTCCTGCACCGGTGGGAGGACCGTCCCGCGCTGCGATGACAACTGCTGCGGCGTGTCCGCAGCGCCGCGCCGGCGCCCGGTGCTTGTCCGGGGGGCGAGCCGCGGCGACAGTGGATCGATGCGCTGGTTCGTCGACGGCAACAACGTGATGGGGAGCCGGCCCGACGGGTGGTGGAACGACCCCGCCGCAGCGAAGGCCAGGCTGACCCAGGAGATCGCCGAGTGGTGCCGCACCCACGACGACCGGGTCGTGGTGGTGTTCGACCGCCCGGTGGCGCCGGCCGCCGAACAGTTGGCCGGCGGAAGCCTCACCGTCGAGTTCGCACCCCGCAGCGGCCGTGACGCTGCCGATCACCACATCGTGACACTGGTCGAGGTGGCCCTGACCGACGAGGCCGAACAGACCGCCGAGGCCCACGAGGCCGACGACACTGCCGAGGGCACCCATGGCAGCAATGGCAGCGCCGACCAGAGCGCCGACGAAGAAGCCGACGACACGGCGCCGGACGATGCACCCGGACCGGGCCTGATCGTCGTGACCGCCGACCGCGGCCTGATCGAGCGCCTACCGCCAGGCGTCGCCACCCTCGGTCCGGGCCGATTCCGCGATCGCATCGCCGAACACCGCGAACGCCGGCAATGACCGCGACGGTCAGGCCTTCTCCACCAGTGGATTCGACGACCTGAGCCGGCGGGAAACCCGCCGAACGCGGGGCAGTGACTTCACCAACTCGGCGCAGTGACCGACACTGTTCGACAGCCCGGAGTTGGTTGAAAGTACGACTTGACCCCAGTGGTTCAACCCCAGTGGTTCAGCGCCCGGTAGGCCCGCCCCAGTAGTCCGGCGCCCAGGAGCCCGGAGGGTCCGTCAACGGCCGAGGAACCGGTCGAGGCGACGTCGTTCGCGCTCGTGGGCGGCGGTGTCGGTTCGCAGGTCGAGTGCGCCCGGTCGGGTCGCTCCGTTCGACAGCTCCGCCTCGATCTCGGCTGCGCCGAGCGGCTCGGGTTCGCCGAACACGTCGGTCAACCAGAGCGTCCGTTCGGTGAACCAGTAGCGGAGCATGGCGACGTCGCCGTCGGGGAGGTCCGACACGAAGCCCTCCGTGGTGACCAGCCCCGCCCACGACAGGTGCACGCCGTCCCAATCGCGGGCCACCGACGCCCAGTCGGGCACCAGATGCCGGCGGATCGCCATGCGAGCAGCGTTCTGGCCCGGCACCTCGAAGAGTTCGACGGGCATAGGTCGGAGAGATCCCTCCGGATGCGGCGCCCACCATCCAGCGGCCAGGGACGTCGGCTCGGCACTCGGCGAGTACCGGAACCAGCCGCCATCGGTGTCGGCCTCGTACACGGTGGTCACGCGCCCGGACCCGCTCGGCGGCGGGGGCGGGTGTGCGAGGTGGGGAGCCGGCCCGATCGGGCCGGGCGACGACTCACCCACCCGAGTCGGCTCGGATCGAGACGCGTTCGATTCGCCGAGCAGCATCGGTGATTCACTCGCGGCGGTCGGCTCGGGCGGCGACTCGCTCACGCCGGTCGGCTCGGTTCGCGACGAGTCCAACTCGGGGAGCAGCATCGGCGACTGGTTCGGGCCGGGTAGCTCCCATTCTTCCTGGCCGGGAACAGCGGGCGCCGGGTATGCGGTGACCAGGCGCACCCAGTCGTCAGGGCGGTGGATCTCGAACACCCGGGCCTTGGGGCGTACGGGCAGGTGCCACCGCACGACGGGGCCCGGATACATCTCCCACACCTCGACGAGCGCCTCGTGCAGCACAACCGGAGGGTCGGTGACGGTCCACAACCCGCCGAAGGTGAACTGACCGGCGCCGTAGGCATCGTCGAAGTCACCCAGCCTGAGCGTTCCGGCGTCGCCCGCGCCTCGCCTGGCCCGCGACGGGTCGATGGCGGTCGTCCAGAACTGCTGGGCGCTTCGATCGAGGGATTGTTGGAGGTCGTCGCGGAAGCGCGCGGCGACGGCCTCGGCGATCGGTCGCCGGGCCTCGGCGTCGCGGTATGCCGAGGCGGCACACTGCGACGCATCCCCGATCCACGGGCCGACGTCGGTGGTCTCGGCCCGCAGCAGGAGCTCGATGAGCTCGGCGAAGGCGATCGAGCGCACAAGTGCGACAGCTGCGTCGACACCGGCAGGGGTCGACGCCGGCGACTCACCCCCGGCCATCTCGCCGTCGACAGCGCGCCACTCGAGTCGGGCCAGTGTGGCGACGCCGAGCGGCGCCGCGAGCAACGCTCCTGCGAGATCTGCCGGGAGGTTCACGCCCGGCACCGTAGGCCGGACTGCTGATCAGACGCCGGGGATTTCCGTGGCCGCGCCGACAGCGACGGACCGCTCGGGCCCTGCCAACCGGATGGGGTAGAGGCGGAGACGGAACGCACGTGCCCGCTCCGGTTCCGGTCGAGGCGGCGCCGACCGCCCGGCGTCACCGATAGGCGTTGAGGTCGAAGGCGTTGCCGTCGGGGTCTGCGAGGTTGGCGATCGACCCGTAGGGCTCCCGACGAGCCGGCGCGAGCAACGCGGCACCGAGGGCCACCAGGCGCGAGACCTCGTCGTCGAAGTCGACCGGGTCGCAGGCGAGATCGAGGTGCGTGCCACCCGGCCGATGCGTCCCGCGCTGCAGGCCGATGCGACGCACGCCGCCTCGGTCGGCCAGCACCACCCAGCGGTCGACGTCCTCGCGCTCCACCTCGACGAGGCCGAGCGCCGCCGCCCAGAAGCCGGCGAGGCGGTCGACATCAGGGGTGTCGATGGTGACGAGGTCGAACCGTGCGGACATGGGAGCCGACGTTAGGTCGTCACCGATCCGACCGAGCACTTCGTTTTCCGGTTGGGATCGATGCAGCGGCGGCACACCGCCGACCGTCCGATCAACCGACGGTCAGCGACACCCGACCGTAGGGACCGAAGTCGGCGACGATGGCCGCCCCGGTGGTCACCGGTACCAGCCCCGTGCAGGTGCCGGTGATCACCACGGTGCCGGCGGCGATCGACCGGCCACGGCGCTGTTCGTGGCCGACAATCCACTGCAGCGCCCGGATGGGATCGCCCAGGACATCGGCTCCGGTGCCGGTGGCGACCTCCACCCCGTCGACCAGCAGCGACACCGCGACGCCTGCGAGCGCCGGTGGTGTGGCCGGGTCGAACCCGACGGGTGCACCGAGGACGGCCGCAGCGGCGACGGCGTTGTCGGCGATCAGGCTCAACGGGCTGGCCCCGAAGGTCTGCGCGAAACGGCTGTCGACCAACTCGACTGCCGGCACGACCGCATCGACCAGGGACCACGCCGCCTCTTCGCTGTCCGGCGGCCGGTCGTCGTGGGCGACGCCGACGCCGAAACGCAGCCCGAACTCGCACTCGAGGAACGGCGGGTGATGGAAGCTCGCCAGGTCCAGGGCGACCCCGTCGGGGTGCAGCGTGTTGGCGGCGAGCCGGCCGGCGATGGGTTCGTCGATGCGCAGCGCCGCCTGAGCGGCCTCGCTGGTGCAACCCACTTTCAGCGCGCCGATGGGCAGTGCCAGCGCTTCGTGCAGCGCGTCCTGGATGGCGTAGGACTCGGCCACCGTGCCCGGCCGCAGCCCGTCGGGGAGCTCGGGGATGGTGCGACCCGACATGTGCATCTCGGCCAGGAGCGCGCCGGCGTGCGCGGCGTCGACATGTGCAGCAGCACCGGTGGCGCCGTCGGTGCTCACGGCGGCGGGCCCGGCACGACATGGCCGACGCCGTCGACCCAGCGGGCATTGGACGGCGGCGGTTTCGGGTCGTTCGGGTCGAGCACCCAGCCGTGGCCCTCGACCCAGCGCGGCGGCAGCCAACCACCTCGCACCGCGGCGGCCGACATGCGCTCGGCGCCGCTGCGCACCGTGGCGTCGGCGACGGGCGCCGGCCGTGGCGTCGGGTCGGGCGGCGGCGTGGGCGCCTGCAATCGGGGGTCGGCGACGGGGGTGTCGGCGTCGGCGAACACGCTGGTGCCCGGCCGGGGCGCAGGATCGGCGAACGCCGGCGGTCGCGGCGGCATCGGCTGGGTGGGCCCGTCGGGATACGGCGACGCCTGGTCCGGATACGGCGACCGCTGGGCGGGGTAGGCCGACGTCTGATCGGGGTAGGCCGACGGCGCCGGTCGCTGCGTGGCCTGCGCGGGCCGGCGTTGGGTGGCTGCGAGACCGGCGGCGCCTGCGGCCGCACCCGGCGCCGCACCACGTGTTGCCCGCGCGTCGACCGGTGCCTGCTGGGCCGGGCGGGCACGCTGCGGAGCCGGACGGGTGGGCATCGCCGACGCCCACCGCGGCTCGGGGGCAGCCCGTCTGGGCTGGCGTGGCGACCGCTCGCGAGCACCCTCGGGCCACAGCGCCGCCACCAGGATGAGGGCGAGGCCCACCCCGCCGAGCACCAGCGACGGCGTCACGACCGAACGCAGGAACGCCGTCAGGAGCGCGGCGAAGATCTCGGCACCATCGGGTGCGTAGTTCCGCAGCAACCACGGCAGGCCCAGACCGATGGCCAGGTAGAACAGCGTCGCACCGATGGCCCACGTACCCGCACGGCGGAGCACCGACGGGCGATCCGTGGTGGTGACCAGCGCAAAAACCGCGCCCGCGGCAGCCGCGATCGCCAGGATGGGCACGAGCATCTGCAGGAACGACCGAAGCGGGCTGGCGTCGGGGATGTACTCGGTCGGGAGGTCGACAGTGAGATCGATGTCGGCGGGCAACTGCCCTTCGAGCGCGGGCACCGCCGCGATCGCCGTGGCCCGGAAGCTGTTCGCGACCGGGTTGAGATCGAGCCGTTCGGGAGGGTCGCCCTCGCCCAGGAACGCCGCATGGGTATCGGCGAACGCGGTGAGGATCAGCTCCTCGAACGCAGGGTCGTCGAGCACGCTCACCGCGGCGGCCTCGACGACGCCGTCGGGCACGGGCACCTGCTCGGGCACCCCGGCGGTGACCGCAGCGGCAAGGTTCGCGGCGAGCTGGTCGCGGACCTCGTCGTTGTCGAGGAGTTCGACCGCGACCTCGCGCGAGCGGTCGGGGTCGAGCACCGTGCGGAGAGCCAGGTAGCCCGACCAGGCGAGGCTGGCGAGCAGCAGGGACAAACCCAGCACGAGGCCGGCGATGGATCGGCGGATCATCGGTTCCTTCGTGACGTCGGCGATGACGGGAGATCGCCCCGGGCGGGATCGGATCTCTGGGGCGGCAGCGGCGGTGCTCCCGAACCAGTCCGCAACGGTAGTTGGCGCGGCCCCCCATGGAAATTGCGGGCCGTCGGCGGCACCGATGACGAGGTGTTCCCGGCCGTCGGGGCACCCGGGAGACCCGCTGTTCACGCCGACGCCATGCAGCCGACATCTCGCGGACGGCATCGCGCCATGAGGCCACCAATAGGGTGTCGGCCATGACGAACACGGGTCAGCTGCGCAGACATCTGGGCGTCGCCGACGCCGTCGTGGTCGGCGCCGGATCGATGATCGGCGCCGGCGTGTTCGCCGCATGGGGCCCGGCATCGGAGGCCGCCGGAACCGGCCTGATCATCGGGCTGGCCATCGCCGGGGTCATCGCGTTCTGCAATGCGACATCCTCGGCCCAACTCGCCGCCGTGCATCCCGAGAGCGGCGGCACCTACGTCTACGCACGGCACCGGCTCGGGCCGGCGTGGGGCCACCTGGCCGGGTGGGGTTTCGTGGTGGGCAAGACGGCATCGTGTGTGGCCATGGCCCTCACGGTCGGCGCCTACCTGTGGCCCGACCAGGCGAAGGCGGTGGGCGTCGCCGCGGTCCTCGGCATCGTGGTCGTGAACCTCGGCGGTCTGTCGAGGACCGTCGCCGTCACCCGGGTGCTCCTGGTGGTCTCGCTGTTCGCGCTCGCGGCCGTCGTCGTGTCGGGATGGTCGTCCGACGACGCCGACCTGGGGCGCATCACCCCTCTCGACGGCGACGTCGCAGGCATCCTGCAGTCGGCAGGGTTCCTGTTCTTCGCCTTCGCCGGCTACGCCCGCATCGCGACGATGGGCGAAGAGGTCCGCGACCCCGAGGTCACCATCCCCAAGGCCATCCCACGGGCGCTGTTCGGCGTGCTGGCCCTCTACGCCATCGTCGGGGTGACCGCGCTGGCGGTCGTACCCGCCGCCGCGCTCGCCAGATCCGATGCGCCGCTGCGGCTCGTGGTCGAGGCAGGCGGGTTCGACGCGTTGGCGCCGCTGACCCGCATCGGCGCCGGCATCGCCGCCCTCGGCGTGCTGCTCAACCTCATCCCCGGCGTGTCCCGCACCACCCTCGCCATGGCCCGTCGCCGCGAGCTACCCGGCTGGTTCGCGCACGTCGACGAGGGCCGCTCGCTGCCCATCCGGGCCGAACTCACCGTCGCGGCCGTCGTGATCGTGTTGATCGTGGTGCTCGACCTGCGCAACGCCATCGGACTGTCGGGCGTCGCCGTGCTGACCTACTACGCGCTCACCAACGCGTCGGCCCTGCGGATGCCCGCCGCCGAACGTCGATGGACTCCCGCCCTCGCAGTGGTCGGACTGATCGGCTGCGTCGTGCTCGTGCTGGCCCTGCCGTGGGAGTCGGTCCTGACCGGCGCCGTGACCCTGGTCGTCGGGGTCGCCGTGCGGCTGCTGACCATCCGTCGGACCGGAGGCGAACCGCCCGCGGCTTGATGCCGATGCTCCATTCAGGAGCGACGACACCTCTGCAGCGTGAAGCGAGGGGCCGCTCCGGTCACGCCGATCAGAGGTCGTCTCCGGCGAGAGCGGGTCCGAGCGGAACCCTGCAGCGACCCGTCACCGACGGCGGGACCTTCGACGCAGCGCGGACGGTATTCGTCCCCGTATCGTCGATGGGATGGCCAGACCCGGGGAGGCGGATGCCTCCGGCACCTCCGACGACGCCGAGCGTCCTCCTGTGGCCGACGGTGCTGCCCCGGTCGAGACGCCTGCGGACCAGCCCGGAACGGCACGCGACGCCTGGGCCGAGCCTGCGTTCCGCCGCATCTACATCGCCTCGTTCCTGTCGAATGCCGGGCGTTGGATGCAGCAGGCCGCGTTGGGGGTGCTGGCCTGGAAGCTCACCGAATCGAGCGCCTACCTGGGCGCCATCATCTTCGCCCAGCTGGGTCCGCTGGCCATCCTGAGCCTGCTCGGCGGCTCGCTCGCCGACAGCCGGGACCGTCGCAAGCTGCTACTCGGCACCCAGATCTGGCAGATGGCCTGGACGTTCCTGCTGGCGGCGATGGTCATCGACGACACCATCGGCGAAGGCCTGCTGTTGGGAATCGTCTTCATCATCGGGCTCGGCCAGGGGATCTTCGCGCCGGTGTTCACCTCGGTCATCCCGACGTTGGTGCAGCGCCGCAACCTCAATGCCGCCATCGCCTTGAACTCGGCGCAGGTCAACGGCTCGAGGGTGGTGGGGCCGGCACTGGGCGGCTGGCTGACCAGCCAGGTCGGCTTCGCCGAGGTCTTCGCCATCAACGCCGCCAGCTACGTGGTGGTCATCGTCGCCCTGTGGATCACCCCGATGCCGTCACCGACCTCGGTGACTCGTGGCTTCAGCGACCGAATCTTCGGCGGCTTCAAGATGGCGTTCCGCGCCCCACAGGTGGGTCGACCGCTGTTGATGATGACGTTGTTCTCGATGCTGTGCCTGCCGTTCATCGGCCAGCTTCCCGCTATCGCGGAGCTGAACCTGGGCGTCGATCCCCAGAGCGGCACCTACGGCGTGTTCTACGCCTTTTTCGGGTTGGGGGCCCTGATCGGGGCGCTGATGGTGGCCACGCTGCTCGCCAAGGTCGGCCGCCCGGTCGTGGCCCGCACGACGCTGGTTGCGTTCGCTGTGTCACTGGCCTGGCTGGCGACGGTGCGCAGCATCGGCGTCGCCTACGTGGCGATCTTCCTGGTGGGGCTGTTCTACTTCGTGCTGCCGACGACGCTGAACACCGCGTGGCAGGAGCACGTCGACGACACGGTGCGCGGCCGGGTGGCGGCACTGTGGGTGTTGTCGTTCGGGGGCACCGTGCCGATCGCGAACATCATCGCCGGACCGATCGTCGAGGTGACGTCGCTGACGGCGGTGCTGCTGTTCGGCGCCGCGTCGGCAGTGGTCCTGGCCGCGGTGATGCGCCTCCGGCCCGGCCCCGTGGTGGGCGAAGAGCTCCTCGACCGCTGAGCCTGCGCGGGTGCACGGGTGGGTGCGTGTGCTCCCGAGGCGCCAACGGTTCTGGCGCCGAAACACGTCGCCCTGACGACAATCCTCGGCGCCAGAAACCACGGCCAACCCAACCGGCGCCGAAACACGTCGCTCTACCAACGATTTTCGGCGCCAGAACCCATGGCCAACCCGACCGTTGGCCGTCGGGACGACGGATTCGGCCCGATGCTCCGTCAGCTGTGGATGCGGTCCAGGAACTCGACGAGGGCGGCGTTGGTCTCGTCGGGCTTCTCCTGCTGGGTCCAGTGTCCCGCGCCCTCGATCAACGTGACCGTGAGGTCGGGACAGTACTGGGCCTGCAGATCGAGCATCGGGTGGTTGCCGTCGAGGTCGCCGGTTCGGCTGATGACCGGGTCCTGGCGGCCACCGATGAACGCCGCCGGGACGGTGATCGGCGTGTGCCGCCACGGTCGGCTGAGCTCCCAGTTGCGCTGCAGATTGCGATACCAGTTGAGCCCGCCGGTGAACCCGGTGGACGTGAACGCGCGTCCGTAGGCCTCGAAGTCGCCGTCGCTCAACCAGGTGGGCAGCCCCGAAGGAGCGGGGCGCTCGCCGAGGAAGCTCGACGTGGGCGCCGCCGACGGGTCGGCCTCGATGAGCTCCATCCCCTCGGCCGACGCCATCCACAGCACCCGACGCATGGTGCCGATGGGATCGGCGTCGAGCTCGGCCTCGGCGACGCCGGGCTCCTGGAAGTACAAGATGTAATGGAACCCGTCGGGCCCGACCGACATCCGGATCAGGTCCAGAAGGCTGACCTCGAGGCTCGGCCCGTACGGCACCGACACCCCCACGACGCCCCGCAGCAGATCGGGCCGGAACTGGGCCGTCGCCCAGGCCACCATCGCTCCCCAGTCGTGGCCGACGACAGTGGCCGGTGCGCCGTAGTGGCGGATCAGCCCGACGACGTCGCCGACGAGCTGGAAGATGTCGTAGGCCTCGATGGCCTCGGGCCGGTCGCTGGCGCCGTACCCCCGCATGTCGGGGGCGACGACCCTGTAACCGGCGGCGGCGAGACCGGTGATCTGATGACGCCATGAGTAGGCGAGTTCCGGGAAGCCGTGCACCAAGACGACGAGCGGGGCGTCGTCAGGGCCTGCCACGGTGACCTGCAGGCCGACGCCGTCGACGTCGATGCGTTCGGTTCGGATCTCGTGCGCCGTCATGGCCGGATCGTAGTGTCACCCGTCACGACTGTGCCTCGGTGAGGCCAGGCCGCCGGGCTGCCGGCTCGGGACCGGGGCAGGGCCGGGCCGCCGACCGGGGCCAGCTCCTACGCGGGCGCCGACGTCCCTTCCGGCCGGCCAGAGGTTCTGGCGCCGAAAACCGTCGCCAGAGCAACACGTTTCGGCGCCAGAACCGACGACCAACCGAACCGGCGCCGAAAAACGTTGCCAGAGCAACAATTTTCGGCGCCGGAACCAATGGCTATGCGGACCGAGATCGACACTCGTCGCCCGGTCCCGTACTCCACGCCGGAGCGTCCTGGCCCGCCCGACTACGTTGACGACATGACCGAATCGACCACGACCGGCGACGACCGGCCCGAGCCCGAGATCCGTCTCGGCGTGCCCCACGCCGACGGCGACGACCGCGCTGCCGCCTATGCCGACTGCCGGCGCCGCACCCGCGAGCTGCTCGCCGGCATCGCCGAAGCCGACGAGCACGTCATCGTCCCGGCGTGTCCCGACTGGACGGTCCGCAACTGTGTCGCCCACCTCGCTGGGGTGTGCGCCGACCTCGCCGCCAGGCGCCGACCCGACGGCGACGTCCAGGCATGGGTCGATGCGCAGGTCGCCGATCGGGCCGACGTGCCGGTCGCGGCTCTGCTCGACGAGTGGGACGAGGTCGGCCCCGTCTTCGAGGCCGCCATCGCGAAATCGCCCGTCGGCCTCGGGGGCCTGCTCTACGACGTCGTCGCCCACGAGCACGACCTCGCTGCAGCACTGGGCCGACCCGCCGAGCGCAGCGGCTCCGGCATCGACCTCTCGCTCGACATCCTGGCCGGCATCATCGCCGGCGACCTCGCCGCCAACGACCTCCCGGCGGTACAGTTCGGCGACGGCATGGTCGAATGGATCGTCGGCGATGGCGAGCCCGAGTTCCGAGTGCAGGCCGATCGCTTCGACCTCATGCGGTTTCTCGGCAGCCGGCGGAGCCTCGCCCAGATGCGTGCCTTCGACATCGACGGCGACCTCGATCGATTCCTGCCCGGCCTCGCCCACCTGCCCTTGCCGACCGTCGACCTCGTCGACGGACCGGCATCTCCGACTCCCACTCCTTAGGACTCGGCGAAGGCAGAGATCGAGCACCGGTTCGTATGCGGCATCGATCGCACCACCATCGGTATCCCGCTCCGCCTTGCGACGCGTGGGCACCGACCCAGATGAACCTCGGACCCCGGGGGCACCGCTGCCGTCAGTAGACCGGCGGCCGGCGACGCAAGCCCAGTCAGACGCTCGTCCGATCCCCCGGAGCGGTGCCGGCAGACCCTCCGGCGGCCATCCGCGGGCGACGCACCGCCAAGAGGTAGACGACGGCCACGATCCAGCCGACGCCGATCAGCATCCCCACGAGAATTCCGGCACCCCAGCCGGGACGGCCGTTGAAGAACGCATCGACGGCTGCCCACGCGGTTACGGCGAAGACGATGATCGAAGCGATCAGGACGATCCAGACCCATGCTTCCACGGCGGTTCCTCCGTTGGTCGGCGACCTGGGTGGGCTACCCGGAACGGAGCGGCAGGAACCGCCTGCCCACCTCGACGATCGCGACCACGCGGCCGGCATCGAGCACCGACATGGACGGTGGTGCGGTCGCCGGCGGCAGCGTGCAACGCGGCCGACATCGGGAACGACCACCGGCTGGACCGGCTTCCCGGCCGCAGGCTGCCGGCGACGAGCGGCCTGACCCCGAGCGCTCTGAGCGCTACGTGTCGCCCAGGAGCAGGTCGAGGTTGGCGCGGACGCCGGACCAGTCGCCTCGGGTGATGGAGTAGACGGCGGTGTCGCGGACACGGCCGTCGGTCATGATCACATGGGATCGGAGCACGCCGTCGAGTTGCGCTCCCAGGCGTTCGATGGCCCGGCGAGAGCGGTGGTTGAGCCGATCGGTTCGCAGTTGCACGCACTGTGCGTCCATGACCTCGAAGGCGTGGTGGAGCAGCAGTCGTTTGGCCGTCGTGTTCACCGAGGTGCGCTGCACGGAGGTGGCGTAGAAGGTCGTGCCGATCTCGAGGCGGCGGTGCTGCGGGTTCATCCGCATGAACCTCGTCGCCCCCACGACGGCCCCGTCGAACTCGACGACGAAGGGCATCGACCGGCCGCTGCCTCGATCGTCGCGGGCGACGGCCATGTACCGGTCGATCGTCTCGGGGCCCGGCACGTTGGTGAAAAAGAGATTCCAGAGCTCCCCGTCGGATGCCGCTGCCAGGACCGCGTCGCGATCGGCGTCGACCATGGGCCGGAGGGTGACGTCGGCGTCGGTCAGGGTCGGGGGTGTCGTCCACGCGGTCATCGCCGAACCCTACGGCGCCGCCCTCGGGCGTGAGGTCGAATTCCGGCAGCCGACAGGCCATCGGGACTGGCGCCGAAACACGTCGCCCCGGCAACCATTTTCGGCGCCAGAACCCAAGGCCACCCCAACCGGCGCCGAAACCTGTTGCCCTGACGACGATTCTCGGCGCCAGAACCCATGGCCAACCCAACCGGCGCCGAAACCTGTTGCCCTGGCAACGATTCTCGGCGCCAGAACCCATTGGCGCTGTCGGGCACCGGCGATCCTGTACGGCGACCATCGATGACGGCCCGGGCCACGCCGGGCGCACGGCAATCGGCAGCCGGACACACGGCGACCAGCAATCCTGCTTGCATCCAACTTTGGACTGTGTCAAACTTAGATTGTCCGAACATTCGGACATCACGAGTGCGACGCAGGAGACACGTCATGGAAACCATCAGCGAGACCACAGCCCCCAGCCCCTACCCCCGGCTCAACGAACCCGCCCCCGACTTCACCCAGGTGAGCACCGACGGCGACCTCACCCTCAGCGACTTCCGCGGCAAGTGGGTCGTGCTGTTCAGCCACCCGGCGGACTTCACCCCCGTCTGCACAACCGAGTTCCTCGGCTTCGCCGAACGCTTCGAGGAGTTCGAGCGCCGCAACGTGAAACTCATCGGCCTGTCGATCGACTCCGTCCACGCCCACATCGCCTGGATGAAGAACATCGAGCAGCACTTCGGCGTCGAGGTCAAGTTTCCGATCCTCGCCGACCTCGACATGAAGGTGGCCAACCTCTACGGGATGATCCAGCCCGGTGCATCGGCCACCGCCGCTGTACGGGCCGTGTTCATCATCGACCCCGAGGGCCTGCTGCGGGCGATGATCTACTACCCACTCACCACCGGGCGGAACATGGACGAGATCGTCCGCCTCATCGACGCCCTGCAGCTCAACGCCGAGCACGGCCTCGCCACCCCGGCCAACTGGGAGCCCGGCCAGTCCTGCATCGTCCCGCCCCCCGCCACCAAGGCCGCCGCGGACAAGCGTCCGAGCGAGGGCTACGACACCGTCGACTGGTACTTCTCCCGCACCGACAGCCCGGCCTGAGATAGCCGACCCGGACTGCCTGCCGCAGCGGCGACCGACCACGGGACCGTGGCAGGTGCGGACCTCCGAGCAACTCGGGCGCACCCGACCGCGGCTCACCGGCCACCGGGGCGACGACCACCGGGGCGACGACCACCGGGGCGACGACCACCGGGGCGACGACCACCGGGGTCAAGTCGTACTTTCAACCAACTCGTATCGCTGCGGCCTCGGGGCTCGAC
>JBKAGO010000048.1:0-80292 GCA_046290435.1 Acidimicrobiales bacterium
GACGAACGACGGCCAATCCCGCACCGAGATCACCGTGTCCTCATCAACCAGCAGAAACCCGTCGCCGTCAGACGCGTCATTCGCCCACACCCACCCATTCACCAACCGCAGCCGCAACGACAACGGATCGACATCATCGAGGGGCTCGACGAGCTCGCCGCGGTAGAACACCGCCGGCGACGGAGCCAGCATCACCGACCACACCTCGCCCCGATGCACGATGGGCCGCAGCGGCCGCGACCCCAACAGCTGACTCTCCGACACGACGTCACCCGTCAACAAGCTCAGCTCGACCAGGCGACCGTCGCGATCGATGCCGAACAGCTCGGTCCCCACCGGCGACGGCTGCTGCAACACGTCCCACTCCACGCCGGGTTCGAACGGAGTTGCCGTCTCCCCGTCGACCACCCACACCGCATTCTCGGCGTCGACCAGTACGAGACGCTCGCCGACGAGTGTGGAGAGGACCGCTTCCTCCGTCAGGTCGGTTGCCGTCGGCGTCGGCCTCGGCGCAAGACCCGGCGAAGACCACCACACCGACCCGTCAGCCGGATCGTGCACCGCAAACATCCCGTCGAGCCCCACCACCACCGACGCACCCCGCCCCACATCGACCACCGCCGGCGCATCCTCCACCGACGCCAGGCTCAGCAGCGAGTCGGTCGTCTGCCGCCACACCTCACCACTATCCGGGTCGAACACCACCAATCCACCCGGCACCGCCGTCACCCTCGCCGGCTCCGGCACCCCCACCGGCGCCGACAACACCCCCGTGCGCCCATCCAACAACGACACACCCGCATTACTCACGTCATGAACCAGCACCACCCCGCGCGCCTGATCCACCTCGAACACATCAGCATCCACCACAACCGTCGACGACACCTCCGCCGCCACCCGATTCACATGACCGATCTCGCTGTCAGCGAGATTCAACAACCACGCCCCACCATCATTCGACTCAGATCGAGCGTACGCCCGGCCGTCAGCACGAACGGCAGCCACCACCACCCCGGCAACCGCACAGAGCAAGAGCAGAGCCGCCATCGCACCCCGGCCACGCCTCATCACTCGCACTCCCCTTGTCCGCCGCGCATCGGACCGCCGCCGATCCGCCCGGCGCGAGACTATCCGTCCCAGTTGGGTCGAGGCCATCGAGCCTCGACCCAGCGGAACCGGTTCAGCGGTCGCTGTCCGACTCTCTCCGGCTCTTGAGGCGTCAGGCCGACGGGTCCGCCGTTGCTGGCGGCGAGCATCCCATCAACGAGCGCATCGACCAATAGGGGCAGGTCCCTACTGACGCTCGCCGTGGCTGCGATCGAACGCGCAGTTCGAGTCGATGGCATCGACGCCGCCCCGCTGCGGAGATGATCTGTCGGAGAACGGTCGAGTGCGGCACCACCTCTGGGGTGTGCTCCCCATAGGCCGAAAGACACACCCGCTCTAGGTTCACTCCTGCAAGCACAACACCTTCGGGCGGCGGAGCTTGCCGGAGGGCGGCGGCCCGAGCCAGGCGGACTCGGAACCCGCCGTCCTCCACCGAACCTCGGCGAGCAAGCCGTCAGCAGCGATCAACAGTCTTCAGGCACCACACCGCAGCTCGCTCGGCTGTCGTGCTACACCCTCCCGTAGTCCCGTAAGAGCGACCGACGCCAGCCCTGCGTCCGCCAGTCCCGGCCCGGCGCCTCCCCCGGGAGGACGGCCGAGAAAGCCGACGCCGATCACAGGATCAGTTCGCCCGGCAAGTCAATTGACTTCCTGCTCAAGCTCTTCGATCGGCGGGTTCGGTCAAGATCCCACAGACGCCCCCCAGCATCCATCCCGACCTGCTCCACCCATGGCCGCATCAACTTGACCCCTACATCGAGCTGCTCGCCGGCCCGCGCTCCCTCGACGGTCCCTGCGCCGAGCTGGAGCAACCCGTAGCGCGCCCCGCTCCTACAACTCCGACAGGTACCGCTGCATCGCCGGCCTTTTCCCACATCTGTATCCACTGCTCGATCTCCGGGAGATCCCCGGACCGACAACGCTGAGTTTTGACGCAAAACGAACGGCAGGGAGGCGTCTACTCACACCCACAACTCCCGATCTTGATCCCTTGCGCTCGGTTACCAGTTTAGTCGGTTGGATTCAATGCCGTCATTACTCGTCACCCAGTGGACTGGGCCACCACCTGAATAACACAGCTGCCTATCCGTGTACGAACCGACTGAATTCGTCCGGATTTGCTTATTCCAGAAACCTCCCGGAGCACCGGTGTCGCGACAAGTCAAGGTAACGAGTTGATTGGGTGCGAATGCCGAGAGGTCGACGCTGTACCAATAGCCCGCAGGTCCCGGCCCGCCCCGGCTGAGCGCAATAGAGGGTGACTGAGAAGCAGGCACCGGGGCGCTTGTCGGCTGCGGAGCGGGTTGCGGCGTAGGCGTCGGCGCGGGGTCTGCGAACCGTACGAGCCACGTGACCTCACTGCTTCGCCCGTAGGGATCCGTAGCAACGATCACAACTTGGCGGCGATCGCGCGTACGCGTGATCTCAGTGCGGAATCGACCAGTGTCGGGATTTACATCGACATCGTCTCCAGCCACGCTAACCGTTGCATCGGGGTCGGTCCGTCCCCGCAGAACAACAGTCGAGCCAAATGTCACCGAGCCTTCTTGGGGCTCGAGGATCCTCAGATCGGGAACATCGGCTGCGAAACGGAACAACGCAGCAGAGCGATCCGCGAGCAGCCGCTGGAGAACATCCTCGGAGGGCTCGCCGATCGAAGTTTCGACTTCAGCGGACCACGTAATCGTGAACGGCGGATCCTCTGTTCCGAGTTCCACATCGAATACCGCCGTCGGATCATCTCCCTCGATCACAGCGGAAGGCGCCGGATCGAAAGCGAGCGAATCCACGTCACTCGCGACCGAACTCGGCACGACCACAACGTGCAAACCCTCGATAGCAGCATCGGTGTCGTTCAAAATGTCGATCGTGGACGTCAACCGGCCGCCCTCTAGATGCCAACGCTCATCTACAGAGCCACCGTAAGGAGTCACCTCTGACGGCAATTCGGCATCCGCCACAGGCACGGGGGTGGCCGTCGGAACGACCGTTGGCGTAACCGAGGGCAACTCCTCGTCTTCCTGCGTCGCTTCTTCAGACAAAGCAACCGTTGGGTCCGCATCCACGGCAGCGACCGAATCACCACTGCCGGCCGACAACGCCAACCCAGCCGCAGCGACCAAGCCCACGACCGCAGCGACGACCGCTGCCCCCAACCCGATACGAGACCGCCTCGAACGGAAGCCTTCGGGCACGACCTCGGCACCAACAGCAGCACTCTGCTCCAGCGCTGGGCCGAGGGGTCCGTCGTGTCGGCGCGCAACGGTTTCTGCTACTTCGCCTTCCAGGGCTGCCCTGGTGATGGTCGGTAGCGCTTCAACCACGTCGGCATCGAACTCGGCAGCTGCCGGCTCAGCTATGGACGGCGACTCCGCGTGGCGGAGGGTTGCGGCAACCTCCTGAATCGAGGGTCGCTCGGAAGGGTCCTTTGCCATCGCTGCGAGGATCAGATCGGCGAGTTCGCCAGAGACACCGAAGGCACGAGGATCTTCGGGCTCTTCGGTCGCGATTCGACCAGCCAGGGCCACCAAGTTCAGCGGTTGGCCATCGGTGTTGGCGAAAGGCACCCGGCCTGCCAACAGATGGAACAGCGAAGCTCCAACCGAATAGACGTCTCCGGACGCAGTGGTCACCTCGCCGCGCATCGTCTCCGGCGGCGCATAACTCGGCGTGTAAGCCAACGCCGTCGACGCACCAGCGGTCACATCGGCCAGCGAAGCGATACCGAAGTCGGCAACGAGCGCCTCTCCATTCGAACCGATCAGCACGTTGGCCGGCTTGAGATCTCTGTGCACGATCCCCTGCGCATGCGCAGCGGCGAGCGCATCGCACACTTGTGCCATCAGTTGCCGGGCATCGGCCTCTGGCAACGGGCCCTCTCTGACCAGACGGTCGCGCAGCGAGCCACCCGGGCAGAACTGCATCACCAGATACAGCCGGTTACGAGACGTGGTCCCGATGTCGTGCACGGTCACGATCCCGGGGTGCTCACTCAGCCGCCCCAGCGCCCGGGCCTCCCGATCGAACCTTCGAGCGGTCCCCTCGTCGCTCGTAGGTTGGATCACCTTCACTGCCACAAGGCGATGAAGACCGCTCTGGCGGGCGCGGTAGACCGACGCCGAGCCGCCCGTTCCGATGAGAACCGCCTCCTCGATCCCGGGAATCCCGAGATCGACGACCTCGTCGTCAGCCATGCAAATCCGCCAAAAGCATCAGCGCGGGATGGTACTCCACGCACTTCGAGCCACAAAGCGCTGTCACAAGGCCCGACAGAACCCACGGGTTGTTCGTCCATTCGCAAGGGCAGGACGTGCTGTCGCGCAGTTGGCAACTATCTGGTCGCATGTGACGCCATTGAGATGACGGCCATTGCGGTGCGTCGGCCCAACCCATCGTGGGGTTGCCGGCCTCACCACCAATTCCACGAACGCACCAGAGCGGGCCACCGCAACAGCCTGGGGTCGTGCGACCGGGCTCAGCGGTACGGTGACCCAGCGAGGCGCGACTGGGGAGGAATCGGCGTGGGACTGTTCAAGAAGGCCGTTGCGGTGGCCACAGGCAAGATCTCGCCGCCTGGCGCAGTCGGCGGCGCAGGGCGAACCGGCGGCTGCGTCGGGGTCGACCTGGAGTTCGCGTTCCTCGACGTCGAGACGACCGGCCTCGAGCCGTGGAAAGACCGTGTCATCGAGATCGGAATCGTCGTCACCGACGGTCTCGGCCGGCCGATCGACCAGTGGTGTTCGCTGGTCAACCCCGGCACCGGCGATGCCGGACCGACCCGAATCCACCTCATCGAGTCGAGCTGGCTCGCCGCAGCACCGACCTTCGCTCAGCTCGCCGGCGACATCGCACAGCGCCTCTCGAACCGAGTGCTCGTCTGTCACAACTCCAGCTTCGATGCCGAGTTCCTCGACGCCGAGTACGCCCGAGCCGGCCTGCCCATCGCCGACCTGAGCCTCCCCACCGTCGACACCATGACGCTCGCCAACACCGTCGGCCTGCCCCGTGGACTGCAGAAGGCCTGCATGGAACTGGGCTACTACTACGACTCGCACAACGCCCTCGACGACGCCATCGCATGCGCCGAGCTGTTCCACCGGCTCACGCCCATGATCCAGCAGGCGACCTTCGACGCCGTCACCACCGTGCCCATCCAGGTCAGCGCACCACCATTCGGCAAGGTGGTCGGGCGCCAGCAAGCCTCCGCAGCGGTCAAGCCGCGCTCGGTCCTCTCCGAGTTCACGCAGTACCTCTACGCGCACAACCCCGCAGCAAGCCACGACGACGCAGACCTTCAGCGCTACCGCGACATCGTGATCAGTGCGATCGAAGACGGCTACATCGACGACCACGAGCAGTACGCCATGGCTTCCACTGGCCACCAACTCGGGCTCTCGGCGATCGACATCGCAGAACTCCACCACGAGGTCGTCCTCGGCATGATCGACGCCGCGCTCGAAGACCGCCGCATCTCGAAGGACGAGAAGTCCGCAATCGAGCGAGCAGCCGTCTGGCTCGATGTCGACCTGTCGGACTGGGACCAGCTCGTGAAGGCCTCGCGCAAGCGAGTCACCCAACGACGCAAGGAGTTCGCCGCCTCACTCAGCGGCAAGACCGTCGTCTTCACCGGCCGCGGCGTGCACCCCAACAACATCCGGGAAGCCCTTGCCATCAAACATGGAATGGATCCCAAGAAGCAGATCACGTCGAAGACCGAACTGGTCGTGATCGGTTCCGCCGACGTCGACAACGCCACCGTGCAGACCGCACGCTCGGCCGGCATCCCGATCGTGATCGAATCCACCCTGTGGCAACGACTCGGCGAGACCTGAGCGCAAGGCTGGCAACACGGCGGAGGCAGCGCGACCGCCCGGATGGGAAAGCGCTCCTGGGGGCGCCCCTCAGCGACCGTTGAAGGACCGCTCGGGTAGCTGAGACTCCGGGCGCACAGAGGCACCGACGAACGACAGCCCCAGCCATCGGCTGGGGCTGTCTGCTGTCACAGGAGCGTCAAAGGAGAGGGCGAAATCCGTCCCTCGGTGTCACAAACTGACACAAATTCGCGCGCCGACCGGCGAACACGGAGTCCCCACCGGCTGCCCGGATCGGCCTCGGCCGCCCGAGAAAATCGGGCAAAACCGCAGGTCAGAGCTACTCGATGCGCAGGCCCGAGATCGCCCGGCTGATCACGAGCTGCTGGATCTGCTCGGTGCCTTCGAAGATGTCGTGGATCTTGGCGTCGCGGTGCCAGCGCTCGACGGGGTACTCGCGGGTGTAGCCATAGCCGCCCAGGATCTGGATGGCCCGCTCGGTCACCCAGGTGGCGGTGCGGCCGGCCTTGAGCTTGGCCATCGAGCCCTCGGCGTTCTTGAACTGCTTCTGCTTGCCGAGCCAGGCGGCCCGCCAGATGAGCGCCCGGGAGGCGTCGATCTCGGTGGCCATGTCGGCCAGCATGAACGCAATGCCCTGGTTCATGATGATCGGGCGGCCGAAGGCGTGACGCTCCTTGGCGTACTCGAGGCTGTACTCGAGCGCAGCACGGGCGATGCCGATGGCCTGGGCGCCCACGGCGGGGCGGGTGGCCTCGAAGGTCTGCATGGCGGCCTGGGCGTTGCCCTTCTCGCCACGACGGACCCTGGCCAGGCGCTCCTCGAGCTTCTCCTTGCCACCGAGCAGGCAGCGGCCCGGCACCCGCACGTCGTCGAGGACGACCTCGGCGGTGTGGCTGGCCCGGATGCCGTGCTTCTTGTACTTCTGACCCTGGCTGAGGCCCTTGGTGCCGGGCGGGACGATGAAGCTGGCGTGACCCTTGGTGCCGAGCTCGGGATCGACCACGGCCACGACCACGTGGACATCGGCGATGCCGCCGTTGGTGATCCACGCCTTGGTGCCGTTGAGCACCCACTCGTCCTTGGCCTCGTCGTACACCGCCGAGGTGCGGTAGCCGCCGACGTCGGAGCCGGCGTCGGGCTCGCTGGCGGCGAAGGCGCCGAGCTTGAGGTCCGAGGCGTCGCCATAGCACTGCGGCACCCACTCCATCACCTGCTCGCCGGTACCGGATGCTGCGATGCCCGCAGCGGCGAGACCCGAACCCATGATGGCCATGCCGATGCCGGCGTCGCCCCAGAACAGCTCTTCGATCGCGACCGGCATCGACAGGCCGGTGGAATCGTTCATCATCAACTCGGCCATGAACTCCCAGCCGTACAGGCCGATCTCGGCGGCCTGCTGCACGATGGGGTACGGGAACTCTTCCTTTTCGTCCCATTCCTCGCCGGCGGGGCGGATCACGGACTCGGCGAAGTCGTGCACCCACTTCTGCAGGGTGATCTGATCTTCGCTCAGTGCCATGGAGAACTCGGTCACGGCTTGTCCTTTCTGCGGGGCCGTCGGCGTTGACGGCCACTCGTCGCTGCCGGGCGGCAGCACGTCCATTCCCCACAAGTTACCGGCAGGTAACCCCCGAGGCAAGTGGTCTGCGGGCACATCACGACCGACCTGCGTTAGCGTCGGCGACATGCTTCCCTCCCTTCCTTTCGGCAAAACAGGCCACCGCAGTAGCAGGTTGATCTTCGGCGCCGCCGCGCTGGGGGGCATGAGCCAGGAGCGCGCCGACGCCACGCTGGCGGTCGTCGCGCGCCGTGGCATCGATCACATCGACACCGCTGCCTCCTACGGCGCATCCGAGGACCGCCTCGCCCCCTGGCTCGCCGAGCACCGCAGCGAGGTGTTCCTGGCCACCAAGACCGGCGAGCGCACCGGCGCCGCGGCTCGGGCCGAGCTCGAGCGAAGCCTGGAGCGCATGGGGGTCGAATCGGTCGACCTCATCCAGCTCCACAACCTCGTCGAGGAAGACGAGTGGCAGCAGGCCTTCGCTCCCGACGGCGCCGTCGCTGCGCTGTTCGCAGCGTGCGACGAGGGTCTGTGCGGCCACGTCGGGGTCACCGGCCACGGGTTGCGGATCGCCCGCATGCACCTACGGTCGTTGGCCGAGGCCGACTTCGCCTCGGTGCTGTTCCCCTACAACCACACCCTGCTCCAAGACGACGGCTACGCCGCCGACGTCGAGGAACTGCTCGCCCTGTGCGCCGAGCGCGACGTCGCCGTGCAGACCA
Source organism: Acidimicrobiales bacterium (assembly GCA_046290435.1). GTDB lineage: Bacteria > Actinomycetota > Acidimicrobiia > Acidimicrobiales > UBA8592 > CAVQUE01. Next base: position 8,223 of record JBKAGO010000048.1, read on the forward strand.
TCAAGTCCCTGGCCCGGCGGCGCTGGAGCGACGGCGACCAGCAGCGCTTCTCCTGGTACGAACCCATCGGCGACCCCGACGTCGCCGCCCGTGCCATCCACTTCGTGCTCGCCAACCCGCAGGTCTTCCTCAACACCTCCAGCGACGCGCGCCTGCTCGAGCTCACCTGCGATGCCGCCGAGTCCTTCGACGGCACCGCGCCCGACCCCGACCAGCTCGCCGCCGACCGCCTGGCGCACTCGATGACACCACTCTTCGACGGCGAGGCGCTCGAGGTCATCTGAGCGCCGACACCCGCCGTCGGCCGCCGTCGACCGAAACCCCGCCGAGCCGGCACCGGGGCACCAACATGCCTCGCTGACGCCGCTCGGCCCCGACGCCGGCGACCGGCCACAACACCGGCGACCCCCGGTGCGACGTCCGCCGTCGCCGCCAGGGCACGGTGCCACGAACCCGAGGTGCCGCCATCGGGTGGGCCTGCGGGCATAGCCTCGGCCCCATGGTGACCCTCGACGTCGACTTCGTCCGCTCGCAGTTCCCGGCGTTCTCCCACCCCGAGACGGGTCGGTGGGCGCATCTCGAGAACGCCGGCGGCAGCTACGCGGCAGGTCAGGTCATCGACACGCTGCACCACTTCTTCGTGGCCACCAAGGTCCAGCCGTACTGGGATTTCGGCCCCTCGGCCGAGGCGGGCAGAGCGATGGACCGGGCGAAGACCCGGCTGGCCGCCACGTTCAATGCGTCGCCCGGCGAGATCCACTTCGGGCCCTCGACCACCCAGAACACCTACGTGCTGGCCCATGCGCTGCGGGCGGGCATGGGCGAGGGCCACGAGGTCATCGTCACCAGCCAGGACCACGAGGCCAACATCGGCGCGTGGCGCCGCCTGTCGGCAACCGGCATCAAGGTGCGCGAGTGGGCGGTCGACCCGGCCACCGGGCTGCTCGACCCCGCCGACCTCGACGAGTTGATCAACGACCGCACCCGGGTGCTGGCCGTCACCCACGCGTCGAACCTCGCGGCCACCATCAACCCCGTGGCCGAGCTGGCCGAGCGGGTCCATGCGGTGGGCGGGCTGATCGTCGTCGACGGCGTCTCGCACGCGCCCCACGACGCCGTCGACGTGCAAGCGCTCGACTGCGACGTCTACCTGTACAGCTCGTACAAGACCTTCGGGCCGCACCAAGGGATGATGTACGTGCGGCGGTCCCTGCTCGAGACCGTCGAGAACCAGAACCACGACTTCAACGGATCGACGCTCGAGTACCGCCTGGTGCCGGCAGGGCCCCAACACGCCGAGATCGCTGCGTCGGCGGGGATCCTCGACTACTACGACGCCGTCCACGCTCACCACTTCGATCAGGCGCCGGGCGACGACGTCGAGCTGATGCGGTCGGTGTTCGAGCTCTTCCGGGCACACGAGGCCGACCTGATGGCGCCGATGGTGCAGTTGTTGACGAGTCGTGACGGGGTGCACCTGATGGGCGCGCAGAGCGCCGACCCCGACGTCCGTCATCCGACGCTGGCGTTCTGGTCCGAGCGCCGGTCGTCGGCCGAGATCACGGCGGCGTTGACCGAGGCGATGGTGTCGTGCGGGCACGGGAGCTTCTACGCGCCGCGCCTGGTGCGTGCGGTGGGCCTGGATCCCGACGACGGCGTCGTCCGCCTGTCGATGGTGCACTACAACACCGCCGACGAGGTGGCCCGAGCCCTCGAGGTCCTCGACACGGTCCTCTGAGCGGAGATCGCGGCTGCCGGGGCGGGGTCATCGGTTCCGGCGCCGAAACTCGTCGCCCTGACAGCACGTTTCGGCGCCAGAACCACTGGCCACCCGGACCGGCGCCGAAAACTGTCGCCCTGACAGCACGTTTCGGCGCCAGAACCACTGGCCACCCGGACCGGCGCCGAAAACTGTCGCCCTGACAGCACGTTTCGGCGCCAGAAACCACGGCCATCAGAACTGGCGCCGAAAACTGTCGCCCTGGCAACGCGTTTCGGCGCCAGAAACCACGGCCATCAGAACTGGCGCCGAAAACTGTCGCTCTGGCGACGAGTTTCGGCGCCGGAACGGATGGACCACCAGCGCACCCGCCCCACGACCGCAGACAGCGGGTCCACGGGGCGCCAGACTGTGCCATGGCGCGCGATGGGGCACCGAACGACACCGGCGACACCGGCGACGAGATCGTCGTGCCCATCACGGCGCCGGGAACCGAACCTCGGGACTTCACCATCTCTCCCGGCACCCCCGCCGAATCCAACAGGTCGACCGAACCGACCTCGACACCCCGAGGTGCAGATCCCCGTCACGACGGCACGACCGACCGCAGCTCGGGCGCCGGCGGGACCGACGACCACCGACGGGGCGGCGCCGACCACCGATCCGGCGGGACCGACGACCACCGCACCGGCGAAACCGGCGATCGCCGACCCGGCGATACCGGCGGCCTCGTCGACGACGACCTCGCCCACGACTTCGGAATCGGTGGCCTCGGCCCGGACCCGCACAGCACTGCGGCAGGCCATGTCGTCGGCCACGATCGCCTGGCGGACGTGGTCGCCACGTTCGGGTCGACACTCGAATCCATCCGGGCCTCGCAGGGCCGCGCCCCTCGCCACAACCTCCCCACCGGGTCGGGGACCAATCAGAAGCGCATCGCCCAGGTGGTGCAGGCGACCCCGATCGACGCCACCCGGGTCGTCGAGCTGATCCGCTCGAACGCCGCCCGGATACCGCTGCTCGCCCTCGACGCCGACGACCCCGCCGTCGGCCGTGGCGACGTCGTCTTCCCCGGCCGGCTCCGCATGCCCGGCGGCACCCGCCGACGTGTCGAGCTGCGCGTCTACCCGACGACGTCGGGCAATCTCACCGTGCTCGAGCTCCTACCCCGCAGGTCCTGGATGCCCCAGACCCGCCGCTACCTCCGTGCCGGAGTCCCCGCCATCACCGCCCTCAGCGACGCCATCGAGGAAGCCGCTGCGCGGTCCTGACCGACGCCGGGGGGTGTGCCTTCCCGGCGGCCGCTGATCGAGAGCCCCAGAGGCGTGGTGACGAGCGTCGCGCCGCCATTCCCCGAACCGTCTGGGATCTGCGGCGCCGCCGACCGAGCGGCCTGCGAGCGCAGCGAACCAGGCGGGGAGATGACAAGCCTGGACACCCCGAATCGGGCCGGCGCCCGCTCATCGCCGACGGTGGCGGGCCTCGTGATCCAGCAGGAACTCCTTGGCCTCGAGGCCGCCGGCGAAGCCCGTCAGGCGACCGTCGCTGCCCACCACCCGGTGGCACGGCAACACGATGGACAGCGGGTTGCGGCCGTTCGCGGCGCCCACGGCCCTGACCGCTGTCGGCCGCCCGATGCGTGCGGCCTGCTCGCCATAGGTCGACGTCTCGCCGTAGCCGATGTCGGCCAGCGACCGCCACACCGCCACCTGGAACACGGTACCGACCGGATCGAGCGGGAGATCGAAGACGAATCGGCTCCCGGCGAAATACTCGTCGAGCTGTCGGGCGGTCTCGACCAGCAGTGCCTGCACCGGAGTGGCCGCTTCGACCGCTACCCGGCACGCCGTGTCTTCGGCCACCAGCGATCGGGCGTCGAGGCCGGAGCCGACCCGCACCGGGCGTTCGTCGCGGGGCCACAGCACCGCGGCCAACCCCGACGGTCCGGCGATCAGGACGAGTTCTCCCACCGGGCTCGGATACCCGCGCACGGCGAGGACGGGTTCGGACGGTGGCGGCGTGCTGGTCGTGTTCATCGATCGGCTCCTTCGGAGATTCGTCGTGACTGCGTGAAGGCTGCGCCTCGAGACCGAGATGTCATCGACGTGCCCGACCCTCGGAGCGCAGACGGGCGTCGAGCTCCAACTGCCACAGGTGATGGGTGGCGTAGGTCCGCCAGGGGGACCAGCGCCGTCCGGCCTCGGCAAGCCCCTCGGGGCTGTCGGGCAGGCCCAGCGCAGCGGCGCTGCGGCGCACGATCAGGTCGCCCACCGGCAACACGTCGGGATCTCGCAGGGCCCGCAGGCGGACGTAGTCGGCGGTCCACGGGCCCACCCCACGGATCTCGAGCAGGCGGGCCCGGGCCTCGGTCCGGTCGGCGCCGGGGTCGAGCGACAGGCCGCCGGCGCACAGCTGCGCCAGCGTGCGCACTGCGTCACGGGTGCGGGCGGTGAAACCCAGGCCGTCGAGGTCGCCGTCGGCCACCGCGTCGGGCGCCGGAAAGACCCGGAGCCCGTCGAAGGTGGGCGTTCCCAAGCGCTCGACGAGGCGGCCGACGGTGGCGCACGCAGCCGCCACCGAGATCTGCTGACCTGCCAGGGCCAGGACCGCCGTCTCGAATCCGCCGACGGACCCCGGGGTCCGCAGTCCTGGACAGGTTCCCACGACCGGCGCCAGCACGGGGTCGGCGCACAGGTCGGCGTCGATGGCGACGATGTCGGCGTCGAGGTCGAGTAGCCGCCGGCACCGCTCGGCGGCGGTGGCGACGTCGCGGACGTCGTCGAGGCGCAGGTCGCAGCGCACGTGCCCCTCGTCGAATGCGAGACGGGCCACGCCGTTGCCGTGGGGAAGACGCAGCGTGCGCGTGAGGACCCCGTCGTCGACCCCCTGCACACCGGCGATCGGGTGCCCGGCGAACCAGCCCATCAGCTCGTCGACGGCGAGCGGCGTGCGATGCGCCAGCCGCAGCGACAACGCGACCGGCGCAGCACCATCCCTCGATACCGATGCGCTCAGCGGAGTCGCACGTGCCGCAGTCCCACCCGACCCCGAGCCGCCCGGCGCGGCAGCCGTCGATCCAGCCGGACGTCCGCGGCGCTCCGCCGCCTGGCGAAGCTGCGTCGGCGTCTGGTCGAACACCGCCCGGAGCGTGTCGTTGAACTGGCGGATGCTCGAGAACCCGGCGGCGAACGCCACGTCGCCGAAGCGCAGGTCGGTCGTCTCGATGAGCACCCGGGCGGTCTGGGCCCGACGGGCCCGGGCGATCGCCAGCGGGCCGGCACCCACCCGTTCGCCGAGGACCCGGTCGAGGTGGCGGGTGCTGACGGCGAGCTGCTGTGCGAGACCACCGACGCCCGAACGCTCGACGACACCGTCGGCGATCAGCCGCATCGCCCGCCCGACGAGATCGTGGTCGCGGTCCCACAACGGCGACCCCGGCGACGCGTCGGGCCGGCACCGCTTGCACGCCCGGTAGCCAGCCCGCTGGGCGGCGGCCGCCGTGGCGTGGAACGTGGCGTGCTCGGGACGCGGATGCACCGGCGTCGGGCAGCTCGGCCGGCAGTAGATGCCGGTGCTGGTGACCCCGATCCAGATCCACCCGTCGAACCGGGCGTCGCGTGCCAGCACGGCCCGGTAGCACTCCTCGGGGCTCGGCAACAGCGCGGCCGACCCCGCGGAGCCGCTCGAAGGCGGGTCCTGTACGGCGGCAGCGGTCGGTCCGGTCATGGGCCTCAGTCTGGCCCGCCTACCCTCCGGTTCCTGGCGGAAATCGGACACGAGCGCCGACACCCATGCCGGCGACGACCCGGGCACGCCGGGCGTGGATGCGCGAGGCTGACCCGATGACCGAAGCCACGAACCGCCAGCTGATCCTCGTCGACCGTCCCGTCGGACCCGTCGGCGACGAGAACTTCGAACTCCGCACCGGCCCCGTCCCCGAACCCGGACCCGGCCAGGTCCTCGTCGAGACCGTCTGGATCGGATTCGATCCCACCCAGCGGGGCTGGCTCAACGACGTCCCCAGCTACATACCGCCCGTGCCGATCGGCGATCCCATGCGGGCCAGCGGTGTCGGGCGTGTCGTGGCGTCGAACGACCCGGCCTACGCAGAGGGCGACTGGGTGAGCGGGCTGCTCGGGTGGCAGGACTACTCGGTGCAGGGCCCCGGTATCGGGTTCGGCATCAACAAGGTGCCCGACGGCATCCCGCCCCAGGCCGTGCTGAGCATCTACGGCACCACCGGCATGACGGCATACTTCGGCATGCTCGACCTGGGCAAGCCCGAGGCCGGCGAGACCGTGTTCGTGTCCGGCGCCGCGGGCTCGACCGGATCCATCGCGCTGCAGATCGCCAAGTTGCAGGGCGCCACCGTCATCGGCTCCGCCGGCGGCGCACGCAAGTGCGAGTGGGTCACCGACGTCGCCGGCGCCGACGCCTGCATCGACTACAAGTCCGAGGACACCCAGGCCCGCCTGCGAGAGCTCGCCCCCAAGGGACTGAACCTCTACTTCGACAACGTCGGCGGCCCCACCCTCGAAGCGGCGCTCGCCAACATCGCCATGCGCGCCCGGATCGTGTTGTGCGGCGGGATCTCGTCGGGCTACGGCGTCGAGGAGCTCCCACCCGGGCCCCGCAACTACATGCAGCTCGTCATCATGCGGGCCCGCATGGAGGGCTTCATCGTCATCGACTACATGGACCGCTACGCCGAGGGCATCAAGGCGATGTCCGAGTGGGTCGCCAACGGCGACATCACCTACACCGAGCAGGTCGCCGAAGGGCTCGAGAACTGCCCCGCCACGCTGCGGGGCCTCTTCGAGGGCGCCAACCTCGGCAAGCAGCTCCTGAAGGTGCGCGACTGATGACCGACACCACCACCGCCACCACGTTCCCCCACCCCGCCTTCGACAACCGCGTCGCCCGCGACCTGGGTGTGTCGATCCCCATCGTGCAGGCCCCGATGGGCTGGATCGCCCGCAGCCAGCTGGCCTCGGCGGTCTCGCAGGCGGGCGCCTGCGGCATCATCGAGACCTCCTCGGGCGAGCTCGACGCCGTCAAGGACGAGATCCGCAAGATGCGCGAGCTCACCGACGCACCGTTCGGCGTCAACATCGCCCAGGCATTCGTGCGCGATCCGAGCATCGCCGAGTTCGTCATCGAACAGGGCGTCAAGTTCGTCACGACCTCGGCCGGGTCGCCCACCAAGTACACCAGCGTCCTGAAGGACGCCGGGCTCACCGTCTACCACGTGGTCCCGACGTTGGCCGCGGCCAAGAAGGCCGTCGACGCCGGTGTCGACGGCCTGGTGGTCGAGGGCGGCGAGGGCGGCGGGTTCAAGTCGCCCACCCCGGTGGCGTCGATGGTGCTGCTACCGCTGATCCGCAGCCACGTCGACGTCCCGATCATCGCCGCGGGCGGCATCACCGACGGCGCCACGATGGCCGCGGCGTTCGCGCTGGGCGCCGAGGGCGTGCAGATGGGTACCCGGATGGTGTCGGCGCTCGAGTCGCCGGTGCACCTCAACTGGAAGCAGGCCATCGTCGACGCGGCGGAGACCGACACGCTGTTCCTCAACCAGCGGCACTCGCCTGCGTTGCGGGCGCTGCGCACCGAACGCACCGAGGCTCTGGTCGACGCCACCCACAACGTGTTCGGTGACTTCGGCGACGCCATGGCGCTGTACTTCGGTGGCGACATGAACGCGGCGCTGGCGCTGACCGGCCAGGTGTGCGGCCGCATCGACGAGATCCGACCGGTGGCCGACATCATCGCCGACACGGTCCGGGAGTTCGCCGAGGTGGTGGCCCGCCTGCAGGGCTGAGCTCCCTCGGCCACCGCTCCTGACCGCTCGGACACCACGCTCTCGACCGCTCGGACACCGGGCTCTCCTTCGGCCGACGCCCAAGCTGACCGTGGCCATCGGTTCTGGCGCCGAAACTCGTTGCTCTGGCGACGGTTTTCGGCGCCAGAAGGTGACCCCGTCGGTCGGGGCTGTTGCGCTGCTGTTGCGACCGGTCGCGATGCTCGCGCTCCATGCCCCGACGCGCGGGGCGGAGAGCTGGAGCAGAACATGGAGTATCCATACCCACGACGACCTCGGGCGAGAAGTCCACGTGCACTCGCAACAGTCGCGATGCTGGTCATCGGCGCACTTGCGGCGCCGACACTCGCCAGCCCAGCCGGCGCGAACGCCGAGGCTGGCGGCCCCGTGACCGCGCTCAGTGGCGACAGCCAGTCGATCGGGTCCAGCCGGCCGTACCTCACCCTGGTGCTCGTGGACCGCGGTGAGGGCTTCCTCCGTGGCTGCTCCGGCGCTCTCATCGCCCGCGAATGGGTCGTGACGAGCGCAAACTGCGTGGCGAACCTGAATGCCCGAGCGTCGGTCACCGTGGAATTCAACGACGCACGCGAAACCACTGCCGAAGTCCGTCGGGTCGTCATCGATCCCTTGCACGAGCCCGGCGACGCCGTCCGGAACTCGGTGGCCCTGCTCGGCCTCGCATCACGCACCCGCGTCGCCCCGATCCGGATCGCGCGCAACCCTGCGGTCACCGCACGGAACCGACCCATCCTGGTGAGCGGCATCGGTACGACGTGTACGGGCTGCCGCGACAACCAGGCCCGTACGGGACGAACCACGCTGATGGCTGATGACGATGTCGCGGGCATCCTCGAAGAGCTTCGCTTCGTCGACGAGCGCCCCACCGGGGTGCATCTCGAACGACTGATGCTGACACGCGGCGACGTTGGCCTGTGCGACTTCGACTACGGCGCTCCCCTCACCACACCCGGAAAGCGAGCGCAGTTGGTGGGGATCGGTCTGTCATCGATCAAGCCGGTGACGGCACCCGCCTGCACCCGAGCGACCGATGGCAATCACTACGTCTTCGCCGTCGACCTGGTCACCTCGCGCACGGCCCGCTGGGTGCAACGCACCGCCAGGGCGCCGAAGGCCGCTCGCTGTGGGGGCCAACGGGCGACCATCGTCGGCACCAACAGCAGCGACATCATCCTCGGGACCGACGGACGCGACGTCATCGTCACCGGAGGCGGAGCCGACACGGTGTACGCCGGGGGCGGCAACGATCTGATCTGCACGGGCGCCGGCGGCGATCGCATCGACGGGGGAAGCGGGACCGACACCTGCATCGGCGGCGCCGGCCGTGATCGCGCCACGGGCTGCGAGCGGCGGCGCCAGATTCCCTGAGGGCCGCAGGGTCAGATGGCTGGCCGTGCGGTGGCGAGGTGGCGGAAGTGTTCGCCGGAGCGGCGGAGTCGGGCGGACCCGCGGCGGACCGGTGGACCAGATGGCGGAACCGGGCGGCGGACCGGGGCCGGAGGGGTGCGCACCCTCCGGCCCCGTCGTCGTTCGTGCCGACAGCGGCGGTGGCCCTACTGCAGGGCCGAGCCACGGGGCCATCGTTTCTGGCGCCGAAACTCGTTGCCAGAGCAACGAGTTTCGGCGCCGGAGACTGACCGCTCAGACGCCGACCAGCGCCTCTTCGGAGACCGGGGTGACCGACACCGGGATGCCACTCTGGATGGCCTGGCCGGTGATGGGGTCGAAGCCGTTCTCGACGTCGATCAACCGATTGGTGGGCGCACCGATGTCGCGGACCTTCTCGTCGGTCAGCCCGGCCGCACCCCACGAATGCGCCATCGACACCACCCCACGACGCAGGTCCGACGCGCCCTTGACCACCCCGGTGAGCGCCGCCCGCGGCGATGCGATCTCGACGAGGTCCTCGTCGGCGAGGCCGAGGTCGGCCATGTCGTCGGGGTTCATGTACGCGTAGTTGGTGGGATTCTTGCGGTTGAGCCCCGGGAGCTCGCCACCGAGGGAATTCAGGTGCGTCTTGAGGCGGCGGCTGATGAGGCGGAAGGTGTGCACCGCCGGATCGAAGCCCGCGAAGCGTTCGCCGCTGGTGGCCTCTGAACGGACCTCGGCCAACTCGGCCATGTGGTCCGCCAGACCGATGTGGAACCGGCCGGCGGTGTCGGGGTCGGCCGGCTGGATCGTCGGCTTGAGCTCGGGCAGGACCTGACCGTTCTTCGCACGCACCTCGTCGAAAGGCACGCGGGCCTTGGCATAGATGAGGTCGAGCACGTCGTCGTCGCTCGGCCGAGGGCCGCCCGACGGAATGATCCCACCGGGGAGCTTCATCTCGACACCGAGGCGTTCGGCGATCTCCCAGTACACCTCCCAGTCGTTGTAGAGGTCGCCCTCGGGCTCGACGACGGCCGGGCTGTAGCAGGCGTAGGGCTCGCGGAACCAACGGTCCATGAACGGCGGGACGTCGGCGCGCTCCAGGCTGAGCCGCGGGGGGATGACGTAGTCGGCGAACACCGCCGTCTGGGTCATGCGATGGTCGATGACCACCAGCAGCTCCAGCGCCTCCATGGCCTCGAGGCTGCGGGTCTGGTCGGGCCATGCGGCGACGGGGTTGCCGCCGTTGGAGATGAGCGCCTTGATCTGGCCCTCGCCGGGCTCGATGATCTCCTGGGCCAGGGTGGTGCAGGGCATCTCGCCGCCGTACCCGCGCAGGTTCCGGAAGCGGCTCTCGGGACCCGTCAGCGGGTCGAACGGGCCGAGCACCTGCGCCCGACGGGGACCGGCGGGCTGGAGCAGGCTCATCGACTCGCCGACCTCGCCCTCGCGCAGGAACCGGCCCGTGACCACATTGAGGCACTGGACCAGGTGCTCCATGAGGCTCGGATGCGGTGACATCGACGGGCCCGTGCCGGTGCCGGCATGGGCCTTGGGGGCCTCGGCGAACATGCGCGCCGCGGCGATGATGTCGGTCGCCGCCACGTCGCAACGCTCGGCTGCGTACTCGACGGTGAAGGGCGCGACGGCGTCGGCGAGCGCCTCGAGGTGACCCTCGGCGACGTGGGCCTCGCAGAACTCGGCGTCGTGGATCCCTTCGGACAAGATGACGTTGAGCATCGCCGCCATCAGCGTCGGGTCCTCGCCGGCTCGGACCTGCAGGTGGATGTCGGCCTGGGTGGCGAGCTCGGTACGGCGGGGGTCGACGACGATGACCTTCATGCCCTCGGCCTTGCGATCCCGCAGGGTGGTGAACGGGTCGGTGCCCTGGAGCCCACCGAAGGGCGAGAAGCTCGACACCATCGGGTTGTACCCGAACGCCAACATGACGTCGATCTCGCCGAAGTTCTGCGGCCCGGCCTCCCAGGCCCCCATCCGCATGACGGCGGTGCGCTTCATGGGCTGATCGATGGTGACCGACGTGTAGTAGCTGATCGACCCGATGGCCTTGTGGAACGCCCGGGCGACCGGATCCGACGGGGCGTTCTGGTAGCCGCCGGTGCCGGTGTAGGTGGCGATGGCACGGGGTCCGTCGGCCTCGATGATGGCCGCCATGCGCTCGGCGATCTCGTCGAAGGCCTGCGCCGCCGGGATCTCCTCGTAGTGCCCGTCGGGCATGCGCTTGAGCACGGCGCGCAGGCGATCGGGGTGGTGGATCTGGTCGGGGAGCTGGCGGCCCTTGATGCAGGTGTAGCCACGGAACAGCGGGTCCTCTTCGACGCCGGTGATCTTGGAGACGCGACCGTCTTCGATGTGCACGTTGATCGGACACGCCGCATGGCAGATCCGGCAGAACGATCGTTTCGTCTCGGTGGCCACCGAGCACCCCCTTGTGTCGTGGACGCCGCCCATTCTGCCACAAGGCCGGTTCTGGCGACCCGGGGTCCTCGCTGCGCAGCCCGGCTCGAGACAGGGCGCGGTCAGCGCGTCAGCCCGGCTCGGGGACCGGGGCCCGTCGGCGCGCCGGTCCTGTTCGACGGCCGGAGCCGGTCGGCGAGTCAGCCCGGCTCGACGACGGTGGCCAGGCCCTCGATGATCTCGGCCCGGGGGTGGGCGGCGAGCGTCGCCGGGGGAACGAGCAGCTTGCGGTCCCGGCTGCCGCCGCCGATGATCACCTGCTCGCAATCCATGATGCGGGCGTCGATCCACAGCGGCAGCTCGGTGGTGGTCCCGAAGGGGGTGACCCCGCCGATCTGCATGCCGGTGAGCGCAATGGTGGCCTCGGCCGGGGCGAACGAGCACTTGCGCACGCCGAGCTTCTTGCGGACCACGCTGTTGACGGCGAGTCGGCTGTCGGCGAGCACCAGGCACATCGCGTAGACCGGCGGATCGCCCTTGCCGGCGACGACGATGGCGTTGGCCGACTCGTCGGGGTCGTAACCGTAGGCCGCACAGAACGCCTCGGTGTCGGCGAGGTCGGGATCACACGCCACGACCTCGTGGTCGAGGCCGAGGGCGCGCAGCTGGTCGAGGACGGGATCCCCCGTGTCGTCGGAAGTCATGGCTCGATGATGGCGAACGACGCGGTGAACGCGTCGAGGTGCCCGAAGATCTCCAGCAGCGCGGCCGGGTCGCCATCGAGGTCGATGTCTCCTGCAGCGGTGGCCTCGGCGAAGTTCCGGGCGCCGCCCATGACGTCGGCCAGCAGCGCCTTGGTGAGCGTGACGGTGGCGGCGGCGTCGGGGTCGTGGCGGCCCGGGACGTGATGCAGGGCCCGGTTCGCCAGGCCGAGCACGTGGTCCTCGCCGATGTCGGTGAAGCGCCAGTTGATCCGCACGTCGACCCCGCCGACCTCGTCGGCCTTCAACCGCACCCCGATGGCGTCGAAGATCTGCTCGACGGTGAGGGCGGCCATCATCGACCGCCGCATCACCGGCGCCCCCGCCGGAGGCGTCCCGTGGCGGAGCTCGTGCGCGCCGGTGAGGTAGAAGTTGCGCCAAGGGCCCGACTCGGACTGATAGCCGAGTTGTTCGAGCGCATCGGCCTGCAGCGCGCGGGCGGCGGCGTTGTCGGGCTGGGCGAACACGACGTGGTTGACCACCTGGGCCACCCAACGGAAGTCGCCGTCGTCGAAGCACGTCCGGGCCTTGGCCAGCACCGCATCGGCGCCACCCATGAACTCGACGTAGCGCACCGAGGCCTCGACCGGCGGGAGCGGCTGGAGGTTGGCGGGGTTGGCGTCGAACCAGCCGAGATAGCGCTGGTAGACGGCCTTGGCGTTGTGGCTGACCGTGCCGTAGTAGGGCCGGGTGTCGCCGTTGGCGGCGAACTCCGGGGGGAGCTCCAGCTGTTCGGCGATCTCGGTGGCGGTCTCGCCGTGGTTGGCCAGGCGCATCGTCTGGTCGTGCAGCCAGCGGTAGACGTCGCGCTGGCGGACCAGGAAATCGCGGACGTCGTCGCGGCCCCAACGGGGCCAGTGGTGCGACGCGAACATGATGTCGGTGTCGTCGCCGAAGAGCTCCAGGGCCTCGCCGATGTACTTGCTCCACACCAGTGCGTCGCGGACCTGGGCGCCACGAGGCGTGTAGAGGTTGTGCATGGTGTGGCTGCAGTTCTCGGCCATGCACAGCCAGCGGTGATCGGGGAAGAAGAAGTTCATCTCCGCCGGGGCCTCGGAGCCGGGCGTGTTCTGGAACACGATGCGGACGCCGTCGACGACCATCTCGGTGCCGGTGGTGGCGATCTCGACGGTGGGCGCCAAGATGGCGACCGAGCCCATCGGCGTGGCCTTGCCGAGACCGCAGTCGACGTGGCCGTCGGGACCGGGCGGCAGCATCATCCCGTACATGTAGGCGCTGCGGCGCAACATGGCGGGGCCGGCGATGACGTTCTCGGCAACGGCCTCGGCCAGGAAACCCTCGGGGGCGATGATGGGCACGCGACCGGCGTCGACGTCGGCGGGGTCGACCACGCCGAGCACACCGCCGAAGTGGTCGATGTGGCTGTGGGTGTGGATGACGGCGGTGACGGGACGGGCGCCGAGGGTGTCGTTGGCGAGGGCGAGGCAGGCAGCCGCGGTCTCGGCGGTGGTGAGGGGATCGATGACGATCCAGCCGTCGTCACCCGCGACGAAGGTGATGTTCGACAGGTCGTACCCGCGGGCCTGCCAGATGCCGGGCGCGACCTCGAAGAGGCCGTGGATGGCGTTCAGCTGCGCCTGACGCCACAGGCTCGGGTGCACCGTTGCCGGGGCGTCGGGCCAGGCATCCCACCCGGCGCCGGGGCCGGTGTCGTCGCCGCCGTCGTGATCGGAGCCGTCGCGGCCGGAGCCATCGGGACCGGGGCCCTGGGTGTCGGGTCGGAGGAAGTCGTGGCGGACGGTGTCCCAGATGGTCCGGTCGCCACGGGTGATCGCACCGGTGGCGTGGGTGGCGATCAGGCCACGGGAGGCACGATCGAGGTCGCCGGGGTCGTCGAGGGAGAGCACAGCGGCCGACTGCCGGTTGGCGGCGGCGGTGGCGTCGGCAGCGGGCTTGGTGACAGCGTCAGCGGCTGCGACCCCAGGGGCGGCATCGTGTGCATCCATGGGCGGGAGTGTGGCACGCGACACTCCGTCCGGGCGGCCAAAGGTTCTGGCGCCGAAAACCGTCGCCCTGGCAACCAGTTTCGGCGCCAGATCGATTGGCCAAAGGTTCTGGCGCCGAAAACCGTCGCCCTGGCAACGAGTTTCGGCGCCAGAACCAATGACCCTGGGTTGATCAGATCCGGCAGGGGTCCGCTGCGCAGCGCGGGGCGCCGGCCATGGGGTTCGCGCCCGCGACCATCACGCCGCGCAAGCCGTTGCCGAGGTCGACGACCTCGCCGCCCCGATTGCGGGGCTGGCGGGTATCGATACCAACCGGCGACGATCCGCTGCCCGACGAGCCCTCCTCGGCGCCGTCACCGGCGCCCGGCGCCGTGGCCCCGCCACCGCCTGTGCCGTCACCACCGCCTGTGCCGCCACCGCCGACCGCTCCGCCGCCACCGCCTGCGCCGCCACCACCGGCGCCGGCCGTTCCGTCACCACTGCCTGTGCCGCCGCCACCGGCCCCGGGCGCCGTGGCCTCGCCACCGCCGCCTGTGCCGCCGCGGGTCGCCGGGGCCTCGCTGCCACTTCCGCCGCCACCGCCGGTCGACGGGGCCGTGCCGCCGCCACCGCCGGTCGCCGGGGCCTCGCTGCCACTTCCGCCGCCGGATCGTTCCGAACCACCGAGGTAGGTGAACCCGCCGGGCAGGGTCAGCACCGTGCCCTCGCCGGTGCGGCGCAGCGAGATGTCGACGGTGCCCGCCGTCGCCCGTGCCGGGGCGAGCACGACCATCATCCGATCCGACGCCACCAGCACCGAGCCGGGAACATCGCCGAACCACACATACGCGGCCGACGGGAACCGGCCGATCAGCTGCACGGTCGAGGTGACGCCGACCGGGGCGTAGTGGGGGCTGACCATCTCGATCGCCCACGTACCGCTCGTCACCGGTCCCGGCGGTGCAGGCGGCTGCGATACCGCCGATCCACCACCGGATCCCGGTGCCGGCGATGCCGAACCACCGGTCGATCCCCCGCCGCTCGCAGTACCGCCGCCGGTCGACGCACCGCCACCACCGCCACCGACCACGACCTGTCGCGAGCCGCTCGACGTGCCACCGCCCCCGCTGCCGGTCGTTGCGTCGGCACTCGAACCGCCGCCGCTGCCCATATCGGTCGAACCGCTCGAGGAGCCTCCGGAGCCCGAACCCTGCGTCGGCGTTCCCGAGCCCGTTGTCGATCCACCGGTCGAGCCGCCAGTCGAGCCGCCCGACGTCGCAGACCCGGACTGGGACCCGCCCCCGGACCCGCCGGGCACCGTGCCGCCCCCGGACCCGCCGGAGCCGCCACCGCCCGTCGGGCCCGACCCGGGTTCGGTCGGTGTCGACGGCGTCGATCCGCCATCGGGCGAGGTCTCGGTGGTGCCGACGCTGAAGGACACGACCTTCGGGGCGCCGAGGCGTTGCCCCGGATCGTCGGCCGGAACAGCCTCGAGCATCAATGCGTAGGAGCCCTCGGGCAGCGAGGTCGCCAACGTCACGGCGCCCGATCGCTCGATGCCGAGATCGACCGAACCGGCTGCGTCGGAGTCCCGCGGGATCCCGTCGACGCTGATCTCGTGGCCGGTCAGGGCCGCGACTCCCTCGGGAACCGACACGAACACCGACGCATGCCACGAGAACTCGTCCTCGGCACCGAAATCGGCGGGCACGGCGATGTCGATCTCGGCCTCGACGGACGCATCCGCGGCGATCGCCGACAGGCCCGAGACACGGACGGCCACATCGGCCAACCGGTGTTCGGGCGAGCCAGCACCGACCGCGGTCGCAGCGTTGAGCCGGACCCCGTCGGCGACATGGGCCATGAGCGAATCGTGACGGTCCGATGCGGCGATCAACCGGGCCCGCAGCTCGGCCGGCGGCAGCCCCGGCACGTCGTCGATCAGCAGCGCCGCAGCCGCCGCGACGATCGGCGTGGCCTGGGAGGTTCCGGACATGAACTTCCAGCGGCCCTGGGGCACCGGCACCGTCGACAGGATGAGTTCGCCGGGAGCGAAGATGTCCACGACGCGGCCCCAGTTGCTGAACCCGGCGCGGGTGTCCGACGGCGTCGACGCGCCGACGGTGATCATGTTCGACATCTCGTAGCCTGCGGGCCAGCCCGGGCCGCCGTCGAGGCTGACACCGTCGTTGCCCGCCGCGGCGACGACCAGCACCCCGTTGGCCTCTGCATGCAGGATGGCCGATTCGACCGGTGCGCTGCCGGCCCGCGGCGAGCCCGGCGACGTGCCGAGCGACAGGTTGATGACGTCGGCACCGTTGTCGACCGCGTAGCGGATGGCCCGGGCGACGGCGCTCATCGTGATGCCCGGCTGGCCGGACGCGGTGATCGCTCCGACGTTGAGGTCCATGATCTCGGCATCGGGTGCCACGCCGGCGACGCCCTGTCCGTCGATCGCGGACGCGATGATCCCGGCGACGTGGGTTCCGTGTGCGTGGGCGCCGGCGTTGTACGGCGAGTTGTCCTCGTAGGCGAAGTCCCACCCGTGGCAGTCGTCGACGAAGCCGTTGGCGTCGTCGTCGATGCCGTTGGTGCAGTCCTCGTCGTCGTTGGTCCACCGTGCCGGTGCCAGGTCGGGGTGGGAGAAGTCGACGCCGCTGTCGATGACCGCCACGACGACACCGCGTCCGGTCGCTGCCGAGCGGGCCTCGACGCCGTCGATGTCGGCGTCGGCACGCTGGGCCGGCACGGGGTTGGCACCGATGCCGTTCAGGTTGTCGCCGGTGTTGTCGAGAGCCCACTGGTAACGCTCGTAGGGCTCGCTGCCGATGCCCATCGGGATGTCCTCGGCGACCTCGACATCGAGGCCGTCGAGTACGGCGGGGTCTTCCAGGGTGACGGCGTAGGAACCGTCGCCGAGCGACACGACGCTCAGCACCCCGACCAGCATGGCGATCTCGTCCATCAGGGGATGGCCGACGCTGTAGGCGGCCATCACGTCGGTGCCGGCGTCGGTGGTCGCCGGCTCCTCGCCGGCAGCTGCCGCGTCGGCCGGGTCGGCTTCGGCCTGCTCCCGGGCGCGCTCGGCCTCGGCCTCGCGCTCACGTTCGGCGAGGAGGCTCTCGCCGTCGCCGGCCGGGAACAGCGGCACCCTGGTGCCATCGGCGAAGACCGCCCATGGCCGGTTCCGCCGATCGAGGTGCAACACGGCGCCGTCGGTCAGCTGGGACAACACATCTGGATCGATGACGTTGTCGGCGTCGCTCCCGGCGACGCGCAGCGGCTCATCGTCGGATCCGCCCGACTCGTCGACCCCGGCGGAATCGGCGTCGACAGCACGGGCGGCGGGCACCGTCGGGGCCGCAGTCGACTCGTCGGTCTCGGCGTCGGCGTCCTCTCGATCGACCGGGTCCTGCGACGTGTCGACGCCCGAAGGCTCGGCGTCGGCCGCTTCGACCGCCATGGTCGGGGTGACGATCAGCCGGATCAGACCATCGTCGGGGCCGACGGGTTCGCTGGTGACGACGTCGACGATCTCCGGGGCCGGCGGCAGAGCCGCAGCGGCGTCTTCGGCCGGTGCGCCGCCGACGAGTCCGGGTACGCCGGGTACGACGCCCGCAGCCACGGCGATGGCCGCGACGATGCCGATGTTCCTCGGTGACGCCAACCCCACGACCCGCTCCGTGTCCAGTCGTCCGATCTCTCCGGGACCAACGATCGGACGGCGCAGCGCCGGGCTGAGCGAGAGGGTCGAGATGGGGCCGAACCACCCACCCCGATGGGTCCGCAGGCCCGGTCGGCCCCGGTCGGCATCGGTCAGGTCAGGTCAGGTCAGGTCAGGTCAGGAACGGGAGGGTGGCCGCATAGATGGCCAGCAGCACCAGGCCTTCACGGCGGGAGACGAGCAGCCCGGTACGCATCATCACCCACGCCAGGACCGCCACCGCCAATGCCACCGCTGTGCCGACCGTGGTCAGGTTGGGAGCGTCGATCACCGCCGGGGCGGCCACACCGACCAGACCGGCCACGCCGAGGGCATTGAAGAGATTCGATCCCAGCAGGTTGCCGACGATCAGATCCGTCTCGCCACGCCGCGCCGACTGCACGACGGTGACCAGCTCGGGCAACGACGTACCCAGCGCCACCAGCGTGGCCCCGACGAAGCCCCCGCTGAGCCCGGCCCGGTCGGCGATGTCGAGAGCCCCGGTCAACAGCAACTGCGCACCGGCGACGGTGCCGACCAGACCAAGGATCGTGCGGATGCTCTCGATGCCGATCCGGTGGTGACTGGGGTCGGTGAGCTCGACGGTCTCGGGACCCAGCGGATCGTCGGTGCCCGAGCGGGATCCGAGGAGGACGGCTGTCAACACGGCGACCATCGCCACGAGCAGGATGATCCCCTCGATACGGGTGAACCCGTCCTGGACGACGATGGCGAACAGGATGGTCGCAGCCACGACGAACGGCGCCTCACGGCGAACGACCTTCGACTGCACGATCATCGGACACAGCAGCGCTCCGATGCCCAGGACGAGGGTGAGGTTGGCCAGGTTCGACCCGACCACGTTGCCGATCGCCACTTCGGGTTCGTCGCCGACGGCGGCCAGGACCGATACCAACATCTCCGGGGCGCTGGTGCCGAAACCCACGACCACGACGCCGACGACCAGCGGCGAGACCTGCAGGATCAACGCGACACGGGCAGCTCCGATGACGAATTGATCCGACGCGTAGGCGAGCAGGCCGAGGCCGACGACCATGAAGACGAGCGAGGCGATCAACAGCCCTCCAGGGCGAAAACCCGACAGGCCGACCCGTCGGAATCGCAACGTTAGCGTCGGACCCCGACGACATGACCGCTTCGAGACCGATCAGACGACGCCGACTTCGCCGGTTCCGGCGCGGGACACGAGTTCGCTCAGCCAGAGAAGGCGAGTCGGCTCCAGATGCGCAGACCCTCCGGGTCGCGGATCAGCGGCGCGGATGGGGTCGTCGGGCGGCGACCAGCCCCGGACCGCCGACCGACCCCGATTAGGCTGCGTCGGTGGCCGACCACACGCTCTTCTCGCCGCATCAGAAGCCGCCGCTGTTCCCCACCCGAGCCGGCGACGGGGTGGTCGTGTTCGGCATGCACCGCTCGGGCACGTCGGCTCTGACGAGGCTGTTGACCCAGTGCGGTCTCACCCCGGGCCCGCTCGACATGCTGCTCGGCCCCACCGAGGCCAACCCGTACGGGCACTTCGAGCCGCAGCCGTTGCAGACGTTCAACGACGGGCTCCTCAATCACCTCGAGCGCTACTGGCACTGCCCCCCGACGCGGGTCGAGGTCTTCGCCATTGCGGACTTCGATCCCGTCCGCGCCGACCTGGCTGCCGTCTTCGACGAGGTCTATCCGGGTCCGGGCTGGGTCTACAAGGACCCCCGCCTGTGCGTCATGTGGCATCTCTACGCCCCGCTGTTCGACCCGGCACCGGTCGGGGTGTTCATGGCTCGCCACCCCGCACACGTCGCCCGTTCGTTGGAACGCCGCGACGGCATCGCGTTCGAGTACGGGTTGGCGATGTGGGACTTCTACTGCCGCAGCGCGTTGGCCGCGCTCGCCCATTGCCGCCGGCCGCAGGTGCTGGTGTACGACCAGATGATCGAAGATGCTCGAGGCGTCGCAGATCAGCTCGTCGCCGTGATCGACGAAGCCGGGATTCCACGAACCGGCGTCGCCTCCGACGCATCCTCCGCCATCGACCCGGCGATGAACCGGTCGGCCGCAGGCACCGACGAGATCGTCGTCCCGCGCACAACCGAGGAACTCTGGCAGTCGATCTGCGCCATGGCGGCGACCGACCGGCCCGAGCCCGTTCCGCCGTCGCCCGACGACGTCGTCGCACTGATCGACCGCCGTGCTGCGCTGGTCCGCGAGCACATCGACGCCCTGATCGGCGGGTCCGAACAGCCCGCCGATCCGGTTCACTGGCCGCCGTCGTACTGAAACCGAAGGCGGTTCGGCTCGGCATGGACGGCGGGCCGGGACCTGGGTGATAGACCCAGGGGCATGGCCGACGCTCCCCCCACCCGATTCACGCCCATCGTCGGAACACTCGCCTACCTGCTCGACCGCGACCGCGACGCGGTGCTGATGATCCGCCGGAATGCCCGTCCCGACGACGACCACTACGGCAAGGTCAACGGCCTCGGCGGCAAGCTCGAACCCGACGAGGACGTCGTGGGGAGCCTCCGCCGCGAGATCGACGAGGAGACCGGCCTCGTCATCACGCACATGACGCTGCGCGGCACCATCACCTGGACCAACTTCGGTCCGAAGCGAGAGCAGTGGCTGGGGTTCCTGTTCCTCGTCGACGCCTGGGAGGGCACACCGCCGGCATCGAACGCCGAGGGTTCACTCGAGTGGATCGACCGATCCCGTCTCCTCGCGGCATGCGACCCCGACCCCGATGTCCGCGGCAGCGCCGACCTCCCGATGTGGGAAGGCGATCGCCACTTCGTGCCGTTGGTGTTCGACGACGATCCTCGGGCGTTCCACGGGACGATGCCCTACGACGCCGACGTGCCGACCGGCTGGCGCTACGAGCGGCTCTGAGCGCCCGCTTCGGGTGGTGGACCGAACAGCCCGGCCTCCTCGATGGCCCGGCCGAGGCCCAGCAGCACCGGCTCCCAGCCGATGGGTGCTGCCAGCTGCGCCCCCAACGGGACCCCCGCCTCGGCCCACCCGACCGGCACCGTCATCGCCGGCCATCCGGTGACGTTGAACAGGTAGCTGTAGGGCATGAGGACGTCGTTGCGGCGGAGGTACTCCCCCATCGACTCGACGTCGCCGGCCACGTGCCCGAGGGGGATGGCGGCCCGGCCCAGGGTCGGGGTGAGCAACACGTCGTAGCCGGCCATGTCGGTGCGGAGCCGATCGGCGATGCGGCCCTGGGTGACCTGGGCGATGGTGACGTCGTGGAGGGTCAGCGCGGTGGCGGCCTCGACGGCGGCGAGTGTCACGGGTTCGAGGGTGTCGGGTCCGGGCGGGCGGCCCGTCAGCTGGGCCACGGTGGTCACGTCGTGGGCCACCCAGCGGCTGAACAGTGCGTGCCAGGTGCCCGCCAGCAGTTCGGCGTCGAGTGGCGGGTCGACGGGCGTGACCCGATGGCCGAGGTCCTCCAGGAGCGCCGCAACGGCCTCGGTGGCGGCGACGACCGCGGGGTCGGGATCCTCGCCTGCCCAGTGGTCGGTCGACACGGCGATGCGCAGCGGCCCCGCGGCGTCGAGCATCGGCCCGTCGCCGAGCACCCCGAGGAAGGCCTCGGTGTCTCGGACGGTGCGGGTGACGACGAACTCCTCGGCGACGCCGCCCCAGCCACCGTCCTCCCAGGGCACCCGGCGCCGGCTGGGCTTGAGCCCGACCAGACCGCAGGCGGCCGCCGGGATGCGGATCGACCCGGCGCAGTCGCTGGCGTGCGCGACCGGCACCACGCCGGCGGCGACCGCGGCCGCGGCGCCGCCCGAGGAGCCCCCGGCGGAGACCTGGGGGTTCCACGGGTTGCGGGTGGTGCCGTGGACGGCGGACTCGGTGGTGCCGTGTTGGATGAACTCCGGCACCGCCGACCGGCCGAGGATCTGCACGCCGGCCGCCTGGAGGCGGTCGACGAACACGCCGGTGGTGCGGGCCCGGTGGCCCTGCGCGAGGGCGCTGCCCATCTCGACCAGTCGCCCCGCCTCGGCGGAGCCGTAGTCCTTGCGGAGCACCGGGACGCCGGCCAGGGGACCGTCGAGGTCGCGCACCGGCGTGGGGTCCTCGTACCACTCGACCACGGCGTTGATGACGGGGTCGGTGCGGTCGTGCATCGCCCGGGCGGCGGCGCGGATGTCGGCGTCGGCGACCTCGCCGGCGCGCACCAGGGCGGCGAGGTCGGTGGCGTCGAGGATGCGGTACTCGTCAGGCGTCATGGGCGGTCCTCACGCAATCGCGGTCGGTCGGGTAGCGACGGCGGGTCGGTCGGGTAGCGACGGTGGTCAGTCGGGTAGCGACGGCGGGGCCAGCTCGTCCCACACGTCGCCCGGCCCCGGGTTGTCGGGATGGGTGGCGCCGCCGAGGTGGGCGGCGATGCCCCACACCGCGTTGAGGGCGGTCTGCACCGCACCCTCGGCCCAGCCCGGCGTCCAGGACACGTCGTCACCGGCGAGGAAGATGCCCCGCTCGTGATCGGGCAGGTCGCGCTGCACGAAGTGGCCGTACATGCGCCGGTTGTACCGGTAGTGGCCGGGCAGCGCTCCCTTGAAGGCCCCGAGGAAGTTGGGGTCCGCCTCCCACGACACGGTGATGGGCTCGCCGATCACGTGGCTGCGGATGGCGGCGTCGGGGTAGATCTTGTCGAGGGTGTCGAGCGCCAGGCGGGCCCGTTCGGCCGCCGACTTTGGCAGCACCTTCATGGCGTCGCTCATCCATGCGTACGACAGGCAGATGACGGCGGGCTTGTCGGGGCCGTTGTCGAACAGGTACGTGCCTCGGGTGTTGCGGTCGGTGAGGGTCATGCCCATCAGCGGCCAGCCGGTGGCGGGGTCGATGTCGTTCCAGAAGGGACGGTCGACCATGACGAAGGTCTTGGAGGACTGCATGTAGCGGGTGCGGTCGAGCGCCATCCAGAGCGCGTGCGAGAACAGCGATTCCTCGACGTCGATGTCGGTGGTGAGCAGCCAGCTCTGTGTGGTGCAGAGCACCACCGGGTAGCGGGCGGCGACGTCGTTGTCGTCGGTGACCTCGAAGCTGGCATCGTCCCAGCGCCGGATGCGGGCGACCCCCGGTCGCGGCGCCCCCGAGTGCAGCGACGACAGGCTCGTGCCGGCGGGCCAGTGGGCGAGGTCGTCGGGCTGATGGTCCCACAGGCGGCGGACGAGCTGTTCGGCGCCGCCGACGATGAGGTGCTGGTCCTCGTCGAAGGCGCACGACACGACGCGCAGGATCTCGAGCATCGAGTTGGGGAAGTCACTGTCCCAGCCGCCGGTGCCGAACCCGACCTGACCGAAGACCTCGCGGTGGCGATACGACAACGCCGAGAACGACGACGACGAGGCGACGAAGTCGTAGAAGGTGCGGTCGTCCCAGACGTCGACGAGCCCACGCCACAGGCGCTGCACGGTCGGAGCGTCGCGGCCGCGCATGGCCGCCTGCAGCGCCGAGAGGCCGGCGTGTTCCTCGAGCGCGTCGGCCCAGGCGTCGGCGACCTCGCGGAACAGCGGCGGCAGGTCGTCGAGGGTGCGGGCGTGGTGGGTGACGCCGGCCAGGTCGATCACCGTGGTTGGCGCGGCCGGGGTGAGCGGATTGGGGAACGGTGCCGTGTCGAGCCCGACGAGATCGATGTAGTGGAACAACGCTGTCGACGAGATGGGGAACCGCATGCCGCCGAGCTCGGCGATGACGTCGTCGGCGCCGCCGAAGCGCTGGGACCGCAGGCGCCCTCCCATGCGGGCGGCCTCGTGCACCACCGGCTTGAGGCCCATGCGCATGAGCTCGTAGGCCGCCACGACGCCGGCGACACCGGCACCGACGACGGCGACCTCGGTGCCGGCGATGTCGTCGGGCACCGTGCCCAGACCGGCGGGATGGGCGAGCCAGTCGTCGAATGCGAAACAGAAGTCGGGCCCGAACGCCGTCACCAGCGGCTCGGACCGGTCGCCGTGATCGCTCGCCGCCGTCAACTGACTCACGGCCGTGACCCTACTGCCGCATGCCCGCGGGTCGTGGCTATCGAGCTGGGGTCACGGGGTCGCCGACGGCGACGACGCCGCCCGCGATTACCCGGCAGATGACGCCGCCACGGTGGCGCATCGCGCGATGGGCGCCGGGGCCGACGGCATCGTCCATGATCTTGCAGGGTGCCGCCACGCGCACGACCTCGAGCTCGACCACAGCGCCGACGCCGTTGCCGTTGTCGTTGTCGTTGCGGCCGTCGTCGGCGTCGGCGTCGGCGTCGGCGATGCGGCTACCGATGGTGATACGCACGCCTGGCGTCGTCGGCAACGGCGGGCCGCTGACGGTGATGTTGCGCCGCGTCGACCCGGGATCGATGGTCGTGCCCAGCGCCGCCGACGATGCGGCGAGGTCCTCGGTCGACTGCAGCGAGACGTGGCGGTGGCGGGCGTTCTCGTAGCGGTCGCCGACGATGCCGCCACCACTGCGCAGCTCGGCGGTGTCGACGGCCCGCATCGCCAACCGCGTCCCGGGAGCCACGTGGATTGCGACGATCCGCCGATCGTCCGTCGGCGTCGGTTCGGTGCCCGAGGTCGTCACTCAGGCGAGGGCGGCGAAGCCGGGGCGGATGACATCGTCGACGAGGCGGCGGCGAGCGTCGAGGTCCTGGAAGGTGGCCATGGCGGCGTTGACCACGAGCTGTTCGACCTCGTCCCACGCCAGAGCGAACGTCTCGGCCACCAGGGCGAGCTCGCTCGACGGCATCACGCCCGACATGAGCCGGTTGTCGGTGTTCACCGTGGCGACGAGGCCGGCACGCAGGAACGGTCCGACGGGATGATCGGCGATGGTCGGCACCGCGCCGATCTGGACGTTGCACGACGGGCACAGCTCGAGAGGGATCTGGCGGTCGCGCACGTAGGTGGCCATCGGCCCCAGGACGAGGCTGCCGTCGGGGAGGCGTTCGCAGTCCTCGATGAGGCGCACGCCGTGGCCGATGCGCTCGGCGCCCATCGCCAGCGCGTCGCCGATGAGCTCGAGACCCGGTGCCTCACTGGCGTGGATGGTGAGGTGCGCCAGGCCGCGGCGGGCGATGTCGAGCGCCTCGGCGTGATCCGACGGCGGGAACCCGGTCTCGGCGCCGGCGAGGTCGAAGGCCACGACGCCCCGGCCGAGCCAGCGCAGCGTGAGCTCGGCGATCTCGGCCGAGCGATCCTCGGTGCGCATCGCACAGACGATGGTGCCGACCTCGATGGCGTTGCCGGCCGCGGCGGCCTCGGCACAGCCACGGGCGAACCCGGCCACGACCGCCTCGACGGCGGCATCGGTGCTCAGCGCCCCGTCGACGCCGACGGGTGCGTGGAGCTCGGGCGCGAAACGGACCTCGGCATAGACGACACCGTCGGCGGCGAGATCGACCGCTGCCTCGGCGGCGACACGTTCGAGCGCGTCGGCCGTCTGCAGCAGCGGCACCGTGTGGGCGAACGTGTCGAGGTAGGCGATGATGTCGCGGCTGTCGGCACCCTTGCGGAAGTACGCGACCAACTCGTCGAGATCGGTCGACGGCAGCTCGTGGCCGACCGCATCGGCCAGGTCGACGATGGTCGAGGGCCGCAGCCCCCCGTCGAGATGGTCGTGCAACAACACCTTCGGCGCCGCGATGAAATCTGGTTCCGTCATGGCGGCGAGGCTACCCGTGGGGTCAAGTCGTACTTTCAACCAACTCCGGGTCGTCGAGCCTGGAGGCCGTTGCGTGGCTACCCGTGGGGTCAAGTCGTACTTTCAACCAACTCCGGGTCGTCGAGCTGGAGGCCGTTGCGGTCAGCGGGCAGTCACTTTCACCAACTCCGGGTCGTCGAGCCTGGAGGCCGTTGCGTGCCGAGTTGGTTGAAAGTACGACTTGACCCCAGTGGTCCTTCCAGCAGTTCAGCTGTCAGGCGGTGGTGTCGTCGAGGATCATCAGGGTCTTGAGGTCGCTGTGGAACTCGAGCGCATGGTCGCCGCCTTCGCGGCCGATGCCGGAGATGCCACAGCCGCCGAAGGGCGCCGTCAGGTCGCGCACGAGGAACGTGTTGACCCACACCAGGCCGGCCCGGATCGCGCGACCCACACGTTCGGCCCGCTCGCGCGACGACGTGTACACCATGGCCGATAGTCCGTAGGCGGTGCTGTTGGCCAATGCGACGGCCTCGGCCTCGTCGGCGAAGGTCTGGAACGTCAGCACCGGGCCGAAGATCTCGCGTTGCACGACCTCGCTGTCGTTCGATGCCGGCTCGATCAGCGTCGGCTCGTAGTGCAGGCCGCCCTCGATGGGCGACCCGCCGCGCACGATGGTGTCGCCCGCGGCGCGGGCCCGTTCGACGAACGCGTGCACGGCGTCGCGATGGTCGGGATGCACCATGGGGGCGATGTCGACTGCAGGATCGCGGCTGTCGCCGAGCACCAGGGCGTCGACCTCGCGATGGAACCGCTCGAGGAACTCCTCACGCACCGACGCCTCGACCAGCAGCCGGGTCCCCGCCAGGCACACCTGGCCGGCGTCGTCGTACTGCCACGCCGCACGGTGCGCGGCCGCATCGAGATCGGAGTCGGCGAAGACGACCAGCGGGCCCTTGCCGCCGAGCTCGGCGGTGAACGGCACGATGTTGGCCGCTGCCGCCCGACCGATGTGACGCGCCGTGTCGGGCGAGCCGGTGAACGTGATGCGCCGCACCCGCGGGTCGGCCACCAGCGCGGCGCCCACTTCCTCGCCGATGCCCTGCACCAGGTTGTAGGCGCCGGCCGGAAAGCCGGCTTCGACGGCGAGCTCGGCAAGTATCGCCGCCGACAGCGGCGACCACTCGGCCGGCTTGTGGATGACGGTGTTGCCCGACGCCAGCGCCGGCGCCAGCTTCCACGTGCTGAGCATGAACGGCGCGTTCCACGGCGTGATGACCACTGCCGGGCCTGCGGGCATGCGTTGCACCCACTGGTGCATGCCCTTGGCGTCCCACTCGCGCTCGACGTGGTCGACGACGAGGTCGGCGTAGAGGCGGAAGTTCAGCGCGCCGCGCGCCACCAACCGCTGCTGCATCGACTCGAGCCGGAAGCCCATGTCGAGGCACTCGACCATGGCGATGTCGTCGGTGTGGGCCTCGATGAGATCGGCCAACCGGTGCATGACCTCGGCGCGTTGCTGCGGGGTCCAGGAACCCCAGGAGGCGAAGCCCTCGACCGCGGCGGCGACCGCCGAGTCGGCGGTGGCGTCGTCGCCCCGGGCGATGTCGGCGAGCGGGGCTTCGTCGGGGCCGCCCCATTCGAGCGGCGAACGGGTCTCGAACGTCGACGGCGAGTCGATCCACCGGCCACCGATGAGGTGACCCGTCGAAACCGAAACCCCGCCGATGTCTGCACGCTGCTCGGCCATGGTCACTCCTCGTCGTCGTCGCCGTCGACGGCGTCGTCGAGCGTGCTCTCGTAGTGCTTGGCTCCGGGGCCCTGCGGCGCCCGGATGCCACGAAACTCCCAGTCGCCGCCCTTGGCGGTGGACTGCACCTCTTCGGAATCGCTCGGCTGGGCGCCCACATCGGTGCGGATCGGGGTGGGGCCCGACACGATGGTGTTGGTCAACGCCCCGAGCCCCTCGACCTCGACCGTCACGACGTCGCCGGGATACACGGTGCGGGAGTTGGCCGGCGTGCCCGACAGCAGGATGTCGCCGGGTACGAGGGTGATGGTGCGGGCGATGTCGGCGACGAGGTAGTGCATGTCCCATTCCATCTCGTCGGTGTTGCCGTCCTGGCGGACCTCGCCGTTGACCAGCGTGCGGATCTGCTTGCCCCGGAAGTCCCAGTCGGTGACGAGGGCCGGGCCGACCGGACAGAGCGTGTCGCTGCCCTTGACCCGCAGCATCGACCCGGCGTCGGTGTCGCGGAAGTCGTGGAGCCCGTAGTCGTTGGCGACGCTGTAGCCGGCGATGTAGTCGCCTGCCTCAGCCGGTGAGACGTTGCGGCAGGTGCGCCCGATGACGATGGCGATCTCGCCCTCGTAGTTGAGCCACTCGCACCCCTCGGGACGCACGACGTCGGCGCCGTGACCGGTGAGCGCGGTGATGGGCTTGTGGAAGTAGGTGGGCGCCGGCGGGAGCTTCGTCATGAACTCGTCGACCCGGCTGGAGTAGTTGAGGTGCACGCAGATGATCTTGGTCGGCTCCGACGGTGGCAGGTGCACGGCCTCGTCGACGGCGACGGACCTGCCGTCGCCCGACACGAGGCGATCGCCGTCGCGTTCGGTCAGGGCGGGCCACCCGTCGAGCAGGATGCGGCGGTACTCGGCCATCGGAGGTCC
The DNA here is from genome assembly GCA_046290435.1 of Acidimicrobiales bacterium. GTDB lineage: Bacteria > Actinomycetota > Acidimicrobiia > Acidimicrobiales > UBA8592 > CAVQUE01. The sequence goes on from JBKAGO010000048.1 coordinate 36,289, forward strand.
TCTTTCCAGGTCGGGCGACAGGGATCGTTCGGTACCGAACGACCTTAGCACCGACAGTTTTTCGGTCGATGGGGAACCTCGATGGCGGTTGCGTCGTCCACTCCCCCGCAACACGATCCGCCCCGTTCCCGACGGGATCGACAGAACCTGGAGTCATCGAGATGAACGCACCGAAGCACCGCAGCCGACTGGTCGCCGCCGCAGCCGGACTCGCGGGCCTGGTCCTGGTGGCCGGCGCCTGCGGTGACGATCCGGCACCGACCGAACCGAGCGCCGCCATCGACACCGCCGACACGACCGACACCACCGACGGCGTGGTGCAGGTCTCGGCCGCCGACGGAGCCGCGGCCAGGGCCGAGCGCGACGCGGTCCTGGGGCGCGCCGAGGCGCCGTTGGGCTCCCACGGTGCCGAATCGTCGGCCCTGACCGTGGCCACGGACCAGCCGATCCCGACCGAGGGCGACTGCGGCATCGGCGGCGAACCGTACGTACCGACCGCCGAGGAGATCGCCGCAGCCAACGCCGACACCGACGCCCTCGCCATCGTTCTCGACACCTACGGCATCACCTACGAGCGCATCGTCGACGACCTCGGGTTCGCCTACCTCGAGACCGACTACACCGACGTGGTCGCCCAGTCCGTCGTCGACAGCTTCTGGGCCGACCGGTACCCACCCGAGCCCATCGACCCGGCCGAGCTCGACCGCATCCGTGCCGAGAACGACCGGATCGCCGCGGCGCTCGACGCCGCCGGCGTCGCCTACACCCGCCACAGCGACGACTCGGGCTGGGAGTGGCTCGAGTGGGACTACGAGAACGCCGCAGCGCAAGAGGCCGTCGAAGCCGTCTACGCCGAGCTCTACCCGCCGGTGCCACCGAGCGCAGAAGAGTCGGAGCGGATGCGGGCCGAGAACGATCGGGTCGCTGCGGCCTTCGACGCAGCCGGCATCGCCTACACGCGGATGACCGACGAGGCCGGCTGGGAGTGGATCGAGTGGGACTACGAGGACCCGGCGGCGAGCGAAGCCGCCCAGGAGGTCTTCGAGGAGCTCTACCCGCCGATGCCGATGCCCGAGCCGATCGTCTGCGTCGAGCCTGCGCTGGTCGATCCGATCGAGGGTGAGGCCATCGAGGGCGAGGCCACCGAGGGCGAGGCCACCGAGGGCGAGGCCACCGAGGGCGAGGCCACCGAGGGCGAGGCCACCGAGGAGGCCCCGGTCGCCGAGACGCTGCCCGCCCCCGGCGAGGAGCCTGCCGCCACCAGCGAGATCGTGGTCGAGGACCGTGGCGAGATCGCCATCGAGCCCGGCGTCGACTCCGGCTTCACCCCCCGTGAGATCCGCCGCCGTGACGCCGCCGTCGCAGCGATGGATGCCGGTTTCGCCGCCGCAGGCGTCGAGTACCAGGTCGTCGGCGAGTCGCCGTGGGCGTCGGTGGTGTTCGACATCGCGAATCCCGATGCAGTCGGCGTGATCGCCGACATCCTGGCCCAACGGGGCTGACGCCGGTTGCTCGGGCATCCGAGCGCCACGAGATCCGGGGGCGGCGAGCCGGCGCGGCCGCCGCCCCCGACAACGAGATCCCTCCACGCCGGAGCCGGTGCCGACCACACGTCGACACCGGCTCTGTCGCTCCCCGGCCTCTGCTGATCCCGGCGTCATCGTTCCGGCGCCGAAAACCGTCGCTCTGGCAACCAGTTTCGGCGCCAGAACCCATGGCCAACCGGACCGGCGCCGAAAACCGTCGCCCTGGCAGCAATTCTCGGCGCCAGAACCCATGGCCGGTACCCTCGCTCGCCATGGGGACCCCCTGGAGCACCGATCCCGCCGACCTCCTGCGCGCCGAGCAGGACATCCGGGATCGTCTCGACGACCAGGAGCTCGACTTCGTCGCGCTCCAGGCCATCTCGAACATCTACCGAGCCGCATCGGCGGTCCGCCGCCGGGCCGAACGCGACCTGCTGACCGACGCCGGGCTCTCCTGGGGCGGATTCACCATCTTGTGGGTGCTGTGGGTCTGGGGCGAGATGGAGACGTCACGCCTGGCCACCGAGTGCGACCTCGCCAAGGGCACCCTCACAGGCATGCTCACCACCCTCGAGAAGCAGGGCCTCGTCGAGCGTCGCCGGGTGGCCGAGGACCGACGGCGGGTCAGCGTCTCGCTGACCGACATCGGCATCGCCCGCATCGAGGACCTCTTCCCGCGCTTCAACACCTTCGAGCGATCGATGACCTCCGGCCTCACCCCCGATCAGCAACTCGCCCTGGCCAGCCTGCTCCGCGCCGTCACCAACAACGCCGACCAGTAGGCGCCACATCGGATCCGGCATGCGGGGCCGGGCGTCGACACGGGTACCGGCCCGGGCTCACGCCGGCGAACCGGCCCACGGCCGGAGAATGACCTTGCCCGTGCTCTGGCGGCTCTCGATCAGCCGGTGCGCCTCGGCAGCCTCTTCCAACGGCAGCGTCGTACCCACGGGCACCTTCACCTGCCCCGATGCGACCAGGCCGATCAGCGCCGTCATCGCCTCGATCGCCGCACCCGGCCGCAGCCCGAAATAGAGGCCGAGGTTGAACACGTGGAGCGACTGCCCCAGCGAAGGGCGGTAGAAGAAGGCCTGCTGCCCAGCCTCGTCGAAGACCCCGGGCAACCCCGACGCCATCCCGTAGACGACGAATCGGCCGAAGGGCGCCAACGTCGTCAGGCCGTCGGCGAACACCTGCCCGCCCGACATCTCGAGCACGACGCCCACGCCGGCGCCGCCGGTGAGGTCACGCACTTCGTCGGACCAGCCGGCGTCGCCGGGATCGACGACATGGTCGGCGCCGGCCTCCAGAGCAGCGCTCCGTCGGTCGCCGCTGCTCGCGAGGCCGATGACGGTGCCCGCCCCGAGCGACCGGGCGATCTGCACGGCCAGGATGCCGACGCCGCCGCCGGCGCCGCCCACCAGCACCGATTCGCCCGGCTGCAGCTTCGCGACGTCGGACAGGACGAGCATCGCGGTCGTGCCGGCGATGACCATGCCTGCCGCCTCGTCCGGGCTCAGGCCGGGCGGGATCGGGATGACCTGCTGTGCGTCTGCGACGGCGAACTGTGCGTATCCCGTCGATCCGTCGCCCCCCACCACGGCGAACACCGGCGTTCCCGGTGGCGGGCCCTCGACACCGTCGCCCAGGGCCTCCACCGTCCCGGCGACCTCGGAGCCGGGGATGAACGGCAGCTCCGTGGGGAACGGGTAGAGATCGTCACGGCGTCGCATGACGTCGGCGAAGTTGACCGCGGCCGACTCCACCCGGATCAGGACCTGACCGGGTCCTGGCTCGGGTCGGTCGATCTCCAGCAGCCGCAGCACCTCGGGCCCACCGAAGGCCTCCATCCGAATCGCCTGCATCGTCGTCATCGTGTCTTTCTCCCGTTCGGCGGGTCGTTCGCCCGCCCTCATCCGCTCCGACGCGCGAGAGCCGTCTCGAGAGGACACCCGGGACCGAAAAAGGGAATCTCGGGCCGAGTGTCCTCCCCGGACCTCCCGGCGCGTCGTACCCGGCGAGGCCCACAGCGTGTGGGCCCACCGATGAGGGAGAATCCACCATGCAGTACATCCTGATCCTCGCCGCCGACCCCGACGCCTGGGCCGACAACGACACCGACACCGACACCGACGACGGCGTCATGGACGACTGGGCGCTGTACACCCGAGCACTCGCCGAAGCGGGCGTCCTGGTCGCCGGCCACGCCCTGCACGGCAACGATGCCGCCACCACCGTCCGAGTCCGCTCGGGTGAGCGGCTCGTCACCGACGGGCCTTTCACCGAGACCAGGGAGCATCTGATCGGCTACTACATCATCGACACCCCCGACCTCGACACCGCACTCGCATGGGCCGCCCGGGTGCCCAACGTCCGCATCGGCAGCGTCGAGGTTCGGCCGCTCGTGCCCGGCACGTCCACCGAGGCGATGCTCGGGGGCGGGTGAGCGCTCGTGTCCACGACGCTCGATCGGGCGTGGCGTGACGAGCGGGCACGCATCGTGGCTTCGCTGGCCCGACGCTTCGCCGACCTGACCCTCGCCGAGGACGCCACGCAGGAGGCCTTCGCCGCGGCGGCGACGGCTTGGCCGCGGACGGGCACCCCGGATCGCCCCGGTGCCTGGTTGATGACGACCGCGTACCGCAAGGCCATCGGCATCCGCCGCAAGCAACGACCGACCGAGTCGCTCGACGAGGCCTTCGCCGACGTCGAGGCACCCACGGCGTACGCCGGGGACGTGCCCGGCGTCGGCGGGGGGAACCCTGCGGCGATCGATGACGACCTGTTCGTGCTGATGACTACGTGCTGCCATCCCGCTCTGCATACCGATGCGCGGATCGCGCTGACGTTGCGGCACGTGTGTGGTCTCACCGTCGCAGAGATCGCAGCGGGCTTCGTCGTCGCCGAGGCGACGATGGCGAAGCGGCTGGTCCGGGCCCGGCGCAAGATCCTCGACGCTGGCATCGCCTTCACCCCGCCATCGGCCGAGGACCTCCCGGGCAGAGTCGACGATGTCCGAACCGTGGTCTATCTGGTTTTCACGGAGGGGCACCTCTCGGCCGGAACGGGGTCCGCAGTGCGTGTCGATCTGTGCGAGGAGGCGGTGTGGCTCGCCCGGCTCCTGCACGGTCTCGACCCCGGCGACGCCGAGTCATGCGGGCTCCTGGCGTTGCTGTTGATCCAGCACTCGCGTCGAGCGGCCCGCTTCGATGCCCTCGGCCGACTGGTCCCGCTGCTGGAGCAACAGCGCGAGAGCTGGGATCGATCCGCCATCGACGAGGCCCGCGGGTTGCTCGCCGGCGCCCACCATGGTCATCCCGGGCCTCGCCAGGTGGAGGCCGCCATCGCGCTGTTGCACGTCGCCGGCGACGCGCCGAACTGGGCCCGGATCGCCGACCTCTACGGCGTGCTCGCCCGTCTGGCGCCGTCGCCGGTCGTCGAGGTCAACCGGTCGCTCGCCGTGGGGCGGGCCGACGGCCCGCAGGCGGGCCTGGCAGTCCTGGCTCCGGTGTTGGCCGATCCCCACATGGCACGCTATGCACCGTTGTTCGCGGTGCAGGCCGACCTCCTCGAGAGCTCGGGCGATGTGGCCGGCGCCCGCAGCGCGTGGGAACGGGCGGCGGAGCTGGCGACCAATCCCGAGCAGGTATCGGCGCTGCGTCTTCGCCACAACCGGCTGCCGCACGACTCGACGGGCTCCTGAGAAGCTTGCGGCGTGGGTCCCCCAGCCCACGGTCAGCCGCCCATGGGCAGCCGACCATGGGCACATCTGCTGATGGGTGAATTCCTCAACTCGGCGGACGAAGGGTCGATCGGACAACGTACCGCCCGTCCAGGAGGCCCCCAAATGGCGCTCACGCGTCCACGACTTCAACTGTCCGTCCGAACCCGGCTCACCTGCTGGTTCATCGCTGTTGCTGTGGCATCTGCATCGGTCGGCTTCTACGCTGTCTCGTCGACGTCGGGTGACCTCGACAACATCAGCGACGACACGGCTGCGCTCTATGAGATCAGCCAGGTCCGAACGACCTACACCCAGATGCGGATGGAGCTGATGATCATCGTCCTCGCGGTGGTGGGCGAGGACGCAGGCGCAGGGTTCCTCCTCGACGACGCCGTCGCCCGTCAGGGGGCCTACGACGCCCAGGTGGATGTGCACCTCGACGCCTGGAAGGAGCTGACCACCATCGGCGACGAGGCCATCGCCGAGGTCGACCAGGCGATCGCCGAGCATCGCTCGGTCGTCTACGACATTGCGCTTCCGCTCGCACGGGGTGGCCAGCCGACGCTTCCTCCGCCGGCCGGGCAGGAGCAGTGGGACGTGGGCTCGACGCTGGTCCTGTCGAACCTCCGGTACGGCGCGCTGTCGGACCTGTTGGTCGAGACTGCCGAGTGGGAGCACGAGCACTTCGAGAACGACGCCGCAGCCGCCCAGGCAACCGCCGACCGCACTCGCAGCCTGGTCCTGTTCGGCGGCCTCGCCGCCATCGTGCTGGCAGGCCTGATCGGCGCAAGTATCGCCCGCCGCTTCGCCGCATCGCTGCGTGCGGTGATCGGCGTCCTCGACAGCGTTCGTGCCCGTGACTTCACCGCTCGCGTCCCCGTCAAGGGAACCGACGAGTTCGGCCGCCTGGGCAAGGGCCTCAACGAGACCGTCGAGACGCTCGCACAGCAGGCGACGGATCTCGAAGACACCACCAACGAGCTCGCCGATGCGTCGACTGCCCTCACCCACGTCAGCGATGGGCTGAGCCAGAACGCCGCCGAGGTCAGCTCGCGCACCGGCGAGGTGTCGATCTCGGTGCAGGCGATGTCGAGCCATGCGAGCTCGGTGAGCACGGCGATCGAGCAGATGAACGAGTCGATCCGCGAGATCGCCGGCCGCGCCGCACAGGCGACGGCGACCAGCCGCAACGGCACCATCGAGGCCCGCAACGCCGCCGAGGCGGTGAACTCCCTCGAAGGGGCCACCGCCGCCATCCAGCGCGCGGTGTCTGCGATCGGTTCCATCGCCGAGCAGACCAACCTGCTGGCGCTCAACGCGACGATCGAGTCCGCACGAGCAGGCGAGGCCGGCCGTGGCTTCGCCGTGGTCGCCAGCGAGGTCCAGGCACTGGCCAAGGAGACCGCACGGGCCACCCAGGAGATCGAGTCGGCCGTCACCCAGGTCGGCGCCAGCGTCGATCATGCCGTGGCATCGATGCAGCGGGTCGAGGAGCTGATCAACGACGTCGACAGCACCCAGGTGGTCATCGCAGCCGCCGTCGAGGAACAGACGGCAACGGCGAGCGAGATGGCCCAGGCCGTCGGAATCGTCGCCGCCAACGTCCAGGACGTAGAGCGCGCCCTCGTCGCCGTGACGTCCTCGGCCGATCAGACCGAGCAGGGGACCGCCCTGACCCGTGAGCGAGCGGCCCGCCTCGCCGAACTGGCCGAGAGCCTCCGGGCGGATGCGCCGGCCAAGAAGCGCGCATCGTCCACCTCGCAGCCCAACGCAGCTCACCAGCAGCTCGACCAATTCACCGCTCCGCTGGTGAACGCCTGACGCATCCGAGGACCGTCTCGACCTGCGCTCGTCGTCCGGCTCGACCGGCGGCGTGCGCTGATCGAGCCGTCACCGCTGTCAGGCGAGGCGATCGCGGCCGCGGCTTGTGATGGCGTCGATCACCGCGGCGTCGTGCTCGCCGAGGGCAGGGACGGACGTCGATGGTGGCGGGCAATCGCTGATCGCCAGCGCCGGACGGTAGACGGTGGTCGTGCCTCCCGGGATCTCAACGGTCATGAACCGGTCCCGTGCTGACAGCTGCTCGTGGGCCCACACCTCGGCCGGCTCACGCACGAAGGCATGTGCCACCCGCGCTTGCTCGAGCCGCTCGAGGATCGCCGCGGCAGGCGTCGAATCGAACACGGCCCGGATCTCGACCTCGAGATCGTCGACGGCCGAGATGCGCGACGGATTGTCGGCGTAGCGGGGGTGACGGGTCAGGTCGGGCCGGCCGAGGACCTGTTCGCTGAACGCCACCCACTCGTGGTCGGCCTGGATGGCCACCAGCACGCTGCGCCCGTCATCGAGACCGTAGAGGCCGTAGGGCGCAATGGACCCGTGCCGGCGGGCGCTGCGACGCGGCGGCACCCCGTCGGCCACCGAGGCGTACACCTGCGGTGCCGTCCACTCGGCCAGGCTCTCGAGCATCGACACCGAGATCGCCGCACCCTCGCCCGTGCGCTCGCGACGAACGAGGGCCGCGAGGATCGAGCTCAGCGCATACATCGCGCTGGCGATGTCGGCGGCCGCGAACCCGACCTTGGACATTTCGTCCTCGGAGCCGGTGAGGGCGATGGCGCCCGCCTCGGCCTGGATGGCCAGGTCGTAGGCCTTGTCGTCGGTGCGGGGCCCGCCCAGGCCGTAGCCCGAGATCTCACACGCGATCAGCGACGGGTACTTCTCGACCAGCTGGGCGGCCTGGATCCCGGCGCGTTCGGCGGCCGACGGTGACAGGTTCTGGATGAAGACGTCCGCACCGGCGACGAGGGCGTCGAAGCGGGCACGGTCGTCGGGGTCCTTCAGGTCGAGCACCACGCTGTGCTTGCCCCGGTTGCCCCAGACGAAGTAGCTGGAGGTCCCGCCGATCTTGGTGTCGTAGGAACGGGCGAAGTCACCGCCGTCGGGCCGTTCGATCTTGACGACGGTTGCGCCCAGGTCGGCCAGCTGGCGTGTGGCGAAGGGTGCCGAGACCGCCTGCTCGAGCGCGACGACGACGATGCCGTCGAGCGGTGCGGTCATGCCTCGCCTCTCGCAGAACGGGGCAGGTAGCCGTCGCGACGCTGGGGCAGCTTCTGGTCGAGCACCCGAGAGGCCACCACGGTGCGCAGGATCTGTGCGGTGCCGCCGCCGATGGTGAACATGCGCACGTCGCGGTACATCCGCTCGAGCGGGTTGTTGCGCGAGTACCCGGCGGCACCGTGGAGCTGCAGGGCGTGGTCGACGACGCCGATCGCGGTCTCGGCGGTGAACAGCTTGGCCTGCGCTGCCAGCATCGGATCCGGGAACGGACTGCCGTCGGGGCCACGGGACTCCGCGGCCCGGTAGGTGAGGCTGCGGGCGGCCTCGAGCTTGGTGGCCATGTCGGCAAGCATCCACTGCAGGCCCTGGAACTCGGCGATGGGGCGACCGAACTGCTCGCGCCGCTTCACGAACTCGACGGCGAGGTCGTGCGCGCCGGTGGCGATGCCGAGCGCCACGGTGCCCGCACCGACGCGCTGGCTGTTGTAGGCGTTCATCAGCTCGGCGAAGCCTCGACCGAAGCCCGATGGCGGCACCAGCACCATGTCGGCATCGACGACCATGTCCTCGAAGAGGACCTCCATCTCGGGGATGCCGCGCAGGCCCATCGTGGGTTCGCGCCGGCCGAGGCGCAGGCCGGGCGTCTCGTCGCGGACGGCGAGGAACCCACCGATGCCCTCGTCGTTGCCGTGTTCGTCGAACACGCGGGCGAAGATCAGGTGGAGCTTGGACACGCCGCCGCCGGTGATCCAGTGCTTGGAGCCGTTGAGGACGTAGGTGTCGCCGCGACGGTCGGCGCGGGTGGTCATCTCCGACGCGGCGCTCCCGGCCTCGGGCTCGGTGATGCAGATGGCGGGCTTGTCGCCGGCCAGGACGAAGTCGGCGGCGATCTTGCGCTGGGCGTCGGTGCCGTAGGCCATGACGGCGGAGATCGCGCCCATGTTGGCCTCGACCACGATGCGGCCGGTGACACCGCAGACCTTGGCCATCTCCTCGACCACCAGTGCCGCATCGAGGAACGACCGGCCCGGGCCGCCCAGCTCGCGGGGCACGGTCATGCCGGTGAAGCCTGCGTCGCGCAGCGCCTCGACGTTGTCCCATGGGTAGGCCTCGGTGCGGTCGACCTCGGCAGCACGGGGGGCGATCACCTCGGTGGCCAGCGCCCGGGCCTCGTCGCGCAGGCGCCGCTGGTCGTCGGTCAGGTCCCAGGTCATGGGTTTGCTCCAGGGGTGGGGGCGGGCTTTCGTGCGGCGGCGGCCGTCAGGCGCAGCACGTCACGTTGGGCGATGCTGCCACCGATGCGGTGGGCGACGGCAGCCGCGCCGTCGATGATCTCGGCGGCGCCGGCACGGTCGCCGGCGCCGAACGCAGTGATGGCGTCGACGAGCGGCACGACTGCTGCGCGGAAGGTCTGCGCGTTCTCCGAGGTGGCGTCGCGGTGCGCGCCGTGCACGCCGTCGAGGAACACTGCGGCGCCGGGATGGGCGGGGCGGCGGGCGAACACCATCGCGGCGTGCACGTCGAGGAACCCGCAGGTGTGGCGTTCGTCGGTGCCGGCCCACCGGTCGGCGAGGACATCCCAGCGCTCGCCGACGTCGACGCCGACGAGCTCGAGGCGCCACAGCAACGACGTCAGGTCGCACAACCGGAACGCCGTGGTGGCCGTCGGCACCAGCGCGTCGTGGATGGCGAGGACCTCGTCGTGGTCGCCGGCGGCGATGAGGCGCAGCGCCAGGTGCCACCAGATGTGGGTGGCCAGCAGGTCCTGGGTGCGCCACCGGTCCTGGGTGCCGCCGAGCAGGTCGATCGCGGCGTCCTGCTCGTCGGTCATCTCGTAGACGTGCGCGAGCGCGTGCAGGGCCCAGAGGTCGTCGGGGTCGCGTGCCAGCGCGTCGAGGCCGGCGGCGGTGGCGTCGTCGTAGTGGCCGGCCTCCTCGAGGGAGAAGGAGTGCATGCCGAGCAGCGCGCCGTAGCCGGGTTCGTCGGGGCCCCAACGCTCGAGCGCCTCGGTGGTGGATGCCAGGCGATCGGCGTCGGCGCCGCAGTGCAGGTACACGTCGTGCGCGAACCGCACGGCGGCGAGATCGTGGGTGCCGGCGGCGGCGTCCCAGCGGTGGCCGGCCTCGACGAAGTCGCCGGCCATCAGCGCGTCGAGCGCGTGGACGTGGGCCTGCTCGCGGGGCGTCGCTGCTCGGCTGCGGGCCCGGTCGACGTCGGCCACCAGGCCGGGCTGGTCGGGGCGTGCACCGGCCAGGAGGCCGTAGGTGGCGCAGAACACCGACCCCAGCACGAAGTGCTCGTCGGTGCGGTTGGCGTCGGCGAGCCGGGCCATCGGGTCACCCCGGAAGTGCAGGGCATCGACCCACGCCTCGTCCCACGCGGCCACCGATGCCGCGTCGGCGGCGGCAACCGGCTCGCCCCAGGCATCGACCAGGGTCTGGCCGGTCGGGGGGTCGGCCGGCGCTGTCATCGGACCACGACCTCGAGATGTTCGATGCCGTTCACGAAGTTCGACGGCACGAACTCGGGGTCGCCGACAGGCTCGACGACCAGGCCGCGGGCGACGATCTCGTCGAGCAGGATCGCCAGCTCCAGCCGCGCCAGCGACGCGCCGAGGCAGAAGTGGGCGCCGCCGCCGCCGAACGCGACGTTGGCCGGCACCTTCGGGCGGCTGATGTCGAAGCGCAGCGGGTCGGCGAAGACGGCCTCGTCGAAGTTCGCTGCCGCGTACCACATGACGACCTTGTCGCCGGCGGCCACGGGGGTGCCGGCGAGCTCGGTGTCGACGGTGGCCGTGCGCCGGAAGTAGAGGATGGGCGACGAGTAACGCAGGACCTCCTCGACGGCGCCGTCGACGACCGCAGCACGCTCGGCCGGGTCGGCCTCGGCGATGCGGGCGAACTGCTCGGGCCACGCGGCCAGATGCATCGCCAGGTGCGACATCGCCGACCGGGTGGTCTCGTTGCCGGCGAAGATCATGAGTCGGAAGAAGTTGGTGAACTCGGCATCGGTCAGGCGTTCGCCGTCGACCTCGGACTCGATGAGCTTGGTGATCAGGTCGTCGGCAGGTTCGGCGCGGCGACGCTCGCCGAGATCGCGGGCGTAGGTGAAGATGCCGTGTGCGGCCGGCGAGTTGAACGGCAGCAGCCGCAGCTCGGTGGTGTTGCCGTAGGCCGTCGGGTCGAGGGTCTCCGCCGACGTCCCTGCCACCAGGTGATCGGACAGCTCGATCATGAGGTCGTGGTCTTCGGACGGGACACCCATGATGTCGCAGATGACCCCGATCGGGATGGGCTTGGCGACCGCCGAGACCCACTCGCCGCCGCCCTCCCGGGCGAGACGGTCGAGGCAGTCGACGACCCGAGCCCGGATGGCGTCGGTGTGGCTCTGCACGTGACGCGGCGTGAACGCAGCGCTGACCAGGCGGCGCAGCCGGGTGTGGATGGGCGGGTCGAGGTCGATCATCGACGCCCGGGCGTCGAGGGCATCGGCGTCGATGTCGTAGATCTGGATGTGACCCACTGCAGACGAGTAGGTGCCGGGATCGCGCGACACCTCGACCAGGTCAGCGTGACGGGTCACCGCCCAGAAGCCGCGGTCGTCGCCGGGGCTGGGCGGGTTCCACGACAGCCCGGGCCGCGCCCGCAGCTCGGCGAAGACGTCCTGGGGGATGCCCTTGGCGTAGAGGTCCGGGTCGGCCAGATCGGCCGGGGTCGGCGGGTGGGAGGTCGCGTCGGCCATGGCGGTCAGCCCAGCACGAACGGATCGCGGGTGACGCCCTCGATCTCGATCCAGGTCGTGCGGGTGCGCAGGAATGCGTCGAGCGCTTCGAGGCCGTTGTCGCGGCCGTGGCCCGACTGCTTCATGCCGCCGAAGGGCGCCACCCAGCTGACGTTGCGGTACGTGTTGATCCACACGGTGCCGACGTCGAGTCGACGGGCCATGCGGTGCGCCCGGCCGATGTCGCGGGTCCACACGCCGGCGGCCAGGCCGTAGTCGGAGTCATTGGCGAGGGCGACGACCTCGGCCTCGTCGTCGAAGGGCAGCACCGCCAGGACCGGGCCGAACACCTCGTCGCGCACGATGGTGGTGGCGTTGGTGACGTCGGTCAGCACCGTGGGGCGCACGAACCGGCCGCCGAGGTCGGGGTCGACCACACCGCCGGTGACGACGGTGGCCCCCTCGGCACGGGCGGCGTCGACCATGGCCAGGATGCGATCGCGTTGTGCGTCGGATGCGGCCGGGCCCATCTCGGTCGCCCAGTCGGCGGGATCGCCGAGCACGAGGGTCTCGGCGCGGGCGGCGAGACGATCGAGGACCTCGGGGAGGATCGACCGGTGCACATAGGCGCGGGAGCCGGCCACGCAGGTCTGGCCGCTGGCGGCGAATATCCCGGCCAGCAAGCCGTTGAGTGCGGCGTCGATGTCGCAGTCGTCGAAGAGGATCTGGGGCGACTTGCCGCCGAGCTCCAGCACCGTGGGTGTGAGGTTGGCCGCGGCGGCGTGGGCGACGTGGCGTGCCGTTTCGGCGCCGCCGGTGAAGGTGATGAGGTCGACACCGGGATGGCTGGTGAGGGCAGCGCCGACCTCGGCGCCACCGGTGACGACGTTGATCACGCCCGGCGGGAACCCGGCCTCGCCGGCCCGTTCGGCCAGCAGCAGTGCCGTGACCGGGGTGAGGTCCGATGGCTTCACCACGACGGTGCATCCGGCGGCCAGCAGAGGCCCGAGCTTCCATGTGAGCAGCGCCAGGGGCGAGTTCCACGGCACGATGGCAGCGACGACGCCGACGGGCACCCGCTCGGTGGAGATGACGAAGTTGGGCGCGGGGCTCGGGATGGTCTCGCCGCCGAGCTTGTCGGCCACCCCTGCGAAGTAGCCCAGGAACCCGGCGAGGCTCTTGGCCTGACCGGTGGTCTCGCGGATGATCTTGCCGTTGTCGCGGGTCTCGACGGCGGCGAGGTCCTCGGCATCACGGGTGAGCAGCTCGCCGAGGCGGCGCATCAACCGGCCACGCTCGGCGCCGCCCATCGTTGCCCAGGGCCCGTCCGCGAATGCGGCACGGGCAGCGGCGACGGCCACGTCGACCGCTGCGGGATCGTCGGACACCTCGGCCCACACATCACCCGTGAACGGATTGCTCGTGGTCATCCGCCGCGCCGGCGAAGCCCACGCCCCGTCGATCCAGTTGTCGTAGGTCTCGGTCATGCGGCGCCGTCCTCCACGATGCGGATGGCGTTGCTCGGGCACTTGTCGACGACGACCTTCGCCCGGTCCAGCGGGAGCCGCCCGCTGCCGATGACGGCGCTGTAGCCGAGGTCGTCGTCGAGCGCGAACACGTCGGGCTCCAGCAGCTCGCACTGCCCGATACCGACACAGACGTCGGCGTCGATGGTCACGACGACCGTCGTCTCGGCTCCCCCGTCGGTCGGGTCGCTCACGACGGTTCCGTGACGGCGAACGCCTCGCGCAGGACGTCGAACCCGAAGCGGACCTGCTCGTCGGTGGCCACCAGTGGCACCAGCACCCGCAGGACGTTGGAGTACACGCCGGCGCCGAACACCAGCAGGCCGCGCTCGAACGCAGCCTCGGCCACCGCGGCCGTGCGCTCGGCGTCGGGCTCGCGGGTGACGGGATCCTTGACCAGTTCGGCGGCCAGCATGGCGCCCAGACCGCGGACCTCGCCGATGGCGGGAACGTCGGCCGCCAGCGCGTCGAGCTCGGCGCGCAGCTTCGCGCCGAACGCCAGGGCCATGTCCTGGAAGCCCGGGTCGAGCACCTGGTTGATGGCGACGATGGCAGCCGCACACGACAGCGGGTTGCCGCCGTAGGTGCCGCCGATGCCGCCCTTGTGCACCGAGTCCATGATCTCGGCCCGGCCGGTGACCCCGGCGATGGGCAGACCGCCACCCATCGACTTGCCCCACGTGGCCAGGTCGGGCTCGATGCCGTAGTGGCTCGACGCCGCCGGCAGGCCGGTGCGGCCCATACCGGCCTGGACCTCGTCGGCGATCACCAGGATGCCGTGCTGCGCGGCGAGCTCCTGGATGCGCATGGGGTAGTCCTCGGGCATGGGGAGGAAGCCGCCCTCGCCCTGCACCGGCTCGTAGATGATCGCCGCGATGTTCGACGGGTCGATCTGGTTCTTGAACAGGCGCTCCATGCCGGCGATGGCGTCGTCGGAGCTGACACCCCGGAACGGATACGGCCCGGGCGCCCGGTAGATCTCGGGAGCGAAGGGACCGAAGCCCAGCTTGTACGGGCGCACCTTCGCGGTCAGCGACATGGCCAGCAGGGTGCGGCCGTGGAAGGCGTTGTCGAGACAGACGATGCCCTGACGGCCGGTGGCGTAGCGGGCGATCTTCACGGCGTTCTCGACGGCCTCGGCGCCGGAGTTGACCAGCATCGCCTTCTTGGCGAAATCGCCCGGGTGGCTCTCGCACAGCAGCCGGCAGACCTCGACGTAGGGCTCGTAGCTCGACACCGAGAAGCACTGGTGCAGGTAGCGATCGAGCTGATCGCGGATGGCGGCGACGATCTCGGGGTTGCGGTGCCCGTGGTTGACGGTGCCGATGCCGCCGACGAAGTCGACGAACTCACGACCGTCGACGTCCCACACCAGCGCCCCTTCGGCGCGTTCGACGAAGAACGGGCGGCCGGTGGTGCCGTTGGCCACCCACCGGTCGCGCTCGGCGGTGAGCCGCGCCGTATTGGGGAGGGCCGTATCGGGCACTGCGGCCGCGGGGGTTGCGGCGGGGGTTGCGGCAGCGTCGGTGGTGCTCATCGGTTCTCCTGGGGTGCCATGTCCACGGACAGCACGCCGTGGACGAAGTTCGACGGCGCGTGGACGGCGTCGCCGGTTCGGGTGAGGGTGACGCCACGGGCGCGCATCTCGTCGAAGAGCACGCCGATCTCCATCCGGGCCAGGAACGCGCCGAGACAGAAGTGGGGACCGCCGCCGCCGAAGGCGACGTGGGGGTTGTCGGTCCGGCCGATGTCGAAGGTGTCGGGCCGGTCGAACACCTCGGGGTCGCGGTTGGCGGCGGCGTACCACATCACGACCTTGTCGCCCGCCGCGATGGGCGTGCCGGCCAGCTCGGTGTCGGAGGCCGCGGTGCGGCGCATGTGCAGCACCGGCGTGGCCCACCGCAGCACCTCCTCGACCGCGGGCTCGAGCAGCGTCGCGTCGTCGACGAGGCGGTGCCACTGGTCGGGGTTGTCGGCGAAGGCCATGGCCCCATGGGTGATGGCGGTACGGGTGGTCTCGTTGCCGGCGAACACCAGCACGTGGAAGAAGTTGCGGTACTCCGACGCCGACAGGCGGTCGCCGTCGTCCTCGGCCTGGACCAGCTGGGTGACGAGGTCGTCGCGGGGTTCGACGCGACGCTCGGCACCCATCCGTTCGCCGTAGGTGTACAGCGCGTGGCTGGCCGCGCTGGCGAACGGGAGCAGGCGCAGCTCGGTGGTGTTGCCGTAGGCGTCGGCCGGCAGCGACGGCCGGTCGCCGGTGCCCTCGACGAGGTGGTTCGACAGCTCGACCAGGAAGTCGGCATCTTCGACGGGCACACCCAGGATCGACAGGATCACCCGGATGGGCAGCGGCGCAGCGACGAGTTCGACCCAGTCGCCACCGCCGCGTTCGACGAAGTCGTCGAGCAGCTCGCCGGCGATGGACCGGGTGAGGTCCTCCCAGCGACGGATGTTGCGTGGCGTGAACGCCTTGGACACCAGGCGCCGCAGCCGGGTGTGGTCGGGCGCGTCGGTGTCGATGATCGACCGGCGGGCCTCGAGCGCGTCGGCTTCGAGATCCCACAGGTTCGTGTGCCCGATACCCGACGAGAACAGCTCCGGGTGCTGGGACACCGTCCGCACGTCGCCGTGCCGGGTGACCGCCCAGAAGCCGTTGTCGCCGTAGGGATGCCACACCAGCCCCGGCGTCTCACGCAACGCGGCGAACCGATCGTGGGGAATCCCGTCCAGATACAGAGCCGGCGACGTCACGTCGACCGGCGTGGCCAGATCAGTCATGCGAACCTCCGAGAACCACTGGGACAAAGACCACGAGGCCGCGAACCACTGGGGTCAAGTCGTACTTTCAACCAACTCCGGGTCCGGTGCGCCCGGTAGGCGGCTGGGTCTCGAGTTGGTTGAAAGTACGACTTGACCCCAGCCATCCCGAGCGCGCGGCCGCGACATCATGTGTGCTCCCGGTAGCGCTCGCGCTCCCAGTCGTTGACCTCGTCGGGGTCGGCGCTGTGCTCGGCGCCGAGCGCGGCTTCGGCTCGGGCGATGCTGACGTAGCTGCGGGAGAACACATCACCAAGCATCCCAGCCAGATCGCTGCCGTCGTACGCGTCGATGGCGCCGTCGAGGTCGACGGGCAGCGCCGGCCGGTCGCCGGGGTTGCCGTACATGTCGCCTGCACCCATCTCGTCGAGCTCGAGGCCACGTTCGATGCCGTCGGCGCCGGCGGCCAGGATCGCGGCGATGACCAGGTAGGGGTTGGCGTCGGCACCCGCCGAGCGGAACTCCACACGGTTGGCAGAGGAGTTGGGCTCGACGACACAACGCGCCAGCACCGTGCGGTTGTCGAGACCCCAGCAGACGTGGGTGGGGGCGAAGGTGTAGGGCCGGATGCGCTTGGGGCCGTTGACCGTGGGTGCACCGAGCAGGGTCATGGCCCTGGCGTGGTGCAGCAGGCCGGCGGTCCAGTGCGCCATGAGGCCTTCGGGCAGGTGCTGGCAGGCGGCGAAGGCGTTGGCGCCGTTGCTGCGCAGGCTGGTGTGGACGTGCATCCCCGAGCCGGACTGGTCGGCCCACGGCTTGGGCATGAACGTCGCCCGCAGGCCGTGGGCGACGGCGACCTGCTTGACGATGCTCTTGAACAGCACCGTGTTGTCGGCCATGGTCATCGCGTCGGCGGGGCCGGTGTTGATCTCGATCTGGCCGGGCCCGTACTCGGCGTTGGACGACTCGACCTCGATGCCCGCGCCGGCGACGGCGTCGCGCATGGCGTGGAGGGCGTCCTCGAGCTCGAGCGCGTCGGTCAGCGAGCTGTACTGGATGTGGTCCTGCACCCGCTGCCAGTCGGGGGTGCACAGGTAGAACTCGAGCTCGGTGGCCACCAGCGGATCGAGGCCCAGCGCCTTGCAACGTTCGATCTGGCGTTCCAGCACCCCACGCGGTGCCAGCAGGTGCGGCGAGCCGTGGGGATCGAACGCGTCGGCGAAGGCCAACGCATACCCGGGACGGTGGGTCAACAGCCGCAGCGTGGTGACGTCGGGGATCAGCGCACAGTCGAGGTAGCCGCTGTCCATGTTGACGAACTCGTTGTCCGGCAGGTCGTTGGCGATGTCGAAGACGAACATGGCGTCGGCGATGTTGACGCCACTGGTCAGGGTGCGGCCGAAGAACCGTTCGACCGGTACCCGCTTGCCGCGCAGGTGCCCCTGGGTGTCGGGTGCAGCGACCTCGACGGTGTGGATGCCGGCGGCAGTTGCACGCGCCCGGGCCGACTCGATGGCTTCGGGGTCGATGATCATGGGCACTCCTGTTACTCCTGATGCTGGCGTCATGGGACGAGGACGATGCGGCCGCGGGTGTCGCCGGCGCGCAGACGGTCGTGGGCGAGTTGGGCGTCGGCGAGGGCCATGACGTCGACGGGCGCGACGATGGACGGCTCGCTCCGGGCGAGGTCGAGGAGCTCGTCGAGCTGGGCGGGGCTGCCCCAGACGCTGGTGAGGAACCGGGCCTCGTGGGGGACGGCCGCGAAGCCGAACGGGATTCGGCCACCGGCCAACCCGACGACGATGACCGCTCCCTGCTTGGCCACCGAGGTGGCCGCCGCGGTGAGCGTGGCCTCGGCACCGATGAAGTCGATGACCACGTCGACGCTGCCGCTGGTGCCGGCGAGCTCGTCGGGGGCGGCGGCTTCGTGGGCGCCGATGTCGAGGGCCGTGGCGCGCTTGTCGACGGCGAGGTCGACGGCGACGACGGTGGCCTCCGACAGCAGCCGGAGGTAGCGGATGGCGAACTGGCCGAGCCCGCCGGCGCCGATCACCATCACCCGGCCGGGCCGGCCGAGGCGGTCGAGCTCGCCGAGGGTGTGGCGCACGGCGCGGTAGGCGGTGAGCCCGCCACAGGCCAGCGGCGCAGATGCGACGGGGTCGAGGTCACCCAGGGCGTGCAGGAACGACACGTCGCGCACGTGCATGCGTTCGGCGTAGCCGCCGTCGGTGAACAGCCCGGCCTCGGTGGCGTTGCCGCAGATCATGTCGAGCCCGTCGGCGCACTGGGCGCAGCTCTTGCAGCCCCAGGGGGCGTAGACCATGACGGGTCCGAGCTGGTCGTGGACACCGGTGACCTCGTGGCCGAGCACCAACGGCAGCGGCGACGGGAAGTCGCCGTCGACCACGTGCAGATCCGAGTGGCACACCCCACACGCCGTGACGTCGATGACCGTGCCACCGTCGACGACGGGCTCGTCGTGCGCCTCGTCGACCCGCAACGCGGCACCGACGGCGTCGAGCACCACCGCCCTCATCGGACACCACCCTGCGAACCGCTGGGCCGCGGACCACTGGGGTCAAGTCGTACTTTCAACCAACTCTCGTACCGCGGACCACCAGGCACCGATGACTCGGAGTTGGTTGAAAGTACGACTTGACCCCAGCCCTCCAGGGCACCCGTGCGCGCCATCAGTAGCTCTTCGGGAGGTCGAGGCACTGTTGGCCGACGAACGCGAGGATCAGGTTGTTGTTGATGGGGGCCACCTTGTAGAGCCGGGTCTCGCGCAGCTTGCGCTCGATGTCGTACTCGACGGCGAAACCGAAGCCGCCGTGGGTGTCGAGAGCGGCGTTGCCCGCCGCCCAGGAGGCTTCGCTGGCCAGGAGCTTGGCCATGTTGGCCTCGACCCCGCAGGGCTCGTCGGCGTCGAAGAGCCGGGCGGCCTCGTAGCGCATGAGGTCGGCGGCGCGCAGGTCGGCGTAGGCCCGGGCCAGCGGGAACTGCACACCCTGGTTGGTGCCGATGGGCCGACCGAACACCTCGCGCTCGTTGGCGTAGGCCGAGGCCCGCTCGAGGAAGAACCGGCCGTCGCCGATGCACTCGGCGGCGATCAGGATGCGCTCGGCGTTCATGCCGTCGAGGATGTGGCGGAACCCCATGCCCTCGGTGCCGATCAGGGCGTCGGCGGGAATGACGACGTCGTCGAAGAACACCTCGGTGGTCGAGTGGTTCATCCACGTCGGAATGGGGTTGATGGTCAGCCCCGGCACGAGCTCGCCGTCGTCGCCGCGCAGCTCGACGAGGAACACCGACAGCCCACCGGTGCGTGACTCGACCTCGTCGATGGGGGTGGTGCGGGCCAGCAGGATCATGAGATCGGAGTGCAGCGCCCGCGACGTCCAGATCTTCTGTCCGTTGATCCGCCACGTGTCGCCGTCGCGCACGGCGCGGGTGCGGATGTTGGTCGTCTCCGATCCCGCGACGGGCTCGGTCACCCCGAAGGCCTGGAGCCGCAGCCGCCCGTCGGCGATCTTGGGCAGGTAGTGCTCCTTCTGGGCGTCGGAGCCGTGACGGAGCAGGGTGCCCATGACGTACATCTGGGCGTGGCAGGCGCTGGGGTTGCCGCCGCTCGCGGCGATCTCTTCGAGGATGACGGTTGCGCCGGTGAGGCTGAGCCCGCCACCGCCGTACTCCGGTGGGATGAGCGCACTGAGCCAGCCCTGGGTGGTGAGCTCGGTGACGAACTCGGTGGGATAGCGGTCGGGTTCGAGGCTGCGCCAGTACTCGTTGCCGTACTTGTCGCACAGACGCCGCACCTCGGTGCGGATGTCGTCGAACTCGGTGGGGGCACTGAACTTCACGGATTGCTCCGGTTCTGTGTCGGGGGGACGGATGTGGAGGCGGACACGAGAGCCCCGCTCGACCCGAGAGCGTCGTCCCAGAAGCCGCTGGCCCGCAGGGCCTCCGCGGCGGCGAGCCCGCTCTGGCGCAGGTGCTCCTCCATGGCCTGGCGGGCCCGGTCGGGGTCCCGGGCGATGACGGCTTCGAGGATCGCGGCGTGCTGATCGATCGCCCGCCGGTTCCAGCCGTCGGCGAACTCGTAGTAGTCGGTGGGCACCGACCGTTCGAGCAACCGCAGCAGCCATCGGGTGCGTCGAGGGGCGACGGTGTTGAGGATCCGGTGGAACTCGAAGTTCAACCGGGACAGATCCTCGCCGTCGTCACGGTGTCGGCTGAAGCGGGCATGGATGGCCTCGAGCTCGGCGATCTGCTCGTCCTCGAGCGTTGCGGCCGCCATCGCCGCGGCCCGACCGGCCACCACGCCGTAGAGCTCGTAGTGGTCGACGATGTCCTCCGGGGCCAGGTGCGCGACCGACGCCCCCCGCCGGGGCGTGACGTCGAGCAGACCCTCCTGGCCGAGGATGACCAGCGCCTCACGTATGGGACTGCGGCTGACGTCGAGCGCAGCGGCGATGGCTTCCTGGTCGATACGGGTGCCGGGGCGGAGCGATCCGGTGAGGATGAGGTCGCGCACATAGGCCGCGACCTCGTCTGCGAGGCCGCCCCGGCGGCGGGCGCCGGGGTGGGGTCGGGGGTACGTCGATGCGGTCATGTCAGACGAATACCGCATATTGCATGAAAAATGCGGCTCGAGCCGAAGCTGGTGTCGTCGTATCGCATGTCGATCAGCCCGCACCTGCAGTCGGCGCCGCAGACCCGAGGTAGGCGGCCTGCACCAGCGGGTCGGCGCTGATCTCCGCGGGCGTGCCGTGCGCGATGACCGCACCCTGGTCGAGGCAGTAGATGCGTTCGCTGATACCGGTGATGAAGCCCAGGTCGTGGTCGATGACGACCACGCCTGCGCCGACGAGACCGGCCATGGTGCGGACCTGGTCGATCATCACGAGCGACTCGGCATCGCTCATGCCCGACGTCGGCTCGTCGAGCAACAGGAACGTCGGGGCCATCGCCGTGGCGCGGGCGAGCTCGAGGCGTCGGGCGTTGCCGTAGTCGAGTTCGCGGGCGCGTCGGTCGCGGTGCTCCCAGATGCCCGCGGCGGCGATGAGCTCGTCGACGGTCGGGAGCGAGCGGTCCCCGCGGTGGGCACGGGCCACGAGCAGCGACACCTCGACGTTCTCCCGCACCGTGAGCGCCCCGAACAGCCGCAGATTCTGGAAGGTCCGGACGAGGCCGGCCCGGGCGATGCGATGGGGCGGCGCCCCGGTGATGTCGCGGTCGTCGATGGACACGGTGCCCTCGGTGGCCGCGACCATGCCGGTGATGACGTTCACCAGGGTCGTCTTGCCGGCGCCGTTGGGACCGATGATGCCGACGACCTCTCCTCCTCCGGCCTCGAGACCGGCCCCGTCGAGAGCCCGGAAACCACCGAACGCCACGCTGACCTCGTCGGCACGCAGGACGACGGTGCGGTCGGGTTCGATCTGCGGGAGTGCCTCGGGCTGCTCTGCGCCGCCGGGACTCAAACGGCGGCGCATCCAGGTGTCGAGCTCCCAGTCGTCGAGAAGCCCCGACGGCCGCCAGATCATGAAGGCCAGCATCGACACGCCCAGGAACACCGTCTGCAGGTTCTCCCTGAAGATCCAGTCGAGTGGCGCCGAGTCGAGCCCGAGCCCGAAGACCTCGAAGCCCTCCTGGCCCATCCGTCGGGCCAGCTCGCGCCCGATGGTGATGACGACGACCCCGACGATGGCGCCGGTGACGCTGTTGCGGCCGCCCACGATGAGCATCACCAGGGTGACCAGCGTGAGGTCGAAGAAGAAGTTGTCCGGCAGGATCGACCCCGTCTCGTACACCCGCAGGCTCGCCCCGACCGAGACGACCGCCACGGACAACAACAGCGCGACCATCTGCTGCACCAGGGGATCGACACCCATTGCCCGCGCTGCCAGGTTGTCCTCGCGTGCCGCCTGCGCGAGGCGGCCGCTGCGGCTGCGGGCGAACAGGAGCGCGACGAGGATCGTGCCGAACAGCGCGCTGTAGATGGGCGTTCGGCTGTCGAGGTTCTCGCCGATGCCGAAGGACAGCCCGGCCCGTTCGCCTGCGGTCAGCTCGGGCCAGTTGCGGGCGACTTCATGGGTGACGAACAACAACGCGAGGGTGATGACCGTTGCTGCGACCGCGCCCGATTGCGCGCCGGACCGGGCGAGCCCGAGCCCGACGACGACCGCCACGACCACCGTCACGACGACGGCGATCATGATCGCCACCCACGGCGAGACGCCGACGTCGGCGAGGCCGAAGGGGGCGTCGGGGATCCGGCCGGCCTTGTCGGCGGGATCGATCGCGAAGATCGCGAACGTGTACCCGGCGATGGCGCCGAATCCGATGTGCCCGAACGACAAGACGCCGGTGTTGCCCACGTAGATCTGGATGCCGATGACGAGGATGGCGTCGATGAGCGCGATGGTGACCAGGCGCTCGCCGGCCCCGCCGAACGATCCCTGGTAGAGCAGGCCGATGCCGACCACCGCACCGAAGAGGACGACGGCGGCGAGCACCGGGAAGGCGATGTCTCGACGCAGGTCGGGGAACATCGAACCCATGTCAGACCCGTTCCGCGTGTGCGACCGACACGATGCCGCCGGGACGGAAGATGAACAGCACGGCGATGAGGAGGAAGACCACGCCGCCGGAGAGGTTCTCGACGCTGCCGGGCAACCACGCCCGCATCAGCACCTCGGCCAGGCCGAGCGCGAAGCCGCCGATGACCGCACCGCGCAGGCTCCCGAGCCCGCCGATGAGCGCCGCGAGCACACCCTTGAGCATGGGGTCGATGCCGGCGCTGGGCGTGGTCTGCCCGGCTCGCATCAGCCAGAACACCCCGGCGATACCTGCCAGGAGACCGGAGAGTGCGAACGCACCGCGGATGACGTTGTCGGAGCGCACCCCCATGAGACGCGCCGTGTCGAAGTCTGCGGCCGCGGCACGCAACGCCAGGCCGAACATCGTCTTCTGCAGCAGCCAGGTGACCGCCACCAACACGACGAGGGTGACGACGATGACGACCGTGTCGTACACCTCGATGCGCAGCGACCCGACCGAGTAGGTGTCGGCCACCCAGTCCGGTCGCCGGAAGTTCTTGACCGATGCCGAGACGTAGAGCAAGAAGACGGCCGACACGACGAAGTGCACACCGAAGGAGGTGAGCAACAACGTGAACTGGTCGGCGCCGCGCACGCGACTGAACGCGATCCATTCGATGAGCAGCGAGGTGGCGACGGCCACCACGATGATCAGCGGCACCACCAGATACCAGGACCAACCGTTGGTGAGGGCCCAGAAGGCGGCGTAGCCCGACACCGTGATCAGTTCGCCGTGGGCGAAGTTGAGCAGGTGCATGACCCCGAAGATCACGGCGATGCCCAGCGCGAGCAGCGCGTACGTGCTGCCTCTGCCGAGCCCGTCGATGAGGTTCTGGAGGAACTCGGTCATGAGCCACCCCCCACGAACATGTCGAACAGGTCGGCGTTGGCACGCAGCTCGGCGCCGGTTCCCTCCGCGACGACCTCGCCGCTGCGCAGCACGTACGCCCGGTCGGCGACTTCGAGCATGCGGGTTGCGTTCTGCTCGACGACGAGAAGGGTGCGCCCGGCGGCGCGTAGCGAATCGATGAGTCCGAACACGAGGTCGACGAGCAAGGGCGCGAGCCCGAGCGACGGCTCGTCCATCATGAGCAGACGGGGGTCGGACATGAGCGCCCGGGCGATGGCGAGCTGCTGAGCCTCGCCACCGGAGAGATAGCCCGCGCTGGTCGACCAGCGTTTGCCGAGCACGGGGAACTGTTCGGTCATCTCCTGCAGGAGCTCCGCTCGGCGCGAGGCTGCCACGGTGATGCCGCCGATGCGCAGGTTCTCCTCGACGGTGAGGTCGACGAAGATCCGCCGGTGCTCGGGCACCAGCGCCAGGCCCGCCCGCAGCAACTTCTCGGGGGCGGCACCGGTGACGTCGGCGCCGTCGAAGGTCACGGTTCCCGCTGCGGGACGCAACAGGCCGGCCACCGAGCCGAGGAGCGTGGTCTTGCCCGCACCGTTGGGTCCGATGAGGCCGACGACCTCACCGGACCCGACGTGCAGGGTGGCGTCACGAAGCGCCGAGATCGACCCGTAGCGAGTGGTCAATCCCGAGACCTCGAGCACCGGATCAGCCGCCGATCGTGGCGACGAGCGTGTCGGTACCGTCGACGATCCGGTTGATGGGCACGGCCTTGGGCGGGATGCCGTTGGTGCCGGCGTAGGTGATGGTGCCCGACAGGCCCTCGAAGCCCTCGAGCGCAGCGACGGCGGCGCCGATCTCGGCGGGCTCGGTGCAGCCGCAGTTCAAGACGCCCTGGATGCCGAGGAACATGCTGTCGACGTAGAGGGCCATGAAGCCACGGCTCTCGAGCGCCTCACCGTTGGCGGCCTCGTAGGCGGCCAGGAGCGAGTCGATCCGGTCGCCGGGGCTGATGGAGGTGTGCGGGGTGTGGGCGATGCCCTCGTTGTCGCCGCCGGCGGCCTCGGGATCCTGGATGCCGGTGGCGTCGAGGGCGTCGGTGCCGATGTAGGTGAGGCCATCGAGGCCCTGGCCCTCGAGCTGGGCCCGCAGGGCGGTGAGCTGGAAGGCGAGCATGGCCGAGAAGACGACCTCGTTGTTCTCGGACAGGCCCGCGATCTCGTTGACCTGGGCCGAGAAGTCGGTGTCGACGCCCCACGTGTAGGTCTGGGACGAGACGACCTCGCCACCGAGCTCGGTGAACTTGGCGGCGAAGGCGTCGGGGTTGACGCCGGTGTAGGGGATGCCCTCGCCCTCGGTGAACAGGATGGCTCGGGTGATGCCCTCGTCGAAGGCCCACTGGGCGGCGGCGGCGCCCATCTGGATGTCGTCGAAGGTGACGAGGAACGAGTTGTTGTCGGCGTCGGCGAGCGTCGGCTCGGTCGATGCGGCCACGAACAGCGGCACCTCACCGCCGGTGGTCTGCAGGATCGGCAGCGCGAAGTCGGCGAACGGCGGGCCGATCAGGAAGTGGGCGCCCCAGTCGAGGAGCTCCTCGGTGGCGAGTGCGGCGTCGTCGCCGACCTCGGCGACACGGACCTCGACGGGTGTGCCGTCGATGCCACCGTTGCAGTTGATCAGCTCGGCGACCCAGGGCACCAGGTTGGAGCCGGGGATGTCGACGAAGCCGACGACGTCGGAGAAGTCCATGGCCATGCCGACCCGGATGGGGTCGCCGGTGGGCGCCTCGGCGCAGTTGTCGAGGTCGGCGGCGAGGATGGCGTCGATGTCGAGGCCGGCCGCCGGTGCGGCACCTTCGCCGCTCCCGTCGCCTTCTGTCTCGCCGTCCTCGGCCGGGGCCTCGCCGTCTTCGGCGGCGGCGCCGTCCTCGGTCGAAGCGCCGTCATCGGCGGCGTCGTCGTCGTCGCCGCCACAGGCCGCGGCGATCAGAGCGAAGATCGCGAGCATCGCGATCAGGAACTTGAGCTTCATGGAACCCCTCCCAGAGCTTCCCCCCCACCCCTTCGGGGCGGCGTGGGCGCAGACGTTAGCACTCGATCGTTCGGTTGCAAATGAATCATGAATTTTGTATGCAAACTGTCGCCTGCCTTCCGTCGAGGGACGAACGAGAGGCCGGATCCAACAGACCACTGGAATCGTTCGGTACCGAACGATTAGGGTTCGGCAATGGCACCCGTGCACGGCTTCATGTATCCCCGCAGCGCAACCGCAGCGGCGAGCATCCTCCCGCCCCCGCCCTGGCACTACTCGGGCGAGATGCTCACCATCGAGTGGCGCACCGATCCCGCCCGCGTCGCCGCCATGTTGCCCGAGCCGTTGGCCCTCGCCGACGACGACCCCGGCGCCGTCGCGCTCATCTGGGCCGAGTGGCAGAGCTGTTCGGACTCCTTCGACGAGCTCCTCGACCCGGCCCGGGCCCAGTACAAGGAGGTCTTCCTGGTGGTGCGCTGCACCTACGAAGGCCAGACCTACAGCCGGGCCGCGCACATCTGGGTCGACAAGGACTTCGCAATGGCCCGCGGCCATCTCCAGGGCTATCCCAAGAAGATGGGCGACATCTGGCTCACCCGGGCGATCACCATCGGCAAGGCCGGCCCCCGCCTCGAGACAGGCGGTCGCTTCGGAGCCACGCTGTCCACCTGGGGGCGCCGCATCGCCGACGCCCGCTTCACCATCACCGGCACCGCCGACAGCGCCGGGTTCGTCAACGGCCACCCGATGCTGCACTCGCGTCAGATGCCCGCCATCGAGTGCGACGGCACCGACAGCCTCGACGAGCTCGTCACCATGCGCGGCTACGACGTCGAGCTCGGCCCGGTGTACGCCGGCGACGCCGAGATCGACCTGCACCACTGCCCCACCGAGGAGCTCCACCTGCTCGAACCGATCGAGATGATCGGTGGCTACTGGCGCCAGGTGGGCAACTCGGTGAAGGGCGGAACCACCCTGCACGCCGCGCCCAATCCGAAAGCAACCACCATGGGGGAAAACTCGTGAGCGAAGCGAGGGCCGCCCGGCCCGGCCGCCAGGCCGAGAGGGACGAACGATGAGCACCACCTGGGTCGAGCCCTACCTCGACGACCTCGGCCCCGACGACGCCGACATCACCAGCCACGACACCTACACAACCGGTGTCCCCCACGCGACGTTCGCCCGGCTGCGCCGGGAGGACCCGGTGTCGTGGTGGGACGAGGCCGACGGCTCGGGCTTCTGGGCCGTCACCCGCTACCGCGACTGCCTCGAGGTCAGCCGCAACGTCGACACCTTCACCTCCACCCGCGGCATCCGGCTCGAGGAGATGGACGACGAGCAGCTCGAAGCCCGCCGCACGCTGATGGAGCTCGACCCGCCCGACCACACCCGGCTGCGGCGTCTCGTCAACAAGGGCTTCACCCGGCGCACCGTCGAGACCTACGAGGAGTCCATCCGCGAGCTCGTCATCTCGGTACTCGACCGGGCCCTCACCAACGACCGCTTCGACTTCGTGCACGACGTGTCCGAGGAGCTCCCGATGCGGATGCTCGGCCGCCTCCTGGGCACCTCCGACGAGGACGGCCGCCAGCTCGTCGCCTGGGGCGACGCCATGTTGGGCAACACCGACCCCGAGTACACCGACCTGCCGGTCGATCTCGCCGACACCGAGCAGTACCGCATGGTGCCGTTCCGCAGCCCGGCCGCCATCGAGGTGTTCGAGTACGCACAGCGCATGGCCGCAGCCCGCCGGGCCGACCCCCGCGACGACATCGTCACCAAGCTCGTCTCGCCCACAACCGACGGCGAGCCCCTGACCGACCTGGAGTTCAACAACTTCTTCACGGTCCTGGTGGCTGCGGGCAACGACACCACCCGTTACACCATCACCCACGGTCTGTGGAACCTGATGAACCACCCCGAGCTCTGGAAGACCTGGCAGGCCGCAGTCGCCCGGGGCGACCGGGCCATGACCGACACCGCCGTCGAGGAGATCCTGCGCACCAGCGCCGTCACCATGCACTTCCGCCGCACCGCCACCCGCGACACCGAACTCGGCGGCCGCCGCATCGCCGCCGGCGACAAGGTCGTCATCTGGTACAACTCCGCCAACCACGACGAGGACGGCTTCGAGCGACCGTTCCGGTTCGATCTCGAGCGGGCCGTCAACGACCACATGAGCTTCGGGCGCAACGGCCCGCACCTTTGCCTCGGCGCCTGGCTCGCCCGGATGGAGCTGCGCCTCGTGTTCGAGGAGCTGATGAAGCGGGTCGACCATCTCGAACCCGACGGGCCCATCGCTCACCTACGGTCCAACTTCATCGCCGGTATCAAGCACCTCCCCGTGAAGGTGGTCTGACATGGGCGAGATCGTCGGCGCCGCACTCGTCTCCCATGTGCCCCCCATCGTCATGCCCGAAGAAGATCGCCGGGCCATGAACAACGGCGAGGACACCACCCTGTTCTCGGGCCTGCATCAGATGCGGGCCGAACGCCTCGACGCCGTCGGCGCCGACACGATCGTGGTGTTCGACACCCACTGGTTCACCACCATCGAGTTCGTCGTCGACGCGCACGAACGTCGGGTCGGGCACTACACCTCCGAGGAGCTGCCCCGGGGCATGGCCTCGGTGCCCTACGACTATCCCGGCGATCCCGAGCTCGCCCGGGCCTGGGCGGCCACCAGCGTCGACCGCGACGACATGTGGGTCACGGCCATCGACGACCCGCACCTGCCGGTGCACTACCCCACCATCAACCTGTTGCCGTTCCTGCAGCGCGACGAGCGGTGGATGTCGGCCGGCATCTGCCAGACGGCCGAACCCGACGACTTCCTGCTGGCCGGCGAACTGCTGGCCGACGCGATCGCCGCGCTCGATCGGCGGGTGGTGCTGCTGGCCAGCGGCGGGCTCAGCCACCGGTTCTGGCCCCTCAAGCAGTTCCGCGACCACGAGGCCGCCGATCTGTCCCACATCCGCACCCCCGAGGCCCGCGCCGCCGACGAACAGGTCCTGGCCTGGATGGCCGCCGGCGACCACGCATCGATCATCGCGAACGTCGACGACTACGCCCGCCACGCCCCCGAGGCGTTCTTCGGGCACTACCTGATGATGGCCGGCGCCATGGGCGGATCGTCCTGGACCGACCAGGGCACGATGTTCGGCGAATACGAGAGCGTGTCGGGTACGGGCCAGGCCCACGTATGGTTCGACGTGTGACAGGGACCCCATCTGCGCGCCGCGCGCTGATCATCGCCCACGAACCCGACGGCACCGGTGCCGAGGTCGAGCGCTGCCTGCTCGATCGCGGGTTCGTGTGCGACACGCATCTGGTGACCGACGACTACGACCGTCCCAACCACCATGCGCCGTTCCCGGACTTCGCCGATTACGACCTCATCGTCCCGATGGGTTCGGTCCGGTCGCTCACCGCGAAGCACGAGATCGACAGCTGGATCCACGACGAGGTCGACCGCATCCGGGAGGCCCACGAGCGGGGCACGCCCGTGTTCGGGGTGTGTTTCGGCGGCCAGCTCATCGCCGACGCGCTCGGCGGCAAGGTCGAGACCGCCCCGGTGACCGAGATCGGCTGGTACGAGATACGTCCGGTCGAGGGCGCCACGCTGCCGGCCGGGCCGGGGCCGTGGATGGAGTGGCACCACGATCGCATCGTGCCCCCGCCCGACGCCGAGGTCATCGCCGAGACCGACGAGGCCGTGCAGCTGTTCCGCATCGGCACCACCGTCGGTACCCAGTTCCATCCCGAGGTCGACGTCGCGCACATCCGCGGGTTCGTCGAGGAGGCCGACGACGAGTACCTCGCCTCCTGCGGGGTCACGCGCGAGCAGCTCATCGCCGACGCCGCGGCCAACGAGGCACACAACCGGCTGCAGTGCGCCGCGTTGATCGACTGGTACCTCGACGAGGTCTGCGGCTTCTGACGCCCGCCGCCGCCGGCCGGCCGCTCAGGCCTGGTGCCGGGGCAGGACGACGCCGCTGTCGTAGGCGTACACGATGGCCGCGGCCCGGTCGCGGACGCCCAGCTTGGAGAAGATCGCCCCCACGTGGGTCTTGACGGTGGTCTCGGCCACGTAGAGCTGCTCGGCGATCTCACTGTTGGAGGCACCGCGCGCCATGGCCCGCAGGACGTCGAGCTCGCGTGCCGTCAGCTCGTCGAGCGTCGCAGCGCCGCGCTGTTGGGGTAGGACGACCCGACGGAACGACTCGACGAGGTCGCCGAGCAGCGAGCCGTCGATCCAGTGGCCGCCGCGGGCGACGGTGCGGATGGCCTCGACGAGGTTCTCCGGTGTGGCCGACTTCAGCTCGAACCCGGCGGCGCCCGCTTCGACGGCGCCCCAGAGCACGTCCTGGTCGCCGAAGGTGGTGAGGATGCACACCGGGGGACCGCCCGTGGCGACGAGCTCGGCGGTGGCGGTGATGCCGTCGACGCCGGGCATCCGCACGTCCATGCAGACCACGTCGGGGCGCAGCTCCTCGGCGGCGGCGACGACGCCGGCGCCGTCGTCGAGCTCGCCGACGACCTCGAGATCGGGGTGTGCGGACAGGACGAGCTTGAGCCCCTGGCGGATGAGCTGTTGATCGTCGACCAGCAGGATCCGGGTCACGGGGTCTTCTCGAGTGGCGTCGTCTCCAGCGGGCCGGCGACGCGGTCGAGCGCACGCGGCACGAAGGTCGACAGGTGCCAGGCGTCTCGTCCTTCGGAGGAGCCGACGGCGGCATCGAAGCGTCCGCCCACGGCCTCGATGCGTTCTCGCAGGCCCACGAGTCCGTAGCCGGCGGTCCGATGCGGGGGCACCGGACCCGCGAGCGCGTTGGTGACCGAGACGTGCACTTCGTCGGCCACCACCGAGATGGTGATCGAGACGGACTCCGACGGGGCGTGCTTGGCGGCGTTGGTCAGACCCTCGCGCACGACGTCCTGCACGAGAAGCGCAGCGGTGGTGGCGATGGACTCGAGCGGCCCGTCGACCGATACGGCGACATCGAGGCCCGCCCTGCGGTAGCGCTCGACGAGGTCGTCGAGCGCAGCCACCGTCTCGACCGGCTTGGCCGGCTCGCCGCCGGACCGCATCAGGGTGAGGGCCTCGCGCAGGTCGTTCATCCCCTCGCGGCCGACCTGTTCGGCCTGCAACAGCGCAGCCTCGGCGTCGGCGGGCGAGGAGCGTAGGGTGGCGCGGGCTCCGGCCATGTGCAGCAGCACGACGCTGAAGTTGTGGCCGACGAGGTCGTGGAGCTCGCGGGCGATGCGGTTGCGTTCCTGGCGTGCGGCCGATTCGGCCAGCTGCGCCCGGCTCTCCTGGAGCTCGTCGACCAGCTGCCACAGCCGACCGATCGCCGCGCCGAAGAGCCAGCCCAGCAGGAGCCCGGCCGCCCAGGTCCACGGACCGTGGTCCTGGTAGTCGTCGATGCGAGCCGCCCACAGTCCGAAAGGCGAGAGCACCGCAGCCGACGACAGTGCGAGGGTCATGCGGCTCGCTGGTTCGGTGGCCACGCCGGCCAACAGCACCGTGACGACGAGGAATCCGCTGTCGCCGACTGCGGACGCCTCGGCGACCACCGTCGGCACGAGCACCAGAGCCAACAGGAGCCAGGTCGGCATGCCGGTCCAGGCCATGCGAACGAAGACGGCGACGAGGACCACCGAGGCGGGGATCCATCCCCACTCCGTCGACGTCGCCACGTTGAGCACGCCGAACGTCGTGGCCACGACGAGCACGGCCTGCCAGTAGTCGTGACGGTTGGAGACCAGTGACAACACGTCATCACCGTAGTGACGGCGGGCGGCGCCGGCCTCCTGCCCGGGTGCCCATCGTCTCTCCTCCTCAGGAAGGAGGCGCCGCATCCGCTGGTCTCGCAGGCCCAGCCGAACAAGGTCCCCTGCTCCGACGACGCCGCCGAGGGGCTTTCGTACCGTCGCTTCCGACGAGGTCGACGACCGCTCGACCCGGAGAGGAAGCAATGTTCACCACACTCGGGACGTTCATCGTGCGGAGGAGCAGACTGGTTCTCGTCGCCTTCGTGGCCGCCTTCCTGGTCGCTGCGACGCTCGGCGTCGGGGTCTTCGGCTCGCTGGCCGGCGGCGGCTTCGACGACCCGGGCTCGGAGTCGAGCCGGGCCGAAGCGTTCCTGGAGGAGGAGTTCGGGGCCGGGTCGCCCACGCTGGTGCTGATCGCCTCGGCGACCGATGGCGACATCGGCGGCGCCGCCGCCACAGCAGACGGCATCGCGATCGCCGAGGAGCTCGCGACCGTCGAGGGCGTCGCCGACGTCGGCTCCTACTGGACACTGGGGCAGGCCCCGTCGTTGCGGTCCGAGGACGGCACCTCTGCGTTGATCGTCGCCCGCGCCCTCGGCGACGAGGAGACCCAGGACGAGATCTCCGCGGAGGTGATCGAGCGCTTCACCGGCGTCAACGGCAGCCTCGACGTCGCGGTGGGCGGCCAGGGCGCCATCTTCTCCAGCATCGGCACCACGATCGAGGACGACCTGAAGCTGGCCGAGGCCATCGCCATCCCGCTGACGCTGCTGCTGTTGATCTTCGTCTTCCGGGGGATCGTGGCCGCGCTGTTGCCGATCGCGGTGGGTGTCTCGTCGATCTTCGGAGCGTTCTTCGTGCTCTGGCTGATCGCGTCGGTCACCGACGTGTCGATCTTCTCGATCAACCTCGTCACGGCGCTGGGTCTGGGGCTGGCGATCGACTACAGCCTGCTGGTGGTCAGCCGCTTCCGGGAGGAGCTCGCCAACGGCCTCGATGTCGATCGGGCCATCGTCCGCACGGTCGAGACCGCCGGACGCACCGTCGCCTTCTCGGGCCTCACCGTGGCCGTGTCGTTGGCGTCGCTGGTGGTGTTCCCGCTGTACTTCCTCCGCTCGTTCGCCTACGCCGGCGTCGGTGTCCTGCTGGTCGCGATGCTCAGCTCCGTCATCGTCCTGCCGGCGTTGATGCACGTGCTCGGCCATCGGGTGAACACCTGGTCGTTCGGCTCGGCGTCGCGGTCGCAGGATTCGAAGGGCTGGGCGGCGATCGCCGAACGTGTGGTGCGTCGCCCCGTCGTCGTCGCCGTCACCGTCGTCGCCGTCTTGATCCTGGCCGGCACGCCGTTCCTGGGCGTCCAGTTCGGCAACCCCGACGAGCGGGTCCTGCCGGCGGACGATCCCGCCCGCATCGCCACCGAACGCATCGGCGACGAGTTCGCCTCCGACGAGGCTGCGGCGTTCTCGGTGATCGCACTGGCCGCCGTCCCCGGCGCTGAACTCGACGACTTCGCCGCCCGGGTGTCGACCGTCGAGTCCATCCAACGCGTCGACGGGCCCGGCGGCAGCTGGGTCGACGGCACGCTCGTCGCTCCGCCCGGGCCGGGTGCCGATCACTTCGTCGCCGACGCCGGTGCGTGGCTGAACGTGGTCCCCGAGGTCGCCCCGATGTCGAGCGAGGCCCAGGACGCCGTCCGCGAGATCCGCGACCTCGATGCGCCGTTCGAGACCATGGTGGCCGGCGAGACGGCCGGGCTCATCGACACCAAATCGGCAATCTTCTCGCTGGCACCGTGGGCCGGCCTCTGGATCGCCTTCGCCACGTTCGTCCTGCTGTTCCTGATGTTCGGGAGCTTCCTGGTGCCGCTCAAGGCGATCGTGTTGAACTCGCTCAGCCTGACCGCCACGTTCGGCGCCATGGTCTGGATCTTCCAGGAGGGCAACTTCGCCGGCGTCCTCGACTTCACGCCCACGGGCATGACCGACGTCGCCATGCCCATCCTGATGTTCGCCATCGCCTTCGGCCTGTCGATGGACTACGAGGTGTTCCTCCTGTCACGCATGAAGGAGGAGTACGACCGCACCGGCGACAACCGCCAGGCGATCATCGTCGGGTTGGCCAAGACCGGCCGCATCGTCACCGCCGCGGCGTTAGTGCTGTCGATCACGTTCTTCGCGTTCGCCACGGGCGGGATCACCTTCATGAAGCTGTTCGGCCTCGGGCTCGGCATCGCGATCCTGGTCGACGCCTTCATCGTCCGGGCGACACTTGTGCCGGCGTTGATGCACCTCGCCGGCTCGGCCAACTGGTGGGCACCCGCCTGGGCCAAGCGGATCCACGCCCGCTTCGGCATCGACGAGGGCGGCTCCGCCCCCGCCGAGGTTGACAACGACAGGGACCCCGTCCTGGCCGCCTGATCTCCCCGTCGCCCCTGCGGCCCCGATCCGACGCCCCGCGAGGGGCCCGGGTCGGGGCCTCGGCGCGTGCGGGGCCCGGTCGCCGCCCTCGGTCGCAGGAGACGTCGGTGTGGGGCTGGACTGTGGTGCAATGGTTGCCATGGCATCGAGCGCGAGCATCCGGCTGTGTGGCGCGCTGATGATCGTCGTGTGTTCGACGCCGCTGATCGGCTGTGGGTCGACCTCTCCCGACGAGGTCAGGGCAGCCGATGCCTACACCACCGTCGTACGGTGGCTGTTGAACAACGAACTGGGCGCCGACCCCGACCCCGAGGTGGCGCTGTTCTTCGAATCGTTGACGGCCGACGAGATCCCCCTCGAGGTGCAGGTCGAGATGCTCGGCCTGCTCGATGAGTTCGAGAACATCCGTTTCATCGACGAACACGAAGAGGCCGTCGACATCGACCTCGTCGGGTTCCCGGTCCACGACGGTGGATTGCTGATCGCGCTCGGGGCGATCGGTCCCGACGATCCCCCGGTGGTCCGGGTCGAGATGTACCGCAACCAGGACGAGATCTCGGCGTTCCGGTTCACCCTCGTCGAGTCGGGCTCGGGGTGGCGCGTCGACGCGGACCCCGAGGTCGTGCCGGTGGAGGAGCTCACGGGTGTCCCCGACACCGATGACTGATCCCGCCACACGACGCAGGTTCCCGTTCGGCGACGGCCGAGCCACGGCACAGCTGTACGCAATCCAGGGTTTCCACGCCGTGGGCGAGGCGATGTTCGCCGTGTCGCTCGCCGGCTCGCTGTTCTTCAACGTGTCGATCGACGCGTCGCGCTCGCGGATCCTGCTCTACCTGGCGCTGACGCTGGCGCCGTTCGCGATCCTCGGCCCGTTGATCGGCCCCTTCATCGACAAGGTCCGTGGCGGGCACCGCATCGTGTTGGCCACGACGCTCACCGGCCGGGCCATCGCCGTCGCGTTGCTGAGCACGCAGGTGCAGAGCCTGTGGCTGTATCCGTTGGCGTTCGGCGTGTTGGTGCTGGCCCGCACGTACTCGGTGACCCGCAACGCCATCGTGCCGGCGCTCGTGCCGAGCACCGACCGCTACGTCACCGTGAACTCCCGCATCGCGCTCATCGCGACCATCGCTGGAGCGGCAGGCTCGGCGATCGCCGTGGGGGTGTTGACACTCGGCGACGCAGGGTGGGTGCTTCGCACTGCAGTCATTCCCTATTCGATCGGCGCGCTGCTGGCACTGGGCCTGCGCAACCCCGAACGGCCGGCGCACATGTCGGTCACCGACCTGGTCGAGATGGTCGGGCCCGCCATCCGGTCGGCGGCCTCGGCGATGGCGGCGTTACGTGCGGCCATCGGCTACTCGGTGTTCCACCTCGCGTTCGCGCTGAAGGCCAGCGGCGCTCCGACCTGGTTCTTCGGGGCCATGTTCGGGGCCAACGGACTGGGAGCGCTCACCGGCACGTTGGTCGCCCCCTGGTTGAAGCGGCACCTGAGCGAACGCCGGATCCTGACGTTCTCGCTCGCGGCACCGGCGGTGGCCGGCGCGGTCACGGCGCTGCGCTTCCACGAGATCACCGTCGTGGCCTTCGCGTACGTGCTCGGCGTGGGCGCAGCGACGGGGCGGCGTGCCTTCGACAGCGTCGTGCAGACCCATGCGCCCCACGGCAGTCGTGGCAACGCCTATGCCGTGCTCGAGACCCGCCTCGAGCTGTCGTGGGTGGCCGGTGCGCTGGTCGCGGTCGTCGGGCGCGCAGCCGGCTGGATCGGTATCGCGGCGCTGGCCGCTGCGATGGGAGCGTTGGCGCTGGTGCGCCTCGGCGTGTATCGCTTCCGCCGCAAGCTCCAGGTGCTCATCGCCGACGATCCCCTCCCCCACCGGGTGCTCTTGACCGCCGAACGCGTCGCCGAGTTGGGCGATCACCAGCAGGCGGTGGTGCTGGTGGGGTTGCTCGACGAGATCGTCGCGACCCATCCCGATGTCGACCCCATGGTGTTGGCCTCGGCGGCGGTGGCTGCCGATCGTCGTCGTCTCGTCGCGCTGGCCGAGGAGGCCCCGGCGTCGTCCTCGTGCGACTCGACCGAGGCCCTCGCCGCCGCCCGGTCGTTGCTGCGACGCCTGGGGTTCATCGACGACACGCTGACGCTTGCGGGGTCCGGGGACGATGCTGACGCCGGTGGCGATGGCGGGCGACGGCGGGGCCGTCGCCAGGGGCGAAGCCGTCGCCGGGGGCGGGGGCGTCGCCAGGAGTGAAAGCGAAGCCGTCGCCGGGGGCGGGGGCGGGGGTGATGCCGGTGCTGGTGGCGTTCGGTCCGGCGCCGCCGATTCGGCCGAGGAGCCGGGGCCGCACACGGTGATCGACCTCGACGCTGCCCGCTCCGGATCGGGCACAGACGCCGACGCGCAGCGGACGGTGGAGTCCTGCCCGGACATGGAGTCGATGTCCGCGGAGGAACGAACCCGCAGCAACCGATTCCGATGAGGCCTCGCCTGCCACAGCGGTAGCGTTCTCGCCATGACGCAGCAGCCGGCATCGGACATGAGCTTCGAAGCGGGCGCGGCGACCGCGCTCGTCGATCTGCGCTGCGGTGGGAGGCTCTCGTCGCTGCGGGTCGACGGCCTCGACCTGCTGGCGCACAACGGGGACGCGCCGACGCAGTGGGGCTGCTTCGTCATGGCCCCCTTCGCCGGGCGGCTCGACCGGGGCCTGCTGCGCATCGACGGCACCGACCACCAGCTGCCCCTCACCGCGGCGCCGCACGCCATGCACGGCACCGTCGTCGAGGCACCAGCGGTGGCGGTCGACGCCGCCACGGTGCGTATGGACCTCGGCCCCGTCTGGCCCGTGGCCGGTCACGTCCTGCACCGGGTCGAGCTGAGCGAGGACCGGCTGACGCTGCGCCTCGAGGTACACAGCGACGACCGATCGTTCCCGGCATCGTGCGGCTGGCACCCGTGGTTCCCACGTCGCCTGGGCGGCGCCGACGTCGAGATCACCCTGTCGGCGACGTCGATGCTGGCCCGCGGCGCCGATGGCCTGCCCGACGGCCGGCGCATCACGCCACCGCCGTCGGGACCGTGGGACGACTGCTTCGAGGGCATCACCGCACCGACCGTGCTCGAGTGGCCGGGCGTGCTGCGCCTGCGCATCGACAGCGACGCCGACTACCTGGTGGTCTACGACGAACAGGCCGACGCCGTGTGCGTCGAACCCCAGACCGCTCCCCCCGACGACCTCGCCTTCACCGTCGAACCCGGCCACCCCCTGGTGACGACGACCACCTGGCACTGGGAACGCCCCTGAACCGCTGGGATGGCACTGGGCCGCAGAACCACTGGGGTCAAGTCGTACTCTCGACCAACTCAACTCCTGCGTGCCGACAAGCCGCAACGAGATTCGGTCACCTGGTTTTCAACCAACTCATGGCGATTGATCCTGGGCCGATCGGCTCGGAGTTGGTTGAAAGTACGACTTGACCCCTGCCGTCAGCAACCCTGCCCTCAGCCGCCGTCCTCAGCGGAACTTCATGCCCTGCAGGATGGCGCCGGTGATGCGGCGGGGGGCGTTGTTGAGGCCGGCGAAGACGGCGGCGGTCTTGGGGAGGATGACGTGGCGACGGTCTTTGGCGACGGCGTCGACGAGGGCGCGGGCGACGTCGTCGGCGCTGATGGGGCCGGGCGAGCCGAGCTTTTCGAGGCGGGCGAAGTACTCGGTCAGCAGCTCGGAGCCGTTGACGTTCAGCCCCATCTCGGTCTCGATGATGCCCAGGTGCACCGTCGTCAGCTTCACACCGGTGCCGCGCAGTTCGAGCTCGAGCGAGCCGGTGCCGTGGGTCAGCGCCGCCTTGCTGGCGGTGTAGGCGACCATCGCCGGGATGGGTGACAGGGCGGCGAGCGACGAGATCTGCACGATCTGGCCGGCGCCACGTTCGATCATGCCGGGCAGGACCTGGCGGGCCAGCTTGAACGGTGTGGCCACGTTGAGCGCCAGCAGCTGGTCGATGGCGGTCTCGTCGGTGTCGGTCAGCAGGCCGATGTCCTCGACGCCGGCGTTGTTGATCAACACATCGAGCCGGCCGTCGGCCTCGACCCGCTCGATGAATCCCGCGACCTGGGCGGGATCGGCGAGATCGACCGGGTAGGCGGCACCGCCGAGCTCGTCGGCGAGCGCCTCGATGGGCGCCGCCGAGCGCGCCGCCAGCGCCACGGTGGCGCCGGCCTCGGCGAATCGCCGCGCCGCCTGCTCGCCGATCCCGCGCGACGCCCCGGTGATCAGCACCCTCGCTCCACGTACCTGCATGACTCCCCCTCCGGTCCGTCTCTGCGAAATCTGGAGATCTGGGTCCTTCACGACGCACCAGACATCCAGATTTCGTCAGAGAAGACTGGCACAAGGGGCGACAGCAGGGGCCTGCTTGCGGACCGGCAGCTCGGTCCGGCACTGTTGTGGCGCAGATCGGGGGGGTCGGGGTGCATCATCGAACAGGCGGAATACATCGCGGGCGTCGGGTCCGACTCGCCACGACACTGTGCGTCATCTCCGTCACCTTCGCCGTGTCGGCCGTCTTCGCGAACATCTCGCGGGCTGACGAGAACGAGTCCGCCGAGCCGAGCATCGTGGCCCGATCGTTCTCCGCCGGCGCAGTCCATACCTGTGCCGTTCTCGACGACCTCGGCGTCAAGTGTTTCGGCGCCAACCATGCCGGCAGCCTCGGCCTGGGCGACCCGAACTCGAGAGGCAGCAGCCCGGGGCAGATGGGCGATGCGCTTGCCTTCGTGGACCTCGGGTCGGGGCGGACGGCTCAGGCCATCTCGGCCGGACTGGCACACACCTGCGCAATCCTCGACACCGCAGCGCTGAAGTGCTGGGGTGGCGGACCGATCGGCCTGGGCGATGCTGCAGGCCGTGGCGCTGCGGCGGGTCAGATGGGCGATGCCCTGGCGACGGTCGATCTCGGAGCGGGGCGCCAGGTCGAGGCGGTCTCGGCGGGTTCCTTCCACACCTGCGCCATCCTCGACGACGCGACGGTCAAGTGCTGGGGCCTCAATGGCACCGGCCAGTTGGGCCTCGGCGACACCCAGGACCGCGGCGACGAATCAGGCGAGATGGGCGACGCCCTACCCACCGTCGACCTCGGCACCGACCGCACGGCCCGGGCCATCGCCGCCGGGCGCCACCACACCTGCGCCATCCTCG
This sequence comes from Acidimicrobiales bacterium, assembly GCA_046290435.1. Classification (GTDB taxonomy): domain Bacteria; phylum Actinomycetota; class Acidimicrobiia; order Acidimicrobiales; family UBA8592; genus CAVQUE01. The sequence goes on from JBKAGO010000048.1 coordinate 75,476, forward strand.
ACGATGGCAGCGTGAAGTGCTGGGGAAGCGGCCACCATCTGGGCTCCGGAACGACCGACACCATCGGCGACGAGCCGGGCGAGATGGGCGACGCCCTACCCACCGTCGACCTCGGCACCGGCCGCACGGCGACCGCGATCACCATCGGCCAGGAACACACGTGCGTGATCCTCGACGACGCAACGGTCAAGTGCTGGGGATACGGCGAGTCGGGCGCACTCGGCCTCGGCGACCCCGACAGCCGCGGGAGCGGCGCCGGCGAGATGGGCGACGCCCTGCCCGCCGTCGACCTCGGCACCGGCCGCGCAGCACGGATGGTGGCTGCGGGCGACTGGCACACCTGCGCCCTGTTGGACGATGGCTCGGTCAAGTGCTGGGGATACGACTCCCGGGGCAGTCTCGGCCGCGCGGGAGCGATGATCCCGGGTAGCACCAACGCAGCGATCGGCGACGAGCCCGGTGAGATGGGCGACGCGCTGCCCACGGTCGACATCGGATCGGGCCGCACTGCGCTGGCGGTCACCGCGGGCGGAGAGCACAGCTGCGCGGTCCTCGACGACGGGTCCCTCAAGTGCTGGGGCTTCTTCCCGGCGATCGGGTCCGGGACGAACGAGCACCTGGGCGACGAGCCCGGCGAGATGGGCGACGACCTGCCGGTGGTCCAGTTGGGGGCGGGCCGCACCGTTCGCCACACTGCGCAGCCGCCGATGCCCACGCCGGCTCCGGCTCCGACACCGTCGGGCCCGACACCGACACCGACACCGACACCGACACCGACACCGACACCGACACCGACACCGACACCGACGCCGACGCCGACGCCGACGCCCGATGATGGCGAGCCCGTTCTCCGGTGCCTCGGCCTTGCAGCCACGATCGTCGGCGACATCGGCCAGACCACCATCGTCGGCACCGGTGGCGACGATGTCATCGTCGCTCGCGCCCCGGGAGCGACGATCCGCGGGAGGGGCGGCGACGACGTCATCTGCGCCGCCGGGGGCGCGAACCGCATCCTCGGAGGCGCCGGTGACGACCGTCTCGTCGGGGCGAGCGGCCCGGACCGCATGCGCGGCGGGCCGGGCAACGACGTGATCATCGGCCGCGGCGGACAGGACACGCTCGCAGGCGGCGGCGGCAGCGATCGTCTTCGCGGAGGCCCGGGCCGCGACCGTTGCAACGGCGGAGGCGGCACGGACCGCAGCGTGGGCTGCGAGATCCGCAGGCGCATCCCCTGAACCGGCGGCCTTCGATCGCGACCGAGCAGAGCTGACCGCTCCATCGGCAGCGAGCTCCGCAGGAGCATTCCCTCAGCCGGTGTCCCCTAGCAGGGTGCCGAAGAACGGCAGTGCGCCGGGGCGGCCATGCGCCGTCCACGCAAGGACATCGGTTTCGGCACTCCTTGTGAGCGGAATGGCGGAAGCGGTGGACGCAGCGTGGGCGGATGCATGGTCGTTCTTGAGCCGCTGGAGTTTTTCAGCACCCTGCTAGCGACCGAGCTCCGAGACCGCGAGCGATTCAGCCTCGGAGGTCGAAGGGGCCCATGGCGAGGGCGCCGCCGTCGACGCGGAACGACGTGCCGTTGGCGAAGCGTCCCGCCGGAGCCACCAGGTAGTGCACCAGTGCGGCGATCTCGTCGCCGGTGCCGGCACGGCCGGCGAGGTTGGTGCCGAAACCCTCGGCGGTGAGCTGCGCCACCACCGGCGCTGCCATGGGCGTGTCGATGAGGCCGGGGTCGACCTGGGTGACCCGGATGGCGTCGTGGCGCCATTCCTTGGCGAGCGCGACGGTCGCCGCCGCCAAGGCCGCCTTCATCGCCCCGTACACCGCGCCACCCGCCGAGGGGCGCACGGCGTCGATGGAGCCGATCATCACCACTGCGGCGTCGTCACTGGCAGCCAGGTGCGGGTGGGCGAGCTGGCAGATCCGCAGCGGGGCCCACAGGTCGAGCGCCACGAGGCCGTCGAAGAACGGCCGATCGATGTCCGACAGCGGCACCCAGTCGGCGCGGCCGGCGTTGTTGACGACGATGTCGAGGCCGCCGTCGAGCAGTTCGACCGCGCGGTCGACGACGGTGTCGAGCGATGCCGCATCGGCGAGGTCCGCCACCATCGCGACGACGCCCGGGGGCGTGACCCCGGCCCCGTCGACCGGCAGGCGCCCCGACCGCGACACGGCCACGACCCGGGCGCCGGCGCCGGCCAGGCGCAATGCGATGGCGCCGCCGATGCCCGCCGATGCGCCCGTGACGAGCGCCCGTCGGCCCGTCAGGTCGAAACCCGCATCGGTGACCATCACCGTGTCGCCATCGGTGGCCCGGCGACCATGGGCGCATCGCGATCGATGGCGTGGCTGCCCGCCCTCGGGACGAAGCGATGCGCCGCCGGCACAGCCTTCGCCTCCATCGGGACCGTGCCCGAGGTGACCGCCGACGGGCACGCGGCCGCCGTCACGACGTGCGCACCCGGAGCGATCGGGGGCCCCGGAACTCGAAGCCGACGATCTCGACGGGCTCGTCGGGGTCGAGGGTGAGGCCGGGGTGCGCGGCGAACAGCCGCTCGACACCCACCTTGACCTCCTGACGGCCGAGCCACTCGCCGAGGCAGCGGTGCGTGCCGAGCGCGAACGCAGCGTGCGGGCCCTCTCGACGGTCGACATCGATGTCGCCGGCCCGACTCCAGTGCGACTCGTCGAGGTTGATCGACCGCAGGACACCGGCGACCAGCGCACCGGCGGGGATGGTCACGCCCCCGACCTCGACGTCGCGGGTCGCCTGACGGGTGACGGTGCCCACCGGCGAGACGACCCGGAACACCTCCTCGATCAGGCGGCGCAGCAGCCTCGGTTGGGCGTCGACGCGGGCCCGCAGGTCGGGCCGGGTGAGCAGCACCCAGACGACGAGGCCGATGCCGTCGGCGGGTTCGTTGATGCCGCCCGAGATCATCAGACGCACGTTGTTGACGATCTCGTCGCGGGTGGCACCGGCCGCGACGAAGTGCGCGATGGCGCTGTGGTCGGCCTCGCCGCGCTCCGACGCCGCCCGGGCTTCGGCAATGCGCTCGTCGATGGCGTCGCCGAGCTCGGCCTTGGCGATCTCGGCGGCTTCGGTGAGGGCGGGGTCGTTGTCGAAGTTGGCGATGTCGCCGCACACCCCCGCGCACCACGACCACATCCGCTCCGGGCCGTGGTGCCCGAGACCGAGGACCGCGGCCAGCGAGGCGGCGGCGACGGGCTGGGCGTAGTCGGCGACGACGTCGAAGCTGCCGTCCCCGTCGGGGCGGGGCAACGCCTGGGCGAAGCCGTCGGCGAGTGCCGCCAGCTCGTCGGCGACGAACGCTCCGCTGCGGCCGCCGGCACCGAAGGGCGGCTGGAGCATCTTCTGGACCCGCGTGTGCTCGGGCGGGTCGCACGTCAACAGGTTGGGTCCGAGGGCCCGGGCCAGGAACGACGGCTCGGTGGCTGCGGTGAACAGCTCCGGATGCGCCTCGACGAAGGCGACGTCGTCCCAGCGGGTGACCAGCCACATGTCGAGCGCTGGGACGAAAGAGACCGGCTCCTCCTCCCGCAGACGGGCGAGGATCTGGTCAGGCTCGTCTTCGAGCTGCGCCAGCGTGATGTCGTCCCCGATGCTCATGGCCGCCCAGTCAACCACAGGGGTCACCGGCGCCGGGTCGCCGCAACCACTCGGGTCCGCAACCACTGGGGTCAAGTCTTACTTTCAACCAACTCGGCACGCAGCGGCCTCCAGGCTCGACGACCCGGAGTTGGTTGAAAGTAAGACTTGACCCCTGCCCTTGCAGAGTCTGTCGCAGGGAAGACTCGACCCCAGTCCTCCCCGAGCGTCGCGGGCCCAGCGTTACTCGAGGCCCATGAGGGTGGTCATGCCGTACCAGTGGCCGGCGGTGTAGCCGCCGTCGACGGGGAGCGCGACACCGGTGACGAACGAGGAGTCGTCGCTGGCCAGGAAGTACGCGGCGCCCGCGATCTCGGAGGCCTCGCCGAAGCGGCCCAACTTGTGCTGGTCGCGGATCATCTCGCCACGCTCGCCGAGGGCGGGGATGACCGACTCCTGCATCGGAGTCTTGATGAAGCCCGGGCATATGGCGTTCGCACGGATGCCCAGGCGCCCGTAGTCGTTGGCGAGGTTCTTCGTCAGCAGGATGACGCCCGCCTTGGCAGCGTTGTACGTCGAGCCGCCCTCGCAGCCCTCGAGGCCCTCGACGCTCGCGATCGTGATGATGCTGCCGCTGCGCTGTTGCATCATCGCCGGCAGCACGGCCTTGGCGCTGAGCATCGTGCCCGTCAGGTTGATGTCCTGCACCCGCTGCCACTCGGCCAGTGCGATCGAATGCACGGGCCCGCCGCCGGCGACGCCCGCAGAGGTGACGACCACGTCGATGCGGCCGTGCTGTTCGACGATGTGCTCGGCGGCCTCGGTCTGGGCCGCCTCGTCGACGACGTCGACATCGAGGAACGCCGACGCCGGCGCCGAGGCGACCGCCTCGTCCCACGCGTCGGAGGCGACGATGTCGCTGCCCACCACGATCGCGCCCTCGTCCGCGAAGCGCCGGGCACAGGCCAGGCCGATGCCCGACCCGGCGCCGGTCACGTAGCAGACCCGTCCTTGCAGTCGTCCCGTCATGTCGTCAGGTCCCATCGATCGGCGGCGCGGCGGCTCAGCAACTCGACAACGCAGTAGCTCAGCAGTCCAGTGGTCCGGCCGTGTTCATAGCACGACCGGGACCGCGAGCACGACGGGCGCAGACCGGCAAGACTCGCCGACCATGGACCTCGATGCGGATCAGCTGGTGGCGGCGGCT
>JBKAGO010000049.1:0-78287 GCA_046290435.1 Acidimicrobiales bacterium
CGAATCGACGACCTCGACCGACGCATCGACCAACTCGAACACCACCAACGGATCGACACCCACGTTCTGATCCACCCGCAACCACAAACCACCAACCCACACTCGGAAGCGGGCCGAGCCCGTCGGCGCCTGGAGATTGATGCACCCGTCGTTCCCGGTCCGGCCACCCCAGCCCCACGTGCGATCGACGTACTGCTCGACGATCGCGCTTTCGACGGCCTCACCCCGTTCGTCGACGACACACGCCGTCGCGGCAACCGGACGCGGCGCGGTCGACTCCGCCGGCTCGACCTCCTGCGCGGCGACCGAACGAGCCCCGAGTCCCCAGACGACCATCGACGAGACCGCGAGAACGAGCAGTGTCATCACCATCCACCGTCGTGAGAGCGCAGCGGAAAGCGTGCAGGCGCCGGCGGGCGGCTCGGAGTCCGCGTTCATGGTGGTGCTCATCGTGTCCCTCGACTCGCTCGATGCCGGCCGTCGTCCCAACGGCCTAGGTCGTTGGACCTATCGGTCGATCGAACTCGCAGTTGAGAGAACCTTCGCCGTTCGCGTCTCTGCCGCTGCTCGATCGACCAGGAATTCGGCGAACGCGAGATCCAGATCGTCGTCGATGTCCACTGCCCGCTCTGCCGGAACGACCGAGCCTTCGACGCGACCCTGGAACAGGCGGTCTGCGCTCCGGATGTGTTGCGGCGTCGACACGTAGGCGACCGGCGTGATCTCGAAGACCTCGGGGGCGTCCTGGCGCCGAGCGAACCGACCGCCCCCATCGACGAGGTATCCCAGCCCGCATTCGGCGTCCATGCCGACAACGGTGAAGTAGGGACTCGCTCGGGCAGGAGCGACGGTCACGACGAGATCGGCGCTCCCCGCCCGGTAGCGCTCGACGGCCCTGTCGATGTCGGAGAAGTGGCGCAGCGGCGCTGTCGCAGGTACCGATACGAACAGTCCGATCGGTCCCGACGTCGCCTCCACCTCGTCGCACGCGTGACGCCACGCGAGCCGCTCGGGGCACGTGTCGGTCGCGAGCTCCCGGGGCCGCAGCCACGGCACCTCGGCACCATGGTCTCGCGCAACGGCTGCGATCGCCGGACTGTCGGTGGACACCACGACGCGATCAACCGTCTCGGCAGCCAATGCAGCATCCACCGCACGTCCCACGAGGGTGGTCCCCCCGAGAACTCGAAGGTTCTTGTCGAGGAGTCCCTTCGAGCCTCCCCGGGCGAACACGAACGCAACGGTCGGGCCGCAATCGATGGAGTGCTTCGCTGTATTCACAGCGCCTCCTCGAGATCCCGGAAGACCTTCGGAAGCGGCCGGATGCGGGGCAACGAACGAACCGCTTCGACGATCCTGCGCGCGGCGTCGCCATCCCCGTAGGGATTCGACATACCGAGCAGCGAGCTGCGGAACGACGGGGCGAGAGCCCGGTCGATCGCCCGCTCGATCGCTCCATCGCAGTAGTCGGCCCACAAGACGTTCGCCGGCGCCAGGCGCCCCCGTTGACGGTTGCCGACATCCACGACCGGCAACGCGAAGGTGGCACTCTCCCAGATCCCGCTCGAGCTGTTGCCGATCATCACATCCGCCGCTGCGAGCAGGAGGGCGTAGTCGTCACCGACGTGCGGCCTCGTATGGACATGGCCGTGACGTGCAGCGACCGCCTCGATGGCGTCGACGACCTCGTCGGCTCCCTGATCGACTCCCGGATAGAGCACGAGTGCCGTCCCGAGGCGTCGGGCGGCAGCCTCGACGACCTGCTCCGCCCGCTCGCCCACCGAGTGCCGCTCGATGGTCTCGGGGTGGTACGTCACGAGCCCGAAGGGTCGGGCGACGCGATGGCCGAGTGTGGCTTCGAGGTCCTCGTCGGCAACGGGTCCCCGACCACGATGCCGGTCGAGTCCGGGCGCTCCCGTCACGACGACCCGCGCGGCGTCCTCGCCCAGCTGACGGAGGCGCCGCGCACTGTCGTCGTTCGCGCAGCAGTGGAGATCTGCGAGCTTCGCGACGGCGTGGCGGATGCGGTCGTCGATGGAGCCCGCGGTGATCTCCCCTCCATGGAGGTGGACCAGGGCCACGTTGCCGAGGAGTGCGGCGGTGGATGCCGCGAGGAGTTCCCACCGGTCCCCCAACACCACGAGGGTCTCGATGCGGCGCCGTTCCAGTACTTCGCCGATGCCCTGGGTCATGCGAGCCGCCGCCTCGGTCAGGGCCCCGGCCGCGCTCGTCTCGGCGACGACGTCGACGATCTCGACGCAGCGGCGACTCACGGCCAGATGGTCGACCGTGCGCCCGCGGGACTCCTCGAGGTGACCGCCGGTCGCGATCACGACGCATTCCACATCCGGGGCAGCCTCCAGTGCCGCGAGTACCGGTCCGAGCGGGACGCCATCGGAGCGCGCCGCGGTGAAGACACCGATTCGATGGGGTCCGCCCATGGCTTCAGACGAGGTCATCGAACCGGATGGGTTGCTCGCGGGCGACCGACCTGGCCAGCGTGCGACCGGCGAGGTCGACCGACGCCGGCACACCGATGACGGGCCGCATGGTCGTCAGGTCGCCTTCGGTGAGACGCTCGCCTGCCCGCAGATCTCGAGCAGCGAAATGACTGCGGCGAGCCAGCGGCCGCAGATCGATCTCGGCGTCGGTGGGCCTCTTCTCCCCATCGCCGAGCGCCGCCTCGGTGGCACGGATCGCTCGGACATAGGAGGCGAAGCCTTCCGGGTCTGCCGATGCGGTGTGATCCGGCCCCGGCAGACCCCGGTCGGTCGTCAGGTGCTTCTCGAAGACGCAGGCGCCGAGCGCTCTCGCGACGATCGCGCTGTGGTTGCCGATGGTGTGATCCGACCAGCCCATCGGGACGTCGAGAGCTCGGCCCATGGTCGAGATCGCGGCAAGGTTGGTCTCGGCGAGGTCGGCCGGATATGCGCTGACGCAGTGCAACAGCGCGACCGAGCCGGCATCGGCCCGAAGGATCGTCATCGCACGAGCCACTTCGTCGAAGGTGGCCATGCCCGTGCTCACGAGCAACGGCAGCCCCGTTGCGGCATGGGCTCGGAGGTAGGACGTGTGATCGAGCTCACCCGATGGGATCTTGAGCGCTGCGACACCGAGTCCGACGAGCATGTCGAGACTGTCCAGGTCGAATGCGGTCGACAAGAAGGCGAGCTCGCGCTCGCCGGCATGATCCCGCAGCTCCCGCCAGGCCGTCACGGGCAGTTCGAGCCGCTCGAGCATCGTCCGCTGGCGGTCACCTTCACCTGCGGCGACCTGATAGCCGGCCGTTGCCGCGCCATCGCTCGCCACCGCCGACGCCTTGAAGGTCTGGAACTTCACGGCGTCGGCTCCTGCGTCGGCAGCTGCATCGACGAGCGCGTGCGCTCGTCGGACGTCGCCGTCGTGGTTCACGCCGGCCTCGGCGATGACGAGCGCCGGTTCGGTCGGGCCGAGGAGCCGTCCGAACAGCTCGAGCTCGAGGGGGCGCACATCGGCTTCACCGCCGGGCACGTCATCGGTGCATCGCACGGTCATCACCTCCGGGTATCGGTTGGACGGCCGCCGCAGCGATCGTCGACGTTCTGGTCCAGGCATCGAGAATCGGCCTGGTAGGGACGTGGTCTTCGAGAACCGACTGCACGAGCTGCGCGGCGCGATCAGCGGCGTGACCGCCGGTGAAGGCACACCATTCGTGCGCCGTCTCCAGGAGCTGTGCACGATCCGATCCGACGCGCAGAGCAGCTCGGAGCTGGTCGGGCCTGGTGACGACGGGTAGTGCGCCGCCGGCCGCCATGGCCGTCACGGGACCGAAGTCGTCGCTCGGGAGCTGCAGTTCGATCGTGGGAACCCCCGATGCCAAGGCCTCCCAAGCCACGCCGCTGTTGGACTGGAGCAGAGCACGCGCACCCCGGCGCAGCAGGTGGCGTGTCGGGGTGCCGCTGCGATCGAGCTGCCAGTCGTGCGGCACCAGGCGCTCGAGGACCGTCAGGTCCGATCGGGGGTGCGGGCTGACGAGAACGGTGCAGCGGGCGTCGTCGAGGCCGGCCCGGGTCAGTTCCACCAGTGCACGCAACCGGTTCTCTCCCACCGGAGATGGAGCGAAGACGACCGGTCCCTCCGATGGCACAGGCGATGGGTCGAAGGTGAACGCCGGGTTGCCCACGACGGCGATCGGGCCTCGTCCACCCAGCGATTCGATGACGGCGATCTCTGCAGCGCTGCGGAACCCGGCGGCGTCGGTCGGCACGTCGAGGTGGTCGCGGGTCAGCGCCAGCGCCGAATGCGGCACGAAGACGCTGCGGACGCCGCCACGTCGGGCAACAGCGATCCAGGCGCGCATGTGCGGCTGGTGTTGATTCGACAGGACCAGCACCGATGCGTGGTCCAGCGCTGCCTCGGCTCGCCGGGAGGAGCGCAACGACGAGAGGGCGAGACGCCTCACCGCCGACGCTCGGAGCGTGACGCCCGCCTCCGCACAGCGCTCGACGACGGCGTGCGTCACAACCGCTGCCGTGCGCAGATCGGATGGTCCCCCGCTCCTTGGTGGCGACGGTGCAAGGCGTCGGACTTCGGCACCGACGCGGGCTGCGGTCGCCGCGGCGACAGGTTCGAGCACTCCACGGTGGTTGGTCGTGTCGACGAGCACCACGACAGGCCCGACCACCAGGCACGTGGGTCCAGAGCGCGCACCGGCCACGGAGGCGACATGGCGGACCGGGTCGAGTCGTCGACCGAAGACCGGGCTCTCCGCCCCTCGGCGGCAATGCGCGAGTTGCGGTCGGATGGTCCACACGACCTCCGCGATGGTGGGCTCGTCGACGGCAGCCAGCGCGGCATCGAGCCGTGCTTCGACAGCCGTTCGTGCGTGGCTCTCCACATGACGGACGCTGCTCACGATCCCACCACCGGCAGCGGCGGGGTCATCGGGCGTCCGAGCTCTCGCACTCGCCGGAGTCGGGCGAGCAGGTCACGACTCGATGGATCGTACCGGTAGGCCGAGACCAGATAGACCGCCGCTCCGACCGACGATACGACCACCAGGCGGATCGCGGGATGGACAGCACCGAGCGCCGCCGCTGCCGAGACGACGATGATCGCCATGACCGTCGTCAGCACGATGGGAATGCGACATGCCCGCACGATTCCGGCGGCGCCGAGTCCGGTGACCGGCGAGGACCACCATGTCGAGATCGGCACCATCAGAAGGGAGCGGAGCGCGAACGCGATGCCGATCCATGCCAGCCCGTGCGGAGCGGCCAGCACGACGCCGATGAGCCCGAGAAGACCGTTGACGGCCGACAGCGCGCCGGCCTGTGCACTGGCACCCGTCGAGAGCAGGAGCTGTATCTGGAACCCGAAGAGGGGCGAGAACGCGGCGCCCAACGCCAGCAACGCCATCACCGGTGCAGCTGCGCTCCAGTCCGGCCCGAAGAGCACGGTCACCAGATCGTCCGCCATGACCGCGAGGCCGACCAGCGCCGGCAGGGCCACCAGGGCGACGCCGTGGAGGGCTGATTCCGCCGCCCGTGCCAGGCGAGCGCGTTCGTCGGACAAGCGGGCGAACGTCGGCAGCGTGACCTGCGTGATCGCGTGGATGAACAACTCCTGCGCCATCGACACGATGCGGTACGCCATCGAATAGATGCCGAGCGCCACGGACCCGAGAGCGCCGGCGACGACGAGATCGTCGCCGCGGCGGAAACCGACGTTCACCATCTGCATGCCGGCGACGCCCGAGCCGAAGCGCATCAGCTCCGTGGTGCTGCGCCATGTCCAGACCAGACGAGGCCGGTAGCCGGCAGCTCTGCTGACGATGAGCGTCTCGACCGCGCTGTTGACCACCGCCATGGCGACCAGCGCATACACGCCTCCGCCGCCGAGGGCCACCGTGACCCCGACGATGCCACCGACGAGATCACCGACCAGCGAGCGCTGCGCGAGAGAGCGAAACGCCATCCGACGTTGCAGGACCGCAGTCGGAACCGTGCGCAGCGCCCCGATCAGCAGGCTCGGCGTCAACCACCAGACGACGTGTACGAGAGAAGGCTCATCGAGCCAACCGGCGATGAGCGGCGAGCCCATCAGCACCACGACTGTCGCGAGAGCGGCCAGCACCGCAGTGGTCCAGAAGGTGCTGTGCAGGTGCTCCTCGGTCGGATCGTGGTGCTGGACGAGGGCATGGACCAGGCCGCAGTCGCGGACGACGGCGACCACAGCCATGACGAGGGCCGCAACTGCCATGAGTCCGAAGTCGCCGGGATCGACCGATCGGGCGAGGACGACCAACACCACGATCGACATCGCCCGCGAGCCCCAGGTCGACAGAGCGACCCAGCCCATACCGCGGAGGGCTTCGTCACCGATGCTCATGGCACCCGGACCGAGTACGCGGCGCCGCACGCGCCGCGCACTACCTTGCAGCCGTGCCCGTCGTCAGCGTCATCGTTCCGGCATTCGATCGGGCCGGGACGATCGGAGCCGCCCTCGACTCGATCATCGGCCAGGAACCGGCTCCGGCGGAGGTGCTGGTGATCGACGACGCATCCACCGACGACACCGTCGCGGCGGTGCAACGACGCAGCGACACGCTCGTCCGCGTCCTGCGCCACGACCGGCGCAAGGGAGCGTGCGCCGCTCGGAACACCGGGATCGAGGCCGCTACCGGTGAGGTCATCGCCTTCTGTGATGCCGACGACCGCTGGCTTCCGGGTTGGCTTGCATCGCAGCTCGACGTGCTCGAGGACGGCGCTGCCGGATCGGTCACCGGGCTGATCGCTCACCGCGGCACGCGTCGACGTCGCAGCGGGCCCTGGGGTTTCGGCACGGACCCGATGGCAGCGATCCTGCGCGACCGCCACGGCGGCTTCTCGACCTCTGGCATCGCCGTGTGGCAACAGGCCGTCGGGCCGTTCGTCCGCTTCGACGAGTCCTTCCCATCCCTGCAGGATCTCGACTTCTTGTTGCAGCTCAGCGAGGCCGGAACCGTCGTCGCGAATCCCGACGCATGGGTGTCCAAGAGCGCGGACTCGGCGAACCGGGTGTACGGCGGGCGCCGCATCGTTCTGGGGCGGCGGGCCCTCATCGACAAGTGGGGCCCGCAGATGCGGCTCGTCGGTGCCTACGACCTTCAGCTCCGTCTGCTGGTCGAGGCAGCCGCGTCGTTCGGCGACGAAGAGGACTACGCCGATGCCGTTCGCCTCTTCAGCGAGGTTCAGCAGAGTAGGGCGCTGGCGAACGTGGCGATGAAGCACGCCATCGGTGCGGGGCGGGCGCAGGCGGCGACGACCGGCCGTTGGTTGCGACGCGTGCACCATGTGTCGCTGCGCACGACGAGCGAACGCGCTCGCGACCTCGCTCGCGATCTCATGCACAGCCGACTCCGGTCTTCGTCCTACGGTCGGCCAGAGCCAGATAGTGGTCGATGAGACGTCCTGCCGACCGGGCGGCATCGAACGCCACCGGTTGACGGCTATGGCACGGAGCGGCCTTCGCCGCGAGGTAGGCGTCTGCGAGCGCCTGCTCGTCGCCGGGCTCGACGAGAACTGCATCGGTGCCTGCCGTTGCCTCGGGAATGCCACCCACCCGGGTCGCCACCACCGGCAGTCCGAGCGCCAACGCTTCCATGAGCGCGACCGGCAGCCCTTCGTGGGTCGAAGTGAGCGTGAAGAGGTCGAAGGCGCTCATGACCTCCACCGCGTCCGACCTGTACCCCAGGAACCGGAACGCCTCACCCAATCCCAGGTCGTCGCGGGCTGCCTCTGCGGCGCCCTGCAGGGGCCCTTGGCCAACCGCCACGAACCGAACGGTCGGGTCCGCATCGAGCGTTCGACGCGCTGAACCCAACAACGTCGGGTAATCCTTCTCGCGTCGGTGGTTCGCGACCGTGCCGATCACGAAGTCGTCACGAGCGAACCCGAGCTCTCGACGAACAGCGTCGCGGCGTCCGGCCTGGCGGCTGACCGACTCGACATCGATGCCGTGGACGAGCACCTCGAAGTCGGCGGATCGACTCATGGAGTCCCGTACGGCACCGGACACGGCGATCACATGGTCCTCGAGACCGATGGTGATCCGGTTCGCGAACCGGGTCAGGGGGTGGTGTCGATCCCAGCAATTGTGTTCGGTGTAGATGGTCGCCGGACGTTCGCTCGGTGGGAGTGACCGCACGACCAGGCGACAAGCCGCCGCAACCGCAGGGGAGTGTCCATGGACGACCGCCACTCCTCTCCTTCGGATCAGGGAACGAAGGCGATCCATCCATCGCCAGGTCGAGCCATCCTCGTCGCCGATGCAGACCGTGCGCCAGCCTCGATGCTCCAGGTCCGCCACCAGCCGGGTCTTCGCTCCGAGGACGTAGGCGACGGTGAACTCCACGTCATCGCGCTGGGAGAACCGGGCCTGATTGACGAGCAACTGCTCGGCGCCACCGGGCCCGAGGCCCTTGATCACATGCAGGACCTGCAGCGGTCGACCGGGGCGATGCGCCTCCTGCGGCGGCGATGACGTTGTCATGGTCGCAATCGCCGCTCGATGGCATCGATCACGCGATCGAGTTGCTCGGGGCGGAGGCTCGAACCCGACGGGAGGCAGAGGCCTTGGGCGAAGACCCGCTCGGCGACCGCACCTCCCACCATGGGGGCATCGGCGAAGAGCGGCTGATCGTGCATGGGCTTCCACGCCGGCCGTGCCTCGATGCCTTCGTCGTCGAGAGCGGCTCGGAGGCTCTCGACGTCGATAGGGGCAATGGCTGGATCCACCATGATCACGGTCAACCAACCGTTGGGCACGCTCCCGACCGGGACCGGCATGAACGACACCCCATCGATGCCCGCCAGCGCTGCCCGGTACCGGAGCCCGATGTGCCGGCGATGACGCAACATCTCATCGAGACGCTCGAGCTGGGCACGCCCGATCGCAGCAGCCAGGTTCGACATCCGGTAGTTGAATCCGGCGTCGATGTGCTCGTAGTGAGGAAACGGTTCGCGGGCCTGGGTGGCGAGGTGCCGGACACGATCCGCCAACGCAGCGTCGTCTGTCAACAGTGCGCCGCCGCCGCCGGTGGTCGCGATCTTGTTGCCGTTGAACGACACGACCGACACATCACCATGGCAACCTGCCGGGCGATCGTCGCGGATCGCACCGAGCGACTCTGCGGCGTCGACGATCAACGGGACCCCGTAGCGTCGACAGACGGGTTCGATCTGCCCGTAGTCGGCGCACTGGCCATAGAGATCGACTGCGACGACTGCTGCCGGGGCCGCGCCACCACACGCCAGCGGCGACCGGAGACACTCCTCGATCAACGATGGGTCGGCGTTCCACGACGCCACTTCGCTGTCCACGAAAACCGGACGGGCGCCGGTCATCAGCACGGCATTGGCCGTCGCGACGAAGGTCAGGCTCGGCACGATGACGGTGTCGCCCGGACCGACTCCCGCGGTCACGAGGGCGAGATGCAGAGCAGCCGTGCCACTCGACAGGGCCACTGCATGGTCACGGCCGCACCATCGGGCCAGCGCTGCCTCGAAGAGCTCGAGGTCCGGACCGACGGGCGCGATCCAATTGGAGTCGAAGGCCGCGAGCAGGCGCGACCGCTCGACATCGGACATGTCCGGCGGCGACAGGAAGATTCGTGGTGGGTCCTCGACACGCGTGTCCCGGCGCGTCGGATCCGCGATGGTGCCGGCACGACCGGCAGCGGCTGTGTTCACGGGAGATGTCCCTTCGTCCCGAATTGATTCGGATGACCCATCGGCACGACAGCGCCGTTCCTGATGCATTCGACACGCAGCAGGCTGCTCGGGCTCCGAGGTCGCGCTCTTGTCCGCCGAAAGCATCATGACCACGCCGCCGCGGCCGATGGGCCGTGCGAATCAATTGGGACAATTCGGGACGAAGGGACACCTCCCGTGAAGATCGTTGTGACCGGCGGCGCCGGCTTCATCGGCGCGAACCTGTGTCGACACCTGCAGGCAAACGACACGATCGACGAGATCGTCGTCGTGGACGACCTCAGCAATGGTGACTTCGCCAATCTGGATGGACTCGATGTCGAGTTCCACAAGACCGACGTCTGCTCCGGTGAAGACCTCGACGTGGCCTTCGCCGGTGCCGCGGCAGTGGTGCATCTCGCTGCGCTCGGATCGGTCCCGCGGTCGATGATCGACCCTGCCGCCACGCTCCGAGCCAACACGACCGGCACCTTGTCGGTCCTGGAGGCGGCCCGCCGGGCCGCCGGCGCACATGTCGTCTTCGCCTCGTCCAGTTCCGTGTACGGCGCGACGAGTGTTTCTCCCAAACACGAGGACCTGCCGTCGCGACCGATCAGCCCCTACGGCGCCAGCAAGGCCGCGGCGGAATCGCTCGTGCTCTCCTATGGTCACGCATTCGCGCTGCCGACCACTGCATTCCGGTTCTTCAACGTCTTCGGGCCGCTCCAGGCATCGGATCACATCTATGCCGCGGCGATTCCTCTCTTCGTCGAGGCCGCGCTGCGCTATCAGCCGCTGGTGATCCATGGCGACGGCTTGCAGTCACGAGACTTCACCTTCGTCGACACCGTCTGTGAGGTACTCACGACGACGGTCGTCGATCGGGTGACCAGTCCGGGCCCGGTCAACCTGGCTTTCGGCCGTCCGGTGACGCTCCTCGAGGTGGTCGCCGCCATCGAAGAGAGGCTCGGTGTTCGCGTCGAGGTGCAGCACGGACCACAGCGACCTGCCGACATACGACACAGCTGCGCCGACTGGAGCAAGCTGCACGATCTGTTCCCCCATGTCGAGCCGACGCCGTTCGAGGAGGGCCTGTCGGCGACGATCGACTGGTTCCTCTCCAGATGAGCGATCCGCTACCGACCTATCGGGGCAAGCGAACCTTCGACATCGTGGTCCTACTGGTGGTCGCCGTACCTCTCGGTCTGCTGGGACTCGTCATCGCGGGCGCCGTTCGTCTGAGCTCGCCCGGACCGGTCCTCTTCCGTCAGGACCGCATCGGTGCCGGTGGCAACGCGTTCGAGTGCCTGAAGTTCCGAACGATGGTCGACGGCGACAACCCGCTGATTCCCGACCAGAGTCGGGTCACGGGAGTCGGTCGATGGCTTCGACGGTTCTCTCTCGACGAGCTGCCCCAGCTCGTCAATGTCGCTCGAGGCGACATGAGCATCGTCGGTCCACGCCCGATGCTCTCCTTCCAGGCACGACGGTGTGCACCCGCTCAGCATCGACGCTTCGCTGTGCGGCCGGGGTTGACCGGCCTCGCCCAGGTGAGTGGTCGAAACACTCTCCCGTGGTCCGATCGGATAGCGCTCGACGTCGAGTACGTGGAGAACCAGAGCTTCTGGATCGATCTCGGGATAGTGGCCCGAACGGCCCGTGCTGTCATCGCCGGCAACGGCGTCGACGGCCATCCGCTCGACGATCCGTTCGTCGCAACGGGACTCGGCGCATCATCGGCTCCGGCGCCCGGCAGCGGCACCGGGCCTGTCGAGAGCCACGCCGCATCGCACCATGGATGACGTCGGCATCCGGGAACGAACCGAGACCTTCCGCCGGAGCCCGCATCGGGAGGAACGGTCGGGTGCGGCCACGACGTCCTCGACCAGGCGCTCCGGACAACAACACGCAGACGAGTTGGTCATCATCGGTGCCGGAGGCCACGCGCGGGAGGTCTACGACATCGCACGGGCCGTCCATGGAGCGGATCGACGGCTCGTGCGGGGCTTCATCGCCGACCAACCGCCGAGCCCCGACGAGGCAGCTCTGCTCGATGCCCCGTTCCTCGGCAGCCGCGGCATCGTCGAACACTTCGACCTCGACTACGTGGTCGGCATCGGGTCGCCCGCTGTTCGCGCCCGCTTCGCCGCGCTCTTGGCGGAGTACGACCGCCGAGCCGCGGTGCTGGTCCACCCCCAGGCCTCCGTCGGTTCGAACAGCGAACTGGGGCCCGGTGTCGTGCTGGCACCTGGGGCGCGTGTGACCGTCGACGTACGCCTCGGCCCACACGTCCACTGCAACGTCAACTCCGTCGTATCGCACGACTGTCGCGTCGGCGCCTCCACGTCGATCTCTCCCGGTGCACTCCTCAACGGGGCCGTGACCGTTGGCGAGCGGGTCTTCATCGGTACCGGTGCCATCATCACGCCGGGCCGGACGGTCGGTGATGACGCCATCATCGGCGCCGGCGCCGTCGTCGTCGACGACGTCGCTCCGGGAATCACCGTCAAGGGCGTGCCCGCCCGATGAGGGCGGCGCCACCGCCGCACCATCTGCGGGCACCAACCCTTTCGACAGCGACGGACCGGTTGCAGGTGCCATCGTGGTGGGCTGTCGGGATCGTCTCGATCCTGCTCGCCCACATCATCTATGTCGCGGCCTGGTTCCGAGGCGACCCGACGGGGCGTGGGTTGATCATCGGGCCACTGGTGGTGGCCGCGCTCGTTCCATTCATCCTGCGTCTGCGTCGCACCGAAGTCCGCTTCGACCTGGCCGGCATCGTCTTGGCGGCACTCGGCCTGAAGCTCTGCCTCGTGTATGCCCGACTGTTCATGGTCGACCACATCTACGGCAGCGTCGGAGACAGCTTCGACTACGACCATCACGGAAGGGAGTTCGCCCCCTACTTCCGAGCACTCCAATTCGACGTGGATCCGGGCAGGCCGGTCCCCGGCACGGGATTCCTCCGGATCCTGACCGGTGGCGTCTATGCGGTGTTCGGTGCGGATCGGTTCACGGGCTTCATCGTTTTCGGGGTCATGGCCTTCATCGGGATCTGGCTCTTCTACCAGGCCTTCGTGATGGCTGTTCCCGAGGGTGATCACCGTCGCTATGCCTTGCTCGTGTTCTTCTGGCCCTCTCTGGCGTTCTGGCCCGCAGCCACGGGAAAGGAAGCCTGGATGGTGTTCTCTCTGGGACTCGCCAGCAACGGAGCCGCCCGGGTCTTCAGCCAGCGCCGCGCCGGGTACACCGTGCTCGCCCTCGGCATCACCGCCGCCGCAATGCCCCGTCCACACATCGCCATCGTCGTGCTCGCTGCAGTGGCGGTCGGACTGGCCACGTCGACGTTGTTCGGTGCCGGAACGGGCGGTCGGTCCACAGCTCCAGCGGCGAAGGTCGTCGGGCTGGTCTTCATCGCTGCGGCCTCGGTGGTTTTGGCGCCGCAAGTGGCGACGTTCCTTCAGATCGATGACGTCGGGACAGGTGGACTCGACGCTGCCCTGTCCGCAACACAGGAGCGGACCGCCGGCGGTGGATCGAGCTTCGCGGCTGTAGCGATCGAGAGTCCACTCGACTACCCCTGGGGTTTCGCAAGCGTCCTCTATCGACCGTTCCCGCACGAGGTGCGCAGCGCTGCGAGCGCGATCAGCGCGTTCGAAGGCCTCTTGCTCCTTGCCCTGACGGTTGCGTCGCTGCGACGTATGCGGCGGCTGCCTTCTCGCATCGTTCGAAACCCGTACCTCGCGTATGCGGCTTCGTTTGCGTTCATGTTCGGCTATGTCTTCAGCTTCATCAGCAACTTCGGCATCCTGGCACGCCAGCGCGTCCAGCTTCTACCGTTCCTGTTGGTGTTGATGTCGCTAGCCGCCGTCAACGGCCGCCGCGCCGCATCAGGAGCGCCTGCCAGGGCCGCCACGTCGTGCAGCGACATCCACCTCGTCGACAGTCACAACAGTTCGACGTCGCCGAGTTGAAAGCTCCAGGCGGCCAGATCCGCGGGCGGGTCCGTTTTCACGGTTCGTGCGGTCAGGCGCGGGCCCTGGTTGGGCAACGGCGCGAACCCGCCACGCGGGTCGGGCGCGCCGATCCTGATGAGGTAGTCGGCCTCGACCTCCTTGGCCATCGAGCCCAGCAGCCGCCGGGCCGCGACGGGATCGCCGTCGGGCACCAGCACGTGACCCACCGAGCATTCGATGGCCGTGCCCCGCCGTCGGCGGCGGAACAGCACCACGCCCTCGTCGAGGTCGCCGCGCCCGCCCAGACCCACCCAGGCCCGGTAGTGCAACGGCTCGAGCCCGTAGCGCCACGCCAGGAACGCCGCATCGAGGGGGGTGGTCAGCGCCGACCCCGTATCGCCGTTGCGGGCTGCGCTCGCCAGTGCTGCCACCGCGTCCCGGTCGGCCAGGGCGTCGATGGCCGACACGCCGGTGGTGGTGGGCTCGGACCACTTGTCGGCCGGGGTGCGGGCCTTGGCCATACGCGCCAGCGCGGCGGGCGACGTGGGCCGGAAGCTCACCGGCAGGCGCCCGACGTCGATCCAGCCCATCTTCAGATAGCCCGGGCGTGACTGGTCGTTGGGCGTGTTGAAGACGATGTCGACGCCTTCGTCGCGCATCTCGTCGACCGCTCCCGACGTCAGCTTCGAGAAGATCCCCATCCGTTGGAAGTCGGGATGGGTGGCCGTGTCGACCGCACGCACGGCCCGCCACCGGCAAGCGTCGGGGCCG
Source organism: Acidimicrobiales bacterium (assembly GCA_046290435.1). Lineage (GTDB taxonomy): Bacteria > Actinomycetota > Acidimicrobiia > Acidimicrobiales > UBA8592 > CAVQUE01. The sequence continues at coordinate 14,438 of JBKAGO010000049.1, forward strand.
TCGAGCTCCCAGCGCATGAATGCCCGGAACCCGGCGAGGCGCCCGTCGGACTCGGCCACCCACATCGGCGACTCGCCGAAGGGATTGTCCAGGTGCTTCCACCGGAACAGCTGCTCGTGTGGCTCGCCCGGCGCCCAACCCAGGGCCGCCGAGGCGACGTCGATGATTCCCGCCAGGTCGTCCGCCGACGCCCGCCGAACCGTGATCTCCGGTTTCCCCATGGGGCACACGCTAGTGAGCGGGCTCGGCCGCCGCGCTCGCCTGCGCTCGGAGTACCGCCGCCACCACCCCGGCCGTGTCGACCGACGGCGCCGTCGCCGAACTCGTGGGGCGAGTCAACCGGCGCACCTCGACGGCATCGAGGAGCCGCCGGTAGCGCCGCAGCAACACCGCGGCGAAGTCCGCGCCACCGTGACCGGCGGCGCCGCGGGTGTTGGTCAACAGCACACGCAGGGCCGACACGTCGTCGCACGGCTCGACAGCGGCCTGATCGCCGCCGCTCAACAGGTACAGCGCCCGCAGCGGGACGGCATCGGTGGCCAGATCGTCATCGATGCGGCGCACCGACTTCGGCACCGTCTTCGGCCCGGCGGCGCCCCCATCCCAGCCGAGCGCCGCCGCCGAATCGGGCCGCAACCTGATCCGCGGAATCCCCGGCTGGACCGACGGCGAGCCCACGTCGGGCACGCGCAGGACCACCAGATCGTCGCTCAGAATCCGATACCCGGCCTGGCGCATGGCCTCGATCGTCGTCGACTTGCCCGCGCCGGACGGCCCGACGAACGCAACCGCCCCGTCGCCCACGACACAGGCACCGGCATGGAGCACGAGGAACCCGCGCTGGGTCAGAACCAACGCGAGGCAGGCGCCGGTGACGTACTGCGACAGCGTGGCCCGATCGAGCGCGTCGGTCCGCAGGTCGATGTGGATCTCCGAACCGTCGCGCACCTCGATCACGGCGTCGTCGCCGATACGACCTCGCGCCGCCCGCGTCGTGTCCCTCGACGCAGGCGGCGCACCGAGGTGGACGACGACATCGGCGTCCACCTCTACGGACACAGGGAGGTCATCGAGCAAGAAGGGCGACCGAAGTGTCAGGCCGGCTGCGCGATGGAGGAACACGCGCCGATGCCTCACACGAGGTCGCAGTGTGGCTGGAACCAGAACGCCGAAGACAGTGTCCTGTGCTGTCTCGATCGTCGATCCGATTCCATGTCGCACCTTGTCCCGAGCTGCGAAGTGGACCGTCCCTGGGCCCGAAGACCTATCGGCACCTCGGAGCCTGACGTGAGGGCGACAGACAACGGGGGCGCGCCCGCGGGGGGAAATCGCCTGTCGACCGGCAGCCGACCCGACCGGTACGCTCGCTTGCGCCATGGCCGAGCTACTGCGCGACGTCCTCCGACACACTGCCGCCGGCGTCGACCGGGTGGCCGCCCGTGAGCCCGGCATCACCGTGCTCATCTACCACCGCGTCGGCGGGGGCTCCACCAGCCAGGTCGACCTCGATCCCGGGCTGTTCGCCGACCAGATGGCCGCCATCGCTCACCGGGTCGTGACCCTCGACGACGCGCTCGAGCTGCTGGTCGGCCCGCCGCCCGCCGCCATGGGCGGCGCTCCGGACAAGGATCCCGTGGTGGTCACCTTCGACGACGGCACCCCCGACGTCGTCGAGACGGCACTGCCCATCCTCGTCGACCACGGCGTCCCTGCGCTGCTGTACCTGGCCACCGACTTCGTCGAATCACAGCGGCCGTTCTGGCAGGCCGACGACCCCACGCTCAGCTGGGGCGCCCTGGCCGACGCCGTCGACACCGGCGTGCTGTCGGTCGGCTCGCACACCCACACGCACGCGTTGCTCGACCGGTTGGCGCCCGACGCCATCGCGGACGAGCTCGATCGCTCCATCGACCTCATCGGCGAACGCCTCGGCCTGGCCGCCCGACACTTCGCGTACCCCAAGGCGCTGCCGCCCTCGCCGGCCGCCGACGCCGCCGTGCGGGCCCGTTTCGCCTCCGCTGCCCTCGCCGGCACACGCTCCAACCCCTACGGCCGCACCGATCCTCACCGCCTGTGGCGCAGCCCCGTCCAACAACGCGACGGCCTGCAGTGGTTCGCCCACAAGGCCGACGGTGGACTCGGCCTCGAGGACCGCATCCGCGACCTCGTCAACCGTCGCCGCTACGCCGGCGCCACCACATGACATGACCGGCTCCGGCTCGCGACACGTCGTCCACCTGACCACCACCGACATGTCGCTCGAGCTGTTGCTCGGGCCGCAGCTGACGGCCTTCGTCGAGGCAGGCTGGCAGGTGACGGGCGTGTCGGCTGCGGGGCCGTTCGTCCCCGCCATCGAGGCCCGGGGCGTGACGTTCGTGGGGCTCGAGCACTCGACGCGTTCGATGTCGGTCGGCAGCGACCTACGGGCGATGCGCGAGGTGTACGAGCTGTTCCGGCGCCTGCGTCCCGACGTCGTCCACACCCACAATCCCAAGCCCGGCATCTACGGGCGTATCGCAGCCCGCCTCGCCCGGGTGCCGGCGGTGGTCAACACCGTGCACGGCCTCTACGCGCAACCCACCGATCCGCTGCGGCGCCGCGGCCCGGTCTATGCGCTCGAACGCCTCGCCGCGACGTGCTCGGACGCCGAGCTGATCCAGAACCCCGAGGACCTCGACACCCTGCGCGGCCTGCGCGTGCCCGCATCGAAGCTGACGCTGCTCGGCAACGGCGTCGACCTGACCCGCTTCGGCCCGGCCGCCCCCGGCGACGACCGCCGGGCCCGGCTGCGTGGCGAGCTCGGCATCACCGACAACAACGCTGGCGGCGACGCGGACGTCGACGACACCGTGGTGGTGGGTGTCGTCGGGCGCCTCGTGGCCGAGAAGGGCTACCACGAGGTGTTCGAGGCGGCCCGCATCGTGCGCGACGCCCACCCCGATGTGGCCATCACGTTCGTCGTCATCGGACCCCACGAACCCGACAAGGCCGACGCACTCGACGAGCTCGTCGTGGCCCGGGCCCGCTCCGAGGGCGTCGTGATGTGCGGTCACCGCGACGACGTCGAGGATCTCTACCAGGCCATGGACCTGTACGTGTTGGCGTCGTATCGCGAGGGCTTCCCCCGCTCGGCCATGGAGGCCGCCGCCTCCGGCCTGCCCATCGTCGCCACCGACATCCGCGGCTGTCGCCAGGTCGTCGAGCCCGACCACAACGGCCTGCTGGTCCCCGCCCGCGATGCCCGTGCCCTCGCCGAGGCGATCGCCCGCCTCGCCACCGACCCGACCCTGCGGGCGCGCATGCGCGATGCCGCCCTGACCAAGGCGCAGGCCGAGTTCGACGACCGCCGCCAGGTGCAGATCACCCTCGACACCTACGAACGGCTGCTCGCCACCCGCGGCGCTGTCACCGCGGCTTCGTAGGCTGTGTCGCAGGCCCGATCGATCCGCCGAGCCCTTCCCCACCTTCCCCGTCGCCTGTGGATCCCAGCTGACGAATCGACACGAAGGTGCGACAATGCAACCCGACGAATCCACCCGCCTCGAGCTCCGCCAGTGCCTCCTCGACACCGTCGGCGATCGAGCGACCCAGCTGCTCATGGAATCGCTGCCACCAGTGGACTACGACCGCGTTGCCACACGAGACGACGTCTCCCTCGTCCGCGACGAGGTGGAGCGCGTTCGCAGCACCCTCGAGGCCAAGGTCGACGTGTCCAGCGCTGCGCTGCGCGACGACTTCGCAGGGCTCCGCGTGGAGTTCGCCGACGTGAAGACCGACCTCGGCGCAATGCGCAACCAGGTCGAAGCCCTCGACACCCGACTCACCGGCCAAATCGAAACCCTCGACACCAAACTCACCGGCGTCGACACCAAACTCACCGGCCAAATCAAAGCCCTCGACACCCGACTCACCGGCCAAATCGAAACCCTCGACACCAAACTCACCGGCGTCGACACCAAGCTCACCGGCCAGATCAAAGCCCTCGACACCCGACTCACCGGACAACTGGTGCAGCTGTCAGCCGACGTCAAGCTTGCAACTGCCCGGATGACGTGGATGTTCATGGTTGCACTGATCACGATCGTCGTGGGTATCGCGGCGATCTTCCTCCGCCTCGGCTGAGTCCATCACGACGGGCCGCTGTCCACATCGCTGCGCCGCCGGCTGCGATCGCTGCGGCTGCCATCACCGCTGCAGGGGCGACGTCGTCGGCCACCCCGCCGGTGCGGGCCACCACCACCGCGGTGGCCGCGTGGATCGCGGCCAGCACCACACCGTTGCCCGACCGCCATGTGATGGGCGTGCGCGCACCCCAGGCCACCGCCAGCACCGCAAGGCCGGCGATCGCGCCCGGGGCCGACACGAACGCTGCCGGGCGTCCGCCCGAGCCCGCGGCTGCAGCCCACACCACCAGCGCAGCAGCCACCGCGACGGTGAACACGCCCGGCGCGGCGCGATCCGGCCACGCCAGGATCACCAGCGAGGCGACACCCAGGGCGGCGGCCACCACCGTGATCTGTTCGGTGTCGGGCGCCGCGCCGTAGACCGCCCCTGCACCGAGCGCGACAAGCAGCCAGGCGAACCCCGGGCCCAGGCGGTGCGCGCCCAGCCATCCGACACCTGCCGCGGCGGCCATGGCGACGACCGCCGCCACGGTCAAGGGGGTGCCGGGATCGTTCGGGAGGTCCGCAGCCGCCAACAACAGTGCAGCCACCGACGCATACGACGCCACCGCACGGTGCGGCACCACCACCGCTTTGCGCCCCGCGGTCGGGCGCGGCAGCTCCAACGACAGACCGGTCAACACCGCGATGACGATCCCGAGCTGTGCGACATCGCTGAAGAACAGCGCGATGGCCGTCGCCGCCACGGCGAGCGCGAACCCCAGCCGGACCCGGTCCACCTGCAGTGCGATCCACACCGGGAGACCGGCGAGCACACCGGCCAGCACGAGCGACCAGTCAGGCACGACCACACCCGGGCCGCAGCCCCGTCACAACACGCGCTCGAAGAAGCGCACGATCTTGCCGGGACCGTGGGTGAGATCGTCGATGGGCGACCAGCCCGTGGCCTCGTGGAAGGCGATCGACCGGGGGTTCGGCGGTTCGACGTTGACCTCGCACAACAGTCGGGCCGCACCCACCGACGCGGCATGGTCGGCCAGCGTGTCGTAGAGCGCGCCGGCCAGACCCCGACGGCGGTGCGTCGGCGCCACCACGATGCGATCGACGTAGCGGAAGGCATCGTCGGTGAATCCGAACCGCTCCGACAGCCACCGGTAGTTGGCACTCTCGTAGGAAGCCGCGGGGGCGAACGTCACCAACAGAGCGCCGAGGACGCCGTCGTCGTCGACCACCCAACTGCGGTCGGCCATGGCCACCAGCTCCTGCCACGACGCCTCGTCGTGGGGGTTCACCGCCGGCACCGCAGCGTTGTTCATGGCCAGCACGGCCGCCAGATCGGACTCGTGCAGCGCTCTGATCTCGGACACGCCGGGCAGCGTACCGGCCGCCCCGCAACGACCAGGGCAGCGATCCGGGTTGGGTCGCGGCCCGATCTGGTGCATCATCTGACGATGCGTCAGAACTCAGCAGCAGGGCTGCTCTCGGGAGTCCGGATCATCGAGAGCTCACTGCTCCTGCCCGGCCAGATCACCACCTACCTCGCCGACCTCGGTGCCGACGTCATCAAGGTCGAGCCGCCGCAGGGCGACTACATCCGCCAGATGACGTGGCCGATCATCGAGGGCGTCTCGCTGCTGCACCTCCACACTCACCGCAACAAGCGCTCCATCACTCTCGACCTCAAGAGCGACGAGGGCCTCGCCGTGTACAAGGACCTGGTGGCCGAGGCCGACGCCGTGGTCGAGGCGATGCGCCCCGGCACCCTCGACCGCCTCGGGCTCGGCTACGACGTGCTGCGCGAGGTCAACCCGAAGATCGTGTTCTGCACCATCTCCGGCTACGGCTCCACCGGCCCGTACCGCAACCTCCCCAGCCACGGCATCGCCTTCGACACCTGGGCCGGGCTCATCCCGCCCGCCTACGACGAGGACGGCTTCTGCCACATCCCGCGTGAGATGCCCAACATCGGCATCAACGTCGGCCCGATGCTCGGCGCCTTCGGCCTGCTCGCCGGCATCATCTCGGCCCGCGAGACCGGCGCGGGCTGCCAGATGGAGCTCGCCCAGTCCGACGCCGCCGCCTACATGGACTGGTACCGGATCGAGACCCACCGTGCGTACCAGCGCCCCGAAGACGAGGTCACCGGTAACGCCTCCGACGACTACGAGCGCCGCCCACCGGGCCTGGCCGGCATGTGGGAAGGCGTGCGCTACCAGATGTACGAGAGCGCCGACGGCCACGTGCTGCTGATGGCATCCGAGCAGGAGTTCTGGAAGAACTTCTGCCTCGGCATCGACCGCGCCGACCTGTTCGAGCGCTGGCCCGGCGAGCGCTACGCCGACCACGCCCGCAACAACACCGAGCTCCAGGCCGAGCTGCGCGACATCTTCAAGACCCGCACCACCGCCGAGTGGGTCGACTTCGGCGAGTCCCACAACACGACGCTCGCTCCGGTCTACGACACGGCCACCGCGCCGAACGACCCGCAGTTCGCGCACCGGCTGCCGTTCTGGAGCGTCGAACAGGTGGGCGCCGAGCAGCTGCCGTTGCCCCTGAAGGTGATCGGCGAGGAGCTCCCCGTGCCGACGATGGCACCGACGGTCGGCCAGCACACCGACGACGTCATGGCCGACGTCTTGGGACTCGACGATGCCCGCATCGCCGAGCTGCGCGCCGCCGGCGCGTTCGGCAAGACCGACTGATCAGGCCGGCGGACAGGTCAGGCCGGCGGACAGGTGATCGCGAACGAGCCGGGCGTCGGCTCGACCGGGTCGCCCAGCAACAACTCGTCGACGGCGACGAAGGTCGCCTCACCCTCGACGCTCATCCCATCGTCGGCCACGTCGTAGGATTCGATCGCGAAGTCCTCGCGGGCCTGGCCGGGCGGCAGGGTCAGACCCTCGAAGGCCTCGATGCCGGACTCCCACTGCTGAAACGGCTCGTCGATGTCGAGACGCACCGTCCCGTTGGCGGTCCAACCCTCGCTCTCGGGGCGGTCGCGCCAGTCCTCCGGCGACAACGAGATCGAGACCGTCACGTTGTCGGGCTCGTCGACGGCGACGGCGTCCGCGGCAATGGCACCAGCAAGGGTCACACAGCGGGTGACGTCGAGATCCCAGCTGAGGTCACCGATCGTGATGGTTCCGGTGCCCGGCTCCTCGGCAGCACCGTCCTCGGCAGCACCGTCCTCGGCAGCACCGTCGTCGTCGTCGCCGCAGCCCGCGGCAACGAGGGCGATCGACAACACCAGCGCCGCGACAAATGCGACCACTGAGCGTTCGGACATGGGGGGCACCTCCTGGCTCGACACCCCTGCGTGCTGCCCGTGATCGGCTACCGCCAAACGACGAGCTCGAACGCCTCGCACAGCCGGCGCGGGTGGCCGCTGACCTGGCCCCACCAACGGGCCCGGTGCACCAGGTAGTCGTCGTCGAGGTAGCTGCGGTCGACGACCTTGCGGTAGTGCGCCACCACATCGAGCTTCACGTCGAAGTGGTCGCCGACGTCGACGAACACGTTCGGCACGAACCCCGTCGTCGACAACGGCGGTTCGGCCGCGAGCACCAGCGCCGGCCCCTGCCAGCGGGCCATGCTCAACCGGACGGCATCGTGGACGACACCGTGATCCTGATGCTGGGGACCCGAGCGCGAATGGGTGATCACGACATCGGGCACCCGCGCCCGCACCAGCTCGTCGATCGTCGCGACCAGACGCCGGTCCAGCACGAGGCCGCGCTCGGGCATCGTCGACGGCGCGGGGCCCATCGCCTCGGCGCCGAGCAGCACACAGGACTTCGCGAACAACTCCACCCGATCCGGCGGACCCCACCCCACACAAGCGATGCGTACCCGCGCACCCCCGGCGGCGAGGCACGCCACGGTCGCACCGCACAGCAGTGCCTCGTCGTCGGGATGCGCGACCACGACCAAGACATCTGCCTGGCCTCGGCGGGTCATCTGGTCAAGGGGCGACCACATCGTGCAGGAGTATCGACGCGCCCGGCGATCCCTTGAGACCCGAACCGATCGGGCTGAGCCGCGCGACCCACCGCTCGGTTCCGCCCCGTGCGGCAACGCCCCGCTACCGTGCGGCCCCATGCCAGCGATGCGTTACCTCGCGGTCCTCGACGATCCCGTCATCTCCACCGGACTCGACGCCATCCGCGCCGAACTGGGAATCGTCGAGGCGTTCGACGCCGACGCCTCCCACGAAGCCGAGGTCGCCGCCCGGCGCGGCCCCGTGCTGCCGCCCGGCGTCGACGACGACCGGGACTGGGCCGACCGGCGCGACCTCGAGCTGATCGCCATCGACCCACCCGGCAGCCGCGACCTCGACCAGGCCTACACCGCCGAACGCACCGCCGACGGCTACCGGGTCTGGTACGCCATCGCCGATGTCGCCGCATTCGTGCACCCCGGCGGCGCCCTCGAAGCCGCATCGCTCGAACGCGGCGTCACGCTCTACGCCCCGGACCGTCGGGCGTCGCTGCATCCGGTGGCCATCAACGAACACGCCGCCAGCCTCCTGCCGGGCGCCGACCGCCCCAGCTGTCTGTGGCGCATCGATATCGACGACACCGGCGAACTCGTTGACGCGCACCTCGAACGCGCAATCGTGCGGGTCCGCCAGGCCATGTCGTACCGCGACGCCCAGGCCGAGATCGACGGACCCGACGCCCGCGACAGCCTGGCACTGCTGCGCACCATCGGTTCGCTGCGCCAGGACCTCGAAGCGGCCCGGGGTGCGGTCAGCCTGACGTTGCCGTCCCAGGAGATCGTCGCCACCGACGGCGGCCACCGCCTCGTCTACGACCAGACCCTGCCCGTCGAAGGCTGGAACGCCCAGATCTCGCTGCTGACCGGCATCGCCGCCGCGCAGATCATGGTCGCCGCCGGCGTCGGGCTGCTGCGTACCCTGCCGCCCCCCGACGACGACACCGTCGCCGAGCTCCGGCGCACCGCTCGGGGCCTGCGTGTCGACTGGCCCACCGACGAACCCTACGCAGAGCGCATCCGTCGCCTCGACCCCGAGGCCGGCGCCGAGGTCGCGCTGGCGGTTCGCGCCGCCCGGCTGCTGCGAGGCGCCGGTTATGTGGCATTCACCTCCGCCGACGAGATCCCCGACCAGCGCGACCACTCGGCCATCGCCTCGACCTACGCGCACGTCACCGCCCCGCTGCGGCGCGTCTGCGACCGCTACACCAACGAGGTCCTCATGGCACTGTGCGCCGGCACCACTCCCCCGGCGTGGGCCGTGGACACCCTCACCGAGCTGCCCTCCATCATGGGCAGGGCCCGCAACCGCGAGGGCAGCCTCGATCGCACCATGGTCGACTACATCGAATCCGTCGTGCTGGCCGACGCCCTCGGCGAGCACTTCGACGCCACGGTCGTCAACCACCGCCACCGAGGCGACGACCTCCAGGCCGTCATCCAGCTGGCCGAACCGGCGGTCATCTCCACGCTCAGCCCGGCACCTCCGCTTGGCACCACGCTGCAGGTCCGCCTCGTCGAGGTCGATCCCGCCCGGCGCCTCGTCCGCTTCGAGTCCGCCGCAGCGCTGGGGTCAGACCCCGCTTTCCCGCTTTCTCATGGGGAGGGATGACCATGTCGTCGACATGCGAGAAAGCGGGAAGGCGGGGTCTGACCCCATGAAGGCCGCTGTCGTGGGGGCCGGGCTCACCGGGGCCCTGTTGGCGGCACGCCTCGGCGATGCCGGCCACCGTGTCGACCTCTACGACCGGCGCCCCGACCTGCGTCGCCACGACGTCGACGCCGGACGCTCGATCAACCTGGCCATCTCCCACCGCGGCCTCGACGCACTCTCTCGGGTGGACCTCGACGGCACCTCCCTCGACGGCGTCGTGCGCGACCTGGCCATCACCATGCCCGGACGCATGCTGCACCGCCTCGACGGCGAACTCGTCTTCCAGCCATACGGCACCGACCCCGACCACGTCCTGCACTCGGTCAACCGCGACCTGCTGAACGCAACGCTGCTCGACACCGTCGAGCGGCGCACCGAGGTCACCACGCACTTCTCGGCCCGGGTACGCGACGTCGACGTCCGCACCGGCGCCCTCACGGTCGACACCCGATCCGGGGACACCGCTGCCCCCGATCCCCAGCGCGAGCAGTACGACGTGGTCTTCGGCGCGGACGGCGCGTACTCGGCCATGCGTGGCCGGCTGCAGCGCATCGGCCGCGTCGACTACTCCCAGACCTTCCTGGCGCACGGCTACAAGGAGCTGACCATCCCCGCTCGCGCCGACGGCACCCACGCCCTCGATCCCCATGCGCTGCACATCTGGCCTCGCAGCAGCCAGATGATGATCGCGCTGCCCAACACCGACGGCAGCTTCACCGCGACCCTCTTCTGGCCCTTCGCTGCGCCCGGCGAGCCCGAAGCCGTCAGCTTCGACCGCGTGGTCACCGCCGACGACGTCGCCGCCGCGTTCGCCCGTCACTATCCCGACGCGCTCGAGCTCATGCCCGACCTCGCCGCCGAGTACCAAGCCAACCCGGCGAGCTCGCTGGTCACCATCCGCACCGGGCCCTGGTACCACGACGACCGGTTGCTCATCATCGGCGACGCCGCCCACGCCGTCGTCCCCTTCTACGGCCAGGGCGCCAACGCGGCGCTCGAAGACGTCACCATCTTGTTCGAGCACTACGCCCGTGACGCCGCCACCCCCGGCGTGTTCGCCCGGTTCTACGCGGAGCGCAAGGATGACGCGGACGCGCTGGCGGACCTGGCCATCGAGCACTACGACGAGATGCGCGATTCGGTGCGGTCGCGGTGGTTCCTCGCCACCGCTGCGCTCGAACGCGCGCTGCATCGCCTCGCCCCCGACCGGTTCGTCCCGCTCTACACGATGGTCAGCTTCACCCGGATTCCCTACGCGCAAGCCGTCGAGCGGAGCCGCCGCCAGCACCGCGTCCTGGGTGTCACCGTGGCGGTCGCGCTCGCCGCAGTGGCGTTGGTGGTCGCTCTCGTGGTGTGGTTGATGACATGACCGCGACCCCGCTGAACTATGCGTCGTACCTCGAGCTCGACACGCTGCTCTCGTTGCAGCGCCTGCGCTCCGAACCGGCCGAACACGACGAGCTGCTCTTCATCACCGTCCACCAGGCCAGCGAGCTGTGGTTCAAGACCCTGCTCGCCGAGCTCGACAAGATCGTCGCCGACCTCAGCGACAACCACCTGTTCCGGGTCATCAGCAGCTTCCGGCGTGCCAACGCCATCGTCGCGGTGCTCGTCGACCACTTCACCGTCCTCGAGACCATGACTCCGTTGTCGTTCCTGCGGTTCCGCGACCGCCTCGACACCTCCAGCGGGTTCCAGTCGATGCAGTTCCGCGAACTCGAGAACGTCCTCGGCCTCAAGCGCGAACACATCTACGACCACTACCCCACCGACCTGCCGGGCCGCGCCGCCGCAGAGGCCCGCCTGCAGCAGCCATCGTTGCCCGATGCGTTCCACCGGTTCCTCGAACACCGCGGCGTCACCATCCCCGACGCCGTGCGCGACCGGCCCGTCGATGCCCCCCACGAACCGAACGACGACATCCAGACCGCCATCGCCGAGCTCTACCGCACCGACGGCAGCTACGTCATCCTCTTCGAGCTCATGGTCGACTTCGACGAAGCCCTCCAGGAATGGCGCTACCGCCATGCCAAGCTCGTCGAACGCACCATCGGCGACAAGGCCGGCACCGGCGGCTCCCTCGGCGTCGAGTTCCTCCGCCGCTCGATCTTCACCCAGGCCTTCCCCGACCTCTGGGCTGTCCGCAAACAGTTCTGACTGTGGGGTCAGACCCCGCTTTCCCGCTTTCTCCGTGTGGACTCCCGATCGCTACGCAGTGCGAGAAAGCGGGAAAGCGGGGTCTGACCCCAACGTGAAAGCAGCGGGCGCTCTACGATCCGGCGGTCATGACACGCTGGATCGGATCGCTCGAGGGGTTCTCGCGTCGTGTCGTGATGTGCTGTGTCGTGACCGGCGGGCTCGTCCTGTTGCTCGTGACGTTGCCGATCACGTTGCCGGTCGTCGTCGTGGCCGATCTCGTCACGGGGCCACGACGGATGCGGTTCAGTCGGCTGTTGGCCATGGGCATCAACTACCTCGCCCTCGAGACCGTCGGCATCGTCGTCGCCATCGCGTTGTGGATCGGCACCGGGTTCGGGCTGGCGATGCAGACCCGCTGGTCCCAGCGTCTCCACCACCTCGTCCAGCTGTGGTGGACCCGCCAGGTGATGAGCGCGACCGAACGCTGGCTGAAGGCCGAGATCATCGACGACGGCGCCGACCTGCTCACCACCGGCAACGTCATCATCTGTGCCCGCCACGCCAGCTTCTTCGACGCCGTCGTCCCCGCCGTGCTCATCGGGCGCACCACCGACGAGGTGCCGCTGCGCCACGTGCTGAAGAAGGGGCTCGCCTTCGACCCGTGCCTCGACATCTACGGCAGCCGGCTGCCCAACCACTTCGTCGACCGCCTCCCCGACAACCGCGGCGCCGAACTCGACGCCATCGGTGCACTCGGCGCCGAACTCGACGGGGCCGCCGGGGTGATCTTCCCCGAAGGCACGTTCCACAGCGAGGCCCGCGCCGAGCGCATACGCGCCCGCGTCGGACGCCGCCACCCCGAACGCCTCGCCCGCATCGACAAGCTCCGCCACCTCCTTCCGCCCCATCCCGGGGGCACGTTGGCGATGCTGCGCGCCGCGGCCGGCGCCGACCTCGCGTTCGTCGCCCACACCGGGTTCGAGCCGTTCGGCTCGTTCCGGGCGATCATCGCCAACGTCCCCTTCGACCACCCCATCCGTGCCAAGGTGTGGCGGGTCCCGGCCACCGACATCCCCGACGACGACGAGGCCCGCCTCGTCCTCATCGACCGCTGGTGGCAGACCATGGACGACTGGATAACCGAACACCGCCGGCACACACCACCGGTGGGCAAGCACCGTCAGCAAAGCGGCACCCGTGAGCAATGAGGCGACGATGACCCCTGTACCCCCCGTCGATGCAGCCCTGCTCGAAGACGCCACCGACATCGCCGCGCACGCCGCGGCGCACACCCTCACCCGCTTCGGACGCGCCGACCTCCACGTCGAATCGAAACGAGACGGCTCCGAGGTGACCGACGCCGACCGCGGCGCAGAGGAGATCGTGCGCCGCGAGGTACGCGCCCGTCACCCCGACGACACCGTCATCGGCGAGGAGTTCGGCACAACCACCGGCTCGAGCGGCCGCCGCTGGATCGTCGATCCCATCGACGGCACCACGTCGTTCGTGCACGGCGTGCCGCTGTACAGCAGCCTGCTGGCGGTCTTCGACGAGCACGGCCCGGCCGTCGGCGTCATCACCATCCCCGCCCTCGATCGGGTCTGCATCGCCGGCCGGGGTCGCGGCTGCACCGTCGACGGGCGACCCTCCCAGGTCGCCGCCACCGCGGACCTCGCCGGCGCGTTGATCTCGACCAGCAGCTTCGATCTCGACTGGTGGCCAACCGACGCCCTCGTGGCCATCGCGAGCTGCGGCGCGAAGACCCGCACCTGGGGCGACGGCTACGGCTATCTCCTCCTCGCCAGCGGCGCCATCGACGTCATGATCGATCCGCCGCTCAATCCCTGGGACATCGCCGCGATGCTGACCGTCATCCCCGAAGCCGGCGGCATGCTGACTACATGGGCCGGTACCGCCGATCCCGACGCCGCCCTCGACGAACGCCCCGCCGGCTGGGTGGCCGCCAACGCGACCCTGCATCGCCAGGTGCTCGACCTGGTCGCACCGACGGTGACCGCGCAGATCTGACGACCTGGCGGGTACAACCCGGCGCCGAACCAGGGCACACTGGTCAGTGATGAGTGCGCCGCGCAGATTGTTCCCCGACGATCCCCGGACCGTCGGCGAAGAACCCGACTACCGGTTCACCCTGGCCAACGAACGCACCTTTCTGGCCTGGATCCGCACCGCGCTGGCGCTCGCGGCCGGCGGGCTCGCGGCCATTCACCTCATCCCCGATCAGGCGGGTTCGTCGGCGTTGGGTATCGCCTTGTTGGCGCTCGCGGTCGTGACCGCGGCGACGGCCTACCGTCGCTGGGCGCTCAACGAGACGTCGATGCGTCTCGGCGAACCGCTCCCGCCGTCGCGTCTGCCACAGGTCATCGCGATCGCCACGGCCCTCGTGGCCCTCGCTGCGGTCGTGTTCTTCATCATCGACGCAATCTGAGCGGCCCATGGCTTCCAGCAGGAGCAGACCACCCCGACCCGACAACCACTTCGACAAGGGTCTCCAGCACGAACGAACCGCGCTGGCGTGGGAGCGGACCGCCATCTCGACGATGGTGGCCGGCGTCCTGCTCGGACGCTATGGCGCCGAGGATGCGCACTTCACGATCGCGCTGATCGGGGTACTGCAGGTCGCCGTCGGCGGTGGACTGATGGTGTGGGCCGGGTTCCACTACGACGAGCTGCACGGCCCGCTGCGTGAAGGGGACTCGGTGATCCATCCCAATGCCGCACGTGTCATCGGGGTGGCGACCATCGTCTTCACCGGCTTCGCGCTGCTGCTGGCGGTGTTGTTGACCTTCGTCGACTGACGCAGGTCTCACGCAACAGCCGGCGGTTCGTGGCAGGCCGGCTCAGAAGGTGACGGCCTCGACCGACACCGCCGGGCGCAGGCGAGTCTTCCACGAGCTCGCGTCGCCGATGGCCTCGGCGTAGCGCTCCTTGCGGCGGGCCACGCGGGCGCCGACCTGTTCGTCGGTCCCGGGCCGGTCGTACTGGGCCTCGATGCCATCTTTGAGCATCGCCAGGGCTTCGGAGCGCAGCTGGGAGATGCGCGATTCGGTCACGCCCAGGAAGCGGGCCAGCTCCTGGGACGTGCGTCCCTCGAGGAAGTAGCCGACCACCACGAGACGATGGCGTTCGGGCAACAGCTCCACGGCGTCGGAGAGATAGGAGTGCATCTCGCGGTGCTCCATCTCCTCGCAGGGCTCACGGGTGGTCGAGTCGGGCAATACGTCGACCAGGGTCAGGTCTTCGTCGGCACCTTCGTACACCTCGTGTTCGAGCGCCAGGACGACCGAGCGGAACATCCGATCCTGCAGCCGGTCCAGCTCGGCGGCGGTCATCCCCAGGGCTTCGGCCTTCTCCTCGGCGTTCGGGAGACGACCGAGCTCGGTGGCCAGGCGTTGTTCGACACCTTCGAGACGGCGGGCCAGCGTCCGCACCGAGCGGGGAGCCCAGTCGGCGGCGCGGGCGGCGTCGAGGATGGCACCACGGATGCGCTGCGCGGCGAAACGTTCGAACG
The DNA here is from genome assembly GCA_046290435.1 of Acidimicrobiales bacterium. Lineage (GTDB taxonomy): Bacteria > Actinomycetota > Acidimicrobiia > Acidimicrobiales > UBA8592 > CAVQUE01. The sequence goes on from JBKAGO010000049.1 coordinate 29,877, forward strand.
GGACACCGCGCTCCTCGTCGTAGCGGCGGGCGGCCTCGACCAGACCGAGGGCTCCGGCCCGGGCCAGATCGTCGCGGTCGACGTGGCGGGGGAAGTGGACCGCCACCTGATAGACGACGTGCTTCACGAGCGGGAGGTGCTGCTCGATCAGTTGCGACAGGCTGGCGTCGGGGGTGGGATTGCGCATCATCGCCCTTTCGAATTCGTGATCAGCGGCGATGCCGCTCTCGGTGCTCTCGGTCATTGCTCGGCTGGCTGGCACTGCTCTCGCACCTCACGACTCGGTCAGAAACGCTGGGGTTCGCTTCCGCTCGCCTCGTGACGTGCGGAGAAACCATCGACTCGAATCTCGCCGACCTTTACGAGAAAAACGTTGGGGAGGTTTGCCCAGACACCCTCCACACCCCCGCTGAGCAGGGCGAATAGCCACGATCGGTGACCGAAATCAGTCGTCCGACTCAGGCCGTACGGCCCATCTCGGCGCCGCGAAACGTCACGGCGGGTGGTCTCAGACCGACAGTCCGTCGAAGATCTGGGTCGTCAGGCCCCGCTGCGCCAACCGGGCGAGGACGTCGCGACCATCGGGTATGCCGGCCAGCCCACGCGCACCGGGGCCTCCGACGCGTCCCCCGTGGGGGACAGCTGTGGCCAACTCGGCAACCGTCGCCGCCACCGTCGCGGCAGCGACCGCGGGCCGTTGCACCGCCCCCACCACCTCCACGCGACGTGTGGTGCCCACCCGGCCGCGCACCTCGACACGGACGGCACCGTCGCCGCCTTCGGCATGAGGCGGACTCAACATCGGCAGCCACGCCGTGAAGCGATCCTGGCGTGTCGCCGCCATGCGCGCGGTGATACGGCACGCATCGGGAAACCATGGCTTCGCCAGGACCGCGTCGGGCAGCGCCGCCCGATAGCAGTCGGCACCGCCGATGGGTTCGGGGAACCACACGAGCTCGCGGCCCGAGCCCCCGGGCCGGCGACGCCACGACCCATCACGCCAGTCGAGCGACGGACTCCCGAGCGCCCGATGATGCTGGCGGGCACACGCAGGACCCCCGGTGCCCACAGTGGCCATGTGGATCTCGTCGACGACGTCGAACCAACTCCCGACGTGACGGGCCAACAGGCCCGTCAGCCCCGGGGCGAAACCCGCGCCCACCAGCAGGGGAACCCCGCGGCGCCGCGCGATGGGATCGAGGCGCAGCATGGAACGCACCTCGTCGAGGCGGTCGCTGACCGACACCACCGGCACCCCCGCATCGAGGGCATGGCGCACCGGAGCCAGATGACGCCCCGCAGGCGTCGCCACGACGAGCACCGCGATGCCATGACGGCGCAGGAGTGCCGCGACATCGCCCGCAGCCGAGTCGACGATGGCGCCCGATCCCAGCGTCGGCGCCGTGCGATCGAGTCGCTCGCGGTCGGCGTCGCTGACGACGACCTCGATGCCGGGATCGGTGGCGATCAGCTGGCGGGCGACACGAGACCCGACGGCGCCCATCCCCAGAACGGCCACCCGGCCGCGGGCCGGGTCAGTCGACGTTGACATCGAGCTCGCGCCAGCCACCACTCTGGGGCGGCACTCCACCGCTACCGCGCGCTCGCAGTATCCCCGCGATGGCCGCGGCGGTGCTGAGCGCGAGGACGACACGTCGCAGCAATCTCACCGTGGGCCTAGCTGGAGTCGAACCAGCGACCTCACCCTTATCAGGGGTGCGCTCTAACCAACTGAGCTATAGGCCCGAAGCCGCTACACGATATCAGCGGCGCACCGGAGGGCGACGCCGACGCACACGACGCGGCGGCGCGGGCCGAGCGGTCTCTTCCTCGATCATCGTGATGCGCAGACCGCCGGTCAGATCGCTGATGAGGTTGAACAACAGGCACATCAACACGTTGAACGTGGTTCCTGCGATGGCGAGCGCCAGACCTGCCAGGGCATAACCCCGGAACACCTGGCCGGCATCGATGGTGAACTCGTCGAGGCTGAACAACTCGATGAACAGGCTCTCGAGACGATCGATGGTGCCCGACGAGTCGGCGACACCCCAGATCATGAACCCCGCGACCAGCAGGATCACCCACAGGCAGGCATAGAAGAACAGCGAGATCTTCAGCACCGACCAGGGTTCGACGTGACGGATGACCCGCCGGACACGTCGTGCCTGCAACCGCACCCGACGGCGACGCTCGGCACGCGACATCGGTCGTGGCTGATACGGCTGGACGGCGGGGGGCTCGTCGAAGACCAACACATCGCCGTGGGCGGGCCCATCCTGGGGCGCGAGCTCGGAACCGAAGCCCAACTCGTATTCCTCGGGGTCGCCGTCGAAGAGATCGCCGTCGCCGGTATCGGGATACACCGACGCCGACGGCTCGATGACGGCATCGACGATCGCGTCGGGATCGTCGATGTCGGCGTGTCCGTTCAGCCCGACGGGATCGTCCGGGTACGGCGAGACCGACTCGGCGGCGTCGACCGCATCGGCAGCGGTTTCGGCGTCGGCTTCGTCGCCGAGGTCGCGGGCGGTCACCGCGTCGGTCTCGTTTCGCACAGGACGAAGTGTACGGGATCGGATACGGGCAGTGGCTGGCACACCCCTGCCGAGGGCCCCACACCGGCGAGCAGCGGCGCGAACCCGAGCGGCACGTCGACGGCGAGTCCCCGCTCGTGCAGCGACGTTCCCGGCACGGCGACCGGGTACGGGTTGGTGTGCCGGTTGGCCCACAACGCTTCCTGTTCGGCACGGGTACGCAGGCCCGACACGATCGGGATGCGCATGCCGAGCAGGGCCTCGGCGCGTGCCAGTGCAGCCCGGAACCCCGGCTGCAGGCCCTGCCACTCGGGGCGGAACAACTCCGCGGCCGCTCCCGCACGCACCCCGGACGATCCCACGATCACCTCCACACGGTCGGTGACCGTCACCGATTCCACGGCCACGTCGTTGGCGGCGGCCACCGGTGCGGCATCGTCAGGATCGACGGCTGCGGCCAGCGCCGTGGCATCGGCGCCGGCCTGCACCTGTGCGCCCCTTATCGCGCGCGCGCCGAGACCCGCGAGCAACAGGGCCGCAACCGCCACCAACCAACAGATGATCGCCACCAAAACCATCGCCTGACCCCGGCTGTCATGCTCGCGCCGTCGCCACATGGACGGCCTCCTTCCCTCGCTACCTGGCTCGGGGGAAGCGACGGGGAAGGCGTTGGGGGAAGCGTTGGGGAAGGTGTGCTCGCGGCGGCCCGACCGGCGTACCGATCAGTCCTGCGGGGCTGCCTCACCGGCATCGCCGGCATCGCCGGCATCGCCGGCATCGCCGGCATCGCCGGCATCGCCGGCATCAGCGATGTCGCCGGTATCGACAGCATCGGCGGCTACCTCGCCGGACGAATCGACCTCGACCGCATTACTTTCGCCTTCGGTTTCGACCTCTTCGTCTCCGACGAGCACTGGCGCGACCGCTGCCACCCGGTCGGAATCGGCCAACGACATGACCTTGACGCCGGTTGCATAGGGGCCCTGCTTCGAGATGGAGTCGACCCGCATGCGGATCAGCACGCCCGACGACGACACCAGAAGCACCTCGTCGTCGTCGCCCACGACCCGACACGCCACCACGACACCTTTGTCCTCGGACAACTTGATGCCGGTGACGCCCTGACCGCCGCGGTGTTTGGCGGCGAATCCGTCGACCGCGGTCCGCTTGCCGAAGCCCCGGTCGGTCACGAACAGCAGCGAATCACCGGGCTGGACAGGCGTGGCCGCCACGACCCGGTCATCGCCACGCAACTTGATACCCCGCACGCCCGCCGCGGCGCGGCCCATGGCCCGGACCTCGGACTCGTCGAAGCGCATCAGGCGGCCCTCGCGGGTGATGAGGCAGACCTCTTCGCCGTTGGTGGGCATGACCCGGACCAGCTCGTCGCCCTCGCGCAGGTTGATGGCGATCAAGCCGTCGCGACGGGACTTGTCGTATTCGTTGAATCGGGTCTTCTTGATCTGACCGCCGGCGGTCGCGAACACGAGGAACCGGTTGGTCTCGTAGTCGCGGGTGTCGATGACCGCGGCGATCGTCTCGTCGGGCGCCAACTGCAACAGGTTGACGATGGCCATGCCCCGGGCCTGGCGCGACGCCATCGGCACCTCGTGGGCCTTCAGTCGGAAGACCTTGCCCCTGCTGGTGAAGAACAACAGATACGCGTGCGCGGACGTGTGGATGATGGTCGAGACGACGTCTTCGTCCTTGAGTGCCGCGCCCGCTACGCCACGCCCACCACGGGCCTGGGAACGGAACTCGTCGGCGCTGACCGTCTTGACGTACCCGCCGGCGCTGAGGGTGAACACCAGGTCCTCGTCGTCGATGAGGTCCTCGATGGCGAACTCGCCGGGATCGATGGCCAGCTCGGTACGGCGCGGCGTGGCGAACTCCTGGCGGATCTCGTCGAGCTCCTCGACGATGACCGATCGCAGCTTGGCGTCGTCGCCGAGGATGGTCTCGAGCTCTTCGATCTCGGCGCGGAGTTGTGCGATCTTCTCCTCGATCTGACCACGACCCAGCCGGGTGAGTCGTCCGAGCTGCATGTCGAGGATGTGGTTGGCCTGGATCTCGGAGAACTCGAAGGGCTCGGCCATCAGCGCGTCGCGCGCGCCGCCGCGGTCCTCGCTGGCCCGGATGGCGGCGATGATGGCGTCGATCAGGTCGAGCGCCTTGAGCAGGCCCTCGTTGATGTGCAGCTCGCGCTGGGCCTTGTCCAACAGGAACTGCGAGCGCCGGGTGACGACCTCGATCTGATGGTTGGCCCACGCGACCAGCGTGTCGCGCAGCGTCATCGTGCGCGGGACACCGTCGTCGAGGGCCACCATGTTGACCGAGTACGTCGTCTGCAACGGGGTGGCCCGATACAGGTTGTTGAGGATGACGAGCGCCGGCGCATCGCGCTTGAGCTCGAACACCAGACGGGTGACACCCTTGGCGGATTCGTTGCGGATGGCACGGATGCCGTCGATCTCGCGCCGCTGCACCAGATCTGCGGCCTTTTCCTCGATGGCCTCGATGCTGGTCTGGTACGGGATCTGCGACACCACGATGCGGGTGCCGCCCTTGGCGTCCTCTTCGATCTCCGCGCGGGCACGCACCTTGATGGAACCGCGCCCGGTCTTGTAGGCCGAGATGATGCCGCTGCGACCCAGGATCATGCCGCCGGTGGGGAAGTCGGGGCCCTTGACGAACTCCATCAGCGCGTCGTTGTCGGCGTCGGGGTTGGCCAGCAGGTGCGCGGCGGCGTCGGCGACCTCGCCCAGGTTGTGCGGCGGGATGTTGGTCGCCATGCCCACGGCGATGCCCTGACCGCCGTTGACCAACAGGTTCGGGAATCGGGCAGGCAGGACCTTGGGCTCGCGTGCCGAGCCGTCGAAGTTGTCCTCGAAGTCGACGGTGTCCTGGTCGATCCCCGCCAGCATGTGCATCGCCAACGGCGCCAGGCGGCACTCGGTGTAGCGCATGGCCGCAGGGGGATCGCTGGGCGAGCCGAAGTTGCCGTGTGGATCGATGAGCGGGTGACGCAGCGAGAACGGCTGGCCGAGACGGACGAGTGCGTCGTAGATGGCCGTGTCGCCGTGGGGGTGGTAGTTGCCCATCACCTCACCGACGACCTTCGCACACTTCACATGCGACCGGTCCGGACGCACGTTGGTGTCGTACATGCCCCACAGGATCCGCCGGTGCACCGGCTTGAGGCCGTCGCGGGCATCGGGCAGCGCCCGCGACACGATGACCGACATGGCGTAGTCGAGGAACGACTGCTCCATCTCGGACTGGATCTCGATGGCGTCGATGCCTGCGCCGAGACCTTCGTTGCTGCGGGGCCCATCGCTGTTGCCGGGTTGATCGCCATTGGGTGGTTGCTGATCACTCACGCCGGGGGAGCTCCTGTCAGATGTCGAGGAAACGCACGTCGCGGGCGTTGTTCTGGATGAAGTTCTTGCGGCGTTCGACGTCTTCGCCCATGAGCACCGAGAACACCTCGTCGACCACGGCGGCCTGCTCGACGGTGACCTGCAACAGGGTCCGTCGTGCCGGATCCATCGTGGTTGCCCACAGCTCTTCGGCGTCCATCTCGCCCAAGCCCTTCAGCCGACCGAAATCGGCCTTGTGGCGCGGGTTCTCGGCGAGGAATGCCTCTTTGGCGTGGTCGTCTTTGAGGTAGATCTTCGCCTTGTTGACCTCGGTCGAGTACAGCGGCGGCTGGGCGATGTACACGTGTCCGGCTTCGACCAGCTCGCGCATCTGGCGGAAGAAGAACGTCAACAGCAATGTGCGGATGTGGCTGCCGTCGACATCGGCATCGGCCAACAGGATGACCTTGTGATAGCGGACCTTGTCGATGTCGAAGTCCTCGCCGAAGTTCGCGCCGATCGCCGCGATCAGCGCCTGCACCTCGGTGTTGTTGAGCATCTTGTCGATGCGAGCGCGTTCGACGTTGAGGATCTTGCCCCGAATGGGGAGGATGGCCATGGTCCGGGGATCGCGGGCGTCCTTGGCGGAGCCACCGGCCGAGTTGCCCTCCACGATGTAGAGCTCGGACTCGCGGGGGTCCTTCGACGAGCAGTCGGTGAGCTTGCCGGGCAGCCCGGCGCCGTCGAGAGCGGACTTGCGGCGGGTGGCGTCGCGGGCGCTGCGGGCCGCGATCCGGGCTTTGGCGGCCTGCAGCGACTTCTGGACGATGCGCTTGGCCTCGGCGGGGTGCTCCTCGAGCCAGTCCTTGAGGTGTTCGTTGGTGGCCTTCTCGACCAACGACCGCATCGACACGTTGCCGAGCTTGCCCTTGGTCTGGCCTTCGAACTGCGGGTCGCGAAGGCGCACCGAGATGATCGCGGTGAGGCCCTCACGGATGTCCTCGCCGGCGAGTGCCTCGTCCTTCTCCTTCAGCTGGCCCTTGTCACGGGCGTAGTTGTTGACGACCCGGGTGAGCGCCGAACGAAAGCCCTGCTCGTGCATGCCGCCTTCGATGGTGGCGATGCCGTTGGCGAAGCTGTGGATGCCGTCGCTGTTGAAGCCGGTGTTCCACTGGAACGCGACCTCGACCTCGGAATCCTCGTCGGAGGCCTCGATGGACCCGACCGCGGCGAACAACGCCTCCTTGGATGCGTTGACGTGCTCGACGAAATCGACGATGCCGCCGTCGTAGCGGTACACCGTCTCGTCGGCGTTGACGGCGTTGGGCCGCTGGTCGACGAACGCGATCTCGAGACCCTTGTTGAGGAACGCCATCATCTGGAAGCGCTCGAGCAGGGTCGCGGCACGGAAGTCCACGCCCTCTTTGAAGATCTCCGCATCGGGCCAGAACCGCACCGTCGTACCGGTGCGCCCGCCGGGGGCCTCGCCGATGGGAGCGAGACGATCCTCGAGCTGGCCGCCGTCGATGAAACTCATCGCGTAGCGGGTGCCCTCGCGGTCGATCTCGACCTCGACCCTGGTGCTCAACGCGTTGACCACCGAGACACCGACACCATGGAGGCCACCGGAGACCTTGTAGCCGTCGCCGCCGAACTTGCCGCCGGCGTGGAGCACCGTGAGCACCACCTCGGCCGCACTCATGTCGGGGAACTGGTGATGCGACGCCACCGGGATGCCACGGCCGTCGTCACGGACCTCGCAGCCCCCGTCGGCCAACAACGCGACCTCGATACGGGTGCAGTGACCCGCCATGGCCTCGTCGACGGCATTGTCGACGACCTCGTAGACGAGGTGGTGCAGCCCGGTCGGACCGGTGGAGCCGATGTACATGCCGGGGCGCTTGCGCACCGCCTCGAGCCCTTCGAGGACCTGGATGTCCTCGGCACCATAGGAGTCAGCAGTCTGCGACACGCAGTGCCCTTTCACGCGAGAACGAACGTCGATGACGACGGGGAGATCTGCACCGGTCAGCGCGCAACGCTCGAACACGAAAGCCCTGCACGACCTGGTCGGTTCCACAGATCACGACCATGTGATTGTACCAGCGGGCACCGACAGTGCAGGGACGGATTGGCCTCAGCGGCTCTTCGGGACGGCCCGGGCGATCGTCACCCTCAGCCGCTCGACATCGTGGTCGCCACAGAGCTCGGCGATGCGACGGCACACCTGCTGTTGACGGAAGCGGATCTCGGTGGTGAACGCCGCGTCGACGGTGGAAACGGTCAGACAACCCTGGTCGATGCGAACCGGTGTCGTGACCTCGCCGAGGTCCTCGCCGATGATGGCCGGCCAGTGTTCGACCACCCGGATCATGATGACCGCGTGCCCGCCACCGAGGCGGCGGACCACCGCGTCGAGGCCCCCTGCCAACGCGGCGGGATCACGCTCGGTCGTCGGCAACGGCTCCCAACCCATGGATGACCACGCTAGCGCCCGGGCGTCACCGTGCCGGAGGTGACCGTCCACCATCCGGCATCCGCGGTGACCGGCGCCGTCGACGCCGCGGTGGTCACGAATGTCTGATCGGCCACCAGCAACGACATCAAGGCGTCGACCCGGCCGCCGTCGAGCTCGGAGAACACGTCGTCGAGGACGAGCAGGGGGCTGGTCCGACAGATCGCTGCGATCTCGTGGTGGCCGGCGATGCGCAACGCCAGCGCGAGGGTGCGCTGCTCGCCCTGGGACGCCTGTGTCCGCGCCGGCAGGGACGCCAACGCCACGACGAGTTCGTCGCGATGGGGCCCGACCAGGGTGACGCCTCGGCGTACCTCGTCGTTGCGGACCTGGTCGAGTGCGGCCGCGAGCCCGATCGCACGCCACTCGGGCGCATAGACCAGCTCGACGTCGTGGTGGACACCGGCCAGGTGGTCGTAGGCCTCGCCCACCCGCGGCGCAAGTCGCGTCACCAGATCGGCGCGTGCGTCGGCCCAGGCCTCGCCCGCAGCGACGAATTTCGCGTCCCAGACCGCCAGGGTGGCCTCGATGTCGGCGCTCATGCGCCCATGGGCCGACCGCAACAGGGCGTTGCGTTGCTTGAGCACCCGTTCGACCTCGGCGCGGGTGCGGCCGTGTGACGGATGCAGCTGCACCAACAGGTCGTCGAGGAAATCCCGTCGGAGGCCCGGCCCACCCTTGATCAGCTCGAGATCGTCGGGGCCGAACACCGTGACCGGCACCAACCCGACCAGGTCCGCCCGTCGCTGCACCCGTTGCTTGTTGACCTGCACACGATTGGGCCGGCCACGGGACAGTTCCATCTCGATCAGCAACCGCCGATCGTCGACGAGAACCTGTGCCCGCACGACGGCCCGCTCGGCGCCGGCGCGCACCAGCGCGTCGGTGGGCGCACCCCGGAACGACGCCATCGAGCCGATCAGCGCGATGGCCTCGACCAGATTCGACTTGCCCTGACCGTTTCGGCCACCGATGACCGACCGCCCCGACGCGGGCTGCCAATCGAGTTCGGTGTAGTTGCGGAAGTCGCTCAACCACAGGTGTTCGAGAACCGCCACGATGGCTACGGCAGCGTCAGGAGACGCGTACGGGCATCAGCAGGTACAGGAACTCCGGATGCTCGGGAGAACGCAGCAGCGCGGGCTTGAGCGCGTCGACGGTCTCGAGGCGCACCGTGTCGCCCGGCGCGACGTCGAGTCCGACCGCCAGGTAGTCCGCGTTGAATGCCACGTCGAGGTCGGTGCCCTCGTAGGTGGCCTCGACGAACTCACGAGCGTCGCCGACGTCTTGGGTGGTGGCCTTGAGCTCGAGCCCATCGGCGGTCATGCAGAGCTTGACCGGTGTTGCCTCCTGGGCCAGCAACCGGACCCGCTTGACCGCCTCGTGCAGCGAAGCACGATCGACCGTGAGCGAGTTGGGATTCGACTCCGGGATGAGCCCGCGGTAGTTGGGGAAGTCGCCCTCGATGAGGCGGGTGGTCAATCGGGTGCTGCCCACGCTGAACGACGCATCGCGGTCGCCGAGCACGAGGCTGACCTCGGCGGTCGGATCGATGAGGCGGGTCAACTCCTGCAGCGCCCGCGACGGCACGAGGATGCGCTGCTCGTCGGCGAGCACGCTGGTGCCGGGGAGATCGCGCACCGACAGACGGTAGGAGTCGGTGGCCACCAAGCGCAGTCCGTCGGGCTCGGCCGCCATCAACACTCCGGTGAGGATGGGCCGCGAATCGTCGGAGCTCGCAGCCGGCACCACCTGGCGCAGTGCGGCCTCGAGCGCATCGGCGGCAATGGTGACACCCTCGCCGGCGACCTCGGGGATCTGGGGGTACTCGTCGGCCGGGATGGTCCGCAACGTGAACGACGACGGCCCCGCCTCGATGTGCACCGAGCCGTCCTCGAGCTGGATCTCCACTGCGCCGGGCGCCACCACGCGCACGACGTCGGCGAGGAGCTTGGCGGGCACCACGACGACGCCGTCGTCGCTGCCGGAGACCTCGATCGACACGGTGATCGTCAGATCGAGGTCGCTGCCGGTGATGACCAGCGCGTCGCCGTCGAGGGCGAGTCGCAGGCCGGCCAGCACCGCGAGGGAACCGCGGGTGGAGACCGCTCGACCGGCAGTTGTGAGCGCATCGAGCAGCACTTCGCGCTCGCATCGGAACTTCACGTGGAAAGGCTCCTCGGGGTTGTCCACCGATGGACCGGGTGTCGTTGAATGACCCAGTTGTGGCAGTAGGTGTGTGGATGTGTGGGCAACACCCTATTTGCCCAGGTCAGGTGGTGGGTGGAGGGTGTGGAGCAGCTGTTGACGAACCATGTTGCCCACATGTCGTGGCAAGCGGGCTCGTCGCCGCTCTCGGGGTGGGCTGTGGAGCGTGCCACCGATCACCCACCGCCGTCCACTGCTCGTCCCCAATGTCGTCCCCACCCCGCCCCATCGGCACAGGGAGCCGCCTGCTCAGCCGGCCTTGATGCGCTGGATCAGCTCGGTGACCTGTTCGTAGATCTGGCGGCGGTCGGCCATCAACGAGCCGATCTTGTCGACTGCGTGGATGACGGTGGTGTGATCGCGTCCGCCGAATTCGCGGGCGATCGCCGGATAGCTGAGATCGGTGAGATCACGGAAGACGTACATCGCGATCTGGCGGGCCGTCACCAGTGGCCGGTGACGACGCTGGCCGATGATCTCTTCTCGGGTGAAGCCGAACATCTCCGACGTCGTGTCCATGATGAGATCCGGCGTGATGGGCCGGGGCTGGCGGACTGCGACGAGATCGTGCAGCACGTCGGTGGCGAGTTCGACGGTCAGGGGCTTTTCGTAGAGGTTCGCGAAGGCGCTCACTCTGGTGAGGGCTCCCTCGAGCTCTCGGATGTTGTCGGTGACGTTGCTGGCGATGAACTCCATGACATCGTCGGGGACCGCCATGGGGCCCGCCTCGGCCTTCTTGCGCAGGATCGCGATGCGGGTCTCGAGATCGGGCGGCTGGATGTCGGTGATCAGGCCCATCTTGAAGCGGCTCCGCAGCCGATCCTCGAGGGTGGCGATGGCGTCGGGCGGGCGATCCGAGGACAACACGATCTGCTTGTTGGCCTGGTACAGGGTGTTGAAGGTGTGGAAGAACTCCTCCTGCATTCCCTCCTTGCCGGCCATGAACTGGATGTCGTCGACCAACAACACGTCGATCTCGCGGTACCGCCGCTTGAACTCGGCACGGGTGTTCGCCCGGATGGCCTCGATGAACTCGCTGAGGAACGTCTCGGTGGAGACGTACAGCGTGCGCGAACCGGCGTAGTTGTCGTTGACGTAGCTGCCGATGGCCTGGAGCAGGTGGGTCTTGCCGAGCCCGGCGTCACCGTAGATGAACAGTGGGTTGTACGACCGTGAGGGCCGCTCCGCGACCGACAGGGCCGCGGCGTGTGCGAACCGGTTGGACGTGCCGGTGACGAAACTGTCGAAGGTGTAGCGGTCGTTGACGCTGCCTCCCACCGAAAGGCCGGGATGATCGTTCCAGCCGTTGGTGGCGGGCATCGGATCGGTCTCGAGTGCCCAGGGCGCGTGGTTGCCCGCCGGCGAGATGCCGTTGCCGGGATCGACGGGGCTGAGTGTGAGGTCGATGTCGACGGGGTCGGTGCCGGTGACCGCCAGATGCGCGTGGAGGTCGGCATCGAGGTGGGCGTCGGTGTCGACCTCGATGATCATCTGCACGGGCCGGTCGGCGATCTCGTCGAGAGCCTGCACCACCATCTGGAAGTACCGGGCCTCGATGCGCTCCTTCACCCACTGACTGGGAACGGTGAGGACCAGTTCGTGCTCACCGACCGCGTGCGGCCGGGCCTCTTTGAAGGTCGAGTTCCAGACCCCGTCGGAGACCTGCTCGCGAATCGACTGTGCACAGGTCTCCCAGAGCTCGGTCGCATTCGTCAATCGTGGTCCTCCAGGATCTGTCCACAACGGCATCCACACGTGTGGACAACCTGCGGGGAAAAGTGGGCGATGCGGGGGTACGAACAGCGGTCCGCCGGCGGGGCCGGGTCGGCGATCGTTGGTCTCCACCCATGGGCGGAGCAACCTAGCAGCGGCGTCCCCAGGCGACTAGTGGATGAGCTGTGGACAACATAATCCCAGGTCAAAGGCGAGTTTTTGTTGGTTATCCCCAGGCTCGGTGCCGAGATCGCGGTGTCCTGGGGATGACGTGTGGACAATCGCGTGGGGCGATGACCGCCTGTGGAGCACCTCGCCGACAGGGGTCGGTCGCCCGGCGTTGTGGCCGGCGGGTCGTGGCCCTAGCGTTGAGGGGTCGCCCGGCCCGATAGGATCGTGACACTGTGACCGTTCGCGGTCGTCGTCTGTGGTATCGGACGATCCGATCGGGCCGCAGGGGTCTTGTGTGGTCGCCGACCACATGCGGCCGACGGAGACGCCGAGCTGCGGCCCGAACTGCCGCTGTGGTCGCGTGTCGTGTGGACGAAGACGAGATGTCGGTGTCGGGACCCCGTGCCGGAGCCCCCCATAGGGAGAGATCGTGAAGCGTACCTACCAACCGAATCGCCGCCGCCGGGCTCGCAAGCACGGCTTCCGTCAGCGGATGTCGACGCGGGCCGGCCGCAGTATCGTCACCGGCCGCCGCCGTCGCGGAAGGCAGAAGCTGTCGGCCTGATCGGTGGCGTGCGCAGCCGTCGCGAACTCGACGCGCTTCGTGTCGATGGACTGCGCGCCACTGCAGGACCACTCCGGCTGTCTGCACTCTTCGATGGACCCGATCTTCCCCCCGAATCGCGCCCAAAGTGGCGTATTGCGTTTTCCATACCACGGTCAGTGGGAAACGCGGTCGTCCGGAATCGGGCGCGGCGCCGACTGCGAGCACGTTTCGCCGAGATCGTCGCCGCCGAGCCCGATCTCCTGCCACCGGGGTCCTATCTCGTGGCGTGCCGTCGGGCGCCGCGCGACAGTGCAGAGGCGCACCGGTGGCTGATCTCGGCGTCGCGACGCCTCATGGCGCCATCGCCCGAGCGATGATCGCGCTCATCGAGCAGTACCGGCAGCTCTCGGCGCATCGTCCGCCGCGCTGCCGCTATCTCCCTACTTGTTCGGCCTATACCGCCGAAGCCGTCCGGCTCCACGGAGCGCGGCGAGGTGCATGGCTCGGCCTGCGCCGGATCGCCCGCTGCCACCCGCTCGGATCCCACGGCTACGACCCCGTTCCCCCTGGGGGCTGACACCTCATGTACGACTTCATCGCCTCACTGCTCGCGTGGCTCTACGACCTGTGGCCCAGCTACGGCGGCGCGATCCTCATGCTGACCGTGATCATCATGATCGTGTTGGCACCGTTCACGATCCGCCAGACGCGGTCGATGCTGGCGATGCAGGACCTCCAGCCCGAGGTCAAGCGGTTGCGCCAGAAATACGGCAGCGACCGCGAGCGCATGAACCAGGAGATGATGGCGCTCTACCAGGCCAACGGGGTCAATCCCCTCGGCGGCTGCTTGCCCATCCTCATCCAGGCGCCCATCTTCCTGGTGCTGTTCCAGGTGGTGCAGGGACTGACCCGGCGTGAGAGCTCGGTCGGGCTCGCGGCCGGCGATGCCGTCATGCGGGCCCCCGGCGCCGGGGTGTCCGAATTCGGCGACCGGGTGTTCAATCCGGCCTACCTCGACACCGGTACTGCGCTCTACCAGGACCTCTCGGTGTCGACCGACATGGTCTCGTTCGGCCTCGATCTCTCCCGGAGCGCCTCGCAGGCGCTGGGCGATTCGATCATCGGAGGCATTCCCTACCTGCTGCTCGTCATCAGCGTCGGTGTGACGACGTGGCTGCAGCAGAAGCAGATCCAGGGCCGCTCCTCGGCGGCAGCAATGAACCCCCAACAGCAGATGCTCATGAAGGTGCTCCCCTTCATGTTGCCGGTCTTTTCGTTCGGGTTCCCGGCAGCGCTGGTCGTGTACTGGTTCGTCTCGAACCTGTTCCGTGTCGGCCAGCAGGTGTTCATCACCAAGCGGGTGTACGGCACCCGTGAAGAAGAGGCTCAGATCGTCCGTCCCGACGAGAAGAAGAGTTCGTCGGCCGCGAAGGATGGCTCTGGAACAAAGACCACCGAGAAGTCCACCAAGACGGACGATCGGGACACCGCACCACGCAAGGGTTCGGGCGGCACCAATCATGGGCGTCGTAGCCCGGTGTCGGGGCCGCCACCGAAGAAGCGCAAGAAGCCACCTGCCGCCAAAGGTTCGGCCAATGGCAGCTCGGCGCAACCTCGCGAACGCGATCCTCGCCCCACATCCAAGCGTGTAACCCCCAAGAAGAACCCACCGGCACCGGCTCCCGAGCCGGAATCGAAGTCTTCCTCGGGATCGTCCTGGCGCCGTCGCGACCGAAAGAAGACGTGATTCATGGAGTGGGTTGAAATTCGAGGCGAGACCCTCGAACTGGCCAAGGAACGTGCGTTGGATCAACTCGGCGTCGCCATCGAAGATGCCGAGTTCGAGATCGTCCAGGTGCCCGAGAGCCGTTGGCTGGGCCTGAAGAAGACCGAGGCCCGCGTGCGGGCGCGGGTCCGACCGACCCAACCGCGTGCCAAGCGTGAGGGCGGCCGTCCCCGCCGGGGCCGCAAGGGCGAGGAGTCGAAGGGTCGCTCGTCGTCGCGTTCGCGCAGCAACGGCAACGCTTCCAGCGGCAGCGCCGCAGCGTCATCGGAGGGCGAGACGAAGGCCTCCGGCCGCGGCGGCGACCGCCAGCCCGCCAAGCGAGGGCGCCATGGTGGCGAGAGCGCTGCTGCAGCACCGCAGGGCGTAGCAGCCGAGTCCGACGCCAGTTCGTCGGCCGCACCAACCCGCAACGAACAGCCCGCACCGAAGTCCAAGGCCGCGAGTGAAGACCGCGAGCGGAGCCGACCGAAGAAGAAGGAGAGGGCCGTGAGCGATCAGACCCGTGAAGAATTGGTACCCATCGACGAACAGACCGAGATGGTCGAATCGTTCCTCGGCGGAGTCCTGGCCGGCTTCGGCCTCGAGGGCGACGTCTCCACCGAGGTCGTCGACGGTGACGTCCAGGCCGACATCACCGGCGCGAACCTCGGCCTGCTGATCGGTCCCAAGGGTGGCACCATCCGGGCGCTCCAGGAAGTCACCCGGGCCGCAGCGCAGCGCCATGCCGATGGTCGCGAGACCCACCGCATCAATGTCGACGTCGCGGGCTACCGCGAGCGCCGCCGCGAGGCCCTTGGTGACTTCGCCCGTCGCCAGGCCGAGATCGTGCGGGCAGAGGGCCGCCGGGTGGCGCTCGAGCCGATGGGATCGGCAGATCGCAAGGCCGTCCACGATGCCGTCCTCGACATCGAAGGCGTTCGCAGCATCTCCGAAGGCGACGATCCCCGTCGCCGTGTCGTACTTATCCCCGACGACTGATCTCAGGGGTTCGTCTCGATGACAGACGCTCCCCCACCATTGCATCGAGTCCTCCGCCGGGCCCGGGAACTTCGGTTCCTGGGCCCGGCGCCGTTGGAGGACCAGATCGCCAATGGCCTGGTGTTCGCGGAGGCCGTGCTCACCCTGCACGGGCCTGCGGCCACAGTCGCAGATCTGGGCCCGGGCGGTGGTGTCCCCTCGCTGGTCGTCGCCGAGCGCTGCCCCGCGGCGACGATGGTGTTGATCGAACGGGCGCGCCGCCGGGTGGACTTCCTCCGTTGGGCGGTCGCCGAACTGGGATGGCAGGCCCGGATCCGGGTGCATCTCGCCGAAGCCGAAGACGCCGGCCGCGATCCGGCGATGACGGGCTCCTTCGATGTCGTCACGGCACGCAGCTTCGGCCCGGCTGCGGTCACGGCCGAGTGCGGATGTCGGCTGCTTCGGCCCGGAGGGCATCTGGTCGTGTCCGAGCCCCCCGGCGCCCCCGACCGCTGGCCCGGCGAGGCATTGCGTCCCCTCGGCCTCACGCCGGCGATCCTCCTCGGTGATGGGCCGGCCCGCTTGGCTGTTCTGACCCGCAGCGAGGAGCTCGAGCTCGACCCCGCCTATCCCCGACGTGCCGGTGTCCCCCGTCGCCGACCGGTCTTCTGAGCAGGGCGACGCCGCGGAGTCGAACCCGCCTGCATCTGTTTCACGTGAAACCAATTGCGACGGCTCCCTGATCACGTTGGTGCCGTCACCGACAGCGATCGCTTCGAGCAGGTCTTCCACGGCAGACGCAGACAGGGCCATCGGCGTGTTCTCCTTGGTGTGCACTCTGGTGGGTACACACCGAGGCTCATGCCGGTGGCTGACCCGTGGGTGGACCCTCCCCGGAAGCCGACCACGCCAAGGAACTCATACCCCGACGATGGGGAGGGCGGGCCTCTGCGCCTCCGGCCAGCTCTCTGAGTTCTGGGACAACGTCGCGGGTAGCGGCTGTCGATGGTCGCGCACGGCTGCACGAGGTACGGGCCGCGCTTCGCTGGGTCGGGAATCATTTCGGTGCCACTGTCCCCGGCGGCAAAGATCCGAAGATCGGGCTGCGCAGCGATGTGGTACGGGTCGATGCACTGAACGTCACCGGACGGTGCGAGGAGGCGGGCCGCGTGGCCGGAGTGGAAAGCGGCAGCACAGGGCGGGTCTCTTCGGGCATGACCGTCGGTCGGTCCGCTGACGCAGGGCAGCGGTGGAGCTGTTCGCGACGCGACGGACTTGTGCTCTGCCTCCTGGCGTGGCGATTCCGGCGCTGCGTGGTCCGACGAGGGGAATCCGTGGATCTGCATCGTCGCCCGGTTCCGGATCAATCGCCTCCCGGTCCTGTTCGCTGCGCTCACGGGGCATTCGGGCCGTGACCGGGCGGGCTGGATCGAGGCCGGCCTGCTGAGCCCGTCGTGGCAACCAAGAGATGGTGGCCGAGAGGCGGGCGGGCGGGAGACTCGACGCTGATCGACGTCGGCGATGTTTCACGTGGAACAGCGCAGCGGCAATGCACGCGTGAGGGGGCCTGCTGCGAGGGGGAGACGGCGGGCGTGGGCGGCGTGCGACCGGACTGCCATGCGTTCTCCATCTGCCCACGCGAGCTTGCCGATGAGGCATCCCGGGCGCCACGGTGGCACAGCGGGGTCGCCCGTGAGTCGTTGGCGGTGACGCACCATGGACTCTCGGACGCGGAACGCCTGGATCGGCGCCTGCTTGCCGAAAGAGCTTCTCAGGGCGCCGGCGCGAGTTGCGCCGCAAGAGCGTCCTCCGATGCGCGTGTGGCGGCAGTCATGTCGCCGAAGGACGAGGTAACCACAACTGGCGACGGGGGCCATGGCGCCTGCTGGTGGCCGTGCCGATCGGTCCGGTGTGGTGGTCATCATTGATAGCTCGTCGTCCCGGCGCTGGTCCCGATGCGCCGACGGGAGCGAGCGGGACCCACCGGGGGGCTGATAGCGCGGCAGTGTTGGTCGGTAGTCGTCCGGTCGGGCGGTCGGCGGCTGGATCGAACGACATCGGCCCGGTATCGGCGTTTCACGTGAAACAACGAAGCCAGGCCCGTGGATGGTTGCGCTGATGGCAGCCGCCAGTCGTGGTCGCTGTGCTCCAGTCTGGGGCGCCCGTATCGGTGAACGATGCTGCGTTACCGGCCGGGTCGGAGCGTGGAGCTGCTACGATTTCCCGGTCCGCCGGCCCCACGAGAGGAGCCTCCGTCGTGACCTCGGACTCTTACGAGGAATCGAGCCGGCCGGTCATCCCCGACCCGAGCGAACGTGATGGTGTCGACACCGACACCGATCCCGTCATCGCCGAGTCGGATGATCGTCCTGCTCCATCCATGCTGCAGCGAGCCATCGATGGTTCGGGCAGCATGCGACCGCTGCCCTCCGATCCTGACCTCGATGCGGTGATCGAAACCGTGGCCGGCGGGTCCGAGGTCGGCAAAGCGACCATCGATACTGCCGCCGGCGCTTCGTCGCCCACGGTGACGTCCCCTGCTCCGACAGCGGGAGCCATCGCCGCAGACGTTGCTGCGGCCGACGAGCCGATGGGCGAGATCGAAGCGCCCACTCAGGCGGCAGCGGCGCTGCCGTCGCTCGATGATCTCCTGGGCACGAAACATCCCGGCTCGAAGCGTGCGCTGCCTCGGGTCCTGGCGGTGGCAAACCAGAAGGGTGGTGTCGGCAAGACAACGACGACCATCAATCTCGCAGCATGTCTCGCCGACATGGGTTATCGGGTTCTGGTCGTGGATCTCGACCCGCAGGCCAACGCCACCACCGGGCTCGGCATCGACCCGCGGGCCATCGAGAATTCGATGTACGACGTCATCCTGCACGGTGTGCCCATGCAGGACTGTGCGCTCCCTACCGACATCCCCACGCTGCAGATCGCGCCGTCCAGCCTCGACCTCGCGGGAGCGGAGATCGAGCTCGTCCCGGCGTTCAACCGCGAGCGCAAGGTCCTGCTCGCCCTCGAGCCGCTGCTCGCCGATCTCGATTACGTGTTCATCGACTGTCCCCCGTCGCTGGGCCTGTTGACCGTCAATGCCTTGACGGCGGCATCGGAGGTCCTGGTCCCGATCCAGTGCGAGTACTACGCGCTCGAGGGGCTCGGGCAGCTCCTGCGCAACGTCGAGTTGGTCCAACGGAATCTCAACCAGGCACTCGAGGTGTCGACGATCGCTCTGGTCATGTTCGATGCCCGCACGAAGCTGTCGACCCAGGTGGTCGACGAGGTCCGGGCCCATTTCGGCGACAAGGTGTGCCAGCAGATCGTGCCCCGTTCGGTACGGCTCTCGGAGGCGCCGTCATTCGGACAGCCCATCATCTTGTTCGACGACCGCTCCCGCGGGGCCCTTGCCTATCGTCAGCTCGCCAAGGAGGTCAGCGGTGGTCCGCCAAACCGGTCTCGGTAGAGGGCTCGGCGCACTCATTCCCGGCGACGAGGATCGACCGTCGGGCCTGTCGGGCGTCGCCTATCGCGAACTTCCGGTCGGTGCCATCAGCGCGAACCCGTACCAGCCTCGTGAGCAATTCGATGAGCTGTCACTCAGTGCGTTGACCGCATCGGTGCGCGAGGTGGGTGTCCTGCAGCCGATCCTGGTCCGTGCCAAGGGACAAGACGAGTTCGAGCTGATCGCAGGGGAGCGTCGCTGGCGTGCCGCCAAACGCGCCGGCCTGCGAACGATTCCTGCGATCGTGCGCGAGATCGAAGACCTCACCTCGCTCGAACATGCGCTGGTGGAGAACCTCCACCGCGAGGACCTGGGCCCCCTCGAAGAGGCCGCTGCCTATCAGCAGCTGATGGAAGACTTCGGGCTCACCCAGGAAGCGGTGTCCCAGCGCGTCGGCAAGAGTCGCTCTGCGGTTGCGAACTCTCTACGGCTGCTGCAGCTCCCGGCCAGCGTGCAGGGGATGCTCGTCGATGGGCAACTCACCGCAGGTCATGCCAGAGCCTTGTTGGGACTGGCGTCGCGCCAGGAGCAGGATCGCCTCGCTCGTCTCGCTGTCGCAGACGAGCTGACGGTGCGCGAAGTCGAACGCCTGGTGCGCGAAGGATCGACCATCACGCCACCGGCCAAGAAGTCCGGATCCCGCGAGCGACCCGCTGCGCTGCTCGAGGTGGAGCAACGTATGGCCGATCGTCTGGACACGCGCGTGCAGGTCACCATGGGCGACAAGCGAGGGAAGATGGTCATCGAGTTCGCCGACATGGACGATCTCGGGAGGATCTTCTCCCTGCTCGAGCACGATACGAACGACTGAGCTTCTCCACCTGGAGATCGAGATCTCGACCTGTCATCGAGGGTCGCGATCGGTGAGCGCAGAGTTGTCCACAGGCTGAGGACAAACCTGTGACAAAGTGTTCAGGGTTGCGCTTTAACACCAGAGTTGTCACCAAAAGTGTCAGAATCTGTCCGTGTCGTCACGCAACGTGCGGACATATGGGCCATTCGGCGCAGGTGTCGGCTCGGTCTGGCTCCGAGTGGGCATGGTGGTACCGCAACGGCGATCCACAGGGACCTCGCCCGCTCGACAGCGGTGAAGTCCGGGCGATCTCGGTGAGGATCAGTCCTCGAGGAGTGCGGCCAACCAGCCCGTCACGGCCTGGGCGACCGCATCGGCGACCGCGGGCGTGCGCTCGACGACCTCGGTCACCGGACCGATGCGCAGCACCGCAGCGGGCATCCGTGTCTCTCGCAACACCGGGCGGCGTTGACCCCGCACCTCGACCGGAGCGAAGGCTGCACCCTCGAGCTCGGCGGCGAGCCGTCGCGCCAATGCTGCGCCCTCGCCGGATTCGAAGCCCTCGGTCGCGAAGTAGGACACGAGCGAACGCGGCCCGGCCTCGGGTACGAGCCCGA
The DNA here is from genome assembly GCA_046290435.1 of Acidimicrobiales bacterium. Classification (GTDB taxonomy): domain Bacteria; phylum Actinomycetota; class Acidimicrobiia; order Acidimicrobiales; family UBA8592; genus CAVQUE01. The sequence goes on from JBKAGO010000049.1 coordinate 50,579, forward strand.
CATAGCCCACCGCATCGAGACGATTGGCCAGCCGAGCCTGATACGACTCGTCGGGATGGTCCAAGGCCACGACCGAGTGGCCGCGGGCTCGCAGGCGCCGGGCGATCGTGTCGGCCACGGCGCCGAGACCTCCGAGGCTCGCGATGACCAGCGGCGTCTCGGCGGGAGTAGTGGTGCGCCTGCGGACTCGCTCGCGTTCGCGAATGGCTGCGATGTTGGCCTGACGGTCGCGCCCGCCCAGACGGGTCAGCGCGGCGAGCGTGTCGGGTCCACAGATCCCATCGGCCGCGAGACCCGCGTTGCGTTGAAAGTTCTCGATGGCCTGCGCGGTGAGGGGCCCGAAGATGCCGTCGACCCGCCCGGCGTCGAAACCCAGCGCTCCCAGCCGGCGCTGCAGGTCGGCGACGTCGTCGCCGCGTAGCATCGGCGAAGCGCGCAGGTACAGCAACCGGTCGCCCGGTCGATGTTGGGCTTCGGCGAGCGCGGCCCAGGTCTGCTTGCCGACGACGCCATCGGTGTCGAGGCCGCGGCTCTGCTGGAATCGCCGGACCGCGTCGGCGGTGTCGCCGTCGAATCGATCACCACTCGAGCAGCCGAACCCCGCTCGGTCGAGGCGCTGGACCAGGTCGAGCACTGCCGGCCCGGAATCACCGACGCTGAGCGGTAACGCGGCGCCAGCCATGAAGGGAGAGTTCGCCGATGCCGTGATCTGGGTGGATGCCGACGCGTCTAGATGTAGTCGGCGAGATCGTCGAGCAGCGCGGCCTTGCCCTTGGCGCCCACGATGCGCTTGGCCGGAGCACCGTCTTTGAAGACGATCAGCGTCGGGATGCTCATGACCTCGAATCGGCGCGCCACATCGGCGGCTTCGTCGACGTTGAGCTTGGCGATGGAGATCTTGCCGGCCTGTTCGACCGCGATCTCGTCGAGGATGGGAGCGATCATCTTGCACGGGCCGCACCACTCGGCCCAGAAGTCGACGAGGACGGGGACCTCGGCGCCGAGGACCTCCTCGTCGAAGGTCGTTGCGGTGAGGGTGGTGATGCCTTCGGCCATGAGAATCTTCTCTTTCGGTCTCGTCCGGCCGGCGCCCACGGCGAATGCGCTCTCGATGAACGCCCGCGGTACGACCGGCTTCGGATCAGGGTACAGCCAACCAACCCGCCGGTCGTCCCCGACCATTCCGCAGCGCGGGGTGGGGAGCAGCCGGCCGGCCGCGAAGACCTCAGGCGTCGTGGAGAGTCTCGAGCCAGCGTTCGGCGTCGAGGGCGGCCATGCAACCCGACCCGGCAGCGGTGATGGCCTGACGGTAGATGTCGTCCTGGACGTCGCCGCATGCGAAGACGCCCTCGACATCGGTGTGGGAGGAGTCCGGCCGGGTGACCAGGTAGCCGTTCTCGCGCAGCTCGAGCTGCCCCTTGAACAGATCGGTGTTGGGCTTGTGGCCGATGGCGATGAACAGGCCGTCGATGGCCATCTCGGCGTGTTCGCCGGTCTGGGTGTTCTCGAGCGTCACGCCGCGTAGCTTGTCCTCGCCGTGGATGGCCACGACCGTTTGGTTCCAGGCGAAGCTGATCTTTTCGTTCGCGAACGCACGGTCCTGCATGATCTTCGAGGCGCGCAGCTCGTCGCGGCGATGGACGATGGTGACCTTGCTGGCGAAGCGGGTGAGGAAGTTGGCCTCCTCGAGCGCGCTGTCGCCGCCGCCGATGACGGCGATCTCCTGGTCGCGGAAGAAGAACCCGTCGCAGGTGGCGCAGGTGGAGACACCGTGGCCGATCAGGCGGGTCTCGTTGTCGAGGCCGAGCATCAACGACTGCGCACCGGTGGACACGATGATCGCCTGTGCACGCACATCGGGTTCGGGGGCGTCGGGATCGTTCGTCCATATGCCGAAGGGCCGCGCGGACAGGTCGACGCGCCGGACCTTCTCGGTGATGATCTCGGCCCCGAAACGCATGGCCTGCTCGCGCATCTTCACCATCAGCTCGGGGCCCATGATCCCGTCGGGGAAGCCCGGGAAGTTCTCGACGTCGGTCGTCAGCATCAGCTGCCCGCCGGGTTGATCGCTGGTGGAGGATGGCTCGCCCTCGATCACCAGCGGAGAGAGATTGGCGCGTGCGGTGTAGATGGCGGCGGTGAGACCTGCCGGCCCGGACCCGATCACGACGACGTCGCGGACCTCGGGTCCATCGGTTGTGGCGCTGGTCATGGCTTGGCCGCACCCTTGGGCCGCTTGCTCCACAGCAACAACCCGGCAAGGCACAGGACCCCACCGATGATGAAGTACACGTATCCGACGTCGCCCGGAACGGCCCAGTCGAGGAACCGGGTCAACCCGACGAGCAACAGCGGCAGGGCCACCAGTGCCAGCACGGCGGCGACGAGTCCGTAGACGATCGCTCGGCTGATACGGATCGCCGGGCCGCTGGTCTTGACCCGCACGTCGTCGATGACGGTGACGATGCGATTGGTTGCCTGTTGGGGCCAGTCGGGGGGGAGCCCCGGCACGCCGCCGGGCGGCGTCTGATTCTCGGAGGTGGACAGATCGGCCATGGGATCGGACCCTATCGCACGGCGACCGCCACGGCGATGCGGGCATCTGCGACCTGCAGGGTCGGCCGCAAGGGTCGGCCGGCACCGTCAGCCGACAGGGTCAGCCGGCGAAGGTCGCGTCACAGGTGGTGGCATCGAAGACGACGGCGATGGCGTCGGGTCCGGAGAAGACCACGTATTCGGAGACGACCCCGTCGACGATCGTCGAGCCGACGGCGTCGGCCGGGCCGCGCAACGAGATCTCCGACGCGATGGCGGACCCGCAGGCCAGATCGGCGACGGCGGCCTCCTCGCCGGCACCGTCGTCATCGCCTTCCTCGGACTCCGAACCCAGCCGGCGCTCGACCTGGCGACGCAACGCCTGCGGCGAAGCCGCCTCGTCGATGTCGATACGGGCCACACCGGAGAGGATCGCGTCGATGTCCTGTTGGCCGAGGTCATCGTCGAACGCAGCTTCTTCTTCGGCTGGTTCTTCGCCGGCGAAGCCTTCCTCGGCGTCGCCGTCCTCGGGCGCTACGGGCGCAGCCTCGGCCGCGGCGATGTCGTCTGCAGCGGCCTCGTCGCCGGCGGACCGCTCGCTGGGTTCCTCTTCGGCGGCCATCTCGGCAGCGCCGTCCTCGTCACCCTCGGAGGCGGCGACCGAATCCATGGCGGCCAGGCCGTCGTCGGCGCTGGACGCCTCGGTGGCCATGTCCTCGTCGTCGCTGCCGGTGTTGGACACCAGCAGCGGCACCGCGACCAGGATGGCCAACACGGCCGCGGCGATCGAGGCGAAGCGCAGCAGATCGGAGCGACTGCGATTGGTGGGCATGGCCGTGACGACGGGTGACGTCGACGACGCGGCGAGCGCGGCGGCGATCTGGGCATCGCGCAATGCCGCGTCGGGGGCCGCGACCGGCTCGGCGACCATCCTCGACACAGCCCGGAGCGCTTCGGCACGGGCCAACAGCACCGGGTCGCCCTGGACACGGGCGCGTTCGGCGGCGGTGGCCTCGCCATCGAGGTACGCGGCGACCAGTTCGTCGAGTTCGGCATCGGGGGTCGGGTCAGTCATTTCGTGGTGTCTGACGTCGGAGAGGGGGCGTCTGGTTCCCGTCGTCGCCGGGATCGGCCAACAGCGCTGCCAGCCGGCTTCGTCCGCGGGCGATCCGTGATCGCACCGTACCGGGCGGGATGTCGAGGGCTTCGCCGATCTCGGCATAGTCCATGCCCAGCTGATCGCGTAACACGATGACCACCCGGAACTCCTCCGGGAGCTGCGCCAACGCCTCGTCGATGGTGAGCCGGTCGACCACCCCGTCGTCGGCGCCGCGCCGACCGGGCGGGGCCTCCTCGAACTCGGGAAGTCCGGGGGTCGGGCGCCTCCCGCGCCGGCGGAGCTCGTCGAGGCAGGCGTTGGTGGCCACCCGGTAGGCCCAGGTGCCGAAACGGGCCCGGCCGTCGAAGCGGTCGAGGCCCCGCACGATGGCGAGCAGCGCTTCCTGGGTGGCGTCGGCGGCGTCGGCGTCGTTGCCGGCAAGGCGCCGGCACACGCCGTAGATCCGGCTGTAGTGGGCGCGCAGGAGCCGATCGAGGGCGTGTCGATCGCCGCGCTGGGCGGCGAGGACGAGGTCGGCATCGGGATCGTCGGCGGTGATCGGCGAAGCCTAAACGGCCGCTGTCGCCCCTTGGTGCCAATCGGTGGGGGTTCGGGGCCGATGGTCGCTCAGGAGACGGTGAGCTCGGCGATCTCGATACGCGGTCGGGGAAGCTCGTCGCCGAGATCGGTGAACCAGACCAGCAGGTGCGAGCCGACCACACCACGCAGATCGAAGCGCACCGTCCCGTCGACCCCGACGCGGCCGTCGACCGGTTGGCCCCAACCGCCGAGCTCCGCGGCTGCGCCGTCGGACACGAAGACCCGCCCGGCCCAGCCCCGGGTGGGCGACACCACCTCGAGACGGTTGACGGGTCGGGTCCCGTCCAAGGCGACCACCAGGCCGACACCGGACTTGAGGTTGCCGAACTGGCGGCTGTCGTAGCGTTCGGAGTGCCAGAACGTGCCGGGTGCGCCGTCGGCTGCGCGCGGCGTCCGGTCGGGGTGCTCGCGTCCGTCGCCTTCGGGGTCGAAGTCGGCGACCGAGACGATGGAGATGCCATCGGCAGGGCTGTCGGCCACCGCGTCGGCAACGGGCGCAACCGGCTCGCCGACCTCGCCGGGCTCGGCTGCGGCCGGTGGTGCTTGCGCCGGGCCCGAGCCGCGGTCGTTGACGATGGTGTCGGTCACCGTCGACCAGGCCCGGTCGTAGAGATCGCGCCCGATGGTCGTGGCTGCGAACAAGGTGATGCCGAGCACGAAGGCGCCCACGACCACCGCCCCGACGAGGAGCCCGCGAAGCGTGTCGCGCTCGCCGACGACGACGGGGTCGGGCGCTCGCCGGGGTTCGGGCGCAGCCGGGGCGGGCTCGTGCTGTCCGACGGCGGCTCGATCGACGTCGGTCAGGACCATGGTGGGATCGACGACCGGCGGCGGCGGGGGAACCAGGGCTGCGGCCAGCGAGGTCCGCATGACGGCGGCACTGGCGAAACGGTCCGCCGGGTCGCGGGCGAGCGCGGTGTCGACCACGACGACCAACCCCGGCGGGATTCCGGCTCGGCGCGACGTGATCGGTGGAGCGTCGCGTTCGAGGCGGGCGAGCGCGGTGGCCGCCGGCGTGTCGCCGTCGAAGGGCACGGTGCCGGTCAGGGTCTCGTACAGCACCACACCGAGGCTGTACAGATCTGCGCGGCCGTCGACGGCTTGGCCGGCGACCTGTTCGGGAGCGAGATACTTCGCCGTGCCGAGCACCACGCCATCGGTGGTGTGGTCGGCGCTCGTCTGGTGGGCGGCGGGGTCGGCTGCGGCCTTGGCGATGCCGAAATCGGTGACCTTCACACGCCGGTCGGCGCACAGCAGGATGTTGCCGGGCTTGACGTCGCGGTGCACGATGCCCGCGTCGTGTGCGGCTTCGAGGGCCCCGGCGACCTGGTCGACCACGGCTACGGCGTCGCCGAAGGCCAGGGGTCCGTTGGTGTCGAGGAACGAGCGCAGGGTCTGGCCCTCGACGAGTTCCATGACGATGGCCTCGCAGCCGGGCTCGCTGACCGTGTCGTAGATGGCCACCACGGCGGCATGGGAGAGGCGCGCCGCAGAGCGGCCCTCGGCGCGAAAGCGCTCGAGGAACGCGGGGTCGGCCGCGAGATGGGGATGCAGGACCTTGACGGCGACCTGCCGGCCGAGAACCCGGTCGGTGGCCTCCCACACCGACGCCATGCCGCCCGACGCCACATGGCGCTGCAGCTCGTACCGGCCCGCGAGGACACGCCCGGTGGTGATGGCGCAGGCGTCGAGCGGGCGCGCGAAACCGCCGGTGTCACCGCGCATCAACGCGTTGTCGGTGGGCACATCGGAAGCGATGGGCAAAAACCGTAGACGGCTCTGGGGCCTCGGAGGTACGCGGCCGCCGGTTCAGGAAGCGGTCAGGTAGCAGATCCCGACGACGCGGGGGCCGCCGTGGGTGCCGATGACGGCTCCCAGCTCGGCGACACGGATCTTGTCGCGGGGCACCAGATCGGCGATGGACTCGCAGAACTCGTCGATGTCGGGGGCGAGCCCGTGGATGACCGCGAGCTCTTCCACCTCGCCGGCCTCGGCGAGCACCGAACGCAGCCAGGCGAGGGCCTTGCGGCGGGTGCGCTGCTTGCCGGCCTCGGCGACCTCGCCGCTGCTGAGATCGAGGCACGGCTTGATGGACAGCATCGTGCCGAGCATGGCCTGGGCGCCGCCGATGCGGCCGCCCTTCTTGAGGTTCTCGAGGGTGTCGAGCACGCCGTAGACGCGGGTTCGGGGGATGAGGCCCTCGACGATGGCGACGACCTCGTCGGCACGGGCGCCGTCGGCCGGGGCGCGCGCCGCGGCGAGGACCTGGGTCCCGAGGCCGGCGGTGATGGACTTCGAGTCGATGCAGTGCACCTCGATGTCGTCGGCGACCGCGCGTGCCGCGGTGGCCGCGGCTTCGCCGGTGGCCGACAGCGCCCGGGACAGGTTGATGCACACGATGGCATCGGCGCCGTCGGCGGCGAGCGCCCGGAACGTGGCCTCGAAGGCACCGGGCGAGGGCGCCGCCGTCTCGGGCAGGACGTCGAGGGTGTCCATCTTGCGGTAGAACTCCGCCACCGTGAGGTCGCGGCGGTCGGTGAACTCCTCGTCACCGAAACGGATGGACAAGGGCACGATCTCGATGCCGAGCGCGGCGGCCTCGGCGTCGTCGAGATCACTTGCACTGTCGGTGACGATGCGGACGGGCACCGGATTCTCCTGGGTCTGGGATCTGTGTGCGCGGACACACTATTGGAGATCGATGCCCATCATCGCCAAACCTCCCGGGACCGGCTCGAAGCCGTGTCGGCGGTAGAGCTCGGTGGCCCGGATGTTGTCGTCCTGGGTGTTGACGAACGCGGCGTGTGCGCCGCGCCTGCGCAGCCAGCGCAGCGCATCGACCAGCAGCGCCGTGCCGAGACCCCGACCGTGCACCTCGGGGGTGACGGCCAGGCGTTGGATGTAGCCGCGGTCGTTGGCGAGCCCGGTGAGGGCGTAGCCCTGGGCCGGGACGCCGGCGGTGGCCCGCAGCAGATGGTGGGGTGTGGCCTGGATGGCCTCGTGCAGTGCGGTGGCGTCGAAACGCCAGAACTCATCGAAGGCCGCGTGGTCGATGGGGAGGACGTCGGTGGCGCGGCGGCTTCGCACCCGGCGCAAACGGTGCGCGGGTGGGGGCAGCGCCTCGCCGAGCTCGCGGCGCAGCAGGGTGAGCGACCGCAGCTGCGAGAAGCCCTGGCCGGCGAACACCGCCTGCTCGCGGGGTTCGAGTGCCGCGGTGACCACGCGCCGATAGCCCTCGGTGACGAGATGGTCGAGACAGGCCCGCACCGCCGCGGCATCGAGGGGCTGGTCGATGTATGTCGCGATGGTGGCGGTCTCGGCGCTGGAGCGCCACGAACCGATGCGGGCCGTGCGCTGGGGGGCCACCTCGATGTCCCTCACGGGTCAGACGGTAATGGCAGCGTGCCAGCCGCGCGCCGCGTCTGGCGTCGGCTGCGGTGGTAGGGCGTGCGCTAGGGATGGAACTCCCAGTGCCAGGGTTCGCGCGGGACGGTTTCGTGGAAGCCGTAGGCAGCGGCGTTGGTGCGCATCCAGGCGAGGGCTTCGTCGTCGAGAGTGATGTCGATCGCGCGACCCCAGCCGTGCTGACTGGTACCGGGTACGGCGGCGAGGCCGCCCTGGCTGTAGAGACCCAGCTCGTTCGCCAGGCGCACCTGGTCCTCGTAGGGCCGGTAGGCGTCGACGACCGGCAAGGTGATGCCGGCGCGAGCGGCGTCGTCGGCCATCCGGGTGAAGGCTTCCGCGGCCGGTCCCCACATGAACTCGCCGCCGGGGATCGGTGCCAGGGCGTCGACGGGGATCCGGCCGTTGGAGTACCCCTCCAGCCCCGGCGGTGCGCCGCTGCTCGAGGTGGTCGGCGTCGAGCCGGGGGTGCGGTCGATCTCTTTCGCGAGCAGGTCGGCGAATCGCGGCGACGCAGCCGTGGTGGCCGCGGCGACGGTGCGCGCCGGTGTGGCCGCCCCGATGGTGGTGCGGATGGCGCTGATGCGCGCCATGGCCGCCGCCATGTTGTCGGTCACCGGTCTCGCCCCTCTGCGTTGCCGCCCGGTGCGGTACCCTCGCCCTCGTGCTCGTCTTGAGTCGCAAGGCCGGAGAATCGATCGTCATCGGCAACGACGTCGTCGTGACGATCATCGAGTTCCGTGGCGACCAGGTGCGGGTGGGCGTCGACGCCCCCCGGTCGGTGCAGGTGTACCGTCGCGAGCTCTACGACGAGATCAGCCGCGAGAACCGGCTGGCCGCATCGGTGGCGCCGGGCGACCTCGGTGGTCTGCCGGGCCGACCGAAGCAGTAGGGCGCCGTGTCCACGAACGGCGGCGTGCCGCTGGTGGTGCCGACGGACCGCTTCGGCGAGCTGACCGTCGATCCCGGCGACGTAATCGAGTTCCCCGACGGTCTGATGGGGTTCGCGATGGTCACCCGCGCCATCGCCGTGCCCGTCAACGACGACGGGCTGTTCTGGTGGTTGCAGGCGGTGGACGACCCGGCGCTCGCGTTCTTGGCGGTGGTTCCGTGGGCGTTCTTCGCCGACTACGAGCCCGTCCTGCCCGCGGACGTGCAGGATCGCCTGGGTATCGACGACGCCGACGACGCATTGGTGTACTGCCTGGTGACGATCCATGACGATCCTCGACGTTTCACGGCGAACCTGTTGGGCCCGGTGGTGGTGAACCGCCGCCGGCGACTGGGCCGACAGGTCGTGCTCGATGCCGACCTGCCGACCCGTGCCGAGCTCCCGTCACCGCAGTGACGACGGCGGTTCATCGCGACCGCTAGCGCTTCAGGTTCACCAGCTCCTGGATCATCTCGTCGCTGACGGTGATGATCCGCGAGTTCGCCTGGAACCCGCGCTGGGCGATGATCAGGTTGGTGAACTCCTCGGAGAGGTCGACGTTGGACATCTCGAGGGTGCCGGCGGAGATACCGCCGCTGGTTCCGGAGCCGGGTGTGTCGATGACGGCGTCGCCCGCGGCATTCGTCGCGAGGAAGCGGTTCTCGCCTGCGGTCAGCAGACCGGACGGGTTGTTGAAGGTCGCCAGGGCGAGCTGACCGAGCAGACGGGTCTCGCCGTTCGAGAACACCCCGGACAGCGTGCCGTCGTTCGCGATGGCGAACGAGCGCAGGCTTCCCTGCTCCTGCCCGTTCTGGCTGAGTGCCTGCGCGCTCGCCGGCCCGGCGTACTGGGTCAGCGCACTATTGCTGCCGGGTTCACCGAGGTCGAGTTCGAAGGAGAACGGAGTGCTTCCGGGCGGGGTGTAGCTGAAGGTGGGATTGACGGTGGTGGCCGCCAGGGCGCCGTTGGTGGCATCGAAGGTGATCGAGTCGGTGCCGAGTGCATTGCCCTCGGGGTCGGTCACCGTCACGTCCCAGCTGTTCGGCGCGGTCAGCTCGAAGGTGAGGCTCATGCGCCGGGAGGTGCCGAGGTTGTCGACGACGTCGATGGCCGTGGTCTGCACGTCGCCGACGGTGGCGGTCGCGTCGAGGTTGCCGCCCATGCGGATCATGGACGTCGCCACAGGTGGGATCGTGGTGTTGGTCGGTACCTGCAGGCGTGTGGCTTCCTGATTGGTGTTGATCTCGCCGGTGGCGGAGGCGTTCCAGCCCATGACGGCGCCGCCGGTGGGGTCGGTGAGGAAGCCGAGGTTGTCGAAGGAGAACGAGCCGGCGCGGGTGAAGAGCCGTTCGTTGCCGACCTCGACCATGAAGAAGCCGTCGCCGGTGACGGCGACGTCGGTCGACCGGCCGGTGAGCTGGAGACCGCCCTGCGTGAAGCTGCGGTTGGTCGACGCGACGCTGACGCCGAGACCGACCTGTTGGGGGTTGATACCGGCGGTGGCCTCGCCGTTGCCGTTGCCGCCGCGCAGCTGCTGGGCCAACGTGTCGGCGAACTGCACGCGACTCGACTTGAAGCCGATGGTGTTGACGTTGGCGATGTTGTTGGCGACGACATCGGTCATGGTCTGGTGAGCACGGAGTCCGGAGACACCGGCGAACATGGAACGCATCATGATGGTGGGGTCCTTCCTGGGAGGGAGGCTGTGGCGGTTCCATCCGTGGGCGCCGTGTCATCCATGAGATCGGGTGGGAATCGGGTGAGCCCGTGCGGGCTCGACATGGTGGGGAACTCAGCGGACGGTCACACCACCACCTCGGTCTCGACGTCGGATTCGGCGGGCTGGTCATCGGGGTCGCCCGCCGTGGTCGTGCCTTCGGTGGCATCGGGTGCGACCTGGTCGGCCTCGCCGGCCGGGCCGCGCATCTCGATCACGCTGGTGACCGGCACGACGGTGTTGCCGATGACCAGCAGGGGTTCGGCGCCGTCGAACTGGACCGAGGTGACGACGCCGGTCATCGGCTCGCCGGTAGCCGGGTCGATGGCGGTCACCTCGTTGCCCACCATGCCCGTCGCGACGGTGATCATCTGCAGCGAGCGCATCTCGGCCTGCTGGGTGGCCATATTCTCGAGCTGTTCGACCGAGGCGTACTGCGCGGCCTGGTTGAGGAACTCGGTGCTGTCCACCGGGTTCATGGGGTTCTGGTACTGCATCTGGGCCACCAGGAGCTTCAGGAACATCTCCTTGTCGATGCCCTGCAGGGCCGTGGAGGAGAATCCATCGCTCGTGGGGGCGACAGGGGTGGTGGTGCCGACGGCGCTGATGTCACTCACAGGAATACCGATCCTTCCGAGACGAGGGGGGCCGAGGGTGCGGCCTCGAGGTCATCGCTCTCGGCCGTCGATCCGGCGGCGGCACCGGCTGTGGCGGTGCCGCGTCCGGTCTCGGCCTGCTCGTGCTCCGGTGTCCCGTCACTGACGTCGAAGCCCGACAGGTCCATGCCCAGGTCACGCAGCGAGGCCTCGATGGCGTCCCGTTGGCGCAGGATCGCCAGCATGGCTTCGGCCGATTCGGTGCGGGCCACGATGGTGACCGTCGATCCGGACGAGCGGATCTCGAGATCCACGGTGCCCAGGTCCGGTGGGTCGAGGCGGATCTCCAGGGTGCGGTGGCCGACCGTTCCCCGCATGCGGCCGGCCTCGGGCGCGATGACCGCCGTCAGACGCTGCGGCGCCGTGAGCTCGCCACGGGCTACACCCGGGTTGGAGAGTGCCTGTGTGGTGGCCGTTGCCGTGGCCACCGAGTCGTCGACGGTGGTGGTCGACACCGCCGTGGGGGCTGTGGCAGTGGGAACGGCGTTCTGGGTCGGTGTGGGCATGGCGGCCACGGCAACGGCAGGGCTGGCTGCGGTACCGAGCGGCGACGAAGCGTTGGCCGGTACCGCCGCTGCAGTGACGGGTTGCTGTGGCTGCTGCTCCGTTCCCCTGGTCGTCGTCGGGGTGGTGGTGGGCTGCGCTCCCGTCTCGGCGGTCGCAGCGTCGAGGACGGCGGCAACGGTGGAGGACGGGTTCGTCGTGGCAGTGGAGAGCGGGGTCGCCGGGACCGGCAAGGAGGTCGGGACGGCGCGGTCGGTGATGCCCGCCGGCGTCGCCGTGTGTGTCGAGCCGCCGCCGGAGGTCGCGGTCGTCGTGGTGGCGCCGGCGGTGGTGGTGGTTGTCGGGGTGGTTGTCGGGGTGGCGCCGGCGGCGGTGGTGGCGGCGGCGTCGCCGATGGTGGTGGCGGTGGTGATGGCGGTGGTGATGGTGGTTGTCGGGGTGGCGCCGGTGGTGGTGGCGGCGGCGGTCGTCGTGGTGGCGCCGGCGGTGGTGGTGGTGGTTGTCGGGGTGGCGCCGGCGGTGGTGGTGGTTGTCGGGGCGGTTGTCGGGGTGGTTGTGGCGGTTGCAGCGGTGGTACCCGTCGGAGTCGGCCCGGCGGCTACGGCAGCCTGTGCGCCGAGACCGCCCGCCAGGGGGCGTGCCATCGTCTGGTCGCCTGCGGTGGCTGCAGCCGCAGGCGCGGCGGTACCGGGTGCCGGGGCGGGAGTCTGGGCCGCAGGCGCGAGTGCCGCGAGGCGGGCCTCCGGGTCGATCGTGACCGGCACCGCCATGGCTGTGATCGCGTCGGCGGTCTCGTCGGAGGCGGCCGACGCAGCGTCGTCGCTGGTGCTGGTGCCGGTGCTGGCGCTGTCGCTGTCGCTGGCGCTGGCGCTGTCGTGGGCCTCGCCCGCTCGGGGGCGGGCGTCGACCCGGTCGCCACCACGCTCGTCGGGGTGACCGGAGGCAGATGCGTCGTCGACAGTCGTGGCGTCGTCGACCGACCGGGTGGCCTCGGGTCGGTCGTGATCACCGATCCGTCGGGTGTTCTGGTCGTCCGCCTCGCGGGCCCGGTCGACGTCGTTGGCCCGGCCATCGGTGCGCCGCTCGTCGATCGGCGTGGGCCGCGACCCGTCCTCGCCCGTCGCCGCCGCGTGATCGCGGGCGCCGTCGGCGCGCGGCTCGGACGACGCGCCGCGCTCGGCGAGGTGTGTCGCCAAGGCATGGGCGAAGCCTCCGTCGCCGCCGACTCCGGTGGGGCTCGGCACAGGGGTGCGCAGGGGAGTGGTGGTGACGGGCACCGGAAGGGTCATCATGTCGAGGTTCCTCGGAGGCTCTCGTAGCGGTCCATCACCTTGACGACGTAGGCGGTCGTTTCGGGATACGGGGGAATGCCCCCGTGGCTGGCAACGGCCCCAGGGCCGGCGTTGTAGGCGGCGAGTGCGAGGCGCACATCGCCGAACTGTTCGAATGCATCGCGCAGGTAGCGGGCGGCGCCGTCGATCGCCTGGGCGGGATCGCGGGGATCGACACCCAGATCTCCGGCGGTCCCCGGCATGATCTGCATGAGGCCGATGGCACCGGCGTGGGACACCACGTCGGGTTGGAAGGCCGACTCGGTCCATGCCACCGCCGCCAACAGGTCCGGGTCGACGCCGTAGCGGGCACCGGCAGCCTCGAACAGCGGCTGGAGCGACGCTCGGCGCTGCTCCATGTCACCGCTGAGATCGATGTCCGTGGAGGGGCCCGCGGTGGGCGCCACCGTCATCGACGGGACCGGGCCGATCAGCTGGGCGAGGGTGCCCGCGACGGCGGCGGAACCGGAGGCGGCCGCGGCGGCGAGCAGGGCACCGATCGTGCCGGGCGAGACGACGCCCGCGCCGAGCGCCGGTGCCGGGGTCGGCAGTAGGGCCGGTGTCGCCGGCACCGCGACTGCAGGCACCGCGACTGCAGCAGGGGCTGCCGGTGGGCCCTGCTCCGAGGCGGGCTCGGGCGCGAGGCCGCCTGCATGGCTCAACATGACCGCGAACCCGTCGTCGGTCACGCGTGCGGCGGCGCTCGTGTTCGTCGTCGTCGCCGGTGGGGCCGGCGCAGGCCGGGTGGTGATCGTCTCGGTGTTCATCGTCGGGCGCTCCTCTGTCGGCGCAGTGAAGCGATTTCGTCCAAGGCCTTCTGTGCGGCGTGTGCGGCGAGCGACGCCTGGGTTGCCTGATGGCGCTCCTCGAGGTTCTCGAGCGACCGTCGGCGGCGCAGCGCACCGAGCAGCTCGGTCCGCAGCACGAGCTGGTCCTCGAGCAGCTCGCGGAGGCGTTCGTCGGCGGCGCGTTCGTCGGCGGCGCGCAACGACGCCCGCTGGCGTGCGGCGATCAACTCGGCCGGTGTGACCGAGGTCGTCGAAGTCGTCTCGGAATCGTCGACACGTTCGGTTGCGGCACGACGACGGGCCTCGGCCTCGACGACGGCGCTCTCGCCATCTGCATGGGCGCGCTGGGCGGCCTCTTCGTCCCGCTGCGCGAGACGAAGGATCGAGCGCACGCGACGACCCTTGCGGTCGCTCATGGGCTCCTCCTCGGATCGTGCATCGGTGTCGCGCGCATCACTCGTCGTCTCCGTCGTCCATGGCGGCGCCGGGGCGGTCGATGTCGATGGTCCCGGCCTCTTCGAGCTCGCGGATGGCGGCGACGATGCGGCTCTTCGCAGACTTGATCTCGGCGGGTTTGGGGTTCTGGAGGTAGTCGATCTCCTCGAGAAGCGAGTCGCGGGCCCGTTCGCTGAGGTTGCGGCTGATGAGGTCGATGATCTCCTCGGAAGCCGTCTTCAGCGCAAAGGCGAGGTCCATCGTCTCGATGGACTTCAGGACCTGCTGGATGGCCCGGTCGTCGAGCAGGACGATGTCGTCGAAGACGAAGAGCCGCTCCTGGATCTCCACCGCCAGCTTGCTGTCGCGTTCGCGGATGGACTCGACGATGCTCTTCTGGAGCTTCGCCGAGGACTGGGTCAGCACCTCGACCAGGATCGACACGCCCTCGACCGGCTGGACCCCCGCCGCCAGATCCGACAACAGTCGTTCGCGCAGGCTCCGGTCGATGGCTTCGACCACGTCGGGCGCCACCGAGGTCAACGACGCCATGCGCATCGCCACGTCGCTGCGCTTGGGTTCGTCGATGTGGCGCAGCACCTGGGCCGAGATCGGTGAGTCGATGTGGGCGAGCGCCAGGGCCACCCCGGCCGGGGGCTCGTCGTTGAGGGCCTTGCCGAGGTCGATGACGGGCAGGTCCTTGAGCCACAGGAACGGTCGCGAGTACCTCGGGTCGATCTCGGCGGCCAGCTGCTCGGCGCGTTCGGTGCCGTAGAGACCGGTGAGGACACGCTTGGCATAGTCGACGCCCCCGGCACTGGTCCGCCGTGCCAGCAGCTGCCGGGTGAAGTCGACCAGGACCGTCTTGGCCTCCTCGGCCGACATCGGCGGAATCGTGGCCATGTCGGTGAGGACGGTTCGGACCTTGTCCTCGTCCATGCCCCGCAGGTGGTTCGCGGCGCGTTGGGGCCCCATGGCCACCAGGAGGCGGGCGATGCGATCGCGTTCGGTGGGCAGCGCAACCGGCACCTACTTCGCCTCCGCCATCCAGCCGCGCAACAGGTCGGCCACTTCGTCGGGCTGCTGATCGATGAGCTGCAGCATGTCCACGGTCGATGCCGCCTCGGGTCCGGCCTCGAGCAGGCTCGAGCCCGCCGCCGCGGTCAACGCCGCGTCGGCGTCGGAGGGGATCTCGGCGTCGACGACGGGGATCAGCCTCGTGGCGTCGTTGTCGCGCCCTGCAGCCAGCGCCACAGCCGCGCCCGGCTCGAGCTCGACTGCCTCGCGTTTCTCGGCGAGGAGCGGCTTGAGACCCTTGCGGAGGAACAGCAGCGCCAGGATGATCCCGATGATGGCGACTGCGGTGCGCAGGTAGCCGAGGACCGTGTCGATCATGCTCGGCCCGCTGGGGATGACGGCCGCGGCGAGGGCCGCGGCCTCCTCGGCAGCGGTCTGGTCGAACTGGAGGAACTCGACGATCACCGCATCACCGCGCTCGCCGTTGATGCCCACCGCGGCCTCGACCAGCCGCTGGATCGCCGCCGGGTCCGGCGCCGGGTCGAGGTTGGCGTCGACCATCACTGCGACACTCAGTCGCTCGACGGCACCGGGCGCCTCGCGGCTGACGATGCGCGTCGACGGCACGCCGAACTCGGTGGTGTCGTCGCTGCGCACGTAGGCCCCGGCACCGTCGTCCTCGACCAGCTGGCCGGCGTCGTTGAAGTCGTCGATGACCCCGAGCGGCCCGCCCGCGGCAGCGGCGTCGCCGGTGAACGCCTCGCTCGACAGCTGCTGGCGCAGCGGCACCTGCGTGATGGCACCGTCGCCGTCGACCTGAGGCGTGTAGACGACCTCCTCGCGCTCGACCTCGTCGAAGTTGATGTCGGCCGACACCCGCACGACCGCAGCGCCGGAACCCAGCGTCTGGGCGAGCATCGTCTGGGCGTCCATCTCGAGCTGGGATTCGAGCAGCTGCTGCATGCCGAGCTGCTGGTCGCTGACCATGCCGCTGCCATCGAGCGATGACAGGATCCGCCCCGACGTGTCGGCCACGGTGACGCTGCCGGGATCCAGGTTCGGCACGGCCGACGCGACGACGTTGACGATCGACGCAACGGTTCCCTGGTCGGGCGCACCGCTGACGACGACCGACGCGCGGGTCATGCCGTCGTTTTCGGAGAAGACGCTCTCTTCGGGGATGGCCAGGTGCACCGTCGCGGAGCTGACGGCGTCCATGGCGGTGATCGTCTGGGCCAGCTCGCCCTCGATCGCGCGCTGGAAGTCGATGCGCTGCTTGAACGACGAGGTGGTGAAGCCCTGGCGGTCGAGGATCTCATAGCCCTCCGCGGCTCCACCGATGACGCCGGCGTCGCCGAGCACCACCGCGGCTTCGTCTTGCACCGACGCCGGCACCTCGATACCCGACCCGCCGTTCGCGAGGCGGTTCTCGATACCGGCACCGTCGAGCTCGCTGCGCGCCTCGGCGGCCTCGGTGGCGGTCAGCCCGCTCGCGGCCATCGACCAGGTCGGCGCGGTCGACCAACGCAGGAACCAGAAGCCGAGGATGAGGACGGCCACCGCCAGGAGGCCGAAGGCCGCGAACTGGGGTGACCCGAAGGACTTCCAGTCGCGGCGCCAGCCGGCCTCTCGGTCCTCGAGGGTGGTGATCTCCACGTGCAAGGGCTCCTATCAGACCTGCATGGCCATGATCGTCTGGAAGGCTTCGACCGCTCGGTCCCGGAAGGCGACGGTCATCTGGGTGCCGAGCTCCGCTTTGGCGGCGGATGCGGCGAATTGGTGGATGTCGGTGATCTCGCCGGTGGCGATCTGGGTGCCCAGCTCGGCGGCCTCGGCCGACGACGCGGCGACGCTCTCGAGCATCTGGCCGAACTGGCCGACGAGGCCGGGCTGGGCCGCGCCCTCGGTGGGCGTCGCCGAGCCGACCCCGCGGACCGGGGCGATGGGTTGTGAGGAGATGGGGCTGATGGCCATGGTGATCCTCGGTACGGGGCGTGCGGTTGCTGGGACGTTGAACGGCGGGACGGCGGCGTCAGCGTTGACCGATGCGCAGGGCGGCCATGTATGCGTCGCGCATGCGATCGACGACGCCGAGGTTGGCCTCGTAGGTGCGGCTGGCGATGACGAGGTTGGTCATCTCCTGACCCAGGTCGACCACGGGACGTGCCACCATCCCGGTGGCCGGGTCGGCGTTCGGATCGGAGGGGTCGAATGCGAGCGCAGGTTGTGCGTCGCGGGCCGCAATCTCCTGGACCCGCACGCCACCTCGTTCGCCGCTCTCGAAACGCACCGACTCTGCGGCCACGACGAGTGCACGGAACGGTTCCTCGCCTGCGGGGTTCACCGTGTTGAGGTTGGCGATGTTGTGGGAGATCGCGTCCATCCACGTCCGCGAGACCGTGGCCCCGCTGATGGCGATGTCCATCGCTGCGAACATGGTCATGACGATCAGCGCCCGACAGCCGTGCGCAACAGCGCGAAATGGTGGTTCATCGCGTTCACCAGCGCCTCGTACTGGACGCCGGCGGTGATGAGGTCACGGTTCTCCTGCTCGAGGGCCACGTCGTTGCCCCGCACGTTGATCGGCGTGTTGGCCCCGACGATGTCGGCATCGACGTCGCGGACGCCCTGTCCCCGTTCCAACGCCCGGGCGAGCTCGGACTCGAACTCGACGCGAGCCGACCGGAAGCCGGGGGTGTTGACGTTGGCGATGTTGTGGGCGGCGACCCGTTGACGTTCGGCGACGCCGTCGAGCGCCACCTCGATGGCGGTCAGCGAGTTTGTCGAGAACACGTCGATCATCGAGGTCGGCTCCGGTGTCGGAAGAATGGGTGGGCAGGGTTGTCGTGGTCACGACCGCCGCAGGGCAAAAGCGACAACGGACGAACACAGGTCGGCGACACCCGGGGTTGCGGGTGCGGCGGCTGCGTTCGTCCGTGAACGTCGATGTCATTCCGTTGGTTGGTCGGCGCTCTGGGCGCATGGGTCAATCGGACCGGGCCGAACGGACTTGAGGACTTGGGGGGAGAAATCGCACGAACGTGGTGAACGCCATCAGGCTGCCCTCGAGCCGACAAGTCCCAGATAGTGCTCAAGGCCCAGGCCCCGATGCCGATGGAGAGCGGTGGCAACTGTGCAGGCACCCGCAGACATCCGTCATTACCGCGTCGGCGTCGCCTCGTTCTCCGACGAGCGCCTGACCGAGATCCAGGCCCAGGTGGCCCGTGCTCTCGGCATCGAATCGCGCGGTCTGTCCAACCTGGTCCGGCGAGACGTCCGGTTCGACATGGGTGCCGTCGTTCCGGGTCCCCCCGACCCGACCGGCCTGACGGCCTTCGCGGTGACGAGTCCCGACCATCACGCTCTCGGACAGTTGCTGTTCAGCGCCGGCGCCCTGCTGGCCATCTCCGACCTGATGATGGGCGGCCGCGGTGACGTCGAGGATCGTGAGCCCACCGACCTCGAGACCGAGATCGCCAGCGGTCGCATGACGGCGCTCGCACGGGCGCTGGTCGGGGTGGTGCAGGGTTCGGATGATCCCGTGGAGCTGGAGCCGGTGGGCGAGGACTCGTTGCTGCTCGGGGACCAGGTGACGATCCAGTTCGACCTCGTCACCGCCGGTGCGAGCCACGAGATGCTGTTCGCGGCCCCGATCCGGCGACCCCTCACCACGAGCGACGACCTGGATCTGGTGGCACGCACCTGCGCGGAGATCCCTGTCGAGCTCGCCGTCCGCTTCAAACCGGTGCAGCTGTCGGCGAAGGAGGTCGCGTCGTTGTCGACCGGCGATGTCGTGTGCCTCGATCACGAGGTCTCCGATGTGATCGTGGCGACCGTCGACGGGCGCCCGCTGCTGGCGACACGCATCGGACGTTCACGCCGTCACGTCGCCATCGAGATCGTCGACCTGCTCGGAGAACCCGACGACAGACCAGCCGACCTACCCGGCGAGCTCGACATCGTCAGCGGGTCCGACCGATGAGCGACGAGATCACAGCGCCCGAGACCACAGCGCCCGAGACCACAGCGCCCGAGACCGCGACGCCGGCAGGTACCGGCGCCGACGGCCGACCCGAGACGCTCGACGAGGCGATCGGCAGCCCGGGCGCGTTGATCGACGAGATCGCCGGCGACCTCGGTGCGGCGGGCTCGGCGCCGGCCGGTGAGCCCGACGAGCCGATCACCCCGATGGTGCTCGACGAGCTCGTCGAGAACGTGGACGAGCCGATGTCGATGCGCGACATGCGGATGCTCGCCGACATCGACGTCGAGGTGACGGTCGAGTTCGGGCGAGCCCGACTCGAGCTGCGCGACCTGCTCTCGCTCCGGCGGGGCTCGTTGGTCGAGCTGTCACGTGGCCTGGATCAGCCCGTGGGGATCCTGGCGAACAACACCCTCGTCGCGTACGGCGAGGTGGTCATGGTCGGTGACCGCTTCGGTGTGCACGTCCTCGAGATCGTGGATCCCACCGACCGCAGCAAGCCCCAACGCCTCGATCGCACCACGCCCGGTGTGGCGGTGGAGCACCAGTGGTCCGACGCCGCGGCATCGCCGCCGGCCGACGCCTCGAACGGTGCTGCCGAGGAGCCGGCGCTCGCGCCGGCCGAGCCCGAGGCCCCGTCCGACCGCGTGTGGGACTGACCGGCCATGGAGTTCGTCGACACCCTCGTCCGGATAGCGGTCGTCTTCGGCCTGCTGTTCTTGACGTTGCGCCTGTTGAGCCGTACCAGAGGCCTACGGGTCGATGCCCGACGCGCCGGTGTACGGGCACCGCTCGAGATCGTCGACAAGGTCCGGGTCGGCCGCACGAGCTCCGTCGTGACGATGCGTGTCGGTGATCGCACGTTGCTGCTCGGTGTCACCGAACACCAGCTGACGACCCTGGCCGACGTCACCGACGACCTCGCCGCCATGGAGCCGGCGGCCGAGGACGATGCCGACATCGACGTCACCGATCGGACGAGCGTGATGGACCACGCCCTCGAGGTCATGCGCGCCCGTTTCGAACACAAGCCGAGGTAGCCGGCTCCGGGCTGATCAGCCCTGGCAGCGTGAGTCCGGGACAGGTCGGCGTTCTCGCGTCTCGGCGACGGCGACGCAGGTGTGCAGGGCGGCCGACACGTGCCGTCGCCCTCGGCGCAGAGCAGAGCGCCGCCGACACCGGACGGCGACGTGCCGTGGGGTCCGAGCGTGCGACGTCACAGACCCGAAGGTTCCCGGCGCGTGCCCGCCGGAGACGAGCCGTCCCAGAGCAGTAGTCCTTTCGGCTCAAGTTCGTTCGGCCCAGTGCCGATGGATGCTGGTGGCTGCGTTCCCGCGGCCGCCGTCTGGACAGGATGTCCGGGCGACAGATGGTCACGGACGGACCGATCGATGCGAATCCGGGCGACGCCCGGAAGGAGATCACTGCGACGTGTCGTCCACGGCCGAGAGTCGGGTTGCTTCTGCGCTCGAGCGCCGTGAGCAGACGCGCCCGGTCGTCGGTCGGTTGCGGTGGTTCGCAGCGGCGGCCTGGCTCGTGATGGGTCTGACGATCCTCGTGGTCACGATGCTGGGTTCCCCGGCAGCGGCC
Source organism: Acidimicrobiales bacterium (assembly GCA_046290435.1). Lineage (GTDB taxonomy): Bacteria > Actinomycetota > Acidimicrobiia > Acidimicrobiales > UBA8592 > CAVQUE01. The sequence goes on from JBKAGO010000049.1 coordinate 71,166, forward strand.
CAGGGTCAGCCGGCACCGGTGGAGTCTCCCGGTGGGGTGAACATCGATCCGCCGTTGCAGGTTCCGGCCCTGTCGGACGAGGATGTGCCCGACCTGTCGGTGAGCCTCCAGGACGGTGCGAGCGACACGGCCGCCGCGTCGCAGTCGCTGACGGTCATCTTGTTGTTGACGGTGCTGTCGTTGGCGCCGACGTTGTTGATCCTCGTCACGTCGTTCACACGCATCATCATCGTGTTGGGCATCACCCGCAACGCCTTGTCGCTGCAGGGCATCCCGCCCAACCAGGTTCTGATCGGTCTGGCGCTGTTCCTCAGCCTGTTCGTGATGGCGCCGGTGTTGACCGAGATCAACGACGAGGCGCTCCAGCCTCTGCTCGACGAGGAGATCTCCCAGACCGAGGCGTTCGAGCGGGGTATGGAGCCGCTGCGGGTGTTCATGCTCGAACAGGTCCGCGACGAGGATCTGGCGACGTTCGTCAACATGACCGATGCCGAGCCCGCGACGCCCGACGATGTGGCTCTGACGACGTTGATCCCCGCCTTCGTGATGAGCGAACTGCGGGCCGGCTTCATCATCGGCTTCCTCGTGTTCATCCCGTTCCTGATCATCGACATCGTCGTGTCGGCGACGTTGATGTCCATGGGCATGGTGATGCTGCCTCCGGTGGTGATCTCGTTGCCCTTCAAGTTGTTGTTGTTCGTCATCGTCGACGGGTGGGCGCTGTTGGTGCCGACCCTCGTCACCTCGTTCTCCACCTGACCCCTGTCGAAAGCGCGCGCCCTGATGGATGTAGAGATCGTCAACATCGTGACCCGGATGCTGTGGATCGCCACGCAGCTCTCCGCACCGATCCTCATCGTGTCGTTGGTTGTCGGCACGGTGATCGGCCTGTTCCAGGCCGTGGTGCAGGTGCAGGAACCGACCCTCACCTTCGTGCCGAAGGTGGCTGCGATCGGTGTCACGTTGGCGTTGACCGGCGGCTGGATGATGAGCGTCATGACCGACTACTTCGGCGAGCTCATGACGATGGCGCCGGACCTGATTCGTCTCTGACCCGAAGACGTGAGATGGAGCTCCCCGCAGATGAGTCGAAATGATTCTCGACACGACCGACGTGATGCTGTTCGTGCTGGCCTTGGCCAGGACGTCGGCGTGGGTCGCCGCGTCGCCGCTGTTCAGCACACGCGGGCTCGCAGGTGTGGGCCGGTTGGCGTTCGCGATCGCGTTGGCGTTGTTCGCGGTTCCGATCTCGGCGGGTGCGCCGGCGGCGCCGGCGGGGCTGTTCGACTTCTTGTTGGTGGCGCTCGGTCAAGTGGCGCTCGGTCTGTTGCTCGGGTGGGTGACGGGTCTGGCACTCGCGATCTTCCAGAGCGCCGGCTCGGTGATCGACCTCACGTCGGGTTTCTCGGTCTCGGCGATCCTCGATCCGGTCACGGGCGCACAGTCGGCGGTCATGGCCCGGGTGTTCGGCCTGGCGTTCACGGCGTTGTTCTTCGCGACGGGGGCCCATCTGATGGTGGTCGGTGGCTTCGTCCGTTCGTTCGAGGCGGTACCGGTCACCCAGTTGCCGATCTTCGAGGCCGATTCGGTGGCCATGGCGGCCACTGCGCTGGCGGATCTGTTGTTGGCGGCGCTCGAGATCGCGGCGCCGACGCTCGGCGCGCTCTTGCTGGCCGAGGTGGGGTTGGCGTTCGCGGCGCGCTTCGCACCGCAGGCGAACATCTTCATGATCGGCCTTCCCCTGAAGCTCGGGGTGGCGCTGGTGGTGGGAGGGATGTCGCTGGTGTTCCTGCCGACCTATGCCGAGACGGTCGTGGATCGCATCATCGATCTGGGGCAGGTGCCGCTGTGATGGATACCGCTCGCCGCCGGTCGGTTCCGGCAAACCCTCAACTCGGTCGCGCTTGCGCCGAAGGCTGTGGTGCAACACCAGGACGACGGATCGTCCTGCAACCACACACCGGAGAGCGCACCCATGGATGGATGCAGCGCCCGGACGATGCTCGGGGTCTCCTCGAGCGCGTCCCTCGCGGACATCAAGACGGCCTATCGGACCCTGGTCAAGCACGTCCACCCCGATCGGGGTGGCGACGCGGTGACCTTCGACCGCATCACGCGGGCCTACGAGTTCCTGATCGCCGAGGCTTCTCGGCCGTCGACGGCCCGACCCGAACGGTTGTCGGTCGCCCCGCAGCCGACCCGGTCGGTGTTCCGTCGGCCCATGTGGACCAGGGTCGCCGCCGCAGCGGTCTCCGGTGCACCGCAGGCTGCGAAGCCCGCGTCGTCACCGTCGGGTCCGGCGATGACCTTCGCCGAGCACCTGCGCCGCGCATCTGCCCGTCCTGCCGCCGCCTGACCGGCTCGGCCTCCACCGGGAGGCCGGCCCGTGGCTGACAACGCAGGCGGCGTCCGGGTGAAGGACGCCCGCAACCGGCTGTCCGCGATCGGTATCCCCTTCGGGGTCGTGTCGATCGTGATCGTGTTGGTGGTGCCGCTGCCCGCGGCGCTCATCGACTTCCTGCTGGCGGTCAACATCGCCGGCGCGGTGGTCATCTTGTTGACCTCGATGATGGTTGCCGAGCCGCTGCAGTTCAGCGTGTTCCCGACCCTGTTGCTGGTCACGACGCTGATGCGGCTCGCGCTGAACGTGTCGACGACGCGCCTGATCCTGTCGGGCGATTCGAGCCAGATCATCGAGACGTTCGGTGGTTTCGTGGTCGGTGGGTCGATCGTGATCGGCCTGGTCGTCTTCTTGATCCTGGTCGTCATCCAGTTCGTGGTGGTCACCAACGGTGCCGGTCGTGTCGCCGAGGTCAGCGCCAGATTCATGCTCGATGCCATGCCCGGCAAGCAGATGGCGATCGACGCGGATCTGAACTCGGGGCTGATCGACGAGGAGACGGCGCGTGACCGGCGCGCTGCGGTGTCGGCCGAGGCGGACTTCTACGGTTCGATGGACGGCGCGTCGAAGTTCGTCAAGGGCGATGCCATCGCGTCGATCGTGATCGTGATCATCAACCTGATCGGCGGCATCAGCGTCGGCATGGTGACCTACGGCTACGGCGTGACCGGTTCGATCGAGCGCTTCGGCCTGCTGACCATCGGCGATGGCCTGGTCTCGCAGATCCCGGCGCTGCTGATCTCGGTCGCCTCCGGTGTCATCGTCACCCGTTCGATTACCGACGAGGCCGGTGGGTTCGGTGCCGATCTGTGGACGCAGCTGATCGCTGATCATCGCACCCTCGCCGTGTCGTCGGTCTCGGTGGCTCTCGTCGGGTTGGTACCCGGATTGCCGGTCGTGCCCTTCTTCGCCCTGGCGCTGTTCCTCGGTGCCGGCGCACTGAAGGGCTACCGGCTCGAGAAGGACACCGGAACGGTCGATGCGGCTCCGGCGACGCAGGCGGGCGATGGCGACTCGACGGCCATCGACCTGACATCGGAGATGCGCATCGAAGCCCTCGAGCTCGAGCTCGCGCCCAACCTGTTGGATCTGGTGGAGCCGGGTGGGGCCGGTCTGCTCGAACGGGTCAAGACGCTGCGACGTCACATCGCACTCGAATTGGGTCTGGTGGCACCGCTGGTGCGGACACGGGACAATCTGACGCTGCCGATGTCGACCTATGCGATCCGCGTGCACGGTGTCGAGGTCGGTCGGGGTCTCGCGCCGCCCGGGAGCGTGCTGGTCCTGGCGTCGCATCCCGACGACGCGATCCCGGGCGAGCCGACGCTCGAGCCGGTGTTCGGCCTGCCGGCGTCGTGGGTGCCGGAGCATCTCGGCCCCCAGCTCGAAGGCCGCGGCCACAGCGTCATCGACCGGGCTTCGGTCATCCTGACGCATCTGTCGGAGGTCGTCCGCAGTCACGCCGCCGACCTGCTGTCACGCCAGGACGTCCAGGATCTCGTCGATGCCCTGAAGCCGGTTGCTCCGTCGGTGGCGAACGAGGTCGGCGGTGAACGGCTGTCGCTGGCCGAGCTCCACCAGGTGCTCGGTGCGCTGTTGCGCGAGCGTGTCCCGATCCGTGACCTCGTGAGGATCCTCGAGGCGGTCACCAGCGCGGGGGCCGCCTCCCGTGATCTGGACACGATGGTCGAAGCCGCCCGCCGTGCGATCGGTCCGGCCATCTGCGCCCAGATCGCCGGCGACGGGACCCTGCACGCGATCACGCTGGATCCCCGGCTGGAACAGCATCTGTTCGAACACCTGCGCCCCGGAGAGAAGGGCGCGTTTCTGGCCATCGCGCCGTCGCTCACCGAAGCGCTGCTCGACGAGGCCACTGCCGTCATCGCCGCAGCCGAGAACCGTGGAGTGCGTCCGGTGCTGTTGTGCACGGACCAGCTGCGGCCGGTCCTGCGGCGCCTGCTGGCCGCCGGCTGGCCGAGCCTGCCCGTCATCGCCTTCCAGGAGCTCAGCTCCAACCTGAACCTCGAGACCACAGGAGTGATCCGTGTCGACCTCAGCCACGCAACAGTTTGACGGCAACACGATCGAGGAGGCCCTGGGCGCCGCCGTCGCGTCGATGGGTGACGATCTCGAGATCGTCGACGCGCAGCGCGTGCGGCGGCGGCGCCGCCTCGGGGTGCGTCGCGAGGAGCGCTTCGAGGTGATCGCTGCGCCACGATCGTCGCCCGCCGAGTTCGAGGACGTCCTGCGGCGCATGGTCGATCGTGTCGACGACCGCGAACGGGCCCACGAGGTCGACCTGCGTGGTGGGCGTGCCGACGCGACGGTCGATCTGCGCGCACCCCGTGGCGGCGTCGATCTGGCCGATTCGGATCTGTCGTGGTGGGAGGATGCGGAGTTCGTCGTGCCCGAGCCGTCCGTTCGGGCCCCGATGGCCGAGGTCGAGCATCGCGAACTCGAGATCGACGTCCGGACGCCACGGACCGCCCTCGACGACGAGCTGTTCGGCCCCGAAACCGGCCCCGGCAGCGATGCGGAGACCACGCCGTACCCGGCGGCCCCCGCTTCACCGGCGCAGGATGCAGCCGTGTTCGAGTCCACGATGGTGCGCATGCAGACGATGTCGCGCCCTGCGGATGTCCCGGATCGTGAGGAGATGCCGGCGCCGGTGGTGACGATCGGCGGTGCCACCGGCTGGAGTCTCGAGGCATTGGCCGACCTCGGCCTGGCGCCGCTGGTGCTCGAGCGCGTCGCCGCCCGGAACCCCCGGGCCGACCTCGACTGGGTGGCGGCGTTGGCCGGCGCCATCGAGGACATCGCCGCCGCGATCGATCCCCACGGATCCAACGTCGAGCTCACCGGCCACGGCCGCCATGCCGCGGTCGACCTGATCGGCGGGCTCTGCCGGGGCATGCGTGTCGGTCATCTCGTCATCGACGGCGTCCGCATCGAGGCCACTCCCGTCGAGCTGGCGCTCGGCGTGCGTGCCTGCCTCCAGGCCTGATCGTGCGACGCGCCATCCTGTCGCTGCTCGCCGTGGCGTTGACGATCCCGGTGCTCATCGGGGTCGTGCGCGGCTCGTACTCGCTCGAGATCGCCGCGCTGCGGATCGCGGTGCTCGCCATCGCGGTGCCGGTGGTCGATGTGGCCATCGCGCAGCTGTTGCGTCTGACCACGGCGCTGATGGCCGCCCCGAGCTCCAGGTCCGAGGCCTGAACCGGCGCGCGAACGGGCGGGTGAGAGCTCCCGTCGGAGGGGCCGTCGGCTGGCCGGGGTGATCTTCCACCGAAGATTTCCGTCGGTGGTTCCTCAACTCGGATGCGGAGATCCCGATTGAGGCCGTGTCGGACACGGAAGTCCGGCTCGAAACTCTCTCATGGAGGAATGAACAATGAGCTTGCGGATCAACTCGAACACCGCTGCTTTCAACGCCTACCGGAACCTGTCGATCAACGACGGGATGCTCTCGAAGTCTCTCGAGAAGCTGTCCTCGGGCTTCCGCGTCAACCGCGCCGCCGACGATGCCGCAGGCCTCGTCAAGTCGGAGTCGTTGCGCTCGGACATCCGGGGCCTCGGCCAGGCAGTCAAGAATGCCCAGGACGGCATCAGCTTCGTCCAGACCGCTGAAGGTGCCCTCGTCGAGGTCCACAGCATCCTCCAGCGCATGAACGAGCTGGCCGTCTCGGCCGCCAACACGGCCACCTCCGACGGTGTCGCCGAACAGGCCGAACTCGAGCAGCTCCGCACCCAGCTGGGCGAGATCGGCAGCCAGACCCGCTTCGCCGGCATCGACGTGTTCAGCGCCGACGAGCAGACCTTCCACATCGGCTCGGCTGCCGGCGAGACCATCGGCATCACCACCGGCGTCCTGACGACCGCCTCGGTCGGTAGCGACGCCATCGACATCTCCGGCCTCGACCTGGCTGCCGCCGGCGGCGCCGACACGGCGATCGACACCATCCGCGACGCGATCGCCAGCGTGTCGACCACCCGTGGCGACCTCGGTGCCATCCAGAACCGGCTCGAGACCACCGTGCGCAACCTGCAGGTGTCGATCGAGAACCTGTCGGCGTCGGAGTCCCGCATCCGTGACACCGACATGGCCGCCGAGATGGCGAACTTCACCCGGAACCAGATCATGATGCAGGCCGGTACGTCCATGTTGGCCCAGGCCAACGCCGTCCCTCAGAACGTCCTGGCGCTCCTCCGATAACCGGATCGGAGCTGACTGATGGCACGACGTGACCCAGTCGTGTCGTCGACGCCAGGACACGAACGAGGAGATGGTGCACACAATGGACGGCCGTGATCGATATCTCGCCGAACGGGTGACGACGGCAACCCCCGGGCAGCTCATCAAGATGCTGCTCGACCGGTTGCTGGTGGAACTCGACATGGCGAAGACACGCCTCGACAGCGGGGAGCGACCCGCAGCATCGCCACACATCCTGCGAGCGCAGGACATCGTGACGGAGCTGCGGAGCTCGTTGAACCTCGATGCCGGCGACATCGCCGGGCAGCTCGACGACTTGTACTCGTACGCCTTCGCCGAGCTGGTCGAAGCCCATCTGGGCGGCGACCCGACACACATCGGCAACGCGGCCACCGTCCTCGCCCCCGTGCAGGACGCGTGGACCCACGTGCTGGGGTCGCAGTCGCAACCCGCGGCTGCCGTCTGAACCTCGACGAGCAGGGACGAAAGAGCTCGCCGGTCGCGGGGG